>CAWAQN010000014.1:0-760165 GCA_963784225.1 uncultured Gammaproteobacteria bacterium
GAACCTGCCCGACCGGCCGAACGGTGAGTAGTTCGAGAACGACGTGTTACCAGTCGTGTTGCGATTCGGCTCGAATGCGTCCGGGTACTCGTCCAGGATGTTTTCCGCGCCGAGCGAGATCCTGATGTTGTCCGTCACATCGAAGCGGCCTTCCAGATCGACCAGCGTTTGCGAACCCAGCGTAAAGTCCAGCGCATCGGTGGTGCCCGGATCGAGCGCCTCGCCGTAGTATGTCGCGCGCAGCGTCGCGCCGAACCGGTCACCCGACCAATTGACGATCGCGGCGAGCTTCTCCTCCGGCGTACCTTCCTCGAGCGTCAGCACGTTGATCCGATCGAACAACGGCGGCGGCGGGCTCAGCGCCGCCAGTTCCTGCGTCTGCGGCACCTTCGTCACGTCCGTCGTGGTGTAGTTGCCGGCGAGCGTGAAATCGAAACGGCCCGCCGTATCGGTTTCCCAGCGGCCAGTTGACGACCACGTCGACGCCGGTCGTTTCCGTGTCCACGCCATTGATGAAGAAGCGGCCACCGCCTACACCGATGAAACCGAGCCCCTGCAGATAGTCGCGCACGTTGGTCTGCGTGAGGTTCTCGGACAGCACGATGCGGTCGTCGATATCGATGCGATAGGCGTCGATCGTGATGCTGAGCGCCTCGAAGCGGAACACGGCGCCGAGCGAGAAGTTGATGGATTTCTCGGCATCCAGCGGCTGCGCGCCGAGTGCCTGTGCGACGGGATCGCTGACCGGGAAGGTCGTGATGTCGAACGGCACGCCGTTGATGAAGTTCGTCGAGGTCGTGGCGAAGTACTGCTGCTGCAGCGAGGGCGCGCGGAATCCGTTTTGCAGCGAGCCGCGCAGTGCGAACGACTCGGTGAAGTCATAGCGCGCCGCAAGCTTGCCGGAAACGTTGTCGCCGAAGTCCGAATAGTCCTCATAGCGCACGGCTGCAGAGCCGAGCAGTTTGTCCGTGATGTTGGCTTCGAGGTCGATGTAGACGCCGATCGCGGTGCGATCCTCGTCCACTTCGTTCGGTTGGACGGAAGCCAGGGAAAACCTGGGAGCCCGACTGCGTCGGGGTGCCGTTCGCCAGCAGCACGCCGCCGTTGCGGTACGAGTCAGGTTCGCCTGCGGAGATCTCGTAGCTTTCGTTGCGCGCTTCGATGCCGGCCGCGACGTTGAGCGGCGAGGCCAGCGCGCCCATCTCCACCTGGCGCACGCCGGAGAAGTTGAACACGAGCTGGTCATAGGCGAAGCCGCCGGCGTCGAACTCCGTGCCGCTTGCCGTGCCCAGCGAGCGGTTGAGCGTGTTCTCGATGGTGAAGTCCATCTCGTTCCTGCCGTAGACGAGCGACGTGTCCATATCCCACTCGCCGAGCTTCCAGGTGACGCCGCCAGCGGCACTGTAGTCATCGACCTCCGGGGCGATGATCGGCAGGAACCCGTCCGGGTAGATCTCGATGACGTTGCGGTCATCGAGCGCGCGACGGAAAAAGCCCGCCGAACGCGCTTCGCGATTCTGGTAGCTCGCCCAGCCATAGAGGCTGTGCGCCATTGCCCAGGTCCGATCCCGCATTCGCGAAAAAGGTGAGCTGGTCGAGCTCGGGCTCGCCGTACCAGGCATTGAAGCGGTCGAAGTCCTGCTCGCGCGGGTCGAATGCCGTTCCGACCAGCGGGTACTGCTGGCGGAAGTCATAGCCGCCGCGTTCCGTCCGGTCCTGCTCTTTGTACTCGCCGGCGAGCGTCACGAAGCCGGAATCGCCAAAGCCCAGGCCCTTCCAGGCCGAGACGGTCAGCGTCTCGCCGTCGGAGACGTCACGCTCGATACTGGAGGGTGCGGACCAGGTCGCTCCAGTCGGCAACGGGCCGGTGGGCGTTTCATAGCTCGACTCGCGCTGGCCATACGTGAGCGTGACGTCGCCGCCGTCGGTGTCGTCGCGCAAGCGCACGTTGATGACGCCCGCGATCGCATCCGAGCCGTACTGCGCCGACGCGCCGTCGCGCAGCACTTCGATGGATCTGCACGGCGGCGTTGGGGATGGTGTTCAAATCCACCGCCGCTGCACCACGCCCGATCGTGCCGTTCACGTTGACCAGCGAGGCCGCGTGGCGCCGCTTGGAGTTCAGCAGCACCAGCGTCTGGTCCGGTGCCAGGCCGCGCAAGGTGGCGGGACGGATCGTATCGGTGCCGTCGGCGAGGCCGGGCCGCGGAAAGTTGTACGACGGCAATGCGATCGACAAGGCCTGGCTCAACTCGGCGACGCCGACGTTCTCGAGCGCCGCGCTGGTGACGACATCAACCGGTACGGCGGTCTCCAGCACCGAGCGATTCTCGACGCGCGTGCCCGTGACGATGATCTGCTCGAGATCACCTGGACGCCGGCGTGCCAGGCGATTGTTGCGCCGTAGCAACATGGTTGTCGGTGAGGCCGACGAGCGCCGCAATGACCGCCGCCCGGATGCTGATTCGAGTTACGCTGCATGACGAAGTACCCCGTTGCGGCCCGGTAATCGGGCTGCCTGTAGCCCGATTACGCATCAGCGGCTGCGGCCGGTCAAGCAAATGCTGCGGACCGTCCTGACCGCCTCGGCGGCGGCGGTTGTTGCAAATCCGCAGCATGCCGTCGATGTCGCCGCGAGTTGCCAGTACGCTGGCCAGGACGAATGGTTGGTCTCCAGGTTATTTCTTCGGCAGTTCGGTAAACGCCGCGTCGGATTCCTGCGTCCGACCGAGCGCCCGGTACGCTCTTGGCACCGTGCGCGTCGAGACTGGGTGAGGTGTCATAGTAGTAAGCGACAATGCTTTCTGGGGTCTTCATGCCACAGCCGACCGAATCGCCCGTCATCATCGAAGCGGCCGTGAACGGCACCGCGACGAAAGCACGCAACCCGCACGTGCCCATCACTCCGGAAGAGATCGTCGCCGACGTCCTTCGCTGCCTCGATGCGGGCGCGGCCCTCATCCACGCGCACAACAGCGATCACCGTGTAACCGGCAGGGCTGCGGCCGACGATTACCTGAAAGTGTGGCGAGTCGTCATGTCGCAGCGACCCGGCACGCTCTGGTACCCGACGATCGCGGGCGGTGTGAACCTCGGGCCACCGAACATGGACCACGTGGAAATCCTCGCCCGCGAGGCAGGATTGCGCATGGCGAGTGTCGACCCCGGATCTACGAATCTCGGTAAACCGGATCACGAGGGCCTGCCAGTCGGCCGGGCCTACGTGAACGACTACGACGCGGTTCGCAGCGCTTTCGCATTTTGCGAACGAAACGTCATTGCACCGTCGCTCGCGATCTACGAGCCGGGGTTCCTGCGCACGGTCCTTGCGTATCACCATGCGGGCCGATTGCCGACCGGCGCGTTCGTCAAGCTCTACTTTGGTGGCGACTGGGGCCTGTTTGCGACGGGCCGCGGCGTGTCCTTCGGCTTGCCGCCGACAATCCGTGCGCTCGAGGCCTACATGGAGATGCTCGAAGGCACGGGATTGCCTTGGTCGGTCGCAGTCTGGGGTGGCGACCTGTTCGCGACGCCGATGGCACGACTAGCAGTCGAGCGCGGTGGCCATCTGCACGTGGGTCTCGAGGAGTTCTACGATCCGTCGCGCTTCCCGACCAACGAGGAACTGACCAGGGAGGCTGTGGCCCTGTGCGCGCGTGTTGGACGACCGGTCGCCGATGGAGCGGCAACGCAGCGAATTCTGCGGATCGCGCAGCCGGCTTGAGGCGCGCGCACTGACCTGGCTTGGGACCGCTGAGAGCAACGTCACTGGGGCGCAACGACGCGCTGGCGCAGGCTCCGCACCCGCCACCACATGATGAATCCAGTCACCGCGAGCGCGGCCGGCAGCAGTCCGGCAGCAAAGATGACCGTCTGCCAGGCGACCCCGTAACCGCTGCCGTCGTGCAGTTCGCGCATCGTCCGCGCGATGCCTCCGCCGCCCGGCGTCTGGCGACGCAGCTGACCGGTCGCATCGTTCACCGACACATCGACGGCCGCTCCGGCATCCTGCTGCAGCGAAACAGTCCACTCGCTCCGCTGATCGGTAGGCCACGTGATTACGTACGGTCGCCCGTCGATCTGAGCGACCACTCGCTCGACGACCGCATCGATTTCCTGCACCGGCGTCGCGAGCGGTTGCGCGCGGAACCGCGCGGCGGGGTTGCCCACGGGCCGCGCTGTCACTTCTGCGGGGCTCAGCCGCGCGAACACCTGCGGAAACGAAATCCAGACTCCGGTCAGTGACAGCACGGCGAGCGGCACCATGACCCAGAAGCCGATCAGGTGATGCAGGTTCGCGTCGAAATGGCGGTGCCGGCGCCAGCGCAGGCCGCGCAACCAGCGGCCCGTGACCGGCCACCACAGCCACAGGCCGCTGACCGACGAGACCAGGAGCGCGACGCCGACCCAGCCGACGATCTGCCGGCCGACGCCCGGCACGAGCAGGCTGCCGTGCAGTACGTGCAACGTGCGCACGAGCCCCGACGCGCTGTCGGATTGTTCGAGCACCGCAGCAGTCGCCGGATCGAGCCAGACCAGCGTACGAACGGGCCGCGCACCCGCCACCGGGCCGGTTGGCCGCGCGGCGGTGACGACGACCGGCCCAGCGTGCTCTGCGAGCCGGATGCTGCTGATTCGCTCGCCCGGGGCGAGCACCGTCGCGGCCGCCGCAGCGTAACGAGAAAACTCGAGCGTAGCCGGCTCGCCATCGGGCACCGCGCTCAACGCGTATCGCGCCGGATTCACCAGTCTGTCGAGTGCGTCGTGCCAGACCAGCGCCGCGCCGCTTACAGCGATCGGGACGACGAGGATCGCGAGCAGCAGGCCGAGCCACTTGTGCACCTGGAACCAGGTTGCGCGGAGCCTGTACTTCAACGATGTCTTGAGGCTTCAGGCATCGGCCCAGCGCCGCAGCAGATTGTGATAGACGCCAGTCAACTGGATGATCGCGGGGTTCGCCTGGCCGCAGTCCTGCGCAAGGGTCTGGATGGCGCCGCGTGGCGACCGCTTCCGCGCCGAGCACAGGGCTCGACGAAATAAAGCCAACGCTGGTCATTGCCAGGTACGTGGGCATCACATTCGCCAGCTTCGGCATTGTCTTGGTCCCCAATGTTTCTGCGCGAGCAAATGCTGATGCGAATCATTCGCATTGTCAATGCGAGTGGGAAGTATTCTTATTCGTGGTGACAATCCGGGGTACTGCTGCCGTGGGCACAACGCTCCGGGATGGGTTGACGCACCCCCCGTGGTCGACCTTGGAGTTTCGATTAGCGGGGCGGAGCTCTTTCCCCGGTCTTCGGGCCCGCCCGGTGCGGCCCGAAGCCTGACCCCAACTTGCTCCGCCGTTTCCATCACGCGCACATGTTCTCGCCGGCGACCTTCGCCACGTCGGCATCCGTCCATCCGCGCCGCATCAGTTCGACCAGCAACGCGATAGTCCTCCACGGACTGAAGAGCCTGCGGTCCGTCAAGGATTCCGTCGAAGTCGGAGCCGTGATGAAGACACAGCTTCGAACGATTCTGGGCAGGACGAGCGCGACGAGTGGGCTGACCGCTCACGCGCGTGATAAGAGCGCACATCGGAGCGTTTCAACCGCTGGCTGCTGTCTGGCAACGCATCTGAGTCTCAGCGGAATCTGTACGCCACCGTCACTCCGCACTTTTTTGAGTTTTTTCCATACCGGTGCTACTCCACGGTCACGCTCTTCGCCAAGTTCCTCGGCTGATCCACGTCCGTGCCCTTCAACAGCGCGCAGTGATACGCGAGCAACTGCAGCGGCACGGTGTACACGGCCGGCGCCTGGATGTAACTCACGTGGCGCGGCATCTCGATAACCGTCACGCCTTCCGACGACTTCATGCCCGACTCGGGATCCGCGAACACGTACAGTTCGCCGCCGCGAGCGCGCACTTCCTGCAGGTTCGATTTCAGCTTCTCGAGCAGGTCGTTGTTCGGCGCGATCGCGATGACCGGCATGTCTTCGTCGACGAGCGCGAGCGGGCCATGCTTCAACTCACCGGCCGGATACGCCTCGGCGTGGATGTACGAGATTTCCTTGAGCTTCAGCGCGCCTTCCATCGCGATTGGATGCATCGGGCCGCGGCCAAGGAACAGCGCGTGGTGCTTGTCGGCAAATCGCTTCGCGAGGTCCTTGATGATCGGGTCGAGCTTCAGCGTCGCTTCGATCAATGACGGGATGCCGATCAATCGTTGCACGAGGCCGCGTTCACGCTCCGCGTCCGCGCTGTGGAATTTCGCCAGCGCGACGACCAGCATGCCGAGTGCCGCAAGCTGCGTCGTGAATGCCTTGGTCGAAGCGACGCCAATCTCAGGGCCGGCCCGCGTCAGCATCACGAGCTCCGACTCGCGCACCAGCGAACTTTCAGGTACGTTGCAGATCGCGAGTTGCGACAGATAACCGCCCTGCTTCGCCATGCGCAGCGCCGCAAGCGTGTCGGCCGTTTCGCCCGACTGCGAGACGCTCACGAACAACGTGTTCTTCGGCACGACCGGGTTGCGATAGCGATACTCGCTCGCGATCTCGACCCAGCACGGCAGCCGGCAGATCTGCTCGATGAAGTAATGCGCGACCACCGCCGCGTGATAGCTCGTGCCGCAGGCAACGATGCGCACGGCCTCGGTCTTCGCGAACACGGCCTGCGCAGCCGGGCCGAATGCCGCTTCGAGCAGCTTGCCGCCGGCAACGCGCTCGGCGAGCGTCTGTGCCACGGCGCGCGGTTGCTCGTGGATTTCCTTGAGCATGTAGTGCGGGTAATCGCCCTTCTCGGCCGCGTCCGCCGACAATTCGCTTTCGCGAATGGCTCGCTGCACGGAGTTACCGTCGTGATCGACGATGCGCACGCTGGTGCGGCGGATCTCCGCAACGTCACCCTCCTCGAGGAACATGAACCGGCGCGTGACGGGCAGCAGTGCCGCAACGTCGGACGCCACGAAGTTTTCCTCGTCACCCAAGCCGATCACGACCGGGCAGCCCTGGCGCGCAAGCACGATACGATCGGGGTCTTCCTGCGATATCACGGCGAGCGCATAAGCGCCTTCGAGTTCCGCCACGGTGGCACGCACGGCCTTGTAGAGGTCGTGGGTCGACTTCAGGTGATGGTGAATGCGGTGTCCGATCACTTCCGTGTCGGTCTCGGACGTAAAGGTGTAACCGAGTGTCTTCAGTTCGTCGCGCAGCTCTTCGTGGTTCTCGATGATGCCGTTGTGCACGAGGGCGATGCCGTCGCGCGAAATGTGAGGATGCGCGTTACGCTCGCTCGGCACGCCGTGCGTGGCCCAGCGGGTATGCGCGATGCCAAGGGGCCGTACGTCGGATCCTCGACGAGGGCGTCCTGCAGCATCCGCACCTTGCCGACCGTGCGCAGCCGCTTGATCGTCCCGGTGCCGTTCAACACCGCGACACCGGCCGAGTCATAACCGCGGTACTCGAGGCGTCGCAGCCCCTCGATCAGGATGGGAACGACATCACGCTGGGCGACGGCACCGACAATTCCGCACATGTTCGTTCCTTGTCTCGCGGGTCGGCGAGGCTAACAGAAAACGCTTGTAAATCAAAGGCCTAAGCGAAAATGCCTGTACAATCAAAGCCCGGTCGACCCGTGCGCCTGTCGATTGTATGCCGCCGACAGGTGCTAGCGGCGGCGTGCGCGTCACACCACAATCTCGATTGACGACATTGCGGCCGGGCTGGTTCGGAGCGACCCAGTCAGTCCTTGGGTTGCTTCACGGGTCGCTTCCAGCCCTCGAGCGTCAATTGTTTGCTGCGTTCCAGCGTGAGCTTGCCGTCGGGCGTGTCCTTGGTGATCGTCGATCCGGCGCCGATCGTCGCGCCTGCGCCGATTTTCACCGGCGCGACCAGCATCGAACCGGAGCCGATGAACGCACCGTCGCCGATCTCGGTGCGCCACTTGTTCACGCCGTCGTAATTGCAGGTGACGGTGCCGGCGCCGACGTTGACCTTCTCGCCCACGGTCGCATCGCCCAGGTACGTCAGGTGATTGGCCTTGGCGCCGCGCTTCAATTCGGATTTCTTCACTTCGACAAAGTTGCCGACGTGCACTTCTTCGCGCAGCAGCGCGTCGGGACGCAGTCGCGCGAACGGGCCGACGATGCAGCGCTCGCCGACCGTCGCGCGATCGAGGATGCAGTTGGCCTGTATCTCCGTGTCGGCACCGATTTCGCTCTCGCGAATCACGGTGTTCGGCCCGATGCGTACGCGATCGCCGATCCGTACGTGGCCTTCCAGCACGACGTTCACGTCGATGTAGACGTCGCGGCCCACCGTGACCGGGCCCCGTGCGTCGAAACGCGCCGGATCGGCCAGCGTAACGCCTTGCAGCATCAATTCCTCGGCGCGACGGCGCCGGTACACGGCTTCGACCTCGGCAAGTTGCACCTTGTCATTGACGCCGAGCACTTCGTCCTCGCGTTCGGCCAGGATCGCATTGACCTTGAGCCCTGCCTTCGCGGCCAGTACGACGATATCGGTCAGGTAATACTCACCCTGCGCATTGTCATTGCGCAGCTGCCCGAGCCATTCACGTATCCGGCGCGCGGAGCCTGCCATCAACCCGGTGTTCACCTCGTCGACGGCGCGCTCCTTCGCGTTCGCATCCTTGTGTTCGACGATGCGGGCGACCGTGCCGGCGCGATCGCGGATGATGCGCCCGTAGCCGGTGGGATCCTTCATGCGCACGCTCAGCACGCCGAGCGCTTCGCCACCCGCAGCCGCTTCGACGAGACGCTGCATCGTGGCGGACTGCACCAGCGGCACGTCCCCGAACAGCACCAGCACGAGATGATCGTCTGGCACGCCGGGCATGGCCTGCTGCAGCGCGTGGCCTGTGCCGAGTTGTTCCGCCTGCAGCACCCAGTCCAACTTCTCCTTCGCCAGCGTTTCACGCACGCGTTCGCCGCCGTGGCCATAGACGACGTGGATGTCGGCCGCGTCGATCTCTCGAGCCGAGTCGACCACGTGTTTCAGCAGCGGACGGCCGGCGAGCGGCTGCAGCACCTTCGGCAGGTCGGACTTCATGCGCTTGCCCTGGCCGGCGGCCAGGATCACAACCGAGATTGGCATTGAGCGGTCCGGTATTTGGCGGTATCGCGTCATTGTACCGGACCTCGATTCCACCTCGGAGCGGCCCGGGACGCGAGTCGCGTGTGAAAATGCCCCTGCAAGCTCAGGCTCGCAGGGGCACCCCGACGTATCTGCCGGTCTTGCCGTTTCGGCCGGTCCTGACCCGTCTGGCCTTGGCTCGGCTGTGCGGGCTGCCGGGTTACGGCATCACTACGGGCGCGAAATTGGCATGCACGAGCATCCACTTGCCGTTCATCTTCGATATAGCACGCGCGTCGACTTCGCGCTGCTCGGCGTGATCTTGCCGTCCTTGTCCTTGTTGAGCCCGACGAAGTTGTACGAAAGGATCGCGGTATCGCCGTAGACCTGACTTTCGGATTCGCCATTTCTCCCACGAGCGGCCTGGAGCCGTCCGAGCTGAAGGCCTCGGTGAGGCGATTGCGAAGGTTTTGCCCTCGATACGGGCCGGGAAGTCCGGGTTGAACTCCGTGTAATCGTCGGCCGTGGCCGCCGACTGCTCGGCGGCGCTCTTGCCGGCTGCCTCAGCGGCCCACTGGGCACGCGCCAAGGCCATGATCTCCGCAGCGACTTTCGGGTCGTCACCGGAGATGGCCGGACCGGAGATCAGGATCAGAGCCGCGGCCAGCATTACGCCGGCATGTGAAGTCTTCATTGGTCGTTCCCCTTTGTGGATTGTTCGTCGGTGCCGGGCCGGAAGCCGCGACACCGGCGTTGCGTATAGCAGTTTGTCGCTGGCGCCAGAAAGGCGCACTGCAGCAATTTGTTCGGTATCGGTCGCTTGCGGGGCACGCAATGCAGTGCGGCATGACCCCGTTCTGGCCAAGGCGTACATTGCGCGCACGGAGTCGCTGGCTCCGCAACCTGCTTCGGTGCTTCATGCACCAGCGAAAACCAACGGAAGGGAGATTCACGATGAAGATCAAGACACGCGCGCTCGGCGCGCTGCTCGGCATGTGTGCGTTCGGCGTGCTGGCGACCGCGGCCGTGGCGGCCGACCGGCCCTACACGGAAGGCGTCGTCATCGACGTTGTCGGCGATTCGCACGGAACCGGGCATGTTCGACGAGTACATGAAGTATGTCGCCGGCCCTTACAAGCAATTGATGGATGAGCAGAAGAAAGCCGGGATCATCGTTGACTGGTCGGTCTACACCGTGGTGCCGCAGGGACCACACGATCCGGACCTCTACCTGATCACCACATACAAGAACATGGCGGCCCTTGATGGGTTGAACGAGAAGACGGATCCCGAGCACGGAGAAGGTCTTCGGCTCGATGGACAAGTCGAACGCCGCCGTGGCCGATCGCGAAAAGATTCGCAAGCTGATGGGTAGCCATCTGATGCGGAAACTCGAGCTCAAGTAACGCCCGTTCATGCCGGGCTGAACGACGAAGGGCCCGCAAGGGCCCTTCTTTTTTTGGTCAAAGTCCCAACCGCTAGCCCGCCCGGGAAAAGCGGCAGAAGTCAGCGGCGAGTCTTGCGCAGCTTCTGGATCGCCTGCAGCTGCGCCGTGAGCGCCGAGAGCTCGGCTTCGACGCTGGCGATGTCCTGCTTCTCGGTGCGCGCCCGCAAGCGCTTCCTCGGCCACCCGCTTGGCCTCGAGCACCTTGGCCTCGTCGAGGTCGGCCGCGCGGATCGCGGTATCGGAGAGCACGTTGACGTGGTCGGGCTGCACTTCGAGGAAGCCGCCCTGCACGTACACCAGGA
Organism: uncultured Gammaproteobacteria bacterium; assembly: GCA_963784225.1. Lineage (GTDB taxonomy): Bacteria > Pseudomonadota > Gammaproteobacteria > Steroidobacterales > Steroidobacteraceae > RPQJ01. The sequence continues at coordinate 10,830 of CAWAQN010000014.1, forward strand.
CTTCTTCGGCGCTGCCCGGCACCTTGATACGCACCGTGCCCGCCTTGATCTGCGTGATCAGCGGGGTGTGGCGCGGGTAGATGCCGAGCTCGCCAGCGATGCCCGGCAGCACCACGAACTCCGCTTCGCCGGAGTAGATGGCTTCTTCGGCGCTGACGACGTCAATTCGCATCGTTGCCATGTGCGTTCCTGCGTGTGTCGTGGAAGATGAAGGGCGGCACTTACTGCAGCGACTTCGCCTTCTCGACGGCCTCTTCGATCGCGCCGATCATGTAGAACGCCTGCTCCGGCAGGTGGTCGTACTCGCCTTCGACGATCGCCTTGAAGCCGCGGATCGTGTCCTTGAGCGTGCACGAACTTGCCGGGGCTGCCCGTGAAGACTTCCGCGACGTGGAACGGCTGCGACAGGAAGCGCTGGATCTTGCGTGCACGCGACACCGCCAGCTTGTCTTCGGGTGACAGTTCGTCCATGCCGAGGATCGCGATGATGTCGCGCAGTTCCTTGTAACGCTGCAGCACGGCCTGCACCGCGCGGGTCACGTTGTAGTGCTCTTCGCCGATCACGTTCGGGTCGACCTGGCGCGAGGTCGAGTCGAGCGGGTCGACGGCCGGGTAAATGCCGAGCGAGGCGATGTCGCGCGAGAGCACGACGGTGGCGTCCAGGTGGCCGAACGTCGTCGCCGGCGACGGGTCGGTCAAGTCGTCCGCGGGCACGTAGACGGCCTGGATCGAGGTGATCGAACCGACCTTCGTCGACGTGATGCGCTCCTGCAGGCGACCCATTTCTTCGGCCAGCGTCGGCTGGTAACCCACGGCCGACGGCATGCGGCCGAGCAGCGCCGAGACTTCGGTGCCGGCGAGCGTGAAGCGGTAGATGTTGTCGACGAAGAACAGGATGTCGCGGCCTTCGTCGCGGAAGCGCTCGGCCATGGTGAGGCCCGTGAGCGCGACGCGCAGGCGGTTGCCCGGCGGCTCGTTCATCTGGCCGAACACCATCGCCACCTTCGACTGGCTCAGGTCCTCCTGCACGATGACCTTCGCTTCCGACATCTCGTGATAGAAGTCGTTGCCTTCGCGCGTGCGCTCGCCGACGCCGGCGAACACCGAAAGGCCCGAGTGCTCCTTCGCGATGTTGTTGATCAGCTCGAGCATGTTGACGGTCTTGCCCACGCCGGCGCCGCCGAACAGGCCGATCTTGCCGCCCTTCGCGAACGGGCAGATCAGGTCCATGACCTTGATGCCGGTGTCGAGCAGCTCGACCGACGGTGCCAGCTCGTCGAACTTCGGCGCGGGCTGGTGGATCGCGCGGCGCTCGTCCGACTGGATCGGGCCACGCTCGTCGATCGGGCGGCCCAGCACGTCCATGACGCGACCGAGCACGCCGGCGCCGACCGGCACCGAGATGCCCGCGCCCGTGCTGCGCACTTTCATGCCGCGCTGCAGGCCGTCGGCACGAGCCCATGGCGATCGTGCGCACCACGCCGTCGCCGAGCTGCTGCTCGACCTCGAACGTGAGGCCCTTCTCGACGAGCTTGCTGTCCGTGTCCTCGAGGATGAGCGCGTCGTAGATCTTCGGCATCGCGTCGCGCGGGAATTCGATGTCGATGACCGCGCCGATGGTCTGGACGATGGTGCCGTGAGTTTGTGACATGTGCGTGTCCTGAATAAGTCTTTGCTGGTCGTGCTGAATCTGTTGCCGGGTGCGGTCGAGCCGCTACACCGCCGCCGCGCCGCCGACGATCTCCGAGAGTTCCTTGGTGATCGCAGCCTGCCGGCTCTTGTTGTAGATGAGCTGCAGCTCGTCGATGATGCGTGAGCGCGTTGTCCGAGGCGGCCTTCATGGCGACCATGCGCGCCGACTGCTCGGACGCGATGTTGTCGGCCGCGGCCTGGTAGACGAACGTCTCGAGGTAGCGCACCAGCAGCTGGTCGAGCACGCGTCTGCGGATCCGGCTCGTACAGGTAATCCCAGTTGCTCAGGCCGACGTGTTCGTCGCGATGACCAGGTTGCCGTCCGGCAGCCTGCCATTCCTGCGGGATCGGGAATCATCGTGGCGTGCATCGGCTCCTGCTTCATCGTGTTGATGAAGCGGTTCGAGAAGATGTGCACTTCGTCGAGGCGCCCTTCGAGGTAACCGTCGATCAGCATCTTCACCGGGCCGATCAGGCGCTCGAGCGCCGGACGGTCGCCATAGTTGACGACCTGGGAGGTGATCTTGCCGCCCATACGGCTCACGAAACTGAAGCCCTTGCTGCCGATCGTGCAGTACTCGGCCTCGATGCCTCGGGCAGTCCACTCCTTGTGGCTGCTCAGCACGAGTCGCAGCAGGTTCGTGTTCAGGCCGCCGCACAGCCCCTTGTCGGTCGTGATCACGACGACGCCGACGCGCTTCACCTCGCGCGCGACGCGTCAGCAGCGGATGCCGGTATTCCGTGTTGGCGCGCGCCGCGTGCATGGTGATCGTGAGGATGCGCTGCGCGTACGGACGCCCGGCCCGCATGCGCTCCTGCGCTTTCTTCATCTTCGAAGCAGCGACCATTTCCATCGCCTTGGTGATCTTGCGCGTGTTCTGCACGCTCTTGATCTTGAGGCGGATTTCCTTGGTACCGGCCATGGTGGGCTCCCGTGCCGCTCAGTACGCGCCGTTTTTCTTGAAGTCCTCGAGCGCGGCGACGAGCAGTTTCTCGTCGTCGGCCGAAAGGTCCTTCGTCGTCTCGATGCGGTCGAACAGGTCCTTGTACTTGGACTTCACATAGCTGCGCATCGCGACTTCGAACGCGAGCGCACGATTCACTTCGACGTCGTCGAAGTAGCCCTTGCTCACCGCGTACAGCGTGACGGCCTGCTCGGCGACCGAGATCGGCGAGTACTGCGGCTGCTTCATGAGCTCGGTCACCAGTCGGCCGCGGTCGAGCTGCTTCAGGGTCGCCTGGTCGAGGTCCGAGGCGAACTGCGCGAACGCCGCGAGTTCGCGGTATTGCGCGAGCGCGAGACGGATGCCGCCGCCCAGCTTCTTGATGACCTTGGTCTGCGCCGCGCCACCGACGCGCGACACCGAGATGCCCGCGTTGATGGCGGGGCGGATGCCGGCGTTGAAGAGGTCGGTCTCGAGGAAGATCTGGCCGTCGGTAATCGAGATCACGTTGGTCGGCACGAACGCGGAGACGTCGCCCGCCTGCGTCTCGATGATCGGCAGCGCGGTCAGCGAGCCGGTCTTGCCCTTGACCGCGCCTTTCGTGAATTTCTCGACGTACTCTTCGTTGACGCGCGCGGCGCGCTCGAGCAGGCGTGAGTGCAGGTAGAACACGTCGCCCGGATACGCTTCGCGGCCCGGCGGGCGGCGCAGCAGCAACGAGACCTGGCGGTAGGCCCAGGCCTGCTTGGTCAGGTCGTCATAAATGATCAGCGCGTCCTGGCCGCGGTCGCGGAAGTATTCGCCCATCGTGCAGCCAGAGTACGGCGCGATGTACTGCATCGCCGCGGATTCGGAAGCGCGTGGCCGCCACGACGATCGTGTACGCCATCGCGCCGGTTTCTTCGAGCTTGCGCACGACGTTGGCGATGGTCGAGGCCTTCTGGCCGATCGCGACGTAGATGCAGGTGAGGTCCTTGCCCTTCTGGTTGATGATCGTGTCGACCGCGACGGCGGTCTTGCCGGTCTGGCGGTCGCCGATGATCAGTTCGCGCTGGCCGCGGCCGACCGGCACCATCGCGTCGATGGACTTGAGGCCGGTCTGCACCGGCTGGCTCACGGACTTGCGGTCGATGACGCCCGGCGCGACCTTCTCGATGATGTCGAACTCTTTCGAGTCGACCGGGCCCTTGCCGTCGATCGGCTGGCCGAGCGCGTCGACGACGCGGCCGATCAGGGCGGGACCGACGGGCACTTCGAGGATGCGGCCGGTGCACTTGACCGTGTCGCCTTCCGTGATGTGCTCGTACGAGCCCAGGATCACCGCGCCGACCGAATCACGCTCGAGGTTGAGCGCCAGGCCGTAGGTGTTCTTCGGGAATTCGAGCATTTCACCCTGCACCGCGTCCTGCAGGCCGTGGATGCGGCAGATGCCGTCCGTGACCGACACGACGCTGCCGACACTGCGCGCTTCGGTCGCCGCCGTGAAGTTCTGGATGCGGGCCTTGATCAGTTCGCTGATCTCAGAAGCTTTGATGGACATGTGGGCAATCCTCTGCAGGCCTGCGTCGCTCCAGCGCGACGCTCCGGCCGGTGAATATTCTTTCGTGTCAGCCAGTCGTCAGTTCGGTGCCGAGCCGTTCGAGCTTGGTCGCGAGCGAGCCGTCGATCAGCAGGTCGCCGGAGCGCACGACCGCGCCGCCGATCAACGAGGGATCGACAGAACAATGCAACCGCACATCGCGGCTCAGGCGCGTTCGCAGTGCGCCGGCGAGGCGCTGCTGCTGCGCTTCGCTCAGCGCCACCGCGGAGACGATCTGGACGTCCGCCACGTTCTGGTCCTGCGCTTTCAGCTCTTCGAAGTGCCCGGCAATCTCCGGCAGGAAATCGACGCGACCGTTTTCAGCGAGCAGGTCGAGAAACGCACGGCCATGCGCATCGAGCGCCTCGCCGACAGACCCCGGCGATCAACTCGACCAGCTGTGCCTTGCGGATGCCCGGGCTGCTGGCGAGCGACTGGTATTCGTCGCTCTGCACGACCGCGCGCGCAGTGCCGAGCCACGCCGACCATGCGTCGAGACTGGCATTCTCGCGCGAATGGGCAAATGCCGCCCGCGCGTAAGGTCTCGCAATCGTGGCTCTCTCGGCCATGCGTCGTTTACTCCCGGATCCTGGCGGTGCCGCGACTCGATCAAGCCTTGGCGCCTTCGACTTCGCGCGCAAGCTGCTCGATCAGTTCGGCATGAGCCTTCGGATCGATCTCGCGCTGGAGCAGGCGCGAGGCGCCGGCGACGGCAAGCGTGCCGACTTCCTTGCGCAACGCGTCACGGGCCCGTGCCTGTTCGAGCGTGATTTCCTGCTTGGCGTCGCCGACGAGGCGCTGGCCTTCCGCGACGGCAGTGCCTCGCGCTTCGTCGACGATTTCCGTCGAACGCTTGCTCGCCTGGTCGACGATCGATCTTGGCCTGCTCACGAGCCGCATGCAGGATGCCCTGGGCTTCGCCATGGGCGCTCTGCAGCTCTGTCTGGCCGCGTTCAGCCGCGGCCAGGCCTTCGGCGATCTTCTTCTGCCGGTCTTCGATGGCCTTCACCAGCGGCGGCCAGATGAACTTGACCGTGAACCAGATCAGGATCCCGAAGACGAGTGCCTGGCCGAGCAGCGTCGCATTGATATCCATGGCGACGTCCTCGCGTCAGTGCCGATCAGCCGAAACGGGCGAGCAGCGGGTTCGCGAACGCGAAGAACATCGCGAGCGCGACGCCGATCAGGAACGCCGCGTCGATCAGGCCGGCGAGCAGGAACATGCGGCCCTGCAGCGTGGGGATCAGTTCCGGCTGGCGCGCGGCCGCCTCGAGGAACTTCGAGCCCATGATGCCGATGCCGATGCAGGCGCCGATGGCGCCGAGGCCGATGATCAGGCCGAGGGCGATGGCGGTGAAGCTCTGAACCTGGGCGATTAACGCGAGGTTTTCCATTTATTGTCTCCGGTCGACGTGCGGTTGCGGTAGCGAAAAAAGCGGTAAAGCGAGCGAGCGCGCTGTCGGTCTAATGGTGCTCGGTGGCCATCGCGCTGTAGACGACGGTCAGCACCATGAAGATGAACGCCTGCAGCGTGATGATCAGGATGTGGAAGATGGCCCAGGCGGCGCCCATGACGAGCTGGCCGAAGAAGCCCACCGCGCCACCGACGGTGAGCGTGAACACGCTCGCGCCGAGCAGCGCGATCAGCATGAACACGAGTTCGCCGGCGTACATGTTGCCGAAGAGTCGCATCGCGAGCGAAACGGGCTTCGAGAGCAGCTCGACGATGTTCAGGAAAAAGTTCGGGATCCACAGCACGGGGTGGGCGCCGAACGGCGCCGTGAAGAGCTCGTGAGCGTAGCCACCCGTGCCCTTCGCCTTGACGCTGTAGTAGACGACGATCACGAGGACGGTCAGCGACATCGCGAACGTCGTGTTGACGTCGGCCGTCGGCACCGCGCGCCAGTAATGGATGCCGAACCAGCCGGCAATCGTTCCCGGCAGGTCGAGCGGCAGCAGGTCCATCGCGTTCATTAGAAACACCCACACGAAGATAGTGAGGGCGAGGGGCGCCAGAAACGAGCGGTCGAGATGAAAAACTTCTTTGACCGTGGTGTCGATGAATTCGACGACCAGTTCGACGAAGGCCTGCCACTTTCCGGGCACGCCGGCTGTCGCTTTGCGCGCCGCAGAGTAGAAGAGACCGAGCGTGAGAACGCCGAGCAGGACGGACATGAAAATCGTGTCGACGTGGTACGACCAGAAACCTTCGCCGACCTTGAAATGCGTCAGGTGGTGGGTGATGTACTCAGTGCTGCTTGCAGGAGCTTCGCCGGCCATGTCTGTCTGCAACTCCGAAACCCACTAAACATTCGTATTCTACCGCCCGCCCGCGCGAGCCGCCCCTAGCCAGTAGCCGAGGAACGTGGCGAAGTACGCTGCGAGCAGCGGCACCGCATCCACCTTCCGCGACTGAAAGGCCATCACCAGCAACGCGACGGTAAAACCCACCTTCACCATCCAGCCCATGAAGAAACTCAGGGCCACGCGCATCGCCGTCGCGCTCTCATCGTGCCGCAGCAGAGCGAACGCCATCAGTGACGTCGCCGCGACTCCGATTCCCGCACCCAGCAGCGCCGACGCGCCAGCACGAGTGCCCCATCCCAACAGGCAGACGGCAGCCACGGCTGCGCCCACGACCAAGCCTGACTCAACACGACCGCCAGCGCCTGGCGCCGGCCGTACTGCACGTCGAGGTTGCTCAAAGCCTCACCGAGTGACGGGCAACAAAAAAGCCACTTCATGCCGGCGTAACCGGCCACGGGTGGCGTCGTAATCCGTTACCCGGCGCCAGCTCGCGCGCTCGGCGCGGCCTCCGGAAAGGCGCGGCAGTATAGGGGGCTTTCTGCAGTGCTTCAAATCCGAAATCCCGCAGTCCGGCGGGTCTTGCGGCCTCTTGTTCGGACGGTTTATGCGCGACTCGCGACGGGCATTCGGCGACCGCGCCGGGCAGTCGGGACGACGAACCATGGCGGTGCTGCTATTATGAACCTGATGCTTGAAGTATCCAGTCAGGTCACTTGCAGATGCTTACCTTCTCAGAAATTGGTTAGATTATCTACGCAGTTTGCTTATTGGATGTGCGCCAGGATCCCATCCAGCTCGTCGAGACTGTTGTAATCGATGACCAGTTTGCCGCGGCCCGAGGTCGCGTGCTGCAGCTGCACCTTGGCGCCGAGCTTGTCGGCCAGGTCCTGCTCCAGCCGCGAGATGTTCGGGATCGCGCCGCACGGCAGCGGGCTTCGCCTTCTCGGCGCCTTCGGCCAGGAGGCGTTTCACGAGCGCCTCGGTATCCCGCACCGAGAGGCCTTTTTTGGCAACGATGGCCGCCGCTTCGCTCTGCTGGCGGGCGCCGGTGAGGGCCAAGCAACGCGCGTGCATGTCCCATCTCGATCTGCCGATGTTCGACGAGCTTCTTCACTTCGTCGGCCAGTTCGAGCAGGCGCAGCAGGTTGCTGACGGCCGCGCGCGAGCGGCCCACTGCATCGGCGGCCAGCTGGTGCGTCATGTCGAATTCACGGATCAGCCGGTCGAGCGCGCGGGCTTCCTCGAGCGGGTTCAGGTTCTCGCGCTGGATGTTCTCGATCAGCGACATGGCCACGGCGGCTTCATCCCGCACGATGCGGATCACCGCGGGAATGTCGTGCAGGCCGGCCATCTGCGCGGCGCGCCAGCGGCGTTCCCCTGCGATGATCTCGTAGCGCACCGGCTCGCCCGACTGTTGAGCCGTGAGGGGACGCACCACGATGGGCTGCACGACGCCTTGGGCCCGGATCGAATCGGCGAGGTCCTGCAGGCGTCTCGGGCCTCATGTCGAGTCGCGGCTGGTAGCGCCCGCGCTGCAGCAAGTCGACCGGTAAGCGCGCGAGTTCCTGGTCACGCGGCGGCGCCGCACGATTGGCCGTGCCCGACGGTGGCCCTTCGACGACGGCGGTATCGGTGCCGGCAGAGTCCGCCGGGTTGATGTTGCCGAGCAGTGCCTCGAGGCCCCGGCCCAGACTAGGTCGCTTGGTTGCCATAGCGGTCTATTATGCCGCTCACGTCGCAGGGGCGCAGAGTCTGCGTGGTCTTTCGTCTATACCTTGCACGCCAGGGCCAAGGTCGAAATCAACAATGCCTCGTCCACGGGCTTGACCAGGTGCCGATCGAAGCCAGCAGCCTGGGCTTTGCGTTGCGCCTCCTGGTCGCCCCAGCCAGTCATGGCAACGATGGTCATGGCCGCGCCCCACGGCTGGCTCCGGATCAGGCGGCAGACTTCATAACCGCTGATCGTCGGCAGTCCGATATCCAGTAGCACCAGGTCCGGCCGGAATTCTCCCGCCGCAAGCAAAGCCGCATTGCCGTCGTGGACCATGCGAACCTCGTGACCCAGGCGCGACAACAATTCGCTGATGGTTTCGGCGCCGTCGTGGTGGTCGTCGACCACGAGGATCCTGAGCAGACAACCCGCCATTCGCGCCGTCAGTTCAGGGTCCACCTGGCCGGGCCGTGCCTTTTCGTGGGGCGTGATCAGCGGCAACGGCAGCGAGACGGTGAACGCGCTGCCCCTTCCGGGTCCGGCACTGGCCGCCGCGACGCGGCCGCCATGAAGTTCGACCAGGTGCTTGACCAGGGACAATCCAATCCCGAGCCCACCGCGCGAGCGCGACATCGCGTCCTCGACCTGCGCAAACATCGCAAAGACACTGCTGAGTTGCTCCACAGGAATGCCGATGCCGTCGTCCCTCACGGTGACCGCAACCTCGGCGCCCTCTCGCTGCACGACCAGCTCGATATGCCCACCACGGTCGGTGTATTTGGCCGCATTGGTCAGCAGGTTCACGAACACCTGGGACAAACGCGTGATGTCCGCTTCGAGCACGATCGGGCTGTCGGGCAGCTGCACCAGAAGTTCGTGTCCATTGTCGGTGATGTGGGGCCGGGTAGCCTCGACCGCCAGCTCGATCACGTGCGACAGGTCGACCGGCTCGAGCTTCAGTTCGATGTGACCCCGGTTGATGCGGCTCACGTCCATCAGGTCATCGATCAGGCGCGCCATGACACCGACTTGCCGCGCGATGATGTCGCTAGCCCGCTGCGACCCGGGATTGGCGGCTGCCTGCAGCTGGAGGATCTGCACCGCATTGCGCACCGGCGCAAGCGGGTTGCGCAATTCATGGGCCAGTGTCGCTATGAATGCGTCCTTGCGGCGATCCGCCTCGAGCAACTCCTGCTCGAGCTGCTGGAGCGTGCTGGTGCGCTCCGTCACCAGCCGATCAAGATTCTCGTTGAGTTCACGCAGCTGCTCCTCGGCGCGGCGCCGCTCCGTCACTTCGGCAAGCAGCGCCCGGTTTGCGATCGAGACCTCGCGGCTCTTGCGATACAGCTCGGCGAATATCGCCACTTTCGAACACAACACGGGCGCGTTGACCGGCTTGTGCAGGTAGTCCACTGCGCCGCTGCCGTAACCTTCGAGCACGTGCTGGTCTTCGTTGTAGTACGCGGTCAGAAAAATAATTGGAATGCGCGCGGTCTTCTTGCGTCCCTTGATGACCTGTGCAAGCTCGAACCCCGTCATGCCGGGCATGCGGACATCGAGAATCAGCAGCGCAAATTCCTCGGAGACCAGTGCCAGGAGCGCCTCGTCGGCGGAAGTCGCGCGCACCAGCCGGTAGCCCGGCGAATCGAGCAGGGTTTCGAGCACCGTCAGGTTCTTGGGCTCGTCATCGACGATCAGGATGTTGATCGGGGCATCGGAGATCGTCGAAAGGACCGTGCCTGCGCGTGGCGTCACTTCGGAAGCCTCCGCAGCAGACTCGTGCTCGCCGGGAGATGGCCCGTGCTCATTGCCGCCTGTCCCGTGCCGTGCTTGGGGCCGACGGTCATCGGAACAGCCAGACCCGCATCAGCGACAGCAACTGATCGGTGTTGACGGGCTTGGCGATGTAATCACTGGCGCCGGCATCCAGGCATTTTTCCCGATCGCCTTTCATTGCTTTGGCGGTCAAGGCGAGGATCGGCAGCGTGCGGAAACGGGGCGACTGCGCGAATCTCCCGCATGGTCGCGTAGCCGTCCATGTCCGGCATCATGATGTCCATCAGCACCATGCTCAGGTCAGGTGTGCTGTTGACGATGTCGATAGCTTGCCTGCCATTGGTCGCGCTGATGACTTCCATCTCGTGATTCTCGAGCACGGAAGTCAGCGCGAAAATGTTGCGGGCATCGTCATCGACGACCAGCACCCGGCGTCCGCGCAGCACTTCCTTGCCACCGTGCAGTCGCTCCAGCATCTGCTGCTTCTCGGCCGGCAGGTTCGTCACGACACGATGCAGGAACAGAGCCGTCTCATCCAGCAGTCGCTCGGGCGATTGCACGTCCTTGAGGACGATGCTCTTGGCCATGAGCTTCAGCCGGACCACCTCGTCGTCGGTGAGATCCTTGCCCGTAAAGACGACCACGGGAACGTCGGCCATCGCCGGTTCGGCATGCATCCGGTCGAGCAGTTCGAAACCGTTCATGTCCGGCAGGCGCAGATCGAGCACGACGCAATCGATGGCCATGTCCCGCATCGTGGCCAGCGCGGCTTCGCCGCTGTCGACCGCCACGGTTTCGATGTCGTCGTGATTCAGCAGCTCGACGATCGAGTCCCGCTCGATGCGTTGTCTTCGACGACCAGCAGCCGCCGCGTGTGCGCGGTCGTGAAATCCTTGATGCGTCCGAAAGCCAGTTCGAGCCCGTCGGTGGTGGGCTCCTTCACGATGTACGCGAAAGCTCCGCGGGCCAGGCCGTGCTGACGCTCTTCTTCGAGCGTGACGATCTGTACCGGAATGTGCCGCGTCGCCGGATCGAGCTTGAGCTGATTCAGCACGGTCCAGCCGAGCATGTCCGGCAGGAAGATGTCGAGCGAAATAGCCGTGGGGCGGAACTGCCGCGCGAGGGCGAGCGCGTGTGCGCCCTTGTTCGCAACGATGCCCTTGAAGCCGTTGTCGCGCGCCAGGCCCAGCAGGATGCGCGCGTAGTGCGGGTCGTCTTCGACGATCAGCACCACGGAATCGTGTGCCTCGATCAAGTCCCGGTCGTCGGCGACCCGCTCCTCGCGTGCGACGGGCAGGATCGTCATGTCGGTGCGGACTTCGGTCCCCGAGCCGTCCAACGTGCGTGCCGCAAGGCGGATCGAGTTCGCGCCGGCGTAATGCATCGGCAGGAACAACGTAAAGATGCTGCCCTGGCCGTGCACACTCGCCAGCTTGATTTCGCCACCGAGCAACACGGCCAGTTCGCGGCTGATGGCCAGGCCGAGGCCCGTGCCGCCGTACTTGCGTGACGTGCCGGCATCGGCTTGCTGGAAGGCCTCGAAGATCAGGCGTTGTTTTTCGGGCGCGACGCCGATGCCGGTGTCTTCGACCGTGAAGGCCACGACCTGCTGTGCGTTGTTGAGTATCGCGTGATCCGGGCTCCAGCCGCGCGAAGCCATGCCAACGGTCACGTGGACGTGGCCGTGCGAGGTGAACTTGACCGCGTTGGAGAGCAGGTTCTTCAGGATCTGTTGCAGGCGCTTCGGATCGCTGACCATCGGCACGCGGCAGGTCCGGGGCAAACCGGATCTGGAACGGCAGGTTCTTCGCTTCTGCCACGTGACGGAAATTGCGATCGATCGTTTCGCGCAGGCCTGAGAACGTGATGTCTTCGACTTCGACGGTCACGGTCCCCGACTCGATCTTCGAGAGATCGAGGATGTCGTTGATCAGGTGCAGCAGGTCCGAACCCGACGAGTTGATGTTGCGAGAGAACTCCACCTGCTTGCCCGACAGGTTGCCGGCAGAGTTCTCCGCCAGTTGCTGGCTCAGGATCAGGATCGAGTTGAGTGGCGTGCGCAACTCGTGCGACATGTTGGCCAGGAACTCGGACTTGTACTTGGAGGTCAGGGCGAGTTCGGCAGCCTGCTCTTCCAGTGCGCGCCGGGCCTGCTCGACCTCGGCGTTCTTGCGCTCCACTTCGGCATTCTGCTCGGCCAGCAGCCTGGCCTTGGTGCCCAGTTCCTCGTTGGTGTTCTGCAGCTCGCTCTGGCGCGACTGCAGTTCGACCGTGAGTTGCTGCGACTGCGTGAGCAGGCCCTCGGTGCGCATCGTCGCCTCGATCGTATTGAAGACGGCGCCGATGCTCTGTGTCAGCAGGTCGAGGAACGCGAGCGAGCCGAGATTGAAATTCTGCAGCGACGCGAGCTCGATCACGGCCTTGGTCTGGCCTTCGAACAGCACGGGCAGCACGACGACGCTGACGCGCTTCGCCTGGCCCAGGCTCGATTCGATCTTCACGAACTCGGCCGGGACGTCGGTCAGCAGGATGCGTTTCTTCTCGCGTGCGCATTGTCCGACCAGGCCTTCGCCGATCCGGATCGTCGCGGCAAGGTGCACGCCCTGCGCGTAGCTCGATAGCAGCGCGAGTTCGGCGTCGGCATCGGAGCCGGCCAGGTGATAGATCGTGCCCTGCTGCGCGTTCACGAGTGGCGCGAGTTCCGTCAACAGCAACTGACCGACCGTGCTCAGCTCGCGCTGACCCTGCAACATGCCGGTGAATCGCGCCAGGTTCGTCTTCAGCCAGTCCTGCTCGCGATTGCGCTCGGTCGTCTCGCGCAGGTTCGAAATCATCGTATTGATGTTGTCCTTCAGCTCGGCCACCTCGCCGCGCGTCTCGACCTGGATCGAGCGCGTGAGGTCTCCTTTCGTCACGGCCGTGGCGACTTCGGCAATGGCGCGCACCTGCGTCGTCAGATTGGCCGCCAGCAGGTTCACGTTGCCGGTCAGGTCTTTCCACGTACCCGCCGCGCCCGGAACGTTGGCTTGCCCGCCCAGCCGTCCGTCGACGCCGACTTCGCGCGCCACGTTGGTCACCTGGTCGGCAAAAATCGCCAGCGTGTCCGTCATGCCGTTGATGGTGTCGGCCAGTGCGGCGACTTCGCCCTTGGCCTGGACGGTCAGGCGCTGAGTCAGGTTGCCGTTGGCCACCGCCGTCACGACCTTGACGATGCCGCGAACCTGCTCGGTGAGGTTCGAGGCCATGAAATTGACGTTGTCGGTGAGGTCTTTCCAGGTGCCGGCCACGCCGCTGACCTTCGCCTGGCCGCCGAGGTTGCCCTCGGTGCCGACTTCGCGCGCCACGCGGGTGACCTCGCCGGCAAAGGCATTCAACTGGTCGACCATCGTGTTGATGGTGTTCTTGAGCTCGAGGATTTCACCTTTGACGTCGACCGTGATCTTGCGGTTCAGGTCACCGCGCGCGACGGCCGTCGTGACTTCCGCGATGTTGCGCACCTGCGTGGTCAGGTTGTTCGCCAGGCCGTTGACGGTGTCGGTCAGGTCTTTCCAGGTGCCCGCCACGCCGGGCACGGCGGCTTGTCCACCCAGCCTTCCTTCGGTGCCGACCTCGCGCGCCACGCGCGTGACTTCGGATGCAAAGGAACGCAGCTGCTCGACCATCGTGTTGATGGTCTCCTTGAGCTGCAGGATTTCGCCGCGGACGTCGACCGTGATTTTCTTCGAGAGATCGCCGTTCGCGACCGCGATGGTTACCTCGGCGATGTTGCGCACCTGGCCCGTCAGGTTGGACGCCATCGAGTTGACGTTGTCGGTGAGGTCTTTCCACGTGCCGGCCACGCCCGGCACGGCCGCCTGGCCGCCCAGCTTGCCTTCGGTGCCCACCTCGCGCGCGACGCGACTGACCTCGCCCGCGAACGCGTTGAGCTGGTCGACCATCGTGTTGATGGTGTTCTTCACTTCCAGGATTTCGCCGCGCACGTCGGCCGTGATCTTCTTGGATAGATCGCCGCGCGCGACGGCCGTGGTCACCTCGGCGATGTTGCGCACCTGGCCCGTCAAATTGGACGCCATCGAGTTGACGTTGTCGGTCAGGTCCTTCCAGGTGCCGGCCACACCCGGCACCTGCGCCTGGCCGCCAAGTTTGCCGTCGGTGCCGACTTCGCGCGCGACGCGCGTCACTTCGGACGCAAAGCCGTTCAGCTGATCGACCATCGTGTTGATGGTGTTCTTGAGCTCCAGGATCTCGCCCTTGACCTCGACGGTGATCTTGCGGGAGAGATCGCCCCGCGCCACGGCGGTCGTGACGTCGGCGATGTTGCGCACCTGGCCAGTCAGGTTGTTGGCCATGGAGTTGACGTTGTCGGTCAGGTCTTTCCAGGTGCCTGCCACACCGCGCACCTGCGCCTGGCCGCCGAGCTTGCCTTCGGTGCCGACTTCGCGCGCGACGCGCGAAACCTCGGAGGCGAACGCGTTGAGCTGGTCGACCATCGTGTTCAGGGTGTTCTTGAGCTCGAGGATTTCGCCCTTCACGTCGACAGTGATCTTGCGCGACAGGTCGCCATTGGCCACCGCAGTGGCGACGTCGGCGATGTTGCGCACTTGACCGGTCAGGTTCGATGCCATCGAGTTGACGTTGTCGGTCAGGTCTTTCCAGGTGCCGGCCACGCCGGGCACCTGGGCCTGGCCACCGAGCGCGCCTTCAGTGCCGACTTCGCGCGCGACACGGCTGACCTCACCGGCAAACGCATTGAGCTGGTCGACCATCGTGTTGATGGTGTTCTTGAGTTCCAGGATCTCACCGCGCACGTCGACGGTGATCTTCTTGGACAAGTCGCCGTTCGCTACCGCGGTGGTCACGTCCGCAATGTTGCGCACCTGGCCGGTCAGGTTGGTCGCCATGGCGTTGACCGAATCGGTCAGGTCTTTCCAGGTTCCCGCAACGCCGCGTACTTCGGCCTGGCCACCGAGCTTGCCTTCGGTACCGACTTCGCGCGCCACACGCGTCACTTCCGACGCGAAGCCATTCAGCTGGTCGACCATCGTGTTGATGGTGTTCTTGAGTTCGAGGATCTCGCCTTTCACGTCGACCGTGATCTTTTTCGAAAGGTCGCCGTTGGCCACCGCGGTGGTCACTTCGGCGATGTTGCGGACCTGGCCCGTCAGGTTGAACGCCATGAAGTTGACGTTATCCGTCAGGTCCTTCCAGGTGCCCGCGACACCCGGCACGGCCGCCTGGCCACCGAGCTTGCCCTCGGTGCCGACTTCGCGTGCCACGCGCGTGACTTCCGAGGCGAATCCATTCAGCTGGTCCACCATCGTGTTCATGGTGTTCTTGAGCGCCAGGATTTCGCCCTTGACCTCGACCGTGATCTTTGACGACAGGTCGCCCTTGGCGATCGCGGTGGCCACGTCGGCGATGTTGCGTACCTGGCCGGTCAGGTTCGACGCCATCGAGTTGACCGAGTCGGTCAGGTCTTTCCAGGTGCCAGCGACACCGGGCACCTGTGCCTGGCCGCCGAGCTTGCCCTCGGTGCCGACTTCGCGCGCCACGCGCGTGACTTCCGACGAGAAGCCGTTCAGCTGGTCGACCATCGTATTGATGGTCTCCTTCAGCTCGAGGATTTCACCCTTGACGTCTACCGTGATCTTGCGTGAGAGGTCGCCACGCGCCACGGCGGTCGTGACCGTTGCGATGTTACGGACCTGGGCGGTCAGGTTCGTTGCCATCGCATTCACGGAATCGGTCAGGTCTTTCCACGTGCCTGCCACGCCCGGAACCACTGCCTGGCCACCTAGCCGACCGTCGGTGCCGACTTCACGCGCGACGCGCGTTACTTCCGATGCGAATGAACGCAGTTGCTCCACCATCGTATTGGTGGCCTCCTTCAACTGCAGGATCTCGCCGCGCACGTCCACCGTGATTTTCTTCGACAGGTCGCCGTTGGCGACCGCAATCGTGACGTCGGCGATGTTGCGCACCTGGGCGGTGAGGTTGCCCGCCATCTGGTTGACCGAGTCGGTGAGTTCCTTCCACACGCCCGACACGCCCTTGACCTTGGCCTGGCCACCGAGCTTGCCCTCGGTTCCGACTTCGCGCGCCACGCGCGTAACTTCGGACGTAAAGACCGAGAGCTGCTCGATCATCGAATTGACGAGCTTGGCGGAACGCAGGAATTCGCCTTTGAGCGCGCGACCGTCGACTTCCAGTTCCATGGACTGGCCGAGGTCGCCCTTGGCGACAGCGCCGATCGTGCGGGCGATCTCCGTCGTCGGCCGCACGAGATCGTCGATCAGTGTGTTCAGCGAATCGGCTGTGGCCGCCCATCCGCCCATGGCGCCGGGCAGCGACATGCGCTGCCGGAGCCGGCCTTCCTTGCCAACGCTCGCGCTCAAACGGCTGACCTCGCGCGAGATCTGTTGTTTGTGAGCGAGCGCCTGGTTGAATGCTTCGGCGATGCGCGCGTCGACGCCTTCCCAGTCGGCCGGCAGGCGCACGGAGAAGTCGCCGTCTCGCAAGGCGGTCATTGCTAACAACAGCTGCCTTTGTCGCGTTTCGGCGGCGGCGCGAGACGTGCGCAGCTCGTTCAGTTCATCTTGTTGAAACTGAGGAAACGTCGATGGGAAGGTGCCGGCCCCGAGCTCGCTGGCGCGTTGCATTCTGCGTTGTACTCCGTTCGCCGCGGACGTCGGAATCGGATTTTCGGCAGAAATAGCAGACTTTAGCCAAGCGGGCAATGAGCTCCGAACACGCTGACGGGCCGGCTGCAGCGCGCTGATGGCATGCTGCTTTCCCGCGCGATCGAGCCGGAAATGCCGCGCATTTCCCTGCCGCGAAACGCAGCGGGCGGGCTCGTCGCTCTTGCGTTACAGGTCTCTACAGTCGCAAATCGTAGGATCTCGCCGACGCCCGAAGTAGCCTCAGGCCGGGACCTCTACTTCGTCACCGTACTGGGTCGACTCTGGCGTCGACTCTGAAGTCGGCTCCGGCGTCGACTCTGGGATGGACTCTGGGATGGATCTATCTCTGGGATCGACTTGAATCGACTTCCGTGCGAGTTCGATCTGCGTTGAGTCTGCCGCCGACTCAGGTATTGGCGCTGGTGTTGCCGCCGACTCAGGGATCGAATCCTGCGTTGAAGCTGCCGTCGGCTCTTGCGTTGATTCTGCCACCGACTCAGGTATCGGCGCTGGTGTTGCTGTTGCCGCCGACTCGTGGAGCGGCTCTTGTTGTGCCTCTGGTATCGATTCCGGCGTCGACTCGGGTGTCGGCTCCGCCGTCGCGAACTCTAGTTCTTCTTCGCGTCGGATCATTTCGCCCGCAAGCGCGAGATACGCCAGCGCACCGCGCGAGTCCTTGTCGTGGAACAACACTGCTTTGCCGAAGCTCGGGGCCTCGGCCAGCCGCACGTTGCGGGGAATCACCGTGCGGAACACTTTATCGCCAAAGTGCATCAGCAACTGACCGGAGACTTCATTGGAGAGATTGTTCCGCGGATCGAACATCGTCCGGAGAATGCCTTCGAGCTCCAGGTCGGGGTTTACGGTGGCCTTGATCTGCTCGATCGTGCCCATGAGTGCCGAAAGACCCTCCAATGCGTAGTACTCGCACTGCATCGGCACGAGCACGCTGTCCGCGGCAACCAGCGCGTTCAGCGTCAGCAGGTTCAGCGCCGGCGGACAGTCGATGATGATGACGTCATAATTATCGCGAACCGGCTTCAGTGCATTGCGCAAACGCATCTCGCGGCCGATCTTCGCCATCAACTGCACTTCGGCGGCGACGAGGTCCTGGTTACCGGGCAGCAACGTGAAGTTGCCAGGTTCGACGCTCACGAGCGCGGCAGCCAGTTCGGCTTCGCCGAGCAGCACGTCGGTCATCGAGGCGCGCAGGTTGCGCTTGTCCACGCCGCAACCCATGGTCGCGTTGCCCTGCGGATCGCTGTCGACCAGTAACACCTTGCGCTGCGTCGCGGCGAGCGATGCGGCAAGGTTGACGGCGGTGGTGGTCTTGCCGACCCCGCCCTTCTGGTTCGCAACGGCGATGACGCGTTTCATGGATTGCCAAGCATACAGCAGGCCGGGTGCGCCTCACCCCAGGCCATTCCTGGAACGCGACGCATAGCGCTGCGCCAGCCATGCACAAACCAGCAATTGGACCTGATGAAACAACCATGAGTGGCAATACGATCATGCCGGCTTCGGCTCCGGAGAACAGCACGTTGGCCATCGGCACGCCGGTCACGAGGGATTTCTTGGAGCCGCAGAAGACGATCGGGATCTCGTCTTCACGCGCGAAGCCGAGCCGCCGCGCACCGAACGTGGTGGCTGCCAGTACCAGTGCGAGCAGCAGGCAACAGCCAAGCAGGAGTGCCAGCAGCGTGCTGCCCGAGACCTGCGACCAGAGGCCGCCAATGACCGCCTTGCTGAACGCGGCGTAAACCATCAGCAGGATCGAGCCACGATCGACGAGACTCAGCATCGCGCGCTGGCGGGCGACCCAGCCGCCGAGCCAGGGCCGCAATAACTGGCCCGCGACGAACGGAAACAACAGCAGCGTTGCGATCGACAGGAAGGCGTTCGCAGAGAACGCGCCGCTGCGCGCCAGCAGCAGGCCAGTGAGCAGCGGTGTCAGCGCGATGCCGAGAATGTTCGACAACGAAGCGGACACGACTGCTGCCGGCACGTTGCCTTGCGCGATCGACGTGAACGCGATGGACGATTGCACCGTTGACGGCAGGCAGCAGATGAACAACACGCCGAGTGCGAGCGAGGGCCCGAGCGTTGCGTATGCCAGCGGCGCCAGCAGCAGCCCAAGCACCGGGAACAGCACGTACGTGCTGGACAGCACCGCGAGATGCAGGCGCCAGTGCGCGAGACCCGCAAACACTGCGTCGTGCGACAACCGCGCGCCGTGCAGGAAAAAGAGCGCCATGATCGCAGCCTTGACCAGCACGTCCAGCGCCTGGGCGGGCTCGCCCGAGGCCGGCAATAACGTCGCGAGCGCGACGCAGCCAATCAACGCCCACGTGAAGCCATCGAGCCCAATGCGGATGAAGGGCCTCATGCCCCGGTGCGGTGATGCGAGCGCACCAGCTCGACGAGGTGCCGCTCTTCATCGAGCCCCGGTATTTGCAGCCGATGCACGCCGGCCGCCTTCCAGCCGCTGAGATTTTTCGCCAGCTCCTCTTCGGGCATGCGGCCTTTCATGGCGAGCAATCGGCCGTGCCCTGCAACCAGTGCGCTGCCGTAACGAACGAGGTCGGCGAGCGGCCCGACGGCACGCGCCAGCACCGTGTCGAAACGATCAGCCGGACGGTAATCCTCGGCGCGGGACTGGACGACCTCGACGTTGGCGAGCCCGAGTGTGTCGCGCACGTGCTCCAGGAACCGGCACTTCTTGCCAGTGGACTCGATCAGGGCGAAATGCTGCTGCGGCGCGACGATCGCGAGGGGTATGCCCGGAAACCCGGCGCCGCTGCCGATGTCCGCGATGCGCGTGCCGCGCAGCCAGGGCAGTACCGTGAGGCTGTCGAGGATGTGCTTCGGGATCTGTTGCGCCCGTTCACGGATCGCCGTCAGGTTCATGCGCTGGCCCCACTCGTCGAGCAGGTCGAGGTGGGCAATCAACTTGCCGGCCTGCGACTCGTCGAGTTCGAGCCCGAGGGCGCGGGCCCCGTCGAGGAGTGTGGTCATATGTCAAAGGATACCGTGTTGGCCAGCGTCTATCGGCGTCTACTGCCGCTGGTGCGTTGCCTCAGCCCGGTGCTAGAGTCGCGCGCCGTATTGAAGGACGTCCTTGGAAGCATTCCTGGTCTCGACAGGCGTCGTTGCGCTCGCGGAAATCGGCGACAAGACGCAGCTACTGGCACTTGTCCTCGCGGCCAGATATCGCAAGCCCGTTCCGATCGTACTGGGCATCCTCGTCGCAACGCTGGCGAATCACGCTCTGGCCGGCGCCGCAGGCGCCTGGATATCGGCGCTCATCGGTCCCGGCGCCATGCGCTGGATTCTCGGGCTGTCGTTCATCGCGATGGCGGCGTGGACGCTGGTTCCCGACCGATACGAAGATAAAGCCGAAACGGCGCCACGCTACGGTGTGTTCGTCACGACCCTGGTCGCGTTTTTCCTGCTCGAGATGGGCGACAAGACGCAGATCGCAACGGTGGCGCTGGCCGCGAAATACAGCTCACTGGCGGCCGTCGTCGCCGGGACGACGCTCGGCATGATGCTGGCCAACCTCCCGGCCGTGCTGCTCGGCGACGTGGCCGCGAAAAAGCTATCGCTGCGTGTGGTGCACGGCATCGCTGCGGCGATCTTCCTGGTACTGGGAGTCTCGGTGCTGCTCGGATTTGGATCGTTGGGTTGACGTGCCGGAGGGAACCTACACAGCAAAGGGAAAACTGGACTGGGCCGGAAGCCGATACTAATGCGAATAAAATCAATGCCTTGCCGCGCGTCACCGCGGCGATCGCTAAAAAAAGGGGAGTGTCGTCTTGGTCACCCGCAACTGTCGCTCGTCCGCATTCCCGCGTGCCGCCGTGGCCTCGATCCTGGTAATTGCAACTGCTATGGGCCTCGCCTGCGGGACCGCCGAAGCCGCAACCCAGAGCTTCACACTTTCGCCAAGTGCCCTCGCGTTTGGCGATCAAACCTTGCTGACGCAACGCACGAAAAACTTCAACCTGCGCAATACCGGCACGCAGCCCCTGACGCTGAACAGTATTCAACTGACGGGGCCGGACAGCGCGCTCTTCACGACGACCAACACCTGCGGCGCGTCCATAGCGGTGGCGGCAACCTGCAGGATTTCCGTGGCGTTCCGCCCCACCTCGGCCGGCGCAAAATCGGCGGCAGTTCAGGTCGTCGCCGGGGGTAGCCTCACGCGCACAGGCGGCCTGACCGGCACGGGGGTTGTTGCGCAGTTCTCGATCGCGCCGACGTCGCTCTCGTTTGGCAGCGTACAGGTCAATACGACCAGCGCGGCTCGGGACGTCACGATCAGTAACACCGGCACCGGCATCCTGCCAGTCCAGTCGATAAAGCTCGGCGGCACGAGTCCCGGACAGTTCGCCGTGTCGCATGACTGTCCGTTCAGCGTGGCAGTGGGCGGCAGTTGCACTGCGCACGTGGTCTTCCGGCCTGTTTCGACGGGTAGCAAGTCAGCCGCCCTGGTCGTAACTCCGCAAGGAGGCGCTGCTCCCAAGTCAGTTGCGTTGAGTGGCGTGGGCGAAAAGGCGGCTCCCGCCGGCCTGCCGACCGATACGACGAGTTCACGGTCGGCGTATGTCGTGCCGACGTCGACCGGTTGGGCCGTGGTGCCGCTGCTGACCGTCGGCGACAACCCGCAAGGCGTCACATACCCGATGGTCGGCAAGCCGGACGGTCTCGGCGCCATCAAGGGAAGAATTTCCGGTAGTGGCGAGATTCTCGAACCGGGTCGCTATCTGACCGTGTTCATGAATCACGAGCTGGCGGTGACGCGCGGAGTCGCACGCGCGCACGGCACGGCCGGGGCGTTCGTGTCGCAGTGGACGCTGGATTTGAACTCGCTGCGCGTCGTCGACGGGCGTGATCTCATTGCCCGGACATTCTCGTTCACCGGCGGAGCATGGAACGAGTCGACGGGCACCCTCGCCTTCGATCGCTTGTGTTCAGCGGACCTTCCCGCTGCGGGCGCATTTTTCAACGCACAGAGCGGCAATGGTTTCAGTGGCCGGCTGTTCATGAATGGCGAGGAAGCGGGCACCGAAGGCCGTGCGTTTGCGAACATCATCACGGGCGCCGGCTATGGCGAGAGCTATGAACTGCCGCATCTCGGAAAATATCAGCGTGAAAACGTGGTCTCCAATCCCAAATCGGGCGATCGGACGCTGGTCGATTGGCATGGATGACACCACGCCGGGCCAGGTTTACGTCTACGTCGGGACCAAGACAAATACGGGCAATGCAGTTCAGCGCGCTGGCCTGCACGGAGGCCGGCTCTACGGAATCAAGGTCATAGACGGTGGCGCGAATTATGGCGGCGGCGCGGCGCCGCTGGAAAATAAAGGCGCGATCAGGGGCCGCTTCGACCTGGTCGAGGTTTCCGCTTACGCACCAGGCCTCGGCACGGCCTTACAGGATGCGTCGGTGGCGCTTGGCGTTACCGAATTTGCGCGCCCGGAAGACGGCGCCTGGGACACCGTGAACGCGCGATCTTTTTACTGGGCGACGACCGGCGCCACTGTCGATGGTGCGCAGCAATCGGCGCGGCTTTACAAGGTGACCTTCGACTCGCTGACGCAACCGACGGGCGGCACGATCGACGTCGTCGTCGA
The DNA here is from genome assembly GCA_963784225.1 of uncultured Gammaproteobacteria bacterium. Classification (GTDB taxonomy): domain Bacteria; phylum Pseudomonadota; class Gammaproteobacteria; order Steroidobacterales; family Steroidobacteraceae; genus RPQJ01. Next base: position 33,158 of record CAWAQN010000014.1, read on the forward strand.
TTCCGCGACGCTCACCGGAACGGACGGCGAGAAGGCGCGCGGGTTCGACAATATTACGGTCAACAGCGCGGGCAGCATCGTCGTCCAGGAAGACGGAGGGGACAAGGACTACATCGCCAAGACCTGGCATGTCAATCCAACGACGGGATCGGCCGTGCAGATTCTCGAGTCCGATCGAAATCGTTTCCTGCCCGGCGCCGCGGGCTTCCTGACGGGCGCCGAAGAAAATTCCGGCGTCATCGAGATCACGAGCCTGGTGGGCAATGCCGAGCTGGTTCGAGGCGGGGCGACGCTACTACCTGGGCACCAACCAGGCCCATTACTTCACCAGCGCGTCGCTGGTCGAAGGAGGCCAGCTGTATCTGTTTGCATCGCCGCCGTGAGCGGACGCCGGGGCTAGTTGTTTTTCACCATCGCCGACACGAACTCGTGCACCGGCATCGCCTCGAGTCTTGATCGGTCCGCGAACAACGCCTTGATCTTGTCGGTCTGCAGTGGCGAGAAGTGCGCCGCGACGCTCGCCTCGAACTTCTTCACGAGCAACGGAATGCCTTCAGCCCGCCGCTTGCGGTGACCGATCGGTACGTCGACATGCACCCGCTCCGTGTACGAGCCGTCCTTGAAGAACACCTGCACGGCGTTACCGATGTACCGCTTGTCCGCCGCTAGGTATTCCGCGGTGAAGGTCGTGTTCTCGCGCACTTCGATCTTGTCGCGCAGCGCATCGACGCGCGGATCGTTCGCGACGGCATCTTCGTAGTCGGCAGCCGTGAGGCGGCCGAAAATCAGCGGGATCGCGACCATGTACTGGATGCAATGATCGCGGTCGGCCGGGTTCGCGAGCGGGCCGGTCTTGTCGATGATGCGCACGCCCGATTCCTGCGTCTCGATGACGACTGTTTTCGATCTGGTCCAGCCGGTCGCGCACGCAGCGGATGCAACTGCATCGCGCACTCGACGGCGGTCTGCGCGTGAAATTCCGCGGGGAACGAGATCTTGAACAGGACGTTTTCCATGACGTAGCTGCCGAAGGCCTGCGGGAACGTGAACGGTTTGCCCTTGAACAGCACGTCGTAGAAGCCCCAGGTCTGCGCCGACAGCGCCGACGGGTACCCCATCTCGCCTTTCATGGTCATCAGCGCGATGCCGCACCGCGCGGCTCGTGGCGTCGCCGGCGGCCCAGCTCTTGCGCGAACCGGTGTTCGGCGCATGGCGGTAGGTGCGCAGCGCGCCGCCGTCGATCCACGCGTTGGAAACCGCGTTGATCGATCTGCTCCTTCGTGCCGCCGAGCATGTGCGTGACGACGGCCGTCGAGGCGATGCGCACGAGCAGCACGTGATCGAGGCCGACGCGGTTGAAGCTGTTTTCGAGCGCGATGACGCCCTGGATCTCGTGCGCCTTGATCATCGCCGGTCAGCACGTCGCGCATGGTCAGCGGCTGGCCGGCCCTCGTGACCCGACTTGCGCGAGAGGTAGTCGGCGACCGCCAGGATGCCGCCGAGGTTGTCGGACGGATGGCCCCACTCGGCCGCCAGCCACGTGTCGTTGAAGTCGAGCCAGCGAACCATCGCGCCGATGTTGAATGCGGCCTGCACCGGGTCGAGCTCGTACGACGTGCCGGGCACGCGGGCGCCGTCGGCCATCGTCGCGCCGGGCACGACGGGCCCGAGCAGTTTCGTGCAGGCCGGGTACTTCAGCGCCTGGAATCCGCAAGCGAGCGAGTCCATCAGGCAGTAGAAGGCCGTCTCGTAGGCCGTGTCGCTCTGGACCTGGTATTCCGCAGCGTAGCTCGCGATGTCGACCAGCACCGTGTCGGGATCCGGGCGCTTGGCAGACTTCATGTCCAGCTCAGACATAAGTAGCTCGACGGCTCGTGTGCAGCCTCGAATCGTACCCGCCGCATCGTTCGTTAGAACGCATCGCCGGGCACGCGCACCCAGCCTTCCATCAGCACGCGCGCGCTGCGGCTCATGATCGCCTTGGTCACGGTCCACTCGCCATTGACCGGCTCGCCTCGGCGCCGACGCGCAGCGTGCCCGAAGGATGGCCGAAGCGCACGGCGTCGCGGTCGCCGCCGCCAGCCGCGAGATTGACGAGCGTGCCGGGATCGCGGCGGCCGTGCCGATCGCGACGGCCGCCGTGCCCATCATCGCGTGATGCAGCTTGCCCATCGACAGCGCGCGCACCAGCACGTCGACGTCCGCCGCGGCGACCCTCTTGCCGCTCGAGGACACGTAATCGGCCGGCTGCGCGACGAACGCGACCTTCGGCGTGTGCTGGCGTTTGGCCGCTTCGTCGACGTGCTTGATCAGGCCCATGCGCACCGCACCGTGCGCGCGAATCGTTTCGAACATCGCGAGTGCCCGCGTATCGCCGTTGATCGCGTCCTGCAATTCTGTGCCCGTGTAGCCGATGGCCTCGGCGTTCACGAAGATCGTCGGGATGCCCGCGTTGATCATCGTGACTTCGAGCGTGCCGATGCCCGGCACGTCGAGATCGATCGACGAGGTTGCCGGTCGGGAACATCGCTGCCGCCGGCACCGTCTTCGTCTGCCGCGGGGTCCATGAACTCGAGCTGCACTTCGGCGGCGGGGAACGTCACGCCGTCGAGCTCGAAGTCGCCCGTTTCCTGCACGGCGCCGTTGGTGATCGGCACGTGCGCGACGATCGTCTTCGCGATGTTCGCCTGCCAGATGCGCACGGTCGCGACGCCGTCCTGCGGGATCGCGGCTGGCGATCGACGAGTCCGTTGCTGATCGCGAACGAGCCGACGGCGGCGGACAGATTGCCGCAGTTGCCGCTCCAGTCGACGAATGCCTTGTCGATCGAGACCTGGCCGAACAGGTAGTCGACATCGTGATCGGGCCGGCTGCTCTTCGACAGGATGACGGTCTTGCTGGTGCTCGAGGTCGCGCCGCCCATGCCGTCGATCTGCTTGCCGTACGGATCGGGGCTGCCGATCACGCGCAGCAGCAAGCGCGTCGCGCGCCGCGCCCGGCACCTGCGCACGCTCGGGCAGGTCCTGCAGCCGGAAGAACACGCCCTTGCTGGTGCCGCCGCGCATGTACGTGGCGGGAATCTTGATCTGCGGTGCGCTGGGCCATGAATGCGGTCTCGTGCGTCGTTACGCCGCCGTTGCGGTCGTGGATTCGAGGAAGTCCTTGGCGAAGCGCTGCAGCACGCCGCCGGCTTCGTAGATCGAGACCTCTTCCGCGGTGTCGAGCCGGCACGTCACCGGCACTTCGACGCGCTCGCCGTTGCGGCGCGTGGATCACGAGCGTCAGCGTTGGCGCGCGGCGTGCGCTCGCCGATCACGTCGATAGGTCTCGGTGCCGTCGATGCCGAGCGTCATGCGATTGACGTCCGCGCTTGAACTCGAGCGGCAGCACGCCCATGCCGATCAGGTTCGTGCGATGGATGCGCTCGAACCCTTCGGCGACGATCGCTTCGACGCCCGCGAGACGCACGCCTTTGGCCGCCCAGTCACGCGACGAGCCCTGGCCGTAATCGGCACCGGCGACGATGATCAGCGGCTGCTTGCGGTCCATGTAGGTCTCGATCGCTTCCCACATGCGCACGACTTTGCCGTCCGGCTCGATGCGCGCGAGCGAGCCTTTCCTGACCTTGCCGTCGACGACGCGCCATCTCGTTGACGAGCGTGGGGTTCGCGAACGTCGCGCGCTGCGCGGTGAGATGGTCGCCGCGATGCGTCGCGTAGGAATTGAAGTCCTCTTCGGGCAGCCCCATCTTCGCGAGGTATTCGCCCGCGGCGCTGTCCAGCATGATCGCGTTCGACGGCGACAGGTGGTCGGTCGTGATGTTGTCGCCGAGCACCGCGAGCGGACGCAGGCCCTTGAGCGTGCGCTCGCCTGCCAGGGCGCCCTTCCCAGTACGGCGGCCGGCGGATGTACGTGCTCTGCGGACGCCAGTCGTACAGCGGGCTGATTTTCGCGCCCGAGGCCACGCTGACCGTGAACATCGGGTCGTACACCTTGCGGAAGTGCTCGGGCTTCACGCTCTTCGCGATCGACCGCGTCGATCTCCGCGTCGTTCGGCCAGATGTCCTTGAGCGTGACCGGCCTGCCGTCGGCGTCCGTGCCCAGCACGTCTTTCTCGATGTCGAAGCGTACCGTGCCGGCGATCGCATAGGCGACGACGAGCGGCGGCGAAGCGAGGAACGCCTGCTTCGCGTACGGATGAATGCGGCCGTCGAAGTTGCGGTTGCCGGAGAGCACGGCGGTCGCGTAGAGGTCGCGATCGATGATCTCCTGCTGGATCTGCGGGTCGAGCGCGCCGCTCATGCCGTTGCACGTCGTGCAGGCGAACGCGACGATGCCGAAGCCGAGCTGCTCGAGTTCGGTCAGCAGCTTCGCTTCCTCGAGATACAGCTGCACGGCTTTCGAGCCCGGCGCCAGCGAGGACTTCACCCATGGCTTGCGCGTGAGGCCGCGCGCGTTCGCGTTGCGCGCGAGCAATCCCGCCGCGATCACGTTGCGCGGATTGCTGGTGTTCGTGCAGCTGGTGATCGCCGCGATGATCACCGCGCCGTCCGGCATCTGGCCCGGCACTTCTTCCCACTTGCCGGCGATGCCGCGCGTCGGCGAGAGCCGACGTCGGGCAGGCGCTTGTGCGGATTCGACGGGCCCGCCATGTTGCGCACGACGGTCGACAGGTCGAACTGCAGCACGCGCTCGTACTGTGCGGTCTGCGAGCGAGTCGGCCCAGAGGCCCGCCTGCTTCGCGTAGGTCTCGACGAGCTTGACCTGCGTCGTCGTCGCGGCCGGTGAGCTTGCAGGTAGTCGAGCGTCTGCTGGTCGATGAAGAACATCGCCGCCGTCGCGCCGTATTCGGGCGCCATGTTGGAGATCGTCGCGCGGTCGCCGAGCGTGAGTGCCGAGGCGCCTTCGCCGTAGAACTCGAGATAGGCGCCGACGACCTTTTCCTTGCGCAGGAATTCGGTCAGCGCCAGCACGACGTCCGTCGCGGTGATGCCCGGCTGCGGCTCGCCGCTCAGCTCGACGCCGACGATGTCGGGCAGGCGCATCCACGACGCGCGGCCGAGCATGACGTTCTCGGCTTCGAGACCACCGACGCCGATCGCGATCACGCCGAGCGCGTCGACGTGCGGCGTGTGGCTGTCGGTGCCGACCAGCGTATCGGGGAACGCGACGCCGTCCTTCGCGTGGATGACCGGCGACATCCGCTCCAGGTTGATCTGGTGCATGATGCCGTTGCCCGGCGGGATCACGTCGACGTTCTTGAACGCCTGCTTCGTCCAGTCGATGAAGTGAAAGCGATCCTCGTTGCGGCGATCTTCGATCGCGCGGTTCTTCGCGAACGCGTCTTTGTCGAATCCGCCGTGCTCGACCGCCAGGGAATGGTCGACGATCAGCTGCACCGGCACGACCGGATTGACCTGCGCCGGATCGCCGCCCTTCTCCGCGATCGCATCGCGCAGTCCCGCGAGGTCGACCAGCGCGGTCTGGCCCGAGAATGTCGTGACACACGACGCGCGCCGGAAACCACGGGAAGTCCAGGTCGCGCTGGCGCTCGATCAGCTGTTTCAGCGAGTCGAGTCAGCGTCGCTGGGTCGCAGCGGCGCACGAGGTTCTCGGCGTGCACGCGCGAGGTGTATGGCAGCCTGTCGTACGCGCCCGGCTTGATCGCCTCGACGCGGCGCGCGCGTCGAAGTAGTCGAGCGCGTGCCCGGGCAGGGGTTTGCGGTGGTGTGGTGTTCATGGGCGCTGCTCGATCGGCACGAACTTCTGGTCCTCGGGACCGATGTAGTTCGCGCTCGGACGAATGATCTTGCCGTCGATGCGCTGCTCGATGACGTGCGCGCTCCAGCCCTGGTGCGCGAGATCACGAACAGCGGCGTGAACATCGCGGTCGGCACGCCCATCATGTGATAGGAGACGGCGCTGAACCAGTCGAGGTTCGGGAACATCTTCTTGATGTCCCACATCACGGCCTCGAGCCGCTCGGCGATGTGGAACATCTTCATGTCGCCGGCTTCCATCGAGAGGTTGCGCGCGACTTCCTTGATGACCTTGTTGCGCGGATCGCTGATCGTGTAGACCGGATGGCCGAAGCCGATGACGACTTCCTTGCGCTCGACGCGCTTGCGGATGTCGGCCTCGGCCTCGTCCGGGCTCTCGTAGCGTTTCTGGATCTCGAAGGCGACTTCGTTCGCGCCGCCGTGCTTCGGCCCGCGCAGCGCGCCGATCGCGCCCGTGATGCACGAATAGATGTCCGAGCCGGTGCCGGCGATGACGCGGCCGGTGAACGTCGATGCGTTGAATTCGTGCTCGGCGTAGAGGTTCAGCGAGACGTGCATCGCCTTGACCCACGATCGCCGGCGGCTGCCGGCGATGCAGCAGGTGCAGGAAGTGACCGCCGATCGAGTCGTCGTCGGTCTCGACCTCGATGCGCAGGCCCGAATGGCTGTAGTGATACCAGTAGCACAGCATCGAGCCGAGGCTCGCGATCAGCCGGTCGGCGATGTCGCGCGCGCCGGCCGTGTTGTGATCGTCCTTTTCGGGCAGCGCGCAGCCGAGCACCGACGCGCCCGTGCGCAGCACGTCCATCGGGTGACTCGACGGCCGGCAGCGCTTCGAGCGCGGCGCGCACCGGCATCGGGCAGGCCGCGCAGGCGCTTGCAGCTTCGCCTTGTAGCCCTTGCAGTTCCGCGGCGTTCGGCAACTTGCCGTGGACCAGCAGGTGCGCCACTTCCTCGAACTCGCACTTGGTCGGCGAGGTCGAGGATGTCGTAGCCGCGGTAGTGCAGATCGTTGCCGCGTGCGGCCGACCGTGCACAGCGCCGTGTTGCCGGCGGTGACGCCGGAGAGCGCGACGGACTTCTTCGGCTTGAAGCCGGTGGCGGTAGCGTGTCGTCGCTGCTCATGGGTTCGCTCTCGTCCTGGGTTTGTCGCGAGTCGAGGCGTCGCTTGCGCCGCTTCGCGCGCGAAGAGCGCGTCGAGTTGCTGCTCGTACTCGTGATAGCCGAGCACGTCGTAGAGCTCGGCGCGCGTCTGCATGTAGCCCGAGCGACGCTCTTCTGCGTGCCCTCCTTGCGCAAGGCACCGTAGACGGCTTCGGCGGCCTTCGACATCGCGCGAAATGCCGAGAGCGGATAGAGCACGAGCTGCGCGCCGGCGCTCGCCAGTTCCTCGACCGTGAACAGCGGCGTCTTGCCGAACTCGGTGATGTTGGCCAGCACCGGCACCTTCACGACCGAGGTGAACTGCCGGTACTCGTCGAGGGTCGTGAGCGCCTCGGCGAAGATCATGTCGGCGCCGGCTTCGACGTACTGTCGCGCGCGGTCGATCGCGGCCTGCTGGCCTTCGACCGCGTGCGCGTCCGTGCGCGCCATGATCACGAACTGGTCGTCGGTGCGGCCGTCCACGGCGGCCTTGATGCGGTCCGCCATTTCGTCGCGCGAGACGAGCGCCTTGCCCGGACGGTGGCCGCAACGCTTGGCCTGCACCTGGTCTTCGAGATGGCAGGCGCGCGGCGCCCGACCTGATCAGGTCTGAAATCGTGCGCGCGATGTTGAACGCGGCGCCCCAGCCCGTGTCGGCGTCGACCAGCAGCGGCAGGTCGGTGGCCGAGGTGATGCGCCGCACGTCCTCGCAGACGTCGTTGAGGCTGGTGATGCCGAGGTCGGGCAGGCCGAACGAGGCGTTGGCAACGCCGGCGCCCGAAAGGTAGATCGCCCGGAAGCCGGCGCGCTCGGCGAGCAGTGCCGAGTAGGCGTTGATGGCGCCGACGACCTGCAGGGGACGCTCGGCCGCAAGAGCGGCGCGAAAACGCGCACCGGCCGAAGTGGAATTCTTTGCTACTTGACTGGACATCGTGATCATCCCCTACGGACAGGTCGAAATAGGCAGTCATTCTGCGCCGTCCGCGTTTTGGCAGCTTTGTGAAATTGGGCGTATAAAGCTGTGAAAAAGTATGGTTCTGTGAAAATGCAAAATGCGTGAAAAGCTATTCGTCGGGCCAAAGGTTCGTTCCTTGCGCGAAGGACAGAGACTAACTCTGGATGCCTGTGCCAAGAAACTAGGTCTTTCCATCAGCTACCTGTCGCAGATCGAGACCAACCAGAGACCGGTCACTGCGCGCGTCCTGATCGCCCTGTCACGATATTTCGCGGTGAATCCTGGCGAATTCGACAGTGACGAGGAGAGCCGGATGATCGCGGACCTGCGGGAGGCACGGCCGACCTCGCACTGGACGCGCCGTCGCCGGGTTTACCGGAGTTGAAGCTCGCGGCCGCGACCACGCCATCGCTGACCCGCCAGTTCCTCGCGCTGCACAGGGCCTATCGGGCGCTCGACGAACGCATGATGCGCTTCGACGAGACCGTGCGGATCCGGACCGAGGACGCACCCGACTCGCTGATTCCGTATCAGGAGGTTCGCGACTTCTTTCATTACCGCGACAACTACGTCGATGAACTCGACGTTGCCGCCGAAGTCCTGGCCGACCAGATCGGCATCGATGACAACGCCGAGGTCGTCGTGGTCCTCGAACGGGCACTACGGGACCGCTTCGGCATCCGGGTGATTCGCGCCACGGCTCCCGACGCCGGTTTCATCCGCCGGTACGACTCGCAGTCCAAGGTGGTCATGCTCGGCAGGGATCTCGCTGAGCCGACGCGCGCGTTCCAGCTGGCAACGCAGTTGTCGGACCTGCTCTTTGCGGGAACATTCGACGCGGTGCTGGCAGCGGCAGGTCTCAAGTCGGCAACCGCTCGCGACATCGCGCGGATCGGCCTGGGCAATTACGCAGCCGGCGCGCTGTTGATGCCGTACCGTCAGTTTGCGGCGTCGGCGATGCGACTGCGCCACGACATCGAACAACTGCAGCACCGGTACACCGCCAGCTTCGAGCAGGTGTCGCACCGGTTGAGCACGCTGCAGCGGCCGGGTGCGCGCGGCATTCCGTTCTATTTCGTACGCGTGGACCAGGCCGGCAACATCACGAAGCGCCACAGCTCGACGCGCTTCCAGTTCGCGCGCTTCGGCGGCGCCTGCCCGCTCTGGAACGTGCACGAGGCATTCGGCAATCCGGGGCGAATCCTCGTGCAGGTCGCGGAAATGCCGGACGGCGTGCGCTATCTCTGCGTGGGCCGCAGCATCATCAAGCGGTCGGGCGACTACCTGCAGCCGAACCGGCATTACGCGATCGGCATCGGTTGCGAAATTGCGCACGCGGACAAGGTCGTCTATTCGGAAGGCCTGCGACTCGATGGCGCCGCGGTGCCCGTGGGCGTGAGTTGCCGGATCTGCGAACGCCCGAACTGCCACCAACGCGCGTTTCCGCCGCTAGGCCGGAAGCTCACCGTGCATCCGGACGAGCGGCGCGTCGTGCCGTACTCGATCGAGTAAGACCGGCGGTTCTACTGACCCGGCTGCAGCCAGCCGCCCTTCTGCAGGTATTCGACGATCGCTTCGGCCGACTTGTCTGGCGGAGTGTTCGTCGTGTCGACATAGATCTCGGGATTCTCCGGCGGCTCGTAGGGTGAGTCGATGCCGGTGAAGTTCTTCAGCTCACCGCGCCGCGCCTTCTTGTACAGGCCCTTCACGTCGCGCTCTTCGGCCACCGCGAGCGGCGTGTCCACGTGCACTTCGTGGAACTCACCCGGCTCGAACAGCGCGCGCGCCAGCCGGCGCTCGGCCCGGAACGGCGAAATGAACGAGACCATCACGATCAGGCCGGCATCCGCCATGAGCTTCGATACTTCGGCGACGCGACGGATGTTCTCGACGCGATCGGCGTCGGTGAAGCCCAGGTCGCGGTTGAGGCCGTGGCGCACGTTGTCGCCGTCGAGCAGGTAGGTGTGCCTGCCGAGCGCGTGCAGCTGCTTTTCGACCAGGTTCGCGATCGTCGACTTGCCGGCGCCCGACAGGCCCGTGAGCCACAGCACCGCGGGCTTCTGCCCTTTCAGCGCGGCGCGCGACGCCTTGTTCACGTCGAGCGCCTGCCAGTGGATGTTCTGCGAGCGGCGCAGCGCAAAGTGGATCATGCCCGCGCCGATCGTCGCGTTCGTGATGCGGTCGATCAGGATGAACGAGCCGGTCTCGCGGCACTGCGTCGTAGGGGTCGAACGCGATCGACTGGTCGAGCGAGAGGTTGCAGATGCCGATCTCGTTGAGCTCGAGCTGTCTTCGCGGCGAGGTGCTCGAGCGTGTTGACGTTGACCTTGTACTTCGGCTCGGTGATGGTCGCGGTCACCTGCTTGGTGCCGATCTTGAGCCAGTACGGACGGCCGGGCAGCATCGGCTCGTCGGACATCCAGACGAGCGCGGCCTCGAACTGGTCGGCGACGCCGGGCAGGTCGGACGGGCGCTGCGATGATGTCGCCGCGGCTGCAGTCGATCTCGTCGGCGAGCGCCAGCGTGATGGCCTGGCCGGCGACGGCTCGATCGAGGTCGCCGTCCATCGTGACGATGCGCGTTGACCGTGCTCTCGCGGCCCGAGGGCAGCACGCGCACCTTGTCGCCGGTGTGCACGATGCCGCTCGACGATCGTGCCGGCAAAGCCGCGGAAGTCGAGGTTCGGGCGGTTCACCCACTGCACCGGCAAGCGGAACGGCCGGTGCCGCGCCTGGTCCTCGACCTCGACGGTCTCGAGGTAGCCCATCAGCGTCGGGCCGTGATACCACGGCGTGTGGTCGCTGCGCTCGGTGATGTTGTCGCCCTTGAGCCCCGAGACCGGGATCGCGACGATGTCCTTGAGCCCGATCTGCTGCGCGAACTCCTGGTACTCCTCGAGGATCGCGTCGAAGGTCGTCGTGCGAATAGCCCACGAGGTCCATCTTGTTGATGGCGAGCACGACCTTGCGGATGCCGATCAGCGAGACGAGGTAGCTGTGGCGGCGCGTCTGCGTCAGCACGCCCTTGCGCGCATCGATCAGGATCACGGCGAGGTCGGCGGTGGAGGCGCCCGTGACCATGTTGCGCGTGTACTGCTCGTGGCCCGGGCGTGTCGGCGACGATGAATTTGCGCTTGTCGGTCGAGAAGAAGCGGTAGGCGACGTCGATCGTGATGCCCTGCTCGCGCTCGGCCGCGAGGCCGTCGACCAGCAGCGCGAAGTCGAGCTCGCCGCCCTGCGTGCCGATTTTCTTCGAGTCGGCCTCGAGCGCCGCGAGCTGGTCCTCGAAGATCATCTTCGAGTCGTAGAGCAGCCGCCCGATCAGCGTGCGACTTGCCGTCGTCGACGCTGCCGCAGGTGATGAAGCGCAGCAGGCTCTTGTGCTCGTGCTGGTGCAGGTACGCCTGGATGTCCGTGGCGATCAGGTCGGAGATGTGCGCCATCAGAAATACCCTTCCTGCTTCTTCTTCTCCATCGACGCCGACTGGTCGTGGTCGATCATGCGGCCCTGCCGCTCGGAGGTCGTCGTCAGCAGCATTTCCTGGATGATCGCCGGCAGCGTGTCGGCCTCGCTTTCGATCGCACCGGTGAGCGGGTAGCAGCCGAGCGTGCGAAAGCGCACCTTCTTCAGCATCGGCTTCTCGCCGGCGCGCAAGCGGCATGCGCTCGTCGTCGACCATGATCAGCGTGCCGTCGCGCTCGACGACGGGACGTTCGGCCGCGAAATAGAGCGGCACGATCGGGATGTCGTTCAGGTAGATGTACTGCCAGATGTCGAGCTCGGTCCAGTTCGACATCGGGAACACCCGCAGGCTCTCGCCCTTGTGCATGCGCGTGTTGTAGAGCGACCAGAGCTCGGGGCGCTGGTTCTTCGGGTCCCAGCGGTGCTGCTCGCTGCGGAACGAAAAGATGCGCTCCTTGGCGCGGCTCTTCTCTTCGTCGCGCCGCGCGCCGCCGAAGGCCGCGTTGAAGCCGTACTTGTCGAGCGCCTGCTTCAGCCCCTGCGTCTTCATGACGTCGGTGTGGATCGCCGAGCCGTGCGTGAACGGGTTGATGCCCTGCGCGACGCCGTCCGGGTTCGTGTACACGATCAGCTCGAGCCCGTGCTGCTGCGTCATCTTGCTGCGCAGCTCGTACATCGCCTTGAATTTCCAGAGCGTGTCGACGTGCAGCAGCGGAAACGGCGGCGGCGCCGGGTAGAACGCCTTCAGCGCGACGTGCAGCATCGCCGCGCTGTCCTTGCCGATCGAATACAGCATGACCGGCTTGTCGCACTCGGCGACCACTTCGCGCATGACCTGGATGCTCTCGGCCTCGAGCCGCTGCAGATGCGTGAGCCGCTCGGACGAGATCGAGACTTCTGAGTTCCACCAATGTTGATTCCAATGTGTTTTATTCACTGAATTCTGACTACTGTACGGCCGACCACGTTGCCTTTGATGTAGGCGTCGAACTGCGCCGGCAGGTCGTCGAAACTCACGATCTTGTCGCTGATCTGGTCGAGCTTCGCCGGACGCAGGTCGGTCGCGATGCGCTGCCACACCGCGAGCCGCACGTCGCGCGGCGTCGCCGACGAATTGATGCCGAGCAGGTTGACGCCGCGCAGGATGAACGGCATCACCGTCGTGTGCAGTTCGTGGCTGCCGGCGAGGCCGATGCTCGCGATGTTGCCCCAGAAATCCATCGTCCGCGTGAGCCAGGTGAGCATCTCGCCGCCCACGTTGTCGACGGCGCCGGCCCAGAGCACGGCTTCCATCGGCTTTGAACCGAAGTCCAGCGACTGGCGACGCAGGATCTGCGACGCACCGAGATCGTGCAGGTAATCGTCGGCTTCCGGCTTGCCCCTGACCGCCGCAACCTCGTAACCGCGGCCCGCGAGCATGTTGATCGCGAGGCTGCCGACGCCGCCGGTGGCACCGGTGACGACGACCGTGCCCTTGGCCGGTGTCAGGCCGTTCTGTTCCATGCGATGAATCGCAAGCGCCGCCGTGAAGCCGGCCGTGCCGAGTTTCATCGCGTCCAGTTCGGAGATGCCCGTCGGCAGCGTTATGACAGCGTCGCCGTTCACCCGGGCGAATTCCGAATAGCCGCCGTCCTGGGTTTCGCTGAGACCGCTTCCGGTCACGAGCACCTTCTGGCCCGGCGTGTGTCTCGGGTCGGCGGAACTCACGACTTCGCCCGCCAGGTCGATCCCACCGACGAGCGGATACTTGCGCAGGATCGGCGAAGTGCCGGTGGCAGCCAGCGCGTCCTTGTAGTTGATATCGGAATACGACACGCGCACGACGACCTCGCCGGATGTCAGGTCATCGATAGTCACCTGGTCGTAACGCGGCGTGATGCGGCCGTCGATGCGGTGAATGCGATACGCACGAAAAGTACTCATGGGCAGGTTCGCTCTTGCTCGCCGGAGGATGCGGGAATGCTTGCCGTTACTTCTGGCGCGTCAGCCAGACGTCGAGGCCCTGCGTGTTGAGGCGCATATCGTCGTCGATCAGCTCGTGACGCCGGGCACTATCGCCCGTATAGCCGTGCGCATCCAGGCGCCGGTCGAAATAATCGAACATCTCGGCCGCGATGAGCGTGGTGCGATCCGCCGCCGACGCGTGCCGGCGCGCAATCCGCACCAGTTCGTCGACGGCCTGGTGCAGGTCCGCGCCGAGCCGCTCGAGATCCGCAACCGGCCCGAAATGCGTCTGCAGGATGCGCTGCGGCCGGTACGACAACAGCCGGTCGATCGTACGGTGCATCGCGTCGGGCTCGAACTGCACCGGCGTCGTCGTCGGCAGCATGAACGGCCCTGCCGCCGTATCGAGGTCGTGGTAGCAGATGCCGAAGTTGTCGCCCGCGTACACGTCGCGGTGATCGAGGTCGATCGGGCAATGGTGATGCCGCGCATGACCGGGCGCATCGATGAATTCAAACGTGCGGGCGCCGAGCTGCAATCGCGAGCCGTCTTCGGTGAGCACGATCCGTTCGGCCGGCACGGGCAGCAGTTCGCCGTACAGCTTGCCGTACATCGCCTCGCCATAGACCTCGACCGAGCCCGCAATCAACTTCGACGGGTCGACCATGTGCGGTGCACCCCGCGGGTGCAGCACGGCTTTCGCGTTCGGCAACGCCTGCATCAGCTGTCCCGCACCTCCGGCATGGTCGAGGTGCACGTGCGTCAGGAACACGTAATCGACCTGTTCTCGCGCCACGCCCACTTCGTCGAGCGCGCGGAGCAGCCTGGGGGCTGCGGGAGCCGGCCCCGTGTCCACGAACGCGGCTCGGCCGCTGTCGACGACCAGGTGACTGGCGGCAAGCCCCGGACGCACGTACAGCGTGTCGATCAGGTAGACACCGTTGCCCTGGGCCCGGGCAACGCTGTCGTCGCTGGCAGCGGTGGTTTGAGGTTGCGTCATGCAGCCGGGGCCTGTGGTCGGGGTTGCTGATGCCTGGTCCCGGTGAACGGTTCCGTAACGCTCAGGGACCGGTGCACTTCGCTTGCTTGGTGATGCCATCGGTCGCACAGAGGCTCGGCCGCTGGCTCGAGTAGTAGTTCGCCAGCTCGACGATGTCCTGTGGCGTCAACGCGGCCGCCATGCCGGCCATGATCGGGTTCTTGCGCTGGCCGCTCTTGTAGCCCTGCAGCGAGTTACGCAGGTAATCCGCATGCTGGCCCGCGAGGTTCGGATACTCGGGCAGGATGCCAATGCCATCTTTGCCATGGCACGCGACACAGGTCTGGACGGCTTTCGGCGCGGTGCCGATGGACTGTCCGCTCGGCTTGAGCTCCCGGCCCGAAAGAAACGCCGCAACATCCTGCATGTCCTGGTCCGATAGCGTCGTTGCCTGCGCATGCATCGTGGCGTGCGGCCGGTCCTGGGCCTTGTAGCCCTTCAGCGCGACGACCATGTAGGCCGCGTGCTGACCGCCTAGCTTCGGCACGCTGTACACCGGGTATGCGTTCTTGTAATTCGGGATGCCGTGGCAGCCATGGCACGTATAGGCGAGTTTGGCGCCGCGCGCCGCGTCCGCGGCCGCAGCGAGTCCCGGCGCGCCAATCGTGGCGAGCGTCAGGCTCATGGCGAGCCAGGCCGATCTCGAAGTCATTTGAGTAAACTCCGTGCGGAAGCGTCGTGCACCTTCGGCCGCTGCGCGGGCGATGGACCGGGCATGTTAATAAAAAGCGTTTCTCGAGTCGAATAACGACCACCGGCGTCGGCCCGTGCGCACTTGTCCTAGACTGGGCGAGAGGCGCCCGAACCTCTCCCGAACCCACCTTGGAGCTTGCACCATGACGACCCTCAGAGCGGCCTTCTGGCACGGATGCGTCGCGACGTTGTTGACTGCGTCCAGCATAACCCCGGCAACCGCGGCCGACGCGGTGCCGCGCTCGATCAGCGTCAACGGCAGTGGCGAGGTACGCGCACAGCCGGACATGGCGTACGTGTCGCTCGGGGTCGAGGCGCGCAAACCCAGCGTGGCCGAGGCGCGTGCCGCGGTGTCCGCCGCGATCGAGCGCGTGCTTGCGCTGACGCGCGAACTGAAAATCGATCCGAAGTACGTCGACTCGACCCGCCTGCAGGTGCAGCCCGACTACCGCTGGGATGACAAGGATTCCCAGCGCGTCCTGCTGGGATACGTGGTCAGCCGGCAGATCGAGGTCGAGATACGCGATCTGGACCAGCTTGGGGCGCTGCTGGAACGCGCCGTCTCGGCTGGGGCCAACCAGGTAGGCGGAGCGCAGCTCGATTCGACCCACCGCAAGGACCTGAGCGTGATGCACTGGGCCGCGCCGTCGCGGACGCGCGCCTGAATGCGGAGGCGCTCGCGAAGGCGGCGAGCGTACAGCTGGGACCGGTGCGCACGCTGAATGCCTCGACCGAGCCGCCGGTGATGCCCATGTATCGCGAGCGAGCGATGAACTCGCAGGTCACCAGCCAGAATGCCGAGCAGTCCTATGGCGCCGCCGAGATGAAGTTTACGGCGACCGTGAATGCGCAGTACGACCTGGCGGTGCCATGACCGGCCTTCGGCATCTGTATGATTGGAATTAATAATTCGGCCATTATGCTTGGCCTTACCAGCGATATTGCATAGCCGACCTGGCTAATCCTTCGTTTGTGTGACGGCGAGCTCGAGGGCTTCGGCAATGTCGCCGAGCAGCGTGTTGTCGAGGGGTTTGGTTGCCGCCGGATAGCGTTGCAGGATCGTGCCATCGCGGCCGATCAGGAACTTCTCGAAGTTCCAGGAGATGTCGCCCGCGTTGGCCGGACCGCCCCAGGCGGTAAGCCACGCATAGAGCGGGTGCCGGTCCGGGCCGTTCACCTCGATCTTGGTTGCAAGCGGAAAAGCCACGTCATAGCGCGTGGCGCAGAACTCCCTGATCTCGGCGTCGCTGCCCGGCTCCTGCGCCCCGAACTGGTTGCACGGGAATCCGACCACCGTGAAGCCAGACTGCGCGATGTCGTCATGCAGCTGCTGCAGTCCGGAGTATTGGGGGGTGAATCCGCACCGGCTGGCGACATTGACGGCCAGGACGACATTGCCACGCAGGGGCCCAAGCAGGTCTGGCTGCCCGTCGATCCCGGCTACGTGAAAGTCAAAGAATCGCTGCGATCCCATCGTCCGTACTCCTCGGCTGCCGTCGATTTCGGCCGGCGCGGAAGGACGGTTTTAAGCCGGCCTATTTTGCCGGCAGGCGATCCACGATCAGGACCGTCCCGTCCACGCCCGTGACGCGGACTTTAGCGCCTGCGGGCACGTTGGGTCCCCGCAAGTCCCACTTCCGCGGTCCGAGCGTGACCCTGCCCAGGCCATCGGCGATTCCGCCCGGCACGGTAACGACCTGGCCGATATAGCGTTCGCCCGTGCGCCATGGCGACGAGGCGCTCTGCAGCTCGCGCTGCTGTACACGGTATCCGCGCCAGAAATATGCGGCGAACACGGTAGTGGCGAAGATGACAAACCAGGTCATGTCAGAAGTGCTTCCTTAGGCGACGCATGGTCGCAAGCACTTTGCGCCACCTCAACACATGGGTGGAGCGGACGCTTCAAACTGTGACACGCATCGCTCAGGCGCCGGTCCCGAGCCACAGGTCCTTGCTGTAGACGATGTTCATTACATTGTCGGTCCATCCGTGCACCCACGGCTTCACGAGGTGCTTGTTGACGTAGAAGTACAACGGCAGCACCGGATGGTCGGCCAGCATGACCCGCTCGGCCTCCTCGAGCAGCGCGCGGCGACGTTGGAGGTCGGCCTGTGTGACCGCCTCTGCCAGCAGCGCGTCGTACCGTGCATTCGCATACCCGGTCAGGTTGATGCCGAAGTCGGACTGCAGCAGCTGTGCAAATGAAAAGGCATCGTTGTAATCGCCGACCCAGCTCGAACGAAAGACCTGGGTTTCCTGACGCGCCTGGATAGTCTGCAGCAGCGCCTTGAACTCTTCGGCATAGAGCGTGGTCTCGATGCCGAGCGCGTCCTTCCACATCGAAGCGACCGCGACCGCGAGTCGGTTGTGCACGTCGCCGGTGTTGTAGCGCAGTTCGACGCGCAACGGCCTGGCATCCGAATAGCCGGCGGCGGCATACAGCCGACGCGCCTCGGCCAGGCGCTGCGCGAACGGCGTGGCGGCGTAATCGAACTGTTGCGGCGCGTAGTTCCACACGCCCGGCGGCACCCAGCCGTAAGCGGGCGCCTCGCCCACGCCGGTGATCGCGGAAGTGAGCTTGTCGCGATCGATGGCCAGCGACAGCGCACGACGCAGGCCCGGGTTGTTCTTGAACGGCGGCTGCGTCAAGTTGTAGCCGTAGTAATAAATGCTCAGCTGCGGCGAAACGTGCAGTTCGGTCGCCAGGTGGTGCTTGATCCACTGGAATTGCTGCGGCGGGACCACGTAGGTCGCGTCGAGTTGACCGGCGCGGTACTGGCGCAGTTCGGTGCCCGCGTCGGCCACATGCAGGAAATGCACGTGCTCGAGGCGGGTCGCGGCGTTGTTCCAGTAACTGGTGTTGCGCCGCAGAACCACGTGCGAGCCGAGCACCCAGTCCTCGAGCGCGAACGCACCGTTTGAAACCAGCTTGCCGGGTCGCGCGTATTCCTTGCCGTTCGCCGCGAGCGAGGCTGTATGCACGGGCGCGGCCGAGGGTTGGGCCAGCAGGCCCAACAGGTACGGTGCTGGCGTGGCGAGTCGGATGTGCACGGTCTGCTCGTCCGGTGCTTCGACGCCGAGCTTGTCCGGTGCCAGCTTGCCGGCTGCGATGGCGGCCGCGTGTTCGATTGGCTCGATGGCTTGTGCATAGGGCGAGGCGGTTGCCGGAGCGACGAGCCGGCGCAAGCCCGCAACGAAGTGCGCCGCCGTGACTGCATCGCCGTTCGACCAGCGCAGACCCGGACGCAACTCGAACACGTAGTCCTTGCCGTCCGGTGAGACCGTCCATGACTGCGCCGCTCCGGGCACCGGGCTGCCGTCGGGTCCGACCGCGGTCAAGCCTTCGAACAGGTCGCGCAGGATGTTGAAGGCCGCATCGGTGCGGGCGAGCTGCGGATCGAGCGTGTCGGGCTCCGGTCCGTTGCCGCGCCGTAAAAGGGTCGCGTCGTAACTGCCTGAGGCTTCAGTGACAGGACGCCCTGCGGCTTCCTGCGTTGCGCTGTCGTCACTGCTGCCGCCGCAACCTTGCAGTGCAATCCAGGCGATACCGAGGCACGCGATGCCCGCAAGACGTGAAGCCTGGGTGGCCGGTGGCCGCCGGGAAAAATGCATGAGTCGGACAAGCCTGCGAGCGCAAAGATGCGCGCGATATTACCTGCCCTCGCCTGCGCGTGCCGTTGGCGCGGCGGCCGGTTGGCGCTTCAGGTGGATCAGCAGTAGCGAAACCGCTGCGGGGGTCATGCCGGGAATGCGCGCCGCCTGGCCGAGCGTAACGGGTCGCTGCTCGATCAGCTTCTGGCGCACTTCGTTCGAGAGCCCGCGCACACTCGCGTAGTCGATCGCGGGCGGCAGCAAGGTTTCTTCGTTGCGCCGCTGGCGTTCGATCTCTTCGTGCTGCCGGTCGATGTAGCCGCTGTACTTCGCCTGTACGTCGGCCTGCAACGGCACCTGCGTCAACAGGCGTTCGTCGTCGCGCCACTCGGCGCGGTCCGGGGCGAGCACGGCATCGAGCGTGTCGTAGGAGACCTCGGGCCGCCGCAACAGGTCGAACGCGCGTTGTTCCCGCAGCAACGGGCTGCCGAGCAGAACTTCCAATCGCGCGGCGGCGGGCGTGCCCGGGCGTACCCACGCGGCGTGCAATCTGGCCGTTTCCATTTCGACCGCGTTGCGCTTGCGCTCGAAGAACGCCCAGCGCTCGTCATCCACGAGACCGAGGTCGCGTCCCGCCGGCGTCAGGCGCAGGTCCGCATTGTCTTCGCGCAACGTGAGTCGATATTCCGCGCGGCTCGTGAACATCCGGTAAGGCTCGGGCGCGCCGCGCGAGATCAGGTCGTCGACGAGTACGCCAATGTACGCGTCGCTGCGCTTCGGCCACCAGGGGTCGCGCCCCTGTACCGCGAGACTCGCGTTGATGCCGGCGAGCAACCCCTGCGCGGCCGCTTCTTCATAGCCGGTCGTGCCATTGATCTGTCCCGCGAAATACAGGCCGCCGACGAACTTCGTCTCGAGCGTCGGCTGCAGGTCGCGTGGATCGAAGAAGTCGTATTCGATCGCGTAGCCCGGGCGCGTGATGTGCGCATTTTCGAAGCCGCGAATACTGCGCACGAACTCGTACTGCACATCGAACGGCAGGCTCGTCGAAATGCCGTTCGGATAGATCTCGTGCGTATCGAGGCCTTCTGGCTCGATGAAGATCTGGTGCGAAAGCTTGTCCGCGAAACGCACGACCTTGTCCTCGACCGATGGGCAGTAGCGCGGCCCGACGCCTGCGATGACGCCCGTGAACATCGGCGAACGGTCGGTGCCGGCACGGATCAATTCGTGCGTGCGCTCGTTCGTGGTCGTGATGTGGCAGCACACCTGTGCCGGATGCTCGTCGCGACGGCCAAGGTACGAAAACACCGGCACCGGGTCATCCCCAGGCTGGACCAGCAGGGACGAGTAGTCGATGGAGCGACCGTCGATGCGTGGCGGCGTGCCCGTCTTCAGCCGACCTACGCGGAACGGCAGCGCGCGCAGCTTTTCGGCCAGGCGATTCGACGGCGGGTCACCCGCCCGGCCGCCGGGATACTGGTTGAGGCCGACGTGGATGCGACCGCCGAGAAACGTGCCGACGGTCAGCACAACCGCCGGCGCACTGAACTCGAGCCCAACCGGAGTCATCACGCCCGTGACACGGCCGTTCTCGATCTTCAGGTCCGCGACTTCGGCCTGGAAGAGGCTCAGGTTCGGCTGGTTCTCGACGATCGTGCGGATCGCCTTGCGATACAGCGCACGGTCCGCCTGCGCCCGCGTCGCGCGCACGGCTGGTCCCTTGCTCGCATTCAACGTCCGGAACTGGATACCGGCGCGATCGGTCGCGCGCGCCATCGCCCCGCCCAATGCATCGATCTCCTTGACCAGGTGCCCCTTGCCGATGCCGCCGATGGCCGGGTTGCAGCTCATCTGCCCGAGCGCTTCGATGCTTTGCGTGATCAGCAGCGTGCGCGACCCTCTCCGGGCCGCCGCAAGGGCTGCCTCGGTGCCGGCGTGACCGCCGCCCACCACGATGACGTCGAACGATGCTGCAAAACGCATTTGGGCTCAGCCGCCGCTAGTTGGGCGGGCCAGGTGACTCGGGGGGCGCATTGTAAGGCGTTGTGGTGCGAAACGCGTCGGGCGCAACTCAGGCCCGCGGCGATCCGCCCTGGACCAGGTTCCGGAACGCCGCGAGGCGCAGCTTCACGAAGCGGCGGGCCTGCCGCTCGTACCTGTTGGCCCAGTAGCCGTGGCGAACCCACTCGACAACGTAGTCCCACAGGTTCATGCGGCCCCGGTTCCACTGTCGCAACACGTGAAAGTATTCGTGCAGCAGCAAGTCGTGGTCGCGGAAGAACTCCTCAGCCGTGCCGCGCAGGTAGATCGTGTTGCGCCGCGTGGTGGCGCGGGCGCCGCGGTGCAACCGCACGAACCAGGACGACTCGCGGATGACCACGTCGTCGACGGCATCGCCAAAAAGCTCGGTCAGCGCGATCCTGAGATCGGCGGGCATGCAATCGGAGGTACGCATTCGACGTTTACCGTAGACCAGCGCTCACCGCCGAGAGGCCAACCGACTAGCGGACCTCCTTTCAGGCTTCCGTGATTTCGGCGCGGCGTGTTTTGCCGTTGAGCCTGGCCCGTCCAGTCGCCTTGACCTTCGCCGGTTCCCGCTTGGCGCGCGCAGCACGCTTGATCTTGGTCTGTCGCGTGGCGCCTGACTTCTTTGCCGCCCTTGCATGTGGCCGCTCGGTAGCCGTTGCAGGCGCCTGTTTGACGGTGGCCGTCTTCGGGGCAGCCGCAGCGCCTTCGCGTGCGGCCGCTTCCTTCATCTGCTGGAAGGAATTGCGCAGGCAGTCGGCGAAGAAAGCTGGATCCGGCAACATTTCGCGGCAGGAAACCGTGCAGAGCCGCAGGATGCCCGCGTAGCTGAAACCGGTGACGTTGAGGCCCATGCCGTCCACCGCGATACTGACCGGCTCGTACTTCATGAGTTTTGCGCCCGCCATGTAAAGCGGCACGTCCGGGCCTCGCACGTTGGACACCACGAGGCTGAGCCCAGGGAGCTTCACGTTGCGCAGGATCGGGTTCGCAATCACGCTAGGCACGAGTTGCAGCAAGTCGCGCATCAACTCCCGGCCGAGCTTGTCGGAGAGCTCCTTGGCGCTTTTCGCATCACGGCAGATCGCACGCAGGCGCTCCATCGGTTCCTCGATCTCGGTGTGCACCGGTATGACCGTAGCGCTGACCTGGTTGCCTTCGCCGCTCTTGTCGGAGCCACGCAAGGTGATCGGCACCATGGCCAGCAAGCTCGTTTCCGGCAATTCCTTTTTGGCCGAAAGATAGGCTCGGACCGCCCCGCCGACCACGCACAGGAACTGGTCGTTGATGGTTGCCTCGGGCACCGTGCGGCGGATCTGCTTGAACTCGGCCATCGACAGCTCGGCAGTCGAGACAACCCGGTGTGCCGAAACCTTGCCGCTGAAACGAGTCGCCGGCGGCATGCGCGGCAGCAGCTTCGTCAGATCGCCGCCGAGCAGCGCGCGTGCGCTGTCCAGCAAGCCGCTGTCGTTGTCCGAGCGGTACTGCGCCAGCGCCTGGCCGCCGAGGCTCGCGAGTCGCCGCGTCGTGTCGATCGTAAAGCGCGCCAGTGACGGCACGTTCTGAACGTTGTGCACGAGCGCGCGGGAATACAGCTCGGCGGCGGTCGGATCGCGATCCGCCGGGAACACACGATTCGCGGCTTGCTCTTCCTGCTCTTCGTCCAGCGCTTCCGGCGTCAACGTGTGCAACGCCTTGAGCAGTTCAGTGCCGGATTCCCCGTCCACGAATGCGTGGTGCAGCTTGGTGTAGAGCGCAAAGCTTCCGGGCGGCACGCCCTCGATATCGTGCAGGCCTTCGATTACGTACGCTTCCCAGAGCGGCTTGCTGCGATCGAGCGGTCGGGAATGCAGGCGAGCCACCTGGATGCAGAGCTGGCGCCAGTCGCCCGGGTGCGGCAACGCTATGTGGCGAACGTGAAATTCCACGTCCAGGTTCGACGACTCGACCCAATACGGCCGGTCGAGCGAGAGCGGTAGCGAGACGAGCCGGCGGCGGAACTGCGGGAACTGCGCGACGCGCGAAGCGAAAAAACGCAGCACGTTCTTGAAACGCACACCGCCACTCGGGGCCGTCGATGGATCGTAGATCGCGAGCGACGCGACGTGCATGAAATTGTTCCCGCGCTCGAACTGCAGGAACATCGAATCGGTGCCGGAGAGTTGCTGCATCGTCGTATGCCGGGCATTGCGCCGCGGCGACCTGTAGGTTCCTTGGTGGGTCGTTGAGCCTACTGCCGATGGGCCAAGTCGTCCATCCTCGGTGCCCGCGACCTATACTCCGCCGCTGTCGTCAACGGGACTCGCCTTCATGCAGAAACTGCCTGCCCTTCTAAGCTTGCTTACCCTGCTGGGCCTGACCCAGCCCACGCTGGCGACCGCGACCGATGACGACGAGCCCGACGCAGCCAGCGAAGGCAAGTGCGATACCTATTCCAGCGATGACGCCTCCAAGGACGAAGATTCGAAAAAGGAAATTCCAGAGGCCAAAGTCTG
The DNA here is from genome assembly GCA_963784225.1 of uncultured Gammaproteobacteria bacterium. Taxonomy (GTDB): domain Bacteria; phylum Pseudomonadota; class Gammaproteobacteria; order Steroidobacterales; family Steroidobacteraceae; genus RPQJ01. Next base: position 56,288 of record CAWAQN010000014.1, read on the forward strand.
GGTTACCCGGCACAAGATCAAGATGAACGGCGCCACGCTGGCCTATACGGCCACCGCGGGCACGATGCATATCAAGGACGACAAGGACGAGCCGATCGCGCTGTTCGGCTTCACGGCCTACGTGAAGGACGGCGTCGAGCCGGGCAGCCGCCCGATCATGTTTGCCTACAACGGTGGCCCGGGCTCGGCCTCCGGCTGGCTGCACATGGGCATCCTGGGCCCTAAACGCACCGTGCTTACGGACCTCGCCTCGAACACGGTTGGGCCATTTCGCACGGTCGACAACGACTTCAGCATTCTCGACCGCGCCGACCTCGTGATGATCGACCCGGTGGGCACGGGATTCTCGCGCCCGATCTGCAAGGCCGAAGGCAAGGAGTTCTGGGGAGTCGACCAGGACATCAAGTCGGTCTCGGATTTCATCGTGCGCTACCTGAACCAGTACGGTCGCTGGGGTTCGCCCAAGTTCATCCTCGGGGAGAGCTACGGTGGCATGCGCTCGGCCGGCGTGGCCTACACATTGCTGACGCAGTATCACGTCGCGCTGAATGGCGTGATCCTCGTCTCGCCGTACCTCGATTTCGCCTCGGGTAACGCGGGACTCGGCATGAACGAGCCTTACGTCAATTTCCTGCCCACATATGCCGCGACGGCGTGGTACCACAACGCGCTGCCGAATCGTCCGGCCGAACTGCAACCGTTCCTGCGTGAAGTCGAGACGTTCGCGCAGGACCTCTATGCGCCCGTCTTGTTCAAGGGCACACGCGCCACGGCCGAGGAGCGACAGAAGGTGCTCGCCGGGCTGGCCCGCTACACGGGACTCAGTGAAGACTACTGGGACCGGGCCAACCTCCGCATTGACGAGGGCCGGTTCCTGCAGGAGTTGATGCGTGCCAAGGGCGTGGTGATCGGGCGCGTCGATACGCGCTACTCCGGTGGCAGCCTGAGTCGGATCGCGGAGAGTACGGCCTACGATCCGTACGATGCGGCCGTCGGCCCGGCGATCGTCGCGACCTTCAACGATTACTACCGACGCGAACTCAAAGTCGAGTCCGAACGAGACTACGTCCTCTCCGGAGACCTCTGGGGCGACTGGGATAACCGGCACGCACAGCCGGACGTACCGTGGGTCGTGCCCTACGCCAACACGATCGTGGATCTGTCGCACACGATGACGATGAACCCGAAAATGAAGGTGCTGGTGCAGCAGGGTTACTTCGACCTCGCCTGCCCGTATCGCACGGTCGAATACGCGATCGAGCATCTGGACGTCGCGCCGGCGCTGCGCAGCAACGTCACGTTCGAGCATTACGACGCGGGTCACATGATGTACGTGCACCCGGCGTCGATGCAGAAATTCAAGCTGGATCTAGCCACCTTCGTGGACGCGAACGACGGCTGACAGGTCCGGCGCCCGTGCGCCGGACCTGTTCGTACCCGGAGTGGAAATCGAACTTCCACCTCGGGTACACGATTGGCGGCCTGGCGATGGGTGCGAACTGGCAATACATCGACTCGATGACCGACGGCGCACGGTACCTGGGCGGAGCGCAACTGCCGCCCTTCGACGTCGAGGTGCCGAGCTATGACTACTTCGACCTCGAGGCGAGCTACGAAGTCCACGAAGGATCGTTCGAAAGGGCTCGTACTGCGCGCGGGGGTCCAGAATCTGACGGACAAGGATCCGCCGATCTTTCCGTCGTGGTCGCTGGCCAACACCGACGCTTCGCAATACGACGTTCTCGGACGCCGGTACTTCATTGGCGTCGAATACAGGCTTTGAACGCCTGCGGCTGGCTGGTTACTTGCCGATGCAGAAGCTGCTGAAGATGCGGCCGAGCAGGTCATCGCTGCTGACTTCGCCGGTGATCTCGCCGAGATCCTGATGCGCATCGCGCAATTCCTGCGCGACCAGTTCGCCCGCGTGTCGTTCGACCAGCAATGCATGCGCCGTCTCGACATGTGCACGCGCGCGGCGCAGCGCATCCAGGTGACGCGTACGTGCGGAGAGCGCGCCCTCGGCCGGCGGGTGAAAGCCGATGCAGTCCTTCAGGTGGGCGCGTAGTCCGTCAATGCCGTCGCCAGACACTGCGCAGAGGTAGACGCGCGCATCCGTGCCCTGCCCTGTCAGCGCGCTCGGTCTGCCTGATCCACTATCTCCCGACTCGATTCGTGATTGCTCGCCGCTGCGATCGATCTTGTTGAAAACGAGCGTGCGCGGCACTTCCGCCGGCAGCTGTGCGAGGTCCCCTTCGATTCCAGCCACGGCATTCGGATCAGACGAGTCGATCACGAACAACACGCGGTCTGCGCGCGAGATTTCCCGGTGCGCACGCCGAATGCCCTCCTCTTCCACGGCGTCCGGCGATTCGCGCAGGCCTGCCGTGTCGAGGATGTGCAGCGGCAGCCCGTCGATGGCAATGCGCTCACGCAACACGTCGCGCGTCGTGCCCGGTATCGGCGTCACGATCGCCGCCTCGTAGCCGGCCAGTCGATTCAGCAGGCTCGACTTGCCGGCGTTCGGGCGGCCCGCGATCACGACCGTGAGTCCATCGCGCAGCAGTGCGCCCTGCCGCGCCGTCTCGGCGAGTTCGGCAAAGCGCTCGCCGCAGATCGTCCATGCGCACTCCCAAGCGCGCGGTCGGCGAGAAAGTCGACTTCTTCTTCCGGAAAGTCGATGGCGGCTTCGATCCACATGCGCAGCTCGAGCACGCGCTCGGCCAGGTCCGTGCACGTGTGCCGAGAACTCGCCCTGCAACGATCGCAGGGCGGCGCGCGCCGCTTGCGCGGAGCCGCTGTCGACCAGGTCGGCCACTGCTTCGGCCTGCGCGAGATCGAGCTTGTCGTTCAGGAACGCGCGCTGCGTGAACTCACCGGGCGCCGCGGCACGGGCACCGAGATCGAGCACGCGCCGCAGCAGGAGATCCATGACCACGGGGCCGCCGTGTCCGTGCAGTTCGAGCACGTCCTCGCCGGTGAACGAATGCGGTGCCGGAAAGTAGAGCGCGAGGCCCTGGTCGATCGCGACCCCGCGTCATCCATGAAGCTGTGCAGTTCCGCGTGCCGTGGTTGTGGCACACGGCCGAGCATCTGCGCGGCGATGGCGCGGGTCGCCGGGCCCGAGACGCGCACGACACCGATGCCGCCCCGGCCGGGCGCGGTCGAAATCGCAGCGATCGTGTCGATGCTGGTCATGATTCGCCGACTCTGGCTATACGCGCCGGCGCCGGCAGCACGCCGTCCACCGTAAAGGTGGCGAGCGGAAACTCCTGGATCCCGCCGCCGTGGCGGCTGTAGTAGCTCACGTGCGCTGCATCGGTATCGCAAAGCCATTCTTCAAGAATGCTCGGCGAGCGACTCGCGAGTGCGACCGGCGTGAAGAGCGCGACGTCGATGCCGCCGGCCGGGTCGCGCGCCGACCGGTACTCGAACGCTTCGATGCCGAAGCCGCGCATCGCGGTGCCCAATGCCTGCGTCGCGGTGTAGCGGCGCCGATCGGTCAACTCGGAGGCGAACTCATCGAAAGGCGCGGCTTGCAGCTGCAGACCCCGATCGGTGGCGACATTGACGCGGAACATCGTGTGTCGCGTATGCAGCGATGCTGGCGGCGGCATGGCCATGCCCGACCAGAACACGAAGCGGTAGTACGCACTCTCGGCGAGCGCCGTCGAGGCGGAGCGCGCGCCGTAAAACAGGCTTGGCTCGAAGCGGCTGCCGAATCGCGAGCCGTAGGGCAGCGGCGGATAGCGAAACGGCGTTGCGAGCAGGTAATGGAGTCCTGCCGCCGGCGTCGGCAGCGCGGGCTTCGACGACTCGATGCAGGTCCTCGAGCAAGGCCTGCTCGGCGAGCGTGCGCACGAGCGAATTGGTCGCGACCTGCTCCTGGCTTTCGACCAGCCGATGAACGGTGCCGCCCAGCTTCACGGGGCAGCGCGTGCCGAGCAGGCCGCCCAGATGTCGCTCAAACACGACCCCGTATTGCGTCGAGGTATTCGACGACGCGCATCAGGCCCGGCACCGTGCGCATGAGCTCGACCGGGACGCCACCGACATGATGGTTGGCGGTGTGCATCCAGTGTTTCATCTGCGCGGGCCTCGCCGCCCACCAGCACGATACAGCGCGCGATAGGCGCGGATCACCAGCAGCGCCAGCTCGCCCGACTTCGACTGCGGGTTCGATGCGCCGCGACTCAGCGCCGTGCGGTCGCGACCGACGATCGCGCCCAGGTCGGCCTGGGTGAGGCCGAGTTCCTTGCCGGCTTTGGTCAGCGCTCGCGTCAGTACGACGCTGGGCTGCAGCGATGCCGAGTCGGCCAGGGCGCTGGACGTGCGGTTCGACGGCGTACGGGTTCGCTCCATACGCACATTCTACGCCTTTATGTTGCAATTGCAACATCGCCAGCTGGACACTCACGGGCCGTATCGAGACTTGCGCCGGCCGGTCAGGCCGCCGACTTGCCCGCTCTCGGGTCTCCGCCTCCACGACGCGGTTGATTTCCACTGCTGCGCGATCGAAAGCAGCGTGTTGGTGAGCCAGTACAGCACGAGACCGGCCGGGAACCACGCCATCATCACGGTCATGACGACCGGCATGAAGGCGAACATCTTCGCCTGCATCGGATCGGGCGGCGCCGGGTTCAGCTTGAACTGACCGAACATCGCGACGCCCATCAGGATCGGCAGGACGAAGAACGGATCCTTGGACGAGAGATCCTGGATCCAGCCGAAGAACGGCGCCTGGCGCATCTCCACGCTTTCGAGCAGCACCCAGTAGAACGCGAGGAACACGGGGATCTGCACCAGGATCGGCAGGCAGCCCGCGACCGGATTGATCTTCTCGCGCTTGTAGAGCTCCATCATCTGCTTCGCGAGCTGCTCGCGATCGTCCTTGTAGCGCTCCTGGATGCTCTTGATGCGCGGCGCGATCGTCCGCATCTTCGCCATCGAGCGGCCGCTCGTCTCGGTCAGCTTGTAGAACAGCAGCTTGAGCAGGATCGTCACGATGATGATCGCGAGGCCCCAGTTGCCGACGAACTTGTGCACCTTCTGCAGCAGCCAGAACAGCGGCTCGGCCAGGATCGTGAGCTTGCCGTAGTCGACGGTGAGCTCGAGCTTCGGCCCGACCGTGCTGCAGCTGGTCCTGCAGCTTCGGGCCGACGAACAGGTTCTCCGTGAACTGGCGCTGGCGCCGGCCGGCACGCGCCTTGAGCGGGCCGCGATAGCTGATCAGCGAATGGGTCGCCTTCCTTGCTGCAGCGCGTAGTCGTACGTCTCGCCTTCCGGCGGCACGGCGCGCCGAGACGAAGTGGTGCTGCATCTCGGCCATCCAGCCGTCGGCGAACGAGCTGCGCGAACTTCAGCGTCGTCCTCGTCGTCGACGTCGAGCTTGCGGTACTTCTTGCCGTCGTAGATCGCCGGGCCGCGATACGCATAGCTCTCGACGTCGAACATCGAGCGCTTCTGCGGATAGACGTGGCGCACGAACTGCACGTACGACGCCGCCTTCCAGTCGCTGTCGACGCGTTCTGCACGTCGTAAACGACCTCGATGTCGTATCGACCCGGGCGGAACACGTAAGTCTTCATCGACGGTGAGGCCCTGCCCGTCGGTCCAGGTGAGCGGCACGCGCAGTTCCTGCGCGCCCGGCGCCAGGCGGTATCCGCTGCGCGGAGTCGTGAACGTCGCGAGGTGCGTCGGCTCGGCGCGACCGTCCGCCGCGCGCAGACCGCTGCGGACCACGCTGTAGTCGCCTCGTCCGTGGATCAGCAGGCGCACCGCCGGGCTGCCCGGCTTCTTGTCCTGCGGATACTTGCAGCAGGTCGGCACGCACCAGGTCGCCGCCCTGCAGGCTCAGGTCGAGGTCGAGCACGTCGGTGACGACGCGCACGCTGCGGCGCCTGGCGTCGCCGTCTGGTCGCAGGCGCCGCTGGCACGCCGGCTGCGGGCGCAGTCGGCCGGCGTCGGTGCCGGTGGTCGTCGGCAGCGCTCGGCAGCTGACTGGCCGGGCCGCGGCTGGCGCGCAGCGGCGCTGTCGTGCCGTGGGCACCTTGCGTGGCGGGCGCCGTGGCCGAGACGTCGTGCCGTGCCGGGCTGGCCGAAGTCGCGATCCCACTGGACGACGTTCATCCAGACGAGCAGCGCGAGGCCAATCCACAAATAGAGACGGGGGTTATCCATGACTCGGTCGCTTGTTCAGTTCGTTGCGGGCGGTGTCGATGCAGCGTGCGCGTCGGGCACGGGGTCGTAGCCGCCGGGATGCCAGGGATGGCAGCGGCCGATGCGGCGCGCCGCCAGCCACGTGCCGCGCAGCGCGCCGTGATGGCGGATCGCGTCCTGCGCATAGCAGGAGCAGCTCGGGTGGAAGCGGCAGTTCTGCCCGAGCAACGGGCTCAGGAACCACCGATAGACATTGATGAAGGCGATCAGGAGCGCGCGCATCGTCGCACGATCCTATCCCAGTGGGCCGCGAGGCTCGCGCGGATCTCGTCGTTGGTCGCCTTGGCCGCGGCGGCGCGCGCATTGACGACGAGGTCCACGGGCGGCAGTGTCCTGCTGGCGGTGACGAAACGATTCGCGCGACCAGCCGCTTGAGACGATTGCGCCTGACGGCGTTGCCGGCCGCCTTGACGCCAACCGACGAGCCCGAGCCGCGCGCGCCCGATGTCATTGGTGCGCGTGATCACCATGAACAATGCATCGGACGAGCGTTGGCCCTGGCGGTGGACGGCGTCGAACTGCGGCTTGTCGGTCGAGCCGGCTCGCGCGCGGAAAGCGCGGCGCGTGCACGACGGAGCGATCGGTGCGGCGTCGTGGAAACGATCAGACCGCGAGGCGCTTGCGGCCCTTCGCGCGACGGCGGCTCAGGACGAGACGGCCGCCCTTCGTGGCCATGCGCGCACGGAAACCGTGGACTCGCTTGCGGTGCAGGTTGCTCGGGTTGAAAGTGCGCTTCATGTTCGGCTCCGTTGTCCCCAAAACAAGACCAGAAACAACGAGATGGACTGGTCGGTAAAAGGGCGCGGCAAGGATACGGAGCAGCGCGCCCGCGAGTCAACCGAAAGACGAGATATCCACAGGCCGGGGGCCGGTATACACTCCCCGCCCTTCCCGTTCTGCACCTGCCCACACGCTCCCGTTCGAAGGTCTGCCGGTTGTGGAGATTTCGCTTTGGCATCAGTGTCTCCGCCGTCTGGAAGCGGAGCTCCCCGAACAACCGTTCAATACCTGGATCCGGCCGTTGCAGGCGGTCGAGGACGATGGGCGGTTGCGCCTGCTGGCCCCGAACCGCTACGTCGTCGACTGGGTCAACCAGAACTGCGCGGGGCGCATCGGCGAGCTGATCGACGAACTGGTGCCGGCACCGGTGCCGCGCGTCAGCGTCGAGATCGGCTCGCGGCGTGTCGCCCTCCCCGTCCCCGCGCCCGTTACGGACGGCATCGACCTGCCCGTGCAGCCGCGTAGCCGCCGAGCCAGGTCGCGCACCGGCCGCGGTCGGCCACAACTCGCAGCGATGGGCACCCTCCGCCGCCGCGCCGACCCGGTCCCGCAGTTTGGCGGCCGCCTCAATCCGGACTTCACGTTCGGCGAATTTCGTCGAGGGCAAGAGCAACCAGCTCGCGCGCGCCGCGGCCGTGCAGGTCGCCGAAAACCCAGGTCGAGCTTACAACCCGCTGTTCATCTACGGCGGCGTCGGTCTCGGCAAGACGCACCTGATGCACGCGGTCGGCAACCAGATCCGCATGCGCAACAAGGATGCGCGCGTCGCCTACGTGCATTCGGAGCGATTCGTCGGCGACATGGTGCGCGCGCTGCAGCACAACACGATCAACGAATTCAAGCAGGCGTATCGCACGCTCGATGCGCTGCTGATCGACGACATCCAGTTCTTCGCCGGCAAGGAACGTTCGCAGGAAGAATTCTTCCACACGTTCAACGCGCTGCTCGAGGGACAGCAGCAGGTGATCCTGACCTGCGATCGTTATCCGAAGGAAGTCGACGGTCTCGAGGAGCGCCTGAAATCGCGCTTCGGCTGGGGACTCACGGTCGCGATCGAGCCGCCCGAACTCGAAACGTGCGTCGCGATCCTGATGAGCAAGGCGTCGGCCAGCGGCGTCGAATTGCCGGAAGAAGTCGCGTTTTTCGTTGCGAAGCGCATTCGCTCGAACGTGCGCGAACTCGAAGGCGCGATGCGCCGCGTGATTGCGAATTCGCAATTCACGGGCCGGCCGATCACGCTGGATTTCGCGAAGGAAGCGCTCAAGGACCTGCTCGCGCTGCAGGAGCGCCTGGTCACGATCGAGAACATCCAGAAGACCGTCGCCGAGTATTACAAGATTCGCGTCGCCGACCTGCTGTCGCGTCGTCGCAGTCGCTCGATCACGCGGCCGCGACAGATGGCGATGGCGCTTGTCGAAGGAACTCACGAATCACAGCCTGCCGGAAATCGGCGATGCGTTCGGTGGCCGCGACCACACGACGGTGCTGCATGCATGTCGCGTGATCAAGGAGCTTGCGCGATTCGCAGACGCGCTTGAGCGAGGATTATTCAAACCTGTTGAGAACGCTTGCGGGTTGATGTGGGCAAGGTGTGGATAGAATTGCGTTGGCGAGTTCTGCACATTTCATCCACAGGGTGCAGACAGGCGGCCACGGCACTTGCACGCAGCTTGGCAGGACTGCGAATACCCTTGCGGGCACAAGGGAAAATGAGGTTCTGCACAGCTTCGGGCTGTGCTAAATATCGTAATAACAGATTTTAAATAAAGAATCCGGATAACTAAAGATGAAGATCATCGCCAAGCGCGAAGCGATCCTGACGCCCGCTGCAAGCCGTGATCGGCGTCGTCGAACGCAAGCAGACGATGCCGATCCTGGCGAACGTGCTGCTTGCAGCGAAGGGCGGCAAGCTCTCGATCACTGCGACGGATCTCGAAGTCGAGCTCGTCGCGACGTCGGATGTCGACGTGCAGCGGGCAGGGGAGATCACGCTTCCCGGCCGCAAGCTGCTGGATATCTGCCGCGCGTTGCCGGAGGGCACCGAAATCACGCTGACGCTGGAAGGCGAGCGGATGCTGGTGCGGGCCGCGCAAGAGCCGCTTCACGCTGTCGACCTTGCCCGCGGCCGAATTTCCGACGGTCGAGGAGATCAACGCCGAGCAGACACTCAGGTCTGCCGCAGAAGGAATTCAAGCGGCTGCTCGACAAGACCCATTTCTCGATGGCGCAGCAGGACGTGCGCTATTACCTGAATGGGCTATTGCTGGAAACGTCGGCGAAATTGCTTCGAACGGTCGCGACCGACGGGCATCGTCTGGCTTTGTGCGAGACCGAGCTGCCCGAGGGCGGCAAGCCAGGCCAGCAAGTGATCATTCCGCGCAAAGGCGTGCTCGAGCTGCAGCGAATCCTGGGCAACGAGGAGGGCGCGCTCGAGGTTTCGATCGGATCGAATCATCTTCGCGTCAAGATCGACGAAATTCGCTTCACTTCGAAGCTGATTGACGGCCGTTTCCCGGAATACGGCCGCGTGATCCCGGCCGAGCCGCCGCGGCTGGTCGGCGCAGTTCGCGACGATTTGCGCCAGGCGCTGCAGCGCGCCGCGATCCTGTCGAACGAGAAGTATCGCGGCATCCGATTCGCGCTGAAGACCGAACGCGCTGATCATCCAGTCGCACAATCCGGAGCAGGAAGAGGCCGAGGAGGAGGTCGAGGTGACGTACGAAGGGCGAGGAGCTCGAGATCGGCTTCAACGTGAACTACCTGCTGGATGCGCTTGCCGCGGTCGATGGCGCCGACGTCCAGATTGGCCTTACGGACGGCAACAGCAGTTGCCTGATCCGCGCCGGGGCCGATGGATCGGCGCGCTACGTCGTCATGCCGATGCGGTTGTGAGACGACGCGGCGTTAAGGCGATGGCCGGGTTCGTTAGCTTCCCGATGCAATGAGCCTGCGGCACCTCGAGGTCCGGGATTTTCGCTGCATAGCCTCTGCTGAACTGGAATTTGACAGCCGCTGCAACTTGATCAGCGGTCCGAACGCCTCGGGCAAGACCAGTCTGCTCGAGGCGATTTTTTTTCTGGGTCGCGGGCGATCGTTCCGCACAGCCCGCACCGAAGCCCTGATTCGAAATGGCACCGACGAACTGATGGTGGCCGGGCAGCCTGACGCTGGACGGGCGGGCTCGACCCGATGGGCGTTCGTTACAGTCGCGACGGCTTCGAGGCGAGGGCGGAGGGCGTGCGCATTTCGAGCCTCGCCGAGCTGGCGGTCACGATGCCAGTCCAGGCGATCGACCCGGAGGTCCACCGGCTGGTGGAGGAGGGTCCCCAGGAGCGCCGCCGCTACCTCGACTGGGGTGTGTTCCACGTGGAACCAAGATTCGTCGATCAGTGGCGTCGGTACCAGCGCGCGTTGAAACAACGCAACGCCGCGTTGAGGGCGAGCCCAGCCGGAATCTGTGGTGCGGGCCTGGGATCCGAGTTGATCGACAGCGGCGATGCGCATCGCTCGATTTCGGCGTCGAGTATTTCGGCAACCTGCGGCCGCACGTTGCTGCCGTCGGCGAGCGGCTGCTTGGAAACGCCCGTCGAACTCTGGACCTGGCTGACGGTTGGCCGGGCGGGCTCGAGCTTCGCGGACGCGCTCGGCGCAAGCTGGAAGCGGGACGCGGAGCGGGGCACGACGCATGTCGGGCCCCATCGGGCGGATGTCGGCAATTCGGGTCCATGGCGAGCATGGCGCGCCACCGCGTGTCGCGAGGGCAGCAGAAACTGACGGCGGCCGCGATGCTGCTGGGGCAACTGGAATGCGATGCGGCGTTGGGCAGTCCTACGGCAGCGCTACTTGTGGATGATCCTGCGGCGGAACTGGATTCGGACAACCTCGAGCGCCTGATCGGAGAGGTCCTGGCGTTGCCGTCACAGCTGTTTGTGACGGCTCTGGATCCCACGGTTCCGGCCATTCGCGGGCCTGCCCGACGGCGCGGAGGTTCCACGTGGAACACGGCATTTTGACCCGTCTGCTATAATCCGCTGTCATCCTGAACCGGGTATCCCATGAGCGGCGCGGACGTCTACGACTCCAGTAAAATCAAAGTCTTAAAAGGGCTTGACGCGGTTCGCAAAAGACCCGGAATGTACATCGGCGACACCGATGACGGCACCGGTCTGCACCACATGGTTTTCGAGGTCGTCGACAACGCCATCGACGAGGCGTTGGCCGGCCACTGCACCGACGTGACGGTCACGATTCACGCCGACCAGTCGGTCACCGTCACGGACAACGGCCGTGGAATTCCTGTGGATATCCATCCGGAGGAGGGCCGTTCGGCCGCGGAAGTCATCCTCACCGTCCTACATTCCGGCGGGAAATTCGACGACACCTCGTACAAGGTCTCCGGCGGGCTGCACGGCGTGGGCGTGTCGGTCGTCAATGCGCTATCCGAGACCCTGCAGCTGACGATTTTCCGCGACGGCACAGAGCATCGCCAGGAATACCGGCTGGGCGAACCCGTCTCGCCGATGGCCGTGTACGGTGCGAGCACCAACGCGGCACGACGCTGCGTTTCAAGCCGAGCGACCAGATTTTCACGAACATCGAGTTCGAGTACGAAATCCTGCAGAAGCGCCTGCGCGAGCTGTCGTTCCTGAACTCCGGCGTCCGCATCACGCTCACCGACGAACGCGACGAGCGCAGCGACTGCTTCCATTACGAAGGCGGCATCCGCGAATTCGTCCGCTACCTGAATCGCAGCAAGACTGCGATTCACGAATCCGTATTCTGGTTTTCAGGTTCGCGTGACGGCGATCGCCGTGGAACTCGCGCTGCAGTGGAACGATTCGTACGCGGAGACGATGTACACGTACACGAACAACATTCCGCAGAAGGACGGCGGCACGCACCTCGCCGGATTCCGCGGCGCACTCACGCGCACGCTCAATGACTACATCGAGCGCGAACTCGCGAACAAGAAAGACAAAGTGCCGACGACCGGCGACGACTCGCGCGAAGGTCTCACGGCCGTGCTGTCGGTGAAACTCGGCGATCCGAAATTTTCGTCGCAGACCAAGGACAAGCTCGTCTCGTCGGAAGTGAAGGGCGTCGTCGAGTCGCTCGTCGCGCGAAAAACTCGGCGAGTTCCTGCTCGAGAATCCCGTCGCAGGCCAAGGCGATCGTCGCGAAGATCATCGACGCGGCGCGTGCCCGTGAAGCCGCGCGCAAGGCACGCGAACTGACGCGGCGCAAAGGCGCGCTCGACATCGCCGGCTTGCCCGGCAAGCTCGCCGATTGCCAGGAAAAAGATCCGGCGAATTCAGAGTTGTTCCTGGTCGAAGGCGATTCGGCAGGCGGCTCCGCGAAGCAGGGCAGGGACAGACGCACCCAGGCGATCCTGCCGCTGAAGGGCAAGATCCTGAACGTCGAACGTGCACGGTTCGACAAGATGCTTTCGTCGGCCGAAGTCGGCACGTTGATCACCGCGCTCGGCTGCGGTATCGGCAAGGACGAACTCGATCTCGCGAAACTGCGTTATCACCGAATCATCATCATGAGCGTCGACGGCGATGATCACGTGTTCGTCCGCGCCGGCGACGGTCTCGCACGAATGGTGCGTATTGGCGAATTCATCGACGCGGCCATCGAGTCCCACCGGCACTCAGGGCGTCTTGAAGACGATGGTCACGCGCAGAAAGTACGTGCCGACCGACCCGACCACGCGTTGCCGGGCGGTGAGTCACTTGGTGACGTGATGTGCTTCGGCGTCGACGACAATGCGATCCGGTTCCGGCCGATCAAAGCGGTTATCCGGCATCCGCTGCAGGAAAAGCTGTTCCGCGTGCGAACGGCGTATGGCCGCTCCGTGCGCGTGACCTCGAGTCACAGCGTATTCACCCATGAAGACGGCGCCATCCGGTTGAAACGCGGCGATGAGCTGCAGACGGGCGATCGGCTGGTCGCCCCGCAGCGTCTGTCGCTTCCGGCGACGGCGCCCGTGCGACTCAGCGTGCTGCGTTCGCTCTGGCAGGCGCAACGTCCCGATCTGAATGTCTGGTTGCGCGGCCCCGCTGTCGAGGAGTGGTTCAAGAATCGTGTTCGCGAGCGACATGCTGGCAACCAGCAACTTTCTGCGTCGCGAGTTGAGATCCCGCTCGCGGTCGGCAGTGCGCTGGCCCAACAACGACGTGCGAGCGAACTGTCGAACGTCGAGTTCTGCAACGCGATCGGCATCAAGCAGCCCGTGACGTTCTATGCGTGGGAGCAGGGCAGGTCGCGCCCGACTCAAACACAGTTCGACGCGTATCTGCGCGCCGTCGGTGCGGATGCCGACGTCGCCCAAGCGCAGGTCCAGGCCGTGCCGAGCAGGCTCGAGCGCGCGTGGCAGACGCAGTATTCCGGTTCCGGTCGCAACGCAGTGCGCAATCTCGTGCGTCTCTCCGAGCTCGACGCGATGGACGTCGAGTGGTTCGCGGCACGCACGGACTTCGAACTGACGCCCGAGCACTACGCCGCCGACGCCACTCGCGCAGAGCTCAAGGTCGACGAAGACTTGATGACCCTGCTCGGGCTTCTACGTTGCAGAGGGTTCGTGTTCCGATCGCAATGGCATTCGGTTGTCGATCGGCCGCAGCAATCGTGCAGTCGCAACCGAAATGGCCGACCGCATGCACCGCGTGTTCGGCATCGCACCTACCCTTTACGAGTCCAGCGAACGTGCGGCCGACTTGAAGCTCGTGAATCGCGTTGCAGCCTCAGCGTGGCAGGAGATGTTCGGGTTCCGCGGCGCCGAATCGCACACCAAGCGCATCCCCGATCTCGTGTTCAATGTTGCAGCGCCGTTGCGGCTCGCGTTCCTGCGCGGATACCTGCGCGGCGACGGCACGGCGGCTGCGGGCCGGCTCGCATTCGCAACCTCTTCATATGATCTGGCCAGCGGGTTGATGTACCTGTTGTCTTCACTGGGTGTGGTCGCCTCCCTGAGTGAGCACGAGCCCGACGGAGCGGTCCGCCAGATCCGCGGCCGGCCGTGCATGACGCGTCACCGGCATTGGCACATCACCGTGAGTGCGGTCGAAGATTTGCGGTTACTCGAAGCGACCTGGTCCGACCATCCTGCCGCGGAAGGCATCCGCGAGCACGTGGCGCGCGTCGGCAAGTCCATCAATCGTCGCTTCGAAAGCATCGACGGCGACCTGATGGCGCTGCCGGTGGTCGCGATCGACGAAGTCACGCCGAGTAATGGCTACGTTTATGATTTCTCGGTGGCAGACGACGAAAACTTCGTCGCCGGAATGGGCGGCATCTGCTGCCACAACACCGACGCCGACGTTGACGGCTCGCACATCCGCACGCTTCTGCTTACGTTCTTCTATCGACAGATCCCGGAACTGATCGAGCGCGGCCACGTTTACATCGCACAGCCGCCGCTCTACAAAGTGAAGAAGGGCAAGTCGGAGAACTACGTCAAGGACGATGTCGAACTGAACAGTATTCTGCTGCGTACCGCGCTCGACGAAGCCGTGCTTCATGTCTCAGGCGACGCGGCGCCGATGTCCGGCCCGGCGCTCGAAGCACTGGCCCGTAAATACATGGACTTCCAGAACGCGGTACACAAGTCACCACGTCGCTATGACTGCGCACGTGCTGGAGCAGATGCTGCACCTGCCGGAGTTGAGCCCGGCCGAGCGCGAGGACACCACGCGCTTGAATGCGTGGGGCAAGCAACTCGAGACGCTACTGAACGCGACGATATCGGCGGGCCGCATCTACAACGTGGCGCTGCAGGACGGCACGCCGCCGCACCTGGTCGTCACGCGCATCGAGCACGGCCTCACGGTCGAGAAGCACCTGCACAAGGAATTCTTCAACTCGAGCGAATACCGCCGCATCACCGATCTCTCACGAACGCTGGCTGGCCTCTTCGGTCCGGGCGCGCACGTGCAGCGCGGCGAGGCAAGGCACGAAATCGCGTCCTTCAAGGAGGCGATCGCGTGGCTGCTGGACCAGGCACGCAAGGGCCAGACGATCCAGCGCTACAAAGGGCTGGGCGAAATGAACCCGGAGCAACTCTGGGACACGACCATCAATCCGCAGACGCGGCGTCTCGTGCAGGTGAGAATCGAAGACGCGCTCGGCGCGGACCAGATCTTCTCGACGCTCATGGGCGATCAGGTGGAACCGCGTCGCGAGTTCATCGAGCGCAATGCGCTGCTGGTGTCGAACCTCGACGTCTGAGCGGCCGCTGCAAATGGCGGCCCCGAGCTGGCTTCAGGCACGCAGCCTCACGCGTGCGGGCTGCTCGACGCGGGCTCAGCCGTCGCAAGCATCCGCGCCCAGTGACGCCGTGGATTCGTGGCTATCCAGTGCCTGGCCGCGTCCACCGTCGGAAACACCCCGACGGGACAAGATGGCAGGCTGGCCGGTTTGAAACACGGCATGTGCACGAGCGCTTTTTCGTCGGACACGACGGCGGCATGCACGATGTCGGGATTGTTGAAAAACTTCAATTGTTCGAGATGCGCGAACGCGGCCGCATCCGGTTCGGTTTCGACAGGATCTCGCTGGGCTTCGAGATAGTCCGAGAGGACGTAACGAATGTCCTCGTAACGCGGGTCGCTCAGTTATCTCGTCATACGCGCCCCTGAAGTCCGCTGTCGATACAGTGCCGTAAAATCGGCGGTACACGCCGTGTCCTTCCCACCGGACTCTGTAGGCCATTGCTTCCCCGCGTCGGTCTAGACCGACAATTCGCCGTCGGCTGGAAGAACGATTATTGCGAGGCGCTTCTACCTGGGCGGTCCGCCGGGCGTGCGTCTATGGTCGACGGATATGTCCTACGCAATAAAACAAGCCAACGCGAAGCGAAGCGCGCTCGATTACTACCGAACCGAGCCAACAGCCATACACGTCCAGATCGATCGGGTAGCATCGGCCAAAACTAGTCCAATACCGGTGCGCCTCGTCAGCCAGTCTTGTTCGTTCCGGCACGTTGGGGCTTGGGGATCTTGTTTGCGAAAAAAGGCTTTAGCGCATGCGACGCACTCTTCCGCACTGAATCGACGGGAAACGAGCAGGGACGTGGCGACGAGCAAGGTGCTCGACAGGTCGTGCAGTCGCCCGACGACAGCTGGCGCGCAGTGCTCGAAAACTTGCCGTCCGGGCTCATCGTCGCCGACATGTCCACCCAACGCCTGCAGTGGAACCGCCATGCCTTGATGATTCACGGCTATGCCGAGGACGACAACGAATACAAGGGTCTGGAAGTCCCTCGTCGCCGACCATGAATTGACGACGCTGAGCGGCGAACCGGTCCCGGTGCGGCTCTGGCCACTGCCGCGGCTGATGCGAGGCGAAAGCTTCAGGGATTATGAACTGCTCGTGCGTCACGTCAGGAAAGGCTGGGAGCGTGTCTTCAGCTACTCAGCGGTCGTGGTGCCGCGCCCGGAGGGAGCCTTGGGACTGTTGGCCATCGCCGACGTGACGGGAAGAGCCAGGGCCGAGCGTGCGATGCGGCAAAGCCAGCAATTCCTGCGCACCACGATGGACAACTTTCCAGGCGGCGATCGCTTTCAAAGGTCGCGAGCATCGTTTTGTCGACGTCAATCGCGCGGTCGAGGAAGTCTTGAACCTGCCAAAGGAGCAGGTGATCGGCCGCACACTTCATGACCTGGGCCCGCCGGACGCCGCCGAGTTGCTGCATGCCCGCGAAAAGGAAGTCATGGAGTCACGACGCGCCATCCAGTACGAAGTGGAAACGGCGGGCGCCGGTGGCCCGCGCGTGCATCTGACCACGTGTTATCCGTTGATCGACCCGGACGGTGGCGTCTACGGCACCGGGCATATCTCGCTGGATGTCACCACGGTCAAGCGCATCGAGGCGGAGTTGCGGTTGGCAAACGAACAGCTGCTTGAAGCAGACCGGCGCAAGACGGAATTCCTCGCGACGCTCGCCCACGAGTTGCGCAACCCGCTCGCACCACTCGGAAATGCGCTGCATATCCTTGGCCAAAGCACCGACCCGACCATTGCCGCCGAAGCCCGGGCCATGATGTCGCGCCAGCTGAACCAGCTCGTCCGGCTGGTGGACGACCTGCTCGACGTTTCTCGCATCACGACGGGCAAATTGAAGCTCAGCCGCGAGCGGCTCGAAATTCATCGCGTGGTCGAGCAGGCTATCGAAAATGCGCGCCCACTGATCGATTCGCGGCGGCATCGCCTCGTGTTCGAGCCCGCGCATCGAGACCTCCGAGTCATGGGCGACGCGGTCCGGCTGTCCCAGGTGCTTACCAACCTGCTCAACAACGCGGCGAAGTACACGGAACCGGGTGGCACGATCGTCGTGACCATCGAAGCGCACGCACCGGATCGCGTCCAGGTTCGTGTGGGCGATTCCGGCATCGGCATCGATGCCGAGGCGCTACCACGGGTATTCGACTTGTTCGTGCAGATCGAAGCGGGCGCCGACAAGGCGCATGGCGGGCTCGGCATTGGACTCGGTCTCGCGAGGCGCCTCGCCGAAACGCACGGCGGCACGCTTTCCGCGGAAAGCGCCGGGCGCGGGCTCGGTGCGGTTTTCACGCTTGAGCTGCCCGTCGCTGCCGAGCTCGTCTCGGCCGGCCCCGACGGTCCTGCATTGCGCGCCGGCGTCTCGGCCCCCTGCAGCGTCGTCGTGGTCGATGACAACCGCGACGCGGCCGACAGTCTGGCGATCGCGTTGAAGATGAACGGTCACGACGTCTCGACCGCTTACGACGGGAAGGCGGCGGTGGAAGCCATCACGCTGCGCCAGCCCCACGTGGCGATCATCGATATCGGCATGCCCGGGTTCGACGGCTACCAGGTCGCACGTGCGTTGCGCGACATGCCGTGGCGGCGGAACCTCGTATTGATCGCGTTGACCGGTTGGGGGCAGGACGAAGACAAGCTGAACACGCAGCGCGCCGGGTTCGACCATCACCTCACGAAGCCGGCCGACCCCGACCGGATTGACGCGTTGCTGGCGAAGGTCTCAGGCCGCGGCGTGCAGCCAGTGCTGGGCCGGGCAGGGTGAGCCAATTGAATGACCCTGCATAGACCAAATTCACAATCAGACGCTTTTTGCGTCATCACGGCACAGAATCTAATATTTAATCTGTATAATAGATGGGCCCGTCGTGGCCGAATTCCCGCCACTCAAAGGTAAGCGCCGCGTCGCTCGCGAAGTTGTAACTACAATGCGCGTCGGGGCGCCAAGGGCTCCGTGTGTTGTCGAGGCAGCTTGAAGCGACGCGTGCATGTACTCGGCACCGGCGGCACGATCGCTGGCGCCCAACCCGATCCCGGTCACTATGGCTACACCGCCGCGACCTTGGGCGTCGACTGGTTGTTGAACGCCGTGCCTGGGCTCGACCGGCTCGCGCGACTCACAGGCGAGCAGGTCGTGAACATCGGCAGCCAGGACATGGACGACACGATCTGGCTCGCGCTGGCCCGGCGCCTGGCCGAGGTTCTTTCGTCGCCCGAGACAGACGCCGTGCTGATCACCCACGGCACCGACACGCTGGAGGAAACCAGTTATTTCCTGCATCTGGTCACGGCTGCTACGAAACCGGTCGTAATGGTCGGGTCCATGAGGCCCGCGACGGCAATCAGCGCGGACGGGCCGGCCAATATCTACAACGGGGTTGCGGTCGCGGCGGATGCAGACGCGGAGGGCCGCGGAACGCTCGTGTGCCTGAACGACGAGATTCACTACGCGCGCAACGCCGTCAAGACCGGCACCAGCAACCCGAGCGCCTTCAGCAGCATGGCGCGGGGCCTCGCGGGCATCACGAGTGCCGGGCGCGTCGAATGGTTCGACAAGGCTTACCGCCCCGTTACCCGCGGCGCACGCTTCTGCGTGGACGAACTCGCAGACACCCTGCCACGCGTGGATATCCTGCATGCCCACGCCAACATGAGCCTCGACCTGATCGATGCGGCCATTGCCGGTGGCGCCCGCGGGATCGTCATGGCCGGTGTCGGCGCCGGCAATATGAGCGCACGCTCAGTCGATGCCCTCGGCAAAGCCGCCGCGCGCGGCGTGGCTGTCGTGCGCAGCTCGCGTGTCGTCTCCGCCATGGTGCTGCGCAACCACGAAATCGACGACGATGCCCTGGGCTTCGTCGCCGCCGGCGACCTCAATGCCGCGAAATCGCGGGTGTTGTTGCAACTCGCGCTGACCCGGACGACAGACCCGCTGCAGATCCAGGCGTTGTTCGACGATTGTTAGCGCGGCACGCCTTCCTTCGAAGCTACGATCTCCGCGATCGTGGCCTCGATCCATTGCTGCGCGCGCTCGTTCACCTCACGCGGCGTCAGTCCGGCGGGATCGATCGCGCGGCCCGATCACGACGCGGATCGTGCCCGGCTTCTTCAGCAGGCTGCGACGACGCCAGAAATACCCGAAGTTGTGCGCGATCGGCACGACGGGCGCGCCGGTCTCGCAGGCGAGCAGGGCGCCGCTGACGCCGTATTTGCGCTTCTGCCCCGGCGCTACGCGCGTGCCCTCGGGATAGACGATCACGCCCATGCCCGCGGCGAGCCGTTCGCGGCCCTGCGCCACGACCTGGTTGACGGCCGAATGCCCGGCGCTGCGATTGATCGCGATCGGCTTGTAGGTGCGGACGGCCCAGCCCACGATCGGGATCCAGATCACCTCGCGCTTGAGCAGCCACGACGCCGGTGGCACGACGAACATCTGCGCCATCGTTTCCCACGACGAGGAGTGCTTCCAGAGCGAGATGAACGGGCGGTCGGGCAGGTTCTCCTGGCCTTCGATCGTGTAGCGCAGGCCGCAGACCGACGCCGGCGAGCCAGGTGAGCACGCGGCCCCAGGTCCGCGGGATGGCATAACGTTGCTCGAGCGACAACGGCAGCAGGCGCCGACCAGCACGACGACGCCAAAGATGCCGTCAGCAGGAACAGCAGGACGGTGAAAAGCGACCCGATGCGGATCAGTTGCATGTGTTACGACAGAGCCCCCGCTCAGCCCGGGCAGCCGCGACAGGTCTGCCGCGTGCATGAAAAGGCCCTGCATTCGATTCAGCAGCGCGAGCCGGTTGGCACGCAAGGCCGCATCGTCGGCCATGACCATGACCGAATCGAAGAAGTCGTCGACGGCCTGGCGCAGCGCCGACAGTTGTTGCAGCGCCGGCGTGTAATCGCGTGCCGCAAAGCGCGGCTCGACCGCGCGTGCCATCGCCATCGACCTGTTCGGCCAGCACCTGCTCGGCAGGATCGATGAGCAGCTCTGCGTCGACGCGTGTCGCCCACGACTTCGTCCGCCTTGCGCAGGATATTGGCGATGCGTTTGTTGGCAGCCGCGAGGCTGGCGGCGTCCGGCAATTGCAGGAATGCCCAGCGCCCGCAGTCGCGCATCGAAATCGAGCGCCGAGGCCGGGCGGGTTGCGAGCACGGCATCGAACATCTCTGCGTGTACCGCGAATGCCGGCGCCGCCTTCGACGTAATAGGCGCGCAGGCGTTCGATGATGTAATCGTAGACCTCGCGCAGCGACTGTTCTGCGGGCGCCGCTGAACGGCAGCGCGGCCAGGGCCTGCTCGATCAACCGCTGCAGGTCGAGGTCGAGCTGCCGCTCGATCGATATGCGCAGCAGGCCCGAGCGCGGCACGGCGCAGGCCGAAGGGGTCGCGCGTGCCGGTAGGCTTTTGTCCCGTGGCATAGATGCCGGCGATCGTGTCGAGCTTGTCGGCGATCGACACCGCCATGCCGGTGCGCGTGGCGGGCAGTTCGTCGCCAGCGAAGCGGGGCAGGTATTGCTCGCGCAAGGCCTCGGCGACTTCCGCGTCGCTTCCCCGTCGTGCTGCGCGTAATAGCGACCCATGAGTCCCTGCAGTTCCGGGAATTCGCCGACCATCGCGGTCAGCAGGTCGCACTTGCCCAGCTGGGCTGCGCGGTCGGCGAGTGCTGGTCGCCGCCGATCGCTGCCGCGATCGCGCGTGGCGAGCCCACGGACGCGTTCGCTCTTGTCGATGCAGCGAACCGAGCTGCGTCTGGAACGTCACGCGCCGCAACGCTTCCGATGCGACTCGAGCGGGTGACTGGCGGTCGGTGCTCGTAGAAAAACGCCGCGTCCGACAGGCGCGGGCGCACCACACGCTCGTTACCCGCGATGACCTGCGACGGGTCCTGGCTCTCGATGTTCGCGACGGTGACGAACCACGGCAGCAGTCGCCGGTGCGCGTTGCGCACCGGGAAATAGCGCTGGTGGTCCTGCATCGTCGCGATCGGCACTTCGGGCGGCAGTTCGAGGAACTGCGCGTCAAAACGGCCGGCGAGCGGCACCGGCCATTCCACCAGGCCGGTCACCTCGTCGAGCAATGCGTCTTCGATCACCGCGGTGCCGCCGATGCGCTCAGCCGCTGCCGCCACGCCCTGGCGAATGAGCCTCGCGTCGCTCGCTGGAAGTCGGCGATGACGCGGCCCCTGCGTGCGAGCACCTTCGCATAGCTCATCGGGATTCGCGAGCTTCAGCGCCTTCGGCGCCATGAAGCGATGACCGTAGGTGAGGTTCGATGCCCGGATGCCCATGATCTCGGTCGGCACGACGTCACGCCCGAACAGCATCGCAACCCAATGCACGGGCCGCACGAACTGCGCTTCGCCCGGCTCCCCAGCGCATGCGCCGCGCAATGGGCAGCGCGTCGAGCGCCGCCCGCACGATGCCGGGCAACAGGTCGATCGTGCGTGCGCCCGATTCGGTGCCGCGAAAGACCAGCCACGCGCCCTTCGGGTGTCTCGAGTGTCTCCAGTGCGGCGACGTCGACACCGCAGCCGCGCGCGAACGCGCTGGCGGCCTGCGTCGGCGTGCCGCTGCGCGTCGAACGACGCCTTGACCGGCGGGCCGCGACGTTCCAGCGTCCGGTCGGGTTGCTGCTCGACAGCCGCCGCACGCGCACGGCGAGGCGTCGCGGCGTAGCGAATCGCTCGACCGCGCCGTGTTGCAGGCCGGCGTCCGCCAGACCCTTGCACGACGCCGTCTGCAAAAGCAGCGCCGACAGCGTCGAGCAGCGACTTCGGCGGCAGTTCCTCGGTGCCGATCTCGACCAGGAAATCCCGGAAGGCACTCATGCGAGGTCGCCGGTTGTCAAGGCCATGGTACCGGGCAACGGCGGGTCCAGGTGCCGGGTGACCCGGGGGCGTCCTTGCGCAGCATCGGAAACCCAGTGCTTCGCGACTCGCGTAGTACGCCTCGGAGACGCCGCGCGCGAGGGTGCGCACGCGCAGGATGTAGCGCTGGCGTTCGGTGACCGAGATGGCCTTGCGCGAGTCGAGCAGGTTGAACGTGTGCGAGGTCTTCAGCATCCGCTCGTAGGCGGGCAGGGCAGCCTCGCTTCCAGCAGCCGCAGGCACTCCGCCTCGAACGCGTCGAACTGCTTGAACAGCTCATCGACGTTCGCGTGTTCGAAGTTGAACTTGGACTGCTCCACCTCGTTCTGGTGGTACACGTCGCCGTAGGTGACCCGACCGAGCGGGCCGTCGGTCCAGACGAGGTCGAACACGCTCTCGACGCCCTGCAGGTACATCGCGAGGCGCTCGAGGCCGTAGGTGATCTCGCCCATGACCGGCCGGCAGTCGAGGCCGCCCACCTGCTGGAAGTAGGTGAACTGCGTGACCTCCATGCCGTTCAGCCAGACCTCCCAGCCGAGACCCCAGGCGCCAAGCGTCGGCGATTCCCAGTTGTCTTCGACCAGGCGGATGTCGTGCACGAGCGGGTCGATGCCGACGGCCCGCAGCGAGCCGAGGTACAGGTCGATGATGTCCGGCGGCGACGGTTTGATGACCACCTGGTACTGGTAGTAGTGCTGCAGCCGGAAAGGGTTGTCGCCGTAGCGTCCATCGGCCGGACGCCGCGACGGTTGCACGTATGCGGCGCTCCACGGCTCGGGCCCGAGCGCGCGCAGGAACGTTGCCGTGTGGAACGTGCCGGCGCCCATTTCCATGTCGTACGGCTGCATGATCACGCAGCCGCGCTCTGCCCAATATCGCTGCAGCGTCAGGATCAGGTCCTGGAAAGTGCGCGCGGGTGCGTACGCCGTCTTAGGCATCTGTTATTCGCCGTTGGCTCGAGGACCGAAAAGCACGGCAGTATAACCAACGGCCAAGCCTGAGACGCTTCGTCTGACCGTTAAACAATGACACACAGTCGTTCCATACGTCGATCAAAAGCGGACGATAGTTCAAACATGGTTAACGGTACCTATGCCTCGCTCCGCCGCGTTCGGCGCGGATCGACGTGAACCAGAGCCGTGCCTCACGTAAGTGAACGCTCGCTGAGATCGCGCATGAAATATTCGGGCTGATCCGTGCCGCGGTGTCAGAGAAAAGGTACGTCGATGCAGGACCCGGCGAACTGACAGCGCCCCATGCTGCGGCCATACTCGTCATCGACGCTGCGGGCCTGCACCGATGGCGTACCTTTTGATTGGAGCGAACGAATGGCAGCCAGGCCGAGCAAGCGAGCGCGCAGATCGCCCGCGGGTACTACGTTGAATGGGAGGCTGCGGTCGCCGCGCCGCAAGCCGACGGAACTGCACCTGCGACGCACACCGATGCAGGCCCGGGGCCAGGCGACGTTCGAGCGGATCCTCGATGCAACGGCCGAGTTGCTCGAGAAGGTCGGCACCGACACCTTGACCACGAACCTGATTGCCAGGGCGGCCACGGTCAACGTCGCGACGCTGTACCAGTACTTTCCCAACAAGCAGGCAGTGCTGCTGGCGTTGTTCCAACGGCAGAGCGAAGCCCGGATCGAGCTGGGTGAGCGCCTGCTCGGCGGCTTCGCCGACGCGCCGGACTGGCGCAAGGTGCTGCAGGATTTTGTCAGGGCGGTGGCACGCTCACGCGCCGAGCAGCCCGGTGCCGTCGCGTTGCGCCAGGCCATGCGGTCGTCACCGGACCTGCTGGAACACGATCAACGACAGTCCGTCCGTGTCGCCACGGCGCTGGCCGAACAATTGGTCGCCGCGGGTGCGAAGGCCGAGCAGGCGAGGCTCGTTGCGCGTTGTGCAATCGAGGCACTCACGACATTGCTCGACATGTGGTCCATCGACTCCAGCGGCAAGGACGACCGCATCGTCGAGGAGGCGGCATCCCTGATGACTTGCTACGTGGCGCCGTACGTCGATGGTGCCAACAGGTCATCCAGGACCCTCCGACGCCGACGCTGAGGTCGGCGAAGTCCGGGCGTGCGCCGATCAACTGGTCGTCGGGGTGATCGCCGTCCACGAAGTGTCCGGGTCGAACGACTTGATCGCTTCGACCGCCGTAGCGGTGTCTTCGCCCAGGTCCTTCTGGAAGACGACGCCATCCTTATTGACGATAAAGGTTTGTACCCCGGACGAGCCGTAGTCCGCCGGCCAGGCGACAAGTGCGAAACCTTCGGTCAGCACACCATTCTTGAAATACTCGCGGGCGCCGCCGTTTGCATTCGGACCCTGCGCATACAGCATTCGGTAGTAATAGCCGTGGTAAGGCTGGCGGGTTTCGGTCGATGAGGACCGGTAACCTTCCGCCGCCGCGTCGGCAACGAAAGGTCCTGCCGGACTCGGCGGCTCATCGGTCGCCGTCGCCCAGTACAGGCCGTTATGCAGCCCGGCGTCACTGAGAACTTTCAAAGCGTAGATGCCGGCAGGGTCGCCATCGCGACCTTCGGACGCGTATTCCATCTGTGCCGCGACATAACCGCGGCATACGTCGATGGCTCCCAGTTCGTTTGCTCCGACGCGCCGGTAGATTACTTCGTCAGCGCCCGCCGCACCGTCGAGATACCACTTGCCGTCGCGCTTGACGACGGGGATCGGCATCGGCCAGTCCTTCTGGCCGGTGAGCAGGACACCTTGGCGTCACCGTCTGTCGCGAGCGAGTGTCTGGCATCGTAGTTGGCGAGAAAATCGGCACGATCCGTCTTGTCGGCGACTGCGTCACCGGAATCGAGCAGTTCGTCTGTGCCCGGGCCGAGCAGCTGTTTGAGAGTCGCGATGTCGTTTTTGCGCAAGGCATCGACAAATGCGGCGACGGCCGCGTCCGGCGTAGCGAACGAATCCTGCTCCTCTTTTTTCGACGCACAGGCTGCGAATAGAGCCGAGGCAGTGACAATCATGACTACGCGCAACCATGTGGCGCGAACGATGGTTCGGTTGTTCATTTCTCCGGCTCCTGTGCTCAGCGCTCTTTTTCTTGCCGCCGTGGCCGCCGCCCTTGCTTCGGGCACCCTGCGGCATGCTCTGCTTGCCGCGCTGACTGGCGGCGCGGTCCGTGCTGCCCCGGTTCGCGCCGGACATCGCCGTTGATTGCTGTTTGCTATGACCACCGCTGGTCTTCGGCGAGGATCGGTTCGTATGCTCGCGCTGCGGATTGGTGTCATACCCGCGGTCGCCACCGTTGGCGCGCTGCACGGCACCTGTATCTGGCCTTGGCTTCGGGTTGTCGCGCGAGCCTGTATCTGGGCGTGTCTTCGGAGTGTCGCGCGAGCCGGTCGCAGCGCGATTTATTGCCTGCTGACTGGAGTCGTCCCTGGCACCGGCGTAGCTGCCTTGTACCTTCGGCTTGGGTTGCCCGGCAGACGTGCCGGCTTTGCCGGAAGCCGGGCGCGAATAGGCGGGGGTCGCCTGGGCGATGCGATCCTCCGCTGATCTCGTGCTGCCTGACTTGTTGGCCTTGCCCGCGTAGCCCGACTGTCCCTTCCAGTTGGCGGCGGTCGCCGTTTGCGAGGGGGGCCTCACGTTGGCCGGCATTGGCCGCGGCTGACGCTTCGACAGGTCCTGCAGCTCTGCGCGATTCGGTCGGGCCGCTGTGATTGGGCTTTGCCCGGTCCGTGCGCGGTTGTAGGTGCCGCCACCGCCGCTTCCCGGGCGCGCCTTGCTGTCATAGCGATCCCAGTAGTTGTTACCCGATCCCTTGTCCCCGGTGTTGATGTAGATGTTTCCGGTGTTCTGGAAGCCGCTGTTGTAGTTCGGCGGTCGGTTGTACCCGTTGCTGGGGTAGTGGCCGTTACCGTACGCCGGACGGTAGGGATACGGCGGGTAGTAAGGCATGCCGCCATGGCCGTAGTTGGGGTAGTAGTAGTCGTGGTGGTGGTTGTCGTTGTCGTCATCGTCTAACAACTCGCTCACGAGAATGCCGGCGCCGAACGCCAGCACACCCGTCGTTACCATCGAAGCCGTGCTGTGCCCAGCCGGTTCGGTGGTCGTCGTCGTTGTCGCCGCAACTGGCGCTGCCGGGGCAGGCGCATAGGCCGTCTGCGGGTCGTACTGCGGCACGTAAACCACGTCCGGTTTCGGCGGCTTCAGAACAACGACTTCCTGGCCTTCCTGAACCTCGGTCTCGACGAGCATCTGCGACGATGATTCCAGGTTACCCACATCCTTGGCCTGTTTGCGCAGGCGCTGCACTGCGTCGAGCACTCCGGCCTGGTCGGCTGTGAATGCCTGGCCAAGTTCAGTCGTCCATTCCATCTCGAGGCACATCATGTCGACGGTCGCTGGGAACTGGACGAGGGCGCGAACCGGCGGCGTGAAGCCAGCGGCCGCGGCCGCATCGTCCAGTGCCTTGCCCTTGACGCCCTCGTTCTGCAGCAGCCAGTTGCCCGCGTCGAGCACTTCCTGCGGATTGGTAGACGCGATCAATACCTGGGACAGCACAGGATCGGGATACAGCGCGATCGGCGCGAGCAGTTCTTCCATGGCCTCCGGCGTCCACGTTCCGGACGCTGCCGTGGTTGCGACCGCGGGCACGGCCGCGCCCTCAGGTGTGGGCGTGGGAGCTGCGGTGCTGCTTGTCGCGGGTGGTTCTTTCTCGCCGCAGCCGGCAAGTAACGTGACCATGCCGAAGGCCAGCGTGAACGCCAACACACGGCGATCCTTGGTGCAGATAAACATCGCGTGGCGCTCCCCCGCAAAGGCTGCGGATGCTGTGTCGAATATCCGCGCACGGTTCACCGGCGCGGCTGGCATATACCGAAATTCCCCCTTCGTTCGTTAACCATAACGCCGCGGAAGACGACTTGTATAGTCGATAGCCAGCAGAGGGGACTGACATGCCAGGCCAGGACTTGCACGACAGCATCGGCCGTTCGGTGCGTTCCTCGCAAATCGTCGATGCAGGTCCGGCGGCGCGTCTCGCCGCAGCGCTCGGCCAGTCCGCCAATTTTGCCGACGCTGCCGATCTCCCGCCGTTGCGGCATTGGCTCTACTTCCTGCCGCAGCATCCCCCGGCCGCACTACGCGCGGACGGCACCGTGCGTGACGATGGATTCCTGCCGGTCGTCGACTTGCCGCGTCGGATGTGGGCCGGCAGCCGGCTGCGCTGGATGAGGCCGCTGCGTGTGGGCGAGCGCGTGACCAAGGAATCGCTGCTGACGGATGTTGTGATCCAAGCAGGGCCGCAGCGGCGAACTTCAGTTCCTGAAAGTGCGGCATACATTTCATGCAACTGACGGAGCCGTGCTGCTCTCGGACGAGCAGGACGTGGTCTACCGTGGCCCAGTTGCGCCGGGAGCGCTCGCGGCAGTAGCCAACCGGTCGCGCCCGCGCCCGCTCCCGATCCCGAGTGGTGCCAGGTCGCCGCGCCTGACGAAGTGCTGCTGTTCCGCTATTCGGCACTCACGTTCAACGCGCATCGCATTCATTACGACAAGGCCTACGCCACGAACGTCGAAGGCTATGCGGGACTGCTCGTGCACGGCCCGCTCATTGCCACGCTGATGCTGGATCACCTGCGGCAACGATTGCCCGGCGCCATCGTCCGGGCGTTCGAGTTTCGCGCGGTCAGCCCGGCCGTGCACCCCTGCCGGCTTACGCTCTGCGCGGCGCCCGGCGAGGTTGACCGGTCCTTCCGGGTATGGGCCCGAGACGACGCTCATCAGCTTTGCATGGAAGGGCGCGCCGAGGTCGACTGACGCACGGTATTGGGGCCAATTGGCCGCCGGCGCACTGGTTCGGTGCGCATCTAAGGGTTTAGAGCGAATATCTGGCCGGCGGTCGACGGTATTTGCGCCACTGCTGTGCGCTGGCATAATTGGTGCATTCCTTTCGGATCCCACAGACATGCTTCCGGGTCGTCGCGCGAGCGTCCCCGAAGCAATCCTCTCTCACTGCGAACAAATTCAGGAGAACTCATGACCACCGGTGACGACGTCCTCAAGCTGATCGACGAAAAGGGAATCAAGTACGTAGACCTGCGCTTCACGGACACCAAGGGCAAGGAACAGCATGTGACCGTGCCGCGGCGCATGGTCGACGAAGCATTCTTCGAGGACGGCAAGGGCTTCGATGGCTCGTCCATCGCCGGTTGGAAGGGCATCCAGGAGTCGGACATGATCCTGATGCCGGATCCGACCACCGCCGTTCTCGACCCCTTTTTCGACGAGCCGACACTCAACCTGCGCTGCGACGTCGTCGAGCCGTCGACGATGCAAGGCTATGACCGCTGCCCGCGTTCGCTCGCGAAACGCGCCGAGGCCTACCTGAAGTCGACCGGCATTGCGGATGCCTCCATGTGGGGCCCGGAAAACGAATTCTTCATGTTCGACAACGTTCGCCACGGCAACTCGATCAACGGCTGCTTCTACGAAGTCGACTCGAACCAGGGCGCCTGGAACACGGGCGCGACGATCGACGGCGGCAACCTGGGACATCGTCCTGGCATCAAGGGCGGCTATTTCCCCGTGCCACCGGTCGATGCCTACCAGGACCTGCGCACCGCGATGTGCGGCGCGATGGAAGACCTGGGCCTCGTTCGTCGAAGTGCACCACTCGGAAGTGGCTACCGGCGGCCAGGCTGAAATCAACGTCTCGGCCAATACGCTCGTCAAGAAGGCCGACGAAGTGCAGATCCTGAAGTACGCGATCCATAACGTAGCGGCGACGTACGGTAAGTCTGCGACGTTCATGCCGAAGCCGATCGTCGGCGACAACGGCAACGGCATGCACGTGAACCAGTCGCTATCGAAGGACGGCAAGAACATCTTCGGCGGCGACAAGTACGGCGGCCTGTCCGAAATCGCGATCTATTACATCGGCGGCATCATCAAGCACGCCAAGGCGTTGAACGCGATCTGCAACGCCAGCACCAACAGCTACAAGCGCCTCGTGCCAGGCTTTGAAGCGCCCGTGATGCTCGCGTATTCGGCGCGCAACCGGTCGGCGTCGATCCGCATCCCGCACGTCATGAATCCGAAAGGTCGCCGCATCGAAGTGCGCTTCCCCGATTCGACGGCCAATCCGTATCTCTGCTTCGCGGCGATGCTGATGGCGGGCCTCGACGGCGTGAAGAACAAGATTCACCCGGGCGACCCGGCGGACAAGGACCTCTACGACCTCGAGCCCGAGGAAGCGAAGAACATCCCGACCGTCTGCCATTCGCTGGACATGGCACTCGAGGAACTCGACAAGGATCGCGGTTTCCTCAAGGAAGGCGGCGTCTTCACGGACGACGTCATCGACGCCTACATCGGTCTGAAAATGCAGGAAGTCACCAGGCTGCGCATGTCCACGCACCCGGTGGAGTTCGAGCTGTATTACAGCGTCTGACGCGCCGGCCTCGCAGCCGTCGGGCGGCCCTCGCGGCCGTCCGGCGGGCTTCGCCGCCGCTCGGGTATGACGCGCGTCGCGGAACGCCGGTGTCACTTTGTCAGCGGGAACGCTTGTCAGTATGCTTTGGGCCCATGAAAACGCGTGTCTTGTTGCTGGGATGCCTGCTCGCCCTGGCGAGCCAGGTCCAATCCGCTACGAGGACCGAAATCTGGGAGTGGACGGACGCGAACGGCGTCAAGCACTTCTCGGATTACCCGGCGCCTGGCGCGCGGAAGATGGTGATCGTGGGCGATTCGGCGGTGTCGTCCGACCCGCCGCCGGTGCCGGCGGCTTCGGGAGCCGAGTCCAAGCCGGTGGCACCGCCGGCAGACCGAGTACGAACGGCTCGAAATCCTGTCGCCCGCAGAACGAGGCATCGTTCTTCGGATCGGACACCGTCATTCAAGTGCGCGTGCAATCCGAGCCCCAGGTCACCGAACCGGATCACCTGCTGACCTTCCTCGATGGCGAGCAGGTCGGGGCGGCGAACGTGTACGAGCACACGCTCTCGAACCTCTCGCGCGGTGCTCACCAGCTGGTGAGCGTGATCGGCGATCCGAGGGGCAACGAGAAGATACGCAGCAAACCGCTCGTTTTCTATGTCAAGCAGGCCGACACGAACGCGAATCCACAGGTCGTCGGGCCCGCGTTGAAGCCGAAACCGCCAACGCCTGCGCCAACGCCGCCGCGACCGCAACCGAAAGCACCATAGGGCCAGATTGCCGCCGTCCGTGGCGACGTCATTGCGCGCTTACAGGTGGCGCGCGTGATGACGGAACATCATGGCGTCGTCCGGCCATCACAGGCCGAGTTGATCGTATTGCTGGACGGCATAGCCACTTCAGTCGTGTGGCTCGACGCCGACGGCGCCGTGGTGCACCTGAACGAACCGGCCGAAGACATGTTCGGCATCAGCCGCAACCAGGCCGCCGGGCGCTCGATGCGCGACCTGCTCAAGAGCAATGGCGAACTCGAAGGCGTGATCAGCCGAGCGCGAGCTGCGGGCGCACAGTATTCGCGTCGCGAGATCCCGTTCGAGGCCGGACCGGGTGCACCACCCCGCGTGCTCGATGCAACGGTGACGCCGTTCGATCCTGCCGGACGCCCGGGCGGTGTCATCGTCGAGCTTGCTGACACGACGCATCACCAGCGCATCTCGCGCGAAAATGCGCTGCTGACCCAGCTCGGTGGCAGTCGTGCGATGGTTCGCCAGCTCGCGCATGAGATCAAGAATCCCCTCGGAGGACTGCGCGGCGCGGCGCAACTGCTCGAACGGCAACTCAAGGACGTTTCGCTGCACGAGTACACGACCGTCATCATCGCGGAAGCGGATCGACTCGCAGCACTCGTCGATTCGCTGCTTGGCCCCGGTGCGCCGCCGCGCAAGGAAGGCGTCAACATCCATGAAATCGTGCAACACGTCGGCCACTTGCTCGCCGCAGAAGCTCCAACCGGCGTGAGCATCGAACGCGATTACGATCCTAGCCTGCCGCGGCTGCGGCTCGATCGAAACCAGATCATCCAGGCGTTGCTGAACCTTGGGCGCAATGCCATCCAGGCCGTGGAGGAGCGCGGCCGAATCGTGTTGCGCACCCGTGCGCTCACGAACGCGAGCATCGGCAGCCGCCGGTATCGCGGGGTCGTCGGCATTCAGGTCGAGGACGACGGGCCCGGTGTGCCGGTGGAACTCAAGGACACCGTTTTCTATCCACTGGTCACCGGGCGCAAGACCGGCACGGGCCTCGGACTGGCGGTGGCACAGGACCTGATCGGGCGCCACGACGGCCTGATCGAATTCGACAGTCGTCCGGGTCGCACTGTCTTCACGATCCTGCTCCCCTTCGATACCAATGACTCCAACACAACCGCTTGACGTCTGGCTCGTCGACGACGATGCCTCCATCCGCTGGGTGCTCGAACGCGCCCTGAAACAGGCCGGCATGCAGGCGACGGCGTTCGAAGACGCGGAAACCGTCCTGCACGCGCTGCGACGCGACGAACCCGACGTGCTCGTGACCGATATCCGCATGCCGGGCAAGAGCGGACTCGACCTGCTCGACGAAATCCGCACGCGCCGGCCAAAGCTTCCGGTGATCGTCATGACCGCGCACTCCGATCTCGACAGCGCCGTGGCGGCCTACCAGGGCGGCGCTTTCGAATACCTGCCGAAGCCGTTCGACATCGACCAGGCCGTCGAACTCGTGCGTCGCGCGGCCACGCAGCAGCACCGAGCCGAGAACTCCGTCGCCGAGTCACGGCGCATTCCGGAGATGCTCGGCCACGCGCCGGCGATGCAGGAAGTCTTTCGCGCGATCGGCCGGCTTTCGCGCTCCAGCATGACGGTGCTGATCACCGGTGAGTCCGGCACGGGCAAGGAACTCGTGGCGCGCGCCCTGCATCGCCACAGTCCGCGCGCAGCAAAGCCGTTCATCGCACTGAACACGTCCGCATTCACGGCCGACCTGCTCGAGTCCGAGCTGTTCGGTCACGAAAAAGGCGCGTTCACCGGCGCCAACGAATTACGGCGCGGGCGTTTCGAACAGGCGGATGGCGGCACGCTGTTCCTCGACGAAATCGGCGACATGTCGCCGCAATTGCAGACGCGCTTGTTGCGAGTTCTCGCCGAGGGCGAGTTCTATCGCGTCGGCGGGCAGTTGCCGGTCAAGGTGGACGTGCGCGTCATCGCGGCCACGCACCAGACGCTCGAGGCCACGCGTCAGCGAAGGCCTGTTTCGCGAAGACCTGCTGCATCGCCTGAACGTGATCCGCATCGAAGTGCCGCCGCTGCGGCAACGGCGCGAAGACATCCCGCAATTGCTGCAGCACTATCTCGACGTGGCTGCGCTCGAACTCGGCGTCGCGCCGAAAGTGCTGGTCGACGAAGCATCGCAGGCCTTGCTCGCGTTCGACTGGCCCGGCAACGTGCGGCAACTCGTCAATGCCTGTCGTCGTCTCACGGTGCTCGCGGCTGGACGCGAGATCACGCGCAGTGACATCCCGGCCGACCTCGGTGGCGGCGCGCGCATGAATGGCAGTGCGTCGTCCGACTGGTCGCAAGCGCTCGCGAGTTGGGCGCAGGCCCGCCTGCTGTCGGGTGGAGCGCCGCTCCTCGACGATGCAATGCCGGAGTTCGAGCGGACGCTGATCCGCGAAGCGCTGAAAGCGACGCGCGGCGGCCGCCAGGACGCCGCGAAGTTGCTCGGGTGGGGGCGCAACACGCTGACCCGCAAGCTCAAGGAACTCGGCATGGAAGATGCCTGATGGACGACGACGCTCGTCTCAGCAGAAGGAGGCTTCGACCTTTCTGCGCGGCAGCTCGAGCGACCCGATCAACTCCTGCACCGAACTCATTTCGTGTGTGGCCAGGTAGGCCGCGATTCCGTCGTTGATTTTCAGGCACACCAGCGGATCGTAGAACAACGCGGTGCCGACGCCGACCGTCGTCGCACCGGCCATCAGGAACTCGAGCGCATCGTCCGCCGTGAAAATGCCGCCCTGGCCGATGATCGGTACGTTGAGGGGCCGCGCCACCTCAGCCACCTGCATGACCTTCAGCAGCGCAATCGGCTTGATGGCCGGACCGGACAAGCCGCCCTGCACGTTGCCGATCACGGGGCGTCGTGTCTTCACGTCGATCGTCATGCCCATCACGGTATTGATGACTGCGAGCCCGTCGCTGCCGGCCTCGATGCAACGCCGCGCGTTTTCCCTGATGTCGGTCTGGTTCGGCGAGAGCTTGGTGATGATCGGTTTGCTCGTGACCTTGCGGCAGGCCTCGACGACGCGCGCCGACATGTCCGGATAGTTGCCGAACTGCACGCCGCCTTCCTTGATGTTCGGGCACGAGATGTTGATCTCGATCGCATCGATCGGCGAATCGTCGAAACGGCGCGTGACCTCGACATAATCGTCGATCGTCGAACCGCAGACGTTCGCGAAGAAACACGTCTCGGAGAAATCGAGCGTCGGCAGGATCTTGTCCACGACATGTTCGACGCCCGGGTTCTGCAACCCGATCGCATTCAACATGCCCATTGGCGTTTCGTAGACGCGGTGAGCCGGGTTGCCGAGACGGGGCTCGCGCGTCGTGCCCTTCAGCACGATGGCGCCGGCATCACGATTCGAGTAGCCATGGACGCGGGTGTATTCCTCGCCGAAGCCGACGCAGCCGGAGAGCAGCACGATGGGGGAGGCCAGTTTGAGGCCGCAGAAATCGACCGCCAGCGCAGGCGACACGGTACGGAGAAGGGGATGCATGGCCGCAATTGTAATGCAACCGCCGGCCGCCCTCGGCCGTCGGTTGCGGGGCCTGGCTCATTGCCGGCTGCGCGCGTCAGCCCGCGATAAACCGCTCCAGGTGCTGGATCGTCTGGTCCTGCTCTTCGATCACGGCGCGCACGAGGTCGCCGATCGAGATCATGCCCACCATGTTCCCGTCCAGGACCACGGGCAGGTGACGGATCCGCTTTTCCGTCATCAGCTGCATGCACTGGCGGACGTCTTCGTTCGGGCTGACGGTAATGACGGGCGAACTCATGATCTGCCAGACCGGCGTCTCGGCCGACGAGCGCCCGAGCAGGATCACCTTGCGCGCGTAGTCGCGCTCGGAAATGATCCCGACCAGCTCGCCGTTGCGCGTAACGGGCAGGGCGCCGATGTGCTTGTCAGCCATGATCTGGATGGCCTCGAGGACCGGTTCCTCGGCATCGACCGACCAGACTTCCTGTGCCTTACCACCGAGCAGATGTCGCACCCGTTGCATGACAGAATTCCTCTGCGATACCCGATCGCCTGCCGAGGGATCGTAACCCTGATGTTATGCCACTGAATGTAGTCCTGTTCCAGCCCGAGATTCCCCCGAACACGGGAAATGTAATCCGGCTGTGCGCCAATGCCGGGGCCCGGCTGCACTTGATCCGCCCGCTGGGCTTCCGGCTCGACGAGCGCTCCGTGCGCCGGGCCGGTCTCGATTACCATGAACTGACCGGCGTTACCGTGCATGAAAGTCTCGCCGCTTGCC
The DNA here is from genome assembly GCA_963784225.1 of uncultured Gammaproteobacteria bacterium. Lineage (GTDB taxonomy): Bacteria > Pseudomonadota > Gammaproteobacteria > Steroidobacterales > Steroidobacteraceae > RPQJ01. The sequence continues at coordinate 90,910 of CAWAQN010000014.1, forward strand.
GCGCTGTGTGCGCCGGGGCGAACGTGAGGGAATCCGTGTGGTACGCGCTCACGACCAAAGGGGGCGTGCCTTACGCTTCCGCGCGATTCGCTCGCGGCGACGCGGTCGTCTTCGGACCGGAGACGCGCGGCTTGCCGCCCGACGTCCTGCAATCAATTCCCGCCTCGAGACGCCTGCGCATTCCGATGCAACCCGGCGCCCGGAGTCTCAACCTGTCGAATGCCGTGGCGATCATCGTGTATGAAGCCTGGCGGCAACTCGGATTCGAGTCGCCTTAGGAGCTCAGGCGAGGCCGATCGCGCCCGTGACCGCGCGAAATCGCGGGTCATCGCGGATAGGATCAAACCCAGGCTCGACATTGATGAAACCGACCAGTTGCGAATGGTCGTCGATGCATCGCTCCAGCGCGTCGAGTGCGCCAGCCGGCTCGCGCAATCCCATGCGAATCAAGGCGATGTCGTAGCCGACGCCAAACCCCCTGCGGCCGAATTCCTCGAGGCGCTTGATCTCCGACCGTGCATCTGCGTCCCGACCCGCGGCCGCATACGCACGGCCGAGGTCGGAAAACCAGCCTGGCCCTAACGGATCGATGCCGTCGAGGAGTGCCAGTGCCGCTTTGCCATCGCCTTGCGCGAGCCGTACGCGCGCGAGATGTCGCCGTGGCAGGCCGGCCGCCGGTACGGCTTCCACGAGCTTCGTGAGTTGTCTCATCGGCGGCAGCATAGTCACGCAGGAAGTAATCGATCATGCCGACGTTTGCCGCAAACGTCAGCGAAGCGGGTTCGAGCAATTGTGCGTGCCGGCCGTCCTCCAGGGCCTTGCGCAAGTGACCCTGGAACAGTTGATTGTTCGCCAGCCACATCATGGCCTGCCCATATGACGGCTTCAGCGAGAGCGCATAGCGATACAGACGCTCCCCGCCGCGCCAGTCGCGCTCGAACTGGGTCAGGCTGTGCCCCAGCGATGCGTGTGCCTCGGCCAGTTTTGCGTCCAGTCCAATGGCGCGACGCGCGGCCTCCATGGCCGAGGTAAAAGCTTCGACGGGCGGCACGATTCCAAAAACGCCAAGTACGGCCCAGACGTCCGCCAGACCCACGACGGGCAATGCAAATCCGGGGTCCAGTCGCGATGCCGCCTCGTAATATTCGCGCGCACGCCGCAGGCCGTCCTCGGTCATGCGCGTATCCCAGTGATAGCGCCCGTTCAGGTACAGCTGCCAGGCCTCGACGTCGTCGGTGAAGTTCCGCACCAGCCGACGCCGTGCTGCGTCCGGCACGTCCAGGGCGAGCGCATCCACCAGTTGCTGGGCGAGCAAATCCTGGACGGAAAAGAAGTCGCTCAGGCGCTCGTCGAAACTGCCGCTCCAGAGCGCGCTGCCGTCGGCGACGCGTAGCAGCCGGGCCGTCAAGCGCACGCGATCGTGCCGCACCTGTACATGGCCTTCGATGACCGCGGCTACCGCCAGCTCGCGCCCGGCGGACACCGGGTTCTGATTGATACCCGCATAGCGCCGCACCGAACTGAACGGCGTCACGACGACGCCAGGCAGGACACTCAGTCGGTTGATCAATGTGTCGGCCATGCCGAGTTCGAGCGCCTCGTCGCCGGAGCCACCGATCAGTGGCGCGAACGGAAGGACCGCAATGGTCGTAGGCAACTGGCGGTTACCGGTTGGGCGGCTCCGCCAGAGGACGGCGCTCGTGCCCAGGATGCCGGCGACACCGAGACCCACGATCACGGTACGCCGTGTGACCGAGTCCGGTGCCGTTCGCGCCGGCGACGGTGCAGGCGCCGCGATCGCCACGACTTCTGGCTGGCCGGCAACACCCGGTGAATCAAGGACGGCTCGTCGGTCACATCGGCGATGAAACGAAAGCCGCGGCCCGCAACCGTCAGGATGAACTTCGGGGACTCGCGCGAATCCCCCAGCGTGCGTCGCAGGACCGAGATCGCCTGGTTGAGGTTGTTCTCCTCGACGACGACACGCGGCCATACCGCCTTCAGCAAGTCGTCCTTGGTGACAACCCGTTCCCGATTTTCAACCAGGTGAACCAGGACGTCGTAGGCACGACCGGAGAGTGCCAATGACTGCCCGTCAGGTGCGAGGAGTCGCTGCTGCTTCAGGTCCAGGCGAAACTCGCCGAACCGATATGCCCGTGTGTTGGGCGCTTCCATGCCTGCCTCAGAACGATTCATAGCGTTTCAGGCACGTTCAAGACGCCGCCCCGATCCGATCTGCAGCCTACGGTCTCTGCTGCAGCCACTCAAGGCCGTTGCAGTCAGTCTGGACATACCGTTGCACTGCAACAAGGAGAAAGGTCATGAACGCGATGACGAGACACCAAACCACGGGGCGCCCTGGTGGCCGCAACGTCTGATCGGCGTGTTAAGTGGCGTACCCGCACTGGCCGACATGCCCGTTGAGCCGCCGGCCGGCCCGCCGGTCGACATCGTCGGCTACTGGAAGACGGACACCCTATACCTGAACTGCACCACCGGCGTGCCCCTGCGGACTCCGTTTGTCGCGTTGAACACGTTCTTCGCCGACGGCAACGTCATCGAGAACTCGTCCGGATTCAGTCCGGCAAACCGCTCCATCAGCCATGGTCGCTGGCAGCAGACAGACAAGCGCAGCTTCATCGCGCGCTCGGAACTGCAGTTGTTCCAGGGCCCGCCGCCGGCTCCGCCCTCTGCGCCAGCCGTGAACACCTACTCCGGTTACCAGGTGCTGGAACGACACTTCGAGCTCTCCGCGGACGGCAATGCGCTGACGGCGACGGGCGTCGTCACGCGATTTGATACCGCCGGCGTCGTAACACTCAGTTTCTGCCTGACGGAAACCGGGCGTGCGTCAGCCGGAACCTTCGCCGCACTGAACGGGCGAGCCTGGCGCCACGTGTACTTCGCAGGGATGCGTGGCACGTGGCGCCGGGCCACGCCTCGCAACTTGTGATTTCAGATCGCAAACCCGATGATCGAGCTCAAACGTCAATACCTCCAACGTCAAGATTCGTAACCGCGCCACTACGCACGCTCATGGCGCTACCAGCTCGCGTTCCAGTACGATTTCTGAGCATGCGTGCGAGCCGTGTTAATCTGCAGCGGGTGCTGGTAACGGCGATGGGCCTGTGCGCGGTCGTCTCCGTGCAATCCGCGTCGGTACGGACCGTGGACGTCGCCAGTACAGCGGAACTCGTCACGGCTCTCGCCCTCGAACCAGCGCCGATCGAGATTCGCCTGCGCCAGGGCGAATACCTCTTGCACGAACCCCTCGTCGTGCCGGACGGTGTGTCACTGCGCGGCACCGGCATCATGTTGGTCGACGAGTCCGGTTTGCCCAGCGGCTTCGAGCGCGGTACCGAGACCACGCTGCGCGTAGCGGCGGCATTTCAAGGCGACGTCGTGCGCCTCGGGAACGGCTCGGGTCTGTACGGTCTGCGGGTCGTGGATCGTCGAGACGATCCCGCGGAGCCTGTGCGGCGCGCCGGAAACGTCGTCGCCGTCGTCTCACGTGCCGCCCGCGATGTGGTGGCCGCAACCGTTCGCGACTGTGAGCTCGTGAATCCGCATCCAACCGGGGTCATGGAGGAAGGCCCGTCCGGTCATGCGTTGATGATTGCCACGCGTAATCCGGGTCTGGCAAATGCGCCAGCACCGCACGAGGCCGCCACGGTCGAAGTGCGCGTGGAGCGTTCCGTCATACGCGCGACGGGACTCGGCGGTGGAATTTTCGTGATCAATTTCGCGTCGCATGGTGCGGTGACCGTGGCGCTTGCCCGCAATCGCATCGAGGGCCGCATGGCCGCCGCCGGCGGCGTGAGTCGACCCGACGCCGTAACGGGTGCCCTCGCGAAGATCGAGTCGACGCACAACCTCTTCACGCGGGTTGAAGGCGGACTTGACGCGTTCGGTTGGCAGATCTACGGCAGCAGCAGTCCGCACATCGCCGGGCTGCTGGCACCCGGCGCGGTGTTCAACACGCTGCAGGTGCGCTCCGTGGACGATACGATCGAAGGCTTCCGACTTGGCATCCTTGCGGCGGCTGGCCGGCGTACCCTCGGCTCGTCCGATTTCAGCTCCGACAACGCGGTCAATCTGGAACTGCACGGCCTTACGATCCGATCCGTCGGGCCGGGCGCAGCCGATCTTTCGTTACAGGCGGTACTCGCCGAACCCGATGCGGCGACCGGCAGCCGCGAATACAAGGTCGGCGACCGTAACGTGCTACGTGCGACTTTGCGGAATGTGCGGGGCAGTGCCGGGACCAGCGTGTTCGCGGTTGCAACGGGCCCGAGCCGCGCCGAAAACCTCGGTATCGGCAATCGACTGCAGATCGCTGGTGACCAGGCGGAATTCGTGCGCTTCAATCCTGCCTACCGTCCGGTGCCCGACGCAGCGTACTTCGAACACCCCCCGCACGACTGACGCTCAGACCAATTCAGATCGTTTCAGGTCCCTCCAAGACGCGGCACGTTCCGTCCCGTCAGCCGGTGGGAAGGGAGCGAACGAAGGTCGTGACGGCGGTGGCGGTGCCGCGAGCGCCGTATAGCGGGCCCTGCTCGTCCAGCTACTGCGTCTCGGACTTGACCGTGCGACCCATCAAGGCACGCACGGCGTCGCGTGGCGGCGCGCCTTCATAGATCACGCAATAGATCTGCTCCGCAATCGGCATCTCGACATTCGCCTTTCGCGCCACGTCGCGCACGGCGCGGGCCGCGAGCACACCCTCTACCACCTGGCCGATGTCGCGCTGCGCTTGATCTGCCGATTTGCCCGAAGCAAGCGCCAACCCGAAGCGCCGGTTGCGCGACTGGTCGTCGGTGCACGTAAGCACGAGATCGCCGAGCCCGGCAAGACCCATGAAGGTGTCCTTGTCGGCGCCGAGCGCCACGCCTAACCGCATCATTTCGGCCAGACCGCGCGTGATCATTGCCACCCGCGTGTTGGAACCGAAGCCGAGGCCATCGGATATGCCCGCACCGATCGCAAGTACGTTCTTGGTCGCCCCGCCGACTTCCACGCCGACCACGTCCTGCGATGCATACGCGCGAAAATTCTGACCCGAAAGACCGCGCGCCAGGTCCATTGCATAGGCCTGGTCGCGGGAAGCGACCGTCATGGCCGTCGGCAGGCCTGCGCCGACTTCGCGCGCAAACGTAGGACCGGAAAGCACGGCCGTGGGCACCCGTGGCCCAAGAACCTCGCTCGCGACCTGGTGCGGTAGTTTGCCGGTCTCGAGTTCGAACCCCTTGGTAGCCCAGGCCACGCGCATTCCGGGGCGTATGAGTGGCGCCACGAGCGTCAGGCATTCGCGGAAGCCGTGACTCGGCACGGCGATCAACATTCCGTCGGCGGCCCGCACGGCCGTCACGATGTCGGTTTCCACCTCCAGCCCATCCGGAAAATCAGCGGCGGGCAGGTACTGCAGGTTGCGGCGTTCGCGCTGCATGGCCGCTGCCTGCGACGCATCACGGCCCCAAAGTATCGTCCGGTGGCCGGTGCGAGCGATGTGCACGGCTAGCGCCGTGCCCCATGAACCCGCACCGAGCACGGCGATGGTCGATCGCGCGTCGTCGACCCCGTCAAACTTCGAGGCCGCCACGCTGCTCTCCTTGTTCCAGTGATGACCCGGCCGACAGCGGGCGACTCAGTTGACGGTAGAGTTTGCCGCCTGATTCGCCGCGGCCGCCTGGGCCGCCTGCTGCTGCTGCGCCGCACGTGCGTGCAGCGATTCGAACGTCACGAGCGGCAGCAGGAACGGCGGAAAGCCGCCCTTGGTCACCAGTTCGGAAATGGTCGACCGCGCGTACGACAGCAGGTAATTCGGCGCCATGATCGAGAGCACCTGGGCCACGTCTGTCGCTACCAGGTTCTTGATCACGAACGCGCCGGCCTGCTGCAGCTCCAGCAACCAGACGACCTTGTCGCCGGCCTTGGCTTCGAGGTTCACCTGCAGTACGACCTCGTGCACGTCCTGGGCGATTGCGGTGGCGCGAGTCGCCATGTTCAGGTTGACCGCGGGTTGGCCTTCGATCCCGCCGATGAACGGGCCGTTGGGTGCTTCGAACGAGCAGTCCTTGATGTAAACCGCTTGCGGGTTTACGACCGGCGCATTCGGGTCGGCCGCGGGGGCCTGGTTGGGTGTCGAGGTGATTGGATCGGTCATCGATTAGTTCCTTGTCTGAAAACTGGGCTCAGGCTCGGCCGGTGAGCTTGTCCAGCTCGCCAGCCTTGTCGAGGGCATAGAGATCGTCGTAGCCGCCGACATGGCGGTCGCCGATGAAAATCTGCGGCACAGTGCGGCGTCCGCCGGTCCGTTCGAGCATGATCTTGCGCTGCGAGTCATCCTCGTCCACTTTGACTTCACTGAAGGTCAGGTTTTTCCGCTCCAGCAGTGCCCGCGCGCGGTCGCAGAACGGGCACCAGCCAGTCGAGTACATCGTGATCGCGGGGACCTGGGCGTCGGTCACGTAAGTTGACCTCCTGATTTTGGCTTGGCGCCCTGGTCCTTCTTGACGAGGGGCAGATTCTCGGCGCGCCAGGCCTGCAGGCCGCCGCGCAGGTTGACGACCTTCGTGAACCCGAGGGTTCCAAGCGTGCGCGCAGCAGCCGACGAACGGGCTCCGGACTCGCAACAGGTGATCACTACCTTGTCCTTGATATCGCTTCAGCGTTTCGCTGGCCTTGGCCAGGTCTTCCTGCGGCAGGTTCCGCGCGTCGATGATGTGCCCGGCATCGAACTCGGGCTGGGTGCGCAGGTCCACCACGACTGCACCCTGGTTCAGCAGGCGCACTGCATCGGTCGGTCCGACGGCTTGGCCGCCACCGCGCGCACGGCTGAATTCATAGGCCGCCGCCACGAGTGCGAGCAGCAGCGTGCCGCCGACCAGGAACGGGTGCCGGGTGGCATATTCGAGCAAACGTTCCATCAGTACGACCGGGGAAAAAAGGGCCGCGGATTATAGCAGTCCCGCCGACAGGCTAGACTTGCGGGGCTTCCGCAACCCGCCCGGTCGATATTGGGCGCACCTGGCCAAGAACAACCTTACTTCATGGCGAACGAGCCCAGCCCGCACCTGCTCCAGCACGTTTCCGCGACCAAACCGCGCCGGACTTACCGGGCTGGATGGCTGTCCGGCTTGCTGATCCTGATGGTAATCGGGTCGCCGGGTGTTGCGGTGGCCGCGAAGCAGCCGACACCGGCGCAAAAGGAAGCCGAGCTCAAGAAGCTGAACCAGCGCATCGAGAAAGTGCGCAAGTCCGTCAATCGCGACGTCGAAAAGCGCGACAAATTGTCGGTGCAGTTACGCGATGCCGAGCTGGGTGTGCAATCGGCCCGCAGCGAACTCGACGTCGTGCGGGCCCAGCGGCTTGCGGCCGAGGACCGGCTCAGGCTGCTCGAGCAGGAGCGGTCGCTCCGCGAGAAAGAGCTCGCAGCCGAGCGCAGCGCATTGGCCGGCGAGTTGCGGGTCGCCTACGTGAACGGTCGCGAGGAACAGTTAAAACTCCTTCTCAATCAGGAGGATCCGGCGGGTTTTGGGCGCATGCTGACTTACTACGGCTATTTCGGCCGGGCGCGTGCCGGCCGTATCGAGGACATCCGGGACAAACTCGAGCACCTCGCATTGGTGCGCGAGAAGATCGCTGGCGGAGACGGCTCGCCTGCAGGCGCTCGAGGAACAGCACGCCCAGCAGGTCGCTGCGCTGAAGTCGTCGCAGGAGGCCCGTGCCAAGGCGGTCAGTGCGATCAACCGGCAGATCAAGCAACAGGGAAGCGAACTTGCGCGGCTGAAGTCGCAGGCTGCGTCAGTCGAAAAGCTGATCGCGGAGTTGCGCAGAGCCATCGAAAAGGCACAGGCGTCGCGGCCGAAGGGCGTGGCGAGGCAAGCTCCGTTCGAGCCGCTCAAAGGCAAGCTGTCCTGGCCCGTCTCAGATGGCAAGGTGCTGGCCCGGTTCGGCCAGTCGCGCGCCGGCGGGTCGCTGAAATGGCAGGGCATGCTGATCGGCACGGCGCGCGGTGCCCGCGTTCGCGCACCGTTCGCCGGCCAGGTCGTTTACGGCGACTGGTTGCCCGGCATGGGACTCATGCTGGTGCTCGATCACGGTGGCGGCTACATGAGCCTCTATGGCCACAACGAAGAACTGTTTCGGAAAGTGGGCGACACGGTCGCCGCCGGCGACGCCATCGGGTCGGTGGGGGATTCCGGCGGTCATAACCAGCCGGCGCTCTATTTCGAGGTGCGCCGGGGTCGCACACCGGTCAATCCGGAGATCTGGCTCGCGAGAAAGTGAGGCAGGCGTCAAGGATTGACGCACCCTAAATCGGGAAGATTCACTCTGGACCAAAAATAGAACGCGGGCCAGGTAACAAGAATGCAGACCGCTGCGGCGTTGACGGACGCCCCAACGTCGCTCGATCCGTACGGGCAGCTCATCAAGATGCTGCTGCCGCGGGCCAATGCCATTGCGATCTACGATCGGCTGGGTGTGGCCCTGTGGGCCAGCGACGGCTTCGACGACCCTGATCTGCACCGTGTGCTGCAGGACTCGATCGCGTCGGAGCTTGCGGACACGGCACCGGTCACGGACGGTTTCGTCGTAAATTCCGGTAGCGAGCAGGCGACTTACGTCTTCGCGTTACGCGATGCCTCGCGCATATTGCTGGGCCTCGTGGGCCTCGTCAGCCGCGAGAGCAATCGCCAGCCGCGACCGTTTTCACTGGTCCACGGTCTGCTGCGTCCCGCACTCGAGTGCCTGGAGCGCGAACTCGACGTCGCAGTCGAGCATCGGCGACCTGCAGCGCAGTCTCGTCGTGCGCGACAGGGACCTGGAGTTGCTGTTGGGCGCTGCGCAGGAAGAATCCGCGAACGGCGACGCCACCGATGACTTCACACGGCTCGTGCAGGGATGCGTCGACCATCTCGGTTGCACGGTCGGCGCGCTGCTGATCCCGGACAAGAACATCGCCGTGTGCCGCACCGGCAACGGCACTGCGCCACGCGTCGGCGCCGAAATCCTGACTCGAACGCATCGCCACCTGATCGGCTGGGTGCAGTTGCACCGGCAGACGATGACTGCGAACCAGCCCATCGCCAGCGGACCGTTCGCGAACCTGCCGTACAAGATGCTCGCGTGCCCGGTCATGCACGGCGCGCAGCGTGTGCTCGGTGCGCTGGTGCTGTTCAAGCCAATGAGCGGTTCCGACTTCGACCTGCGCCAGGTGCGGATCGTCGAATTACTCGCCCGCCGCGTCGGCTACATCCTGTTGAACGCATACGATCCGACGACGGGTCTCCTGACGCGCCCAGCCTTCGAGAAACGCGCGCAGGGCTGCCATGACGCCGGCGTCACTGCAGAACAGCGCCAATTGCGTCATTTACGTCGACATCGACCGCCTGCACGTGCTGAACGAGAATCTCGGCATGCACGTCGGTGACGACGTCATCATCCGGGTGGCCGACGTGATCCGCCGCAGCCTGACGCCACGCATGCTGGCTGCGCGCATTTCCGGCGACCGCTTCGCGATCTTCATGCCGGAGGTTTCGGCGGAGGTGGCGCAGGAGGCGGCCGAGAACATGCGCAGTGGCTTCGAAAAACTGAGCTTCGTGCGCGAGCGGCAAACCGTGGATATTTCGGCCAGTTTCGGCGTGGCCGTCGTTTCCGAGGGGCAACACCCGCTGTCGCATGCGCTGGCCTCGGCCGAGATCGCCTGCAAGGCGGCCAAGGACCGTGGCCGCAATCGCGTCGAGATCTACGCCGACGGCGACCAGAGCATCGTGCGGCGCTACACCGATATCGCGCTGATCGGCACCGTGCGGTCCGCACTGCTCGACCAGCGCTTCCGGCTCGAGGCGCAGACGATCGTGCCGTTGAACGGTGCGCCGCCCACACCAAAATACGAACTGCTGCTGCGCATGAACGATGAGGAGGGCACCAGTGTTCCGCCCGACAAATTCCTGTGCGCCGCCGAGCGCTACCAGCTCGCGCCGGCCATCGATCGCTGGGTGGTCCGCCGTGTCATCGAGATGCTGTTGCCGCATACCAAGAGCCTGGTCGCGCAACAGGCGACTGCTTCGCCGTCAATATTTCGGGCCAGTCGCTCGGCGACCAGGAGTTCGCCGTTTTCCTGGACACGGCACTGCGGGACAGCCAGTTACCGCTGAGCCTGCTGTCGTTCGAGGTCACGGAAACCGCGGCCGTCGCCAACATCGTGCGCGCCGAAGCGCTGATTCGCCGGTTGCGCGAGCTGGGCTGCGCCGTTGCGCTCGACGATTTCGGGCGCGGCCTCAGTTCACTGACCTATTTGAAAGTTTTACCCGTCACGCACCTGAAGATCGATGGGACCTTCGTGCGGGACGTCATCGGGGACGAGCGGTCCCAGGCCATGTTGAGCGCGATTGTCCAGCTCGGCCGGGCCATGAAACTCAAGACCATCGCCGAGTGTGTCGAAAGCGAGGCTATCTGCTCCGTAACCCGGTCGCTCGGCGTCGACTACGGCCAGGGATTCTCGCTCGGCCGGCCGATTCCACTCGAGAAGGTGCTAGCGGAGCTCGTTACGGCTAACATCGACGTTCCGGTCCAATCGTCCCAAATCGCCTGAGTTCATGAAGTCGCGTCTCTACACTGCCCTGGCCGTCGCGGTCGGCATCGCCGTCGGCGTTGGGCTGACTCGCGCCACGGACGCTCTGCGTACGGCGGCGCCGCGTGCCGTGGCGCAGGCCGCCAGCACGACACGGGCGAACCCTGCCCGGCACCAGCTGCTGGACGAAGTGCTGGGCCGGATTCGTCGTGATTACGTCGTACCGCTGCCAGACGCCGCTTTCGAGGAAGCTGCCGTCGAGGGCGTCATCGCGAGTCTCGATCCGCATTCCGCATTTCTCGACGCCGAGCAATACGACGAGATGCGGCTGATGACCGCAGGCAGCTATTCAGGTGTCGGCATCGAGGTTACCGCGGACACGGGCGGTGTCGTGGTGGTGACGCCGATCGAGGGTTCACCTGCCGCGCTGGCGGGCGTGCGTTCGGGCGACCTCATCATCGCCGTGGATGACCAACCCGTCACGTCCGACCATCTGGACGATACGATCAACCTGATGCGCGGCTCCGCCGGCTCGAACGTGCGCCTGACCATCGCGCGCATCGGTGAGCCGGAGCCGCTCCTGTTCACGCTGCAACGCTCGGAAGTCCACGTGCACAGCGTGCGCTCGGAAGCGCTGCCCGGTGGCTATGGCTACGTCCGCATCAGCCAGTTCAGCGATTCCACGCCGGGCGACCTGGAGGCGGCGTTGCTGAAACTTGTCGGCAACGGTCCAACGCCGGCGCTGCGTGGCCTGGTCCTGGATTTGCGCGGCAACCCCGGCGGCGTGCTCGAGTCGGCCGTCAGCGTAGCCGACGAATTCCTCGAAGAGGGCATCATCGTGCGGGCCGATGGCCGCACACCCGAGGCTCGATTCGAGATGGACGCCTCGGCCGGCGACCTGCTCGCGGGCCGGCCCATCGTCGTGCTGGTGGACGGCGGCTCGGCGTCGGGCTCGGAGATCGTCGCTGGCGCGCTGCGCGACCACAGGCGCGCCACGCTCATGGGCGAGCGCACCTTCGGCAAGGGCTCGGTGCAGACGGTGATCCCGCTGCGGGACGGACAGGCCCTGAAGCTGACCACGTCGAAATATTTCACGCCCTCAGGCACGTCGATCCACGATACAGGCATCGAGCCCGACATCGTGATCGCCGGTCCGGACGCTTCCACCGAACGCCCGGAGCGTTCCGGCGCTTCCACCCAGTCCGTCGAAAGACCCGGCGGTGCAGTCCGCCTTGCAGTACCTGCGGGACAGGGGCTTAGGCGCGCAATACGCCGCCGTGCGCTCAGCCCTGCAGAAGCGCTAGTCCCGCCCCGACGATCGCGCCGATCAGCATTGCCATGATCGGCAGTACGCTGAGCCCGAAGCCGGCGCTGCGTCCGGCTGGATTCGCGACGTAGCTGCGCAGGTAAACCAGCCGCCCCACGCAATAGACGAGCCCCAGTCCAGCAGCCCAGCCGGCACTTACATAACGGGCGAACAACCACATGGCCGGTAGCATCACGACGAGCAACTCCAGCGTGTTCTGCTGGACGCGGAAATAGCGCTCGAAGATGTCGTTGCCGGTGATGGCGGGCGCCTTGACGCCATACCTGCCGCGCGCTTTTCCCACCAGTATTCCAAATGCAATGTATTGCAGCAGCGCGAGCCCGCTGACCAGCGTGACGTATTCCATGGCTTGATTGTCCCCGGTTCGTTTTATCTCTGGGGGCGCAGATTCCATTACCATCGCGGCTGGGTCAACTACGACCGCAGTACCGGGGAGCCGTCAACCATGCTGGGATTCATCGTGCGCGCTGCCATCAGCGCACTCGGCCTCTGGGTGGCAAGTCAGCTGTTCGACGGCCTGCATTTCACCTCGACGGCCAAGCTTGCCATTGCCGCACTGCTGCTCGGCATCGTCAACGCGTTCGTGCGTCCGCTCGCCTTCATACTCACGCTGCCGATCACGGTGCTGACGCTGGGACTGTTCCTGCTCGTACTGAATGCCGCGATGATCGGGCTCGTCGCATGGCTCGTCCCGGGCTTCACGATTTCGGGTTTCTGGACGGCCGTCGGCGCCTCGCTGATCGTGAGCCTGGTGTCGTGGGCGGCGTCGAGCGCGATCGGTTCGTCCGGGCGCGTCGAAATCATTCGCGGCGATACGCGCCGGTAGGCCCGCAGCCGTCCGATCAAGCGTTGCTGCGCGACGGCAGCGAGGTCAGCGCGACGCTCGTCAGCACCACCAGCGTGCCGACGATCTGTAGCGGCGCCAGCGTCTCGCCGAGCACCACCCAGCCCAGCAGCGTCGCGATGGCAGGGTTCACATAAGCAAACGTTGCGACGCGATCCGTCCGCGCATTCTTCAACAACCACGCGTACGTGGTGTAGGCGAGCGCAGAGCCGACCAGCGCCAGGTACAGCAGCGCCAGCATGCCGGGGACTTCCCAGTGCCATCGAGGCAGTTCGCCGGAGACGACGCCGCCGAGCAGAAGACCGGTGCCGCCGATCAGCATGATGCAGGCGTTGAAAGCAATCGGGCCGATGCCCAGCAGCGTGTTCCGGTACAGCACCGTCGCGACTGACCACACGAAACAGCCGGCCAGCACCAGGAATCGCCACCCGATGGGGCCGGACACTCGAACATCGTCGGGCCAGACGAGCATTGCGACGCCGCCGAAGCCGAGCAGCAACCCAAGCACACTCCGCGTGCTCAACTTCTGGCCCAGTGGCCCGAGCGCGCCGAGACCAACGATCCAGAAAGCGAGGCTTGCATTTAGCAAGGCGACCTCGTTGGACGGCAGGTATTGCAATGCGTAGGCGGCCGCGCCATTCGGCAGCGTGATCATTGCAATGCCGAAAAAGCCGACGAATGCGAGTTCCCGCCGTGACTTCGGCAGGCGTTCGCCACGGTGCAGTGCAAGCAGCAGCAGCAGCACGCCGGCGAGCAGCGAACGCCCCGCGGCGAAAAGCAGGGCGGGCAGGTGCGTGACGCCGATGCGCATCGCGAGGAACGTCGAGCCCCACGAGACATAAAGGATCGTGAACGCGATCAGGAACGGCAGGTTCTCCCGCCGGCGCACATGGCGCCAGATCGTGCCCAGGCCACCCGTGCCTCCCGGCGCCGCGGGAAGATCGCTCACGTCTTCTTCACGCCCACCCGGTAGAGCGCCACCGCCAGCGCACCGACAACCGCGAGACCGAGCAGTTCACCGAATTGCACGGTCGCCGGCATGGCGAGCACGTCCGCGCGTCCCGACATCACTATCGGGATCGCGATGATGATTCCCATGAGCGCTTCACCGGTGATCAAGCCCGCCGCGAACAGAACGCCGTTGCGCTTCGCCCGCTCGCCGTCGGGCGACTCGCCGCTGACGCCGAGCCGGCGCTCGACGAGGTACGCGATCAAGCCGCCGAAGAAAAATCGGGACCGACAATTCCAGCGGCAGGTAGATCCCGACGGCCACGGCGAGCACCGGCGCATGGAACGGCGCGTTGCGGCGCTTGAGGTAAAGATCGACCGCGATGATGGCCATGCCGATCAACGCCGCCGATGCGTGATCATGCCCCACGGCAAGTGCCCGCCGAACATGCCCTTGGCGACCGAGGCCATCAGCGTGGCCTGCGGCGCGATCAACGGATTCGGGTGCGTGGCGCTCGGCACGCCGATGCCATAAGCATGCAACAGCAGGTTCAGCACCGGAGCCATGACCAGCGCGCAGCTCGCAGCGCCGATGGCCAGCATGACCTGCTGGCGCCACGGCGTCGCACCGACGAGATAGCCGGCCTTGAGGTCCTGCAGGTTGTCGCCGCCGATGCATGCCGCGCAGCAGACGACCGAGCCGATCATGATCGCGGCGACCGGCCCCAATGCCGCACCTTTGCCCATCAGCGCAAGCAGCAGCAGCGACGCAAACAGGATCGTGCAGATCGTGATCCCCGACACCGGGTTGTTCGACGAGCCGACCAGCCCGGCCATGTACGCGGACACGGAGGTGAACACGAATCCAGCCACGATCATGATCACGGTCATCAGCAGGCTGACGCCGAGGTTCGTCGACGATCATCTGGTACAGGATCGCGAGCGGAATCGTGAACAGCACGAGCCCGATCAGGATCGACTTCATCGGCAGGTCCTGCTCGGTGTGCGAGGTTACCTGCGCCGCGCCGGCGCGCGTCGCGTGCAGGCCGCTGCGAATGCCGGACAGCAGCGAACTGCGGATCGAGATCAGCGCCCAGACCCCGCCCACCAGCATGGCCCCGACGCCGAGGTACCGTACCTGTGCCGCCCAGATCGCGCCGGCGATCGTTTCGGCGTCGGCACCTGCGAGGGTCTGCGCCAGTTCGACGTTGTCCGCGAGGTAGTAGGCCGCGTAGATGGGAATCGCGATGTTCCAGGAAATCATGCCGCCGATCAGCGCCAGCGCACCGATGTTCAGGCCGACGATGTAGCCCACACCCAGCAGCGCGGGCGAGAGGTTGGTGCCGAAATACGCGAGCCAGTTGCCGAAAAAGCCGCTCGCCGCGGCGGTGTCGGGGATCAAGCGCAAGCCGCTGCCCGCGGCGAGCTTGGCGAAACCACCGCCGAGCGCGGCGAGCCCGAGCAGCTTCACGCCTTGTCCCGGGTTGTCGCCGGCCTTGAGCACTTCTGCCGCGGCCACGCCCTCGGGAAACTTCAGGTTCTGCTCGACGATCAGCGAACGGCGCAATGGCACCGAGAAGAACACGCCGAGGATGCCGCCGAGGCCGGCGATCGCGAGCACCCACGAGGTATTTGAAATCGTCCCAGTGGCCGAGGATGACCAGGGCCGGGATCGTGAAGATCACACCGGAGGCGATCGAGGATCCGGCGGACGCGCCGGTCTGCACGATATTGTTCTCGAGGATCGTGCTGCCACCGAGCACGCGCAGCACGGCCATCGACACCACGGCGGCCGGAATGGCGGAGGCGATCGTCAAGCCTGCGAAGAGGCCGAGGTACGTGTTCGCGGCGGCCAGCAGTACCGCCAGCACGACGGCTAGCACGATGGCGCGCGGCGTTAGCTGCGCAGGAGCCTGGTTTTCGTTCATTGATGCCCCGCGGTTTGAGCCGTGGCGGCATTAGAGGTTCCGGGCCGCGCAAAAGCAATGGCGCGCCCGGGTTCTACCTAGCCGCGTAGGAACCGCTGAGGGATCTCTTGCGCACTTTCTGCGCGTGACGTCGGCAGCCGAACCGCGCCGTTAGCCCGCCGCCTTACATACACCTGGTGTGCACACGCTAGGGTAGGCGTCACCTTCGTTCGTCACGACATAAGGAACCGCCATGCTCTGGACCATCGTCTTGATCCTGTTCGTGCTTTGGCTGGTCGGCCTGGTGTCTTCCTACACGCTCGGTGGCTTCATCCACATCCTGCTGCTGATCGCAGTCGTCATCGTCATCTACAACCTGGTGAGCGGCCGGCGAGCGTTGTAGCCGGCGCGCCTCCCTTCGTTGGGGGGAGGGGCCGGGACATCACCAGCCGCAGGTCTTGCCTGCGTTCTGCTGCTTCAGCCAGCCCTGCAGCGGCTTGAAGTAGTCGATGATCGCCGAGGCGTCCATCTGCCGCGTGCCGGTGAGTTCGAACATGCGTGTCCTGCCATGGCTGGCTCGCGCCTTTCGCCAGCATCGCGCCGAATTTCTTGCCGGCAGCTTCGTTGCCGTAGATCGAGCATTCCGAGAGTGGGCCCTTGAAGCCGGCGCGCATCGCACAATGCTTTCTGGAACTGGAACTGCAGGATGAAAGACAGGAAGTAGCGCGTGTACGGCGTGTTGCCCGGGATGTGGTACTTCGCGCCCGGATCGAAGTCGGCCTCCGTGCGCTCGACCGGCGGGCGGATGCCCTGGTATTTCCGGCGCAGTTCCCACCAGGCGGTGTTGTAGTTCGCAGGAGTCACCTGGCCGGAAAACACCTGCCAGCGCCATTCGTCGATCATCTTGCCGAAAGGCAGGAAGGCGACCTTCTCGAGCGCCATCTTCATCTGCTGGTTGATGACGGCTTCATTGCTCGTCTTGGCCTCGGGCACCAGGCCGATCTTCGCGAGATAGGCGGGTGTCATCGACAGCGTGACGGTATCGCCGATCGCCTCGTGGAAGCCGTCGTGCGCGCCGTTCTGGAACAGGTACGGCTGGTCCTTGTACCAGAGGTCGTAATAGACGTGGCCGATCTCGTGATAGAGCGTCTTGAACTCCTCGTAGGGTCGGGCGCGTGCACATCTTGATGCGCACGTCTTCCTTGCCGTCCATGTGCCACGCACTGGCATGGCACTGCACTTCGCGATCGCGCGGCTGTGCCAGCATCGACCGTTCCCAGAACGTCTGCGGCAGCGCCGGAAACGAGATTGACTTGTAGAACGTCTCGGCCGACTTGGCCATGCGCACCGGGTCGTACTTCTGTGCGACCAGGGCGGAGTCGACGTCGAGCTGGCTGACGCCAGGGTAGGGCTCGAGGACGTCGAACGACGGCATCCCACTGCTGTGCCCACATGTTGCCGAACAGGTGCGCCGGGATGGGCTTGCCCGCCGGCACTTTGTCCTCGCCGTATTTCTGCGCGAGCTTGCCGCGCGCATAACACTGCAGGTCCTTGTAGAGCGGTTCCACCTGCTTGTAGAGGCGCGCCGCCTCCGTCGTGAACTCGTCCGCGGGCATGTCGTAACCCGAGCGCCACATCGCACCGAGGTCCTTGTAACCGAGCTCACGGGCGCCCTTCGTTTGCGAGTTCGACGAAGCGCGCGTAATCGTCGCGCAACCCGCGGGCCTGGTCGTGCCAGCCTTTCCAGGCATCGAGCAGCTCGTCGTAGTTGCGGCTCTTCTCCATTACGGTTTTCAACTGCACTTCGTCGCGGCATTCCTTTTCGCCGGACTTGCAGTACTTGGCAGAGGCATATTTCGCTTCCATGCCGGCCATCAGCTTCGACAGCTCCGCGCGCTTTGCGGGATCGTCGGGCGCGGGCGCCGGCACGCCGAGTTTCAGCAGCTCGATACCGCGCTTCGAGGCCGGGCTCATCGGCGTGCCTTCGAACTTCTTCGCCTCCTCGACCGCCTTGCTGAAGGCCGCGAGGAAGCGCTCGTTGGCGCGCGCATTCAGCAGTTGGGTGTCTACGGTCACGTAAGTGGCCTGCGTCCAGCCGGCGGCGTTCAGCTCGAGGCTGATGTCCGCGAACTCCTTGTTGAGCCGCGCGACGAATTCATCGGCGGTCTCCGCCGCGGCGATGCCGAGCGGTAGCAGGCTTGCGGCGGCCACGATCAAGGCAGCCGCGCCGCGCATTGCGGCGGGCTTGGCGCGGGATGTCACAGTTCATTTTTTCTGCAACTCCAAATCAAGCGACTTTGACGGTCTCCGCGCCGTGCATCCAGCGCACGAGCTTGCCGGACAATGTCCAGAGCACGACCGCAAAAACGAACAACGTGCCCGCGAGACCGCCGAAGATCGACAGCTCACCCAGGCTTTCTGCATATGAGCCGATGATGCCGGCCAGCCAGTTGGCAACGAAATTGATCATGAACCAGACGCCCATCATCAGCGACGCGAGGCGCAGCGGCGCGAGCTTGGTGACCATCGACAGGCCGACCGGTGAAATGCAGAGCTCGCCGGTCGTGTGGAAGAAATATGCGATGACGAGCCACCACATGCTGGCCTTCGCATCGCCGCCCTGCGTTTCGAGCGCGGCCCCGACCATGGCGAGGAAGCCGATCCCCGTCAGGACGAGGCCCAGCACCATCTTATTCGGCGTCGATGGATTGCGTCTGATCTCGCCGAGGCGACTCCACGCAATCGAAAACAGCGGCGCGAGTAACACGATGAAGAGCGGGTTCAACGACTGGAACCAGCCGGCAGGCACCTCGAAGGCGCCGATCATGCGGTCCGTCTTCTCGGCCGCGTAGAGATTCATCAGGCCACCGGCCTGCTCGAATGCAGCCCAGAACAACACGATGAACACGAACAGCATGAAGATCACGCGCAAGCGATCGACTTCGTCGGGCGTCAGCGGATCCTTCTTGCCACCTGCCAGGGTGCGCGCCCGGTGTGCCGCCGGGACGACGCCGATATCGCCGAGGTAGCGACGCGACAGCAGCAGCTGGATGACCACCGACAGCAGCATGCCGACGCCGGCTGCGAAGTAACCGTACGCCCAGCCGCGCGCCGGATCTTCACCGAGCGTCGAGCAGACCAGCGGCGCGAGGAACGCGCCAGCGTTGATGCCCATGTAGAAAATCGTAAATGCAGCGTCGCGGCGTGCATCGCCTTCCGCGTAGAGATCGCCGACCATCGTCGAAATGTTCGGTTTGAAGAAGCCGTTGCCGAGCACCAGCAGGATCAAGCCGATGTAGAACAACTGCAGGTTGCCCGGAATCGCGCTTGCCAGCGTGAACTGGCCGGCCGCCATCACCAGCCCGCCGATGATCACGGATTTGCGCTGGCCGAGGTAATTGTCGGCCAGCCAGCCGCCGAGCAGCGGCGTGAAGTAAACGAAACCGGTGAACAGACCATAGAGCTTCAGCGCCTCGGCCTGCGACCAGCCGAAACCCGGATTTGCGGTTTGCACGCCCGCAACCAGTGACAGCACGAGCAATGCGCGCATGCCGTAGTAACTGAAGCGCTCCCACATTTCGGTAGCGAAGAGCAGGTACAGGCCTTTCGGGTGACCGAGCCACGTGTCGCGAGCGACCGCGGGCAGTGCTGTGCTGGACATTTTTTTGCGCTATTCCAATGGGTTGCGCCAACCGGCGCGTATCAGGACAGTCTGGGCGATGTTGCGGTGCGAGAGCAAGCCTACTGCTTGCAGACGGTGCCCTGCTTCATGACGAACTCCACGGCTTCGAGTACACGCAAGTGCCGGCATGCAACGCCACCTTGATGCCGTTGGCACCGTGCGCGTGAAAGGCGACCTTGCGGCCATGCATGTGCGCCTCGTCGACGAGTGCGGCCACCTCTTCCGCTGTGTACTGCTGGGCGCCAACCGCGTACCTTTTGAAAAGACACCGCCGGTGTCGCAATACTTGATCAGGTCGACGCCGTATTTGACGTTGCGTCGCACCAACTCGCGCATGGCCCACGGCCCGTCGGCCACACCTTCGCCGCGCTCGTGATACTCGGGCGCGAGCAGGTTGTCGTCGCAATGGCGGCCGGTAATGCCGAGCGCGGGGCCAGACACCAGCATGCGTGGTCCGATGCTACTTGACCCCGCCCATGAGGCGGGTGATAGGCCGGCTCAGCAGCAGCAACAGGACGCCGACGCCGCACGCATACAGCACGATATTCAAGTAACGGCCGGGCATCGCCGCCACGTTTGCCGGATCGAAGCCGCCCGCGATCAGGCCCGCCATGAGCTTGCCGAGCGAGCTGCCGAGGAACCACACGCCCATCATCTGCCCGACCAGTCGCGCGGGCGCGAGCTTGGTCACGGTGGAGAGTCCGACTGGGCTCAGGCACAACTCGCCAAAAACAGTGAGCAGGTACGTGAGGATCAGCAGGTACGCGGGCGATTTCGCGCCGCCGTCGACGATGTTGGCGGCGACGACCATGAACAGAAACCCGAGACCCATCAGCAGCAAGCCGAACGCAAACTTCAGGGGCGCGGCCAGGTCGAGCTGGCGCTGTGCGAGCCGCACCCAGAGCATCGAGACGAACGGCGCAAAAATGATCACGAACGCCGGCTGCACCGACTGGAACCACCCTGCCGGGATCTCGAACCCGCCGACGACCCGGTCGATGTGCCGCTTGGCGAACAGGTTGAGCGACGAGCCCGCCTGCTCGTAGCCCGACCAGAACAAGGCGCAGGCGATGAACATCACCAGCACGACGATCATGCGGCGCCGCTCGACGACGTCGAGCCCGGCACCGGTGAACAGGTAGAGGAAATACAGGGCGGCCATGCCAACCAGCACGTACGCCGCGCCTTGCGCGAGCCGTGGCGGATCGAGCGGCAACGCTGCCCGAAAACAACGACGGCGGCGGCGAGCACGCAAATTGCAACGGCGATCCACAGCCGGCGCCAATCCCGCGCCAGGCCGGCGTCGCCATCGTTGCGGTTGGGCCGTGCGCCCGCGCCGTTGAAGCGGTGCCGCGACAGCCAGAACTGCGCGAGCCCGAACGGCAGGCCCACCGCGGCCGCGAGAAAGCCGACGCGCCAGCCGTACCGATGCGCGAGCCAGCCGGCGATCAACGGGCCGATGAAGGCGCCCAGGTTGATGCCCATGTAGAAAATCGTGAAGCCGGCATCGCGCCGGCCGCCGCCTTCGGGATAGAGATCCGCGACGAGCGTCGAGACGTTCGGTTTCAGCAGGCCAACGCCGAGGATGATCACGACGAGCCCGCCGAAGAACAGTTCCTTCGGGCCAGGCATCACCAGCATCAGGTTGCCGAGCGTCATCAGCGCGCCGCCCAGCATCACCGCACGCTGCGCGCCGATCAGCCGATCCGCGATCCAGCCGCCGGGCAGTGCCGCCATGAACACGGCGGCCGTGTAGAGGCCGTAGATTGCCGTGGCGGTCTTGTCATCCAGGCCGTAGCCGCCATTGCTGACCGCGTCGACGAGAAACAGCACGAGCAGCGCGCGCATTCCGTAGAACGTGAAGCGCTCCCACATCTCGGTGAAGAAAAGCGTCGCGAGCGCCCGTGGGTGCCCGCTCAGCATGCAGGGCGATGCATCATGCGTCGGAGGCGTGCGCGGCCGCGGCGCGACTCTTTTGCGCGAACTGCGCGAACACGATGCCGAGTTCGTACAGCAGGTACATCGGCACCGCCATGAAGGTCTGCGAAACCGCGTCGGGAGGCGTCAAGAAGGCCGCGACGACAAAGATGCCGAGGACACGTAACCGCGATTCTTTTTCAGCACTTCGATCTTCACGAGGCCGGTCGCCACGAGCAACACCACGGCGACGGGCACTTCGAATGCCATGCCAAACGCAAGGAACAGCAGCAGGGTGAAATCGAGGTACTGCGAAATGTCCGTCATCATCTTGACGCCGATCGGCGTCGTCGATGCCAGGAACTCGAACATCAGTGGGAAAACGATGTAGTACGCGAAGGCCACGCCCGCATAGAACAGGACGATGCTCGAAACCATCAACGGGAAGGCAAAGCGTCGCTCGTGCTTGTAGAGGCCGGGGGCCACGAACGCCCAGACCTGGTACAGCACGTAGGGCATCGCCGCAAACAAGGCCACGATGATCGTCAGCTTCAGCGGCGCCATGAATGGCGAGACCACGCTCGTGGCGATCAGCGAGGTGCCGCTCGGCAGCTTGTCGATCAGTGGCTGCGCAACCAGCGTAAACAGACGATCCTGGAAAAAAGCGAGTGGTATGAAGCAAACCACGACCGCGATCACTGCCCGCAATAACCGGTCTCGCAACTCGAGCAGGTGCGAGATCAGCGTGCCTTCGGCCAGGGGTTCCCCGTCAGCCGGGCTTTGACTCATCGGCGGTCTTTTCCGGACGCAGCAGGGCATCCGGGTACGAAAGGTCCGGTGCCGGCATGTCGAAGGCTGGCTCGGTGCTCAAATGCTCGGCGCCTGTGGCGCGGTGCTCGCCGCGTGCGTCCTGCGAAGCCGCGACGGGCGACGGCGTGTCGGTCGCGAGCTGGGCCGGTGCCGCGCGGGTGTTTTCTTCGGCAGGCGTCGCGGGTGCCGACGCATGGATCGTCTGCCCCGAGCTGCTGTTGAGGGGCTCGTCCTGCAGCGGATCGAAGCGCGTCTCCTGTTCGAGTTGCGTGCGCAGCGTCCTGGCCATCGAACGCGCGCGCCCGGCCCAACGGCCCGAGGTCCGCGGCCAGCTTCGGCAGGCGTTCGGGCCCGAGCACCAGCAGTGCGATGCCGAAGATCAGGATGATCTCGGTGATGCCCACCTCGAACATGGCAGGCTCAGACGCTCGGCTTGCTGTCCGGCTTTACGGTCGACTTCTCCGTGAAATCCGCATCCTTGACGCCGGTCAGTTCGGAAAGCTGCTTGTTCTGCTCATCCTCGCCTTCGTTCATGGCCTTCTTGAAGCCACGTAGGGCCGAACCGAGGTCCGAGCCGACGGTCTTGAGCTTCTTGGCGCCGAACAGTACGAGCGCAATAACCAGGATGATCAATAATTCGCGAAAGCCGATACCCATGGAAATCTCCGGGGCCGCAATGGCCCATGAATGGCCCATCATGATACGACAATCATCATGCGCACTCGGTTTCCCCGAGGGTCGGTATTTGCATCCAGAACGTGACGGGCCCGTCGTTGACGAGCCGCACTTTCATGTCTGCACCGAAGCGACCAGTTGCGACCTTCCCCGGCAGCAGAACCCTGGCGTGGTTAACGGCGACGTCGAACAGGCGTTCGCCCAGCTCAGGCGGCGCCGCCGTCGTGAAACTCGGCCGCAAGCCTTTGCGGGTGTCGGCGGCCAGCGTGAACTGCGACACGAGCAGCATTTCGCCTCCGGTCTCAGCCAGGCTGAGATTCATTCGTTCCTCGCTGTCCGCGAAGACGCGGTAAGTGGCCAGGCGCTCGATCAGCCGCAGCGCGTCCGCCTCGGCGTCGAGCGGCTGCACCGCCAGGAAAACCAATAACCCTGGACCGATCGCACCGATGACTCGACTGTCCACCGTCACGCTGGCTTCGGTTACACGCTGCAGCAGTGCAATCAATTTACCCCCTCGTCGAACGACGCCGTCGCTTGGCCAAGCCCACTGAACCTCGTCTGACACGACACGATTATCCAATACGTACGAATAAACAGGGCTTTAGCATCTCAAAAATCCCACCGAGATACCAATAGTGTTGCGATCTTTAAATCTTCAGCAAGAATCATCGTTATTTTAGTAGCAGTGGCGAACGCGGCTACAGAACTCATCCATCTACACTATAAAGTGGGAAATAGCAGCAAGATAGCCCGAAGAACTTGGCAATCAGCGCCTTATCGCATGGCCAACGCTTTCGAGCGTTCCAGCGCTTCCTGCGATTCCGGGTTTTTGCCACGAGCCTTCAGCGCGTCTGCGACCAGCAGCCAGGCGGCCGATTGCGTGCGGTTGTCGCCGATGGACATCGAAAGTGCCTTGCGCCCCATCGATTCGGCCTGTGCGAAATTCTGCTGATCCATGCGCAACCGGCCCATTTCGATCCAGAGCAACGGATTGTTGGGCTCGATGCGCAGCGCGCGCTCCAGCGAGACCGTAGCGCCCGGCAGGTCGCCTCGCTTTCGCTGCGCCTGCGCCTGAGTCACGAGCGACTGGCTGGCGGGCCCGAGAGTTGCGGCCGCAACGCGCGGACGCTCCCTGGGAACGGGTGTCGGCGTCGGCACGTCGATCGTGGGCTCTGCCGGAACCGGCAAAGGTGGCAGGGATACCGCGGGGCCCTGCCCACTCGGCGTGCCGGCGCAGGCGTCGTCCCGGGTGGCGACGTGCGATATGGATCGACGGCGCAACCGGCGACAGTGCAACAAGAACCAAAATCGTGTGTGTGCGCACCAGGCGCATGGGCGTTACCTCGTCCCCGATTGTCGGTGCCCCGAGGTGGGCAGATCAAGGCACAGGTGGCGGATCGGCCGTCAGCGGAGGGGCCGTTGCCGCGGGATCGCCGGAGGAGAACGGTGGTGGCGGCGGCCTCATCAACGCTGCTTCTTCACGCGTAGTGTCCGGTGGGCAAAACGGGCTGGGGTCGAGCACCTGCCCGACCTGGAACGGCATGCTGACCGCCGAACCGCTGCAGTAAGGCGACGTCTCGAGCCCCGTGTAGTACTCGATCCAGCGGTCCTCGACGGTCTCCGGCATCAGCGGCTCGAACGAATTCGTGCTGATGGAAGCCATCAGTCGCGTCCAGACGGGCAGTGCGCCGGTGGTGCCGGTCAGGCCCGTGGGCGTGTTGTCGTCATGGCCCATCCACACGACGATCAGGTGGCCGCCCGAGAAACCGGCAAACCAGCTGTCGCGGTAGTCGTTGGAGGTGCCGGTCTTGCCGGCCACGACAAGCGTCGGCGGCAACGACTTGAGGGCCGGGCGCGCCGTGCCCCGCTCGAAGACCTCGATCAGCATGCGATCGAGCGCGTAGATCGCGTCCGTCGGCGCCGCTTCGGTCACTTCCAACTCGGGCGCCCGCAGCGGCTTGCCGCCTTCGTCGATGACCGCGCGCACGACACGCAACGGCGAACGAAATCCGCCGTTCGCCAGCGTGTTGTACATCTGTGCGACTTCGACAGGATTCAATTGCGCCGCGCCCAGCAGGATCGAGGGGAAACGCGGCGGCGCTTCACTCGAGCCCGAGCTGCACGTAGGTCTTGGCGACCTTGGCGACCCCGACCTCCATGCCGAGATTGACGGTGGACAGGTTGTACGACTGCGTCAGCGCGCGCAGCAACGTGACCGGCCCGTGAATCTTGCGGTCGTAATTGTTCGGCTTCCAGACCTTGCCATCGTCGAGTTCCAGCTCGATCGGTTCGTCGAGCGACGAGCGAGGCCGGCGTGTATTGCCCGGTCTGCAATGCAGCCAGGTACACGAGCGGTTTCGCCAGCGATCCGATCGGGCGCTTCATGTCCAACGCGCGGTTGAACCCATCGTACGAGGCGCGTCGCCCGCCGACCATCGCAACGACTTCACCCGTTTGCGGTGTCGTGACGACGACGGACCCTTCGAGGCCCTTCGCGCCTTTGCGCCCTGACTTGTCCTGGCGCTCGAGTTCCGACGCGATCGCGTCCTCCGCCTTTTCCTGCAGCAGCGGGTCGAGCGTCGAGAAAACCGTCAGGCCGGACTCGGTCAGGTCCTGTTCCTGGTAATTTTCGCGCAGCTGGCGGCGCACCATGTCGAGGAACGTCGGGAAATAGTTGGCTGAGCGGCCAGCATTGTCCGTGATGCCGAGCGGTGATTTCGCGGCCCGATCTGCGTCGTCCTGGCGCACGACGCCCTGGTCCACGAGTACCTTCAGGACGAGATTACGGCGCTCGAGCGCACGCTTTGGCTGCCGGCGCGGGTCGTAATACGAAGGGCCGCGCACGATCGCGACCATCAACGCGATTTCCTGCAGGTTCAGTTCCACAACGGGCTTGCCGAAGTAGAACTGGCTGGCGAGACCGAAGCCGTGCACGGCGCGCCTGCCGTCCTGGCCCAGGTAAATCTCGTTGATGTACGCGTTCATGATGTCCGCCTTCTCGAATCGCGATTCGAGAATGACCGCCATCATCGCTTCCTCGATCTTGCGTCGCAGCGTGCGGCGACTGTCGAGGAAGTAGCTCTTGACGAGCTGCTGGGTCAGCGTGCTGCCGCCTTGCTCGACCTGGCCGGCGCGAACATTCACGGACAGCGCGCGCAGGATCGCCAGCGGATTGACGCCATGGTGCGTGTCGAACTTGCGATCCTCCACGGCCTTGAGCGCCAGGGGCAGCAGTTTCGGCACTTCGGCCGGCGCTACGACGATGCGGTCCTCGCCGTGGATCGGAAAGATGCTGCCGATCAGCAGCGGATCGAGCCGATACACGGGAACGTCCGTGCCCTTGACATCCACCAGCGTCGCGATGGTTTCGTCGTCGAAACCGACACGCAGCTGCCGGGCCGGCTGCACCTCGTCCGAGAAGCGGAACGCGCGCACATACACGTCGACGCGGTCGCCCTTGCGCTTGAACGTGCCGGGGCGATCCACGGGCGTGGTCGGGATATAACCGAGCCGGGCGAGCTCCTGTGCGAAACGCGCCGAGGAAAGGGTTTGTCCCACGTAGAGCTCGACCGGTTGCGCATAGACACGCGCCGGCAGCGTCCAGCGGCGACCTTCGAACTGCCGCGTGACACGCCGGTCGAGGATCGAGACGACGATGATCGTGACGATCAATAGCAGCATTGCGAGCGAGCGCGAGCCCCCGCTGCAATTGCCGACGTGTCTTCAACGAGAGCTTGCGCCGTGCCATTCAGCCTGCCCGTCTACTTGCGCCAGAACGTCGGCGTGAACAGTACGACGACACTGAAAATTTCCAGGCGCCCGAGCAGCATGGCGGTCGTGCAGACCCACGTCTGGAAATCCGTCAGAGACTGGTAGTTGCTCGCCGGACCGACCACGCCGAGTCCCGGCCCGGCATTATTGATGCACGCGATGATGCCAGTGAACGCACTGACGAAATCGAGGCCGCTGGCGAGCAGCAGGAACGTGAGCGAGACGACGGCGCCGAAATAAAGCACGACGAAGGCCAGCACGGCGAACACGATCTTGTTGGATACCACCTGGTTGCGAATCTTCACCGGCGTCACGGCCTGGGGGTGAACGAGCAGCATCATTTCGCGGCTTGCCTGCTTCAACAGCACCAGCGTGCGAAACATCTTGATGCCGCCGCCGGTCGACCCGGTGTTGCACGTGTAACACGACAACAGGACGATGACCATCGGCGCAAAGACTGGCCAGGTGCTGTAATCCTGCGTCACGAAGCCCGCGGTCATCGCGAACGTGACGAGATTGAAGGCGACGTGACGCAGCGACGTCCAGAAGCTCGGGTACACGCCGTACAGCCAGATGTACAACGGACAAGCAGAGGATCGAGACGCCGAGCACCCAGAGCATGGCGGTCGCTTCCGGATCCCGCGCATAAGGCCGCAAACTGCGGGCCTGCCAGGCCATGAAATGCCGGGAGAAGTTCATGGCAGACAAGATCATGAAGACGATCAGCACGAACTCGATCAGCGCGGAGTCGAAGTGACCGACGCTGGCGTCGTAGGTTGAAAAACCGCCGAGACTCAACGTCGAGAACGCGTGGCAGACCGCGTCGAACCAGCTCATGCCCGCCAGCTTGAGGCAGGAAATGCAGGCTATCGTGATCGCCAGGTACACGGTCCAGAGTGCCCGCGCCGTTTGCGTGATGCGCGGCGTCAGTTTCTCGTTCTTGACCGGGCCCGGCGTCTCTGCCTTGTACAGCTGCATGCCGCCGACGCCGAGCATCGGCAGGATGGCCACGACCAGCACGATGATGCCCATGCCGCCGTACCAGTGCAGCGCATGGCGCCACAGGTTCAGCGAAGGGGCCATGGAATCCAGCCCGACCAGTACGGTGGATCCGGTGGTGCTGAGGCCCGACATCGTCTCGAAAAAAGCGTCCGTGAAGGTAAGACCCGGCAGGGCCAGCAGCAGCGGTATGGCGGCGGTCGCCGACATCACCACCCATGCGAGCGTGACGAGCAGGAAGCCGTCGCGTGACCGCAGCTCGCGCTTGTGGCTGCGAGTCGCCGCGGCGATCCCGGCTCCTGCGACGAGGGAACCAATGGCCGCGTAAATGAAATCGGCGACGAGGCCGTCGGCGTAAATCAGCGACGTGACGATGGGCAGCAGATACGTGACGCTGAACAGCATCAGCATCGAACCGAGCACATGAACGACGGCTAGCATTGGCCAGGCTTGTGGATGACGGTGCCGGGCCTAAGTCTGGAACAGGCGCTCGACCTGTTCGACATGCCGTCTGTCGGAGAGGAACAGGATCACGTGGTCGCCGTTCTCGATCACGGTGTCGTGATGCGCCATGATCACCTGGTCGCCGCGTACGACGGTCACGATCTTGGCGCCCTCCGGCAACTTGATATTCTCCAGTGGACGCCCGACCACCTTGCCGCCGCGCACGCCGTGCGCAATCGTTTCCATCGCCTCGGCGGAGCCGCGCCGCAACGAGTGGACCTGCACGACGTCGCCCCTGCGCACGTACGCCAGCAACGACCCGATCGTTACGGTCTGCGGCGAGATCGCGACATCGATCGAACCGATCTGCGTCAGGTCCGCGTATGCGGGGCGGCTGATCAGCGCCATCACGCGGTGCGCGCCGAGCCGTTTCGCCAGCATCGCGGACAGGATGTTGGCTTCCTCGGAGTTCGTGAGCGCGCAGAACACGTCGGCGCTGTCGATGTTCTCCTCGACCAGCAGTTCCTCGTCGGCGGCGTCGCCAATCAGCACGATCGTGTTGCGCAACTGCTCGGAAATGCCGCGGCCGCGCTTCGAGTCGCGCTCGATGATCTTGACCTGGTTCGCCTCTTCGAGCGATTGCGCGAGCCGGAACCCGATGTTGCCGCCGCCGGCGATGACCACGCGCTTCACCGGATCTTCCAGCTTCTGCATCTCGCGCATGACGGTGCGGATGTCCTGCGTCGCGGCGACGAAGAACACCTCGTCTCCGCTCATGATGATCGTGTCGCCCTCGGGCTCGATGCTCTGGCCGTCGCGATAGATGGCGGCGACGCGCGCCTCGGCGTTCGGCATGTGCCGGCGCAGTTCGCGGATCGGCTGGCCGACGAGCACGCCGCCTTTCAGCGCCTTGAGTCCGACCAGCCGCACCTTGCCTTCCGCAAAATCGACGACCTGCAGCGCGCCGGGGTAACGGATCAGCCGCTCGATGTAGTCGGTGACCGCTTCTTCCGGACTGAGGTACATGTCGACCGCGAAGCCCGGCAGCTGCGGGACGGGCTTCGGTGCGTCGGGGCCGCCCATCGTTCCCGTGGACACGAACAGGTTGGGCTGCCGCGTGTAATCACGCGACCGGATACGGGCGATCTTTGCGCGCGTGCCGAACAGCCGTCCAGGCGACATGGCAGGCAACCATGTTGGTTTCGTCGCTGTTGGTCAGCGCGACGATCATGTCCGCCGTGCGGGCGCCGGCGGTTTCCAGCGTTCTTGGACTCGCCGCGTTGCCCTGTACCGTCCGGATGTCGATGCGATCCTGCAGGTCTCGCAGCACGCGCTCATCGAGGTCGACGACGGTTACATCATTGGCTTCTTCGCGGGCCAGGTGATACGCCGCGGTCCGGCCAACCTGGCCGGCCCCGAGGATGATTATTTTCAAGATTTAGGGACCTGTAAGGCTGCGCGCCATTCTAGCGCTACCCGGCGCGCCTCAGACGACCTCGAGGTGGGCGTAACCGATCATCAGCCACTTCGTGCCCTGGCGCTCGAAATTGATCTGGACCCGGGCATTGTCGCCCTGGCCTTCCATGTTCAGCACCACGCCGTCGCCGAACTTGGCGTGCCGCACACGCTGGCCCAGCTTGAGGCCGCCCGGCGAGTCGTCCTGGAAGCGGCGTCCGCTCATCGAGACATTGCTGCCGGCCGGCCCGGGCCTGTGGGCGTGAATCGGCCCGGAACTGTGGCATGTAGGCCGGTCGCGACACGTTGACCTTCGGGCGCACTTCCTCGACCAGCTCGACCGGCAGCTCCGCCAGGAAACGGGAAGGGGCCCCGTAACTGTCGATTCCGTGCATCCGGCGCTGCTCGGCATAGGTGCAGTACAGCTGGCGCATGGCCCTGGTGACGCCCACGTAACAGAGGCGGCGCTCCTCCTCGAGACCGTGCATGTCGGTGACCGAGCGCTGGTGCGGAAACAGCCCGTCTTCCATGCCGCATAGGAACACGACCGGGAACTCGAGGCCCTTGGCGGAATGCAGCGTCATCATCTGCACGCAGTCTTCCCATTCCTCGGCCTGGCCTTCGCCCGACTCGAGCACCGCGTGCGACAGGAAGGCCATGAGCGGCGACATGTCACCGTCTTCGGGCTCGAAGCCGCGGGCGGCGCTGACCAGTTCCTCGAGGTTCTCGAGCCGCGCCTCACCCTTGTCGGCCTTCTCTTTCTGGTAATGGCCGACCAGGCCGCTGGCCTGGATCACGTGATCGACCTGTTCGTGTAGCGGCAGGCCCACGCGTCTCGGCGTCGAGCTTCTCGATCAACGTCAGGAATGCCTGCAGGCAGCTGGTGGCCTTGGCGCCGAGCTCGTCGCCGCACGCGCTTGCCGCTTGCCACATCGAGACCGTGTGGGTGCGTGCATGCGCGCGCAGCACCTCGATCGATCGGGCGCCGATGCCGCGCGTCGGCAGGTTCACGACACGCTCGAACGAGGCGTCGTCGTCGCGGTTCGAAATCAGCCGAGGTATGCCAGCGCGTCCTTGATTTCCTGGCGTTCGAAAAACCGCAGGCCGCCGTAGACGCGATACGGGATGCGCGCTGCCAGCAGATATTCTTCGAACACGCGGGACTGCGCGTTGGAGCGGTACAGGATGGCCGTTGTCGCGTCGGTTGCCACCGCGCGCGACCCACTCCCGGATCTTGTTGACGACGAACTCGGCTTCGTCACGTTCGTTATAGGCGCGGTAAAGCCGGATGGGCGTGCCCGCGCCGTCGCTGGTCCACAGCTTCTTGCCGATGCGGCCGCTGTTGTTCGCGATGATCGCGTTGGCCGCGGCGAGGATGTTTCCGGTCGAGCGATAGTTCTGCTCGAGCCGGAACAGCTGCACGCCGTGATAGTCCTTGCGGTATTGCTGCAGGTTCTCGACCCGCGCGCCACGCCAGCGATAGATCGACTGGTCGTCGTCGCCGACCACGAACGGTATGCCCGTGGAGCCCGTGAGCATCTTCATCCATTCGTACTGGACCGTGTTCGTGTCCTGGAATTCGTCGACCAGGACGTGACGGAAGCGTGCCCGGTAGTGGTCGGCCAGGCCCGGTGATTCGCGCAGGATCTCGCAGCTTCGCAGCAGCAGCTCCGCGAAGTCGACCACGCCGTTGCGACGGCACGCATCCTCGTAAGCCTCGTACAGCTTGATCATCTGGCGCCGGGTCGGATCGCCGTCGTCCTTGAGGTGCTTGGGACGGAGGCCCTCGTCCTTCTGCTTGTTGATGAACCAGGCGATCTCGCGGGGAATCCAACGCGTGTCGTCGAGGTTCAGCCCACGCACCACTTTCTTGACCAGCCGCTGCTGGTCCTCGCTATCGAGGATCTGGAAGCCTTGCGGCAGTCCGGCTTCGCGCCAATGCAGCCGCAGCAGCCGATGGGAGATGCCGTGGAACGTACCGATCCAGAGGGGTGCCGACGGCAACCCCAGCTGGGTCTCGATCCGGTGCCGCATCTCCGCGGCGGCCTTGTTGGTAAAGGTCACCGCCAGGATGCCGTGGGGCGAGACGCCTTCGACCTGGACCAGCCATTCGACGCGGTGAGTGAGCACGCGCGTCTTGCCACTGCCCGCGCCGGCAAGCACGAGCGTAGGCAAGGGCGGCGCAGTGACCGCCTGGCGCTGCGCATCGTTGAGCGGCGCTAGGATATGGGAGACGTCCATGGGAAGGCCGCGGATTCTACAGGACCGGCAAGGCGTGGCGTACAGTACGTCCCCTTTGATGCCGTTCGATGGAGTCCACACGCGATCGGTTGCGAAGATGCACCGGGGAATGCTTTTTTTCATCGCGGAGTGCCGCGTTCTGCGCGCTCGGTCTCGCCGGCGGATCGATCGTTGTAGCCGGCCGAGGCAACCGCGGCGCCCGCCGCGGCTACGGCTGGCTACGTCTGCCGCGACAGCGGCGGCGTGGGATGGCCACGTCACGCAATTCATCGAAGCGAGCTTCGCCGCCAATCCGGTCAGCGCGGTCCTACGCGGGCCGGCACGAATTCGATGGCAAATTGCCCGACCTCACGGCGCCGGCCTTGCGGCGCGACGTAGGCCGGCTCGAAACGGCGCGCGCACGCACGCTTGCGTTCGATCCGGCCGGCCTTACGCCGGAGCGGCAGCGCGAGCGCGACTATCTGCTGGCCGCGATCGAGGTCGAACTCTTCTGGGAGAAAGAAGCCGAATGGCCGTACCGCAACCCGGCGTACTACATGGGCTTCCTCGATCCCGAGATTTACCTCAGCAAGCCTTATGCGCCGCTCGAGCCGCGCATGCGGGCCTACATCGCCTACGCGCGTGAACTGCCACGCGTTGCACGCGAAATTCGTGCAAACCTGCGCACGCCGATGCCCGCACCGTGGATCGACTACGGTGTCAATGCTTTCGGCGGCTTCGCCCAGTTTTTCAGCCAACGACGTGGCCGCGGTCTTTTCGAGCGTCAAGGACCCGGCCCTGCAAACGGCGCTGGCACAGGCAAATGCCGGCGCGGCATCGGCGATGCAGGGCCTCGCGGACTGGCTCAAGTCCGAACGTCCGCGCGCGACGCAGGAATTTCGCACTCGGTGCGGAGCTGTTCGCGCGCATGCTGGCCGCGACGGAGCAGGTCGACGTGCCGCTCGCACGGTTGTCGGAAATCGGCCGCGCCGATCTCGAGCGCAATCTCGCGGCGTTGCGCGAGATCTGCAGCACTTACACGCCCGGCAAGACCCTGCGGCAATGTGCTGACACGGCCAACAGCCATAAGCCCGAGGGCGGTGCCGTGGCGGCAGCCCGGCGGCAACTGCCGGAGCTGAAGGCGTTCGTGCAGCAAAAGGGCCTCGTTACGATTCCTGGGCCCGAGGAGGCGCTGGTAGAACCAGGCGCCGCCCTACAACGCGCAGAATTTTGCGTACATCATCACGGCCGGTCCGTACGAGAGCAAGAACGTGCCTTCGGTCTACTACATCTCACCGCCCGATCCGAGCTGGACTCCGGAGGAACAGGCTCAATACGTGTCGGGCGAAGGCACGTTGCTGTCGACCTCGGTTCACGAAGTGTGGCCCGGCCATTTCCTGCACTTCCTGCACGTGAATCGCAACCCGTCCAAGATCGCCCAGCTGTTCCAGAGCTATGCCTACACGGAAGGCTGGGCGCACTACACCGAGGAGATGATGCAACAGGAAGGGTTGCGCCCGGGCAGCCCCGAGTGGCGCATCGGGCAATTGCTGTCCGCGTTGAAACGCAATGCGCGCTACGTCTCCGCGATCGGCCTGCACACGCAGGGCATGACGGTGGCGCAGTCGGAACAGGTGTTCCTGCGAATCCGGACTGCAGGATCCCGGCAATGCACGTCAGCAGGCCTTGCGCGGCACTTACGATCCGGCGTACCTGAACTACACGCTCGGTAAACTCATGGTCCTGAAACTGCGCGCGGACTGGATGGCGCAACAGCGCGACAAGGCCTCGCTGCGGGCGTTCCATGACCAGTTCCTCTCGCTCAGCGGACCGGTACCCCTGGTGCGACGGCTGATGTTGGGCGACAACGCCGGACCGCCGCTCTAAGCCCAGCTGGTCTGTTGATCCTGTCCTGTCCTGGAACCGAAGGGTAGCTAACCCTTCGGAATCCAACGCGCGACGATCCAGCCGGCCACGGCGGCGATCAGCAGGTCGACCCAGCCGAAGGACGGTGCTGCCACGCCCAGCTGCAGCATGACCAGCAACCGCCACGAACAGCAACGTGATGCCGGCAGCGACATGCGGAACGAAACCCGCGC
This sequence comes from uncultured Gammaproteobacteria bacterium, assembly GCA_963784225.1. Classification (GTDB taxonomy): domain Bacteria; phylum Pseudomonadota; class Gammaproteobacteria; order Steroidobacterales; family Steroidobacteraceae; genus RPQJ01. The sequence continues at coordinate 124,587 of CAWAQN010000014.1, forward strand.
CGGCCAGCAGCCACGCCAGTGACATGTAGCTGAAGCCTTTGCTGGCCAGTTGCGGTGGCGGTGGCACGCTGCGGAGCAACAGTTCCTTGAAAGCCGGCAGGCTGGCCACCGACACGGTTGAACCGTTCAGCAATGGCCGCGCTGCCGTCCATGCGAGCCAGGAGCCGAGCAGCAACGCAACCACGGCCGCGCGCTTTCCAACGTCGAGCCGGCTCAGCAGCACCAGTACCGGTAGCAGCAGCGCGATGGCCGCGATTTCTGCGCTGACCAATACGTTGCCGGCGATGAACGTGCGTCCTACCAGCACGGTCGCTATGACGATCAGCAACACGTCGACGGAGCGTTGTCGCCTGGTCATGTGGAACACTGCTTGCGCAACCACGAGCCAGCCGACAAAAAAGCCGGCCAGCTCGAGCCATTCCATGCGCGGCGTCAGCAGCGGACGCACGGCGTATTTCAACTGCCGCAGGCCGGGATCCGGGATCAGGGGCCAGAGCCGTTCGATCAACCAGAGCACGAGTGATTGCGAAGGCGACATTGGCCGATCGGGCTCGAGCGGTCGATTGCGGCGCCATGCTTTGCCCAAGCGCGTGGAACCCTGAGCCGAGGACGGCGCCGAGCAGTGCCCCGGCTGCATTCAGCGAGAGGTCGCGTGAGGCTCGATACGCGAGGAATCACCGATGCCTGCAGCAATTCGAGGCCCAGGGACAGCGCACCGCCCGCAGACGCGCCGGCGACGATGCCCAGCGAGTCGTCCCCACCGCGGCTCGATCAACAGCGCGACGCAGAATCCGAACGGCACGTACAGCAGCACGTTGTTGAACATGTCGCCGCGCGAGGCGCGGGCCCACGTCAGTACCTGCAGCGCTTCCGCGAATGTCGGCCCGTGTGGCGCGAACCGGAACGGATACAACGAGACGTAGACGATCAGGCCGGTCACGACTGCAAGCAGCAGCGGTGCGGCGAAGTTCGAGCGGCTCGCCATGAGGTCGCGCTAGAGCCGCAGGTTCACGTAGTGATCGACCAGCAGCGCGGCGAACAGCACCATCAGGTAATTGATCGAATAGCGGAACACGGCCATCGGCAGGTGCTGCGGCGCGTCCGGACGCCGCAGCGCGATCGCGTGACGCAGGAACAACACGTCCAGCACGACGGCGACCAGCAGGTAGATCAGGCCGCTCATGCCCGTGAGGTAAGGCAGCAACGTGACGATCACCAGCACGATCGTGTACAGCAGGATGTGCAGTCGCGTGAAATCGACGCCATAGGCCACCGGCAGCATCGGAATGCCGGCCCGCGCATAGTCGTCGCGGCGTGCAATGGCCAGCGCCCAGAAGTGCGGTGGCGTCCACGCGAAGATGATCAGGAACAGCAGCAGGGCATAGGGATCGATCGTGCCGGTGACCGCGCACCAGCCCAGCACGGGAGGTGCTGCGCCCGCCGCGCCACCGATCACGATGTTCTGCGGCGTGACGTGCTTGAGCCAGACCGTATAGAGCACGGCGTAGCCGATCAGTGAGCAGAATGTCAGGACTGCCGTCAGCGGATTCACGAGCAACCACAACACCAGCATCGAGCTGACGCCGATCGCCCCCGCATACAAGAGCGCCTGGCCAGTCGTGACATGACCGGTCGGAATCGGGCGATTGCGCGTGCGTGCCATCTTCTCGTCGAAGCCGCGATCGAGCACGTGGTTGATCGCCGCGGCGCTCGAGGCGGCGAGCCCGATACCGATCGTGCCGTAGACGAACGACTGCCAGGGCGGCAGGCCAGGCACGGCAAGGAACATGCCCACGATCGCCGTGAACACGATCAAGGCCACGACTTTCGGCTTGCCGAGTTCGAAATAGTCGCGCCAGGTCGCTGCTGAACCGGGAGCGAGTTTTGAGCCGGCGGTACTCATGGTGGACCGCATTGTACGGATCTGCCGAAGCGGCCGCTGAGCGGGGCCCCTGGGTGGCTACCGGTCTTCCCGGCCGCTGTTGCGGTCAATAATAGCCCCGTGCCGGGAACAGGAAACGCAACAAGGCTACGACGCACAGCAACAGCAGCGCAGCAACGGCGTTGTGCGCCGTGGCCAGCGGCAACGGAAACGTCTTCAGCACCATGATCGGTCCGAGCAGTAACTGCGCGATGAGCGCCACGGCAAGTGCGCCGCCCGCCACGCGCACGCCTCGGGACTGGCCCGTGCGCATCGCCTTCCAGGCCACGAATCCAAGAATCAAGGCTGCGACGATCGCACCGAGCCGGTGCGTGAAGTGAATGGCGACACGTGCCGGATGCTCGAGGACGCCGCCCTCGTAATCGATGCCGAGTCCGCGCCACAGCACGAAGGCATCGCGAAAATCCATTTGCGGCCAGTAGGAAGCCTGGCAGGTCGGGAAATCCGGGCAGGCGACCGCGGCATAGTTCGAACTGACCCAGCCGCCGAGCATGATCTGCAATCCCAGCACGACGAGCCCGATGACGGCCCACGTCCGCAGTGGACGCTCGGCGTGTGGCCGGCTCGTGCGCGAAGTCTGCAATGCCATCCACCACAGCAGCGCCATCGTCGTCAGGCCGCCGAGCAGGTGAGCCGAGACGATCAACGGTTTCAGCAGCAACGTGACTGTCCACATGCCAAGCAGGCCCTGGAAAATGACGAGCCCCACCAGGAAGGCCGGCAGCCGCACGGGTTGCTGCGCCTCGCGGCGATTGCGATAGGCCATCCACGCAATGACCAGGATCACGAGCCCGAGCGTCGCCGCGAGATACCGGTGCACCATCTCCTTGATGGCCTTGCCCGCCTCGAGCGGACGTTCGGGGTATGCCTGGTTCGCCGCATGTGCATTCTCGACGGCGTCGCCGACGGTCAGGTGACCATAACAACCGGGCCAGTCCGGACACCCGAGACCCGCGTGACTCAGGCGCACGTACGCACCCAGCACGATGACGCCAAAGGCCAGCAGCGTGCCGAACAGGCACCACCGGCGAAACGTTGCGATGCGCATTAAGCAGTTACCTGGCTAGCCGATGTGGGACAGCTGCAAAAGTTTTTTGACGTCCGCGAGCAGCGCCTTGTCGGGGGCGGTCGCGGAATAACTCAACATCGCGTTGCCGCGCGGGTCGATCAGGTACAGGCGTCCTGCCGCGGCCGGCACTGCACCCTCGATCGCGGGCAACGTGCGCAGCAGAGCCTGCGACCCGGCATCGCTGCCCAGCGACCGCGACGATTAGATCCGGGTGTTCGGCGGCGAGAAACTGACGGTCACAGCAGTTGCCGGTCACGAGAAACACGCGCTGGACACGATCCATGTCCTTGTTGAGCGCCATGCGCGACTGCCGCGACAGGTAGAGCGCTCTGCGGCACCGCGCATCGCAGGAGCCGTCGCCGACATAGAGCATGGTCCATTTGCCGGTCAGGAAAGTCTCCGGCACCGGCTCGCCGTCCGCGTCCAGCAGCGCCGCCCTGGGCAGCGGCACCGCAGGGTCGATCAGGTCGCCCTTGATTGGTGCCGCCCACCGGCCGCCAGTTCGTCGGACCGTAATAGAGCCAGAATGCAACGGCTAGCGGCACGAAGAACATCGCCGCGAGCAGCAGCAACTGGCGCCGTCCGCGGCGCTGCACGAGACCAGGATCGGCGGGCATTCATGAAGGGCCGGTGACCTTGTCCATCCGGGGCCACGCTCTCGAAGCTGAGCGCAACGAAGATCACGAGCAGCACGACTGCAAACGCGAACCACTGGATCGCGTAACCAAGATGACGCTCGGGTCCAGACCCGAGCGCGGGTCGCCAGGCGCGCTCGTAGCCATCCGGCAGGTCGGGATCCAGCAGCAGGATGCGCGCTTCGACCGGAGCGCCCAGCACGGCTTCGAGATCCGCCCGCCGCGGGAAATTGAGGACCCGCGGCCACGCGGCGTCGCCGCTGACGCCCGCCTCGCCTACCCGCACGCCGGGTTCCGGCACATGATCGAGTCGACCAGAGACGTCACGCGCTGCAGCGGAAACGTCCACCGACGGCAGGATCGCGCGACTTGATCCGATCGGCACCCAGCCGCGGTCCACGAGCAATAATCGTCCGGGTGCCCGCCCGGACCAGTGGCGTGAGTACGCGATAGCCGGGCATGCCCGCCTGCGAGGGCATGTTGTCGAGCAGGACCTGCCGCGCCGGATCGTATTGGCCCGACACGATCACGTGCTGATAACGCGGCTGCATATCGACCGTTTCAGCGGTGAGGGCGACGCTGGATCGCTGGCCACGTTCGAACGACGCGATCAAGGCCTGCTTTTCGCGGCCACGCGCGAGTTGCCATGCGCCGAGCGAGAGGAACGCTGCCAGCAGCATTGCCGTGACCAGCGCGGCCCACAGTCGCGGCACGAACACGCGATTCGCTATTCGCAGCCTCACTTATACTGTGCTTCCAACGCGCTGGGCCTCGTTCACATGCTCATCAAAGTGCTCATCGTCGCCGTGCTGATCGCGATCGTCGCCAGCCTCAGCTCCGGCCTGTTTCACCTGGTCAAGGACGAGGGGCAGTCGAAGCGCATGGTCAATGCGCTCACGGTGCGCATCGCGCTCTCCGTCGCGCTCTTCATCCTGTTGTTCGTGGCCTGGCGCACGGGCCTGATCGCCCCGCACCACGTGCGCTGAGACTGCGCACGGTTGCGGCTCCTCTGTGCCGTCAACATCGGCAACACATCATGGACGCTGGTTCGGATGCTTTCGGCCCCACATATCTCTTCGTGGGGCCTAAGACATGCGAATCCGGCGTCCAGCGGACAGCTGCGCAACGCTGACTGTGTCGGCTCAGAGCCAGTACACGAAGATGAACAGGCCGAGCCAGACGACGTCGACGAAGTGCCAGTACCAGGCCACGCCTTCGAACGCGAAATGGTGCTCGGGCGTGAAATGGCCCTTCATGACGCGCAGCCAGATCACCAGCAGCATGATCGCGCCGATCGTCACGTGCAGGCCGTGGAAACCGGTCAGCATGAAGAACGTCGAGCCGTAGACGCCGCTGCCGAGCGTGAGGTTCAGTTCATGGTAGGCGTGCATGTATTCCTCGGCCTGCAAGCCGACGAACAGGAAGCCCAGCAGGAACGTGGCTGCGAGGAAGATCTTCAGCACGCCGCGTTGCCCGCCTTGAGCGCGTGGTGCGCGATCGTGATCGTGACGCCGGAAGTCAGCAGGATCGCGGTGTTGATCGCCGGCAAGCCAAACGCCGGAATCGTCTCGAACGCGCCGCCTACCGTCGCCGGGCCATTGGTCGGCCAGGCAGGATCGAAGTCTTTCCAGAGGAACAGGTTGGTGAGGAACTTGGCTGCCTTCGCCGCCGAGCCACGGCACCGAGAGCTGCCGCGCGTAATACAGCGCGCCGAAGAACGCGCCGAAGAACATGACCTCGGAGAAGATGAACCACATCATCCCCATGCGAAACGACTTGTCGACGCCTTCGTTGTACATGCCGCGCTGGCTCTCGCCGATCACCGTGCCGAACCAGCCATAGAACATGTAGAAGACCGCCAGCAGGCCGGCGCCCAGCAGCCACGGCGCGACGTCCACGTCCGTTCAGCAGCGACGCGGCGCCGAGCATCGTGACGAACAGCGATACCGAACCGACGATCGGCCACTTGCTGCCGTGCGGGATGTAGTACTTCCCCGCGTCGTGCGCGGTATGAGCCTGGGCCATGGGAGTCTGCCTCTATCGGTTCCAGTCAGCGGATGATCGACCAGGAAATTCTAAAGCGCCGCGAGCGTGGTCGCCCCGGCCACCTTGTATATCGAATAACGCGAGCGTCATGCGATCGACCTGCCGCGGCAGGTCGGGATCGACGATGAAGCGCACCGTGAACTCTCTTTCCTGCGACGCCGCGAACTGCTGCGGCGTGAAGCAGAAGCACTCGGTCTTCTGCAGGTATTTTGCGGTCGTGGCCGGAGCCACGCTTGGCACCGCCTGTGCGTCGACCGGCACGGTCGCCTTGCTGCGGATACGGAACTTCGCTTCGTACAGCTTGCCCGGCTGCAGCACCATGGTCGGCGTTGCGGGAGTCAATTCGAATTCGCTTCCCGGCGGCAGCATCGAGACGAACTCGAGCGCGACATGGCGTCCGACGCCCTGTATCGGAAGCCTGCAGTTGCGACGGCTTCGCATTGACGCGGATGCCGGCAGCCTCGCAGATCACGTCGTAGAGCGGCACCAGCGCAAAACCAAATGCAAAGCTGCCGGCGACCATCAGCCAGAGGCTGCGGGTCAGCGAGCGATGCGGCTTGTGGCGTGGTGGGGTTCATCGGCAATCAGGGCTGGGCATTCATGACGCTGGAGGCGATGAACGCAACATAGATCGCGAGCGCTACCAACGCCAGCAGCAGCGTGTTCCTGCGAATGCGGCGGCGCCGCACGTCGGATCTTGTCGTCCTGTGTGCATGCGATCCGCGCTCACTTGACCAGCGGGGCTTCGTCGAACGTGTGATACGGCGCCGGCGACGGCACGGTCCACTCGAGACCCTGCGTGTTGGCGCCCTGCCAGACCTCGGCCGTCGCCTTGGCACCGCCGCGTGCGCACTTCCAGATGATGTACACGAACAGCAGCTGCGAGAGGCCGAAGCCGAACCCGCCGATCGACGACACCATGTTCCAGTCGGCGAACTGCGTCGAGTAGTCGGGGATGCGGCGCGGCATGCCGGCAAGACCGAGGAAGTGCTGCGGGAAGAACAGCACGTTCACGAAGATCGCGGACAACCAGAAATGGACCATGTCGCGAGCTTCATCGTCGTACATGTGGCCGGTCCACTTCGGCAGCCAGTAGTAGACGCCCGCAATGATCGCGAACACGGCGCCCGGCACCAGCACGTAATGGAAGTGCGCGACGATGAAGTAGGTGTCGTGATACTGGAAGTCGACCGGGCGCGATGGCCATCATCAGGCCCGAGAAGCCACCGATCGTGAACAGGAACAGGAACGCGAGCGCGAACAGCATCGGCGGTCTCGAAGGTCATCGAGCCCTTCCACATCGTCGCGGTCCAGTTGAACACTTTCACGCCGGTCGGCACGGCGATCAGCATCGTGCTCAGCATGAAGAACATCTCACCGGCGAGCGGCATGCCGACCGTGAACATGTGGTGCGCCCAGACGATGAACGACAGGAACGCGATCGACGCCGTCGCATAGACCATCGCGTCGTAGCCGAACAGGCGCTTGCGCGCGAACGTCGGGATGATCTCCGAGACGATCCCGAACGCCGGCAGGATCATGATGTACACCTCGGGGTGCCCGAAGAACCAGAACACGTGCTGGTAGAGCACCGGGTCGCCGCCGCCGGAGGCCGCGAAGAACGTCGTGTGGAAGAAATGGTCGGTGAGCAGCATCGTCACTGCGCCGGCGAACACCGGCATCACGGCGATCAGCAGGTAGGCCGTGATCAGCCACGTCCAGACGAACAGCGGCATCTTCAGCAGCGACATGCCCGGTGCGCGCAGGTTCATGATCGTGACGATGATGTTGATCGCGCCCATGATCGACGAGGCGCCGGCGAGGTGGATCGCGAAGATCGCGAGCGGGAAGGCATCGCCGGTCTGCAGCACCAGCGGCGGATACAGCGTCCAGCCCGCGGCGGGGCCGCCGCCCGGCATGAACAGCGACAGGATCAGCAGCGAGAACGCCGACACGAGCAGCCAGAAGCTGAAGTTGTTCATGCGCGGCAGCGCCATGTCGGGCGCGCCGATCTGCAGCGGGATCATCCAGTTGGCGAGGCCGACCGTTGCCGGCATCACGGCGCCGAACACCATGATCAGCGCGTGCACGGTCGTCATCGTGTTGAAGAACTGCGGGTCGACCAGCTGCATGCCGGGCATGAACAACTCGGCACGCACCACCAGCGCCATCGAGCCGCCGGTGAGGAACATGACGAGACTGAAAATCAGGTACATCGTGCCGATGTCCTTGTGATTCGTCGTCGTGAGCCAGCGCATGATGCCCTTGGCCGGGCCATGGTCGTCGTGGTGGCCCTGCGCCGTGACCTCGACGTCGTGATAGGTGCGCGTGAGGATGTCCGGGTGAGTCTGGTTCGAGGGCATGTTCGATTACTCCGCGTCCGCGACCAGGACGGTCGCGGCGGTATCGTTCGGTGTGCCGATGCGCGCGGCTCGTCGCGGCACCAGTCGCGGGGGCGGTCGGAGCGGCCGCCTGTCGCGCGGCCTTTTCTGGCCGGCGAGCCAGGCCTCGTACGCCGGCAGCCTCCATGACTTCGACGACGATCGGCATGAAGCCGTGGTCGCGACCGCAGAGTTCGGCGCACTGGCCGCGGTACGTGCCGACCTTGTCGGCCTTGAACCACAACTCGTTGATATAGCCGGGGATGGCGTCCTTTTTCATGCCGAAATCGGGTACCCACCACGCGTGCAGCACATCGGCGGCGGTGATCAGCACGCGGACTTTCTTGCCGACCGGCACGACGAGCGGGATTGTCGACCTCGAGCAGGTAATTCTCGACGGACGTGGGCGGGACGCCCGAATCGAGTCTGCCGCGCCGCATCGCTCGTGCGGGCGAGGGTCGAGAAAAAGCTGACGCCGTGATCGACATAGTCGTACTGCCACTTCCACTGGTAGCCGGTGACCTTGATCGTGAGTTCCGAGCCGGTCGCGTCTTCGATCTTCACGAGCGTGCGGGCCGCCGGGATCGCCATGGCGACCAGGATCACGACCGGGATCAGCGTCCAGATGACCTCGGCATGCGTGTTGTGGTCGAAACTGGCAGGCACCGCGCCTTTCGATTTGCGAAAGGTCGCGATCGAATAAATCATCACGCCGAACACCGCGACGGCGATCGCCACGCAGACCCACAGGATCAGCATGTGCAGGCCGTAGATTTCGCGGCTCAGTTCGGTGACGCCCTCGCGCAGGTTCAGCGTCCAGTCGGCCATGGCCGGGCTCGTCCCGAGCAGTGTCAGGCCGGCCACCGACACGGCCGTCAGGGCCCGCTTCCCGATCTTCATTGGCACCATCGAAACTCCCATGACATGGACCGGCAGTACTCGACGGCACGGCCAGACCCGCGCAACTGCCCGATCGAACCGATCGAGACTAGAGCTCCGGCGATTCGCTCATCCTGCCGACGAGTTGCCCGAGTCGCCCCGCCAGGCCGCGACGCTCGTCTTCCGTGAGAAATCGCCCCACTTCGCAGGCATATCCTTTCGACTCGATCACAAGCCGGCTCGGATGCAGCGCCACTGGCGGGTCGCGCAGTTTAACCGTCGCCCAATGGCGTGGAAATACCATGCGGATCGATTGACGGAGCCCACGTCGCTCGAGCACGACCGAATCCGGCGAAACCACGATGATCTCGCGTTGTCGGCCGGCGTCCAGGCTGAGCCGGACCGCCCACCACACAGCGCCAGTTCGAGTCCGGCGATAAGAAGAATTGGCCAAAGTCCCTGGAACGCAAAATATCCCGCTATCGGCAAGGTGACCAGCGCCAGGCTCGCGATAAAAAGACGCGCTGTCACGGGCGTCAGCGAGCAGTTCGGCGACAGCTCGATCCGGTGTTCGAGATGGCGGGCTGGTGTGCCTGCGTGCGTAGCGACCACCATGGCTGCGCGTCCGTGGGGAAGCGTCGAATGTAACCAGTCGAGTGGCCGGTCACAACGGGTCACCGAGGCAGATATGGCGTCATTGGTGCCCCGACGGAGTTGCAGCCTGCGCGAGGTACCGGGTCAGCACCGATCCCAGCAAGACGTCGTCTGCCAGGTTCGCGAGGGGCATGCCGAGTGGTGACCTGGGCGCGGCGGACAGGTCAGTCACCACCGCAAGGGGCGGAGCGCCGAGCAGTCGCTCGAGCGTTGCCAGGTTTTGCTGCTGTCGCTGGAAGGACGCATCGATACAGTTGCCGATCCAACCGAGCAGCGGGCACCGGCCGCTCGCGAGGATCGCCTCCGCCGTGAGTCGCGCGTGGCTCAGGCAGCCCAGCGTCAGTCCCACCACGATGATCACGCCGAGCCCCAGCCGTTCCGGCAGGTCGCTCAGGAATCCGGTCGGATGCAACGGGACGCGCCAGCCGCCGGCGCCTTCCACGACCGCGATGTCGGCGCCGGCGGTGGCCCCGCCATACCAGTCGACCAGGCGCTCGACGACCAGGAAGTCGCCGGCTTCGGCGGCCGCAATGTGCGGCGCGATGGGCGGTTCGAAGCAGTGCGGGTTGACGGTCTCGTAGGCCTGCCATCGGCGAGCTCGCGGCCTGTAATTCCAGGGCGTCGCTGTTGCGAAGTGGCATGCCCGGCGCCGCGCGCTCTCCACCCGTCGCAATGGGTTTCAGGCCTGCGACGCGCAAGCCACGCCCGGCCAGCAGGCGCACCAGCGCGGCCGAGACGACCGTCTTGCCGACGCCCGTGTTGGTGCCAGTGACGAAAATTCCAGGTGTCAGCATTGTTCAGAAAAACTATGCACTATGGATAATATTCAATAATCGGCGTAACGTCTTGATCGATCAGGTATAAAAAAATCGATGCTCAATCGCGCGGTTCGCGCGACCTGCGGCGTAGCTGCGTAATCGGCACCAGCACTTCGTTTGCCGGTTGCGGAATCTTCGTGCGCACCGGCTGCGTCGGGCGACCAGGCCTGGCCGTACACCACCTCATACGTCGCTGGCAATCGCCCGTCCCGGCGAAACGACTCGTAGGCTGCGACCATGCGCGCAAGGTTGCCTTGCCCGTGAGGCCGGGCGGCCGGCCCGCGTTGGCGTTGTGCGCCCCGATCGTCTTGAGGTCGCGCATCAGGTCGATGGCCGTCGCGTAGGTCACGCGTGTAGCGCTCGACGTCGAGCACGGGTTCGGCAAACCCGGCCCGCGTCAGCGCATCCCCGAGATCGTGCATGTCGATGAATCGGTTCACGTGGGCATGGCCGGGATCGGCCGCATCCCAGGCGCGCCGCAATTCCTCCAGCGTGTCGGGGCCGAGCCTGGTGAACGTCAGCACTCCGCCCGGGCGCAGGACGCGGCGGCACTCGCGCAAGACGGCGTCGGGATCATTGCACCATTGCAGCATCAGGCTCGAGAACAATCATGTCCGTGCTGCCGGTGGCAAAAGGCAGCGCGGCCGCATCGGCCGCGACGCGGCTGAAGCGACGCAGCAGCGTCTGCCGCCGGCCCGCCTCGCGCAACATGCCGGGCGCGAGGTCCAGCGGCGATCACGTGGCTTTTCGGATAGCGCCGTTTCAGCGCGATCGCGGCGTGGCCGGTGCCCGCCCCGAGATCGACCACGACCTGGGGATCCATGCGGACCACGTCGAGCCGCTCGAGCAACTCGTTGCGGACCGTTGCCTGGATCACCGCCGCCTCGTCGTAATGCAGCGCGGCCTGACCGAACGCGGCCGCTACACGCGGCAGTGTCCAGCGTGAGCGCCGCTGCATCGGGAACCGGACCGAGGCGCCGTACCGACGGCCGCACGCGCTTTCGGCGCGCTGGCAAGATTGCGTTCGAGAAACGGAATGACCTCTGCCAGCACGGCCCCGCGCTGCGACAGGAACGGCGCATGCCCGGCCGTGGAATCTGGACGAACCGGGCCATCGGCAGCGCGGCCGCGAGTTCACGTCCGGCAGCCGCCGGCGTCAGGCGGTCGTGTTCGCCCGCAGATCACCAGGGCCGGCAAGGTCAGGCGTGGCAAGACGCCGCGCAGGTCCGAGTCGCGCAGCACCGCGAGCCCCGACTCGAGCGCGGCGCGATCGGGTTCGCCATGCAGCGCTACGCTGGCACGCAGCGCGCGCAAGCGCCTGCGTTGCGTGCTCGTCGCCCCAGGTCTGCAGCGCCAGGAAATTGCCGATCGTGCGCCGGTAGTCGGTGCCCAGCCCGCTCGCGAAGTCCTCCAGCACGACCGGGTCCGTGCCATGCGGCCAGTCGGAGCGCCGTGACGAACGAGGGCGTCGTTGCGATCAGCACGAGCGCCGCGATGTCTGCCGACCGTTGCCGCGCCAATTCGAGCGCGACCATGCCACCCAGCGACCAGCCAAGCACCGCTGCACCCGGTGGCACGCTGGCTGAAACCGCACGAGCGAGCGCGCCAAGGTCACCCGGCGTGGCGACGGCAGCGCTGCGGCCATGGCCCGGCAGGTCGACGACATGCAGACGCGCGTGCCTGCGAGCTGGTCGAGCCAGGGACCCCACATGCCGCCGTGCAAGGCCCAGCCGTGCAGCAGGACGAGGTCGGGGCCGGAGCCGCGCGATTCGACGTGCAGTGCCGGCGCGCCGCCGTCGTCATGACGTGAGGTCGATCCAGCAGGCCGCAGCGCTGCGAGCGGCCGAGTGCGTCGAGCAACCGTGCAACGTCGGAACTCGTGTGCGCCGCAGAGAACGTGAAACGCAATCGCGAGGTCCCGGCAGGCACGGTCGGCGGCCGGATCGCCGGCACCCAGATGCCCCAGTTCCAGCAGCGCCGCTGCTGAGCGCGATCGCCTGTCGCTTCGGCCCCGACGAGCAAGGGTTGGATCGGCGTTCGCGAGGGCATCAGGCTCAGCCCGAGCGATGCAGCGCCCGTCGCGAAACGCCGCGGCATGGCGCCAGGACGCGCGCGCGCCGGCCGGGCTCGTCGCGCATGACGCGCAACGCGGCGCGCGTCGCGGCGGCCACCGCCGGCGGCAACGCGGTCGTGTAGATGTACGTGCGCGCGCGCTGGATCAGGCTCTCGATGAGCACTTCCGAACCCGCGATGAAGGCGCCGAACGTGCCGGCGGCTTTGCCCAGCGTGCACATCAGCACCGGCACGTCGTCGAGTCGAAAGCCCCGCTTCTTCAACCGCGCCTGCGCCCGTCGCGCCCAGCACGCCGAAGCCGTGGGCATCGTCGACCAGCAGCGTCGCGTCCGCCTCGCGACAGGCGAGCGCGAGCTCACGCAGCGGCGCCACGTCGCCGTCCATGCTGAACACACCGTCGGTCAGTACCAGCAGGTTCGCCCGCGGCTGCGTGCCCGAGGCGCGTCGAGCCTGGCGCGCAGGGCCGCGACGTCGCCATGGGCGTAACGGGTGAAACGCGCGCCGGTCGCAAGGCCCGCGTCGAGCAGGGATGCGTGGTTGAGCCTGTCCTCGAGCACGGCGTCGCCGCGGCCGGCCAGCACGGCCGCCGCCGCGAGGTTCGCCATGTAACCGGTCGAGAACAGCACCGCGCGCGGACGCGCCACGAAGTCCGCCAGTTCCTCTTCGAGCGCGTGATGCTCGTGCGTGTGCCCGCTGACCAGGTGCGAGGCGCCACTGCCGACGCCCCACCTGCGCGTCGCCTGCGATCATCGCCTCGACGACGCAGCGGGTGGTCGGCGAGGCCGAGGTAATCGTTACTGCAGAACGCGAGGCATTCGGCGGCCGGCGACCTGGATGCGCGTTGCACCCGGCTGGCGGTCGGCATGACTTGCACGCGGCTTCGCGCGCGGTTCGCACCGGCGAGCACCGCAAGCTCGGCCGCAAGTTGCTCGCTCGGCGCGCATGGTGCCGCCGCGCGCGGCTCAGGCGGTCGCGACGCCGACCGCTGTTTCCGGCTTCAGTCCCAGCCGCGTGAACAGCTGCTCGTCGTGGCTGCGGCCCGGGTTCGGCGTCGTCAGCAGCTTTTCGCCGTAAAAAATCGAGTTTGCGCCCGCGAGGAAACACAGCGCCTGCACGGCGTCGGTCATGTCGGTGCGTCCGGCCGAAAGCCGCACGTACGAGCGCGGCATCAACAGCCGGGCCGTCGCGATCGCGCGCACGAAATCGAGCGGGTCGAGCTCCGGCGTGCCGTGCAACGGCGTGCCGGGCACCTGCACGAGCTGGTTGATCGGTACGCTTTCGGGGTGCTGCGGCAGGGTCGCCAGCGTGTGCAGCAGGCTGACCCGATCGGCTTCGGATTCGCCCATGCCGAGGATACCGCCGCAACAGACATTGAGCCCGGCATCGCGCACCGCCTGCAGCGTCTCGAGCCGATCCTGGTAGGTGCGCGTCGTGATGACCTCGCCATAAAACTCCGGCGACGTGTCGAGGTTGTGGTTGTAGTAGTCGAGCCCGGCGTCCTTCAGCTCGCGCGGCCTGTTGCGGCGTCAGCATGCCGAGCGTCGCGCAGGTCTCCAGCCCAAGCGCGCGCACTTCGCGCACCATCTGCTTGACCTGTTCGAGCTGCTTCGGCTTCGGGATTGCGATACGCCGCGCCCATGCAGAAACGGGTTGCGCCCTGCGCTTTGGCCGCCTGCGCGGCCGTGACCACGTCGGCGACCTGCATCAGCTCTTCGCGGCCGAGGCCCGTGTCGTAGCGGACGCTCTGCGGGCAGTACTTGCAGTCCTCCGGGCAGGCGCCGGTCTTGATCGACAGCAACGTGCTGACCTGCACGCGGTTCGGCTCGAAGTTGCTCGCGATGCACGCGCTGCGCGTGAAACAGCAGGTCGTTGAACGGCAGTTCAAAGACGGCTCGCGCCTCGTCCAGCGTCCAGTCGGTACGCACTTCGCCGAGGCGGTTCAGGTCGGATGAGGCCATTGCAAATCCTTGTTTATTCGCAAGAAATCGGCATCGCACCGGACATCGCCGTGCGACCACGCTGCAGGCTGCTGCCAGCCGGGCAGTATTCGGACGGTCGCAGGCCCTGTCAACCAATGCACCGTTATCCAGGTTGACAGCTGGGTCGAACGGCTGGCCGGTTGGATCCTGCCGCCGCAATGCCTGCTGTGCCGCGGGCCGGGGCCAGCCGCCGGCGCTTCGACCTGTGTGCCGCCTGCGAGGCCGAACTGCCGGTCGCTTCACCGCGCCTTGCGGACGCTGCGGCCAGGCACACCTCGCTGACGAGGCCATGGGCGCCGACTGTGGCCAGTGCCGCGGTCGCCGCTTTCCCTTCGCCCGCTCGTTCGCTCCCTATGAGTACGCGCCCGCCTCTCGACGGAATCATCCAGGCCTGAAATACGATGGCGCGCTGGCGAACGCGCGCGTGCTCGGCGTGCTGCTCGGCAGGGCGCTGGTCGCGCTGCACCTGCACCGGCAGGTCGACCTGCTGGTGCCGATGCCGCTGCACCCTGCGCGGCTGGTGGAGCGCGGCTTCAACCAATCGTTCGAGATCGCACGCTTCGTGGCGCGCACCGTCCGGGTGCCGTGCGAACCCTACGCCCTGGCCCGCACCCGCGACACCGCCTCCCAGGTCGAGCTGACCCGCGCGGAGCGTGAACTCAATGTGCGCGGCGCGTTCGGTCGAGCCCGCCGCTCCTCTCGCATCGACGGGATGCGCGTCGGGTTGGTGGACGATGTCGTCACGACCGGAAGCACGGTCATCGAAGCCTCGCATGCCCTGCTCGCGCTGGGTGCGATGTCCGTCGATGTCTGGTCGGTCGGTCGTGCGCTGCCAGCGTAATTGCCGGACTCGTGTGCTCGCGCATTCACGCGAATGCCGCGCAGCACGCCCCGACTAGGCCGCGAACAGGTAGTCGAGCAGGATGCCGCCGAACACCGCGAGCCCCAACAGGTTGTTGTCAGGAACGCGCGAAAGCATTGCGACGGCTCGCGATGCCGGATCAGGAACTGCTGGCGCAACGACAGCAGCGCGGCAATGGCGAGCCCCAACCAGTACCACCGGCCAAGTTGCGACAGGTAACCGGCCAACGCCAGCAGTGCGAGCGCGCCGAACTGCAGCACTGCGACGATGCCACGGTCCGCACGTCCGAACAGGATCGCAGACGAATGCACGCCGATCAGCAGGTCGTCCTCGCGGTCGACCATCGCATAGATCGTGTCGTACGCGGTGGTCCAGAGCACGCCCGCCGCGAACAGCACCCATGCCACCAGCGGCAACTGAGCCAGTCTGCGCGGCAAAAGCCATGGGCATCGACCAGGAAAACGCGAGCCCCAGGTACGCCTGCGGCAACGCGAAAAAACGCTTCAGGAACGGGTAGGTGACCGCGAGCACGCCGCCGATCAGCGCGAGCAGTCTGGGTGGGGCGATTCAGTGGGATCAGCAGTGCCAGCGCGATGAGGCCGAGCACCGCGAACACCGCCAGCGCTTCCGCGGGTGAGACCGCTTGCCTCGGGCCAGTGGCCGATCTGGCGGTGCGTGCGCACGTGCGGATCGAATTCGCGATCGGCGAAATCGTTGATCACGCAGCCGGCGGAGCGCATCACGAACGTGCCGAGCACGAAGATGACGAAGATCTGCTCGTCCGGTCGTGCCGTCCGCCGAGATCCAGAGCGCCCACAGCGCCGGCCACAACAGCAGCCAGATGCCGATCGGGCGGTCGATGCGCATGAGCCGCGCGTATTCGCGAGTCGGCCGCGCAAGCGTGCCGCCGCGGTCGCCGGTGCCGACGTCGCGTCTTTCGTTTCGATCGGCCGCTTGGTTCATTGCAGGAAGGCGCTCAGACCTTGCGGAAACGTTCGCCGGCACCGACCCAGCGGCCGACGAGCCCCGCTATGTTCGGCCTGCGGGCCTGCCAGCATCAATGCCGCCGCGCGCTGGACGTCCGGCAGCATGTCGGCATCGCGGACAAGGTCGGCGACGCGCAGGTTCATCAGTCCCGTCTGGCGCGTGCCCGAGCAGTTCGCCCGGCCCGCGCAGCTCGAGGTCGCGCCGCGAGACCTCGAACCCATCGTTGGTCTCGCGCAGCACGGCCAGGCGCTCCCGCGCGATTGCGTCAGGGGCGCCTGGTACAGCAGCACGCAGGTGCTCTCGACCGAGCCACGCCCGACGCGGCCGCGCAGCTGGTGCAGCTGCGCGAATCCCATGCGCTCGGCGTTCTCGATCACCATCAGGCTGGCATTCGGCACGTCAACGCCGACCTCGATCACGGTCGTGGCGACGAGCAGGTCGAGCCTGCCCTGCTTGAACGGACGTCATCATGGCGTCCTTCTGCCGCGCCTGCCATGCGGCCGTGGACGAGTCCGATGCGCACGCCCGGCAGCGCCTCGGCCAGCTGCGCCGCGGTCTTCTCGGCGGCCTCGTATCGCACGAGCTCCGATTCGTCGATCAGCGGGCACACCCAGTAGGCCTGGCGACCCGCGCGACAGGCGGAGTCGATGCGCTCGACGATTTCGCTGCGACGCGTGTCCGGCAGCACGACCGTCTTGATCGGCGTGCGTCCGGGCGGCAACTCGTCGATGATCGAGACGTCGAGGTCCGCATAGGCCGTCATTGCGAGCGTGCGCGGGATCGGGGTCGCCGTCATGACCAGCTGATGCGGATAACGGCCTTCCGCCATGCCCTTCTCGCGCAGCTGCAGGCGCTGGTGCACGCCAAAGCGGTGCTGCTCGTCGACGACGACCAGCGCGAGGCTGCCGAAACGTCACGCCTTGCTGGAACAGCGCGTGCGTGCCCACGGCGACGTCGATCTCGCCCGAGGCAAGATCGGTTTCCAGCGCGGCGCGCGCCCTTGCCGGTCTGGCGGCCGGTGAGCAAGGCGACGCGCACGCCCAGCGGATCGAGCCACGCGTTGAAGATTGCGCGCGTGCTGCTCGGCGAGCAGTTCGGTTGGCGCCATGAACGCGCCTGCATGCCGTGCTCGACGGCCCGCAACGCCGCCAGGGCGCCGACCACGGTCTTGCCGGACCCGACGTCGCCCTGCACGAGCCGCATCATCGGGTGCGCTCGCTGCGAGGTCGCGCCCAATGTCTTCAGCCACACGCGCGACTGCGCGCCGGTCAATCGGAACGGCAGCCGCGCCAGGCATCGATCGATGAGGTCGGTGACGGCGCGGCAGGGGCGACGCGAGGTCCTGGTCGGTAGCCTGGCGCAACAACCGCAGGCACAGCTGGTGCGCGAGCAGTTCCTCGAACGCGAGCCGACGTTGTGCCGGATGGCAGCCTTCGGCCAGTTGCTGCGAGGTCGGCACCCGGAGGGGGCCGGTGCACGTAGCGCAGCGCGTCTTCGAGCGGCGGCAGCTCGAACGCATCGAGCACGCCTGGCGGCACGAAGTCGACGACGCTCCTTGCGCGAGCAGGCCGAGGGCCAGGTCGGTGAGCACGCGCAGTCGGCCCTGCTGCACGCCTTCGGTCGCCGGGTAGATCGGCGTCAACGACTCCGGCTGGCGCCGCCTCCGTCGCCGGCAGCGACCCGCCGATACTCCGGGTGGACGATTTCGGGCCCGCCGGGCCCCATGCGGAATTCGCCGAAACACCGCAGTCGTTGGCCGCGCACGAGTTGTGCCTGTTGCGCGCCGGAGAAATGAAAGAAACGCAGCGTCACCGAATCCGGTGCCGTCGGCGAGTCGCACGAGCAGCGTGCGGCGGCGACGGAACACGATCTCGGCCAACTGGATCTCGCCTTCGATGACCGCGCGGTCGCCGTTGCGCACGCTGCCGATCGGCACGACGCGCGTCCGGTCCTCGTAGCGGAGCGGCAGGTGGAACAGCACATCCTGCACCGTGCGCAGGTCGAGCCGTGCGAGCGATTCGGCCAGTGCCGCGCCCGACGCCACGCAGCGCCGTGACCGGGCGTTCGGCGAGCGTGTCCGCGTTCATGGGCTGCCGGTCAACGCGCGGTCCGGGCTCACAGCACCAGTACGCCGTCCACCTCGACGACTGCGCCTCGCGGCAATGCGGCAACGCCTACCGCGGCGCGCGCCGGATAAGGCTGCGGAGAAATACTCCGCCATGACCTTGTTGACGAGCTGGAAGTGCCCGAGGTCCGTCAGGTAGACGTTGAGCTTCACGGCATCGGCAAGGTCGCCGCCGGCGGCGCGCGCAACTGCGCGCAGGTTGTCGAACACGCGGCGCACCTGGGCTTCGATGTCACCGGTGACCAGTTCGCCCGTCGCCGGGTCGAGCGGGATCTGGCCCGACAGGTAGACCGTGTTGCCGGCCTTGATGGCCTGCGAATAGGTGCCGATGGCGTTCGGCGCGTGGGCGGTCGAGACGGGAATGAAAGGCACGGTGCGGCTCCAGCAAGGGGGGAGCAGAGCGTAGTGGAGCGCCCGCGATGTGACCAGTGCCCGGCGGTCCTGCCGGGAGGGTGCCGTGTCAGGGCGTGAACGATCCCTGGCGCGTGAGGAACGTGTAGTCGCCTTCGATCGCCATCAGGCCGATCAGGATCAGCAGGCATAGAGGCGGCACCAGGATCGCGAGCTTCAGTGCCAGTCGCTCCCACTTCATGTGCATGAAGATCGCGACGATGAATCCGGCCTTCAGAAGCATGAACACTATGATCAGCGTCCAGCGCGTGCATGCCTTGCACGTGGAAATAATCGACCAGGTACGAGAACGTGCTCAGCACGAACAGCAGCAACCAGATCCAGAGGTAGACCTTGATCGGATGCTGGGTTCCTTCATGCGCTGCCATGGTCGCCCCTTACCAGAGATAGAAAAACGCGAAGATGAAAACCCAGACGAGATCGACGAAGTGCCAGTACAGGCCGGCGATCTCGACGATTTCGTAATTGCCGCGTGCGCTCGTAATCGCCGCGCCACACTTTCAGCGCCACGATGGTCAGGTAGATCACGCCGGCCGATACGTGCAGGCCGTGGAAGCCCGTGATCATGAAGAACGCCGAACCGAATTGCGCCGCGCCGAACGGATTGGTCCACGGCCGCACGCCTTCCAGGATCAGCTTGGTCCATTCGAAAGCCTGCATGCCGACGAACGTCGCGCCAAAGCCCGCCGTGATCAGCATCAGCGAGGCCGTGCGGCCCGCGGTTGCGGCGATAACCGTAGTTGACGGCCATCGCCATCGTGCCGCTGCTGCTGATCAGGATGAACGTCATGATCGCGATCAGGATCAGCGGGATGGGTTCGTCCGCCGAGGCTCAGCGCGAAGACCTCGCTCGGGTTCGGCCACGGCACCGTCGTCGACATCCGCACGTGCATGTATGACACGAGGAAGCACGAGAAGATGAACGTGTCGCTCAGCAGGAAGATCCACATCATCGCCTTGCCCCACGGCACGGCGAATGCCTGCTTGTCGCCGGCGAAGTCGGTGACGACTCCGGGCAAGCCTTCGGCACCGCGGCGTGACGGCTCGATCGGATTCGTCATGACATCGACAGCCATAGGCGTCTGCACCCCTCAGGTCAGGTGATCAAAAGCAGGCCAAAGAGAACCAGCCAGATGACCAGCAGGAAATGCCAGTACACCGTGCACAGCTCGATGCTCAGGCGCACCGCGCCGACAGCGACACGACCGCCCGACATCCTGCGCAATCGTCCAGCCCCAGACGCACAAGCCCGCCCAGCAGGTGCAGGCCGTGCAGGCCCGTCAGCACGTAGAAGAAGGCATTCGCCGGATTGCCGGACGCGTAATAGCCCGCCGCCTGCAGCTGCGCGCCAGGCCAGCCACTGGCCCGCCAGGAACGCGATGGCGAACACGCCGCCGGCCAGCATGGCCGCAGCTGGCGCGACTGAACTGCCCGCGTCGCCATCGCCGCACTCGCCAGGTGCATGCGCGAGACTGCCCGCGACGAGCAGCGCCGTGTTGATCCACAGGACCGACGGCTCGGTGACCGGTCGCCAGTCGCGCAGCGCCGCACCCTGCGTCAGGTGCGGATTCATGCGCATGAAGTACGCCGTGATGAACAGCGCAAAGAACGACGTGACGACTGCGAGGAACACCCACAGGCCGACTCGCGCCGGCGCATGGCCCCGCAACTGCGGCCGCGTCGCGGCCGTCGTAGGTGCCCTGGGCCTCCCACGACTTCGTGGTCAGGCGGCGCGCCGCCAGCCACCAGACGAGGATGCCGGCGAGCAGCGCGACGGTGGCGACGACCGGGTTCACACGTTGCGCCCATGCCCCAGCGCGACGGCCGTGTGGCCATCGGGCGGCTGGTTCTGCGGCACGAAGTCTTCCTTGTTGCCCGGCGCGCCGTACTCGTAGGCCCAGCGATAGACGACCGGCAGTTCCGGGCCCCAGTTGCCATGCCGCGGCGGTGTTTCGGGCGTCTGCCATTCGAGCGTCGTCGCGCGCCACGGATTGCCGCCGGCGGGCTTGCCGTACTTCAGGCTCCAGATCAGGTTGAAGATGAAGATCAGCTGCGCGGCCGCCACGATCAGCGCCGCGATGCTGATGCTCGCATTCATCGAGTGCACCGAATCCGGCAGGAAGTAGGTGTCGCCCAGCGTGAAATAGCGGCGCGGCACGCCGAGGATGCCGAGGTAATGCATCGGCAGGAAGATCGCGTAGGTGCCGATCAACGTCAGCCAGAAGTGCAGCCGGCCCAGCGTGTCGTCCATCATCCGGCCCGTCATTTTCGGGTACCAGTGGTAGATCGCGCCGCACACGACCAGCACCGGCGACACACCCATCACCATGTGGAAATGGGCGACGACGAAAGCGTGTCGGAAAGCGGCACGTCCACCGTGACGTTGCCGAGGAACAGTCCGGTCAGGCCGCCGTTGATGAACGTGAACACGAAGCCGATCGCGAACAGCATCGGCACCGTGAGGTGGATGTCGCCGCGCCACAGCGTCAGCACCCAGTTGTAGACCTTGATGGCCGTCGGAATCGCGATGATCAGCGTCGTCGTGGCGAAGAAGAACCCGAAGTACGGATTCATGCCGCTCACGTACATGTGATGTGCCCAGACGACGAAGCTCAGCACGCCGATCGCGAGGATCGCCCAGACCATCATCCGGTAGCCGAAGATGTGGCGCCGCGCGTGCGTGCTGATCAGGTCGGACACGATGCCGAACGCCGGCAGCGCGACGATGTAGACCTCGGGGTGGCCGAAGAACCAGAACAGGTGCTGGAACAGCAGCGGGCTGCCGCCCTTGTGCACGGTCTGCTCGCCGAGCGACGATGATCGCCGGCATGAAGAAACTCGTGCCGAGATGGTTGTCGAGCGCCATCATGATCGCGCTGACGAGCAATGCCGGGAACGCGAGCAGGGCCAGGATCGTGGCCATGAAGATGCCCCAGACCGACAACGGCATGCGCATCAGCGTCATGCCGCGGCAGCGCGCCTGCAGCACGGTCACGACGTAGTTCAGGCCGCCCATCGTGAAGCCGATGATGAAGATGACGAGCGACACCAGCATCAGCGTGATGCCCCAGTTCGCGCCCGGCGTGCCTTCCAGGATCGCCTGCGGCGGATATAGCGTCCAGCCGGCGCCGGTCGGCCCGCCCGGCACGAAGAAACTCGCGACCAGCACCAGCACCGCGAGCAGGTAGACCCAGTAACTGATCATGTTCAGGTACGGGAACACCATGTCGCGCGCGCCGCACATCAGCGGGATCAGGTAATTGCCGAAACCGCCGAGGAACAGCGCCGTGAGCAGGTAGATCACCATGATCATGCCGTGCATGGTCACGAACTGGTAATAGTTGCTCGGGTTGATGAAGTGGAAGGTGCCCGGGAAAGCCGAGCTGCAGGCGCATCAGCATCGACAGCCCGATCGCGACGAGCCCGATGGCCATCGCCGTCACCATGTACTGGATCGCGATGACCTTGTGGTCCTGGCTCCAGACATATTTCGTGATGAACGTCTGCGGGTCGTGCAGATGCACATGCTGATCGGCAATCGCGACATTCATCAGGATCTCTCCGTCGACGGCATGGCGTCGCCCGCCGTCAGTGCAAGGTATTGATGTAGGCCAGCAGGTCGTTGGGTCGCCTTGCCGTCCGGCCACGATCTTGCTCAGCTCGGCCATCTGGGCGCCCGTGGAAATCCTGCGGATGCCGGCCGCGATGGCCCTGCTTGAATTGCTGCAGCTGCCGGGCCATGTACCAGTCGCTCATGCCGGACAGGCGCGGCGCGTTGGTCGCCCAAGAGCCCTTGGCCGAGTCGCCGTGGCAATACGCGCAGGTCGTGTACCGCGAGGCACCGCGGCTGCGCGTCGCCCTTGATCGTGGTGGGCGCGCGGCTGTCGGGCAGCGTCGCCGATGTAGGCGACGACGTTGGCGATGGTCGCGTCGTCGAGCGGCACGGCCATCGCGGCCATCTGGCTGGCAATCGCATCGCCCGGGGCTCCGCCGCGAATGCCGTGCTTGAAGTTCCGCAGCTGGCGCTCGAGGTACCAGCCCGGCTGCCCCGCGAGTTTCGGCGCGTTCAGCGCCTGGTTGCCTTCGGCGGTCGGCGCCGTGACAGGCGGTGCACACGGCGAACGCGCCTTGGCCCGCCACGGCGTCGGCGGCGGGCCGCGCCGTGATCTGTGCGAACGTCTGCTGCGCGGCGAGCCACTGCTGGTAGGCATCGGCGTCGTCGACGACGACCCGGCCGCGCATGACGAAGTGACCCATGCCGCACAGCTCTTCGCACAGGATCTCGTACGGCGCCGACCTTGGTCGGGCGTGAGCCAGAGGTAGGTGATCATGCCCGGCACGATGTCCATCTTGACGCGGAACTGCGGCACGGTGAAATCGTGCAGCACGTCCTTCGAGCGCAGCAGCACCTTGACCGGCTGGTCGAGCGGCAGGTGCAGTTCCTGGCCGCGACACGAGCACGTCGTCCTGGCCGCGCGGATCATTGGCATCCATGCCGAAGGGATTGTCGGCGCCGATCAGCGCGCATCGATCGCGCCGAGCGCGCCGTCCTCGCCCGGCAGCCGGAAGCTCCACGACCATTGCTGGCCGAGCGCTTCGACCACTTTCGCGTCGTCGGGCACCGTGACGAACTTGGCCCAGACGGCCAGGCCCGGGCGCGAGCATCGCGATGACGCCGACCGAGGTGAGCCCGATCAGCCACCACTCGAGTTTCTTGTATTCCGGCTCGTACTCCGCCCGGCGCTCCTGCCCCTTGCGGTGCCGGTAGCGCACGATCGCGTACGCCATGAACAGGTTGACTGCGACGAAGACCGCTCCGCACACCCAGAACGTCAGGTTGACGGTGTCGTCCATTTCGCCCCAGTTGGAGGCGATCGGCGTGAACCACCAAGGGTTGAGGAAATGGAACAGGACGGTTCCAATCACCAGCAGCACGATTGCGATGGCTATCGCCATGGCCTATTCCTTCTGCAGGAGTCGGTCGCCCGGGTCGTCCGCAGCAACCCGCTTGATCGAACTGAACGGGTTGATGTAATGACTGTCGACCGCCGCCAGTTCCGCTTCGGGATGCCGCTCGCGCATCATCTTCCGGACCGCCGCTTCCCGGACCTTCAACGCGTAGATCAGGATCAGGAACTTGCCGGCCGCGATGTCGTCGTGAAATTTGGCGAGCTTGCGGTTCTCGTTGCCGATGCCGATCAAGCCGCCTTCCCAGGTGCCGAATAACGTAGCGACCCCGACCAGCGCGACGTACACCAGGGTGGGTACCTCGATGCCGAAAGGGTCGAAATAATCGATCGCCCAGACGCCGAGCAGGCCGACGACCAATCCCGCGAGACCGCCGATGAGTCCGTCACGGACGACATCGAGCGTCTCGAGGTAATTGCTGGAGTGGATGTGCTGCTGCTTCAGCCCCGCTTCGTCTCTTGAAATGACGTGCACGAAGAAATCCTTCACCCCGACCTCGTGCAGGTCGTCCGAGATACCGTGGGTGCTGTCGAGCGTCGGCGCCAGGTAATAAAGGCACTTCATCTACATCCCCCGCAACGAATTGATGCTGAGCCGTCCGCGATCCGTATCAGCCAGGGCCACTTCCACGATCAATACGGCTAGTCCTCGCTCCAGAACCAGGCGAGTAGCCCGAACCCGAACAAAGTGACCGCGACGAGCGCGAACGGCAGCGCCGGCACCCAGGCCGGCAGGTGGCCCGTGAATTCCACGGACCGGATGAGGGGCCCCCCGATCAGTACGAGGGTGGCGCCTATGGCCATGCCGACGGCGAGTTGCGACCCGCGCTGCCAGGCGAAGATCCACAGCATGATGCAGCCCAGCAGCACTAACGTAATCACGGAAGCAACCATATGCAGAAACTGTAGCAGAATTTTTCTGCAGGCAAGCGTTCTGTCCAGCCCCGCCGTATGTTGCAGCGCAACGAGCAAACCCTTGTCGGGACGCCTCGCGTCGCGTCGCGGCGTTCAGCGGCCCCGGCGGCCGATGACCACGAGTCCCAACGCGACGATGCCAAGCGCCATCAGCGGCGGAATCGCGGCCGCGAACATCGTGACGTCGAATCGATAACGGCCCGTGACCGGGTCGTACACAGAGCAGTAAAGACGCACCCGCTCGATCAGTCCACGTGCCGAAGCGCGCTCTACGCTGCGCCCGAGCAGCAGGGACTTCAGGGGCTCGACCAGGTCCGGCGGCGCGAAGTCCTGTCCATAGACCTGTTGCACGAGCCGGCCATCGCCATCCAGCACGGTCACTTGCGCGATGTGGTCAAAACCCCGGGGCGATTCGACCCAGGTGAAACCCACGTCATCCGTCAGGCGGCGAATGGTGGCGGCGTCGGCACTGGCGAAGTGCCAGTCGGCATCGGTGATGCCGCGGTCGCGGCCATAGGCCAGCATGCGACCCGGAGTGTCGTGGCGAGTATCGAATCCCACGGTGATCACCGAGAAACTTCGAGATCCCAGCGCCGCGCGCGCCACCTTCACGACCTCCCGCAGGTGCAAGGTCATGCCCGAGCAGATGGAGTAACAATTCGTGTAGACGAAGCTCAATACGACCGGCCGGCCGCGCAAGCCGGCGATGCTCAGGGGGCGGTCGTGCGCGTCGACGAGTCCGTAATCGCCGATGACGCGGCCGATCGCCGCCTGGCTCGCACGCAGCGCTGCAGCGTCAGCGTCGTTGTTCGACATCTGGGCGTGCGCGGCACCCGCAACGAAGCACAGCAGGGCGATGGCGAGAGCGCCAACGCGACTCACGGGCGCATGCCGCTTGCCGCGGGCTCGCGTCATGCAAGTGTCCGCGCGACCTTGAGCACCTCTGGCATCGCGCGGACCGCGCGGATTACGCTCGCGAGCTGCCTGCGGTTGTGCACGAGCAATTCGAAAATCAAGGTCGAGGTGTCCAGATCGCGTTCGACCACTGACACGCGGTCGATGTTGGTCTGGGTGCCGGCGATCGCCGATGCAATCGACGCGAGCACGCCCATTCGGTTCGTCACGTCGACCCGGATCTCGACGTGGAACAGCCGTTCGGTCGCTGCCTGCCACGTCACCGAAATCCACTTCTCGGGCTGCTTGCGGAACGACGCCAGGTTGCCACAAGCCTCACGGTGGATTACGACGCCGCGCCCGCTCGAGAGGCTGGCGAGGATCGGGTCGTTGGGGATCGGGAAGCAGCAACGTGCATAGGTCACCACGAGGCCTTCGGTGCCGGCGATGGCCAGCGGGCCCGGGACGGTTTCAGTGGCCGCCTCTGCATCCGCCGGCAGCAGGCGGCGCGCGATGAACGGCGCCACGCGCTCGCCGAGCCCGATGCGCTCATAGAGTTCGTCCGGCGTGCGGAGGCCGAGTTCGGCCACCACCGCCGCGACCGAATCCGCGGGGATCTTGCGCAGCGTCAGCGAGAACTCCTCGAGCGCCTGGTTCAACAGCCGCTTGCCGAGTTCGACGGCTTCACCGCGTTTCAGGTTCTTGAGGTATTGCCGTATCGAAGCGCGCGCCTTGGCGGTGACGACAAAATTGACCCAGGCGGGATTCGGCGTGGCGCCTTTCGCGGTGATGATCTCCACCGTCTGGCCATTGCGCAGCGGCGTACGCAGCGGCACGAGCCTGCGGTCCACCTTGGCGGCGACGCAGCGATTGCCGACGTCGGTATGCACGGCGTACGCAAAATCGACGCAGGTCGAGCCGCGCGGCAGGCGGCGTATTTCGCCCTTCGGGGTGAACACGTACACCTTGTCCGGGAAAAGATCCACGCGAACACTCTCGAGGAATTCCTCGGGGTTGCCGCCCTGCTGGATCTCGACCAGTTGCTGCAGCCATTCGCGTGCACGATTGCCCTGCACGCCTGCCCCGGAACGGCCACCCTCCTTGTATTGCCAATGCGCGGCAATGCCCGACTCGGCCACGGAATGCATGTCTTCGGTGCGGATCTGCACCTCGATCGGCGTCCCGTTCGGTCCGAACAGCGTCGTGTGCAGCGATTGGTAGCCGTTGGCGCGCGGGATCGCGATGTAGTCCTTGAACCGCCCGGGCATGGGCTTGAAGACCGAATGCACGACGCCGATCGTGCGGTAGCAGGTGTCTACCGTGCTCACCACGATCCGGAACCCGTACACGTCGACGATCTCGCCAAGCGAGACTTTCTTGCGCCGCATCTTCTGGTAGATGCTGTACGCATCCTTCTCGCGACCTTCGATGCGCGCCGGGATGCCGGCTTGCTCGAGTGCTTCCATGAGCGACGCGGCGATCCGCCCGACGAACTGCTTCTGGTTGCCCTTGGCAGTCTTGACCGCGGTCTCGATGACCTTGTAACGCCGCGGATAGAGCGCGCGGAAGCCGAGGTCCTCGAGTTCGCGCTTGATCGTGTGCATGCCGAGCCGGTTGGCGATCGGCGCATAGATCTCCAGCGTCTCGCGCGCGATCGTGCGGCGCTTGGCCGGCGGCATCGCGCCAAGCGTGCGCATGTTGTGCGTGCGGTCTGCGAGCTTGACCATGATCACGCGGATGTCCCGCACCATGGCGAGCAACATCTTGCGGAAACTCTCGGCCTGCGCCTCGGCGCGGCTGCGGAACTGGATCTGGTCCAGCTTGCTGACACCGTCGACCAGCTCCGCCACCTCAGTGCCGAAGCGTGCCGTGATCTCTTCCTTGGTGTTGGGCGTGTCCTCCATGACGTCGTGGAGGATCGCGGCGATCAGTGTCTGCGAATCGAGCCGGAGGTCGGCCAGCAGGTCGGCGACCGCGACGGGATGCGTGATGTACGGCTCGCCGGAACGGCGACGCTGGCCGTCGTGAGCCTGGAAGGCAAAATCGTAGGCTTCCTGCACGCGCTCGACGTGTTCGGGCGGCAGGTAGGTTTCCAGCTTCGAGACGAGCTGATTGATGCCTATGGAGCGTCTTCCGTAAGGCAGCAGGCTGCGCAGGGAAGACGTGACATCCATAGGTCAGGGCACCGGTCGGGTCAGTCCCCCAGCCCGATCTGCGGCGCGCGGAATTCGCCCATGAACTCGGGTTCAGGGAGCATTTCCGGCGGCGGGGGCGGCAGGTCCGGCTCGTCGAGAATCTCGACGCCGACGTGGCCGGCCGCGATTTCGCGCAGCGACAGCACGGTCACCTTGTCGTTTTCCCAGTCGAGTGTCGCTTCGGCGCCGTTGGCGAGCTTACGCGCGCGACGCGAGGCGACCAGCACGAGCTGGAACAGGTTCGGGACATTCTTGAGGCAATCTTCGACGGTAATACGAGCCATGTATGTGCTGTCAATCGGGCAGGGACAAGGGGCGAAAGCATAGCACGGCCGGCTTGGTATGCGACCGCGTTGCTCGGCGGGCAGGCTCCGGTACGGCAAAGCGAGGCGAACCGTAGCAAGGCGACGGCGAGCCGGCTGTTTGCCCGGTTTGGCCCTGCAGTTGCTGGAGACCGACGCGCGACGAAAGTTAACGGACCCAGCGAAACGTCGGTTCCGGTCAGGCCACGCCCGCAGCAATAAGGCTTAGCGTGAGCGTTTCCAGTCGCGCCGGGTCTACCGGCGGCGCCTGGCCCGCCACGATGGCCCGCAGGTCCCGCAATGCAGTCTCGAAATCGTCGTTAACGATCACGTGATCGAACTCACGCCAATGCGTCATGTCGGAGGCTGCGTCGCGCAGACGCCGTTGGATTACTTCCTCCGAGTCCGTGCCGCGCCCGCGCAGCCGCCGTTCGAGTTCCTCGCGCGACGGCGGCAGGATGAAGATGGAAATGCATTCTGGCATGGCACGCCGGATCTGTTGGGCGCCCTGCCAGTCGATTTCGAGCAGAAGGTCCTGGCCAGCGGCCAGCGACTCTTCCACTTGTTGCCGTGCCGTGCCGTAGTGATTGTCGAAGACGCGAGCGTGTTCAAGAAACTCGCCGCGACCGCTCATCGCGACGAACTCTTCCGGCGTGACGAAGAAATAATCGTGGCCGTGGATTTCGGCGGGCCGTTGTTTACGCGTCGTATAGGAGATCGAGAAACGCAGGGACGGTTCGCGTTCCATCAAGGCGCGCACGAGTGAGGTCTTGCCGGCGCCCGACGGCGCGGCAATCACGAACAGGCGGCCGCGTGGCGCACTGGGTGAACGATTCATGCGGCCGAAAAGAGAACCATGTTTGCCTCGACGTCCCTGCAAGCGCCGCCAGCGGCTCTGTCGATATTCTGCACTACGTGTGTCCCAGCCGCCTTGAGCACATGGTCGGGCATCTCGGTTCTCCGGCGCGGCTGACGTATCGTATGCGACGGCCGCAACGATGGCTCGAAGTCCGTCATGCCGTACGGGGGGCGCCGATGTCTGGAATTCCCGAGTCGCAATCCGGCGCCCAGAAGACGCCCGGTCCGCTGAGGGGCTTGCTGATTTCCGCGCTGATCATGGTGGCCTGGATCTGGGGCCTGAGCTGGCTGTTCGGCCGCTTCACCGACGACAGCTATTTCCGGTGGTACGTCCAGAACGGGACGTTGATCAGCGTGGCGACGGCGTTCCTGGCGCTGGTGTGGCAGGGGCTCGAAGCGCAACAGGACCTGTTATCGTGGCATCCCGGAAAATTCATCAGGTCCTGCGCGACGCTGGCGAGCGTTTTCTATTCGGCAGTCAAGGTCAATCTCGGCGGACCGCTCGACGGAGTGAACCAACGGGCCGACGATCCGGTCTCGATCCTCGAAGCGCTGTGGGACTCGGCCTGTGCGATCCTGATGGCCCTGCTGATGGGGCTCGCGGTGCTCGGCTGGGTGCTCGTGATTGCACCGCTGTACTACCTCCTCACGCTCGTCACCGGGGCTCCGGCACGACGGGAAATTCGCGGCACGGGACGCCGGCTGATCGTCGAGACCGACGGACTCGCGACGACAATCCAGGATCAGCCCTCGGCGTATCCGATTCCGGAACACGCGGTGGACGCGTCGTTCGGCGTCCGGCCCTTCGCGCTGACCAATGCACTCAACGGTGCAGTGCTGTTGATCGCAAAGCTACTGCTCCCCGCGGGCACCTAGCGCCGATTCCGCGCCACGTAGCCCGGTTCGTCCCGCATCAGGCAAAGACTGCCCCTGCCCGCCGCATCGTGACCCGCCGAGTGGGCGTTGAGCCGTGTGGGGGCACACGCGTGTTTATCGGTTTTGCGGGCGGTTTTCCGACCTGGCAGGCCGGGGGTCGTCCGATCGCAGTCGGGCCTAGCAGTCAGACGGCCGATCGAGACGTCGCCTCCAGATATAGGTGTCCGCAATCAGCACAACGACCCCGGCCGCGCGCGCCGGGGTTTTGTTTGAGTTGCTCGGGTTACCGCTGGCGGAGCAGACTCAGGTGAACGAAAACCTCCCCCGGCCGGTCGAACCGCTTGGGCTGGCCAACGTCATGAAAGACAAGGCGGCGATATGGATATCCGCTTGATTGTCACCCTGGCCCTCGCGGCCGGCCTTACCACGTCCCTCGCGCACGCCGAGATCTCGTTCTCGGACGTGACCGCGGCTGCGAATATCAATCGCGCCGGCGAGAGCTACGGTGCCGCATGGGGCGACTTGAACGGCGACGGGTTGCCCGACATCTACGCGAGCAACCACCGCCAGCAGGACGACATCTTCGTCGACCGGGGCAATGGCACGTTCTTCAAGATCGGACCCGAGGTGCTCCCCTGGCGCAACCGCGCGAACGCCGACACGCACGGCGGTTCGTGGTCCGATTTTGACAACGACGGCGACCAGGACCTGCTCGTGAGCGCTGGCACGGGCAACCTGAGCATGCTGCTCATCAACGACCACCAGATGCTCGTCGACCGCACGGTCGATCGCGGCCTGACGACCACGAATCTCGGCGGGCGACTGCCTGTCTGGTTCGATTATGACGGGGACAAGCTGACCGATTTCGTGATGACGCAGTATGGCGGGATCGCGAAGCTCTACCACCAGGGGCCGATCGGCCATTTCACCGAGACGACGTCGCAGGCGAAGCTGCTCTGCGTGCGCTTTCACTACGGGCAGCTGATCGACATCAACTCCGACGGCCACCTCGACTTCATGTGCTCGGACGAGGACCTGTTCCCGCAGAAGGTCTACAACTTCGTGCCGCTGCCCTGGAAGAAGATTTTCGACAACCAGGCTCCGGCGCCGTTCCTTGCCGCCGTGCCGCAGGGCGTCGACAGCGCGGTCGCCGATTTCAACAACGACGGGCGCATGGATTTGTTCGTGATCGGCAACGTGCAGTTGCGGCCGTCGGGTGTCACGCAGAGCGAAACGACGCATTTCGAAGCGGCGCTCATGAACGGCATCAAGGGGTTCAAGTTCAACTCGACCGGCAAGGTCACGTTCGAGATGGACTGGAACAAGCAGGACGAGCGCACCACGGTCGACTTCAAGCGCATCAAGATCGGCGCCAACGCGATGACGCCGGACGGGGTGCCCTTCACGCTCGATCCGGCCAATCCGAAGGTACAGGGTTTGCCGCCCAAGCCGACGGTACAGAACGACATCCCGATGATGCAGATCGGGTACAACCAGTCGACCCATCAGTGGACCATCGTGATCTGGTCGCAGCTGGCGGAAGACATCAAGGGCGTCTTCAGCGAGGCGTCGATGGTGATCGACTCGACGGCAGCCATCACGGGGCTCATGGCCACGGGCCTCTGGCCGAGCGACAAGCCGCAGATGCCGACGCTGCTGATGAACTTCCCCGGCGCTTTCATGAACCGGACCGCGGGCTCCGGCCTCGACGTGCCGATGCAGTGCGTCAGTGTCACGCCCGGCGATTTCGACAACGACGGCGACGTCGATCTCTTCTTCGCCTGCCGCGAGGCGGCAGGCAACATCCCGGACCGCCTGTTCGAAAACCTGGGCAATGGCACGTTCCGCGAGGTTCCGAATGCCGGAGGCGCGGCGGGACCCGTGGGTGCCGCCGTGAGCAGCGGCGCCGGCACGGGTGACAGCGTCGTCTCGGCCGACTACGACGTCGACGGGTTCCTCGACCTCTTCGTGACGAACGGGTTCAACCTGCGGCCCCTGCGGTACGGCGGTCCCGACAAGCTGTTCTACAACAACGGCAACTCGAACCATTGGGTGGAATTCGACCTGGTCGGCACGCAGTCCGATCGCGATGCGATCGGGGCGCGCGTCTTCGTGACCGCAAACGGGACGAGCCAGCTGCGCGAGAACAACGGCGGATACCATCGCTGGTCGCAGGACATGAAGCGACTGCACTTCGGCGTGGCCGGCGCGACGAGCGTGTCGGTCCAGGTCGAATGGCCGAGCGGCGCGACGCAGAACTTCACGAACGTCGCGACCAATAAGCTGTATCGCCTCACCGAAGGGTCCGCGAACCCGGCGGTGGTCACGCCCGGCGGTGTGCCGCCGTTCCCGCCCGGCGGTGCGCCGCCGTACCAGTGCGGCAAGCCGACCTTCAACCCGGCCGTCGACAAGGGCGTCTTCATCTGGCGCGACTGTCCGACGGGCGAATGGCGCATGAAGACGGCCGCGGGCGGTGGCAGCGTGACCTATCGTGGCTCAATCACCTCGCCGTCTCCGTACAACAAGGTCACGACGGCCGGCACCGCTGCTGCGGACAAGGTCGACAACAAGACGGACCCGAAGGTGATCTCGTTCCAGCTCAACACGGGCGGCGCCTCGTCCGACGGGATCAACTTCATCCCGAGGGAGTTCACGGACGCGTGCCTGCGCGTCGACGCACCGGCAGGCACCAGGCATCTATTACGGGCCGTTCCGTATCCAGCTGGCGCAACCGCTTGACCTCAACACGCGGGGGACCTGCTCGCCCTGATGCCAGCACCCCGCCGCACGCTCGTATGCGCGGCGGGGTTCGCTGCCCGCTACGCCGATCTGCTTCGCCAGCGCGTCGGCCATTTCAGTGACTGACGGTGGTGGACTGGACGGCTATTTCCGTCCGTAGAACCTACTCGACATTCTGCACCTGCTCGCGCATCTGCTCGATCAGCACCTTGATGTCGACCGCATTGCGCGTCGTCTCGCTGTCCTGCGACTTCGACGACAGCGTGTTCGCCTCGCGATTCAATTCCTGCATCAGGAAATCGAGGCGTCGTCCGGCGGGTTCCTTCGAATCGAGCACCTGCAGCGTCTCGGTGACGTGGCTGCCGAGCCGGTCGAGTTCTTCCTCGAAGTCCATCTTGTACGCGAGCAGCACCAGTTCCTGCTCGAGACGCTCGGGATCGACCGTGGCGCCGAGCTGCGCGATACGGTCACCGACCCGCGCCTTGATGCGCGCACTGAGTTCCGGGAGCCGCGCCCGCATCAATGCCACGCATTGCTGCAGCGCTTCGCAACGGCTGCGCAGCATTTCGTGGATGCGTGCGCCTTCGCGTCCACGCGAATCGTTCAGCTCGGTGGCGGTTTCGCGCACCAGCTCCAGCGCCTGCACCAGCAGCGGTCCGGGATCGCGCTCGGCCTCGCGAATCACGCCGGGCCAGCGCAAGCAGGTCGAGCGGGTTCACGGCCGCGAGCGAGCCCCCCGCCGCCGCGGCGACTTCACTCGCGCCGCGCGCGAGCTGCTCGACCAGCGGCTTGTTGATTTCGATCACGGCCGCCTGCGCCTGCGCGCCGCGCAGGTAAACACCGGCGTCGACCTTGCCTCGACGCAACGACATGCTCAGCAACTGACGCACGTCGCCCTTCGAGACCGCGCAGGTCTTCGGGCAGGCGCAGCGAAAGTTCGAGGTACCGGTGGTTGACCGCCCGCAGTTCGCAACTGAGCGCGCCCCACGGTCCCTGGCGTTCGCGTCGCGCAAAACCGGTCATGCTGCGGATCATGTGGGAGGCCTCTATGTTCTTGTAGTGTAAGGCGGAAGCAGCCAGGCGCGCTCCTACCGGAGCATCGCGCGAAATGCTATAAACTGCGCAGGATTTTACATGAGAACAGGCGTGCCGGAGCGTCCCTTGCAGATCGAGCACGCGGATTTGAGCCTGCTGGGCCATCGCGAAGAAAACCAGGATCGCGTCGCCATCGCAGACGGCGATGGCGCCGTGTTGCTGGCCGTGATCGACGGCATGGGCGGACATGCCGATGGCGCGCGCGCCGCGGAAGTAGCCATTCGCACGCTCATCACCGAGTTCTGGGATGCCAGCCGTCCACTCTTCGATCCGGACGGTTTCCTGCACCTCATGATCGGTCGCGCGCACGAAGCCGTCGTCGAACTCGGCCACGGTTTGCCGCCAGAAATCCGGCCGCGTGCAACCTGCGCCGTCTGTCTCGTCCAGGGCTCGAACGCGTATTGGGCACACGTCGGCGACAGCCGCGTCTACCTGCTGCGCGGCGGCAAGATTTTCGAGCGCACGCGTGACCACAGTCACGTCGAACTGCTGCTGCGCGCGGGGCGCATCACCGAGCGCCAGGCGCTGGGCCACCCGATGCGCAACTACGTCGAGTGCTGCATCGGTGGCGATCCGGTGCTGCCGGAGATGACCCTCGGCGGGCGACGCTCGCTGCAGCCTGGCGACATCCTGCTGTTGTGCTCCGACGGGCTCTGGTCCGGCCTCACGGACGAACAGATGGCTGCGTTCGGGCCGGATGCCCGGAACGACCTGCGTACAGCCTTGGCCGACCTCGGCGCGCGTGCCGTGGCGAGCACGGCCCCTTATGCCGACAATACATCGGCGGCGGCAATCCGCTGGCTCGGCGCCTGATCCCGCGGCCGCCATGCGCGGCAACTGCTCGCTTATGCTGCTGGAGATGCAACCTTGAGACATAGTGGCCGCGCGCCCGGTGACCTGCGACCTGTCCGCATTACGCGCGGTTTCACGCGTCACGCCGAGGGCTCCGTGCTCGTCGAGTTCGGCGACACACGCGTGCTCGTGACCGCGACCGTGGAGGATGGCGTGCCGTCCTTCCTGCGCGGCAAGGGCGAGGGCTGGATTACCGCCGAGTACGGCATGCTGCCGCGCGCGACCCACACGCGCAGCGCGCGCGAAGCGGCCCGGGGCAAGCAGGGCGGACGCACGCTCGAGATCCAGCGCCTGATCGGACGCTCGCTGCGGGCCGTCGTCGACATGCGCGCGCTCGGCGAGCGCACCGTCACGCTCGACTGCGACGTGCTGCAGGCGGACGGCGGCACGCGCACGGCCTCGATCACCGGCGCCTATGTGGCGCTGGCCGACGCAATGGCCAAGCTCACGCGTCGCCGCACGCTCGCGTCGAGCCCGCTGCACGGCCAGGTGGCCGCGGTCTCGGTGGGCATCGTGAACGGTGCGCCGGTCGTCGATCTCGACTACGTCGAGGATTCGAGCGCCGAGACGGACATGAACGTCGTCATGAACAACGGCGGCGGCTTCATCGAAGTGCAGGGCACGGCCGAGGGCCACGCGTTCCGCCGCCACGAACTCGATCAGTTGCTCGACCTCGCCGCGATCGCCTGCGAGCAACTGTTCACCGTACAGATGGAGGCGCTGCAGGCGCCGCTGCCGACGAGCGGCGCGGAGCCTCCAGTTCGGCCTCGATGACCAGTGGTGCCGCACAGCCTCGCCGCGCCGCTGCGTCGTGCTCGCGACCGGCAATGCCGGCAAGCTTCGCGAGATGCGCGACATCCTCGCAGCCGTGGCAAGTCGACGTGCGTTCGCTCGGCGGAGTTCACGGACCAGGGTGCCGACGAAACCGGGACTCAGCTTCGTCGAGAACGCAATGCTGAAGGCGCGGCATGCGGCGGCGGTCTCCGCGCCTGCCCGCAATCGCGGACGATTCAGGCCTGGAGGTGGACGCGCTGCACGGGCGCACCCGGCATCTATTCCGCCCGTTACGCGGGCAGCGCTGCCAGCGATGACGCCAACAACGAAAAGTTGCTGCGCGAGCTGCAGGCCGTGCCGGAGCGCGAGCGCACCGCCCGCTATCGCTGCGCCATGGTGTTCCTGCGCTCCGCCGAGGACCCGGCGCCGATCATCGTCGCAGGCGCACTGGGAGGGTTCGATCGCGCGCTCGTCCGCGCGGGCGCGGAGGCTTCGGCTACGACCCGCTCTTCGTCGTCGAAGGCGGTACGCTGACCGCCGCCGAGATTCCGGCGACCCGGAAGAACCAGCTGAGTCACCGCGGGCAGGCCCTGCGCGGCCTGGTCGACAGCGCTGGTGGACGCAGCCAGCGATGATCGATCCGCGCCAGGTGCCGCTTGCGCTGTACGTCCACTTGCCCTGGTGCGTGCGCAAGTGCCCCTACTGCGATTTCAATTCGCATGCGGTGCCTGCCTCGGGTTTGCCGGAGCAGGCTTACCTGCACGCGTTGCTGGAAGACCTGGAGTTCGCCGCCGAGGAAGCTCAGACGGCGCGAGATGGTGTCGGTGTTCTTCGGCGGCGGCACGCCGAGCCTGTTTTCGTCGAGCTCGATCGGCAAGGTGCTGACGCGGGCGCGCTAGCTGTTGCCTGTCGCGGCGAGCCTCGAGGTTACGCTGGAAGCGAATCCCGGAACGATCGAGCGCGGCCGCTTCACCGATTACGCGGCCGCTGGCGTCAACCGCGTCTCGCTCGGCGCGCAAAGCTTCTCGACGCGCAAGCTCGCCTTGCTCGGCCGCATTCATTCGGTCGACGAGATCGACAAGCGCCGTCGCGGAGCTGCGCAGCAGCGGGCCTCGAGAATTTCAACCTGGACCTGATGTACGCGCTGCCGGAGCAATCGGTCGACGAAGCGCTGCACGACCTGGCTCGCGCGGTGGCGCTGCAGCCCGGCCCATATTTCGCACTACCAGCTGACGCTCGAGCCGGACACGCCGTTTGCGAAGCGACCACCGGCGAACTTGCCGGATGACGACGTGAGCTTCGCAATGCAGGAGGCCTGCCAGGCATACCTTGCCCAGCACGGCTACGCGCAGTACGAGGTATCCGCCTATGCACGGGATGGGCGACGTTGCGAGCACAACCTCGTCTACTGGCGGTTCGGCGATTATCTCGGCATTGGCGCAGGCGCCCACGGCAAAGTGACGCTAGCCGACGGCCCGCAATAGTCCGCACGGTTCGTGCGCGCCATCCTGCCCAGTACCTCGCCGCACGCGTCGCCGCGGGACGGGTGACCGAGCGTCGGGTCGTGGCGCCGGCCGACATTCCTTTCGAGTACTGCCTGAACACGCTGCGCTTGCTGCGAAGGATTCACCGGCGAACACTTCGAGCGCCACACCGGCATGCCGCGCATGGCGCTGCAGCCCCCCCTGGAGGAGGCGTTTGCGCGGGGACTGCTCGAGAACGGAAGGAGACCGCTGGTACGCGAGTCCACTGGGCCGCCGCTTCCTGAACCGACTACAAGCGCAATTTTTGCCGGTCTGACAGACATTTACGCTCCAAGCCGCCCGCTCCGCCTACAGGCCCGCTTGGCCGTGGCGCTATTTGTGCTTGCCACCGTGACTCGGATGGGCTAGGCGCCGCCGCAGTTATGCACACGCCCGGTCGGCCCGGCCGAATTTCTGTCGGTTACACGCCGTAACGCAAGTGTCACATTAGCGGCCCGTCGTAAGCTATTGATTAAACACGGCAAAAATGACTGGTCAAAAAATGACCAATGCAGGAATTGCCGTATGACGCGCGGACGCGGACCCCTGTGCCGGCCCTTCATCCACAAAGTTATCCACAGCTTTTGTGGATAACCGGCGGGGTGCCAAACGTCCTCTGCGGCCTTAAGCGAAGCCGCTCGGCCGGTCGAAGTCGCGCGAAGCCAGCGCGTGCTTGTGCACGGCGCCGGGCGAACCTATAATCCGCGGCCCACTTTGGACCTATCGCCGGAAGGCCGCGGCCATGAAAGACGCTATCCACCCGAATTACAAGGCGATCCAGGTTACCTGCAGCTGCGGCAACGTGTTCGAGACGCGTTCCACGCTGGGCCAGGACCTGCAGATCGAAGTCTGCTCGAGCTGTCACCCGTTCTACACGGGCAAGCAGAAGATCGTGGACACCGGCGGTCGCGTCGATCGTTTCCGGAAGAAGTACGCCGCCAAGGCCTGACAGCTTGCGTTCGCATGGTCTGCGGCGGGGCGCTTCGGGCGCCCCGTTTGCTTTCTGGGACCAAGGAAACGCTTGACGGCCCGTCGACGCGTGTCGCGCGACTGGCCGACGGCGCCGCTTACAGGTCCGGAACTTTCTATCCGGAGTCGCCGCACTACTAGACTCAGGATCCTCGCGTCCCGGAGTCGACCCATGCCGAGCCTGCTGCGTTGCGAAATAACCGCCGTGGTCATCGGCTGTCGTCCTGGCGCTCGGTGGTTGCGCCACGAATCCGGTCACGGGCGGCAAGGACGTCGTCACGATCAGCGAGGCGCAGGAGATCGAGATCGGCCGCAAGGCCCATCCGCAGATCCTGCAGCAGTACGGCCGCTACGACGACGAGGCGCTGCAGCAATACGTCAACACGATCGGCCAGCGCATCGCGGTCAAGAGTCACCGGCCGAAACTGCAGTACACGTTCACCGTGCTCGACAGCGACGAGGTCAATGCGTTCGCGCTGCCCGGCGGCTACGTCTACATCACGCGCGGCATCATGGCGTACCTCAATTCCGAGGCCGAGCTCGCCGCTGTGCTCGGCCACGAAGTCGGCCACGTCACGGCGCGTCATGCCGTCCGGCAGCAGACCGGCGCCACTGCGGCCGGGGTCGGTGCCACGCTGGTCGGCATCCTGACCGGCAGCGGCGACCTCGCCAACGTCGCCAACATGGCCGGGCAGGCGCTCGATCAGCGGATACGGTCGCGACATGGAGCTGGAAGCGGACGAACTCGGCGCGGAGTACCTCAACCGGGTCGGGTACGAACCTGAGGCGATGATCGACGTCGTGCGCCTGCTCAAGAACCAGGAAATGCTCGAAGTGCAGATGGCGCGACAGGAGAACCGCCAGCCCCGCGTCTATCACGGCGTGTTCTCGTCGCACCCTGACAACGACACGCGGCTGAAGGAAGTCGTCCGCGCGGCGAAGAAGGTACACGAACGACCGACGACCGTCCCGACAACCGCGACGCGTACCTGGCCCACATCAACGGGCTGCCGCTGGGCAGCAGCCGCGCGCAGGGCATCGTGCGCGGCTCGCGTTTCTATCACGGCGACCTGGGCATAACGATGGCGTTCCCGACCGGCTGGGTGGTCGAAAACCAGCCGGCGCGCGTGCTGGCATACCCGAGAAGGCAAGCAGGCATGATGGAGTGTCGGCCGCGGCTCCTCCGCAGGGCATGGCGCCGAAGGAATTCCTCGGCCGGATGCTCAAGGGCGTCGGCCACGGTCGCCGCCGCGCCGCTCGAGGTCAACGGCCTGCAGGGCTACACGGCCATCGTCCGCAGCACCGGCTGCCCTGGGGCAACCAGGGGCCGGCGCGCGTGGCGGTCGTCTATTTCAACAACCTCGCCTACGTCTTCAAGGGCGCGACCGCGGCAGGCCGCGGGCCTCTGCGAGCTTCGACCCGGTCTTCCTGTCGACGCGTGAAAACATTCCGCCGCCTGCGCGACAACGAGTTCCCACAGGCGGAGCCGAACAAGATCCGACGTCGTCCAGGCGACGCCCGGCATGACCAGTCGAGCGCTGGCGAAGAATTCGCCGATCCCGAAATACCCGGTCGAACGGCTGCGGCTGTTGAACGACCTGTACCCGGACAAGCAGCCCGTGCCGGGCGAGAAGCTCAAGATCGTGGAGTAGGTCCGGTCTTGATCAAACCGCGCTGCCATGCAACCCTGACTGGCCAACCTCGGAGGGCCGGGGGAGCGACGGTCGTCATGGGGATTGCAGGACGATGAGCAGCAGCGCAAGAAGTACGAACTGGTCAACATCGGAAACCGGCAAGAAGTCGGTGCTCGACGCGCGCAGCGGCACCCTCGGTCCGGATTGCGTCAATATCGCCAGCCTGAACAAGGATCACGGCGTCTTCACGTTCGACCCCGGGCTTCATGGCCACGGCGGCGTGCGAGAGCAAGATCACCTACATCGACGGCGACAACGGCGTGCTGCTGTACCGGGGCTACCCGATCGAGCAGATCGCGACCAAGTCGAACTTCCTGGAGACCGCGTACCTGCTGATCAACGGCGACCTGCCGACGAGCGGCCAGCTCGAGCAGTTCGACCAGTCGATCCGCTACCACACGATGATCAACGAAACGCTGCTGCGTTTCTTCAACGGCTTCCACTACGACGCGCACCCCATGGCGATGGTGTCGGCGGTCGTCTCGTCGATGGCGGCGTTCTATCACGACTCCATGGACAACCATAACCCGCGCCATCGCGAGATTTTCGCGCACCGCATCCTCGCCAAGATCCCGACGATTTCTGCGGCCGCGTACAAGCACATGCTCGGCCAGCCGTTCGTTTATCCGCGCAACGATCTCGATTACTGCGCGAACATGCTGCACATGTTCTTCGCGGTGCCCGCCGAAGAATACGTCGTCGACCCGATGGCGGCGCAGGCGCTGGACCTGCTGCTGATACTGCATGCCGACCACGAGCAGAACGCGAGCACCTCGACCGTGCGCCTCGCCGGCAGCACGGGCGCCAACCCGTACGCGGCGATCTCGGCCGGTGTCTCCGCGCTCTGGGGCCCGGCGCATGGCGGTGCGAA
The DNA here is from genome assembly GCA_963784225.1 of uncultured Gammaproteobacteria bacterium. Taxonomy (GTDB): domain Bacteria; phylum Pseudomonadota; class Gammaproteobacteria; order Steroidobacterales; family Steroidobacteraceae; genus RPQJ01. Next base: position 164,972 of record CAWAQN010000014.1, read on the forward strand.
CGAAGCCGTCCTCGAGATGCTCGAGGACATCGGCACCGTCGACAACATCCAGAAGTTCCTCGCCCGCGTGAAGGACAAGGACGACAACGTACGCGCCTGATGGGCTTCGGCCACCGCGTGTACAAGAATTTCGATCCGCGCGCGAAGATCATCCGCGAGATGTGCCACAAGGTGCTGGCGCGGCTGGGCCAGACCGACAACCCGCTGTTCGAGCTGGCGTTGCGCCTCGAGGAGATCGCGCTCAAGGACGAATACTTCATCGCCCGCAAGCTCTACCCGAACGTCGACTTCTATTCCGGCGTCATCTACAGCGCACTCGGGATCCCGCGCTCGATGTTCACCGTCATGTTCGCGATTGCCCGCACGGCCGGCTGGGTCGCGCACTGGCAGGAAATGATCGCCGATCCGGCCATGAAGATCGGCCGTCCGCGCCAGTTCTACACGGGCCCGACGCAGCGCGAGTACGTGGACGTCGACAAGCGCGGCGTAGACGGGCCGCCGGCCCGCCAGTCGGTCCCCGATCCCTAGAGCAGGGCCGCCACCTCGGCAGTCGTGGCGCGTCGCATCGGCTTCCCGTCTACCGGACTGCTCGGCGCCTGCCGAATGCCGTCAAGCGGAAACACTACCGCGTCGACCGTCTGGCTGCCCGGCGACGAACCGGAATGCCGGGATAGCCGACGCTACGCTCGCGCTCGAACTTGATGCGCCGCTCGAGCACCTCGTGCGGGATGCCGTGATCCTCGAGCCGGATCGACACCGCCTCGGGCGATTCCGTGAACAAGTGCAGGTTGATGTCGGAATGTGCCGAAGCAGTGCCCGAGAGCACAGGACCGACCAGCCGCGGTTCAAAATCCGCCATGAGGCGCATCGCCTGCAATGCCGAGCGGCGCAGCTCCGCGATGTCGGCATCGTGCCGCCCTCCCGCGAAGAGTCTTCGCCGTGCAAAGAGCGCAGCTTCGATTTCGGTGTTGCGCGGCAGGATCGAGGCGTCCGTGACGCCGAGGCGTTCGGCCGCCTTGCGCTTGGCGAACAGGAAATCATCGATGCCCTGTTCGCCCATGATCCGGGCGGCTTCTTCAGCGACGGCCAGGCGCAGCATCTCCGCGCGTGGGTTCGGTCTCTGGCGGCTCATGCCCATGCGGTAGTTTCCTCATTAAAACAATGAGTCGTCACCCGTAGCCGGCTCGACAGTTTCCGCGCCGACCTCGTCACTGTAGTCGATCGACCCCGGTTGTGGAGCATATTGCTCGAGAAACGTCTCGAACAATGCGCCCGGCGCACCGGCTCGTGTCGGCGCACCTGATGTACGCGATACCCACATGCGGACAACGCCGGGCGGCTCGGGCAGCCGATGCTCGGGCCGGCCACGCAACGCCTCCTCCATGAAATAGATCCACATCGGCAGTGCCGTCCTGCCGCCTTCCTCGTTTTCGCCGAGCGAGCGCTCCTGGTCAAAACCCATCCAGACGGCGGCGGCGATATCGGCGTTGAAGCCAACGAACCAGGTGTCGCGCCGGTCACTGGTCGTGCCCGTCTTGCCGGCGATGTCCTTGCGCCCGAGCGCCAAGGCTCGCTGGGCCGTGCCGCGCTGGATCACGTCGCCCATCATCTCCGTCATCACGTACGCGTTGGCTGGGCTGATTGCCTGCGGCGCGCGTTGCGCCGCCGGGAACCCCGAAGCTGGCTCACCTTGGTCGGCTGACGCGAGGGGCGCGGCCGCAGCGTCGGATGTTCGCGTCGCATCGTCATGGGCACCCGGTTGCGCGGCCGGCGTGGACGCTGGCGCGGCGTTACCGGAATAAATAGCGTCGACCGCCGCCGAAGTCGCCACGCCATCGGGCAGCGCGCACTCCGGGCAAGCGAGCGGCGGACTCGCCTTGAAGACTTCGGCACCACTCGCATCGTTGATCGAAGCCATGAAATACGGCGTCACGCGGAACCCGCCATTGGCAAACACGGCAAAACCGCGCGCCATGTCGACCAGGGTCGTCTGGCCAGTGCCGAGTGCCAGCGTCAGGTTCGGCGGCAACGCGGCCGGTCGGAAGCCGAAGGCCTGGATGTGCCGCGTCGCAGGACCGACGCCCGTTCCGCGCAACAGTCGAATCGAAACGAGGTTGCGCGAGCGCACGAGGCCCTCGCGCATCGGAGTCGGGCCGTAGAACTTGCGCGTGATGTTCTGCGGTCGCCATTCCTCGCCGCCGTCTGCCCCGCCGCCACCGGGCATGACGATCGGCGCGTCGTTCACGAGCGTCGCGGGTGTGAAACCGCGCTCGAGCGCCGCCGAATACAGGAAGGGCTTGAACGCCGAACCGGGTTGCCGTTGCGCCTGCGTGACGCGGTTGTACTTGCTCTCGTTGAAATCGAAACCGCCGACGAGCGAGAGCATTGCGCCATCGCGCGGCTCGAGCGCGACCAATGCACCCGAGACCATGGGCACCTGCGCAAGACGCGCACGTCCTTCCGGCAGCAGCTCGACATAGATCACGTCGCCTGGCGCGAGGACATCACTGGCTGACTTGGGCGACGGGCCCAGCGCATCGGGTTTCGCCAGAGCGGGCCTGGCCCAGGCCATGCCGTCCCATTCCAGTCTTACCTGCATGGCGTTGCGCAGGAGCGCCGTGGCGTCGCGCTCCGCCACCGCGGTCACGATCGCGGGCAACAGATTGCCACGTGCAGGGTGACGTGCGAACGCCGCCGCCGTTGCCGTGACGTCCGTGACTGCCGCGCCATCTAGTCTTTTCAGCGGGGCCGCGATAACCGTGGCGCCGGTCGTATTCGAGGATGGCGCGCCATGTCGCGGCATTGGCGGCCTGCTGCAGGCGGCTGTCGATCGTCGTCGTCACGACGTAGCCGTCCGTCAAGGCTGCCGGGCCAAAGCGCCGCATCATTTCAGCGCGCACCATCTCCGCGACGTACGGCGCGTTGACTGCAATGATCGGCCCGTGCCGGCGCGCGGAAAGCGGCGCGTCGAGTGCTGCGTCGTGGCTCGCCTGGTCGATCTTGCCGAGTTCGAGCATGCGACGCAGCACATAGGCCCGTCGCTGTCGTGCCCGCACGGTGCTCGCAACGGGGTTGTCGAGCGAGGGCGACCGAGGCAGCCCGGCGATCAGCGCAGCGTCCGCGAGCGTCAGGTCGCGTACGCTCTTGTCGAAATAAACCTCCGCCGCAGCGCCGACGCCGTACGCGCGCTGCCCGAGGAAGATTCGATTCAGATAGAGCGTCAGGATTTCCTGCTTGGTGAATTCCCGCTCCAGCCGCAGCGCGAGGAATACTTCCTTCAGCTTTCGACGCAGCGAGCGCTCGGAGGTCAGCACCGTATTGCGTGCGAGCTGCATCGTGATCGTGCCGCCGCCTTCGCGCATGCCGCCGGTCGTCACGTTGGTGATCACCGCGCGCGTCAGTCCCTGCCAGTCGACGCCCGGATGCTCGTAGAAGCGATCGTCCTCGGCGGCGAGGAATGCATCGACCAGCACGGGAGGAATCTCCGTCCAGGCGAGCGGGATACGGCGTTGCTCGCCGATCTGCGCAATCAGCTTGCCGTCCCGCGACAATACCTCGCAGCGGCAACTGCGACTTCGACTTCCCGTAGCGCTGCGGCCTCTGGAATGTCCGGCTCGAGGAACTGATACGCGCCCGCGAAGCCGAGCAGCACGAGCACCGGCATCGCAAAGAGCGTGCCGAGCAGTGCAGCGAGGAATCTCTTCATGAAGTTCCGACCCATTGCCAAATCTGCGACCTGTTCCTTGCTGCGCCCGATCTCGCTGTGCATAGTAGCCGCCGACGAAAGGGCAAACTCACCGAAAGGTGGGCACGCAAAGCCACCGGTCTAAAGGGTTCCAACGAATCCCACGACAGCGGGGCTGCCGGTCCGGATGCAGCACGGCGAGCACTCGAATACAGAGCGCGCCCGTTCATCCAGGGTCGTCACTCGACGGGGGGAATACCGTCATGACGACCTGCAACCAGCACGCGAATCCTGCGTTGGATTTTAATGATTCATGTCGCGTCGCCTGGAGGCGAGCCTCGCAGATGATCCGTTTTGCTACCACTCTCACAATTCTATTCATGCAAACCCTGATATATAGTGGCCCGGGGACTTTGAAACTGCCACACGATCGCTGCGCAACCTCTTGAACTAGAAGGACTCAATCGTGCTGTTTCAGCGCAGGTATCGACCGCTAATAGGACTCGACATCACGACGTCCTCGATCAAATTGATCGAGCTGACGCGATCCGGCGACACGTATCGCGTCGAGTCGTACGCGGCCGAGCCGTCACCGGCCAACGCGATCAACGAAAAAGCCATCGTCGATGCACAGGCCGTTGGCGATGCCGTGCGCCGCGCCACGAAACGTGCAGGCGCGCGCAGCAAGGAATGCGCGGTTGCCGTGAGCGGCGACGCGGCGATCACCAAGATCATCCAGATGCCGCGAAACCTGCGCGAAAGCGAACTCGAATCGCAGGTCGAGATGCAGGCCGACCAGTACATTCCGTTCCCGATGGAAGAGGTCAGCTTCGATTTCGAAGTGGTCGGTCCTTCCGAGAAAGATCCGGAAATGCTCGACGTGCTGCTCGTCGCGACACGCTCAGAGAACGTCGAGCAGCGCCAGGCGGCCGTGCAGGCAGCCGGGCTGACGGCGCGCATGGTCGACGTCGAGGCCTTCGCGCTCGAAAACGCCTGCCGGTTGCTGACGCACCAGATGCCGGACGGCGGCATGGAGCGCAACATCGCAGTCGTCGACTTCGGCGCGAGCAGCACCACGTTCTCCGTGCTGCGTGACCTGAAGGTCTCATATACGCGCGATTTCTCCTTCGGCGGCCAGCAGCTGACCGAGGAGATCATGCGCACCTACGGCCTCAGCATGGAAGAAGCCGGTCGCGCGAAGAAAGAAGGCGGCTTGCCCGGCCAACTACCAGTCGGAAGTGCTCGACCCGTTCATCGACGACATGTGCCAGCAGGTGAGCCGCTCGCTGCAGTTCTACCTCGCGGCAGGCGCGGGGCGCGAGCAGCCCGAGCAGATCCTGATCTGTGGCGGCTGCGCGAACATCCCCGGCGTCGCCGACGTGATCGCGAGCCGGGTCGGGCATTCCCGCCGAGCGCGGCGATCCGCTCGGGCCAGATGAAGATTTCGACCCGCGCGCTGGCGCAGGGCGTGAAGAAGGACGCGACCGCGCTGCTCACTGCGTGCGGTCTGGCGCTGAGGAGCTTCGACTGACATGCCAAGTATTAACCTACTGCCCTGGCGCGAGTCGGAGCGCAAGCGCAAGCGCCAGGAGTTCTTCCTCTCGCTCGGCGCCGGCGTGGCCACGGCGGCGCTCGTGGCGCTGCTCGGCCAGTGGCAGATGAGCGCGTCGATCAAGCACCAGGAAGACCGCAACGCACTGCTGACCGCGAAATCGCCGCAGCTCGACAAGCAGATCGAGGAAATCAACGGCCTCGACGCGCAGAAGCGGCGCCTGCTCGCGCGCATGGACATCATCGAGACGCTGCAGCGCAGCCGTCCGGAAATCGTGCACGTGTTCGACGAGATCGTGCGCATCATGCCGGAGGGTGTCTACCTCACCTACCTGAAGCAGACCGGCGCGCGGTTCGAACTGCGCGGCGTCGCCCAGTCGAGCACGCGCGTGTCGACCTTCATGCGCAACATCGATGCTTCGGAGTGGCTGGCCGACCCGGCCCTGCAGATCGTGCAGACGCGTGGCAAGGACGCTACCGACGGTGGCGCCGAGTTCACGCTGTTTGCAAACCAGCGCAGCCAGGTGGCGCCCGAAGACGGGGCAGGGGCTGCTGACAGGGTGGCCGCGAAATGAACAACGTGCAAGGCATTCCTCGACCAGCTGCGCGGGCTCGACCCGAATGATCCGGGTCGCTGGCCGCTCAGCGTGCGCATCGGCACGGTCGCGCTCGTGTTTCTCGTCGTTTGCGCTCGGCGGCTACTACTGGTTCGTCTGGAAGCAGCAGCGTCCGCTGCTGCTCGAAGCGCGCGCCAAGGAAGGCGAGCTGATGCAGACCCTCGAGACCAAGGCCAGGCGCGCGGCGAACCTCGAGGCTTACCGCGCGCAACTCGCCGAGATGGAAAAGTCGTTCGGCGCGATGCTGCGGCAGCTGCCGAACAAGACCGAGGTGCCGAACCTGCTGGTCGACATCTCGCAGACGGGCCTCGCCGCCGGTCTCGAGGAAAAACTGTTCCAGCCCCAGGGCGAGAACAAGAAGGACTTCTATGCCGAGCTGCCGATCAGCATCCGGCTGACCGGCGGCTACCACGAGATGGGCCGGTTCGCGAGCGGCATCGCCGCGTTACCGCGCATCGTGACGCTGCATGACATCGAGATCGTGCCGCCGGGCGGCCGCGACCGCGTCGTCGGCGACGTGAGCGACCTGACGTTCAACGTGACTGCCAAGACCTACCGCTACCTCGACGAGGACGAGCAGGCGCCGGCCGACAAGCCTGCGGCCGGCAAGTCCAAGAAGAAGTCGAAGAAAAAGGCCGCGGGAGGCTGAGGCACGAACATGGCGGAGCTCAATTTCCAATGATCCACATGAAGCGCATCGCTGTCGCAGCGTCCGTGCTGGCGCTGCTCGCTGGCTGCTCGGACGACATGAGCGAGCTGCAGGCCAAGGTCGCCGAGATCAAGTCGGCGCCCGGCAAGGGCATCGAGCCGCTGCCGGAGGTGAAGCCGTACGAGACGTTCAATTACGCGGCGTCGAACCAGCGGGCGCCGTTCGAGCCGGGCATGCCCGAGTCGGCCAACAGTCCAAACGCCGTGCGTCCGGACGCCGAACCGGCCGCGCGAATTCCTCGAGCAGTTTTCGCTCGACACGCTGCGCATGGTCGGCACCGTCAGGCTGAAGGGCCGACTTTACGGCCTGGTGCAGACGCGCGATGGGCTCGTGCACCGCGTCGCTGCCCGGCAACCATTTAGGACAGAGCGATGGACGAATCACGTCCATCGAGGAAGCCAGGATCTCGCTCATCGAGATCGTTCCGGACGGCATGGGCGGCTTCATCGAGCGCCCCGCCGCCCTGGCGCTGAGCGAATGATCTGCAAGGGAGATCCGAGAATGACCGCTGCATCGTCGCACGTGAACTATCGCCGCAAGGAGGCAACGGACGCAATCGACTGCGTCCGGCCCGCGGCGCTCGTCGCGCTGGCCGGGACACTCGCGTTCGTCGCGCAGGTCGCGCTTCGCGCAGGCGACCACCCACGGCTCACCAAGATCGAACTGCAGCCGCAGGCCGGCGAACAACTCGAGGTACGGCTCGTGCTCGACGGGCCGGCCCCGAAGCCAGTCGCGTTCACGATCGACAACCCCGCGCGCTTGTCGGTCGACCTGCCGGGAACACGGCGGTCGGCCTCGAATCGCGGCGCATCGACGTCAAGGCGGGCGGTGTCGACACGATCGTCGCGGCCGAAGCCTCCGGGCGCACGCGGGTCGTGTTCAACCTCGACCAGCTGCAGCCGTATTCGACGCGTACCGAGGGCAACAACGTCTACGTGACGCTCGGCGAGCGGCCGGCGCGGCGCCGCGTCGGCCGGCGCTCGACGCCACCGCGACGTGCGGCCGCGGCGGGCGACTGGACCATCGAGAAAGTCGATTTCCGCCGCGGCGCGGACGGTGCCGGCCGCATCATGGTGCGCACGAGCGACCCGCGCGTGCAGGCGAGCCTGAAGCAGGAAGGCGGCCGCCTGGTCGTCGACTTCCCGCGCACGACCGTGCCGACCGACGTGGCACGCGTTACGACGTGGTCGATTTCGCCACGCCGGTCAGCTCGTTCGACGTGTCGCGCACGGCGTCGGGGCGCGCGCATCGTCGTCGCGGCGCCGCGGGGGACTTTGACCAGCTCGCCTACCAGAGCGACCGCGATTACGTGCTCGAGGTGCGGCCGAAGCCGAAGCAGGCGGTCGTCGACCCGACCAAGAAGCGAATACAAGGGCGAGCGCCTGACGCTCAATTTCCAGGACATCGAAACGCGCGCCGTGCTGCAGCTGCTCGCCGAGACCAGCGGCCAGAACATCGTGGTCAGCGACTCGGTGCCGGGCAACGTCACGCTGCGCCTGCAGAACGTGCCCTGGGACCAGGCGCTCGACATCGTCCTGCGCACCAAGGGCCTCGACAAGCGGCAGGAAGGCAACGTGATCTACGTCGCGCCCGCCGAGGAACTGGCGGCACGCGAGAAGCAGCAGCTCGAATCGCAGAAGGCGCTCACCGAGCTGGCTCCGGTGCGCACGGAATACCTGCAGGTCAACTACGCGAAGGCGTCGGACCTTGCCGGCCTGATCAAGCAGGGCAAGAGCTCGCTGCTCTCCGACCGCGGCAGCGTCGCGATCGACGAGCGCACCAACACGCTGCTGTTGCAGGACACGTCGGATCGCCTGGCCGACATCCGCCGCCTCGTGCAGACGCTCGACATCCCGGTGCGCCAGGTGCTGATCGAGGCGCGCATCGTCATCGTCAACGACGACTTCAGCCGCGAACTCGGCGTGCGTTTCGGCGGTGCGTTCGTCGGCGATTACGGCGGACGACGGCCTGGCGTATATCGGCGCCGGCGGCCTCGACGCGGTGCCCGGTCGAGTCGGGCCCGCCCATCATCGACCAATCAGAACCCCGGCGGCCTCGGGAACAGCGCACGTCATGCAGACGCCGACGGTCAACGACCGTTACATGGTCAACCTGCCGATCGCAAACCCGGCCGGCAAGATCGCGATGACGCTGCTCGATTCGGATTACATGGTCGACCTCGAGATCACGGCCGCGCAGCGCGAAGGCCGTGGCGAGGTGGTCTCGGCGCCGCGCGTGATCACCGCCAACGGCAAGGAAGCGGTCATCGAGCAGGGCACCGAGATCCCGTACCAGGAATCGTCCTCGAGCGGCGCGACCACCACGCAGTTCAAGAAAGCCGTGCTGTCGCTCAAGGTCACGCCGCAGATCACTCCGGACGACCGCGTCATCCTCGACCTCACGGTGTCGAAGGACAGCGTCGGCGCAGGTCGTTGCCGAGCGCCACGGGCGGCTTCGTGCCGAGCATCGACACGCGCGAGATCACGACCCAGGTGCTGGTCAACGACGGCCAGACCGTCGTGCTCGGCGGCATCCTCGAGACCGAGCGGCGCGACACCGTCAACAAGGTGCCGTTCCTGGGCGACGTCCCGGGCCTCGGCGTGCTGTTCCGCAGCAAGGCGCGCACCGACAACAAGGACGAGCTGCTGATCTTCGTCACGCCGAAGATCCTGCGCGAGGGCGCCGACGTCTACTGACGCACGCCCGCTCCGATGCGAGAATGAGCGGCCGCAGCGAACCTGCGGCCGCTTTTCTTTCCAGGCGCAGAACGGCTGAATCGCGATGAACGTCTTCCTCGTGGGCCCGATGGGGTCCGGCAAGAGCGCCGTCGGCGCGGCAACTCGCGCGTCGGCTCGGCCTGGAGTTCGTCGACAGCGACGACGAGATCGAGGCCCGCACCGGCGTCGACATCCCCTACATCTTCGAACGCGAGGGCGAAGCGGGGTTCCGGCAGCGCGAGGCGGAAGTCATCGACCAGCTGACGCTGGCCGACGGGGTGGTCGTCGCGACCGGCGGTGGCGCGGTTCTCGACGCGCGCAGCCGCGAGCGCCTGCGCACTCGCGGACGCGTCGTGTATCTTCGGACCTCGGTGGAACAACAACTCGCCCGCACACGCCGCAGCACGGACCGGCCGCTGCTGAACAATCCCGATCCACGCGGGACGCTCGCGCGGCTGTTCGAGATGCGCGCGCCGCTGTACCGGAGGTCGCCGAGTTCGTCGTAGACACGGACGGTCGCAAGGTCAGGACCGTGGTGCAGGAAATCTGCGTCACCTTGGTTTGCCCGAAGCGGTCGCCGGACTCGATGACGGCACTGGGCACTGCGGATGAACGTCGGGTTGGCAGCGTGAGCCCCGCAACCCCGCCAGACGTGCTGCGCATCGACCTCGGGGAGCGCAGTTACCCCATCCTGATCGGCGGCAATCTGCTCGAGGACGCGACGCTGATGGCGCAACACCTCGCCGCGCGCGACGTGCTGGTCGTGACCAACACCACCGTCGGGCCCGCTGTACCTGGAGCGCCTTGGCCGCGGGCTTGCGGGCAAGCGCGTGCGATCCGTCGACGCTGCCCGACGGCGAGCAGCACAAGACACTCGAGGTGCTAGGCCAGGTCTTCGACGCGCTCGTGAGCGCCCGGCTGAATCGCGACGCCTGCGTCGTCGCACTCGGCGGCGGCGTGGTCGGCGACATCGCCGGATTTGCGGCGGCCTGTTATCAACGCGGCGTCGATTTCGTGCAGGTGCCGACGACGCTGCTGGCGCAGGTCGATTCCTCCGTCGGCGGCAAGACCGGCGTGAATCACCCGGGCGGCAAGAACCTGATCGGGGCGTTTCATCAACCCCGTGCCGTGATTTCGGACCTCGGTACGCTGACAACCCTCCCGCCGCGCGAACTGCGCGCGGGCCTGGCCGAGGTGATCAAGTACGGGCTCATCGACGACGGCGGATTTCTTGACTGGTTCGAGCAGCACATGACCGACTTGCTACGGCTCGACCGGGCCGCGCTGGCCTACGCCGTACGCCGGTCCTGTGAAATCAAGGCGCGCATCGTCGCCGCCGACGAGCGCGAACACGGCCAGCGCGCACTGCTCAACCTCGGCCATACGTTCGGTCACGCGATCGAGACGGCCGCCGGTTACGGCGCGTGGCTGCACGGCGAAGGCGTGGCCGTAGGCATGCTGATGGCCGCGAGGATGTCGGCGAGGCTCGGCTGGATTGATGCGGCCGACTGTCGACCGCGTCCTGGAATTGCTGCGGCGAACCGGACTGCCCACGGCGGCGCCTCGGATCGGGGCGCAACGGGCGCTCGAGCTCATGGGCATGGACAAGAAAGTGCTCGAGGGTCGCATCCGCCTGGTCCTGCTGCGCGGCCTCGGCCAGGCAGTCGTCAGCGGCGATTATCCGCCAGAGGCGCTGCACGAAACCTTGCGTGCGCATTTCGAGGTCGCGGCATGAACGATAGCGTGGACAGACGAAGCCCGGCTCGCGCCGTTACGCTCAGCGCGACTCGGCGACGCGAGGCAGGCGTGTGCCCGAACCGCCACCGCGGCACCGCACCGAATTCCAGCGTGACCGCGACCGCATCGTGCATTCGACGGCCTTTCGTCGGCTCGTCTACAAGACCCAGGTTTTCGTCAACCACGAAGGTGACCTGTACCGCACGCGCCTCACGCATTCGCTCGAAGTGGCGCAGATCGCGCGCAGCGTCGCGCAGGCCTTGCGCCTGAACGAGCCGCTCGTCGAAGCGATCTGCCTGGCCCACGACCTGGGCCACACCCCCTTCGGACATGCGGGCCAGGACGCGCTGAACGAATGCATGCGCGAATTCGGTGGCTTCGAGCACAACCTGCAGTCGTTGCGCGTGGTCGACGAACTGGAAGAGCGCTATGCAGAGTTTCCCGGGCTGAACCTGACCTTCGAAGTTCGCGAAGGCATCCTCAAGCACTGCTCGGCGGCCAATGCGCGCCAGCTGGGCGACATCGGCGAGCGATTCCTGCAGCGACGCCAGCCGAGCTCTCGAGGCGCAGCTCGCGAACCTCGCCGATGCCATCGCCTACAACAATCACGACGTCGACGACGGCATCCGCGCCGGCTTGATCACAATCGACGATCTGCGTGAGCTGAAAATGGTCGGCCGCCAGTACGAGCGCGGTGCGCGAGCAATACCCGGAGCTGCAGGAGCGACGCCTGGTCCACGAAGTCGTGCGTCGCATGATCGATTACGCGGTCAACGACCTGATCGACGCCTCGCGCACCGCGCTCGACGCCGCGCAGCCCCAGCGACGTCGCGGCCGTGCGGGCCTTGTCGGGGCCGCTGCTCACGTTCAGCGAGCAGGTGCTACGCCGAGCACCTCGAACTCAAGCAATACCTGCGGCAGCACCTTTATCGACACTACCGCGTGCTGCGCATGACCACCAAGGCGAGGCGCGTCGTCCGCGAGCTGTTTTCCGCGCTGTTCGAAGACATCGAACTGATGCCGACCGAGCACCCGAAGGTGCGCATCGGCTCGAGGCCACCGACGGCAGCAAGGGCCGCGCCCGTGCCGTCGCCGACTATATCGCCGGCATGACCGACCGGTTTGCGATCCTCGAGCACCGCCGGTTGTACGATCCGTCGGAGCGCACCTGATTCCCAGTATCCACCCGCCGCGAGCCCTCGCATGCCACTCGTTCCGAAACCGATTCCCGATCGCGACCGCCTGATCTTTGCACTCGATGTCGCGAGCCCCGACGTCGCCCGCCGGCTTACGGACCAGCTCGGGGAGGCGGTGCAGTTCTACAAGCTTGGACTGGAATTGCTCATGTCGGGCGGATACTTCGAGCTGCTCGACTGGATGGTGGGTCGCGGCAAGAAAGTCTTCGTGGACCTGAAGTTTTTCGACGTGCCCGCGACTGTCGCGGCGGCCGTGAAGCAGTTGCGGAACCGGGGCGTCACGTTCGCGACCGTCCACGGCAACCAGTCGATCATGGAAGCCGCAGCCGCGGCGAAAGGCGACGTCAGGATCCTGGCCGTGACGGTGCTTACGAGCCTCGATCGCGGCGACCTCGACGACCTCGGGTTCACCTGTGACGTCGAGAAACTCGTCGTCTCGCGGGCGCGTCGCGCGCTCGAAGCGGGATGCGACGGCGTCGTCTCGTCCGGGCTGGAGGCACCGATGCTGCGCCAGTTCATCGATCAACGCCTGCTGGTCGTGACGCCCGGCATCCGTCCGGTAGAAAACAAGCCCGTGGACGACCAGAAGCGCACCGTGGACGTCGCCCAGGCTTTCAACAACGGCGCCGATTACATCGTCGTCGGCAGGCCGATTCGTGATGCTGCCGACCCGCGCGCCGCCGCCGAAGCCGTCCAGCAGACCATCGCCCAGGTCTTCGCGGGAAATCGCGTTTGAGCGAGGTGCTGCAGAACGACCTGTTTCTGCGTGCGCTGCTGCGCGAGCCGACGCCACGTACGCCCGTCTGGATGATGCGCCAGGCGGGGCGCTACCTGCCCGAGTACAGGGCCACGCGCGCGAGGGCCGGCAGCTTCCTGCAGCTCTGCATGAATCCGGAGCTCGCCTGCGAGGTGACCCTGCAACCGCTCGAGCGTTACCGGCTCGATGCGGCGATCCTGTTTTCGGACATCCTGACCGTGCCGCACGCGATGAACGTGGGTCTCGAGTTCGAAGCGGGCGAAGGTCCGAAGATTGCCAGGCCCATACGCTCTCCGGCCGACATCGACAGGCTGCCGCTGCCAGACCCGGAGGTCGAACTGCGTTACGTCATGGATGCCGTGCGCACCATCAGGCGCGAATTGCACGGGCGGGTACCCTTGATCGGTTTCGCCGGCAGCCCCTGGACCGTCGCGACGTACATGGTCGAAGGCGGGAGCAGCCGCGTGTTCGAGCATATCAAGGGCATGTTGTACGGTGCGCCGCGCGAGCTGCACCGCTTGCTCGAGATCATCACACGCTCAACCGTTGCCTACCTCAACGCGCAGGTCGCGGCAGGCGCACAGGCCGTCATGCTCTTCGACACCTGGGGCGGCGCGCTGACGCCCGCCGATTACCGGGAATTTTCGTTGCGCTATATGCAGCGGATCGTCGACGGGCTGACGCGGGAACGTGAGGGGCGCCGCGTTCCCTCGATTCTCTTCACGAAGGGCGGCGGTCAGTGGCTGGCCGAGATGGCTGCCACGGGGGGCGACGCGCTGGGCGTCGACTGGACGACCGATCTTTCCGTCGCGCGCAGTGCCGTGCAAGGCCGCGTGGCGCTGCAAGGCAACCTGGATCCCAGCGTGCTGTACGCCCCGCCGCGCGAGATCCGGGAACAAGTCGGACGCGTGCTGGCAAGCTTCGGGCATGGCCACGGGCACGTCTTCAACCTCGGCCACGGCATACATCCTGACGTCAAGCCCGAGCACGCCCTGGCGATGGTCGAGGCCGTGCACGAATTGTCGCCGCAATATCACCGGTAATCCTGCCAACGTTTACTCCGGAGCCACCATGGACATCAGCAAGATCGGCATCGGCGAAGATCCGCCGCGCGACGTCAATGTACTGATCGAAATCCCGCAAGGCGGCGTGCCGGTCAAGTACGAGCTCGACAAGGCTTCCGGCGCGCTGCGCGTCGATCGCTTCCTGAATACGGCGATGTTCTACCCCGGCAACTATGGCTTCATCCCGCACACGCTGTCAGGGGACGGCGACCCCGTGGACGTGATCGTCGTCGTGCCGAGCCCGGTCGTCGCCGGCGCTATCGTGCGCGTGCGCCCGGTCGGTGCCCTGATGATGAAGGACGAGGCGGGTGACGATGAGAAGGTGATCGCCGTGCCGGTCGACAAGCTGCATCCGTTTTACGAGGGGGTGCGCTCGTACAAAGACCTGCCCGTTACGCTGATCGACCAGATCGCGCACTTTTTCCAGCACTACAAGGATCTGGAAAAGGGCAAGTGGGTCACGATCGTGAACTGGGTCGGCACCGAGCGGGCCGAGCGGATGATCGTCGACGGCATCAATCGTGCGGCCAGCGACGGGGATGACGTGGCTGCGCATTTCGTGGCGAGCGGCGCACTCAAGGGTGCCAAACGCCGCAAGTGAGCCGGCAGTTGCGCCGTTCGTGTGGCCCGCAACAGGGGTTCGAGACGCGGCCACAACGTCTCCAGCAGTTTCGGCTGTGCCGCGGCATTTGGATGTAGCCCGTCCGCCTGCATCAACGCATCGTCCAGGGCAACGTTCTCGAGAAAGAACGGCACCAGCGGCACCTTGTGCCGGGCCGCAGTGTCGCCATAAAGCGCGTGGAACGACTTGGTGTAGACGGGACCGTAGTTCGGCGGAATACGCATGCCCACCAGCAGGACCCTGGCGCCTGCCCGCTGCGAACCGCCGACGATGGCATCGAGATTGGCCCGGATGTCGCGAACCGGCAGACCGCGCAGGCCGTCGTTGGCGCCCAACTCGACGATGACGATCTGCGGCTGGTGTGTCGCGAGCGCTCGTTGCAGGCGCGCGAGGCCGCCACCAGTCGTCTCGCCACTCGAACTGGCGTTGACCACGCGGTGTCCGTACCCTTTGGAACGCAACCGGGCTTGCAGTAACGCGACCCAGCCCTGCCCGACACTGATGCCGTAACCCGCGCTGAGGCTGTCGCCCAATACCAGGATCACGGGGCCGGCGGATGCGACGTCAGCCCTGCCGGCGCCGAACGGCAGCGCGGCGAGTAAAAGGAAGACAAACGTAGTGAAAGAACGAGTGCGGATCGACGACACGGTGGTGCTGGCCGCAGAGAACATTGGAAAGCAGGTTAACAGCCCGGAAGGAACGCTTGCCATTCTCAGCGACGTGACGCTTGCCATCGCACGCGGTGAATCGGTTGCCGTCGTCGGCGCGTCGGGTGCCGGCAAGTCCACTTTGCTGGCGCTGCTTGCCGGGCTCGACGAACCGACGTCCGGCCGCACGTGGCTCGCGGGTAACGACTTGACGCAGTTCGATGAAGATGGCCGCGCAGCGTTGCGCGCCCGTCACGTTGGCTTCGTTTTCCAGTCGTTCCACCTGGTGCCATCGCTGACGGCGCTCGAAAACGTAATGCTGCCGCTCGAACTGGCGCGGCGCGCGGACGCAAGGGCAACGGCCCGGGAAGTTCTCGGGCGCGTCGGACTCGGGGCGCGCACCGGGCACTATCCGCGCCAATTGTCGGGGGGAGAGCAGCAGCGCGTTGCAATCGCCCGTGCATTCGTCACGCAGCCAGACGTCCTGTTTGCGGACGAGCCGACCGGAAATCTCGATGCGGCGACTGGCGCCCGCATCATGGACCTGCTCTTCGGCTTGAATGCCGCCTCGCGTACGACGCTCGTCCTGGTCACGCACGATCGCACGCTCGCCGAGCGTTGCGACCGCGAAATCAGGCTCGAAGCGGGCCGTACCGTAGCGGCCGGCTGAACGCACGTGCTCGGTACACTGCGGTTCGCGTTGCGCAACCTGCTGCGCGACTTCAACTCGGGCGAACTCGGAATCCTGATGCTGGCGTTGCTGGTCGCGGTCGGGTCATTGACGGCCGTTGGGTTCTTCACGAGTCGCGTCGGTCGCGCCGTCGAGATGCAGGCCGGCGAAGTGCTCGCCGCCGACCTGCGGCTGGAATCCCCGCGCATCATCGCCCATGCGTATGACGCGGTCGCGGCGCGCAACGGCTTGAGCACGGCGCGCATCCTGTCGATGCCGAGCGTGGTGTTTTTCGGCGACGAATCGTCGCTGGTTGCCCTGCGCGCCGTCGCCAGCGGCTACCCGCTGCGTGGCAAGCTGAAAATCGCGGATGAGCCGTTCGGGCCAGCGCGTCCGACCAACGATATCCCCCGACCCGGCACAGCCTGGGCCGATTCCCGGTTGCTGGCGAAGCTCGGTGCGAACGTCGGGGCGAGGCTGGCGGTCGGCGCGCACACAGTCGTCGTGACTCGCGTGCTCGACTACCGGCCCGACCAGGGCAGCGGGTTCGCCGACCTGTCGGCAACCTTGTTGATCAACATCGAGGACGTGGCTGCGACGCGATTGATCCAGCCGGGCAGTCGCGTGAGCCGTGCCGTGCTCTTCGCCGGCGAGCCGGCAGACGTCCAGGAATTTCGCGACTGGCTGCAGGCTCACAAGCAGCCCGGCGAGCGTCTGCAGGCCATTGCAGATGCGAGTCCGCAGATCAGATCTTCTGCCGATCGTGCCGGGCGCTTCCTGTCACTGGCAAGCCTCGTCAGCGTGCTGCTGGCATCGATTGCGGTGGCGATGTCGGCGCGACGCTATGCGCGACGTCACCTGGACAACGTCGCCTTGATGAAATGCATGGGTGCGTCGCAACGCTTCGTGCTGTTGCAGACCGTCACGCAACTCGTCGTCATCGCCGCGGTCGTCGCGGTCGTGGGGACGGTTCTCGGCTATGTCGCGCAATCCGGCATTGCGTGGCTGCTGCGCGACCTCGTCCGCGGTGAACTGCCGGCGCCGGCGCCGGATTCGTTGTGGCTCGGCTTGATCACCGCGGTCGTGATCCTCGTGGGCTTCGCATTGCCGCCGCTCCTGCAGCTGCGCACGGTGCCGCCGATCCGCGTGTTGCGTCGCGACCTCGAGCCGCCCCCGCTGCGCTACTCGGTCGTCTATGGCCTTGCGATCGGCGCGGTCGTGACCCTGCTGCTTTGGATCATCCGCGACGTGCGCCTCGTCGGGTATGTCGCAGGCGGCCTCGGCGCGACGTTCCTCGTACTGGCCATAGCCGGATGGTTGCTGGTCCGTGCACTGACGCCGCTGCGGCGCGGCGTCGGCATCGCCTGGCGGTACGGACTGGCCAATATCGCGCGGCGTGGCCGGGACAGCGTGGTGCAGATCGTGGCGTTCGGCCTGGGTTTCATGGTGCTGTTACTGCTTGCACTGGTCCGCAACGACCTGCTCAAGGACTGGCAGGCGAGTCTTCCAACCAACGCGCCGAATTACTTCATGATCAACATCCGCCCGGACGAGGGCGAGGCGGTGCAGGAATTTTTTGCCAGGTCCGGCTTGCCCGCAACGGAGTTGGTACCGCTCGTGCGTGCCCGCCTGACCAGCATCAACGGCAAGCCGCTCGACCAGATTACGTTCACTTCCGATCGCGCCAATGGTTTCGCAGAGCGCGAAGCCAACCTGACGTGGTCGCGAAAACTGACAGAGGGCAACAGGATCATCGCCGGCAAGTGGTGGAACGAGTCGGCGCGGGACAGTGCACCCCGCGTCTCGGTCGAAAAGGACTATGCCGAGACGCTGGGTCTCAAGCTAGGCGACGAGGTGACCTACGACGTGGCTGGTGAGCCGGTGACGGCGCGCGTGACGAGCCTGCGCGAAGTACGCTGGGATACCTTCAAGCCCAATTTCTTCATGGTGTTTTCGCCGGGAGTGCTCGAGAACGTGACCGGTACGCTGATCACGAGCGTGCACGTCGAGCCTTCACAACGGCGCGCACTCGTGGACCTCGTGCGCCAGTTCCCCGAAATAACGATCATCGACCTCGATGCGCTGCTGTCACAGGTCCGCGACGTCATGGACAAGGCTTCGCTCGCAGTGCAGTACGTATTCCTCTTCACGCTTGCCGCGGGCCTGATGGTGCTGCTTGCCGCCGTGCAGTCCACGCGCGACGAACGGCGTTACGAGAGCGCGATGTTGCGCACGCTAGGCGCCAGCCGCGGCGTCGTATTCCAGGGCGTGGCCTCGGAATTCCTGGTTCTCGGCGGACTGTCCGGTTTGCTGGCGGCAGCAGGCGCCACCGGCGTGGGTTACATGCTGGCGACGCGCGTCTTCGACCTGAAATACACGCCCGATCCGTGGGTCTGGGTGATCGGCGTCCTCGGCGGCGCGTTGATGGTCGGCACCGCGGGCCTCCTCGCGGCGCGCAGCGTCGTCACGCAGCCGCCGCTCAAAGCATTGTCGCGGTAGTGCAGCGCCTCCACGGTGCTGCGCACGGCCACTCCTGCATCCGAATGGGCATGGGAGACACGCCGTGAATCCGTCCCTGGAGGCTCGCACGCGCCGTCCATGGCGCGTGACGGTCTCCCAACCCATCGGATGCAGGAGCGGACGCGCTACGCACGCCGTTGCGCGTGCGCTGCGACTACCGGATCAGCAACCGCACCCAGCCGACGTCGACGCGCTTACCCTGCCACGAGTAGCCCTGCAGGCGGATGCGGTATTCGCCCGGCCCGAGCGCCGAGCTGTTCAGCGACAGTCGCAGGTCCCGGTTCGAATCCGGCGACACACGTTGGACCGTCAGTACGCGGCCATGGTCGACCTTGTCGATGATCACGGCGAAGCTCGGGTAATTCGTATATCCGACCGGGAAAAAAAGATTCAGCATCTCCGGCGGCTCAGGCGCGTGCAACGAGGCGTCCGGCGCGGCCGACCAGCTGCGCGGATTCGGTGCGATGCGCAGGTCGCGCTCGTTGCTCGAAGCCCGTAGCGTCAGTTTTTGTACGCTCGCCCGGGCGACCCGCGCATATTCCCGATCCGTGCCGGAGCGATATAGCGACCACGCCGTGGTGACGAGCAGCAAGGCACAGACCGCGGCGAACCCGGCACACGCGAGGCGCGTCTGCCACCAGCGCAGCGTGACGACTGCGTGCTCGTCGTCATCGTCGCCGCTCCCCGACCGAGTCGCCGTGCCCGCGGCGGACGACGGCGGCGGTAACTCCAGCTCGGCCTGTACCAGGTAACGGCGCCAGCGTGGTGGCGGCTTCCTGGCAGCTTTTTTCGCGGCCTTGCCTCGTTTCGACTTCGTGTCGCTACGGCTCATTCGCGCACTGCCTGCGTCTGCTTGCCGTGCGGCAAGAAGTCAAAGGGATCCCTGGCACCGCTGAACATCTTGTTCATAGCCCGGCTCTCTCGCAGCCGCACCGTGTGCAGGAACTCCGAAGCACCGTGCATTGCTTCGAACGCGTCGAGTCCGCGCTCGAGGAATGCCTGCAGCAAGCCGAAGCCCGCCGCATGAGCGGGTCCGCGCGCCAGCCTGACGAGCGTGCGCACCATGGGCCTGCGCACCACCTTGTCGAGATACTGTCCTATCTCGGCCGTCAGCTCGAGTTGTCTTTCACGGTCGGGGCGCCGGCCGGCGGCCCGGTAGGCCGCGGCATAGCGTTCAACGGTGATCGCCTCGGCGGGCAACTCGCGTGCGACAGCGGCGTCGAGTTCCTGCGAAACGATTTCGAGTTGCACGGCCAGGCAGAGGGCATGCAAGGCCTCCCGGGGTAGCAGGCGCGCCATGGCGCCCTGCACCTTGATCAGGTCGGCGTCGCGACGGCGCACATCGCCGCCATACAGTTCGTGGACAAAAAACTCGACGGCCAGGCGATAGCGCGGGTTGGCGTGCAGGTCGGCATATGAGCGCAGCAAGCGCTTCGCCTGCCATTTCTGCACACGCACCAGGCGTCGCATCAAACCGGGCTGACCCGCGAACACATTGCGCAAATCGGCGTTGTGCACCAGGAGTTTGCCGAGTTCGCCGCGCTCCGCCCCCACCGCTGAGCCGAATTCGACACCGAGCAGTTTCAACGCGTCACGCCCGTGGGTCCGTCATGCCGGGTTCGAGCCCGGAGTGACCGTGTATCCGTCCCCAGGCCGTGTCGACCGGCGACATGCGCTCGTGCCGAAGCATCTGTGGCCGTTCCTGCTTTTCCGCCATCGCACTTCCCGCCGCGAGCCGCTCGCCCGCGCATATTAGCGAAAGTGCCGGCTCGGCCACGTTGACCTTCGTGGTCCCGATGCCTAAGGTAGTCCGCACAAGAACCGGGGACGTCCATGACCTACTTCGTGACGGGTGCGACGGGATTTATCGGCCGGTTTCTCGTGCAGGCGTTACTGCAACGCAGTAAAGGCACGGTCTACGTGCTGGTGCGGCCGAAATCCATGGGCAAGCTCGACGAGCTGCGCGAGTTCTGGGGCAAGGACAGCGTACGCCGAGTCGTGGCCATCAAGGGCGACCTTGCGCAACCGAGACTGGGCGTTGGCAAGGCCGACACCACGAAGCTCAAGGGCAAGATCAAGCACTTCTATCACCTGGGCGCGGTCTACGATATCGATGCCAGCGCCGAGCTCATGGAAAAGGCGAACATCACGGGCACCCAGGGCGCGCTCGATTTCGCAGCGGCGATCAACGCAGGCTGCTTCCATCTGGTGAGCTCGATTGCGGCGGCCGGGCTTTATCGCGGCACCTTCACGGAGGACATGTTCGAGGAAGCGGAAGAACTCGATCATCCCTACCATCGCACCAAGCACGATTCCGAGGCGATGGTGCGAGCGAACGGCAAGCTGCCGTTTCGCATTTACCGTCCGGGCATGGTGCTCGGCCATTCCCAGACCGGATTTATCGACAAGATCGATGGGCCGTACTATTTCTTCAAGGCCCTGCAGAAGTTGCGCGAATCGTGGCCGCGCTGGGTACCGCTGTTCGGCGTCGAGGGCGGCTACATCAACCTCGTGCCCGTCGATTTCGTGGTCAATGCGATGGTGTACCTGTCGCACCTGCCCAGAGCAGGACGGCGAGTGTTTCCACCTGACCGACCCCAAGGTGCGACGCGTCGGCGAAGTGTTGAATGTCTTCGCGCGTGCCGCGCACGCGCCCGAGATGGCGTTCCGGCTCGATCCGAAGATCCTGGCGATGGCACCGGAACCGGTCGTGCAATCGATCGAGCGCAGCAAGCCGATCCAGAACGTCTTCAACCAGATCCTGCGCGACCTGCAGATTCCCCGGTCCGTGCTGCAGTTCATGAATTATCCGACGCGCTTCGACTGCACCGCCACGCAGAAACTGCTCGACAAGCCAAAGATCCGCGTGCCGTCGCTCGAGGACTATGCGTGGCGACTCTGGGATTACTGGGAACGCTACCTCGATCCGGATCTTTCGATCGACCACAGCCTGCGTGGCGCGGTGAAGGGCAAGGTCGTCGTGATCACGGGCGGCTCGTCCGGCATCGGCGAAGCGGCGGCGATCCGCGTGGCCGAAGCCGGCGGCAAGGTCGTGATCGTCGCGCGCGACAAGGACAAGCTCGCGGAAGTGCGCGACAAGATCATCGCGCGCGGCGGTTTCGTGAAGACGTACTCAGCCGACATCACCAACTACGACGCCAACGACGCGCTCGCCAAGGCCATCCTCAAGGAATTCGGTCACGTCGACGTGCTGGTCAACAACGCCGGTCGCTCGATCCGCCGTTCGCTCTCGCTGACCTACGACCGGTTCCGCGACTTCGAGCGCACGATGCAGCTCAATTATTTTGCGTGCGTGCGCTTGACGATGAACCTGCTGCCCTCGATGACCGCGCGCAAGGATGGCCACGTCATCAACGTCTCGTCGATCGGCGTGCTGACGAATGCGCCGCGCTTCGCGGCGTACGTCTCGTCGAAGGCGGCGCTCGAGTCCTTCGCGCGCTGCGCGGCGGCCGAGTTCCACGACGAGAACGTGCATTTCACGATCATCAACATGCCGCTCGTGCGCACGCCGATGATCGCGCCGACCAAGCTCTACGACGAGATGCCGACGATCATCGATGCGGACGAGGCGGCCGACATGATCGCCGATGCGATCATCCGCAAGCCGCAGCGCATCGCGACGCAGCTCGGCGTGATGGCGCAGATCATGCACCTGATGATGCCGAAACTGTCCGAGGTCGTAATGAACTCGGCGTACCGCATGTTCCCCGACTCTGCGGCGGCCCAGGGCAAGCGCGAAGGCGAAGGCCAGCGACCACCGACCCGCGAAGCGATGCTGTTCGCTTCGTTGATGCGCGGCATCCACTGGTAGTTCGTGGCGTAAGGATAATCTGACGCTAAGCGCACGAAAGTCGGGCTGTGTTGCGACGCGTTCATTGCGCATGATGGGTGCCCGGCCCGCTCCGGCCGACCCAACGACCCGTGCAGGTCCCCAGGCAAGGGAACGCCGTGACCATTTTGCTGCTATTGCTCTTCGTCACGCTCGCAGGCGTACTGCTGGCCACCAATGCGCGTCGCCGCGCTGCACGCGAAGCCGCGCTCGCACAGGAGCGGACCCGGGCGGCGCAGCGGAAGCCGCGCGTGCCCGAGGTGTCGAACAACGTCAAAGGCGTCACGGCGTCGCAAACGATCCAGCCGTTGCGGCCCGGCTCCCAGGGAACGCCGCGCCGGGAGTCCGAATAAGCGTCCTGCATGAGCGCCCGCGCGGCTGGCTCGGACCGTGGCAGTCTCACTCCACGGACAGGTTGCGCAGACGTCCCGCCGACTGCTCCCAGTCACGTCCGTCGAAAGGCTCGATCGTAAGGGTCGTCACGGTCGTGCGATCGATGCAGCGTGCGTTGACGCTGAAGCCGTCCGGGTTGGATCTCGGCACGTAAAACGATTTTATTCCGCAGGTGCGGCAGAACAAATGGCGGGCGACACCGGTATTGAAGATGTACTCGACTAAGTCCTGCTGACCGCGCAGCAGACGGAAGCGGCCGGCCGGCACGATCAGATGCCAATACCCGCTCATCGAACAGATCGAGCAGTTACATTCCTGGACTACCAGCGCGGCAGGTGCGTCCACCGCGAACGCCACCGCGCCGCAATGACAGTGTCCTTGGTGGGTGACCAGTCCGCTGGACGGCATTTGCGCACATTACTCCTCGTGCCTGCGCGGTGGGGCGCTCCAGCGGCCGCAGGCGGTCCGGGTGTCTGACAGACGGGACAGATCGAGGCAGTGAACCCACGGATAATCGCGCGGTCGAACGCGGCAGGACGGGCACTTGACGCACGGAGGCTGGATTGGTCAGCAAACCGATTGGGTGGCCACTGCTGTTGGCACTCGCCCTGGGAGTTGTCGCCTCTTTTGCGCTCGCCAACGCTCGCGATTGGGAGGTCAGGTACAGCCTGCTGCCGGCCTTCGCAGGCGCCGAGATGGCCAATGGCCGAATCGTGGTGCAGGTGACGAACCTGTCCGCACACCCGGTCGCGGGCCTCACGTTGCGTCTCGCGGACCAGACCCAGGGCCGTCTCACGGGCGCCGTACAGGAAGAGATAGACCTGAAGGCCGGGGAGTCGCGCCGGCTCGAAGGCGAATTCGCACTCAAGGTCGGCGCGCTCGCGCCAGGTCACCGCCTCGACTGGCTCGTGGTCTACGACGATCCAGGCGGGTTCGCGCGACAGCAAATGGTACGCGGTGCTACCAACTTGCTGCCGGTCGCCCAGGGCGCGACGATCAATGCGGATTCGGGTCGGCCCGGACCCTGACCGGCACCCTGCCGCACTCGCGCCACGCCGCTGCATACCCGGCTGAACCGCTGACTGCGCGGATTGCAGGAGCCGGGGTTCGGGACGCACCCCGCAGTCTGTTGGGCCGCGAACGGCTATGATCCGCGCCAAATGGGAGCGCTTGCATTTTTTTCTGCTCGGCCGGGGGGCCGCACCGCCGGCAGTACGGTCATTTTCCGGGCGTTCCTTGTCGCCGTTACGGGATTTTCGTGGTGCGCCCCGACGGCTGCCGATAGCGTGTACCGCTGGGTGGACGCGGACGGCGTCACCCATATTTCGAGCGCGCGGCCGCCGGGCAGCATCAAGGCCGAGCGTATCGACCTGGGCAGTACGGGATCGTCGGCCCGACGCACTGCAGCCGCGAACAACCCCCGCTCGGCGGGCGTGGCAGTACAGCTGACGACCCCGCAGACAGCGCAGCGCGAGGCGGTCCTCGCCAACCTGCGCGAGCGCGAGTGCGTCTACGCAATCGAATCTCTCGACCGCATGACCAGCGGCGCAACGAAATCCACCCCGGCCGAGCTCAAACGCGTGCAACAGACCGTCGCGCTCAACTGCAGCGATCAAGCGCAACGCCGCACCGAGCAGGAAGCGAAGGCCGCCAAACTCCGGGTCGCGAATGGCTCGGTGTGCCTCGACGCGCGCAACCAGCTTGCCGCCATGCTCGAGCCGGGACAGCGACCCCAGCGCGAGCAACTCAAGGTCCAGCAGGAGTTTATCGAGGCTCATTGCGTGGCCCCGGTGCGCTGAAAGGTTGCGGCGCAATGGCCGACGGGCCTGGACCTGGCGCGTCGGCCGTTACCGAGGCGGCTGCGGACGAACAGCCCTGGCTCGCCATTCTCAATCCCGCGGCAGGGAACGCACGTAGCCATAGGTCCTGGCCGCTCATCGAGCAGGCTTTGCGTACTGCGGGCGTGCGTTTCGATACGGTCTCCACACGATCTCCGCGATCAGGGCAGGCAATTGCCGCCACCGCCGTGCGCGAAGGTCGGCGTCGACTTCTTGTGGCCGGCGGAGACGGCTCGGTCCACGACGTGATCAATGGCATTTTTGCCGCGACGGAAGCGGGCGCCCTCACGGCGCCGGTGACGCTCGGGGCGATTCCGCTCGGCACAGGCAACGACTGGGCCCGCTCGTTGGGCATGCCACGGGCGCCGGACGAGATTGCCGCCGTAGTGCGCCGCAACCGGCTCATGACGCATGACGTGGGCCGCATCGACTTTTCGTCCACGCACTGCTGGTTCATCAACGTGGCTGGAGCAGGTTTCGACGCCCATGTCATCGCGCGGTTGCCGGCACGGCTCCCGTCGCGGCTCACCTACATCATGGGCGCGCTAGGAGCGCTGCTCGACTATCGCGCGCCGCACTTCGAGATCGAGACGACCATGCAAGATGCTGGGCATCATGCGAGCACACGTGTGCAGGGCCGCCACCTGCTGGTGTTTGTCGCCAACGGCCGCTATTGCGGCCACCGCATGGACATCGCGCCGACGGCTCTCCCCGACGACGGCATTTTTGAAGTCGTGGCGATTGCCGAAGTGAGCCTCGCTGAGGCGTTACTGAAGCTGCCGAAGCTTTATCGCGGCACCCTGGCGGGCGATCCGGTCGTGCGGCATGAGCGAGGCTCGATCGTGCACATAGGTTCGGTGCCATCGGCCCGGGTCGAAGCCGATGGCCAGCTCGTCGGCGCCACCCCGGCAACCTTCAGCGTGCTGCCGAAGGCGCTGCGAGTCCTGGTGCCCTGATCGCTCAGCCGTAGCGCTTCAGGATGCTCGCGAGGCCTTTCGCGCCGGGGTGCATCTTCTCGTAGGGCAGCTGGTTGAGTGGCACGTCCGTCGTGCCGCTCATGTCATGCATGTCGTGCGTGCCCTGCGCGACGAAGATCAGCCCCGTGACGTGCTCGCCGTCGCGCAGCTTCGTGCGCAGGAACTCGAAGGCCTTGCCGCGATGGGTCGGGTCGTAGTCCTTGTCGAGCTTGCGCAACCTGATCCGGCTGCCGTCGTGCATCTGCACGGGCAAAACCTCGCCTTCGGCGTAAGAGGCCTGGATCTCCTGGCGCATCGGGATGTAATCCGCATGCACGGCTTCGTGGTAGTGCTCGCGCGTGAACTCGTAACTCTTCGTCGAGCCGACGTGGTCGTTGAACGTGACACACGGCGAGATGATGTCGATCATCGCGAAGCCCTTGTGCATCAGTCCGGCCTTGATCAGCGGTACGAGCTGCTCGCGGTCGCCGGAGAAGCTGCGCGCGATGAACGTGCCGCCGAGCGAGAGGGCCGCGAGGCACGGGTCGACCGGCGCCTGCTGGTTCTCTTCGCCTTTCTTGGATTTCGTGCCGATGTCCGCGGATGCCGAGAACTGGCCTTTCGTCAGTCCGTAGACGCCGTTGTTCTCGCACATGTACAGCATGTTCACGTTGCGGCGGATCGCGTGCGCAAACTGGCCGAAGCCGATCGACAGCGAATCGCCGTCGCCCGAGACGCCGATGTAATGCAGGTCGCGATTCGCGGCATTGGCGCCGGCCGCGATCGACGGCATGCGGCCATGCACGCCATTGAAGCCGTGCGCGCCACTGGCGAAGTAGGCGGTCGTCTTCGACGAGCAGCCAATACCGGACAGCTTGGCGAGCCGCTCGGGTCGAATGCCGAGCTCCCAGATCGCCTGGGTGATCGAGGCCGTGATCGAATCGTGCCCGCAGCCCGCGCAGAGCGTCGACATCGCGCCTTCGTAGTCACGGCGCGTGAGGCCGAGCTCGTTCTTCGGCAGGTCCGGGTGGCGGACTTTGGGTTTGTTGATGAACGACATTTTGCTTGAACCTCAGACCTGGGCGAGCTTCGCTTGCTGGCGGGTATCGCCAATCTCGGCGACCACGGCTTCGACGATCTCCTTCGACGTCATCGGCAAGCCGCTGTAGTGCAGGATCGAACGGAGCTTCGACTTCGGCACGTCCGTTTCGAGCGTCAGCAGCGAGCGCAGCTGCGCGTCGCGGTTCTGCTCCACGACGAAGATCGTGCCGTGGGACGCCATGAATGCTTCGACTTCCTTCGTGAACGGAAACGCCTTGATGCGCATGTAATCGACCGGAATGCCGCGCTTGGCCAGGATGTCGCGCGCCTCGTTGACGGCGCCGCGGCAGCTGCCGACGGCAACGAGCGCGATGTCGCTCGTGCCCGTCGCTTCGATGACCGGTGGCGGCACCAGCGTCCTGGCCTGCTTGAATTTGCGCAGCAGGCGGTCGAGCACGACCTGGTACTCGGCGGAATCCTCGGTATAGCCGCCGTACTGGTTGTGGCCCGAGCCGCGGGTGAAATAGGCGCCCTTCGGCGAGACGCCGGGCAGCGTGCGATACGGGATGCCATCGTCGTCCCTGTCCAGGTAGCGATGGAATTTCGGCAGCGCCTCGATCTCTTCCTTCGACAACACCTTGCCGCGGTCCGGCCGGTAACTGTCGTCCCACTTGAGTTCGGGGCACATCCAGTCGTTCATGCCGATGTCGAGGTCGGACATGACGAACACCGGAGTCTGCAGCCGTTCGGCGAGATCGAACGCCTGCACCGACATGTAGAAGCACTCTTCCGGGTTCGACGGGAACAACAGCACGTGCTTCGTATCGCCGTGCGACGCATAGGCGCACATCAGGAGGTCGCACTGCTGGGTTCGAGTCGGCATGCCTGTCGACGGGCCGACGCGCTGCACGTCGAAGATCACTGCGGGGATCTCGGCGTAATAGGCGAGGCCGATGAATTCGCACATCAGCGAGATGCCGGGACCACTCGTGGCCGTGAACGCGCGCGCGCCGTTCCAGCTTGCGCCGAGCACCATGCCGATCGCAGCGAGCTCGTCCTCGGCCTGGATCACCGCATAGTTGTTCTTGCCGGTCTCCGGATCGACCCGCAACTTTGCGCAGAAGCTCTTGAATGCGTCCATCAATGACGTCGACGGCGTGATCGGGTACCACGGTCCGACGGTGGCGCCGGCGTAAACCGCGCCGAGGCCAGCGGCGGTATTGCCGTCTATCATGACGAAGCCCTTGGTCTTCTCCATGCGCTCTATCCGCAGCGGCAATGGGCACGGCAAGTGCTGCTTCGCATAGTCGTAGCCGAGCTGCACGGCCTTCATGTTCGCGTCGACGATCGCGGCCTTTTTGCCGAAGCTCTCGGTGAGCAATTCGCGAATGACCTCCACATCGATTTCCAGCAGCGCGGCAAGCAGGCCCAGGTACATGACGTTCTTCATCAGGATGCGGTTGCGCACGCCGACGAAATTCTCATTGCAGATCCTGGCCAGCGGCGCGCCGAGGATCGTGATGTCCTCGCGCGTGAGCAGCGCCGAGCGGGGCCACGTCGAGTCGTAGATCAGGAAGCCGCCCGGACTCACTTCGCGCACGTCCTTCGCGTAAGTCTCGGCATTCATCGCGACCATGAGGTCGACGCGGCCGGAGCGCGCGACGTAGCCTTCCCTGGTCACGCGGATCTCGTACCAGGTGGGCAGGCCCTGGATGTTCGAGGGGAAATAGTTTTTCCCCATGACCGGGACGCCCATCCGGAAGATGGACTTCATCAGCATCGTGTTGGCACTGGCCGAGCCCGTGCCGTTCACGTTGGCGAGCTTGATGACGAAGTCGTTTACGCGGTCTTGAGTCGTTGCGGTCTGGGCCATTGGTGGTCGTTTGCGTGTGGCAGGTTGATCGTGGATTTCTGCATGTCCCAGGCCGCCGTCGGGCAGCGCTCGGCGCAGAGACCGCAGTGAACGCAGAGGTCCTCGTCCTTCACCATCACGCGCGCGGTGTGCTTCAGCGGCGCGGAGACGTAAAGCGGCTGGTCCGGATGCTTCCGCGGCGCCTTGAGCCGAGTCGAAAGCTCCGTTTCCTCGCCGTTACTGCGTAATGGTCAGGCAGTCGGTCGGGCAGATGTCGATGCAGGCGTCACATTCGATGCAGAGTTTTGCCTCGAAGACCGTCTGCACGTCGCAATTGAGGCACCGCTGCACTTCCTCGGCGGCCTGCTCGGCGTCGAACCCGAGTTCCACTTCGATGCTGATCTGCTTGAAACGTTCCTTGAGGCTCACGTGCGGCACGAGGCGGCGCTCGACGGGGTTGTAGTCGTTCTTGTACGACCACTCGTGCAGGCCCATCTTGCGCGAGGACAGGTTCAGCGTGGGCGGCAGGCGCTTCGTGACGGGCTGGTCCATGCAGAAGTTGTGGATCGAAATGCCGGCCTGGTGGCCGTGCTCGACGGCCCAGATGATGTTCTTCGGTCCGAACGCGGCGTCGCCACCAAAAAATACGTCGGGGCGCGTCGACTGGAAAGTGCCCTGGTCGACGACCGGCACGTGCCACTTGTCGAACTGGATGCCGACGTCGCTCTCGATCCACGGAAAGGCATTTTCCTGGCCGATCGCGAGGATCACGTCGTCCGCGGGCAGGAACTGCTCGCCCGTGACACGCTCGCCCGTGATGCGGCCGTTCGCGTCGAAGTCATATTCCATCGTCTCGAACAGCATGCCGACGAGCTTGCCATTCTCGACCACGAACGCCTTCGGCGCGTGGTTCACGACGATCTCGACATCCTCCGACTCGGCATCCTCGAGTTCCCAGTCGGACGCCTTGAAAAACTGCCGCGGCTTGCGGGCCATGACCTTGACGTTCATGGCGCCGAGGCGCAGCGAAGAGCGGCAGCAATCCATCGCGGTGTTGCCGACACCGATGATCAGCACGCGTTCGCCGATCTTGTCGACGTGCTTGAACGCCACCGACTCGAGCCAGTTGATGCCGATGTGGATGTTGGCACCGCCCTCGGCGCGACCCGGCAGGTTCAGTTCCTTGCCCTTCGGCGCGCCGCTGCCGACGAATACCGCGTCGAAGCCGCCTGTCTCGAGCAGCTTGCGCATGCTGTCGATGCGCGAGTTGTAGCGGATCTGCGCGCCCATCTGCTCGATATAGCCGATCTCCTCGGCGAGCACCGTCTCGGGCAGCCGGAAGGCGGGGATGTTCGTCCGCATCAGGCCGCCGGGCATGTTCCATTGCTCGAAGATCACGACTTCGTAGCCGAGCGGCAGCAGGTCGTTCGCCACGGTCAGCGAAGCGGGGCCCGCGCCGATGCACGCGACGCGCTTGCCGTTCTTCACGGCCGGGATCAACGGCAGGCGGCCGGTGATGTCGTCCTTGTGGTCTGCTGCGACGCGCTTCAGGCGGCAGATGGCCACGGGTTTGTCTTCGACGCGCCCGCGCCGGCAGGCCGGTTCGCAGGGGCGGTCACAGACGCGACCGAGGATGCCCGGAAACACGTTCGACTCGCGGTTGACCATGTACGCATCGGAGAACTCGCCGAGCGCGATCAGGCGGATGTATTCGGGAACGTCGGTGTGGGCCGGACAGGCCCATTGGCAATCAACGACCCGATGGAAATAGTCCGGGTTCGACGTGTCGGTCGGTGGGACGGTCACGGGATTTCTCAGTCTCCAGGGGCGGATCGCGACTTTAGCGAGTTTCGGCAGGGGTGCAACCCGGAATGATGCGGCATTACGGCCGCTAGCGTAACCGATTAAGTCAACAAGCCGTTGCGCCGCCGGGTCGAGGCGACTAGTTTCCAATGTGTGACCTGGATCACATCGTCGAGTCGTTAGAACAAAGTGTCCCGTGGCCGTCACGGGGCTCAAAACAAGTCGAGGAAAGGTCCGCTCCGTCTCGTGCAGGCGCCGGGCCATCAGCCGATGCGACACGGGCCGACACTGCTGCTGTTCGCTACCGTCCTGCACCTCCAGTGCGGCTGGGCTGGCGACGTTCGCAGCTCGATGCGCGTGTCGGCGACCGTGGTGGCGCACGCCAGCGTCGTCGCGCTGGAGGGATCCGCTCCGGTGACGGTTACAGCGTCGGATCTCGCCCGTGGCTACGTCGATGTCGATCGCCGCTACCGGTTGCGCAGCAACTCTCCGCGCGGCCTGTTGCTGCAGTTGAGTCCACGCGTCGGCCTTACCCGCTCGATTGAAATCACCGGCTTGCCCTCCTCGCTGGCAATCACCGACACGAACGTCGACGTGCGTGCGTCCGGGCAACGAGGATCTGCAGTTGCGCTTCAGGCTCTGGTTGCAGCCGCTCGCGGCACCCGGCGAATACCCGCTGCCGCTGCACGTTGCGGCGATCGCGATCTGAAGCGGGCCGCGCGTGCGGGCGCAGCGCCGGTTCAATAACTGAGCGACAGCACCAGCGTGTCGAGATAGTTCCCCGGCAGGGCGTCCTGCAGGCCCGGGATGCGCCCATACACCGTGTGGGTCGCGGTACGGGTGCCGTTGCCGACACCGGGCCCGACCGTCATCGATCCTGACGCAAGCACCGTGCCACTGAAACCATTGCCCCAGACGGCCGAACGCGCCGCGTCCTGGAACACGTTGTAGTTCAACCGCGAGGTACCCGAGGCCATTTGCCGCGAGGTCGCGCTCGTCGCGTTGATGCCCGGCGACAGCACGACCGAATAGCTGACGTTGGTCGTGCCGGGCGGCACGTAGACGCAGGTCACCGTGATCGTGCCCGCCGAATCATCCGGTGTTGCCAGGAACCCATCGTAGACGCCGAAATTCACGCCGGTGGCATCGACGGAACAGTCGGCCCCGGCCTGGGCCGCGGTTGTCGTTGCCAGCAGGCAAAACGCGAGCACGCCACCGGCGATCGCGTCACTCGCATTGCAGCGTACCGAGGTCGGGCACGGGGTCATTGCCCGCCGGGCGGCGCAATGTCACTCGGCACTCGCCTTCGCGCCAGGTGACGCGCGTCTGGGTCGAGGCGCGCAGGCCCTCGACGTACAGCAAGCCGTCCAGCGCGATCGGGAAGCTCGTGCCGGCGCCGGTGAATGTTGCCGTGGCGCCGGCCGGCACCGGCGTGCCGTCGCGCTGCACGAGGCGCGCGGTGGCAGCCATCGCGCGCGTGACCGGAAAGCGAACCAGCGCGCCGCTGCGGTAGGCAGGCGTGACGCCGATCGCCGACTGGTCGATGGCGCCATCCATCGGCACCTGGGTGGGATCGAGACTGATCTCGTTGCGCTGGTAGGGCCGCAACGCATCGACCAGCACCCGGCCTTTGGCGTCGGTGCTGCCAATCGGCTGGTTATCGAGGAATACCGTAAGGTCCGCGTAGTCGGCCACCTGCACGACGGCAAAACTCTGTTCGAGTCGCCGGGCTGGCATGACGCCCGCGCCCGTGATGGCCACACCACCCGTCGCACCTGCTCGAACACCGCTCGAATCGCCGCGCCGGGAATAATCCAGCGTTGCAAGTCCGGCGTGTCCCTGGTACGCGACACCGAGATTGGCCTCGTCGCGAGTCGACAGTGAGACGTTGTAGCCCCAGCCGCTGCCCGTCGGCAGGTTCTGCTGCACCGTCGCCATGGCCTGCAGTCCGCCATCACTGCCGACCGGGTCCGGCGAGTACTGTACGGCCGAACTGGCCGAGCGGCGCTCGCCGAGCGGCATGGTCCAGGTCAGCAGGATGCTGGAGTCCGTCGCGCCGGAATCCGTGTGCGTGGCAAACAGGCCGAGATAGCCGAAGCCGTTGCAGCGCCAGTGAATAACTGAGCCCGAAGGTCGCGACGCTGGCGGCATCGTGGAAACTCTGCATGCCGTAAGCCAGTTGCAGCGTGCCGTACGCATCGAAGTCGAAACCCATGCCGCCGAACGTCCGCTGCTTTGGACTCGACTCGAACAGGCTTGCTCCGAGCTGTGAAAAATCACGGCTGCTGAATTGAGTCGCAAGGTAAGCGGCCACCCGTGGGCCGTTATGTTCGAGGCCGACGCCCGCGAGCCAGCCGCTGTTGCTCTCGTCGCCGCCGCACGGCGAGCTGCGTCGAGACGATGCCCAAGGTGCCCGCCTGCCACGCCGCATCGGCGCCAACCGCGTAACTGCCTCCCATCTGCGCTTCGGCATGGACACCGCCAGTCAGGCTGTCGCTCAACCCGCGACGGAACGTGGCTGCGCCGAGCACATCGCCATAGGCGAAACTGCTCGAGCCGTAATCCTGCCGCGCGCTGCCAAGCTCGAACGAAAACTCGTCGAGCCCCTGGCGTAGCAGTGCGGTGCCCGAGTAGTACGGTTGCACCATGACCTGCTCGCGACCTAGCGCATCGGTCACCACGACCTGCAACTGGCCGGCGCCTGTGAGCACCGGCAGGTGATCGATCGAGAACGGGCCCCGGCGGCACGGATTCGCTCGCGATCTGCTGCCCGTTGACGAAGACATCGACGGTCGAGGGCACGACGGCCTCGCCCTGCGCCGCCAGCAACGGCGTGCGAACCAGCGTCGGCTGCGTGCTGAAGTTGGTGCCGTACTGCACGCCGCCGAAACGCACGGCGCGGCCCCATGACGCGGGGGTGGAGATCGCGTCGCCCACGCGCAGCGTGGCGATGCGGTCGGGAAAGTCCCGGGTCCAGGTCGTGTCGAGGCGCACGAACGAGCGATCGCCAGACAGTTCCTGGCGCGCGACCAGCGTGCCGGTGGCGACGCCGAAACCGCCAAATGCGCCAAGTTCGAACAAGCCCCCGGCCTGCTGAGCCTGCCCGGCCTGTTCGACCGAAAGATCGTAGTTGACGAAAGCGCCCGGTCGACGACTGGGCCTTCGGCGCATCTGCGGCCTGGTATTCCGCTCGAGTCGTCGTGAATGCCTTGCGCCGGCAGCGTCAACTGCACGGTCTGCGTGGCCTCGTCGAAAACGGCGACGGCGCCGATCTCCGGATCCCATGCGGTAATAACGCTCGCCGTTGACCATGACGGCGCCGCGAGCAGGTGTCTTCAGGCGCAGGCGGGCCATGTCCTCCGCGCGAAGCAGCAAGCGTGCCGTCCGTGTCGCGGCGCACTACCAGTGTCGCTGCAGTCGGACTGTCCGTTGATACGCAGATCGACGACGGTTTCGGCGAACGCTTCCGGGCCCGCCTCGGCGTGAGCCGGTGCATTGGCGGCGGCCAGCAAGGCCAGGGCGATGCACGCGCGCAGACGCATGGCGTTCAGTCGCCTGGCAGCGTCAACTCCGTCGCGAAGTCGCCTTTATCGGTCGTTCCCTGCAACCGATACGGGCCTGCTCCCGCGAGCGCAGCCACAGCCTTCCCATTCGCGCGGACGTTGTTGTTGTCGTCGAAGGTCCAGCGCCGCGTGGCGCCGGGCAATACGTAAGCCATGCCGGCCACTTCGCTGCGGCTGTCGGCGCCCACCGCGGCGACGGCGAAGTGATGCACGCGCGCGTGGGCCGCACCGTCGTTGGTCGCCGTGATCGACGAGCTTGCCATCGGCATCGCGCAGCGGCTTGCCATGCCAGCTGCGGCTCGGCCGCGGCGCGCGGCGCGACGAAGACGGGCAGGCTCAGCCGTAAGCGCAACCTGCAGCCCGTTGAAATCGGGACTGGCCGCCTGCGGTACTTCCTGCAACGTCACCCGATAGCGACAATTCGCGCGTCGCGTCGGGGCTGCGGCGCAGCGCAACGCGCACCAGTTGCGAGCCGCCCGGAGGCAGCGTGAAGACCGCCGGGGAAATCAGGAGGTCACGCGACGGATCGAGGGCGTCCTGCCCATCCGCCTGTGACCAAGCCATTCCGTCGGCCTGCACCACCACGGCCGTTGCATCTTCGTTTCGCACGGTCAGGGCGGCTGTAGTCGTCTGGCCTGCGAAATCGACCCGCAGCGGCGAGATCGTGAACGTGCTGGCCGCGGCAGCCGTCGCCGCGATCAACGCGACGACGCCTGCCAGGGCCGACATGAGGTCTCGCAGGCGCACGTCGCCGCGCTCAGTATTCGATCGTGACGGTGATAGGTCGGCGTAGCGCGCCGACCGGCGCATCCTGGTTCGCCGTGCTGTTCAGGCAACTGGCCATGCACCGTGTGCGTCTTTTCCTGGGCCGACTGACATGCCGCTGCCGGTGCCCGCGTTGAAGGACGTCGAGGCGTGCCATCGCCCCAGATGTGGTGGGGCGGCATCGGTGAACAGGTTGTACTGCAGCTTATCGGTGCCTTTCGACAGCAGGCGCTGGGCATAGCGTGCCGCCGCCCGTGCTGAGCTTGACCGAATACGGCGTGCCGTTCGAGCAGCGCACCTTGATGTCGCCCGATGGCCGTCAACACGGCCGAGCCGTCGTAGTTGCCGAAGTTGAGGTTCGGCGCGGCGGTGATGTTGCAGTTCGCGGCGACTGTCGCGTTGACCGTGAAAGTCGTCGTCTTGGTTGCGGCAGCCGCACTGCCGGCTAACCAGCAAAATTCCCGCGGCGATCGGGGC
Organism: uncultured Gammaproteobacteria bacterium; assembly: GCA_963784225.1. Classification (GTDB taxonomy): domain Bacteria; phylum Pseudomonadota; class Gammaproteobacteria; order Steroidobacterales; family Steroidobacteraceae; genus RPQJ01. Next base: position 200,002 of record CAWAQN010000014.1, read on the forward strand.
AACAACATTACTGCGCATGACTCCATCCTCTTGTTTTCAAACCGGCGGTTGCCGGGATGAAACGATTCTTATGGAGCGCGCAGTTCCCTTAGCGTGATCGATGTCAAGTTTTGTTATGTCGCATCCAGAATGGATCGACGTTACTTCGCCTCATCCACTTTCTGCGGACGGCGCACGATGCGAAGTGAGACGGAAGTCCGGGCTGCCGTAGTGCACATAGTCGGCCCAGTCGATCGAGCGCAGCTGTCGCCACCGTGCGGCGCGCCCCGAGCACGGCATCTCCCAGCGCGGCGCCAGTAGTAAGCGCATCGTAGAGGGCGCGCGAAAACGCGAGCGCCGCGGTGTCTTCGACCGGCCAGTGCGTGCCGAGGAAATTCGCGACCCCGCCGCTGAGGAAAGCTTCTGCAATGCTTGCCGAGCGGCGCAAGCCGGATTTCCGGGTTGAAGGCGGCCTGCGTGTCTTGCCCGTGCGCGCCGGCCGGCGCACTCGTGCGGCTTCGCACGCATTGCAGAACACCAGCGCCGGCAAGTGACCGAGACCGTCGAGATCGGCGCCGCGCAGAATCGCCTCGCCGTGGCACACGAGCCCACTGCGTACCCGGGTCGTCGCGGATCGAAGAAGGCGTGACCCGCGAAATGCAGCACGTCGTAGGTGGCCGCGCCGAGCGCCGCCAGGATTCGCTCACGCGTAGCCGCGGCGCCTTCGAGCACGTCGAAGATGACACCGCGCTCCGTCAGCAGCGTGGCTAGTGCGTTGCCTTCTGCGGCCGCGCCTGGCAGGTCTTCGGTAGGGTTCACTACCAGCAACAGGCGCAGTTTCTGGCTGCCGGCCCCGTCTTCGCGCCAGCGTGCGACGGTCAGGGTGTCACTCGCGTAACGTCGGCTCGCGCCCGCAAGGAGCGCAGGATGTCCCTGTCCTATGCGCAGCACCTCCCAAGGCACGCGCGAAGCGGCGCGGTCATGCAGCACGACGAGCGGATGCGAGCGCATCGTCTCGAGTCCTTCGCGTACGGTGGCGGGCAGCAACAGTCCAGCCAGTGTGGTGCCGATGCCCGCCAGGTCACGCAGCGCCGCAGTCCCTTTTTCGAGCGGCGCGACCGCGCGCTCGAGTTCGCGGCCAGCGAAATCCACTGCACCACTCAACACGGCGGCCTTTGCTCCGGCCGTCAACAGCGACGCGCGGCATTCGACGTGGCCACGCGCGCTCGGGGCAAAAGCAACCAGCAGGTATGCTGGATCGCTGCGGCGTGGCGCGGTGCGAGCTGCGACGGATGCCACTGGCCGCCGCGCCGCAGGCATTACCGGCGCCGCCGCGGTTTCGTCGATAACCAACGCAAAGTCATCGCCGGCAAGTGCTGGAGCAAGACGCTTGACCGCGCGAACCAGCGCTGCAAACTTGCGGGCGTCGATTTCGCAAAGCGTCACGCGCCGGATCACGCCGTCGGGGTCCGCATGCCGCAGGCCCTGCATCAAGCCCGTGCAGCTGGTGTTCAACTGCCGCCGCCACGGGCACACCGGACCCCGCGCCGAACAGCACGGTCGCGAAGTCTTCGACGCGCGTGTACGCGAAAGTGCGTATGACGTTCTCCATGATGAACGTCTGCGCATCGCCACCGAAATCATCGAAGTCGCCGAGCCCGGCAAACAACACGAGTTCCGCAAGCAGTGCGCTGCGTGCCGCCGGCATCACGAATACCTGTCCGAGTTGCGCCGAGAACATCCGGCGCAGAGAGAACTCGCGTATTGCTCCGCCCAGCGCCTGGTCGACGGCCGCCGCCGCGCCGGTCGGCTCGATGTGGCGAAACACCCCGAGCACGAGCGCCCGGGCGCTGGCCTCGGCGATGCTGCCGTGCGAAAGCCGCAGCTCGATCACGCGCCTGGGTGTTACGGCGGCTGCCATCGTGTCCGCCGCGACCGGTCGCGTGGACACCTGCGTGCGTTCGATGTCCCTCGGCGAGACCGCGCCGTGGAATTCCGGCGACACGACCGGCTCCAGCAACCGCCGCCGCGCATCCGGCGAGAGGTGCTCCCATTCGACTTTGTGCGGTGCGATCCGCCGCAGCACCGCTTCACTCAAGCTCCGCGCGGCTCGCCGCAGGGTTGGCGGCGCTGTCCGGGACAACCGCTTCGTCGCGCCGGTACGCAGCAAGTCCACGACCGCGGCGATCACGCGTCCGTTGTTCGGCAGGCCGCCGTGCTTCTCGCCGACGTACCACGCTTTCTCGCCGGGCCTGACAGCCAGGTTCAGCGGCACCGTGCCGTCACCGAGCGGGCCGACGCCGAACGTGAATTCGTGCTCGCGCAATGCGAGCGAAGTGATGGTGTCCTGCCGCACGCCCGCGATGTGCAGCACGTTGGCGTCCGCGACAGGCCAGCCCGCTTGTTCCCTGGCCGCGTCGCGCAGCAACGCCGCGTCCGGTCGCAACGAGTCGCGCGGCCACTGCTCTGAGTCGAACAGGTTGGCGCCGCCGGCGAGTCGCGGATCGGGCAGCAATTCGTGCAGCGCTGGCAGCGTCCGAAACACGATTCGCGCCAGGTCTTCGGCGCTGTGCCGTCGATCGAGTGCAGCGAGCTTGCGTACGGTCGGATAGACACCGCGCAGCGCGAGCACCGGCGCGAACGCGCCATGGTTCGGCGCACCAAGCTGCACGACTCGGGCGACGCGGGCCGAAGATTGCCGGCCGTACGCGACGCGCGCAACGACACCGCCCATGCTGTGGCCGACCAGTAGAACCTCGCGCCTGGCGGCCTCGGTGGCAATGCGGTCGTTCAGATCGGCCGCCAGCGCACCGATGCTGCGCCGCCAGTCGTAGGCATGCAGCCGCGCATCGAAACCGGCGATCTGGAGGGACAACTTCAGCTTCAAGCGCGTTCAGCAGGATTGCGCCTAGCGCTACGAGCTTCGCACCGCGCGGCAAGGCAAGCCGGGTCAGGTGGCCTGCGGCAATCTCTACGAGGTCGACCCAGAGCACGTCATCGAGCAATACACCGCGCGTGCCGAGGCGCGAGCCCATCAGTCCGGGCAGCACGTAGACGCGCTGACCGGCCGCGCCACGCCTGGTCGCGGCGCGCCGCGCCAACGCGCTGAGTTCGCGATAAGCCTTGTCGCCGAAGAGTGCGGTGAGCTCCGCCTTGCGTTCGCCGTTCGCGAGCAGGCGTTCGATCTCATCGTCATGCAGTCGATGCACAGGCAAACGTGCGGCAGATTCCGGCACTGACACTTGCTGGCGTCCTGCCTGGCCGGCCGATTCAGGGATGCGCCGGTCCGGTCGCGGTCGCCGGCAGCACGCTAACCGCGACCTTACGCCGGCCCGCCTCAGCGAACTCGAGCGTCAACGAAAAGTGCTCGCCTGCCACGAGCGGAGGGTCCAGGCCCATCAACATGATGTGCAGGCCGCCCTGCGGCGCGAACGTCACGATCTTTCCCGCCGGAATGGCCACGGCTTTCGCCTCGCGCATGCGCGTGACACCTGCATCGCTCGTGACCGTGTGCACCTGTGCCATGGCTGCCCGACGTGGTGTTGACCTGCGTCAGGTGATCGTCCGACATGCCGCCACGAATCGTGAGGTATATGGCTGCGGCGCCGACGCCCGGTGGTGTCGCGCGGGCCCACGCATCGCGCACCTGTAAGCCGGCATTCGCGTCGGCATATGCGCACGCTGCGCATAATGGCAGCAGTACGCAAGCGGCAATCAGCAATGCCCGCCGGGTAGGGGATTTCATTTCCTGCGATCTTCCTTCATCGTCGTGCGGATCGCACCCGCGATCGCCTCGATCGCAAGCACGCGCGTGCTCGATTTACGCCAGACGACGCCGATCGTGCGACCCGGCGCCGGCTTCACGAATGGTTTGATACGCAGGCCCCTCGCCGTGCCCACCGGCGTTTCCGCGGCGAGTTCCGGCAGCAGTGTGACGCCATGACCGGCCGCGACCATCTGCCGCAGCGTTTCGAGGCTGGTCGCACGGTAATCCTGTGTTTCGTTGACGCGAATCCGGCTGCAAACCTCGAGCGCCTGGTCGCGCAGGCAGTGCCCGTCTTCGAGCAGCAGCAGCGTTTCGCCACGCAGGTCATCGATCTTAACCCGCTCCCGGTCGGCGAGCGGATGGTTCGACGGCACGGCGAGCGCGAACGGCTCGTCATACATCGACACACACTCGAGCCCGTCCATCTCCACGGGCAGCGCCAGCACACCGACGTCGATCTCGCCCGCGCGCAGGCGCTCCAGCAGCGACTCGGTCTGGTATTCGTAGAGCATCAGCTTCAGTCGCGGCAGTTCGCGCTTCAGTCGCCCCGCGACGTGCGGCAGCAGGTACGGCCCCACCGTGGGAATCAACGCGAGCTTGATCTGTCCCGACAGCGGGTCGCGATCGGTCCTGGCAACTTCCACGATCGCATCGGCTTCCTGCAGCACGATGCGCGCACGTCGCACGATCTTTTCGCCGGTCTCGGTCAGTGCCACGCGCCTGGGTTGTCTTTCGACGAGCGGCACGCCGAGGTATTCCTCGAGCTTGCGGATCTGTGCCGAAAGCGTCGGCTGGCTGACGAAACATTTCGCGGCGGCCTTGCCGAAGTGTCGCTCATCGGCGAGCGCGACGAGGTAGCGTAAGTCGCGTAGGTTCACGCCTTGAGCATAGCCCAGCTCTATCGGAACGGGCAAAATGATCCGAGCGAGTAATGCCGGAGCGGCACGATATACTGTCTGGATGACTTCACGCGGTCCAAGGGTCTCTGCCGGCGTCGTAGTCGTGCGCCGGGCGGAGGAAGGCTGGCTTTTCCTGCTGCTACGAGCGTTCAACCATTGGGACTTCCCCAAAGGCATGGTCGAGGACGGTGAGGAACCGCTGGCAGCCGCGATACGCGAGGTCCGCGAAGAGTCGCTGATCGACGACCTGGCGTTCGCGTGGGGGCAGGATTCGACCCAGACCGGGTCCGTACAGCGCCGGCAAAGTGGCGCGTTATTACCTGGCCGAGACACATACCCAGCAGATCACGCTGCCGTTCAATCCTGAAATTGGCCGGCCCGAGCACAGCGAGTATCGCTGGGTCGACTACGACGACGCGGTCGAACTGGTATCGCCGCGCGTGCGGCCGGTCCTGAAATGGGCGGCGCAGACGCTCGGAATGACGCACTGAAGGCCGCTCAGACCACGCGTCCGCGATGCCCGCCGCGCAGGTAATCGCCGATGTTGGCGGCCATCTCGTCGAGGCAGCGTTGCCGCGCCTCGCGCGCAGCCCAGGCGATGTGCGGCGTCACGATCAAGTTCGGGATTTCGGGATCGAGCAGTGGATTGCTGTCCACGGGCGGTTCCTGCGGCAGCACATCGATCGCCGCCCCACCGATCGTGCCAGCCCGCAGGGCTGTCGCGAGCGCGCTGGAATCCACGAGGCCACCGCGCGCCGTGTTGATGAGCAGCGCATCGTGGCGCATGGCACGCAGTTGCGACGGGCCTATCATGCCTTGAGTTTCGCGGCGTGAGCGGGCAGTGCAGCGACAACACGTCGACGTGTGGCAGCAACTCCATCGAGGTCGAGACGGCCCGGGACGCGGACTCCACCCGGTCGATTCGCGACCAGGGTTTCCATGCCTAGTGCCTGGTGGGCTGCGTGGGCGACACCTTTTCCGAGCACGCCATAGCCGACCACGCCGAGTTTCCTGCCGAGCAATTCGCGAATCGGAAAGTCGAGCAGGCAGAATTGCCCGCCACGTTGCCACGCACCGGAGCGCGCGAGCCGGTCATATTCACGAAGCTTGTGCGTGAGCAGCAGCATGACGCCAAGGACGTGCTGCACGACCGACGCGGTGCAATAGTCGCGCACGTTGCAGACGCCGATTCCCAATTCCCGTGCGGCCGCGAGGTCGACGTTATTCGTTCCAGTGGCTGCCAATGCGATCAGCTTGAGCGTGGGCGTCCGCTGCATGGCGGCACGGTCCAGGCGCAGCTTGTTTACCAGCACGATCGCGGCGCCCTCGATCGTTTCGGCGACGCTCTCCTGTGCGGTGTGGGGGCGAAGGGAGAGGTCAGGAGCGATGCCGGCGAGAGTTGCCGGGCTCAGGTCATCGTTGAAACTGACGGTGTCGTAGTCGAGAAAGACCGAACGCATCGTGATTGCCCGCTGACAGTGCCAGGAACGAAACGTAGCATTGCCAAGATGTCCAGGTCGTCCAAATCCATCCCGCCACACGACCGGCCTTTGCGGGCGGCAACCGGTCGCGACGAACTGAATGCGCAACTGCAACGGGCGATCGCGGTACGCGATGGCGAGACCGGAGCGCATTGCATCCACGAGCTGTGGATGCGAGGGGAAATCGCATGCAACATCGAGGCAGCCCTCGAACAACTTTGGGCTGCCACGCGAGGCGGCGTGCCGGACTGGCTGCCGATGCGACACGTCGAGTGGCTTCCGCTCGCCTATGAAGTCGCGTCGCGATTCACGCGCGGAAGGGCGTGGGCGCTGCAACCTGTACCTGGTGCTGCTGGATTACAGTGACAGGCCCGGTGCGCCCTTCGGCGTGTACGTGGGCATGAGCCGCTACGCGCCGATCGATCGCTTCGAGCAGCACAAGGCGGGCATACGCGCGGCAGGCAGTGTCTTGAAGCGCGGCCTTGAAGTGCTGGTCGGGCCGACCCTGCACCTGCAGCGCATGCCCCGCGCCGCCGCCGAACGCATCGAGGAACAGTTGGCGGAGGCAATGCGCGCGGAAGGGCTGTTAGTGCGTGGCGGACACTGAGACTCAGGTCCGCGCGTCCCTGATGACCGCCTCGTGCGCTACAAGTCGATGCGCGCGCGACCTGTGCCAGTCGAATACATGCACTTGGCGTTGCGCGCCTTGCCGCCGCTACTGCCGACCCGGAATTCCATGCGATAGCCGCCCGGAACCGCGCGTGGCGGTGCGTAATATTGCTGTTCGACCTGGAAGCCCAGCCGGCGTGCCTCGTTGAGACAGGCTGTCTGGGCAGTCGCCGTGATATTGCCTGGCACGCCGCTTCCGCCCGAGCCGTTGCCGCCAAAGCCACGAATTCGTTCAAATTCTGCGCGGCATCCGTTGGTTACCCAGATCACGCCATCGCGCGTGCCCCACGTCGAATCGCGCTTGCAGCGGCCGTTGCTGACCTCGCGTGCGAGCCTGGCCGAGTAGCCCTTGCCGATCGGGCATTCGCGATAGCGCTGGTTCTCGGATGCGCACGAAACCAGGCCGCCGCCGCTCCCACCACCGCGCAAAACCTCGAATCTTGCACGGCAACCCTGATCGACCCAGACGAGATCACGGCGCTGGCCCCACGTCTGGCCCTCGATGCAGCGCGCGTCAGAGATTCTTTTCACGAGACTCGCCCGACCGTTCACGGGCAGCTGGCATTCCCGGTAGCGCGAATCCGTCGACGCACATACGAACTCGAGCTTGTTCTGGCCGTTCCAGTCGTCGCCCCAACCGAACCCGTACAGGCTGACTTCGCGCGTGCGCGTCTCGACGAAACAACTGCCGACCACCGTCCGGCCCCGTCGGTCACGGGCCTTGATGTCCACGGTCCACCCATCGCGCGCCTGCTGGTAGTTGCCGGTGTCGATGACTGCGTAACCGCGCCGGTTGGCCTCCCGCACACAGTCGCTCTGGGCGGATCGCATCTGGACCGGTGCCTGTTTCAGCGCCGGCTGTGCGATGGTCGCCTGCGCGTCCGCGCGCTGCACTGGCGCGATCATCACGAGCAGAAGCGCGATACTGGCCAGTGCCGACACGCGCGCGCACTGCAACGGTCGAAGTAATTTCATGCACAGTCTCCAGGGACCACCTGTTCGATGCTAATACGCTCCGGACTCGTCTGGTTGACAGCCGTTGGCCTGTCGCGGTGCAGGCCGGGACCCTGCCGGTCTCGCTTATTGTCGGCCGCCGTCCGGGATCACGCGTTATGTAACTGAGACCGGTTCGCAACCCGGTACTTACATCCCGTTATGGATCAATTGCTTGCAGATAAGGCTGCGGAGGTTTGGCCCGCACGTTAAACTGCGCGATCAACAGCCGCCATTTGCCAACCCCCGAGGCTTACGGTCCGATGCAAACTGCCCCCGCGTCCCTGAACCCAGTTGCCGTGAACGAAGAGCACGCACCCGTCAATTGGGTGACTGCCATCCTGTTCACGCTGCTGCCGCTGGCCGCACTGATTTTCGTGCCATGGTACGGCATCGCGCACGGCTTCAGCACGGCGTCTGTCGTGTTGTTCTTCGTGTTCCTGTGGGCGGGCGGCGTCTCGATCACGGCTGGTTATCATCGCCTATGGTCGCACCGTGCCTACAGCGCGCATTGGTCCGTGCGCCTCTTTTTCATGCTGTTCGGCGCCATGTCGCTGCAGAACAGCATCCTGATCTGGGCCTCGCAGCACCGCACCCATCATCGCTTCGTGGATGACGTCGAGCGCGATCCGTACAGCGCGAAGCGGGGCTTCTGGTTCTCGCACATGGGCTGGATCCTGCGCAACTACAAGAGCGGCGAGAACGATTTTTCGAATGCGCGTGACCTGGAGCGTGATCCGCATGGTCATGTTCCAGCATCGTTATTACCTGCCGCTGATCCTGGCGACCAACGTCGCGCTGCCGCTGGCGCTGGGCTGGGCTCGTGGGCGACATGTGGGGCGTGTTCCTGCTGGCCGGGTTGCTGCGCCTCGTGGTCAACCACCACTTCACCTGGTTCATCAATTCGCTCGCCCACATGTGGGGCGCGCAGCCGTACACCGACGAGAACACCGCGCGTGACAATGGCTGGCTGGCGCTCATCACCTATGGCGAGGGCTACCACAATTTCCACCACATCTTCCAGAACGATTATCGCAACGGCGTGAAGTGGTACCAGTTCGATCCCACCAAGTGGATCATCGCGGGCCTGGCTGGATTGCGCCTGGCCACTGGCTTGAAGCGAGTGCCGGACCTCTGGATCCAGCGCGCCCAGTTGGCCATGCAGTTCAAGCGTGTCGAAGCGGCACTCGAGGCGAAGCGCAACAACCGCGAGCTGGCGGACGAGCATCGCGAACGGCTCAAGGCACGCGTCGCCGAGGAATACGCGGCGTTCAAGAAGTCGCTGGAAGAATGGGCCGTAGGTCCGTGACGAATGGGTTGCGGACCGCAAGCAGCGCCTGCTGCAGCGTTGGGAAGAGACGAGCTTCCGCCTGCGCCTGAAGGGCATCGAGCAGGGCCTGCGCATGCAGCGCCGGCGCCTGCGCGCCATGTCCAAGGCGTACGCCTGATTCACGAAGTCGGGGCGGTAACGCCGCCCCGGCTCGGAACCTCAGCTCGAATCCCGCCTGCACCAGCCGCGGCGGCATGCCTGGAACCAATCTGCGACCTCATGTCGGCGGTGTAGAGCGCCTCGGTCAGGTGCCTGGCCGACGTGCGCACGGCGCAGTCACAGGCGGACAGGGTTTCGTCGCCCTCAGGCGCTCCCTACGGTGTCACCGGTCATCTCCCGTCGCTGTCCGTTGCTGTTGATCGGCGCTGTCAACGAGAATAGTTCCCATTCGTGTCTCTGGATTCCGCTACCCGCACATGACGAGGTACGCTTGGCGCTCCTAGTGCGTCCGGGAATTTTCGATCATGCCGTCTTTCGACATCGTCTCCGAAATCGACCAGCACGAGGTCACCAACGCCGTCGACCAGGCATCGCGCGAGGTTGGCCAGCGTTTCGATTTCAAGGGCACGAATGCCAAGTACGAATTCAAAGACGGTCTCATAACCCTGACAGCACCGGCGGACTTTCAATTAAAACAGATGAATGAAATCCTGCGCCTGCAAGCTTTCGAAACGTGGCATCGACGTCGCCTGCCTCAAGGTCGAGGAGCCGGTCGTTACGGGCCAGATTGCCAAGCAACTGGTGACGCTGCGGCAGGGGATCGAGACCGAGCTCGGCAAGAAGATCCAGCGCCAGCTGAAGGACTCAAAACTGAAAGTCCAGGCAGCGATGCAGGACAAGCAGGTGCGCGTCACCGGCAAGAACAGGGACGACCTGCAGGAGGCTATCGCATTGGTGAAGAAGGGCGGCTACGACATGCCGCTGCAGTTCACGAACTTCAGGGACTGACCACCGCGGGCTCGGCCACCGGGTGACTCGGTCCGGTGTCGAATGATCGTGGCCCGCTGGTCGACGAATCCTCGGCCAGCAGCGTCTCCAGCACAGCGGTCCATTCCGCCACCAGCTGACTCGTAGCGCAAGCCTGTGGCTGGTCCCGAGAACCCGGCGCTGATCTTGCGCACCTCGCCGGCGCGGTCCACGAAAATCGTCGTCGGGTAGGCGAACACGCCCGTCAGTTGCGGCAATTTCGTCGCGGCATCGTCCATCCCGGCGGTGCCCGCGATCAGCATTGGATAGGTCGATGCCGATCCCGTCGCGGAAACTTCCGTGTCGCCGCGGCGGCGCGTTCGAAGTCGCCATAATTCTCGAACATCAGCGAGACCACCGCGAGTCCCCGGGGTCCGTAACGCTCCTGCAGGTCGACCAGCAATCGCGCTTCGTCGTGGCAATTCGGGACACCAGCTTGCCGGCCAGCGCCACCAGCACGACCTTGCCGGCGAACTGCGGGTCCGACAGTGCGACCGGTTTGCCATCGAGGCCCGGAAATACGAATTGCAGCTTAGCGGCTGGATCGCGCAGGCCGGTGGCTACGGGCGCCGTGTCCAGTTCTGCGTCGTCGTTGCGCACGGCCACGAAACGCCGGTGACCGGTATTGCCCGACCAGAATTCGCCGACCAGGCGCCCTCTCTGGTCCATCCTGGCGTGATACAGATAGGCGGATCCGCCGTCGAAACGCGACAGGCGCAGTTCATCGCCGTGCACTTCGCCCGCGAGGAATCGTTGGTCGCCCGTGGGCAGCAGCACGGTGCCGGTCGACTTGCTCGAAGCGCTGTTCAAGTTCCGCGACGCCATGTGTGCGCGCGCCGCCGTCGCTCGTGAACGTGATAGTCCCAGCGTCCCTGCACGTCGATATTGTCGGTCAGCGCGGATTCATGGAAACGCCACGTCTGACCCAGTGTCGCTGCAAACGGCAGCTTCTGCTTGACGCCCCCGCTGCCGGTCATCGTGACCTCGCCCGTCAGCTGCGTCCCGCGCACGCGTGCCTGCAGGGTCGTCTCATAACCGGGTACCGTCGCCGTCACGATACCCTCGTCAGTCGACACGAGCCGGAACCCGCATGCGTTCCTTGCCGTTGACAAGGTACAGCACGTAGTCGCGGTCTTCGCGTGCCACGTCGAGACCGAACGGCAACTCCCCGCCCGGAACCGTCAGCGTGGCGCGGTAGATGCCCGGCTGCAGTTCACGGCTGAACCGATCGCAACCTGCGAGTCCGATCGCGGCGGCGAACCATAACAACGGCCAGACCCACCGCCTCGCTGCTGCCGCGCAGGACGTCGTGCGCTGCATGGTCATGAGCAGCGAGACGACCGGTGCATGCTAGATCTTCAGCGCGGCACGAACCTTGTCGACCAGCTCCTCGCCCCCGTGGTCCCTCATGTAGTCGATCACGATCGGGCCGAACTTCTTGGCGGTGTCGATGCTGACGCCAAGTTCGGTGAAGGACGCCGCGAGACCCGCCCAGCGTCCGGCGCCACCCGATCGCCCACCGAGCAGCGAGCCCAGGCCGCCGGCCAACGAACTCATCGCGCTCGGAGGAGGCGCTTTTGCGAGCAGTTTGTCGGCACCGGGAACGTCGGCAACGAACTGCTTGAAATCGGCGCGACTCAGGTTCTGCTGTCCTGCGCGCAGCAGTGCGATAAGGCCGCCGCGGGCCTGGGTCTGGTTGACGCCGAGTTCTTTCGTGAGCTTACGGATCAGGTCGTCCATTTTTTGTTCACTCACCGTGGGCCAGGGCGAAATTCTACGTCAAGCAGGCTGCCAGACGAGCGCCACTTCGGTGACGGCGATATCTGACTTGCGCGGCTTCACCGGCATCGATACGACTTCGATCGTGGCAGGATCGAATGTCGCTTCGAGGTTCCGAACCTCGGCTTCGACCTCCGAGTTCAGCGCGGCAAACTGCTCGCGAAGCGCCACCACTTCTGCCTCGGCGTGGGCCACATCCGTCCGTTCCTTGCCGATTCGGCCCACGCTGCGCGCGGCAGTCCCCGCTTGTGAAAATACGCTCGAGCGCCGCCGGCCGCCGAGCAGTGCCCCGAGCAGGCTGCCACCGACGCTCAGCGCCGACGACATGGTCTGGTTGCTGGCCTGCTCTTTTTCCCGGGAAACTTTCTGCTCGGCACGACGCTGCCGCTCCTCGAGCGCGGCAAGCCGCGCTGCAAATCTGCGGCGCAACGTCGCGACGGCCTCGTCCCGCTTTTCCCGCACCGTCTGCGCGATCTGGGCCCTGAACTCGCCTGAGTGAAGCACCCGGGGCCGCCGTGATCTTCAGGCTCGGGCAGCGCAGGATCGTCAGCTCCGCCGTACGGTAGATGTGCTCGGCCAGAGCCCTGGCGTAGAGCTTGTGGTTGCGCGACGCGAGCAGGGTCCCCGGTACGTCTGCGTACGACGCGTTCGGCGCAGGCGCGTCGGCGATCGCGAGCTTGCCTGGCTCGAAAATCGCCGCGCCGGCCCAGTCCGGACCGTCCGCGCCGATCGGTGCGAGGTAGTACCAGGACTGCCACGCATCGAGTGGAGCTTTGGCATCGACGAAATGGGCGCGCACGACTGCCCCGATACGCGGCTCGTAATGCACGCTTGCGCCCGGTGTCGGCGGCAGGAATTTCTCGAGGACATCGGGCTGCGCGACGGGTCGTGCCCCCTGGCGTATATGCGGCGACGCTCCCCGCCGGCGGCTCGGGCTGGTGAGTGGCCGCCGAACGGTCTTGGCGACGGTCTGGCGGCAAGGTCACGTCCTGCGCCGCGGTAGCGCGCGCGCCGACCGGGTCAGCTACGGATGGCGTCGCTTGCAGCTTGCCGATCTCGGCGAGCGTCATCGGTCCGCGTAGATACGAGAGGGCCCAGCGCGTGCGCAACAGCACCGGCCCATCGTCGTGCACGTTGCGCATCAGGAACGTGCGTTGCGCGAGGTTCGCCAGCAGCGCCTCGACTTGATTCTTGTCGAGGCCGTTCGAGGCGTTGCTGCTCAGCAGCCCCTCCACGACGCGTTGCTTGTCGCGTTCGGTCTGCAGCCGGCCGATGAACCAGGTGCCAGCGTTGCCGAGACCCTTGTAGTCGAGATCGACCGGATTCTGCGTCGCGAGCACGACGCCGAGACCGAAGGCGCGCGCCTGCTTCATGAGCGTCAGCAGGGGCGGTTTCGACGGCGGCAGCGCGGTCGGCGGAAAGAATCCAAAGACCTCGTCCATGTAGAACAGCGCGCGCAGGCTCGTCGTGCCAGGCTGGCGACGCATCCATGCGACCAGTTCGTTGGCCACCAGCGTCACGACGAACATCCGCTCGGCGTCGTTCAGGTGCGCGATCGAGATGATCGAAATGCGCGGCTTGCCGGCCGCGTCGTACAGCAGCTCCTGGACGTCCAGCGCGTCACCTTGCAGCCAGCATTCGAAGCCGGGCGACGCGAGCAGGCCATTGATGCGCAAGGCCAGTTCGGTGCGATCCCTGGCCGGGTAAAAACTTTCCAGGTCGAACACACCCACCTTGTCGAAAGGTGGCTTCTGCACGGCCTGGATCAATGCCGCGAGGTCGAGGCTCTCGTTCCTGCGCCAGGCCGCATCGAGCAACGACGAGAGCAGCATGAATTCCCGACTGCGCATCGGGTCCGCGTCGATACCGAGCAGTCCCAGCAATCCCGCGACCGCAGAGCCGACCCTTTCCTTGAGCGCGGTGGCATCGCCAGTGGTCGCGGCATCCGGCGCGCTGAGCGACCGCAGGATCGACAGGGGCCGCCCCGACGTCGAACCGGGCGTATAGATCGTGACGCTGGCCGCATCCCGCAAACGCTGGATACGCGCGCCATCCTCGCCCCATTCGTCGAGCCCCTTGCGCCAGGCTTCGGCCGTCGCCGCGGCAAATTCGTCCATGGACTGCCCTTTGCGTGCCGCTTCCCCGGCGTCGACCCATGGGCGGAAGTCCTCGGGCCGCAAGCCAGGAAACGTCAGCGCCAGGTTGGCGATGTCGCCCTTGGGGTCGATCGCAATTGCCGGGATGCCGTCGAGGGCCGCTTCCTCGAGCAGCGACAGGCAAAGGCCCGTCTTGCCGCTGCCCGTCATGCCGATGCAGACCGCGTGCGTGGTCAGGTCGCGCGAATCGTAGAGAACTTCGTCGCCCAACGCCTTCGTGTCGGCTTGCCACTCACGGCCAAGATAGAAAGCGCCGAGTTTTTCGTAGGCGGGAAGCGTCATCGTAAGGTCAGTCCTTTGCGTCGGGCGTCAGGCATTGTCTGGCTTCGCGCTCAATAGTGACGAGGCGGTCAGTATCAACGCAAGATCGGGTCGCGAGCGGCGCCGTGAGCAGCCCCGGTATGTCACCGTTTTGTCACCCCCGCGAGACTGACGGCATAACCTGCCGTCCCTAGGATCGCCTGCAATTCCAATAACTGTCAGATCCGCGCATGTCCATCATCCTCGACCAGGTAACCAAGCGTTACCAAGCGATGCCCGTCGTCAACGACGTTTCGCTGCGCGTCGACCAGGGCGAATTCCTCGTGTTGCTCGGACCTAGCGGCAGCGGCAAGAGCACATTGCTGCGCGCGATCGCCGGCCTGACCGAAATCGACCATGGCTCCGTCTCGCTGCACGGCAAGGACGTCACGCACGTCACGGCGCGGGATCGCGAAGTCGGTTTCGTGTTCCAGCATTACGCGCTGTTTCGCCACATGAGCATTGGCGACAACATCGAATTCGCGCTGCGCGTGCGCAAGGTCAAGGCGGCCGACCGGCGTGCCCGGCGCAAGGAACTGCTGAAACTCGTCGCACTCGAAGGCATGGATGACCGGCTGCCGGCGCAACTCTCCGGCGGCCAGCAGCAACGCATCGCGGTTGCGCGTGCGCTGGCGCATCGGCCGCAGGTACTGCTCATGGATGAGCCCTTTGGCGCGCTCGATGCGAAAATCCGCGAAGAATTGCGCCGGACGATCCGCCAGATCCAGCGTGAGCTGCACATCACGACGATTCTCGTCACGCACGACCAGGAAGAAGCCTTTGCGCTGGCCGACCGGATCGGCGTGATGCACCAGGGCCGCTTGCTCGAATGCGGCAAGCCCGACGACCTCTACACGCGGCCCGCCACTCGCTTCGTTTCGACGTTCCTCGGCGCGGCCAACCTGTTGCTGGGTTACAAGACTGCGCGCGGCGTGCGCTTCAATTCGAACGGGGTGAAAGGTGGGCTGCCGCCGCGTGAAGTCGTCGCCGTGCTGCGTCCGGAAGAAGTGGAGTTGTGCGCCGACGAAAAAAAGGTGCGATCCAACTTCGTAGGGCACGGCACGGTCGAGGAAATCCTGTTTGCCGGTGCCGTCGAAAGACTGCGCGTGCGCATGGCGACGGACGGCCCCGTACCGGTCGCGCCCGGGCGCGACGGGGTGAGCGAGCGAGGCTCGTTGCTCGAGGTGTCACGCACGCTGCCGGAGCAGCGTGACTTTCCGGTCGCACCCGGCCGGCGTATCGCCGTCGGGGCGCGCAACATCCACGTACTCCCGACACCCATTTCGAGCTTTACCGCGGTCGCGGACACCGAGGCCGCCGCGCAGGCACTCTGCGACTCGCCGCTGCTGGCGACGCTCGTGCCTGCGCATGCAGACACGCGTCACGCGCCGGATCGGTCCCGGCGAGTGCGCGCCGCCCGGCATGCCTGTCGTTGCGACCGGCCCGGGGAGCGCCGACGCCGCGTTGTGGCAGTTGCGTCACGGTGCCGTGCAGTTGCTGTGCGTGCCGCCGGCCGCGCCGCTGCCCTCGCACGTCCTGATTCATACGCTCGACGGCGCCTCACGCCGCGCTACGCTCGCCGTCGCCGCGAGCCTGCTGCGACACGTTCCGGCCGAAGCCGTCTACCTGGGCATCCAGCCGCTCGGAGCCCCGGAGCGTGAGCGCGCCGTGCGCATGCGGGACCTGCTCGATGCGCGTTCCGTGGCGTTGGCCGACCACGGCCTCGACATGCGCACCGAGTTGCGGTCCGGCGACGTGTCGAACGAATTGGAGGGCGAACTGGCCCTGCACCCGCACAGCCTGCTCGTGCTGGGCACGTCGAATGTCGATTTCATGAAGTGGGACTGGCTGGCCAGGTTGCTCGAAGACCCCCCGCAGCGCGCGGTCCTGATCGTCAATGCAGCACGCGCCGAGTCGACTGGCGGTCGAGGGCTTAACGCGTGGCTGGCTCCTGGTTCCGGCAACCGTCAATCCTGCCGGGCTTCGGCCTCACACTGGGCTTCACCACTTTTTTCCTGAGCGCGCTCGTGCTGCTGCCACTGGCAGCACTGGTTTTCAAGACGGTCTCGCTGACGTGGGCGGAGTTCCTGGCGATCCTGCTCGATGAGCGCGCCGTCGCCTCGTATCGCTTGACGTTCGGGTCGGCGCTGATGGCGGCCCTGCGTGAACGCCGTGTTCGGCTTCATCGTCGCGTGGTCGCTGGTGCGCTACGATTTTCCCGGACGCCGGCTCGTCGACGCACTGATCGACCTGCCATTCGCGTTGCCAACGGCGGTTTCCGGCATCGCGCTCGCAACGGTGTTCGCGCCGACCGGCTGGCTGGGGCTGAAGCTCGCCGCGGCCGGCGTGCAGGTTGCCTATACCTGGCTCGGCGTCGTCGTCGCACTGATCCTGATCGGGCTGCCGTTCGTCGTGCGTTCGGTGCAACCCGCGCTGGTGGAGGCGCAGCGCGACCTCGAGGACGCCGCCGAGACCCTGGGCGCGAGTCCGTTCTACGTTTTTCGCCGCATCATTTTTCCGGCGGTACTGCCTGCGCTGGTGACGGGGTTCACGATGGCATTTGCGCGCGGTATCGGCGAATACGGGTCCGTCGTATTCATCTCGGGCAACCTGCCGTTCAAGACCGAAATCACGCCGCTGCTGATCGTGATCAAGCTCGAGCAGTTCGATTACGACGGCGCCGCTGCGCTCGGCTTCATCATGCTGGTCGTGTCGTTCGTGATGTTGTTGACGA
This sequence comes from uncultured Gammaproteobacteria bacterium, assembly GCA_963784225.1. Taxonomy (GTDB): domain Bacteria; phylum Pseudomonadota; class Gammaproteobacteria; order Steroidobacterales; family Steroidobacteraceae; genus RPQJ01. Next base: position 217,054 of record CAWAQN010000014.1, read on the forward strand.
TCAACCTGGCCCAGGGCTGGAGTCGCCGTCGCCTCACCGGGGCGGGACGCTGACATGGCCGGCGCAGCAGCCCGTTTCGAAGATCGCAAGAACGTATCCGCCGGTGCGCGAGCCGGCCGCGCCGCGCTGATCTTCATTGCCGTCGCATTCCTGGGACTGCTGCTGCTGGCGCCGCTTGGCGCCGTGCTGATGCAGGCGTTGGAACAGGGCTGGCGCGTCTATGCCGATACGTTCCGCGATCCGGATACGCAAGCCTCGATCAAGTTGACGTTGCTGACCGCGGCAATCGTCGTTCCCGTCAATACCGTGTTTGGAATCGCTGCAGCCTGGGCCATCGCCAAGTTCGAGTTCCAGGGCAAGAGCATGCTGATCACGCTGATCGACTTGCCGTTCGCGGTCTCGCCCGTGATCGCAGGTCTCGTCTTCATCATGCTGTTCGGGGCGCACGGCTGGTTCGGCCAGTGGCTGGCGGACCGCGACATCCAGATCGTGTTCGCCGTGCCGGGCATCGTCCTTGCGACGATGTTCGTGACGTTCCCGTACGTCGCCCGCGAGCTGATTCCCCTGATGCAGCAGCAGGGCAGCGAGGAGGAAGAGGCGGCCATCACGCTCGGCGCGCGGGCCTGGATGACGTTCGTGCGCGTCACGTTGCCAAAAATCCGCTGGGGCCTGCTCTACGGCGTTATCCTTTGCAATGCGCGCGCCATGGGCGAATTCGGTGCCGTGTCGGTGGTGTCGGGACACATCCGCGGCCTGACGACGACGATGCCGTTGCAGGTCGAGATCCTGTACAACGAATATGCTTTCGTGGCGGCTTTTGCCGTCGCGTCCATGCTGGCGTTGCTGGCGATCGTGACACTGGTCATCAAGACCTTCGTCGAGTGGCGGGCGGACAGGCGCACAGGATGACTTCGTCCATGACGACGGCGACGCTGAAGGATCGGCTCAAGAGCTTGCGGCGGCTCGTTCCGCAATGGTTGACGACCGGGACGCGGAAGGATTGGCTCAACAGCCTGCGGCGGCTCGTCCTGGGCCCGCAATCGCTCGAACGCACACTGGCCCTGACGCTCGGTGGCCTGGTGCTGGCGGCGATACTGGTGCTTGCGATCAGCGCGGTCGGGTTGCTCCGCAAGCAGGCTGAGCAGCAGGCGCTGGCTCGCGTGCAGTTGGCGGGCGTTGCCGCGCGCGAAGAGATCCGGCGGCATGGCGAGGAACATCTCACGGCCACGCGCGGGCTCGCGACCCGCACGCCGTTGCAGCGCCTGATCCGGGCCGGTAATCGCGCGCGGCTCGAACTTTTCCTGCGCCGAGCCTGCGCGAGCGCCGGCAGTCTCGCAGTGCGCGGTACTGGCCGGCACCACGGTCCTCGGCAGCACCAAACCCGGCATCGCCTGGGAGAGACGCGCTGGATGCGAGCAAGGACCAGGGTGACCGGTTCCTGCTGGCTCCCGCCTGGCAACCCGACGGGCTCGAGGGCGCGATCGCGCCGGTGCCGAACCTCATCGACACGAACGCTCATTGCGCTGAGCTATCTCGACGCGAGGCTCGCCAAGACACTCTCCGAGCAAACGGGCCTGACCATCCGGCTGGTGCGACTGTCGAACTGGCTCGATAACGTCGAGCCGGACTTCAAGGCACTGCACTCGATGGCGCTTTCGCGTGCCGAAATCGTTGCGGACCGGATCGACGAGCGCAACCTCTATGCGTCCAGCACGCCGCTGTTTGCGTCGACGGGCGAAGGCATCGCCCTGCTCGAAGCACGCCTGCCCGCGTCGGAAAGCGACTCGGTGGTGGCCGGATTCGTGCGGCGCCTGGGCTGGACGGTGGTGTTCCTGAGCCTGTTGGCAATGGCGGGAGCCCTGCTGCTCGCACGGCGCATCGTGCGTCCCCTGCAGTCGCTCGCGGAATCCGCCGCGCAACTCGGCCGGGGCGACTTCTCGGCGTCGATACCAGTGTCGGGTGGGCCGGAGACGGCCTCGCTGGCCCGCACGCTCGAAGGCATGCGTCGCAACCTGGTCGACCTTACGGCCACGTTGCGAGGCGCGAGGCAGACGCACAGGCATTGCTGGCGGGCGTGGTCGAAGGCGTGTTCGCCGTGGATTCGAATCGCAACGTGCGTTATTTGAATCCGCAGGCTCAACGCATGCTCGGCCCGAGGCGCAGTCACCGATCGGTCGCTTCTGCGGCGACGTGTTGAAGCCCCGTGTGCTGGCCGATGGCACCCGACCGTGCGATACGGCCTGCCCGATCGTGCCGCGCGGGAGCAGGGCCAGGCGCAGTCGACGGAATTCCTGCTGGCGCCCGACGGCACCCATCGCACGGTGGTCCTGACCAGCGCGCGGATGACGGGCGGCCTGCAGGTGCAGGTCATGCGCGACGAGACCGACCTCGAGGCCGTACGCCGCGCGCGCGATTCGATCCTGGCCAATATCTCGCACGAATTCCGCACGCCGCTGGCGGCACAGCTCGCGTCGATCGAATTGCTGCAGGAAAACCTGCGCGACCTTTCGCCGGAACAAGCTCGAAGAACTGGTGACGTCGCTGCAGCGTGGCACGCTGCGCCTGACGCGGCTGATCGACAACCTGCTCGAGAGCGTGCGCATCGAATCGGGCCAGCTCGGCATACGTCGAGCAGAGCGTTCACCTCGGCGACGTGGTCGGCGATGCCACGGACCTCGTCGGCAGCCTGCTGCCGCAACGCGGCCAGTGGCTCGAGGTCGAACGTGCCAGAGGACCTGCCGCCGATCACTGGGCGACGCGCCCCGGCTGGTGCAGGTGTTCGTCAACCTGCTCGCCAACGCGAACAAGTTCGGGCCCGAAGGCAGTGTCATCCGCGTCGGCGCCGTGAGTCGCGGCGATCAATCGAGGCCTGGGTCGAGGACGAAGGCCCCGGCATGGTCGACGACGCACGCGGCTCGATTTTCGATCGTTTCTACCGTGCGGCGGACCAGGAGCCGGAACCGCGCGGCCTCGGCCTCGGCCTCTGGATCGTCAAGTCCATCGTCGAGCGTCACGGCGGTCGTATCACGGCGGACCGGACCGAAGATGGCCGTACGCGCTTCTCGCTCACGCTGCCCGTCGGGCGACAAGTCGCAATGAAACTGCTCGTCGTCGACGACGATGCCGACCTGCTGGCGCTCGTCGGGTTTGCGCTGACGCAGGCGGGTTTCACCGTGGTCAAGGCCATCGACGCGCCATCCGGCGTGCGCACCTTCACGTCGGAGTCACCGGACCTCGCGATCCTCGACATCAACCTGCCGGGCGGCAGCGGCTTCGACGTGTGCGAGGCGATCCGCAAGAATTCGCGCATCCCGATCATGATGCTCACGGCGCGAGGCGAGGAGGAGGATCTCGTGAAGGCGCTCGATCTCGGCGCGGACGACTACCTGACCAAGCCATTCAGTCCGCGCACCCTGCTGGCTCGAGTGCGCGCACTGCTGCGTCGCGCCGGCCTCGAAGCGAGCGGGGCGATGACGGCCGGCTCGCTGAGCCTCGACCTCGAGGCGCATTCGCTGCGTCTCGGCGATGCGGCACCGGTCAAGCTCACGAAGCTCGAGACGCGGCTCCTGCAGATCCTGATGGCGAATGCGGGACACGTCGTCGGCACCGAGCGGCTGCTGACGCACGTCTGGGGGCATCGCGGCAGTGGCGATCGGCAGCTGCTGAAGCAGCTGGTGCACCGATTGCGGCAGAAGATAGAAGACGACCCCGCCACGCCGCAGCACCTGCGCACGGAGTCGGGAGCGGGATACGCGCTGCACGTCTAGCCGGGCGCACGGATCGGTCTGGCCGCGCACAACAAGATTCGCGAGCTCAGCGGTAGCCGCGAGCCTGCAGCGCGAACAATTGCGCATAGTGTCCGCCGAGCTGCATGAGCGCATCGTGACTGCCCTGCTCGAGGACGCGGCCGCCCTGGATCACGAGGATCTGGTGCGCCATGCGGACCGTCGAAAAGCGATGCGAAATAAGGATCACCATGCGGTCGTGGGCGAGGGCCTGGAACTGCTCGAATACCTGTGCCTCGGCACGCGCGTCCATGGCGGCGGTCGGTTCGTCGAGCACGAGGATATCGGCACTCTCGCGCATGAAGGCACGCGACAGCGCGATCTTCTGCCACTGGCCGCCTGAAAGCTCGCGACCTTCCTTGAACCACTTGCCGAGTTGCGTCTCGTAGCCGCCGGGCAGCTCGTCAATGAATGGCGCCGCCATGCCAAGCTGCGCCGCCGCTCGCCACCGCGCCTCGTTTTCGAATTGCGCCACGTCGCCGGCGCCGATGTTCTCGCCGACCTTGAGTTGGTAGCGCGCGAAATCCTGGAAGATGACTCCAATGCGGGCGCGCAGCGTGGCCGGATCCCATTCGACGAGATCCAGCCCGTCGAGCGTGATGCGGCCTGCGCTCGGCGTGTAGAGGCGAGTCAGCAACTTGATCAGAGTCGTCTTGCCCGAGCCGTTCTCGCCAACGAGTGCGAGACTCTACCCTGGTCGCAATTCGAAGCTCACGTCGCTGACGGCCGGCTCGGTCGCGCCCGGGTACGTGAAGCTGACGTGCTCGAAGTGCACGCCTGTGCCCGGTTGTGGCCCGACGGTGGCGTTGCCGGCGGGAGCGTCTACCGGCGTGTCGAGGTATTCGTAAAGCGTGGAGAGATACAGGTTGTCTTCGTACATGCCGCCAATGGCCGAAAGGCTCGCCGAGACGGCCGCCTGCCCTTGCCTGAAGAGCAGCACGTACATCGTCATCTGGCCGAGCGTGATCTGGCCGCGCACCGCGCTCACGGCCACCCATGCGTACGCTGCATAGAAAGCACCGGTGCTGACGAGACCGAGAAAGAATCCCCAGGTGTCACGGCGGATCGTGAGGGCGCGATCCTCCTTGAAGACCTTGCGGAATATTGCGCGGTAACGATCGAGCAGGCGCGGCCCGAGGCCAAAGAGCTTCACTTCCTTCGCGTGGTCCTCGCGCGCGAGCACGGTCTCCAGGTAGAGCTGCATGCGCGTCTCGGGCGAGCGCCAGCGGAACAGCCTGAAGGCGTCTCCCGAAAATTTCGCCTCGGCGATGAAGGAGGGCAAGCCGGCGAGCAGCAATACCGCCACGGCCCACGGCGAGAAGCCGGCCAGCAGGAAGCCGAAACTGACCAGCGCAATGCCGTTCTGCACGAGTCCGAAGCTGCTCATGACCAGCGCGAGTGGCCGGCTCGAAGCCTCGCGCCGCGCCCGCGTCAGCTTGTCGTAGAACTCCGAGTCCTCGAAATGACGCAGGTCGAGCGTCAGCGCCTTGGCCAGGATCATCTCGTTGACCCGTTGCCCAAGCTGGGCGCGCAGCAACGACTGGCAGGTGGTGAGCCCGCGCTGGGTTGCCGCCAGTGCGGCGACGAGCACTCCTTCCAACACAACGTATCCGAGCACCTCCGAAAGACCCGTGACGCCGGTGCGCTGGTGCGAACTCATCGCCGCGACCACCGCGTCGACGATCAACGCGCCGACATAGGCGATGCCGGCGGGCAACACGCCGGCCAGGAGCGTAAGGAGTGCCAGCGCAATCGTGAGCTTGCGGCTGGTCGACCAGACCAGGTCGAGCGCATGCCGTGTATAGCGAAATACTTCGGGCAGTGCGCGCAGCGCTGCCATCCCTTCACTGGCTTGCGGTGGCGGCGAGTGCGGCCCCGAAGATTTCGTATTGAGTCGGCGACCTGCGACCATGCACGCAGCTTGCCACAGGTCCCCTGCAGCGACTCGTCCCTGAGTCGCCGAGGGTTCTACTGTCGCAGCGCGTCAGCGTGCGTAGATCTTGTCGAACGTGCCGCCGTCGGCGAAATGTGTCGCCTGGGCCTTGGTCCAGCCACCGAAGTCCGCAATCGTGACCAGCTGCATGCGTGGGAACACGCTGGTGTACTTCGCCGCGACCGCGCTGTCGCGCGGGCGGTAATAGTGCTTAGCCACGATCTCCTGTCCCTCCTTCGAGTACAGGTATTCCAGGTAGGCCCTGGCCGTGTCCGTCGTGCCGCGCCGGATCGCGACCTTGTCAACGACGGCGACCGGCGGCTCGGCAAGGATGCTGAGTGATGGGATGACCACATCGAACTGACCCTTGCCAAGCTGGTTCATGGCCAGCAGGGCCTCGTTCTCCCACGAGATCAGCACATCGCCAATGCCGCGCTGCGCGAACGTCGTCAGCGAACCGCGCGCGCCGGTGTCGAGCACCGGCACATTCTTGAAGACCTTGCCGAGATAAGCCTCGGCCGTCGCGGCGCTGCCGCCCGGCTGCTTGAGCGCCCACGCCCATGCGGCAAGGTAATTCCAGCGCGCACCGCCCGAAGTCTTCGGATTCGGCGTGATCACGGAAACGCCGGGCTTCGCAAGGTCGCCCCAGTCCTTGATGCCCTTCGGATTGCCCTTGCGCACCAGGAACACGATCGTCGAGGTATACGGCGAGCTGTTGTTCGGCAGCCGGCTCTGCCAATTCGAGGGCAGCAGCTTGCCTTGCGTCGCGAGCGCGTCGATGTCGTAAGCCAGCGCGAGCGTCACGACGTCGGCGGGCAAACCGTCGATGACCGTGCGGGCTTGCTTGCCCGACCCACCGTGCGACTGGCGTACCTCGACGTCCTTGCCGGTCTTCTGCTTCCAGTAGGTTGCGAAAGCCTTGTTGTAGTCGTCGTAAAGCTCACGCGTCGGATCGTACGAAACGTTCAGCAGAGTGGTCGTCGCGGCACGCGCCGCAGGCGTCGCCAGCAACAGCGTCGTCAGTGCAGCGACGGCCAGGCCATGGAGGTTTTTTATTAATAGCGACATGTTTTTTCTCCGGTCAGAAGCCGAGTGCAAAGCGCGTCAGGACGACCTTCTCATCGTCACGGTCGCCCGTCGGGGCGCCACCGTCGAAGCTCGTCTGCTCATAGTCGAGCACCCATTTCAGGTTCTCGTTGAGATACCAGTTGAGTCCCACACCGACCGCACTTGCCTTGCGCGCCGCGACGGCTGGATCGGCGAAGGAGTCCGTGCCGCCCAGGAAGGCATCGTCGTCGGGGTCGAGCTCGTGATAGCGCGCCACCAGTTCGAAGGCTCCCCAGGTGCCGTTGGCAAGCGAGAAAACGTTGTTCGGTTTGAAGCCACGGAAACTTTCCTCTTCGCCAGTCAAGAAGAACGACGCGGCCAGTTGCCACGCAGTGGTATCGAGGCTGTCACTGCGCGTACCGGCCGGCGTCGTGCGACTCACATCCTGCGACACTTGCGTCCACTCGCCGAGCAGCCCGAAGCGCCCTACGTAGTAGTAAAACTGCGGTGCGAGACGGGTGCGGTCGCCGTCAGCGAGTGTCGGCGTCGTGCCAGCGCGATAGCTAAAGAAGGTCGATTGCGCGGGCGTTCGGTAAACCGACAGCAGCGGTTGTGCGACCGTGCCGTCCTGCGTCGTGTAGCTACCCGCGATGCCGAGCCCCAGACCACGGAGTGCAAAGTTTTCGCTTTCGCCGAAAGGCAGCGCGAACAGCCTGGCCGACCATTCCTTGTCGTCGTTAGGGTCGATGTCCGTAAAGGTCTCGCTGCTGCCACCGTCGTTGGAGCCGTTGGACCAGGCGACCGCGTAATTCAAGCGATCGTTCAGTACGTTGCCCCCCACCTGCAGGCCGATGTCGCGATTGGGGACGAGGCTCGTCGGGAAGGCACGCGCCACGAAACGGATGTCGTTGGCCGACTGCAGGCGCTCGAGGCCGACTGGAATCTTGAACTTGCCGGCCGTCACCTGGAACCCGGGCTTGAACCGTCCGGTAACGTACGCATCCTGGATCACGGTGCGGCCCTGGCCGAAATCGGGCGTGAACCTGAAATCGTAGATCCCGCCAAGCGTGCCTTCGAGGATCGGGCGCACGCGCGTCGCTTGCCAGGTGTCGGTCAGAGGAACGCTGCTGGGATCGTCGCTGATGAAAAACCGCCCGTCCTCGTGCAAGACTCCACGCAGCTTGACCACATTCTGACCGTCTGCGGACTGGAAACTGAATCCTTTCGGGCTCGCCTTGACGACGGGCGTACTTGCCACGGCTGTCTTCGTGACCTCGTCCTGGTTCTCGAGTTTGCGTTCGAGTACCAGCACTTTCTGGCTCAGTTCATCGATACGTTGCAACAATTCGGCCGACGTGGGATCGGCGTCCGCCGCGGCGAATGGTATGGCTGCCGCAAGGGCTGCAATGGTTGCAGGCCAACGGCCCGGTGACGATTTCATCTGCACTCCGCATTTATTGATGTTTGGGAGTTGCAAGATAAGCAGCGCGAAGTTACGCAGTCAGTCGCGGCGCGGTGATAAAACGGTTTGCAGTGCGACGTTCGCCGCACGCCGTGCGTGCACAAGCAACGCGCGTTTATTTGCTGCTGTAGATCCGGTCGAAGATTCCGCCTTCGGCAAAATGCAGCGCCTGCGCCTTCGGCCAGCCGCCGAAGTCCGCGATCGTTGCCATCCGTAGCTTCGGAAAGCGCGCGGCGTACCGTGCAGCGATGGCGGGATCGCGTGGACGGTAATGATGCTTGGCGATGATTTCCTGTCCCTCAGGTGTGTACAGGAACTCGAGATAGGCGCGTGCGACGTCGGCCGTGCCGCGGCGAATAGCCACCTTGTCGACAACCGCCACAGGAGGTTCTGCGAGGATGCTCACCGATGGTGTCACGAGCTGCAGCTTGCCTTTGCCGAAGCGCTCCACGGCCAGGATCGCCTCGTTCTCCCACGCGATCATCACGTCGCCGATGCCGCGTTGCCCAAACGTCGTCAAGGCCCCCCGGGCGCCGGTATCGAGCACCGGGACGTTTCGGTACAGCTTGCCCAGGAAGGCTTCCGCGCTTGCGCGGCGTGCCGCCCGGTTGCCGCAGCGCCCACGTCCACCCCGCCAGGTAATTCCATCGCGCGCCGCCCGACGTCTTCGGGTTGGGCGTAATGACGGACATGCCGGGCTTGGCGAGGTCGCCCCAGTCGCGGATCCCCTTGGGATTGCCCTTGCGCACTACGAAGACGATGGTCGAAGTGTAGGGAGAACTGTTGTACGGCAGCCGGGCCTGCCAGTTGGCGGGCAACAATTTACCCTGCCGGACCAGCGCATCGATGTCATGAGCCAGCGCCAGCGTCACGACATCCGCCGGAAGGCCGTCGATCACGGTGCGCGCCTGCTTGCCCGACCCGCCGTGCGACTGGCGGATCGAGAGCTTCTCGTGTTTCTTCGCCGACCACTGCGCGATGAACGCCCGGTCTATATCGGAATACAACTCGCGCGTCGCGTCGTAGGAAACGTTCAGCAACGTCCTGCCGGCAGCACTGGCGGGAGGCGCACCGGTAAGCGAATATCAGCCCCGCGATCAGCAAGGCCGTCAGTTCGCGCCGGTTTGAAATTGCGTAAATTCATGGCTGTTGGGTCACTTCATGGGCAGTTCGAGGCTGGCCGTGATTTCCTCCACGTCCGCCTGGGTGGATGCGTTCGCAGCGCGCTCGATCGTGCGCCGGGTCAGGTGCGGTGCGAAGAGCTGGATGAAATCCAGCTGGTATTTGCGCAGCAAGCCGCCGCGGCGAAAGCCGATCCAGGTGGTATGCGCCGGGAACAGGTCCGACGTGTCGATGTGGACGAGGTCGGAATCCTCCTGCTCCTCGATCGCCATGCTGGCGACGATGCCAACGCCGAGGCCGAGCCTCACGTAGGTCTTGATCACGTCGGCATCGCGGGCCGTGAGCACGACGTTCGGCACCAGGCCCTCGCGCGCAAAGATGTCATGCAGGGAGGAGGGTCCCGAGAAGCTGAAGACGTACGTAATGATCGGATGCGCCGCCAGGTGCTTCAACGTGAGCTTCTTGACCCGCGCGAGCGGATGGTTGCGTGGCACGACGACGTGACGATGCCAGCGATAGCAGGGCAGCAGCGAGAAACCGTCGTAGAGCGACTGCGAGCCCGTTGCAATCGCAAAGTCGATACGGTCGAGCGACGCCATCTCGGCGATCTGCTCCGAAGTGCCCTGGTGCAGGTGCAGCCGCACCTCAGGGTACTTCTCGCGGAACTCCTTGATCACTTCCGGCAGCACGTAGCGCGCCTGGGTGTGCGTCGTGGCAATCGACAACGAGCCACGCTCCTCGTCCTTCAAGTCGTCCGAAAGCCGCTTGATGTTCTGGACTTCGCGCAGGATCTTGATGGCCCGGTCGATCACCTGCTGGCCCGCCGGCGTGACGCGGGTGAGGTTGCGGCCGTCGCGCACGAAGATCTGGAAGCCGAGTTCATCCTCGAGCAGCTTGATCTGCTTGCTGACGCCCGGCTGCGACGTGTGCAGCTTCTCCGCTGCCGCCGTGATGTTGAGACCGGTCTGCGCGACCGCCGCGAGGTACCTGAGCTGGTGCAATTTCATCGCGCTCATTCTATGCGAACGAAGGCAATTGTCGGCTTGAGCTTGGCCGCGCCGGTCGCCGATACCTGTCGTCCCGCCCCATGGAATCGAGGCATGACGCTAGCCACGCTGCTGAGCCGGACCTTGCAGGGTCTCGAAGCTCCCCTGGTGCGGGTCGGAGGTGGATGTCGGCCCCGGGCTGCCTTCATTCTCGGTCGTCGGGCTGCTCGAAACGGCGGTCAAGGAAAGCAAGGATCGCGTGCGCGCAGCGCTCTCCAACTGCGGTTTCGACTTTCCCGCCGGGCGCGTGACAGTCAATCTCGCACCGGCCGACCTGCCGAAGGACGGCGGGCGCTTCGATCTGGCGATCGCCGTCGGCATCCTGGTGGCTTCCGGAGCAATTGCCCGCGGAGCCCTTCGCGGGCCTCGAGCTGTACGGCGAGCTTTCACTTGGGAGGCGAGCTGCACGGTGTGCGCGGCGTGCTGCCGAGCGCCCTGCAGGCCGGGCGTCTCGGCCACACGGTGATCGTGCCGCAGATCAACGGTCCGGAGGCAACGCTGGCGCGGCAGGCGCGCGTGCTCGTGGCCGGTCATCTGCGGGACGTATGCCGTTTTGCGCGCGGGCTGGAGCCGCTCGCGGCCGCATCGCCAATGCAGTCGCCGTCGCTTCGAGCGCGGCCTCGCGCCGGACCTCGCCGATGTGCGTGGCCAGGCCGGTGCCCGTCGCGCACTCGAGATAGCGGCGGCAGGCGAACACAGCCTGCTGTTGATCGGGCCGCCCGGCAGCGGCAAGAGCATGCTCGCGCAACGCCTGCCTGGCCTGCTGCCGCCCATGGACGAGACGCAAGCCATCGAAACCGCCGCCATTCGTTCGCTGACGCTGCAGGGCCTGCGACTGGACGACTGGCGTCGGCGGCCCTATCGCGCACCGCATCACACGGCTTCTGCTGCCGCGCTGGTCGGGCGGCGGCGGGCGGCCGCGGCCCGGCGAAATCTCGCTCGCGCACAACGGCGTGTTGTTCCTCGACGAATTGCCGGAATTCGACCGCCACGTCCTCGAAGTGCTGCGCGAACCACTCGAAAGTGGCCACATCGTGTTGTCCCGCGCAGCGCGGCAGGCCGAGTATCCGGCGCGCTTCCAGTTGATCGCCGCGATGAATCCGTGTCCCTGCGGTCACCTGGGCGAGCCCGAGGTGCCGCTGTGCACCCGAGCGGATCGAGGCCTATCGCAGCCGTGTCTCGGGGCCCCTGCTCGACCGCATCGATCTGCACGTGGCCGTCGGGCGCGTCGCGGTCGATGAACTGGCTCGAGCAAAAAAGCCGGAGTCCAGCATCGACGTGGCGCACCGCGTCGAACGAGCACGTGCGCGGCAATCCGCGCGGCAGGGTTCGACAAACGCGCGATTGGGAGTCGTCGACCTGACGCGATGCTGCAGGGCTGAGCCAGCCACGCTGACATTGCTCGCGCGGGCGATGCAGCAGCTTGCGCTATCGGCGCGTGCGTACCACCGCATACTGCGCGTCGCGCGCACGATCGCCGATCTCGCCGGTCGCGAAATTGTCGGCCCGGAACATATCGCGGAGGCAATCACGCTGCGGCAAATGGATCGCAAGTCGGAGGCAGCGACGGAGTCGATCGCCGCTGCTATCTGAATGAACAGCATCCGGTTGCGCGCTACTGCGCAGACACATCGCAAGCGCGCTGTCGCGTGAAGCTCAACTGTTAAACGAACGCACGCGCATCGAATAAACGTCGGTGCGCTTTACAGGTTTGGAATGGCAGGCGCGTTCGCATTCTGTGCAGAGCGTCACGAAAATCGGCACGTGCTGACGTTGAGTTCAAGCCAGGCGCCGCGGTATTTGCGATATCGGGAAGTCTTTGCAAAAACAAACGCACGAAACCAGGCTGCTTATGTTCAATTCGAGTGCCGTTGGCGGAAAACTATGCGGGTCCTTCGCCGGTTGTCTTCGGGAGCGAGCTAAGCCCCTGACATCGTTGTGAAAACCAAGTTGGCATGTACCTTGCTTGGAAGGCTTGGGAAGTTTTTTTCTGCAAGGTAAGTCGAACATGCACAAGACCCGGAGAATCATCGATCGAGCGAAGGCATTGGCGTTACTGCCGGTCATCGCGGCGATCACTCTCGTCGGCGCGCCGGTGAATGCGGACGCGATCGGTACGACCTCTGCTTCAAGTGCGCCAGCCGCCACTCCAGCTGCACAAGCGAAGACCGAGCGGCAAGCCGCCAAGGCCGCAAAGAAGAGCTGCCAAGCTCGCCGCCAAGAAAGCCAAGCTCTGCGCGAAACAGCCGAAAAAGAAAAACGCGGCAAAACTGGCCGCCAAGCAACGCCGCGCGGGCTGCTCGTCGGGCAGTGTCGTCGTGGCCGAAAATGCCTCGTCTCCTGAGTCGACGGATCTCACGGACAGCGAAACTGGAAACGATTCAAACGGAATCGATCCCGCTACGTTGCCGCTGCTCTTCACTCCGACCCCCGGCACGAACAACGGCAACAACGAAAATAACGGCAATAACGGCAGCAACGGCAACGCAACGAGACGGAACAACGGCAACAACGGCAACAACGGCAACAGCGGCAACAACGGCAACAACGGCAACAACGGCAACAGCGGCAACACCGACGACGACCGCTTGGGCGAACTAGACGACACGCCCGACCCGCAGCCGAACGCAGTCCCGGAGCCGGGCACGCTCGGACTCCTTGGTCTAGGGTTGGCTGGCTTGGGTATGAGTCGCCGTCGCAGGAAGTAGCCGCGCCGTCATTCGTGCAGACGGGACTCAAGGCCCTGCCTCTCGGCGGCGCCTTGTCTATTGCAGCTCGACTCGGTCAGGGCAGGGAAACATCGCTGACCGGGGCGACCGGCGTCGTCGCAATCTCGGCAGCGTTCAGCTTCGCCCGTACGGCGTTCAGTTCCTCTACGGTCGCGATCGGGCCGATGCGAACCCGATACCAGGTCTCGTCCTGCACCGAGGCACGCTGTATTTTCGACTGCACGCCAGCCAGTGCGAGCTGTGCCACCATTTTTTCCGCTTCGGTGGCCTGCTTGAACGAGCCTGCCTGCAACACGACCGCTCCGGTGGGCAAGCGGCCCGCGCCGATGTCGGTCGCAGTGTCCAGCGGCTTGTTCGCGACCTCGACCTCCTGTTTCGGCAGCATGTCGTAAAAGTCAAAGACCTGCTCAGGCGTCGTGACCGTGCTCGCAGTCGACATGTCCGTGGCCTCGTCCGTGGCCGTAGCGGACGCTGGCGCCTGGGTCGTGCGCAGGAACCGGCTCGAGTCGCCCTGCGAGCTGGTTGTTGTGATAGACATGGACCGCAAGCGCGACCGAAAGACCGGCCGCGAGTCCCAGGCCGAAACCCGCCCAGCCCGACGAATCCCTGCCCGGCGCGCCTGGTGCGTGCCGTCGCACGTGCTTGTAATCGCGGCTGAGCGTGCGGGCGCTGCTCGACGCCGGGCTGCTCATTACATTGTCTCCGGCGCGGAGACGCCGAGCAGTCCCAGGCCGTTGCAGACGACCTGGCGCAGTCCACTGGATCAACACGAGCCGCGCATTGCGCAAGGCTGCGTCCGGCGACCAGGAACTGGTGCGCGTTGTAGTACGCGTGGAAGTCGGTGGCGAGTTCGCGCAGGTAATGCACGACGCACGTGCGGCGCGCGCTGCAACGCCGAGGTCTCGATGACTTCCGGAAAGCGGCTCATCGCCGCGAGCACGGCCTGCTCGTGCGGCTCGTTCAGGCGTGCAACGCTGGCGCGGCCGATCGCCGCGTCGTGGGTCGAAGCCTTTGTCCCGCATCTGCCGCAGCACGCTGCAGACGCGCGCGTGCGCGTACTGGATGTAGTAGACCGGGTTCTCGTTCGATCGCGACGTTGCGAGCTGCATGTCGAAATCGAGGTGCTGCTCGTTGCTGCGCATCACATAAAAGAAGCGCGCCGCATCGTTGCCGACTTCGCGGCGCAGTTCGCGCAGCGTGACGAACTCACCCGAGCGCGTCGACATCTGCACCTTTCTCGCCGCCGCGATACAGCGTCACGAACTGCATCAGCCGCACGTCGAGGCAATCGCCCGCGCTGGCCCATGGCGACCAGCCCCGCACGCACGCGCGCGATGTAGCCGTGATGGTCCGAGCCGAGCACGTCGATGAGCTGGTCGAATCCGCGCTCGCACTTGTTGCAGGTGATAGGCAATGTCGGAGGCGAAGTAGGTCTTGGCGCCGTTCTCGCGCACGACGACGCGATCCTTCTCGTCGCCGAAGTCAGTGGCGCGGAACCAATCGGCCCCGTCTTTTTCGTAGACGACGCCGTTCCGACGCAGCAGGTCGAGCGCATGCTCGATGGCGCCATCGTCGGCCAGGCTGCGTTCGCTGAACCAGCGGTCGTAGCGGACGCCGAAGTCGTGCGAGGTCGTCGCGGATGTCGGCGAGGATGTCGCTGAGCGCCAGGTCGAAGGCCTGCCGGAACCCGTCCGGTGCCGAGCAGCGGCGTTGGCCGCGCGATCACCGCATCGATGTAGTCGTCCTTGTCGCCCGCGGGCGCATCGGGCGGCAGGTCCGCGAAGACTGCCGCGGCGGGCCGCAGCAGTGTACGCCCGGCGCGTTCGACGAGCTTGTCGGCGATCGGGCGGATGTAGTCCCCCGATAGCCGTTGCTCGGGAAACGGAAACTGCTCGCCAAAGCTCTCGAGGTAGCGCAGCCAGACGCTGGCCGCGAGGATTTCCATCTGCCGGCCGGCGTCGTTGATGTAGTACTCGCGCTGCACGGCGAAACCGGCCGCGTCGAGCAGGTTCGCGAGCGAGGCGCCGAATGCGGCGTGCCGACCGTGTCCGACGTGCAGCGGGCCCGTCGGGTTCGCCGAAACGAACTCGACGAGCACGCCGTGCCGCCGCCCGCCGGTGGACGTGCGCCCGTAAGCCCGTGCCTGCATCGAGCACCGCGAGCAGTTCTGCTGATATGCCGCCGGAGCGAGGAAGAAATTGATGAAGCCGGGTCCTGCAATTTCGACCTTCGCGATCAGTTCGCTGCGGCGGCAATGCGTCGACGATCTCCTGCGCGAGCTCGCGCGGCTTGCGCTTCGGCGGCCTTGGCGAACTGCATGGCAACGTTTGCACGCGAAGTCGCCGTGCGTGGAATCACGCGTGCGTTCGACGGTCAGATGGCAGCTCCTGTGCGGGTACTCGCAGCTCGTCCGGCAGGGCGGCGAGCGCGTCCCGCAGCTGTTTTTCTATCAGATATTTCAACGTGGTGTCGTCAGGCTAGGGAGCCGGCGCAGAGGCGCGCCAGTCTAGGGAATTCAGGCTATGGAAGCGAGCCGTGGCAGCCTCGATAGGAAATTTTGACACCTGCATGAATACGCGGACGGCCAAAGCGCGTGTCGCCAAAGGCAGACAGAGAGGCCTCGAACACGCCACGAACGAGTGAGTCTCAACCCTCAGCAACCCCGGAGGGACCCGATCATGCGTAATGTAAGTTGGCTGTAATCATTTCATCGACCTTGCTGGCCGCCATGGCGGCGCACGCCGACCCGACCCAGGATCAGCAGACACAACAGCAGACCCAGTCGACCACGACCCAGTCGTCCAGCGACGTACGAGCCAGTGGTTCCGCTGGCGCAAGCGCGCCTTCGACGACGTCGACGTACAGCAGCACTACTACCGATACTACGAAATCCACTGCCGGCACCGACGCGGACAGCCAGAAGAGTGCTCGCTGGACTCAGGCCGACACCGATGGCAATGGCACGCTCTCGCTCGCCGAGCTCCAGGCCTCGATGCCCACCGCCGCGCAGAATTTCGCGCAGATGGACGCCAACAGCGATGGCCAGCTGACTCATGAGGAGATGCACGCTTATAAGATGCAGAACAGCCAGAATGAGATCCGACAGCAGTTCTCTGCGGCCGATCGCGACAGCAACAAACTGATCGACCAGACCGAGGCAGCGAGCCTGCCGATGCTGGCGGATCAGTTCGCGAAGGTCGATGTCAACAGCGACGGCAACGTCGTCCATGGACGAGATGCAGGCCTACCACCACGAGATGGACCAGGACTGGCACGACGCCAACAAGACGACTCATGACGAGCACGCTGCCCAGCCAGGACGCCGACCAGAGCCGGTCTACCACCACGACGAAGTCGAGCAGTTCGACGACGACAACTGGTGAGACTGGCGCAGCGCCGACGCCGTCGTCGGGAAGCACGGACGACTCCGCGCCGACGTCGTCGACGGGTGCAACCGGTGGCTCGACCGATTCATCGGGAGCTACTGGCACCACGGATACGTCGGGCACTAGCGGCACGACGGACCCGTCCAGCACGACCGAGCACGACGGAGCCCGTCCAGCACGACTGGCACGACCGACCCCTCCAGCACGACCGGAGGCTGACGACGGGATCGCTGAAGCTCGGGTCCCCTAGAAAAGCTCCAGCGGATCCACGTCCAGCGCCCAACGCACCTTGCGTGCCGCGGGCGCTGTTTCCAGGATCGGGAGCCAGCGGGCGAAGAGCTTCTGCAGCGGCGAATGCGTCGCTGCATGCAACAACAGCTGGGCGCGAAAATGTCCCGCGCGCCGTTCCATCGGAGCGGCCGCGGGGCCTAGTATTTCGATGCCCCGAACGCCAGGGCTCATGGCGACGTCGCGCGCAAACTCCAGGAATGCCATCGGCGATTCGCGCCCGGTTGCCTCCGCGCGCAACACCGCCACACGTGAAAACGGTGGCCAGCCTGCTTGTTCACGCTCCGTCGAGGGCGGCCGTTGCAAACGCGTCGTAACCACCCGTTACGAGCTGTGCCAGCAATGGATGGCTCGGGAATTCCGTCTGGATGATCACCTCGCCGGCGCGTTCCGCGCGCCCGGCACGCCCGGCAACCTGCACGATCGTCTGGGCGAGGCGCTCGGCCGCGCGAAAATCCGTGCCGAACAGTCCCTGGTCCGCATTCAATACGACAACGAGGCTGACCTCCGGAAAATGGTGGCCCTTGGTCAGCATCTGCGTGCCGATCAAGAGGCGCACTTCGCCCGTATGCACGCGGCGCAGGGTTTCCTCCAGTGCGCCGCGGCGGCGCACGGCGTCGCGATCCACGCGTGCGAGCGGCATGCCGGGAAACATCTGTCCAAGCGTTTCCTCGATGCGCTCGGTGCCTTGCCCGACAGGCTTCACTTCCGCGCCACAGTCGGGACACAGCGGCGGAATCCCCTGCTCGGTGCCGCAGTGGTGGCATGCAAGCGTGCGCTCGCGCAAATGCACTGTCAGTCGCGCGTCGCAGCGCGGACACGGCGCGACCCAGCCGCAGGTCGGACAAAACAATGTCGGCGCATAGCCGCGGCGGTTCAGGTACAGGAGGACCTGGCCACCGGCGCCAAGATGCCGGTGAATGGCAAGTACGGTGGGTGTCGCGATTCCCTGCGTACTCGCATGCCTGCGCAGGTCAACGAGTTGCAGCACCGGTGGCCTGGCTCCGCCCGTGCGATTGGGTAATTCGAGTATGTTCGCGCGACCCGCGCGGACCCGCTGCAGGCTTTCCAGCGAGGGAGTGGCAGAACCGAGCACGACCGGCACGCCGTGACGCTGGCCACGGGCCAGTGCCAGGTCGCGGGCCGAATAGTGAAAGCCGTCCTGCTGTTTGTACGACGCATCGTGCTCTTCGTCGACCACGATCAAGCCCGGCCTGGCCATTGGCGCAAAGATCGCCGAGCGCGTTCCGATTACAACCGGAGCCGTGCCGCTGCGAGCCGCGCGCCAGGCCTGCAATCGTTCCGCATCGCCCAAGCCCGAGTGCAGTACTGCCAATGGCGCTCCAAACCGGGTCGCAAAGCGCTCGACGAGTTGGGGCGTCAACGAGATCTCCGGTACCAGCACCAAGGCCTGCTCGCCGCGCGCAACCACCTGTTCGATGGCACGCAGGTAGACCTCGGTCTTGCCGCTGCCGGTTACCCCGTGAAGAACGAACGGTGCATATGCGCCGTGGGCCGCCACGATCGCGTCCACCGCTGCGCTTTGCGCCGGCAGCAGGGCGGGCCCGGTTTGGGTGGGCACCGTGTTGCGTGCTGCGGTCGGTGCCTCATGATGGCGCAGCCGCGTAACCCAGCCGCGCCTGTCGAGCTCGCGCAGATGTTCGCGCCAGCGACTCGAAAGCACGGCAAGTTCGCCGGCCCCTGCGCTATCTCGAGTGGCCAGCCACTCCGCCAGTTCCCGCAATTTGAATGCGCGGGTCGCCAAGCGGCTTAACCGCGCCGGCACGAGCCGCGGCGCTCAATGTCCACCGCTCGGCGGTGGCGACGGCATCCGCGCCAGACCGCAGGGCTGCGGGTAGCGCGCCTGCAATTACTTCGCCTATCGGATGGCGGTAATAGTCGGAGGACCAGCGCAGCAGGTCCATCATTACGGCGTCGAGGACCGGCTCGCCATCGATCACGGCAAGCGCACCCTTGAGTTTCTCCGGCGGCCAGTTCCGAAGTGGCGCGTATTTCGACGATCACCCCGACGGTCCGACGCTTGCCGAACGGCACCCAGACCCGCTGGCCGGGTGTGAGAAGCGCTTGGCCCTCGGGCGCCCGATAGTCGAACAGGCGACGCAATGGCGCGTCGATCGCCACCCCGAGGATCACGCGGTTGCCTGGTGTGTACTTGTCCACAAGCCCTGTGCATAAGTCTGTGGATGGCTTGCGTGAATGTGGCCCAAGTGCCGAATCCGCCGAGGAGTTTTACGAAATGATTACAAAATCGCCGTTTCCAGCGATTACAATTATAAATCAATGAGTTGCGATAAGGACTCAGCCGTTTCCGGACTTGATCCAATATCGCGTTGCAGTATTAATACACCCCAGCGGACCGATCGCGGCGGACGTGCACATCTTTTTGCGGCGGTGCGGTCAACCGGGCGTCCGGCGGCACGTTCTGGTCTGCGGAGCCTCTTTTCCTCCGGGCGGTGAGTCTAACCCCATGCCTGCGTCTGCTAGTCTCGATTCGATGGTTTGGCGGCTGGCCGACGCGGAGCCCGGGAATACCGAGGAAACACGCCTGGAAGAGCAGAGCAATGCCCGCTCGCTCAATCGCTTTCTGGCGGGCGTCGAGCGACGCGCGTTCCGCATTGCGCAGCTGACCTTGCGCGATCCGGACGACGCGATGGACGTGGTGCAGGGCGCGATGTTGCGCCTCGCACAATCGTACGCTGGACGTCCCGCCGCCGAGTGGACGCCGCTGTTCTATCGCATCCTGTACAACGGCATTCGCGACGCCCAAAGAAGGCGCGGTGTCCGGGCGCGTTTCTTCGGGTTCCTGCCCGGCAGTACGCGTGACGGCGACGATGACGGACCGGATCCCATGGAACAGGTGGCAGACCCGGGGCCGGGACCGAGCGAGCGGGTGATCTGCGCGGAGGCGATGCAGAAGCTTGAAACTGCGCTGCAGGCGCTGCCCGCGCGCCAACGCGAAGTCTTCGTGCTGCGTTGCCTCGAAGGGCTCGATGTTGCGAGCACGGCGGGCGCCATGGGCTGCTCCGAAGGCAGCGTCAAGACACATTATTTCCGCGCGCTGCATGCGTTGCGGGAAGCGTTGAACGAGGTATGGGTATGAACGAGCCCGGCACCCGGCAGAGCGAAGCCGAATTCGAGCGCAACGCGCGGGCCATGTTCGATGCCAGCATCGCCAGCCTCGATGCCCGCACCTTGTCCCGGTTGAACCAGGCGCGTAATCGAGCGCTGCAAGCGGCGTCCACTGCAAGCTCGCGTCGCCATGTGTGGTTGGCCTGGGCGCCGGCCGGCGCCCTGGCGGCCGGCGTGCTCGCCGTCGCGCTGGTGTTGCGGCTTCCTGCAACGGCTCCATCGGCTGATGCCGGCGCGGCGAATCCGCCCGCCCCCGTGGAACTGCTGGCTGCCGGTGAGGATCTCGACATCGCCGCGGAAGCCGATCTCGGATTTTTCGAATGGATTGCCTCTGCCCAGGAAGACGGGGTGGGTGGATGAAGCGGCTGGAACGTAAGCTGTTGCTCGCTCTGGGTTCCGTTGCGTGGCTGGTCGCGACGCCTCCTTTCGCGGTTGCGGGCGACAATTCGTCCGCTGCGAGCAGTACGGGCAATTCGTGGGAGCAACTGACGCCCGAGCAGCAGCAACTGCTCGGTCCCTACCGCAAGCACTGGGATCGCCTGCCGGCCGGTCAGCAAGAGGACCTCGCACGCGGCGTGACTCGCTGGCAGAACATGACACCCGAGCAGCGCGAGCGCGCGGAAGAACGCCTCAAGCAGTGGCGCAACCTGCCACCGGACGATCGTGAGCGCGTGCGCCAGCGATATTCCGAGTTCAAGCAGCTTTCGCCGGACGAGCAGCAGCGCGTACGGGAAACATTCCGCCGCTATCGCGACATGCCGCCGGAGCGGCGCGAGGAACTACGGGAACGCTGGCAGGAGATGACGCCCGAGCAGCGCGAAGCGTTTCACCAGCGCTGGCGCACGGCCCCGGGCGGCGATCAGCAGGACGGGTCGCAGACGCAGGGCAAAGAGAAAGACAAAGGTCGCAAGAACAAATCGAAGCGCGACGACTAGCAGCGGGCGCGCGGTTGCCGTGATCATCTCACCAGGGCAACCAGGACCTCGTCGAGCATCTTCTTGGCATCGCCGAACAGCATCCGGTTGTTCTCCTTGTAGAACAGCGGATTGTCGACGCCGGCATAGCCGGACGCCATCGAGCGCTTCATGACGATGGACGTCTTCGATTTCCACACCTGCAACACGGGCATGCCCGCGATCGGGCTCGTCGGGTCTTCTTCGGCGGCCGGGTTCACGATGTCGTTCGCGCCGATCACCATCGAGACATCGGTGTTCGGAAAATCTTCGTTCAACTCGTCCATCTCGAACACGATGTCGTACGGAACCTTGGCTTCGGCGAGCAGCACGTTCATGTGCCCCGGCATGCGGCCCGCGACCGGATGGATGCCGAAGCGCACGTTCACGCCCTTCTCGCGCAGCAGCTGCGTGATCTCGTACACGATGTGCTGCGCCTGCGCGACCGCCATGCCGTAGCCGGGCACGATGATCACGTTCTTTGCCGCGCGCAGCATCTCGGCGGTTTCGTCCGCACTGATGGCGGTTACGTCGCCTGCCGGTTTTTCACCCGCGGCGGCCGGCGCCGATCCGCCGCCTGTCCCGAAGCCGCCGGCGATGACGCTCAGGAAGTTGCGATTCATCGCGCGGCACATGATGTACGACAGGATCGCGCCCGACGAGCCGACGAGGGCGCCGGTGACGATCAGCAGGTCGTTCGCGAGCATGAAGCCGGTCGCGGCCGCGGCCCAACCGGAATAGCTGTTGAGCATCGAGACCACGACCGGCATGTCCGCGCCGCCAATGGCCATGACCATGTGCACGCCGAAGAGCAGTGCGATCACCGTCATCAGCGCGAGCGGGACCATGCCCGAGTCGATGTCGTGCGAATTCAGGAACTGCACGCCGAACCAGATCACGCCGAGCAGCCCCGCGAGGTTGAGCCAGTGACGCCCGGGCAGCAGCATCGGCTTGCCGCCGATCTTGCCGGACAGTTTGCCGAACGCGATGACGGAGCCCGAGAACGTCACCGCCCCGATCAGGATGCCGATATAGATCTCGACTTCGTGAATGGCTTTTTCGGCGCCGGTCAGCACGATCGACGTGTCGACGTAGCTGGCAAAACCGACGAGGCATGCAGCGAGACCGACCAGACTGTGCATGATCGCGACCAGCTCGGGCATCTGCGTCATCTGCACCTTGCGTGCGGCGTACAGGCCGATGACGCCGCCCACCAGCAGCGAACCAATGATCCACGGAATGCCGGCTGCGGTGACACGCGGTCCCAGCACGGTCGCGAGCACGGCGATCGTCATGCCGACCATGCCGTAAAGGTTCCCGCGCCGGGACGTCTCCGGATTCGAGAGACCGCCCAGGCTCAGGATGAACAGGATCGTCGCGGCGATATAAGCCACGCTGGCGATATTTGCGGACATGCCTGTGCTTCCTTACTTCCGGAACATCGCAAGCATGCGACGGGTGACGGCAAAGCCGCCGAACATGTTGATCGCGGTGAGCGACAGCGCAGCGACGGCCAGACCGAGGATCAGCGCGTCGGCCCGCCCTGCGACCTCATCGCCGAGTGGCGGCGCCACCTGGATCAATGCACCGACGGCAATGATGCTGGAGATGGCGTTGGTGACGCTCATCAGCGGCGTGTGCAGTGAAGGCTTGACGTTCCAGATCACCATGTTGCCGATGAAGCAGGCGAGCACGAAGACCGTGAAGTGCGAAAGGAACGAGGCCGGAGCGTACGCACCGACCAGCCAGAAAAGCAATGCGCCCGCAGTGGCGATGATGGCAACTCTCTTGCCTGAAGCGGGTTCACCGGCACCATGCCCGTGCCCGGATTTTTTTGGTGCCACGATCGGAGTCGCTGCAGGTTTTGCCTGCGGTGGCGCGGCCGAGAGTCGCGGCGGCGGCGGCGGCCAGGTGACCTCGCCCGCCTTGATGACTGTCGTGCCGCGGATGACTTCGTCGTCGAAGTTGACGTTGATGACGCCGTCCTTGGTCTTGCAGAGCTCCTCGGTGAGTCGCAACAGGTTGGTGCCGTACATCGTGGAGGACTGCTTCGACAGCCGGCTCGCCAGGTCGGTATAGCCGATGATCGTGACGCCTTCGCGCACGACAACTTCGCCCGGGACCGTGAGTTCGCAATTGCCGCCTTGCTCGGCGGCCATGTCGACGATCACGCTGCCAGGCCGCATCGACCGCACCATCTCGGCGGTGATGAGCTTCGGCGCCGGTTTCCCCGGAATCAGCGCGGTGGTGATGATGATGTCGACTTCCGCCGCCTGCTTCGCGAATGTGGCGAGCTGCGCCTTCTGGAAGCCTTCGCTCATGACCTTGGCATAACCGCCGACGCCGGTGCCTTCTTCCTGGTAATCGACGGGCACGAACTCCGCACCCATCGATTTCACCTGGTCGGCTACTTCGGGTCGGGTGTCGTTCGAGCGCACGATCGCGCCGAGGCTGACGGCGGTACCCAGCGCGGCAAGCCCTGCTACGCCGGCGCCGATCACAAAGACCTTGGCCGGGGGCACTTTGCCCGCGGCGGTGATCTGGCCCGTGAAGAAACGGCCGAAATGATGCGCGGCCTCGATCACGGCGCGGTAGCCGGCAATGTTCGCCATCGACGACAACGCGTCCATCTTCTGGGCACGTGAGACGCGCGGCACGCTGTCCATGGCCAGCACCGTGAGCTTGCGGTCGGCCAACTGCTGCATGAGCTCCGGGTTCTGCGCGGGCCAGATGAAGCTGACGAGCGTGCTGCCCGGCCGCATCAGCATGATTTCGTCAGCCGTCGGAGCGCGCACCTTGAAAATGATGTCGGAGCCGCCCATGAGTTCAGCCGCACTGCCTGCGATCTCCGCGCCGGCGGCCCGGTAGGCTGCATCGTCGAAATTGGCGCCCGCACCCGCACCCGTCTCGACACGGACGGCGAAGCCCAGCTTGATCAGCTTCTCGACGACCTCGGGCACTGTGGCGACACGCTTTTCGCCCGCAGAAATTTCGCGGGGCACTCCGATGGTTAGCGACATGGTGACCTCGTGAATGTGCGGCGCGATCGAGCGGGGCGCTTTGCGCCGGGCACGCCAATCGTAATGGGCATCTGCAGGCTCCCCTCAAACCGGCGCAAAGCAGCTAAATAGCCGCACCAAAAGCGATTTTTAGGCCCGGTCTCGGGGGCCGGGCGAGGTGGATTATTGCACAGCAGTAACGTATCTTCACCGGATGCACGCGCTGTCTCAGGAGGTCCTGCGCACGGACGTCTCGGGAATGCCCCTGGAATGGATCGATTACCGGGATGCCGTCCGTTTGCATTTCATGGGCCAGGTTGCCTACACGTTCGGGCAGACGCTGTTTGCACTGCGTGGCGGCGTCAACGCGCGCACGGGCAACCGCACCGAGGTCGAGGTCAGTTCGATCGTCGCGACGACGGGCCACAGCCACAACCCGGGTAACCGTCATCATGGGTACGTGCCGCCGCTGAACAACGAAACGCTGTTCCGGCGCGATGCCCACTTGTGCCTTTACTGCGGGCAGCGTTTTCCGACCAGCCATCTCTCACGGGATCACGTCACGCCGTTATCGCGCGGCGGCAAGGACACCTGGACCAACGTCGTTACGGCCTGCCGCCGTTGCAACAACCTGAAGGCATGGCGAACCCCGGAGCAGGCCCAGCTGCAGCTGATCGCCGTGCCGTTCACGCCGAGCTATGCCGAGTACATTTACCTGAAAGGGCGGCGGGTGCTGGCCGACCAGATGGAATACCTGCTGGCGCATTTCCCGCGCTCGAGCCCGCTGCATGCCCGGCTGAAAGCCAGGGCGAAGCCTGCCTGATCCAGGTCGATCCGGGCCGGCCTTCAGCATGAGCGTCGGGAGAAAATAACTTGCCGAGGTGGCTGGAATCGCAGGGGGAGTGCACCCCAGGCCACCCCGGCAAGCTTCCGCGGAGACTGCCCGGAGACGCAGGGGGAGTGCTCTCGAGACCAGTCTTGTAACCGCCGGACGGAATGAGACTACGTCTAATGCTGCACTGCGACAAACGAAGTCTGTTCATTCGACAGCTGAATATTCGTCACGCGCCTGCGCGCAGAATCAGCCTGCCACGTGGAATTGAGTCACGGTCCACTGGATGAGTGACTCGCACCTCGGGGCGCGCCACGTCTTCGCGCCGCGCCACCAGGTAATAAGCCTCGTCACTCTGCAGCTCGAAACCCTCGATCTGCGCGAGCGCGCCACTGGCGAACCAGGGCTCGCAGACCAGTAAGGGCAACAGTGCGATGCCCGCGCCGCGTTCGGCAGCACGCGCCACGGCAAACATGTTGTCGAACTCGGCAATGTTGCGGACCTTGCGTCAAGTCGAGCCCGACCTGCTCGAGCCAGCGATCCCAGACGTCGGTGCGAAAATGTCGATGCATGATCAGCGACTGGTTCTCGAAGGCCCGACTTCCTTTCTTGCCGGCCAGGCTTGCCGCCAGTTTCCTGGAAGCGACGGCCACGAGTCGCAAGGGCATCAGGCGCGTGGCCTGGACGTCGCCGTCCGGGTCCCGGGAAGCCAACAGGATCGAAATGTCGCTGAACCCCGGGTGCTGTATCGGTCGCGGCTCGTGGGTATCGACCTGGATCTCGATGCTCGGGTGCCGTTCGTAGAAATCATGCAGTCGAGGCGCGAAGAGTTCGCTTGCGAAAAACGGCGGCATCACCACGTGCAGCTGGCGCCTTGCGGTCGTTGCGCGCGCGGTCCGCGCGATCGCTGCGTTGAGCGCATCGAGCGCGGGCTCGAGGTCTTCGAGCAGCTGGCGGCCCGTCGCCGTCAATTCCACCGAACGCGTGCGGCGCTGGAACAGCGACACGCCCAGGTGCACCTCCAGCTCCTTCACTTGATGGCTGACAGCCGACGGCGTCAGGGCGAGCCGGTCGGCGGCGTCCTTGAAACTCGAGTGGCGTGCCGCGAGGCAAAAGGCCCGCAGCAGACGCAACGGCGGCGTCTTGACTTGGTTGATCATGGAGAAAGTTTGTCCCGCAACGTACCCAGCAGCTTGCGTTGCCAGACCGTCAGCGCCTCACAAGCGCTTGAAAGATATACCTATTGTCGAACGAATGCCGGCCTTATGTCATGCCATGGCGGTGCCATTATATCGTTCGCGCCGCGGCACCGTTACGGCAGCGAATTTCCATTGCTGAGGCGCACGATCTCGGCCGCGCTGCCGCCGAAGTCGACGATATCTCCAGGCGTCCGGCCAAGCAGCGCCTTGGCGAACGGGGAGACATATGAGATCCGGCCATCGGCTGGTGCTGCTTCGTCCTCGCCGACGATGCGATAAGTGATCTCGGTCCCATCGTTGCGCTGCAACGTCACGGCTGTGCCGAACCGCACGATCGAATTTTCGGCGGCGGCGGGAATCACTTCGGCCGAGCGACGGCGCGCCGTCCAGTAGCGCAGGTCGCGGGCGAGGCGCGCGACGGTGGTCACGTCGTCCACGGACCGCGCCTCTGCCAGCTCTGATTCAAGACGCCGCACCTCGGCCTCGATCAAGCTCAGACCCCGCGCCGTGACCAGGTTGCGGTGCTCGCTGATTCGCAGTTCCGGCGGGTTGTCGTCGGCCTCGAACCCGTCTGACTCCTTGACGAACGCGCGGGTCACACTGGCCACCCGTTCAGGCGGGCCATCAGCAATGCGTCATACGACACGCCGTCCACGAGCATGTACTGACGCAACGTGCCCTCGACCAGGAAGCCAAACCGGCGGTACAGGCCGATCGCGGAGATGTTGTCGGCACGCACGATCAATTCCGCCCGACGAATGCCGTGTTCCCCTGCCATTTCCAGCGCCATGCCGAGCATCCGTGCGCCCAGGCCGCGCCGGCGATGGTCACGCAATACACCCATGCCGAGCACTGCACTGTGCCGCAGCGTCATCGCCGTTTTCGGTCGGAGGTCACACCAGCCGACTACCTCGTCCAGGTGCAGCGCAACGACATGCACGGCCCCTTCCTCCAGGCTGTCGATTACGGCACGCCGGGTTCGAGTCAGCGATGGCGCGCTCCGGATCGCGAGGAACGACCCCTCGCTCGCGACGCTGTCGAGCGCGGCATGAAAGCCCGGGATGTGCCGACGGGTGATCGGCACGATCGTGTAGATCGCGGGTGCGTCCTGCAGCGCGGATTCGGCTATGTCCATCATGGTTGACGCAATCCTCGCACGCCACGCGTTGCGCGTTGTCGGGCAGTTGGCTCGCCCGGCTGTCGCCGAATCACTTATCCTGCAGGATGTCCTCCAACGGCGACGTCCCGGACCCGGTCTTTACTGCCCGCATGGCCGGGATCAGGCGGCGCTGGCCGAGCCAACTGCGTAAACATTACAATCCCGTCGCACCTCAGCATGCTTTACCTGATCGATGCCAGCGTCTTCATTTTCCGCGCCTATTTCTCGGTGCCGATCGACGTAGCCGACCGCGACGGCAACCCTGTCAATGCAGTGCATGGTTTTGCGCGGTTTCTCGGCGACCTGCTCGAACGCGAAATGCCACTGCAGGTTGCCGTCGCGTTCGACGAGAGCCTCGAACGGAGTTATCGCAATGAGATCTATCCCGGCTACAAGGCCAACCGCGAACCTGCGCCGGTCGAGCTGAAGCGCCAGTTCGCGCTGTGCCGTGAAGTCTGCACCGCGCTGGGGCTCGCGCAATACGGCAGTTCGCGTTTCGAGGCCGACGACATCATAGGTACGCTGACCCTGCGCGCGCAGGCCGCAGGTGTGCCGGTCACGATCGTGAGTCGTGACAAGGATCTCACGCAGCTGCTGTCGATCAACGATACGTACTGGGATGCAATTGCGAATGTGCGTTACCGCCACGCAGACATCGAAGAACGGTTTGGTGCAACCCCGGAGCGCATGGCGGATTTCCTGGCGTTGATGGGTGACGCGGTCGACAACATCCCCGGCGTGCCGGGTGTCGGACGCAAGACCGCGCAGAAACTGTTGAAGCACTTCAATACGCTTCCCGGGGTCTTCGAAGATCTCGAGGCGGTACGAACTCTCAAGTTCCGTGGCGCGGCCTTCGTGGCCGACAGCCTGCGCGATCACCGCGAAAAAGCTTTCCTGTCTCGACGGTTGACGGGTATCGCCTGCGACATGCCACTCGCCTGTGAACTCGGTGAACTGCGGCGTCGGCCACCGGACCTGGCAATGCTCGACGCGTTCTGCGAGGCACAGAACCTTGGCCGCATGCTGCGCGAACAAGGCAGGCGTATCCACGCGCGCTGCCCTGCGTGAGCGCAAGGCGCGCCGCCCCGCGACCCGGCAATGACAGACGACTACGCGGCGATCGGTCAGTGGCTCGCACGCGAGACCGGCAGCGCCTTCGATCGTGAGCCGGTCGGCGAAGTTGCGGGCGGCAGCATCAACCATTGCCTGCGCTGGCGAGGCGCGTCAACCGCGGTTTTCCTCAAGACGGCGCCGGCCGCGCTGTTGCCGATGTTCGAGGCCGAGGCCGCAGGATTACGCGAGCTTGCCAACGCAGAAAGTCTGCGCACTCCGTCGGTGATTGGCGTCGCCTCGATCGGAGCAACTGCCGTGTTGGCGCTCGAGTGGCTCGAACTGCGAGCGGCGAGCACCAGCGAAGCAGCGCAAGGCCGTCTCGGTGCTTTGCTGGCGGCGCAGCACCGCGTGTCGGCCCCTGCTTTCGGCTGGAGTCGCGACAACACGATCGGTGCGACGCCGCAGCCGAACGGCTGGCTGGATGACTGGGTCCGGTTTTTCGTGCAACGCAGGCTTGGACATCAGCTCGACCTGGCACAGCAGCGTGCGGCGCCACGACGTCTCGTTGAACGCGGCCGCCTGTTGTGCGAACGGTGCGGCGCGTTTTTCTCGAGCCACCGCCCGGTGCCATCGTTGCTGCACGGCGACTTGTGGGGTGGCAACTGGGCGGTCGACACCGACACCGGCGAGCCGGTGGTTTTCGATCCCGCGGTCTATTACGGCGATCGCGAGGCCGACATCGCGATGACGCGTCTTTTCGGCGGTTTCGGGCCGCGGTTCTATGCGGCCTACCAGGCCGAATGGCCACTCGACCCCGCGGCCGGCACGCGGCGCACGCTGTACAACCTGTATCACGTGCTGAACCATGACCGCCTGTTTGGCGGTGCCTACGCGCAGCAGTCCGCAGCAATGATCGACGCTTTGCTTGCCGAATTCGGCTGAACCGCTCAAGGCACCCGGACAGTTCCCTGGACGCCGGTAACGTTCACGTCGCCAGAAGAATCCGCGACGACTGTTACGTCCTTGCCGACGTCGACGATGCGGATGTCGCCCGATGAGTCCTGGTCGATACGCACACTGCCCGACACCTTCTGGATCACGATCTCACCGGAACTGTCGCTGGGAATCTCCACGTCCCGCGCGCCTCGCACGAGCACGTCGCCCGAGCTGTCGCTGATGCGTACGCGGCCCGCCGAATTTTCGACGCGGATGTCGCCCGAACTGTCGTTGATGTCGATGTCGCCCTTGAGGTCGCGCAGCCGCATGTCGCCGGAACTGTCGGTTATCTGCGCGATGAACAGGCCGCTGGCGGTGAGATCACCGCTCGTGTCCGTGATGCGGACCGGCAGGTTCGCAGGCACGTCGACGGCCAGGTCGAGCCAGGCATAAAGGTCGCCGACACCCTGCATCGTGTCGGGCGTCTGTACGTAGAGGCGGATCGAGCTGCCCTCGCGGCGCGCGTGGATTTGCGTCTGCGCCAGGTAGGCCTCACTTGAAGCACAGGCGCGCCCCTGACCTTTTACAACCGTGCCGCTGGTTGGCCGGAGGACCAGATCGCCCGCGCGGCCGATCACCTCGAGACTCGTCGCCCCTGCCGTGTCGAGGCTCGCCGAGCGCTGCTGCGAGAAGCGGCAATCCCCGTCGGCCCCGGGAGCGGCGTCGGCGGCAACCAGAAGCCCCAGGCCCAGAACGATCAGTGCGGGATGCAGGGACAGTGTGTTCTTCATGTCGGCTCCGACTGGCCAGAGGGTCTCATGGGACTGGCGTTATCTCGGCTCGCGCGTGCGCCACCGCTGCGTCCGCTTCGGCGCGTCTCGACCGGCGCCGGGATGAAGCTGCCGCCGCCAGGACCAACGTTTGCGCGATAAGCAGACCCTCTGCCGGTTTCCGATAGCGGCCCTCGTTGAACGCAACGTGCATCTGCACGAGGAACCAGATCAACAGCAAAGCCGGCAGCAGGTGGTCGCGCTGGCGTCGCCAATACAGCAATGTTGCAACCAGGCAATAAACCGCCAAAGGAGCCCAGAGCCAACGCATCCAGCGCGCCGCCTGGTTTGCCGCACGGTCGTAATGCTCCAGTTCCGGCCATGAGTGGTCGATAAACAGGTGAATCAGGTTGTAGCTCATCACCCATTGATAGCGTTGCACAGTCCATTCCGGGAGGTTTCGTCGCTCCGCCTCCCAGTCGCGCATGCCGTGATCGAGGTCGATCGAAAAATAGACGTGCCCTAGTCGAACACCCGTCCAGTACGAGAAAGGTTCGAACGGATAATGTCCTGGCGACCTGAAGGTGTAATTCCACGTTTCGGTTCCTCCCGAGCGTGAAAAATAGAACGACATACTAGACCGTGCCCGCCCGATAGTAGAGGGAGGCCATGTTTCCCATGCCGTGTGGCGAGATGACTCGCGCCAGATACCAACTGCGTCCCGCAAGCGGCCCCAGCACCGACATCAGTAGCGCGACGGCAAACACCGATTTTCGTAGCTTGTCCCCCTGCAGCATCCACAGGTAGGTCATGGCGACGGCAGCCATCGGGATGCAGATGCCGCGAGTCAGCCCCGCGAGCATCCAGGCGCCTGTCGCAAGCAGGAAGCTGCTCAGATCGCGCTTGCGCTTGCATCGCCAGGTCGCCCAGAGGGCCGCCCCAAGCAGCGGCAACATCAGCGTCTCCTGCATCAAATAGCAGTAGATCACCGACCACGATGGCAATGCCGAGAAAATCACCCAGCCTGCCATCGCAGTGTCTCGGCTCGGAAGGAGTTCCCTGAGGAATCGATACCAGAGCCACGGGCAGGACAGCGACAGCAGTGCCGTCCAATACGCGACGAGGATCGGAGAGCCGACCGTAAATTTCGCAAGGGCCGCAATGTACGTACCGTACAAGACGGGGTCGATCGCGGCCATCGGGGACGTGTCGAGCGGATGCGTCCCCGCATACCAGTGCCGCGCCGGGTCGCTATAGACCCAGTCCATCGGGTTGTAGGCCAACACCAGCCACACGCGGTAGCCGCTTGCCAGGACGAGCAGGAAAAGAAGCACGGCCCTGACCAGTCTGGTTTTCCGGGGGACGGTCGGAGCAAACAGCTTGAGCAGCCAGTTCATATGAAAGCGAGCCTGTGATCGAACGAAGCCGTCGCAATATGCACCGGAAGCCCGACGTGCACGTCGGATGCGCCATCCGGGCACAGGGTTGCGTGCGATCACAGCTTGGCCATGACGTGCCGCACCACCGTGTAGTCTTCGAGCGCATAGCCGGAGAGGTCCTTGCCATAGCCCGAGCGCTTCAGGCCTCCGTGCGGCATTTCGCTCACGAGCATGAAGTGCGTGTTGATCCAGGTGCAGCCGTACTGCAACCGCGACGCGACGGCGAGCGCTTTACCGACATCCTGTGTCCAGACCGAGGACGCCAGACCGTATTCGGAGTCGTTGGCCCACGTAACGGCATCGTCCGGATCCTTGAACCGCGTGACCGAAACCACCGGGCCGAACACCTCTCGTTGCACGATCTCGTCCGACTGGCGGGCATTCGCAACCACGGTGGGTTCGAAGAAAAACCCACCGCCCGTGCCGGCATTTCCGCCCGCCGTAATCTCGATGTGCTTCTGCTTCCTGGCGCGCGCCACGAATCCTGCGACGCGAGCGCGCTGTTCCTGACTGATCAGCGGCCCCATTTCGACGCCGTCCGTGGTCTGCAGTCCGGTCTTGATCGAACTGACGGCCGATGAGAGATCCGCCACGAGCCGGTCATAGACCTTGGCGCCGGCATAGATGCGGCAGGCTGCGGTGCAATCCTGGCCGGCGTTGTAGTACCCGAACGTGCGCACGCCTTCGACGACGCTCGCGATGTCGGCATCGTCGAACACGATCACCGGTGCCTTGCCGCCGAGTTCGAGATGCGTGCGCTTGATGCCCTGCGCCGCCTGCGCGAGGATCTTCTCGCCCGTGGCAACGTCTCCCGTCAGCGAGATCATGCGGACCTTGGGATGCTTCGTGAGCGGGGCGCCGACGCTCGGCCCGCGGCCCGTCACGACGTTCACGACGCCTTGCGGCAGGATTTCAGCCATCAACTCGGCAAGTTTCAGCGCCGTGAGTGGCGTCTGTTCAGACGGCTTCAATACGACGGTGTTGCCGGCGGCAAGTGCAGGGCCCAGCTTCCAGGCCGCCATCATCAGCGGGTAATTCCACGGGGCGATCGAGGCGACCACGCCGATTGGATCGCGCCGGATCATGCTGGTGTAGCCCGCGAGATATTCACCGGCGAGAGCGCCGGTCATGGTCCGGCAGGCACCCGCAAAAAAACGGAACACGTCGGCAACCGCTGGAATTTCATCGGCGAGCGCGGCGGCCAGGGGCTTGCCGCAGTTTTGCGACTCGAGTTTCGCAAATGCCTCGCCATCCGCCTCGATGCGGTCCGCAAGTTTCAATAACAGGTATGCGCGATCTTTCGGCGCTGTCCGGGCCCAACCCGTGAAGGCGACATCGGCCGCGCGTACGGCTGCGTCAACTTGTGCCTTGGAAGCCTCGGCAACCCGCGCCAGCACCTTGCCGGTGGCAGGGTTCAGCACTTCCTCGGTCTTGCCTTCGCCAGCGACCAGCTTGCCGTCGATCAGGAGTTTCGTCTGCATGAGTCCGCCTCGTAGAGATATGTTCGGGTGCGCAGCACGATCACGAGCTGGCTTGCTCGTCCGGCTTGGTCAGGTAATAGGCCAGCAGGATCGGCACCAGCGTGACCAGGATCACGATGACTGCGACGACGTTCGTGATGGGTCGCTCTCGCGGCCGGAACAGCTCGCTGTAAAACCAGATGGGCAACGTCTGCTGATGGCCTGCGGTGAACAGCGTCACGATGATCTCGTCGAACGAAAGCGCAAACGCGAGCATGCCGCCGGCGAGCAGGGCCGACGCAATCTGCGGCAACAGCACGTACCGGAAAGTCTGGTGCCCGCGTGCGCCAAGGTCCATCGACGCCTCGACCCAGCTCGTGGGAATGCGACGCAGGCGCGCCACGACGTTGTTGTAGACGATCACGATGCAGAATGTGGCGTGTCCAGCAACGATCGTCCAGAACCCCGGCTCCAGGCCGAGCGTGCGGATGCCCGCCAGTAGCGCAAGGCCGGTCAGGATGCCGGGCAGCGCGATCGGTAGCACGAACAGCAGCGTGATCGATTCCTTGCCGGAGAACTGACGCTTTGCAAGAGCGAATGCGGCGAGCGTGCCTAGAATTATGGCCAGCAACGTGGCGACCGCGGCGACGGCAAGTGACAAACGCATCGCCGCCCAGATGTCCGAGCGCGCGAATGCGACGTCGAACCAGTGCAACGTCAGGCCCGGCGGCGGGAACTGGTAGGTGCGATCCTCGGTCGTGAACGCGTACAGCGCGATCACCCAGACCGGCGCGTGCAGGAAGACGAGCCCGAGCGCGGCGGCGATCCTCGTGCCGAGCGAAGCGCGGTCCCAGGCCCTGGCCCGTTTCATGGGTTGTCGTTCGCCGCGTAGCGCAGTCGCTGCCTGCTTACAGCGCATCGAAGGCTCCCAGCCGGCGGGCGAGCATCAGGTACAGGCTGATCAGCAGGATCGGCACGACCGAAAAAGCTGCTGCGAGCGGCAGGTTGCCTGCCGTGCCCTGCTGCTGGTACACCATCATGCCGATGAAATAGCCGGGCGCGCCGACGACGCTCGGGATGATGTAGTCACCCAGCGTCAGCGAAAACGTAAAAATCGAACCGGCCGCCAGCCCTGGCAATGCGAGCGGCAACACGACGTGTCGAAACGTCTGGCGGGGCCGCGCGCCCAGGTCTGCCGAGGCCTGCAGCAACGAGGCTGGGACTCGTTCCAGCGCGGCCGCGAGTGGCAGGATCATGAATGGCAGCCACATGTAGACGAACACGACGAACATGCCGATGTATGACGACGAAAGCGAAGGGCCTCCCACGACCGGAACCGCGAGCATCTGGTCCAGCGCGCCCGTGAGGCCGAATCTTATCGAGGCCCCAGCTGGCGATGCCCTGCTTGGCCAGGATCAGTCGCCACGCGTAAACCTTGACGAGATAACTGGTCCACATCGGCAGCATGATGCCGACATAGAAAAAAGCCTTCAGCGTGGGCGTGGCGTAGCGTGCCATGTACAGCGCGATCGGGAACGCGATGATCGCAGCGGCAATCGTCACGGCGACGGCCATGACCAGCGTGCGCACGCAGGATGTCCACGTGCGCGGGTTGCGTGACCAGTTGCTGGTAGGTCTTGAGCGTGAGCTCGGGCACCACGCGTGCCGTGAACTCGTCGATCGCGTAGAAACTCTGCAACAAGCAGCGTGAACAGGGAGCCGAGGTAAACGATGCCGAGCCACAGCAGCGGCGGCGCCAGCAGCAACGCGAAGTAGAACTTCCGGCGACCGTCGAGCGAAATGCCCTGTGGCGGCATGGTCCTGCCTTCAGCCTTGCAGCGGAACGGCGTGCTCCGGCCGCCACGCGAGGCGCACGTTGTCGCCAGCCGCGAATGGCGTCGAAGCCGACAGCGCAGTCTCGGAGCGAGCGACGGCCAGCGTGGTCATGGGCGTCGATGCGCACATGGCAGCGGCTGCTTGCGCCGTGATACAGCACGTCCTGCAACTGGCCCTCGCAATACACACTGCCTTCGGGAACGGGCACCCCGGCAGGCAGCACGTCGATCATCTCGGGCCGAATCGCAAAAGCCTGGGCGTGCCCGGTGAGCCGCTGCGCCACGTCGGGTCCGATCACGTTCGCGCTGCCGACGAAGCTCGCGACGAACGCAGTGCGCGGACGGTTGTAGAGCGCGCGTGGTGTGTCGAGTTGCTCGATGCGCCCCTGGCTGAACACGGCGACGCGGTCCGCCATGCTGAGCGCCTCGCCCTGGTCGTGCGTCACGAACACGAACGTGATGCCGAGGCGTTGCTGCAGCAGCTTCAGCTCGGCCTGCATTTCTTCGCGAAGCTTGAGGTCGAGCGCACCGAGTGGCTCGTCGAGCAGGAGCACCTTGGGCTGGTTGATCAGTGCGCGCGCCAGCGCAACTCGCTGGCGCTGTCCGCCCGATAACTGTGCAGGCCGTCGTTCGCCCAGGTCGCCAAGACGAACGAGTTCGAGCATGTCAAGGGCGCGCTTGCGCCGGTCTGCGACGGCGATGCCGCGCACCCGCAATCCATAGGCGACATTCTCGGCGACCGACATGTGCGGAAACAGCGCGTAATCCTGGAAAACGGTGTTCACGTTGCGTGCGAACGGCGGCACGTCGGTAACGTCTTCGCCGTCGAGCAGGATGCGGCCGCCATCCGGTTGATCGAAACCCGCGATCAGGCGCAGGCAGGTGGTCTTGCCGGAACCCGACGGACCGAGCAGTGCGAAAAATTCGCCTGGGGCGATGGTCAGCGACACGCGATCGAGCGCGATCACGGAGCCGAAGGCACGAGTCGTCTCGCGCAGTTCGATGGCGGCGGTCATGGTGGCCGACTGGCGCGTGCCGCAAGCTGCGCAACTCTGCCGCACGCGCCGGCTCGAGCCCGCGCTCAGCGGCCGCCCATCACCGCTACGTAGTCTGTCGCCCAGCGGCTGTACGGCACGCATGTACCCGCCGGACACGTGGCTTCCGGCGTGCGCCAGAAATGGATCTTGTCGAAGTTGTCGAAGCCGTTCGCAGCGCAACCCTCGTCGGTCAGCAACGCGTTGCCTTTGCAGGCTGCCGGCACGGTCGGCACCGATCCGAACCAGGCGGCGACGTCGCCCTGCACCTTGGCGTTCAGCGACCACTCCATCCACTTGTACGCGCAGTTCGGGATGCTTCGCGTTCGCGGCCAGCATCGTGGTGTCGGCCCAGCCGGTGGCACCTTCCGCCGGCACCGTGCTGGCGATCGGCTGCTTGTTCGCGACGAGCGTGTTGACCTGGAACGGCCACGAACCCGAGGCGACGACGCCTTCGTTGGTGAAGTCCTGCACCTGCACGTTGGCGTCGTGCCAGTAGCGTTGCACGAGCGGCTGCTGCTTGCGCAGCACGTCGAGCACGGCCGTGTACTGTTCCTCGTTCAGTTCGTAAGGATTCGTGATGCCGAGTTCCGGCTTCTTCGTCATCAGGAACAACGCGGCATCCGCGATGTAGATCGGGCCGTCGTAGGCCTGCACGCGTCCCTTGTTCGACTTGCCATCCGGCAGCTTCTGTTCCTCGAACACGACCGACCACGAGGTGGGCGCCGTCGCAAACACCTTGGAGTTATACATCAGCACATTCGGGCCCCACTGGTAGGGCGTGCCGTAGTGCTTGCCGTCGACGAAGTGCCACGAGGCTTCCCTGAGGCGCTCGTCGACGTTCGCGTAGCTCGGTACGCGAGCGATGTCGATTGGCTGCACCGTGCCGCCCCGGATCAGGCGCAGCGACGCGTCGCCGGAGGCGGTGACGAGGTCATAACCGCCCTGCGTCATCAACGAGACCATCTCGTCCGACGTGCCGGCCGTCTTGACGTTGACCTTGCAGGCGGTGTCTTTCTCGAATGGCGTTACCCAGTCGTAACCCGGGTCGGTTTCGCCGCGCTCGATGTAGCCCGGCCAGGCGACGATATCGACCTGGCCTTCGAGCGCTTCTGCAGCGGCAGGCGCTGCGGCGTCGGACGCGGCGGTCGAAGCCGCCTCTTCTTTCTTCGCGCATCCGGCGACTGCACACGCGACGGCCAGGGTAAGCAGTAAACGATGATCCTGCGTCAGAAAGCGCAATGGCATGATGGAGACTCCCTTCGGCATTTTGAAACGACGCCGCGCCGCCGCGGCCGCTGTGATTCTATGCCGGTTCCGCGGCACCCCGCATGAGAAACGTGGTTTTTCGGCCCCGGCGTCGAGTTCCTCGGCGGCCTTGGCCAGGAAGTACTGCGGCACGATCAGCAGTACGATGTCCCCGTGCAGCAACTTGGCGAGACTGCAGCAGTTTCGGCGGTGTTCCGCAAGTACAACGTGAAACTTCAACCTACCGGTCCGGCATGACAACCCAGGCGTCAAAGCGCATTTTTTGCAGCCCACCCGTAGCGGAATTCGCGATGCTGGCCGTGCTCGCGCTGTGCGGATGCACGGCGCCGGTGCGTGTGGCCGGTCCACCGCCGAGTGAGTCGCGGAATGTTCCCGAGACGCATCGCGGGACGACGGAATCGGCGGAACTCCAGGTCGACCCGGAGCTCACCGTCATCACGATCATCGTCCGGCGGGCGGGACTGCTGGCTCGACTCGGCCATGATCACGTGATCACGTCGGACGACGAATCTGGAGCCGTCTGGCTGGGCGCCGACCCGGCGAGTTCGCGTTTCGAGGTCCGCTTACCCGTCGAGAAGCTCGGGGTCGATCTTGCTGCTGCCCGAGCGGCTGCCGGAGCGGAGTTTGCCGCGCCGGTCCCGGACTCGGCGCGCGAGGGGACCCGCCAGAACATGTTGCGACCGGAGGTACTCGATGGCAGCCGATATCCGGTCATCCTGCTGCGTTCGGCGGGCGCATCGGGCGCGTGGCCGAATTCGGTGGTCCGGCTCGGCGTGACGCTGAAAGACAGGGAGACGGAGATCGAGGTGCCAACGCAAGTCGAAGTGGGCCCGGATCGAGTCACGGCCCGCGGTTCGTTCGAACTGCGCCAGACAGAACTCGGCTTGACGCCTTACAGCGTGGCCGGTGGAGCGATCCAGGTGGCCGACGTGCTGGAGATCCGCTTCGTGATTGCTGCCTCGAAGCAGCCAGACAGACAACCCTAGTCGGCAGGCGTTTCCTCGATCACCAGGCCTGCCGAGTCGGGCGGATCGGGGTCCTGCGATGCCACCAGCAGTAGTATTTCCGGGCCGTCGGGCGTTTGCAGCAAGGCCGCGTCGCTGCCGGTGAGCCCGCGCGGCAGGCGACTGGCAAAGGCGAAACCACGGTCGCGAAGTTGCTCGACGCGAGCAGCCATGCCGGCATCCGAGAACACCAGCGTCGGCCCGCGCAGGCCGAGATCATACAGACCGAGGTTCAGGTCGCGCCCCATCGACCACGATTTTCTGGAACGGCTCGACGACAGGCTCGAAAGCCACGAAACCGAGTGGCTCCCAGAATGCGGCCGACGCGCGCAAGTCGGACGTCGGTATCGCGAACTCCTCAAAATAACCGAGCGCGTCCGGCTGCGACTCGGCCAGCGCCGGTGGGCTGAATGTGCGCGCTTCCAGCAGGGTAACCGCCTGTCCGGACGGGTCGACGAAACCGGTGGAATTCAGCGAGGTGTCATCGATACGCGTGTGCTCCAGCGTAATGCCGAGGGCTTCGAGCCGGTCGAGCTCGCTCGCAAGATTCGGGAGCACCCAGGTCAGCGTCGTGCCACCGGGTTGCTCGTGCTGGTG
This sequence comes from uncultured Gammaproteobacteria bacterium, assembly GCA_963784225.1. Taxonomy (GTDB): domain Bacteria; phylum Pseudomonadota; class Gammaproteobacteria; order Steroidobacterales; family Steroidobacteraceae; genus RPQJ01. The sequence continues at coordinate 255,541 of CAWAQN010000014.1, forward strand.
CAACCCGAGACAGACGCGGCCATCCGTGACGACGGCATAGGGATAGGCCCAGGCTTCGCCGACGTCAGCCTGCACGAAACCAAGCGATTCATAGAACGCGAGCGACGCGGCGACGTCCGTCGTCGCGATGCTGATTTCCAGGAAGCGACCGAGTGGCACGACTGCTACTGCGCCATGCTTAGTGCGCCGCGCCCAGCGCGAGCGCGCGATCACGCCCTGCGCCAGTTGCGCCTCGTCGGGCGCGGTCTCCGTCAATTCGGGCCAGCCTTGCGCGTGCTGCAGCACCACCTCGGTCAGGACCGCCACGTGTGCCGCGCTCGAATTCAGGCAGGGCACGTAGTCGAAGGCCTCGCCGCCGTGGGCGAGATACATCTCGCGATTCTGCATGTTGATCTCCTCGAGCGTTTCGAGGCAGTCCGTCGCAAAGCCCGGGCAGACGACGGTCACCTGCTTCGGGCCCGTGTGTGAATATTCCTGCAGCATGCACGTCGACGTAAGGCTTGCAGCCATTCCTCGCGGCCGAAGCGCGACTGGAAGCCGATCGACCATTCTGCCGGCGCGAGCCGAAGACGTGCGGCCACCGCGCGCGCGGTGCCGTGGCAGAAACAATGGTACGGATCGCCGGCCAGCAGGTAGCGCTTCGGGATCGAGTGGAACGAGAACACCAGGTGCTTGCGGCCACGCTCGCGCCAACAGGCGGCGATGCTGTCCGCGACCGCGGCGAGATAGCGCTCGTTCTGCCAATACTGGTTCACGAAGCGCAGTTCCGGCATCCAGCGCCAGCGTGCCGAGTTCGCGCGTCACGATTTCGAAAACGCTGCCGGTCGTCGTCGACGAAAACTGCGGGTACAGCGGCAGCACCACCAGCCGCTGGACGTTGCGCGCGCGCAGCCGGGCAAGCGCCGGCTTGATCGCAGGCTGGCCGTAGCTCATTGCGAGCTCGACGGTCACGCGGTCGCCGAACCGGCCAGCCAGTTCCGTGGCGAGACCGCGCGCAAGCGCCTGGGATTCGACCATCAGCGGCGATCCCTGCGGCGGTCCAGATCTTCCGGTACGCGTGGGCGCTGCGTCGCGGACGCATGCGCAGGATGACGCCGTGCAGGACCAGCCACCAAAGCGCTCGCGGCATTTCGATGACGCGCGGATCCCAGAGAAACTCGGCGAGGTACTCGCGCACCGACGCGTGGCGACGGATCGTCGGGCGTGCCGAGGTTCACCAGCAGGACGCCGACGCGGGCCGGCGTGCCGTGCGCGTAATCAGGTGTGCCCGAAGTAATGGGTCATGCGCGAGCCGTCGATGCGAAGGCGAGGACGATACCACGACACTGCATTCGACCGAGGCGGCCCGGACGCGCGGAGCCGCGGACCTTGCCGATTCATGCACGACGCGGCCCCGGTTCGATGCGCGGCGAGAGCCACAGCACGAGCAGTCTGCAGCAGGCTCGCCACCGCGCAGAAAATGAGCAGGGGCAGCGCCGTGTCCGTCGCGTGCACGGCCATCGTCTGTACGCAGATCGCGCCGATGACCTGCTGCAGGAATCCCAGCGTGCTCGAGCCGACGCCGGCGTGATGCGGGAGCCAGGCTTACCGCCGTGGCCGTCATGTTCGGCATGAACAGGCCCTGGCCGAAGAAATGCACGCGCGATCGGCGCGAAAATCCAGATCGGGTGCAGCAAGCCGAGCGAGACGAACGCAGCGCCGCCAGTGCCCCGACCGCCTGCAGACACACGCCCGTGACGACCATCCAGTGCTGCCCACGCGAGGCGAGACGTCCGACCCCGAGTTACCGAGCACGTAGCCGACCGCAATGAAGAGGTAATAGAAGCCGTACTCGGTCGGCGGCCGGCCGAGCGCCGAGATCATCACGTAGGGCGCCAGCGAGATGAATACGAGGAAGATGGAATAGGCGGCTGCGGTCTGCAGCACGCAGCTCACGAACAAGGGTTTACGCAGCAGGCCTGCGGCAACCCCGACCATTTCCGCCGCGCGCGGCGGTGTCCGTACGGTCGAACGCGTTTCGGGGAAAAAACGCCAGACGATCGATCGTGACGATGGCGGCGGCGATGAGCAGCGCCGCAAAGATCGAACGCCAGCCGAAGCCCGAAGCCAGGTAGCCGCCCAGCACCGGCGCGAGTCCGTTTGCGGTCACGGACACGACGCCCAGCTGTGCGAGCATGCGCGCCATGCGGTCGGGCGGATAACGGTCGCTGACGATCGCGCGCGAGACCGCGATGCCGACGGACGTGCCGAAAGCCTGCACTGCGCGACCGACGACGAGCCAGCCCAGGCTCTGCGCGGTCAGCCCGATCGTGGCGCCGACCGCAACGATTGCGATGCCCGCCAATATCGTCGGGCGCCGGCCAAAGCGATCGGAGAGCGGGTCCCCAGACCAGGATGCCGACCGCGAACGTGACGAGCGCCACCGCGAATGTCGCCTGGACCTCGGCGACGCCGGCATCGAAATACGCGCGTACCGCCGGCAGGGCGGGGATGTACATGTTCGTCGCGATCGATCCGAGCGTGATGATCGCGGCCAGCAGCAGGAGCAGTGCGCGGTCGCTCAACCCTCGATGCCACCGATGCACAGATACTTGAGCTCGGTGTAATCCTGGATGCCGTACTTGGAGCCCTCGCGACCGACGCCGGACTCCTTTATCCCGCCGAACGGCGCGACCTCGGTCGAGATGAGCCCCGTGTTGAGCCCGACGATGCCGTACTCGAGCGCCTCGGCAACACGGAACGCATCGCGCCAGGTCGCGCGTATAGAAATAGGAGGCCAGGCCAAACTCCGTGTCGTTCGCCATGCGGATCGCTTCTTTCTCGTCCTTGAACGAGAACACCGGCGCCACCGGGCCGAACGTCTCCTCGCGCGCGACGAGCATGTTCGGCTTCACCTGCGTGATGACGGTCGGCTCGAAGAACGTGCCGCCCAGGGCGTGACGCTTGCCGCCCAGGGCGATCTGGCCGCCCTTGGCGAGCGCGTCCGCAATGTGCTCCTCGACCTTCTCGACGGCCTTCGTGTCGATCAGCGGCCCTTGCTCGGTGACTCCGAGCAGGCCGTCGCCGACGCGCAGCTTGCGCACGGCATCGACGAGTTTCGCGACGAACTGGTCATAGACCCCTTCCTGCACCAGCAGGCGATTCGCGCAGACGCACGTCTGGCCCGTGTTGCGGTACTTGCTGGCAATGGCGCCCTGCACTGCGATGTCGAGGTCGGCATCGTCGAACACGATGAACGGCGCATTGCCGCCGAGTTCGAGCGACACTTTCTTCATGGTGCCCGCGCATTGCGCCATGAGCATCTTGCCGATCTCGGTCGACCCCGTGAACGTCAGCTTGCGCACGAACGGGTTCGAGGTCATCTCGGCGCCGAGGACCGTCGCCTTGCCCGTGATGACGTTGAACACGCCCCGCGGAATGCCGGCGCGATGCGCGAGCTCGGCCATCGCGAGTGCCGAGAAGGGCGTCTGCATCGCGGGCTTGCAGACGAACGTGCAGCCCGCCGCGAGCGCCGGGCCGGCTTTGCGCGTGATCATCGCGGCCGGGAAATTCCACGGCGTGATGGCGGCGACGACCCCGACCGGCTGTCGCAGCACGAGGATGCGCTTGTCGGGCTGGTGACCGGGAATGACGTCGCCATAGAGCCGCTTGCCTTCCTCGGCGAACCATTCGATGAACGAAGCCGCATAAACGATTTCGCCCTTGGCCTCCGCGAGCGGCTTGCCCTGCTCGGCGGTCATCAGCGCCGCGAGATCGTCCGCGTGCTGGCATCATCAGGTCGTGCCAGCGACGCAGCAGTCCAGCGCGATCTTTCGCGGTGCGCGCCGCCCACGCCGGGAAAGCCTCCTTCGCGGCGGCGATGGCTGCGCGGGTTTCGTCGCGTCCAAGGTTCGGTACGGTGCCGAGCACCTCGCCGCGGGCCGGATTCGTCACTTCGACCTTCTCGCCGGATGCAGCGTCTACCCACGCTCCGTCCACGTAACACTGCTGGCGCAACAGCGCGCCGTCCTTGAGAGTGAGCCTCATGATTTGCCTCAGCCCAGGTATTTTCGGAAGAAGGCGAGCGTCCTCGCGAACGCGAGGTGCGCCGCCGCCGCATCGAAGCTCGCCCGGTCGGTGCAGTTGAAGCCGTGCCCGGCCGCGTACAGGTGATACTCGCCCTGCGGGAACGCGGCGCGAATGCGTGCGACGTCCGCTAGCGGGACGTGCGGGTCCTTCTCAGCCAAAGTGAAACAGCATCGGGCAGCGCGGAATGTCGTCGAGATGTTTCGTGATGCCGCCTCCGTAGTAAACGACGGCGGCGACGATATTCGTCCTGCAGCCCGCCAGGTACGTAACAGTTCCGCCCCAGCAGTAGCCGACCATGCCGACCGCCCCCGCATGGGCGGCCGCGTCGATCGACGCCGTCGAGGTCCGCCGCCAGACCCGCGGGGTCCGCTTTCAGCGCCAACGCGAAGCCCTTGGCTGCGCCGTCGGCGTCGTAGGGCAGATTCACGCCGCGCTGCTGGCGGTCGAACAGGGCCGGAGCGATCGCAAGATAACCCTGCGCGGCATATTGCTCAGCCACGCGCTCGATGTGTCCAGTGACGCCGAAGATTTCCTGGACCACGACGACCGCACCCTTGGCGGAATCCCTCGGGCCTTGCCGACGTAGGCTTTGAACGTGTGGCCGTCGCGCTGCTCGCAATTGCAGATTGGTCATGGGCAGTACTCTTCGAAGCCGACGATGAATTACCCCCGACTGGGGCCGACAAGAATAGCAGGCCGGGCGCGGTACCCGCCCCGCCCGTAGGCGTGTCGGAGCGCGGGCTCGCGTGAGCGGAACGCCAGATCCTAGTACCTCCGGCCCAACTACGGATCAGCAAGCGATACGACCATGCTCGTCGGCAACAGCGCGCGCCGTGTCTGCCATCCTCGGCGGAGTCCGCATTCCATTCGCCCGCTCGATGGGCGCCTATGCCGAATGCAGCAACCAGCAGATGCTGACGGCAACCCTGCAGGCGCTGGTCGATAAATTTTCGCTGGCGGGACAGCGACTTGGCGATGTCGGCGCCGGTGCGGTGCTGAAGAGTTCACGCGACTTCAACCTGACGCGCGAGGCTGTGCTCGGCACGACGCTCGATCCGCATACCCCGGCGTTCGACTTGCAGCGTGCTTGCGGCACGAGCCTCGAAACCGCGATCGTGCTTGGCCTCAAGATCGCCGCGGGCCAGATCGACTGTGGCATTGCGGCAGGCGTCGATACCGCCAGCGACGCACCGATCGGCATCAACGAAAACCTGCGCCACATCCTGTTGCGCAGCGCGCGCGGCCGCAGTCTTCGGCGCGCGGCTGAAGCCCTGGCTCGCCCTGCGCCCCGGGCACGTAAAACCCGATTTCCCGGCGGTCGTGGAGCCGCGCACAGGGCTGACGATGGGGCAAAGCTGTGAGCTGATGGCGCGCCACTGGGGCATTCCGCGCGAGGAGCAGGACCGGCTCGCGCTGGAGAGCCACCGCAACGCGGCCAAGGCTTACGACGAGGGTTTTTTCAGCGACCTCGTCGTCGAATACCGTGGCCTGCGCCAGGACAACAACCTGCGGCGCGACACGACGCTGGAAAAGCTGGCTGCGCTGCGTCCCGCATTTCCGATGGACGGCAGCGCGCACGCTGACGGCTGGCAACTCGACACCGATGACTGACGGCGCCGCGGCCGTGCTGCTCGCCAGCGAGGACTGGGCGCGCGCCGCGGAACCTGCCCATCCAGGCTTACCTGACGTTCGGCAAGGTCGCGGCCGTCGACTTCGTGCACGGGCGAAGGGCTACTGATGGCTCCGGCCTATGCCGTGCCCCGCATGCTCGAGGACGCGCGGCTTACCCTGCAGGATTTCGAGTTCTACGAGATCCACGAGGCGTTCGCGGCCCAGGTGCTCTGCACCTTGAAGGCCTGGGAGTCGCCGGAGTTCTGTCGGGACCGGCTCGGTCTCGACCGGCCGCTCGGTGCCAATCGACCGCGCGCGCCTCAACGTGAAAGGCAGCAGTCTCGCGGTCGGGCACCCGTTCGCGGCCACCGGCGCCCGAATCGTCGCAACGCTGGCCAAGCTGCTCGAGCAGCGCGGTTCCGGTCGGGGCCTCGTTTCGATCTGCACGGCCGGGGGCATGGGCGTGACCGCCATCGATCGAACGCCAACCCTCTCTATAATCGCCGCCTCGTCCTGGCGGCTGGATATCGAATGCATGCGTCTTCGATTCCTGTTGTGATGGTCAGCCCCCGCCATGTCCACGGTCCTGCTGCACGGTTGCGCCACGCCACCTCCGGTTGAGTCCACGCCAGCCGCCGCCACCGTAGTGGTAGGCGCGTCGAACGAGGCGAAGCAACGGCTCGACGACCTGTTCGAGCGGTTCTTCGAGGACGAACTCGAGTACAACCCTGTGCTCGCAACGTTCATCGGCGACCATCGGTTACGACGACCAGTTGCCGAACTCGATCGGCCCGGAGTACATCGCCGCACGCGCGCGCGTGCAACCAACGCTATCTGGACGAGATTCGCACGATCGACCCGGAGCAGCTGGTCCCCGCCGACCGCATCTCGTACGACATCTTCCTGAGCGAGCGGCTGCGCAGCGTTGCGTCGGATCGCTTCCCGATCGAGCTGTTGCCGATCAACCAGGCCGGCAGCATGCTGACGCTGATGCCCGCCCTGGGTTCGGCCACGAATGCGCAGCCGTTCGCGACGGTCGCAGGATTACGAGCACTGGCTAGGCCGACTCGACGGCTTGCCGTCTGGATGGACCAGGCGATCGTCAACATGCGCGAAGGCGTGCGTCGCGGCGTCGTGCAGCCGCGAGCGGTCATGGAGAAAGTGCTGCCGCAACTCGACGCGATGATCGTGCCGAATGCCGCAGGACAGCCAGTACTACGCGCCGATCGAGCAGTTTCCGGATTCGTTCGGCGCCGGCGGATCGCGAGCGGCTCAAGGTGCATATACCCGCAAGATCGAAACGACGGCTGCTGCCGGCTTATCGGCGCTTGCGTGATTTCGTGCGCGACGAGTACCTGCCGCAAGACCCGCGCCAGCGTCGCGTGGACCGCGTTGCCCGACGGCGAGGCCTGGTACGCGTATTTCGTGCAGGAGCACACGACGACCACGATGACCCCCGACGAGATTCATGCGCTCGGGCTCAGCGAGGTCGCGCGTATCCGTGGCGAGATGGACTCGGTGCGGCAACAGGTCGCCTTCAAGGGCGACCTGGCAGGCGTTCTTCGATCACCTCGAGACCGATCCGCAGTTCTATTTCACGCAGGGGACGGAGGTGCTGAGCGACTATCGCGAGCTCAAGAAACGGATCGACGCGACGCTGCCGCAGGCGTTTTCGGTGTTCCCCAAGGCGGACTACGAGATGCGTGAAGTCGAGCCGTTCCGGGCAGAGTCGGCGGCCGGCGCCTACTACCAGCAGGCTTCGGCCGACGGCTCGCGGCCGGGGATCTTTTACGTCAACACGTTCAACCTCAAGGCGCAGCCGAAGTTCGGCATGGAGACACTCTCGCTGCACGAGGCATCGCCGGGGCACCATTTCCAGGTTTCGATCCAGCAGGAACTCGAAGGGCGTGCCGCGGTTTCGCCGCTTCGGCGGCGATTACACGGCGTACGTCGAAGGCTGGGCACTCTATGCCGAGTCGCTCGGCAAGGAGCTCGGGCTGTTCACGGATCCATACCAGTGGTTCGGCCGGCTCAACGACGAGATGCTGCGAGCGATGCGGCTCGTCGTCGACACGGGCCTGCATGCCAAGGGTTGGAGCCGCGAGCGGGCGATCCAGTTCATGCTCGACAACTCGACCCTGGCCGAGTCGGACGTCGTGTCGGAAGTCGAACGCTACATCGCCGTGCCCGGACAGGCACTCGGCTACAAGGTCGGCGACCTGCGCATCCAGGGCTTGCGACGCAACGCGCAGCAGCAACTCGGAGCGAAGTTCGACCTGAAGGAGTTCCATCGCGAAGTATTGAGCGACGGCGCCGTGCCGCTGGACGTGCTCGAGAAGAAAATCGATCGCTGGATCGAGGCGCGACGCTGATCACGCGCGTCGTCCTCATGCGCGCATCGACTTTGCCGGCCGTGGTCCTGGCGTCGCTGGTGATGGCCGGTTGCAACGCCGACGAGGCGCAGGCCGCCGTCAATGCTGCGGCGCCGGCGCAACGGATGGTCGAGCGCGCGACGACTCAGCAGGCACCGACCGCAAGCAGAACGACGATGCGCAACGACTGCAGCAGGTCGTCGACGATTACTTCGACGCAGTACCTCGCGCTGCATCCACTGCGCGCCACCGAGCTCGGCGATCACCGTTTCGATGATCGGTTCGGCGACTACGCGAGTCCGAGCTGGATGGCGGACTCGCTGGGCATCGAGCAGGAGTCGCTCGAGAAACTGGTCGCGGTCGATCCGCGCAAACTGCGGTCGCGAGCAGTTCGTCGCGTACGACGCGTTCAAGCGCCAGCGCGAGCTGAATATTGGTGGCTATCGCTATCCGAGCGAGCTGCTGGCGATCGATCCGTTCGCGAGCCCCGCGGAGGAGTTCGTGCTGCTCGGTTCCGGTCGCGGTTCACATCCGTTCCGGAACGACGCGCGACTACGATAATTTCCTTGCCCGCATGGACGGCTTCGTCTGCATGGGTCGATCAGGCGATCAACAACCTGCGCGCCGGTGTGACCAAGGGCGTGGTGCTGCCCAAACCCATCGTCGAGCGACTCCTGCCGCAGCTGGACGCCCTGGGCCGCCTGGAGAATCCGCGGGAAACGCCGTTCTGGCAACCGCTGCTCAATTTCCCGGCGGCGCCGAGCGTGGCCGAACGTCGCCGGCTGCTGGACGCATACGACCGCAAACTCCGCGAGCAAGTGCTGCCTGCGTACCGTCGCCTTCACGACTACCTCGCCAAGGAGTACTTGCCGGTGGCGCGATCGAGCGTGGGCTGGTCGGCATTGCCGGGAGGCGATTTCTGGTACGCGTACCTGGTGCGCTATTACACGGGTTCCACGACGACGCCACGCGAGGCCCACGAACTTGGCACTGCCGAAGTCGCTCGCCTGCAAGGCGAAATCGAACGCTTGCAAGGCGCACTCGGTTTGACGGGAAGCATTGCCGAGGCCGGCGGTGCCCTGCGCACGAACCCGGAATTCCGGCCGGCGTCTCCCCAGCAGTTAATGGCGGCCTATGGCCGCGCGCAGGCTCGAGTTGCGCTGCGCTTGCCGGGACTCTTCGCTCGACCCCTGACGACGCGACTCGAGATTCGAGCCCTCGAGCCCCATCGCGGGTTGTCTGCGCCCGGAGTGGCTTATCGCGCACCGGGTGTCGACGACAAGCGTGCGGGCGTGTTGTACGTGGACATGCGCGAACTCGCGTCGCGGCCGACCTATCTCGCGGCCGCGCAGTACCTGGAGCAAGGCGTGCCTGGACGTCATTACCAGGCGACGATTGCCCAGGAGACTCCGTCCTTGCCGCGCTTGCAGCGATTCGGACTCATCGAATCGTTCGACGACGGCTGGGCCGTGTATGCCGCAACGCTCGGCCGTGAACTTGGAATGTACGACGAAGATGTGTTCGGTCAGTTCGGGGCACTCTCGATGGAACTGTCGCGAGCGGCGCTCATCGTGGTCGACACCGGCCTGCATCTGCACGACTGGACGCGCGAACGAGCGATCGAGTACCTGAGGTCGCAAACCGCGTTGAGCCCGGCCGACGTCGAAAACGCGGTCGATCGTTGTATTGCAGAGCCCGCGGTGGCTCTGGCTGGACCGATCGGCGCCCGCAGAATTGCAGCGTTACGACGCAAGGCCGCGCAGCAATTAGGCACGCGATTCGACATCCGCCAGTTCCACGAGCAAGTGGTGGGTGGCGGCGCAATGCCGATGCCCACGTTGGAACTCAAGATCAACCGCTGGATTGCGACGCAGAAGTAGGTGCTCGCCGCCCCATTCAAAAAAGGCGCCTGCGGGAGCTGCTCGCTTCGGCGGCGAAATCGGTTCGTTGCTCTGCAGCCCTGCTCGTTTGTCGCCGAGCAAAACCGCTCGTTGCGCCGGTATCCCGGTTATTTAGCCGCCGAGCAAAACCGCTCGTTGCGCTTCACCGCACCCTAATAACCAAATCGGTCGTTTTTTTTTCTTAGCGAAGCGGCAAATTCGTGAAGTAGTAGCCGTGTTCATCCCGACTTCTTGTAAGAATATCGGCAGTGAACCGAAGCCTCCGTGGAGGGAGCATGGTTCAGTTCGCTCATCGGCCTTTCGCCTGGTTCTTGGTGGCCTGCATGTGCGTTGCGATTATGGCGGGATCGACGCACGCCAATGTGCCAGTGGCCGGACCCGACGAACCTGCCCTCGTCAATCTACGGCGAGCGACGAACGACGCGTTGCCCTCGCAGGCCAAGGTCGGCACCGGCCTCAGCGGTACACTCGGCGCCACCGCACTCGATGCCGTGTCGCTTACGTTCGCGCTACCCGATGGGCGCTTGCTGCACGCACAACGCCAGCGTTTCGTCGATGATCGAGCCAACGAACTGAAGTCCTGGATAGGTACGTTCCAGGACCAACCCGGCAGCCTGGTGGTGCTCGGAACCTACAAAGGCGCGACGACCGGGTTTCTTTCGTATGGCGCTGAACTCTGGGAGATCATGCCATCACGTGTCACGGGCCGCGTGATCCTGTATCGGTTCGACGACAGTCAATTGCCGACGGCGCAGCCGACGCTGATGCCGCGGAAAAAGTCCTCCCCAATCCCGTCCGACTACGGCACCGGTGGAGCGACGCCGCGAAATGCTCGAGATGGGCTACGTGCACGACCTCCTTGCCGTCTACACGACGGCCGCACGCAAACGCTATGGCCAGATGGCGCTCGAAAGCATGATCCAGAACGCCGTACAGGCGGCAAACCAGGCTTATCGAAATAGCGGCGTCGCGATCACGCTGAACCTGGTCGGGCTGCAGGAAATCGCGTTCGAAGAGAGCGGCTCCATGAAGACCGCGTTAAAGCAGATCGAAGCGCGTCACGACGGCGTGCTCGACTCGGTGCACGCGCTGCGTGATCGCGTCGGTGCGGACATGGTGACGCTGATTTCCAACGACGACGATTCGTGTGGCATCGCCTGGTCGATGCGCGGCGAGACGCCGGCGGCCGCGTCGACAGCTTTCAGCGTCGTGAACGCGGGTTGTCTCAGCAACCAGTCTCTCGCACACGAGGTAGGCCACAACCAGGGCAACATGCACGATCGCGGCAGCACGTCCAACGCCGGTGCATTTGCATATTCCTACGGCTACCGTAATTGCACCGAAGACGGTACGGGTTTTCGCGACGTGATGGGATACGCGTGCAAGGGAGTCGCGCGCGTGGCGCGCTTTTCGAGTCCGTCGTTGACCTTCAACGGACAGCCGATGGGAATCTCCTACGAGACCGATCCCGACAATTCCGCGGACAACGTCCGCTCGATGAACAACACGGCGGATACAGTCGCGGCTTTCCGCACACCGCCCGGTGCCAAGGCGGCCTCGCCGCCGGAACATCTCTCCGCGTGGACCAGTTCGCCCGGCACCGTCGTGCTGCACTGGTTCGACGCGTCGAAGCAGCGAGACCGGCTACAAGATCGAGCGCTCGACCAACGGGCTCGACTTCACGGAGATCGCGATGCTGGGTGCCGATGCGACGAACTTCGTCGACAACGATGCCGCTTCGGCCACCCGGTACTACTACCGCGTACGCGCCTATAACAGCCGCGGGAATTCGTCGTTTACCGAGATCAAGGACGTGGCGATGTGGTGAGCATCGCGCAACGATCGGCCGGATAAATAACAAGGTAACGAAGCGGGCACTACGACCGCAAAGCACCATTGCGGATCGACTACCGTCATGTTCGCATCGATCTGCGAATATTCTAACGCGGTATGAATAATATTCTGGCGCGGTATGAATAATATTCTAACGCGGTTATGAATTCAGGCGCTTCGAAGCAAAACCCTGCGTTCACAAGCACTTGGAGCAATTGCTTCGCTCGTTCGCGCGCGTTTGTCGGCAAACAGTGACACCTCGACCGTGGCATATGTTGCATCGCGCGATTACCGTGCGCGAGACTTTGCAATAGCTAGTGCTCGCGTACCGTTCGGTCAAGTGTCGAACTCGCAAGCTTTCTGATTTGTCCAGAAATCGACGCCGCCTTCCTGGGGCGGCGTCGATTTATCTGAGGCAACACTTGTTGAGGAGAATTTGTTTTGGTGATGAGCAAAAGTTTAGGTATGACACCCGCCACGTGCGTGAAGCTCTCCAGTCTGTTAGTGCTCTCGATGCTATTCGCAACGACTGTCGCGGCGGCGCCGACCAAGGGCGTCGCGGTGCTCGATGGCACTGCGCAGGCGCAGACGATTCCGGCGCGCGGAAAATCGCACTCCGGCGTGATCGGCACGCTGAGCGCCGCGGCGCTGTCCGCGCCGACGCTGGATCTGACCCTGGCGGACGGCCAGGTGGTCACTGCCCGGCTGCAACGAGTGGTGCGTGACGACCAGAAGGGCGTGCAGTCCTGGGTCGGCACGTTCGACGATGCCCCGGGCAGCTTGCTGGTGCTGTCGAAGGCGAAGGGCGTCGTCACCGGTTATGCAAACTACAAGGAGCAGACGCTCGAGTTGTTGCCGGCCGCGGGCGGCAAGCACGTGCTGTTTGCGGTCGATACCGCGCGCCAGCCGAAAACCGATCTGGTCAACAACAACCTCGGCGAAGCGGCCGATGTCATGGCGACGAGCGCCGACTACGGCACCGGTGGTGCAACGACGCTGGCCGGCGCAAGTGCCGGTGCCGTGGTGCACGACGTGCTGATCCTGTACACGGCGGCGTCCGCCAACAAGTGGGGTAGGAGCACGCTCGAGAGCATGGTGCAATCGGCCGTGCAGGCGGCGAACCAGGCGTACGTGAACAGTCACGCCAACGTCACCATGAACGTGGTCGGGCTGCAGCAGTCCTCGGTCAGCGAAAGTGGCGGCATGGGGGGCACGGTAGATGCGCTGAAGAACAACACGACGGTGCGCTCGCTGCGCGACAGTCTGGCGGCCGACATGGTCGTGCTGGTCTCGGAGAACACCGACTACTGCGGCTACGCGACGCTGTGGTATTCGTACAGCGGCTCGAGCACCAACTGGGACGCGTACGCGGCGGTCAACTCCGCGTGCCTCAGCAACCAGGCGCTCGCGCACGAAGTCGGGCACATGCAGCAGCTCGATCACAACCGCGAGAACGCCACCGGCATGGCCGCCTACGCCTACTCGTATGGCTATCGCCTGTGCTCGAGCGGCGGGTTCGTCGACATCATGTCGTACCCGTGCTCGACGGGCGTGCCGAAGATCAATTACTTCTCCAACCCGAACGTCACCTACAACGGCTACCCGACCGGGATCAGCTATGAAGCGAACCCGGGCAACTCTGCCGAGACCGCGCGGACGCTGAACAACACGGCCGCGCAGGTCGCCAACTATCGGGTCGGCAGCGGAACGGTCGCGCCCACGCCGCCGGCCGCGCCGAGCGGTCTGGCCGTGCAGGGTGCCACCTCCAACAGCGTCTCCATCGGCTGGAACGATAACTCGACGAACGAGACAGGATTCCACGTGCAACGGTCTTCGGACGGCGTCAATTTCGCGTTGATCGCAACGCTGGGTGCCGGTACGCGTAGCTTCGTGGATGTGACGGTGCTGGCTCGCTCGTCTTACTACTATCGAGTGCGTGCCTTCAACAGCGCCGGCGCATCGGCTTACTCGAGCGCTGTTAGCGTAACCACCCCCGATACTGCGTCGGTGCCTGCCGCGCCGTCGAGTATCAGTGCGGTCAACAAAGGCGACGGTTCGGCACTGGTGTCGTGGGTGGATTCCTCCGGCAACGAAACCGGTTTCGAAGTGCGGCGAAGGAAATGGGACGCGAAGTTGCGGGTGTGGAGCAGTGCGATCAAGGTCGGCTCCGTTCCGGCAGGTACCGTCCGTCTGATCGACGTTGCGGGGAACGGCACCTTCCGCTATTTCGTGCGTGCGCTGAATTCCGCTGGCGGCTCGACACTTACGGGGCCGGCACGAGTCCGGATTACGGGCGGAACCTGATCAATAGCCATAGCCCTCGGTGTCGACCCGTTCGAGTTCGTCGCCGACAAAACGCAGTTTGCGCAGCAGCTTGTGCGGCCCGAGGTTGTAGGTCCAGATTTCGACGGGGAGATCGACCCAGCCCGGGCCGTAGTAATCGCTCCGGTACGGCCCGTACCCGTAATCAAAGATGGGCCGTCTTCGCACCATTCCATGCAGCGAAACGCTGGTTGGGTCACCGCACAACGTGGCGACTTTGTCCTTGCCGTCGCCACGCGTCACGAGTTTGCTGCCACAACGCATGGAGTCTTCCGCGCGCACGGGCAAGGCTGCAGCCAAGCCGCAGATTAGAACCATCGTGGCAGCGAATAAGTGTTTGCCGGGCATGAAAAGATCCAGATCCACATGCAAAAGCTTAGACCCAAAAGCTCAGGATTTCATTGAGTTATCAAATACGTCTTTGCTTCTACTCGCATTCGTGTCGGCAAACGGCGACACCCATGGGGTGGCTTATGTAATCTCGCGCCGCTAAGTTGTTTCCCGTCCGGCTCGAACCAATATGGAACAGCAGCCGGGCGAACCTTTGGTTGATTTGTGACGCAGCACGCTGGCAATTTCAGCGGAGCAGAACACAATGCGCACCAAGGGCAAACCCATCGAAAGGTGGGGACGCAAAGCTTCCGGGCTAACGGTTCTAAACCAACCAATGCCAGCGGGGTTGCCGGCCAAGTAGCCGCCTTCTCGACGCCATCGTGCGTCGTGACGCTACCGGTCGTATATGCGTCCAGCGCGCTGTTGCGCGCTCCCGGGGTCACCGGGCCATCACCTTTCGTTGGCGTTTTTCATGGCGCGGCTGTGCCCCGGCACGGTCCGCTTATCACGAACGCTACTGCAGGTGATTAGCTCAAATATGAAGACTACCTACGCCCCCCGTTTCGCATCGCTAGCCGCCTTGACGGCGCTCTCGATGCTGTACGCAACGACTGTCGCAGCGGCGCCGACCAAGGGCGTCGCGGTGCTCGAGAAATGGCACTGCGCAGGCGCAGACGATTCCGGCGCGCGGCAAATCGCACTCCGGCGTGATCGGCACGCTGAGCGCCGCGGCGCTGTCCGCGCCCACGCTGGATCTGACCCTGGCGGACGGCCAGGTGGTCACTGCCCGGCTGCAACGAGTGGTGCGTGACGACCAGAAGGGCGTGCAGTCCTGGGTCGGCACGTTCGACGATGCCCCGGGCAGCTTGCTGGTGCTGTCGAAGGCGAGGGGCGTCGTCACCGGTTATGCAAACTACAAGGAGCAGACGCTCGAGTTGTTGCCGGCCGCGGGCGGCAAGCACGTGCTGTTTGCGGTCGATACCGCGCGCCAGCCGAAAACCGATCTGGTCAACAACAACCTCGGCGAAGCGGCCGATGTCATGGCGACGAGCGCCGACTACGGCACCGGTGGTGCAACGACGCTGGCCGGCGCAAGTGCCGGCGCCGTGGTGCACGACGTGCTGATCCTGTACACGGCGGCGTCCGCCAACAAGTGGGGTAGGAGCACGCTCGAGAGCATGGTGCAATCGGCCGTGCAGGCGGCGAACCAGGCGTACGTGAACAGCCAGGCCAACGTCACCATGAACGTGGTCGGCCTGCAGCAGTCGTCGCTCAGCGAAAGCAGCGGCATGGCGTGGCACGGTAGATGCGCTGAAGAACAACACGACGGTGCGCTCGCTGCGCGACAGTCTGGCGGCCGACATGGTCGTGCTGGTCTCGGAGAACACCGACTACTGCGGCTACGCGACGCTGTGGTATTCGTACAGCGGCTCGAGCACCAACTGGGACGCGTACGCGGCCGTCAACTCCGGGTGCCTCAGCAACCAGGTGCTCGCGCACGAAGTCGGGCACATGCAGCAGCTCGATCACAACCGCGAGAACGCGACCGGCATGGCCGCCTACGCCTACTCGTATGGCTATCGCCTGTGCTCGAGCGGCGGGTTCGTCGACATCATGTCGTACCCGTGCTCGACGGGCGTGCCGAAGATCAATTACTTCTCCAACCCGAACATCACCTACAACGGCTACCCGACCGGGATCAGCTATGAAGCGAACCCGGGCAACTCTGCCGAGACCGCGCGGACGCTGAACAACACGGCCGCGCAGGTCGCCAACTATCGGGTCGGCAGCGGGACGGTCGCGCCCACGCCGCCGGCCGCGCCGAGCGGTCTGGCCGTGCAGGGTGCCACCTACAACAGCGTCTCGATCGGCTGGAACGATAACTCGACGAACGAAAGTGGCTTCAAGGTCGAACGGTCCACCGATGGCGTGAATTTCGGCGAGATCGCCTCCCTCGGCGCCGACTCACGCAGTTTCACGGACAACACCGTGGCCGCCCTTTCGCCCTACTACTACCGAGTGCGCGCCTTACAACAGCGCCGGTGCCTCGGCCTACTCGGCCGCAGTTGGCGTAACGACGCCGAACGTGCCGCCGCCGGCACCAGCTGCGCCACCGGCACCGACGGGCGTCACGGCCCGCGACAATGCCGATGGCACCGCTTCGGTCTCCTGGAGCGTCGGTTCGACGAACGCGACCAGCTTCGAGGTACGCCGGGCCAAGTGGGATTCGCGGAAAGGCATCTGGGGCACCGCTTCCGTCGCGGCAACGGTTCCGGCCAGCGTGCTCTCGTTCGTGGATGCCACGGGTGCTGGCACATTCCGCTACACCGTTCGTGCCACCAATTCGGGCGGCGCGTCGGCTAATGCGGGCCCGGCAGATGTCACGGTCACGGCCCCGACGAGCGGTGGGGGCAAGAAGAGGCCCCCGGAAGAGGGAAGTGACCTGATCCTGGTCAGGCTTTAGACGAACGAAGGCCCTGCGCACAACGCAGGGCCTTCTTGTTTTGGACGTCCGCGTCACGGCTCCTCGTTATGGCTGCGAACAGTACCGGGAATTTGCGGTATCGCGGCGTGTTCAGCACACTTGACCACGACGTCATCAGCACAACAAAACCAGCTGACCTCGAGCGAAATCCTCAACGAGAACGAATCATGGAATGGATTCGCAACATGTTCGACGCACGCTTGCCGCGACGCACGCGCGTGCTGCATGCCGTCTTGCTCGGGTTGCTGGCGGCGGCCTGCATCTACCGTGTCTGGCTCATAATCCATTTCAATCCGATGAGTTCACTGTGGAGCGACCCTGGGCGCCACTGGAACCTCGGCACCCGCCCGCTCGACACGCAGCCCCTCGCGGCAATCGACCCGGTCGGCTATCACGTCTATTCGGCATCATTGCGAAGCTCACGGCCGGCTCTCCGGTGCTGGTGGCTTACTGGACCGTATTGCTCTCACTTCTGACTCCGTGGCTCTGGTATCGCTTCCTTCGGGAGTTGCTGCCGAGCCGGGACTGGGCGCTCGCCGGTTGGGTACTGCTGGCAGCGCTGCCATCGTGGTCGGCGATCTACTGTTTTTTCATGCAGGAAACACTGATGCTGCCGTTGCTGGGCGCGGCGCTCTGGACTACGTGGCGGTGCCGGCGCAAGCGCGATACGGGCAGCTTTTTACTTGCCGCCGGGGTGTGGATACTGGCCGGCCTGACGCGCGGCATCTGCATCCCGTTGGCCGCGGTTGCAATGTCCTGGTTGTGGCTCACGCAGGGGGACAAGGCGAAGAAGGCTGCGTTCTCGATGATCGTGCTGCTCGCGGTGCTGGGCCCGCTTGCCGGCCGCAGCTGGTACCTGGTCCGGCAGATCTCACCACATGGCCTGGGCACCATGTCCTACCTCTATGCGAAAGCCGGAACGAGGACCATGTCGCTCGACATTACGCGTAGCGGAGGCGCCGAATACTGGCGGTACGAATTTCTAAACCCGGCCATGAACAACGCGCCATTCGAGCCGCTTTCACACTGGCGGGGTCCACGGGAGGGGCATGCGCATTTCAACATCGACCTCGATGCTGGTCGGCGTGATTGGGTGGCCGCAAGCGATGACCTGCCGCCGTGGACACTCCGACGTTTCTCCGTTCTCACCGGCGACAATCTGATCAATCTGTTCTTTCCGCCCTCGTGGCCCGAAATGCATATGCCCGGAAGCGCCGGCCTGCTGAATTTATGGATTCGCTGGATCTGGGCACCCCTGACTATCGTTTGCCTGCTCTGGGCGGTGGCGCGGCGCAAACCAGAGCGCGAAAGGTTGCTGCCGGCACTACTGCTGACCTGGGTCCTTTTTCAGGGAATCCTGCCTATCTCGGTCAACGAGGGTCGCTATCGGAAGCCCTTCGAGGGGCTGTTGTTCGCCGAATGCCTGTTGCTGGCTGCCGGCGCCCGCCGCACTCGTTCTGGAAAAGACGTGGTGCCGCCTTCGGTTCAAGCAGTGCTCGCGGCAGGCGACAACGTAGCGATGTCGACTAGATCAGTCCCGGTATGAATCGGTATCGCACGCGCGCGGCATAGCTGGCGTAGTCGCCATCGACGCTGCGCAGATGATCTTCCTCGGTCAGTGCACGTAGTACATACAACAGGGTAACGCCGACAACGGAGCCGATTGCCTGCAGGCCGATGAGCGTGGATTGATGAAACGCGAGACTGACCGTCGGGATGGCACCGATCCACCACGCCATGTTCTTGCAGGTATACGCGGGATGCCGAACCAACGCGTAGGGGCCGCGCGCCACGATGCCCCGGTGAGTCAAATTGCTGGCCTTGAGTCCCAGCGCGACCGAGGCGCTGGCGAAGCCAGCCATCAGGACCAGGTTGAGCACGTTGAGCAGGACGTGCAGCGTCGGGTTGTCGAACTGGGGAAATTCGCTCGATTGCGACCCAATCACCATGGCCGTGAATGAATTGAACGGGGGGTAACACAGCAGTGCCGCCGCCCAGCCAACCAACGTCGGATCCACCGAACGGATCTGGTTGCCCAGTCGCGGTGACTCGACCAGGTAGCCGACCGTGAAAAAGGACACGTCGAGAAACAGGATGACCTGGAAAAGAAACCAGAATCCGTAGCGGTTGAACACGACGGCAGGGCCGTAAGCGAGGCCGACGTCCGCGATCGCGAGCCCATTTTCCAGAGCCCCCATGCATAACCGCATTAGTAGCAGGAGCATGAGCGGAGCGAAAAAACATTTCAGCAGCGTGGTCAGCACCGCCAGCCGCTCGTCCCGTGTCCAGCCGCTGCGAATTGTCCCCGCGGTTGCCGCAGAAAGCGCGCCGCGACGCGGAAAAAGCGCAGCGACTTCGACACCCCGGGATGCGGCTCCGTCATCAGGTAGGCCGCCAGCAATGCCACGTAGACGCCCGCAGCGCACACCAGGAAGAACTGGCCCGTGAAAGCGATGGCGGCCGGGCCGTACAGCGTTCGAAGCGCGTGCTGGTGGAAGGGGGCGAAACTGTATGCGGCGCAAGCCAGCGCGACGATGGTGGCGGAGGCGGCGGTATTCTTCAGGCGCAGCGTGAGGTCGCCGATCGCGACTCGTCCTTCAGTTTCCAAGGGCACAGGCTCCAGCGGTTCGCGATCGGTATTTACAGTGCCATCACAGCGAACGTGGCCCCAAAACGCAAGAACCCCGCACGGGGCGGGGTTCTCGCGAAGACCAGTACAGTCTACAGGTGCGGCGTCAGCCAGCCTTGCGGCGACGTGAGTAGCCGAGGCCCAGCAGGCCGAGGCCCAGCAGGATCATCGACGATGCCGGTTCCGGGACGTTGCCGGTCGAGCCAGTGGAACCCGTCGAGCCGGTCGAACCAGTGGAGCCCGTGGAGCCCGTGGAGCCCGTGGAACCACCGAAGATAGTCCACCCAGAGAGGCCATAACCTTCTGCGGAAGTAGGGATCGTGATAGTCCCGCTGAGACCACCTACGTACCAGACCACAGCACCATAGTTGGGGCCGTCGTACTTCGCAAAAAGGTACGTGGCACCGGCAGTTAAAGCTATCGACCCACCCGTGCCGTTCGAACCAAATACGGCGTCGGGGCACGTCCCGCAACTGTCATTGGAACGATGGAAAGTCTGTCCAAGAGCCGAGTCGGTTGAGCCCAAAGCCATGTCGACCAAGTGGTTTACGTAATTTGTTCGATCGGCATCACCCGAAGGGATGCCGAACTCGATATAGCCCAGGTCCCGGCTGTCGCCAATCGTAAGTGCGGACGCTGGGCCCGCCAGCAGTACCGCGGCCAGCAACCCAAAAATTTTCAGTTTCATGACGGACTCCTTTGATGTTGTAACGACCAAGTACGGGGGTCCGTAACGGGCCTGGCCTTGGTAGCAAGAAGTACTGCATTTTGTGTGCCAGATTATGTAAGTGGCTGATCCATGAAGGAAATGAGGATACCGTCAATCCAGTGTCGGCTCGATCACCGACGCAGCTGTAAAATCAACCGACGGTGGCTGCCGGGTACACCAGGACAAGGTCGTTCGAGTTACCGAAGCTAAGTGCCTGAATTTGAATGGGCCGCTGGCGGGAGTGCCACCCGATCGGTGATATCCGTGGGTCACGGGCGCCCACAGATTATGGAAAGAAAACCTGCACATGAAAAAGCCCCGAAGGTTTCCCCTCGGGGCCGGTCAGTCTGGGCCTGATTTTCCTGATTTTTATTGCGCGCGGCGACGTCTTGAGGCACCCAGGCCCAGGAGGCCAAGCCCGATCAGTGTGAGGCTGCCCGGCTCCGGCACGTTGCCGGTGCTTCCGGTGCTGCCGGTGCTGCCGGTGCTACCGGAACTGCTGGTGAACGGAACGTCCAATGAAAGCAGGTTCCCGCACGCCGTGCCCCCATCCCCAGGGCAACGGAACCCGACCTTGATGTGCGGGGCGTAATCGGAGGTCATGCTGGTTCCCACGAACGAGAACGTCAGCAGCAGGGTTCCGGTCGCGTCCCAGGTGAGCGGTGGGCTGAACGTAAAGCAGGCTTCCTTGTCGTTGCCGGTCGCACCGCAAAAATTGTTGCTCAGTGATCCGGTGATCACGGAGCCGAAGGGTATGACCGAGGCCGAAGTAAATTCGCCGACGTTCTTGACCGAAAGTGCCTCAAGCGAAGTGATGCCCGCCCAGTTGCCGTTGGCGTTCTGGAGGTTGGTCATCGACAGGGTGAAGGTCGTTGCATCGACAAAGGTCGTCGTGAACGTCACGTTGTTGTTGATGATCGACGCACTGGCGGAAGTCATCCCCACCAGGCTGCCGATCGCGATGGCCGCTGTCACGGCCGTGGCCTTCAATAGTTTTTCACCGATCATTTTTTTTCTCGCAACCTGCAAAATTTGATGCAACGGACATTCCGTTACGACCGGTCCATGCAGGACCCGTGCCAACCGCCTAAATGCATGATATAGCAGGAAAAAATGGCCAGAGAACGGGACATAATCCGTGCCCTGTATAGCCGCCCGACGAACCAGCCGAACTGGTCATTTACATAAACAGACCAGGCAATTACATAACCCGACACAGGCCATTCGTCGCGTTCAGACAGCATGCGAATCCAGGCGCACATGACCTGCAGACCCGATAGCTCGACCTCGGCGCGCGAACGTCGCGACAGCTGACTCTGCTACCCTGACCGCCCTTTTTCAGCCCGCTCCGCTACTCATGCCCCTCGATCGAGCCTTCGAAAAGCGTCTCGCCGGCCTGGTCAACAGCCGAGCCAAAGGGGTCCTCCAGGATGGCCTCAAGGGCATCGAACGCGAGTCGCTGCGGGTCACCCCGGAAGGCCAGATCGCGACGACGCGGCACCCGCCGTCGCTCGGCTCGGCACTTACCAACGAGCACATCACGACGGATTACTCCGAGGCACTGATCGAGCTGGTCACGCCTCCGTTCCCGCATACCTGGGAATTGCTGCAATACCTCTGCGACCTGCACCGCTTCGTCTATACACACCTTCCGGACGACGAACTGCTGTGGGCTACGAGCATGCCGTGCGCCATCCACGGCGACGAAAGCATCCCGATCGCCCAGTTCGGCACGTCAAACGTCGGCCGCATGAAGACCGTGTACCGCAACGGGCTCGGTCACAGGTACGGGCGCGTAATGCAGGCCATTGCCGGCGTGCACTTCAATTACTCGTTTCCAGAGCACTTCTGGACCGTGCTGGCCGAGGTCGTCAAATTCTCCGACGCCGGCCAGGAATTCCGGTCCAGGAACTACTTCGCGCTGTTGCGCAACTACCGGCGCCACGGCTGGATCGTGTTGTATTTGTTCGGGAATTCGCCGGCGCTGTGCTCGTCGTTCCTGCAGGGTCGCAAGGTCGACGGCCTGCAGCAACTGGTGCCGGGCACGCTGTATGCGCCTTACGCCACGTCGCTGCGCATGAGCGATCTCGGCTATCGCAACAAGAGCCAGGCAGGCCTCGACGTTTCCGTCAACAGCCTCGAGCACTACGTCCGCGACCTGACCGCCGCGATCTCGACGCCCAATCCGGAATACGAAAAAATCGGCGTCAAAATCGACGGCGAATACCGCCAGCTGAACGCCAATGTGCTGCAGATCGAGAACGAGTACTACAGCTTCATCCGGCCGAAGCGCGTCACCCAGAGCGGCGAACGGCCGACGCGGGCGCTGCAGCGAGCCGGCGTGCAGTACGTCGAAATGCGGTCCCTGGACGTTTCCGTTTTCGACCCGGTCGGCGTGAACCAGAACAAGCTGCGGTTCCTGGAAGCCTTTGCGGCGTTCTGCGTATTGCACGACAACGCGCCGATCGAGCTTTCCGAGCAATCGGAGCTGGACGGAAACCATGCGACCGTGGCGCGCGAGGGACGCAAACCCGGTCTATTGCTGCGTCGGGACGGGCGGGCGGTGAAACTGAAGGACTGGGCGCTCGAGGTCATCGATTCGATGCACGGCGTGTGCGAGCTGCTCGACGAGGGCGACCACCAGCGGCCCTATGCGACGGCATTGGAAGTCCAGGCGGAGAAAATCCTGCGACTCCGGCCTGACCCCGGCCGCGCGGACCATGAACGAACTGCGAGCCAACGACGAGTCGTTTTTCGACTTCGCGCTGCGCATGTCCAAGGTTCACCAGTCCTATTTCCGCGAGCTCTACCCGCCGAACGAGTCCCGACAGCAAGAATTTCAACACGAAGCCGAGGAGTCGCTGGTCGCGCAGTCGCGGATCGAGGCGGCCGACCGGCTTACCTTCGACCAGTATCTCGAAAAATATTTTTCAACGTGAACCGTGTCGCGTTTTTGCGCTAATATCCCGCCGGGTCTCCCGTATGACGTCTTCCCGATTCGCAGCCATCACTGACGAGTCGTTGATCCGTCATCGGCGTGTCACCGCTTTCTTGTAGGACATGGAGTGTTCGCTACAAAGTTGAGTCAACAACTGATCTCAAGACGGCACGCGGTTCGAATCACTCGTCGTGCCCGGACGATCACATCATGGAAGACCAATTGACCTTGATCAGTAAAATTGAATGCCGTTACCGCGGAGACCACCGTCGATCCGCAGGGGCTCGTGCAAGGCGCGACACATGGCAACGTGACGCAGTTGCATGCGAACCGGGCCCAGCCCTGGGATCCCTACGAGGTCTGGCTCAATCGCATCAGCAGGCCGCGTGAGCAAAGCAAGGCGGTCGCGGGCAAGGCGCCGGTAATGCTACCCGTAGCGCGCGAGCGCGAGACGGGTTCACCGGCCAACCCGGAGCTGATGTAACGAAGCGCTGGTCCGGCCTTGGCTCCGAGCCCGCTCCGGGCCGGCGCAAGCTCGGAACAGATCTCACGCGCTTGTCGTAGACCGCGGCGATCAGAAGATCCCGAGCGTCAGCTGCCCGCGCACGATCGATCGCGCCTCGGAGCATGCCTTTCGAGTTGAACGGCATGGCGATCGAACCATCCCCGCCGATGGCGATGACACCGCCTGCACCTCCCAACCTGGCCAACTGGCTTTTCACGACGATGTCGGCTGCCGCGCCTACGTTGTGGCCCGCGTATCGCACCAGCGAGGCGATCTCATGGGCAACTGCGGCGCGAATGAAATATTCGCCATGGCCGGTCGCGGATACCGCGCAAGCGTCGTTCGCGGCGTAAGTGCCTGCGCCAATGATCGGCGAATCGCCGATGCGTCCCCAGCGCTTGCCAGTCATGCCTCCCGTGGACGTGCCGGCCGCGACGTTACCCATTGAGTCCAGCGCGACCGCGCCGACGGTCCCCGTCATCTGCTCGAGCCCATTGCGCGTACCACCCCGCAGGACGGCTTCCAACTCCCGCACGCGACGGGTCGTAATGAAGTAACTGTTCGGAACCGGTTCGAGCCCCTGCTCGAGCGCGAATTCCTCCGCACCGGCGCCCGCCAGCATCACGTGCGGCGAACGCTCCATGACCAACCGCGCCAGTTGAATCGGGTTGCGGACGTGCCGCAATCCTGAAACCGCGCCCGCCCGCAGGTCGCGTCCGTCCATGAGCGATGCATCGAGCTCACAGACCCCGTCGGCCGCAATCGCTGCGCCATGCCCGGCGTTGAAGAGCGAATTGTCCTCCAGCGAATGTACTGCCGCGGTGACTGCGTCCAGGCTCGAGCCGCCGGCGGCCAGGATTGCTTCGCCCGCTCGCAGGGCCTGTTCCAGACCGGCGTAATACTCGGCTTCGCGCCGTGCCGTCAGCTCGGCCAGAGGAATATCACCGGCGCCGCCGTGGACGGCAATCGCATGCATCGAAGCGCCCTCCTGGCGTTAGGTCCATATAACGCACCGCAAGATAACAGAGCGGCGTACACGCGTATTATTCCCGCGATGCAGTCTCGCAAGATCAAGACCCTGCTCGTCGCGAACCGCGGCGAAATTTCGATACGCGTAATGCGGGCCGCGCACGAACTCGGCATCAGGACGGTCTCGATCTATTCGCAGGAAGACCGCTTTTCGCTGCACCGCATGAAGGCCGACGAGAGCTACCTGGTCGGCGAGGGCAAGGGCCCGGTCGAGGCGTACCTCGACATCGACGGCATCGTGCGCGTGGCCCTCGAAGCCGGTGTCGATGCCGTGCATCCCGGTTACGGTTTTCTGTCCGAGAATCCAGCGTTCGCCGAAGCCTGCGCGGAAGCCGGCATCCTATTCATCGGGCCGACGCCCGAGATCATGCGTCGTCTCGGCAACAAGGTGACGGCCCGCGACCTCGCGGTCTCCGCTGGCGTGCCGGTCATGCCTGCCACGCCGCCGTTGCCCGTCGACGAGCGGGAAGCGGCGCGGCTCGCCGAGGGCGTCGGCTTTCCGGTCATGCTCAAGGCGAGCTGGGGCGGTGGTGGCCGGGGCATGCGGGTCGTGGAGGAAGCGTCACAGCTGGCCGAAATGGTCAGCGCCGCCCGGCGTGAAGCCAAGGCTGCGTTCGGCAACGACGAGGTCTATCTCGAGAAGCTCGTGCGCCGCGCGCGCCACGTCGAAGTGCAGATCCTCGGCGATCGCCACGGCAACCTGGTGCACCTGTTCGAGCGCGACTGCACGGTGCAGCGCCGCAACCAGAAAGTCGTCGAGCGCGCTCCGGCCGTGTTCCTGGACGACGCGCAGCGAATCGGCTTATGCGAACTCGGCCTGCGCATCGGTCGCGCGGTCGGCTACCTGAATGCGGGCACCGTCGAATTCCTGCAGGACGCCGACACCGGACAGTTCTATTTCATCGAAGTGAACCCGCGCATCCAGGTCGAGCACACGGTGACGGAGGTCGTCACGGGCATCGACATCGTGAAGGCGCAGATCCGCATCGCCGAAGGCGCGGCGATCGGTACGCCCGAAAGTGGTGTGCCGGCGCAGCCCGACATCCGCATCAACGGACACGCGATGCAGTGCCGCGTGACGACCGAAGATCCCGAGAACAATTTCATCCCGGACTATGGCCGGATCACGGCATATCGCAGCCCCGCAGGTTTCGGCATCCGCCTCGATGCCGGCACGGCGTACACCGGCGCGTTCATCACGCGGTCGTACGATTCCCTGCTCGTGAAGGTCACGGCCTGGGCGCCCACCTCGGCAGAAACCGTCGCGCGCATGCATCGCGCGCTGAACGAGTTTCGCGTGCGGGGCGTCGTGACCAACCTGCGTTTCCTCGACCAGGTGATCAATCACGAACTGTTCGCCAGCGGCGCCTACACGACCAGGTTCATCGACCAGACGCCGGAGCTGTTCCGGTTTCCGCGCAAGCGCGACCGCGCTACGCGGCTGCTGCGGTTCGTTGCCGATGTCATCGTGAATGGCAATCCCGAAGTCACGGGCCGTGCGCGGCCGCTGCGCACGGTCGACGCGCGCGCGCCGCGACTACCGCTCGTGCCGCCGCCGGCGGGAACGAAACAGAAACTGGATGAACTTGGCGCCGACAAGTTTGCCGCGTGGATGCTGCAGCAAAAGCAGGTGCTGCTGACCGACACGACGTTCCGCGACGCGCACCAGTCGCTGCTGGCGACACGCTTTCGAACGCGGGACATGGCGGCCATCGCGCCGGCGTACGCACACCTGGCGCCGAACCTGTTCTCGGTGGAATGCTGGGGTGGGGCGACCTTCGACGTCGCCATGCGTTTCCTGCGCGAATGCCCGTGGGATCGTCTCGCCGCGTTCCGGAACGCGATGCCGAACCTGTTGTTGCAGATGTTGCTGCGTTCGGCGAACGCCGTCGGCTATACCAACTACCCTGACAATGTCGTGCGCTACTTCGTGCGCCAGGCGGCGCAGCAGGGCATCGACATATTCCGCGTGTTCGACTCACTGAACTGGGTCGAGAACATGCGCGTCGCGATGGATGCGGTGGTCGAAACCGGCAAGCTGTGCGAAGCCGCGATCTGCTACACCGGCAATCTCAACGATCCGCGCCAGACGAAATACGACCTGGCGTATTACGTCGGCATGGCGAAGCAGCTCGAGCGAGCCGGCGCGCACATCCTCGGCATCAAGGACATGGCGGGACTTTGCCAGCCTCGCGCGGCTTACACGCTCGTGAAGGCGTTGAAGCAGGAGATCGGCCTGCCCATCCACTTCCACACCCATGACACGAGCGGCATCGCCGCCGCAAGCGTACTCATGGCGATCGAGGCGGGCTGTGACGCGGTGGACGGCGCGCTCGACGCGATGAGCGGGCTGACGTCGCAACCGAATCTCGGTTCGATCGTCGAATCGTTGCGTTTCGGGCCGCGCGATTCCGGCCTCGACCCGGACAAGCTGCGCATCCTGTCCAACTATTTCGAGCAGGTGCGACACGGTTATGCCGCGTTCGAGAGCGACATGCGCTCGGGCACGTCGGAGGTCTACGTGCACGGCATGCCGGGCGGCCAGTACACGAACCTGCGCGAGCAGGCGCGATCGCTGGGCATCGACGACACGCGCTGGCACGAAGTTGCGCGCGCTTACGCGCAGGTCAACGAAATGTTCGGCGACATCGTCAAGGTCACGCCGTCATCGAAGGTCGTCGGCGACATGGCGCTCATGATGGTGACGAGCGGTCTCACCGGCGAAGCGGTGGCAGACCCGGACGTGGAAGTGGCGTTTCCGGAATCCGTGGTTTCGCTGTTCCGCGGCGATATCGGCCAGCCACACGGCGGCTTCCCGCGCGATCTGCAAAAGAAAGTGCTGGGCGGCGTGCCGGCCGACGCAACGCGTCCCGGCGAACGGCTGGCGCCGATCGACCTGGAAAAGGCGCGGCTGGACCTGCAGTCGACGATGCCGCGCGTGATCACCGACGCCGAGTTCGCCTCGTGGCTGATGTATCCGAAGGTGTTCACGGAGTACATGGCGGACCGCGTGCACTTCGGCGACGTCAGTGTGCTGCCGACGCGCGCGTTCTTTTACGGTCTCGAGGCCGGCGAGGAAATCACGGTCAACCTCGAAAAGGGCAAGCACCTGATCATTCGCTACGTCACGACGAGCGACGCGCACGACGACGGCACGCGTACGGTCTTCTTCGAACTCAACGGACAACCGCGCTCAGTCAAGGTGGCGGACCGCAGCAAAGTGGCGAAGCGACCGCCGCGACGCAAGGCCGAAGCCGGACATTCCAATGAAATTGGCGCGCCGATGCCAGGTACCGTCGCGACGGTCACCGTCCTCGCGGGACATACCGTGGTGCGCGGTGACGTGCTCGTGACGATCGAAGCCATGAAAATGGAAACGAGCGTGCGCGCCGAGCGCGACGGCGTGGTCAGCGAAGTGGTTGCACGGCCCGGTCAGCAGGTCGATGCGAAGGACTTGTTGCTGGTATTCGAGCCTGCCACAGCCGCAGCTCCCTGAACCGCCCGGCCGTCGACCGGGTGAATTCACCTTACGTCGGATGTCGCCGTGTCATGTCACGCCAGCGCTGTCGCGAGCCAGCGCCGCAGGCTCTGCGGATCCATGGCACCCGCCTGCCTCGCAACTTCCTTGCCGCCCTTGAAGACCATCAGCGTCGGGATGCTGCGGATGCCGTATCGGGCCGCAATCTCCTGCGCCTCGTCGGTGTTCAGTTTCGCGAACCGCGCAGCGGGTTCGGTCGCAGCCGCCACCTGCTCAAACGCCGGCGCCATAGCGCGGCATGGTCCGCACCAGGGCGCCCAGAAATCGACGACGACGGGCACGTCCGTCTTGCCGACGTGCTGGTCGAAATTCTGCGAACTCAACACAACCGGATGACCGGCGAACAGGGCTTCGTGGCATTTCGGGCACTTTGGCGCGTCGGCGAGGCGCTCCTCGGGCACGCGCACGACGGCGTCGCAGCGCTGGCAGACGACTTGCCGATGCGGCCGGGGATTCGGGGTAGCCATGATGTTGTCCAAAGACCTGGGTCGGGGATACATGGGGTTGGGCGTGTGACTATCAAGCGCCCCCTTGCATCGGGCGACCTTCGGCACAAGATTGACCACAGCGAACGGTGCAGCGCAGCCGGGCGCGGCGCCAACCTGTCCGCCTGACGCGCACGTACTCAATGGAGGAACGCGAGCCATGCGGTTCAAGGACTACTACGAAGTCATGGGTGTGCCGCGCGGCGCCAAACAGGACGAAATCAAGCGTGCGTATCGCAAGCTGGCGCGCAAGTTCCACCCTGACGTCAGCAAGGAACCGCAGGCCGAGGACCGCTTCAAGGAACTGCAGGAAGCCTACGAGGTCCTGAAGGATCCGGAAAAGCGTGCCGCTTACGACCAGCTCGGCGCGAACTGGCGGCAAGGCCAGGAATTCAGGCCGCCGCCGGACTGGGGCAAAGGATTTGAATTTTCCCGGGGCCAGTCCGGGGCCCGCGGCGGCAGGGCGGGCGCGCAGGGGGCCGATTTCAGCGACTTTTTCTCGGAACTGTTCGGTTCGCGGAGTCCTTTCGGTGCATCGGGCGGGTTCGAAGCGGGCCGTGGAAGCGGGGGCGGGTTTGCCGCCGCCGGGCAGGACCACGTCGCGCGTGTCGATATCGACCTCGAGGACGCCTACAAGGGCGGCACGCGCACGATCGAACTGCGCGCGCCCGAGCTTTCGCCGGATGGCCACGTCACGGTGAAGCCTCGCACGTTGCGGGTCGCGATCCCGGCGGGCGTCGTCGAAGGGCAGCAGATCCGGCTCGCGGGGCAGGGCAGTCCTGGTATCGGTGGCGGACCCGCCGGTGACCTCTTCCTGGAAGTGAACTTCCGGCCGCATCCGCTGTTTACTGTGGACGGGCGCGACGTCACGGTGACCCTGCCGGTGGCGCCCTGGGAGGCCGCGCTTGGTGAAACTGTCTCGGTGCCGACGCTCGGCGGACCCGTGGAGATGAAGTTGCCCGTAGGCGCTCGGCCCGGCCAGCGGTTGCGATTGCGAGGCCGCGGTCTTCCTGGAGCCACGCCGGGTGATCAGTACGTGGTACCGCGCATCGTTTTGCCACCGGACAGTCCACAGGCCCGGGAGTTTTTTACGCGCATGAAGTCGGATCTCGCGTTCGATCCACGTGCCGACATGGTGCCGCAGACGGCGCGCAGTTGAGCGGGCTGCGCGCAGAAGGAGGTTTGGCATCATGACCAACGGCGAATGGATTCTCGAAGGCGAGTTGCTGGACGAGACGTCTTCCCCCCTTCGGTTCGAGGATTTCTGCGCGCGCCTGCACGTCGAGAAGCAGTGGATCCGCGAGCTGGTCGCGATCGGGGCCCTGGAGCCGCATGGCGGTTTCGAGCCGGCCGAGTGGTCGTTTCCGCTGACGGAACTGCGCCGCGCCCGCATGGTGGCGCGACTCGTCGACGAGCTGGAGGTCGACCTGCACGGCGCGGTAATCATCGCCGACCTGATCGAGGAACGGCGCCGGCTCGTCGGGCAGTTGCAACGCCTGCTCCGGCGCTAGCGGATCGCTGCTCCGAGCAGCGACCCGATGCACCAAGTCGCGCTACCGGCGGCACCACCGATCAACACCATGCGCAGCCCGCCGGCCAACGCGCTGCGGCCGGTAAACAGGCTGAGTGCGGCTCCGACGCCGAACAGCGCGATGGCCGCAACGATCGCCGCTGTCGTGATGGCCGGTTGCAGCTCGAGGCCGAAAAAGAACGGGATCAATGGCACGACCGCACCGATCGCGAAGGCGACGAACGAAGAGATCGCCGCGCCCACGGGCGAACCGAGATCGTCGGGATTCAGGCCGAGCTCTTCGCGCGCGAGTGCATCCAGCGCCGCCGCTTCGTTCTTCACGAGTTCGCGGCTGACTGACCGCGCCTCCTCCAGTTGCATGCCGCGCGCCTGGTAGATCAGCGCGAGCTCCTCGGCCTCTTCTTCCGGGTATTCCTGCAGCTCCTCGCGTTCGAGCCCGATCTGGTACTCGAACATCTCGCGTTGCGAGCGCATCGAGACGTACTCGCCGGCTGCCATCGAGAGCGCTCCGGCGAGAAGTCCAGCCACGCCACTGGTCAGCACGAAATCCACGCTCGCAGCCGCTCCTGCCACGCCCATGACCAGGCTGGTGTTGGAGACGAGCCCATCGTTGACACCGAACACGGCGGCCCGCAGGTTGCCGCCCCCGTAACCCTTGTGCCGCGCACCGACGTCCGCAACCGATGTAGGCATCAGATGGCCGGCAAGCGACCGCTGCGCGTCGTACGCCGAGAGTCCACGCACCTTCATCGCTGCGAGCATGTGGCGGATTCGGCGCGGCCCCAGCGTTCGTGCCAGTGCAACCGTCAAACGAGCGCGCGGCGAGGGTGTGAACTTCGGTGGGGCTGTACCGGCCGAATTGGCGTGCCACTTCTCGGCCTGGAAATCGGCGGCACTCGCAAGCGCCCGGAATAATTCGGCAATCCTGGCATCCGGCTCGCATTGGGCGAGTTCACGGTACAACCAGGCCGACTGCTTTTCTTCGTACCAGCTTTCGAGATTACTCAACGCCGGCACTCCAACCGCGAAGCCGGAATCGTAATTGAACGAGAGGCCCCGCACTAGGCAGCGGCTGGGCGTCCGTGCCCAGCCTGCGTTTTTGAGAGGTGCATCGCGGCCGGCCATGAGCTAGTAGTGGCCGGGCTTCACATATTTCGGCAAACGGGCGGTCGTATACTGGCCCTCGCATGTCATCCGCAACCGTCCTGCTGTTCACTTCCAAGGCTAGCGACAAGGCACGTGTTGCCGAAGCCCTGGGCGCCATCCGCGGGCAGCCTTACCGGCTGGAGGTCGCGTCGTCGCTGGCGGATGGGCTTGCGCGGCTGAAGCACGGGCGCATCGACGCGATCGTGCTCGACCTGAACCTGCCCGACAGCACGGGATTGACGACATTCCTGCGCGTCCAGCCGAAGGCTCCACAGGTACCGATCGTGGTGTTCGTCGGGGAAGAAGACGAGGACACCGGCGCGGACGCTGTGTCGCGCGGTGCCCTGGATTCACTCCGACGCGACGACCTGACGTCGCAGCTCATAGAAAAGGTGCTGCGTTATGCGACGGAGCGCACGCACACGCTGCTGGCCCTCAAGGCCTCCGAACAACGCTATCGCGAGCTGTTCCACAACGTCACGGCCGGGGTTTTCCAGACCACGACCGACGGCAAGTTCATGGCGGCGAATCCGGCCCTCGTGCGCATGCTCGGCTACGCGTCGGAGGACGACCTGCTCGAGGTCGACGTGGCGCGCGACATCTATATGTCGCCGGAACATCGAGAGAACTGGATCAAGACGATGGTCGCCGACGGCGAGGTGCGTAATGCCGAGCTGCTCCTGAAGCGCAAGGACGGCTCCAAGATCGTCGTGCTGGAGAACTCACGCGCAGTGACCGATGCCGACGGCCGAGTGATTTTCTACGAAGGCACGCTGACGGACATCACCGCGGCGCACGAGTTGTCCCAGCAGCTCTCGTACGACGCGAGCCATGACCCGCTGACGGGACTGGTGAATCGTCGCGAGTTCGAGATGAAGCTGCAGCGAGCGCTCGAGATGACGCATGCGACCGGTGTCGAGCACGCGGCGCTGTATCTCGATCTCGACCGGTTCAAGAACGTGAACGACACGTGCGGTCACGTGGCCGGCGATGAGCTGCTCAGGCAACTCGGTGAAGTGCTGCAGCAGAAGGTGCGCACCGCAGATAGCGTTGCGCGGCTCGGTGGCGACGAATTTGCCGTGTTGCTGCACAACTGCGGCCGGGAGTCGGCGATGCACGTTGCCAGCAACCTGCTCAAGGCAGTCGACGAGTTCGAATTCGTGTGGGGGTCGAACAAGTTCACGCTCGGCGTCAGTATCGGCCTGGTCGTCGATCGACGCGCACTTCAAGCGCATAGCGCAGGTCCTGAACGCAGCCGACACCGCGTGCTACGCCGCGAAGGACGCGGGGCGAAACCGCATCGTCGTGCATCAGGCGGATGCGCTGCTGGTCGAACGGCAGAGCGGTGAAATGGCCTGGGTGGCCCGCGCCAAGCGTGCGCTCGCGGAGAACCGGCTGTTCCTGGAAGCGCAACTGATCCAGCCGCTCAACAAGCGCGCCGATGGCAGCGAACAACTACCGCACTATGAAATGCTCGTGCGCATGCGCGACGAAAACGGTCGCTCGGTTCCCCCCGGCGCGTTCCTGCCTGCGGTGGAGCGCTACAACCTGTCGGTCCGCTACGACAAATGGGTCATTGGCGCAGCACTGAAATGGATGTCCAGCAATCCAGGCGTACAACACCGCGTCGGGCGCTTCTTCATCAATCTTTCACGCGACAGCGTGGCCGACGGAGAAATGGCGGAGTTCATCCGGCAAAGTCTCGCGACGAGTGCCGTGGACCCACGCCACGTCGGATTCGAGACTTCTGAAAGCATAGCGATCGGCAATCTCGGCAAGGCGAACCAGCTCATCACGACGCTGCGCCGCATGGGTTGCTCGTTCGGCCTCGACGACTTCGGTAGCGGTGTTTCGTCATTTGCGTACCTGAAAGCCCTCGGGGCGGACTTCCTCAAGATCGATGGCATGTTCGTCGGCAATATTGCACAGGACCGTGTCGACTACGCGATGGTCCGGTCCATCAAGGACATCGGCCACGTGATGGGCAAGCAGGTGATCGCGGAGTGCGTCGAGAACGAAGCCACGCTCGACAAGCTGCGTGAAATCGGCGTGGATTATGCGCAGGGTTTCGCGGTGAGCGCGCCGCGGCCACTCGAAGAACTCGCCAGCGTCAGCGTGACCGACCTGCTCGCCTGAGACTGCTGCGGTCGGCGACCGCTGGCATTTAATTATCCATTTGGATAATATCCGGCCATGGCAAGACCAGCCAGGCCCCTGAAACCCGCGAAGGCGCGGGGTCGCGGACGCCCGCCGGGTGGTGACACGGCCATTCGGGCTGCGCTGCTGGAGCACGCGCGTCGATTGTTCCTCCAGCATGGGTTTGCCGAGGTCGGTACACGACGTATAGCCACCGCCGCCGGCACGACACCGGCAATGATCCGTTACTACTTCACCGACAAGCTCGGCCTGTACCGCGCGATGATCCAGGAGGCCATGCGGCCCGTGCTGGCGGAGCTCGAGCGGTCGCTGACCGCGCCTGCGCCAGACGTCGAAACGGTCATGCTTACGTACATGAAGATGCTGGCCGACAACCCATGGCTGCCGTCATTGATCGTGCATGAGGTGCTCGACGACGGCGGACAGTTGCGCGAGCAGTTCATCGAACATTTCGCCGGGCATCTCGCCCCGTTGCTCGTCGCAGTGCTGAAACGCGAGCAGGCGCAGGGCACCGTTCGTGGCGACGTGGAGCCCGAGCTGGCGGCGATCTCAGCGGTCAGCCTCTGCGTATTTCCGTTCGTGTCCATGCCCGTTGCGCATCGTGTGCTCGGCCTTTCGATGCGGGGCGCCGGGTTCGAACGTCTCGCGCGTCACACGACTCGCCTGTTTCGCGCTGGAGTCGCGCCCCGTCCGGAGACAAGCGCATGAGAAAAATATCGTGGCTCCTGACGGGCGTGATTCTCGCTGGCTGCGGCTCGCGCAATGCACCGCCGGAAGTGCTGGGCACAGTCGAGCGCGACCGCCTCGAGCTGATCGCGGAATCCAACGAACGTATCGTGCAACTCAGCGTGCACGAAGGCGACCGCGTCGCGGAGGGGGCCGTGTTGCTGCGGCAGGAACCCGGCACGCTGCAGTCCCGACTCGATGCAGCGCAAGCGAACCAGGCCGAGGCGCAGCGACAACTCGCCGACCTCATCGCGGGGCCGCGCACACGCGAGATCGACGAAGCCGCGGCAACACTCGCCGGTGCCGAGAGCGTCTTGCGCGCCGAGCAGGCGGAGTACGAACGCGCACATGCACTGGTCGAGCGAAAGCTGGTGAGCCAGTCGAATGAGGACCAGGCGCGCATGCGTCGCGATTCTGCGCGCGCGCAGCGGGACGCTGCACGGGCTCGCCTGGAGCTACTGCGCCAGGGCAACCGCAGCGAACAAATTGCCGCCGCTCGTGCGGCCGTTGATCGCGCCACGGCAGAGCTCGTGGAGCTCGAGACGGTGGCGTCGCGCTATGTCGTGCGCGCCCCGCGTGCCGGGATGATCGAAGCGCTGCCGTACAAGCTTGGTGAGCAGCCCGCGGCGGGCGGCCCGGTCGTCGTGATGCTGGCGGATGGCACACCTTATGCGCGCGTCTACGTGCCTGAGCCGTTACGTTCCCGTTTTAAGGCCGGCTCGAAAGTCCGGGCTACCGTGGACGGCGAGGCGCAGGCATTCAACGGCACGGTGCGTTATGTGTCGGCGGAGGCGAGTTTCACGCCGTATTACGCGCTCACGCAAAAAGATCGGTCGCGACTGAGTTACCTCGCGGAAGTCACGCTCGACGACGCGCGCGCGTCCAGGCTACCGGCGGGCGTGCCGGTGCAAGTGCACATGCCGGGCCCGGATTGAAGCGCGACGCATGACGCTGGCCCAGCAGTCTCCGGTGTACTCCACGACGACCGACGTGAGCGGTCCGGCCATCGTCGCCCGTGGCCTTACCCGCCGCTTCGGTCAGTTGGTGGCCGTGGATGGCGTGGATCTCGAGATTCCGCGCGCGCGCATTTACGGCTTCCTCGGCCCTAACGGCTCCGGCAAGTCCACCACGATCCGGATGCTCTGCGGTTTGTTGCGCCCGAGCGCCGGCACGGTCGAGGTGCTCGGTCATGAGATGCCGCGCGACGCGGAGCAGCTGCGGGCGCGCCTGGGATACATGACCCAGAAGTTCTCGCTCTGGGACGATCTCACGGTGCGCGAAAATCTCGAGTTCATGGGCCGGATTTTCGGGCTCGATGCGCGTTGCGCGGGGGAAGCGAATTGCCAACGCCGGCACCGAATTCGACCTCGCACGCGTGTTTTCGCAGCGTGCCGGCACGTTGAGCGGCGGCCAGCGACAACGACTGGCCCTGGCGGCGGCAACGTTGCACGAACCCGAACTGCTGCTGCTGGACGAGCCGACCAGTGCCGTCGATCCGCAGAGCCGGCGTGACTTCTGGGAAAGCCTGTTCGCGCTGGTGGCGCGCGGCGTCACGATCCTGGTCTCGACGCATTACATGGACGAAGCCGAGCGATGCCACGAACTTGCGATCCTTGCGGACGGCAAGCTGGTCGCGCAAGGCACGCCGCAGAAGCTGATGGCCGATATTCCTGCAACCGTCATCGAGGTCGATGCCGCGGACACCGTGACGGCGCGCCGCGTCCTGCTCGAGGAGCCTGCCGTGCTCAGCATCGCGCAACTCGGAACGCGCCTGCACGTACTGCATCGATCGCGGCATCGAGGACGCCGAAGCGCGCATCGCCGCAATTCTTGCGCGGCGCCAACGTCGAAGCGCATGCGACGCGCGTGGCGCCGAGTCTCGAGGACGTCTTCGTGTCGGCGACGGGTTTCAGCCGTGCGCAGCACGCGAGCACGGACGGTTAACGACCCGTGTTTGCCTCGCTCCAGCGCGTACTCGCGATCATGCTGAAGGAGATCCGGCAGCTTGGACGCGATCGCCCCACGTCCGGGATGATCGTCGGCATCCCGCTGCTGCAGATCCTGCTGTTCGGCTTCGCGATCAATTTCGACGTGCGCGAACTGCGTGCGGCCGCCGTGGACGAAGCCAGGACGAGTCATTCCCGGGCACTGCTCGGCGACATGCAGGCGAGCGACGTCGTCGTATTTCTCGCGCCGAGTCCGGGGGTGGCGGACTTGCGTCGCCGACTCGATGCCGGCGAGATCAGCGTCGGGGTCGTGATACCAGCGGACTTCGAGCGTCGGCGGCTCACCGGCAGGCGCCCCGTCGCGCAGCTGCTGATCGACGGCTCCGAGCCGATGGCGGATGGGGTCGCGAGGAGTCTCGCCAACACGCCGCTGCCGGGTCGGCGTGGAATCGACGGCTCTGCCACAGGCGGTGCCCGAGCCGGAACCGCGGGCGCATCCTTCGACGCAAGAGAGCCTGCCTTCCAGCTCCGCACCGAGTACAACCCGGAGCGGCGTACGGCCGTGCAGGTCGTGCCGGCGTTGATAGGCGTCATCCTGAACATGACCATGGTGATCTTCACCGCGGTCGCGATCGTGCGTGAGCGGGAGCGGGGCAATCTCGAGTTGCTGATCACGACGCCGATCCGTTCGTGGGAACTGATGGCGGGAAAGCTGGTGCCGTACGTCTTGATCGGCCTGATCCAGACGACGCTGATCCTGACGGTCGGCGCCTGGATTTTCGACGTGCCGATCAACGGCAGCATGCTCGATCTCTACCTGGCCGCGGCGCTCTTCATCGCCGCCACATTGACGCTGGGTCTCGTGATCTCGACCGTTGCCCGCACGCAGTTCCAGGCGTTCCAGTTCAGTTTCGTGACGCTGTTGCCGTCGATACTGCTCTCGGGCTTCGTTTTTCCGTTCGACGGCATGCCGCCGCTTGCGCAGTGGATCGCGCAGGTGTTGCCACTGACGCATTTCGTCGAAATGATCCGCGGCATCCTTCTGCGCGGCGCGCCACTCGCCGACATGGGGCGTCCTGCCTTGAAACTAGCCGTGTTCCTGGTGGTGATGCTTGCGGTCGCGACGCTGCGGTTCCGCAAGCGGCTCGACTGACCATCCGCGCGGTCTGTCGCGCGAGCTCGGCGTGTCTCCCGTGCCCATCCCCGGCAGGGGCAGGTGCGCTGCGCAGCGTTCCGGGATACGAGCAGAAATACGTTGTGGATCGCGCGTAGGCGTACGGGGTGGAGCTACCGCTGGAGCACGTACGTACCGGGCGCATCGCACACAGGCGCAAGACCCTTGCTCGGTGCCCCCATCTGGGGCGGCTTCACCTTCGTCTGCGTCGAATGCGCGGCCAGCCACGCGGCAAACGTCGGCCACCACGAGCCTTGCACGGGCTCGACCTTCTCGAGGTACTGCGCCGCCGACGGCAGGCGTGTGCCCGCACGCGTCGAGAGCACGCGGTGACGGCGCTTCGGGTGTTGCGGCCCGCTGATGATGCCGGCGTTGTGGCCGCCACTCGTCAGGCAGAACGTAAAATCCTTCGAGCGCACGAGCTTGCCGACCTTGTAGACCGACTGCCACGGCGCGACATGGTCCGTCTCGGTGCCGACGACGAACATCGGTGCAGTAATGTCACCCAGGTCGAGCGGCATGCCCTGCGCGACGTAGCGGCCTTCGGCGAGATCGTTGTTCAGGTAGAGCTGGTGCAGGTAATCCGTGTGCATGCGATACGCCATGCGCGTGCCGTCGGCGTTCCACGACATCAGGTCGTTCACTCCCAGCCGCTCGCCCTTCAGGTACGTCTGGATCGACGGGCCCCACAGCAGGTCGTAGGTGCGAAGCATCTGGAACGCGCCACCCATCTGCTTGCTGTCGAGCACGCCGTTCTTCCACATCATGGCCTCGAGCATCGCGAGCTGCGCCGGGCTGATGAAGACCGACAATTCGCCGGGTTCGCTGAAATCCGTTTGCGCCGCGAACATCGTGACGGAGGCAAGCCGATCGTCTTCCCGCTGCGCAAGCGTGGCGGCCGCGATGGACAGCAAGCGTGCCACCGATGCAATAGCCAACGGCCTGCACCTTGCGCTTCGGCACCACCTTGGCGATGGCATCGAGCGCCGCGAACACGCCGAGCGACAGGTAGTCGTCCATCGTGACGTCACGATCCTCGGCAGTCGGGTTCTTCCACGAAATCATGAAGACCGTGTGACCCATGTCGGTGAGGTACTTGACCAGCGAATTCTTCGGCGACAGGTCGAGGATGTAATATTTCATGATCCAGGCCGGCACGATCAGCACGGGCTCGGCGATAGACCTTCTCGGTCGTGGGCGAGTACTGGATCAGCTCCATCAGCGAGTTGCGCAGGATCACCTTGCCCTTGCTGGTCGCCGTCTGCTCGCCCACCTTGTACGACTCGGTGCCGACCGGACCGAGGCCTTTCAGCGAGCGCCGGATGTCCTCCACAAAATGCCTGGCGCCTCGCACCAGGTTGCGGCCATGTTCGCGGCGCGTCTGTTCGAGCAGTTGCGGGTTGGTCGGCAGGTAGTTGTCCGGCGCGAGAAACTCGAGACCTTCGCGCACGCTGAAACTCACCAGGCCCTCGGCCGCGGGATCCGCGGCCGGCACGTCCGATACGGCCTCTCGCGCGAATTCAGACGGCGGTCAGGAAAGACTGTGCGATGACATTGAAAGGAAACTTGCTCCAGGCGGGATCGGCAAAGCGCTGCGCGTAAGGCGAACCCGCCGCTTGCGGCGCCGACGGGTTCGTTTGCCCTGATCGAGTCGCCCGCGAATTGCGCCAGCGCCAGCGACTTCTGCACCAGGGAGCGCGCCAGTTCTACCTGGCGACCGGGTGCCAGTGCCAGGCGTGACAGGACGTTGACCCAGGCGCCCCCGAACGCTTCCGGCGACATGCCACCGGTCCACTTTCCGAGCGTGGCGAGGAAGGCGCGCGAACTGTCATCAGTCACGAAACCAGTTTTCTGCTTGCTGGGTACGCTGCTGCTCATCGGTGCCTCGAATGGGTCAGAAGGTTTTCAGGTCGGTCGCCGGATCGGCAAGTCGCACAGGGTCCGGGCGCTTATGCTCCCCGATCCATTTTTTGCCAGTCATGAAGTCCTTCGGGCTATTGACGGCGTCGACTGCCAGGAGTTCGCCGTCCGCCAGGTAGTAGAGGGCAAAGCGGCCGGAATCCGGATCTCCCCGCATGACCGTCTGGTCATAGCCGTGGGTAAGGCCGGCAATCTGCAGCTTGATATCGTACTGGTCGGACCAGAACCACGGCACGTGTTCATGACGCACGGCTTTGCCGCAGATGTTCGCCGCTGCAGTGCGCGCCTGCTCAACGGCGTTGTCGACGGATTCCAACCGCACGCGACGGCCATACCGGACGCTGGGCTGATAGGTGCAGTCGCCGGCGGCGAAGATGTTGGGGTCGGACGTCTGGCAAAGTTCGTCGACCCAGATGCCGTTTTCACAGCGCAGCCCGGCGGATGCCGCCAGCGTCGACTCCGGCAGGATGCCGACGCCCACGATGACGAGGTCGGCCGCGAAGTCCCGGTCGCCGCAATGCACGGCCCGCACCCGGTCGGTGCCCGAGAACGAAGACACCGAGGTATTGCACAGGATGCGCACGCCTTCGTGCTCGTGGCGGCGCTGGTAAAAGCTCGAAATCTCCGGCGCGACGACCCGGTTCATGGGTCGGTCCGCCATTTCGAGAACCGTCACGTCGATGCCGAGATGGCGCGCAGAAGCCGCGGCTTCGAGCCCGATGTATCCGGCACCGACCACCACGAGCTTGCTCGCCCCGGCGAGGTCGATGCGGATCGCGTCGACGTCGGCCATCGTGCGCAGGTAATGGATGCCGGCAAGATCGTAGCCAGGCACTTCCAGCAGGCGCGGCCGGCTGCCGATGCAGAGCAGCAGCTTGTCGTAACGCAGTTCCTCGCCATCATTCAGGCGCAGGCGCTGGTCACTGCGGTCGATAGCCGTCACGCGCAGCCCAAGTCGGGTTTCCACGTGGGCTTGCTCATAGAATCCGGCGCCGCGCAGCAGCAGGCGTTCCCGGTCGAGCTCGCCGGAAAAGTATTTTTTCGAGAGCGGAGGACGGTTATACGGCAAGTAGGGTTCGTCACCGACCAGCACGATACGGCCGCTGTGGCCCTCGCGGCGCAGCGAGTCGATCGCCTGGACGGAGGCATGGCTCGCCCCGACGATTACGACCGTGTCACCTGACATGCACGCCTCCCCTGTTGCGCGGATAACCTATGATGCCGCAAAGCAACAATGAGCGGGGAGCCGGTCTTGCAGGCGCCAGCCGAGCCGAAAGGCAGGTGCGCGCCGGGTTCGCCGTGGCTATGCTTGGCTGCGTCGCCGCGTGTTCCTGTGGCCCGTCCAGGTGAAGGGCCCGGAAGCTGGGCGCACCAGTCGCGGGCAACGTCGCGACAGTGGCGCTCCGTGATGGTGCGCGGCGCCGGTCGCGGACGAGTAAACCGGGCCGAACCCGGCGTCGGCACGGTTTCTGCATAAGGCAGCCAAGGTCCCCGACGGGGGGAGGCGGCGCGGTGACAGTCGTTTCGGTTTCCACTAGCGTGGCGCCGCGGCCGGCCGCCTGAGAATGATCACGAGAACTAGGAGCCAGAGCCCATGAAGCTGATCAGCGCAATCATCAAACCGTTCAAGCTGGACGACGTGCGCGCCGCCCTGTCGGAACTCGGCGTTTCCGGCATGACGGTAACGGAGGTCAAGGGCTTCGGGCGTCAGCGCGGCCACACGGAGCTGTACCGTGGCGCCGAGTACGTCGTCGATTTCGTGCCAAAGACGCGCATCGAAGTTGCCGTAAAGGAATCGCTCGTCGACCAGGTGGTCGAAGCCATCGTCGGCGCGGCGCGCACCGGCAAGGTCGGCGACGGCAAGATCTTCATCTCCGACCTCGAGCGCGCGATCCGCATCAGGACCGGCGAGGCCGACGACCAGGCACTCTGACGCTGCGCTGGCACGGCGGGTAGCATCGGCTCCGGCGAATCCGGCCGGGACCGAGACCGTGCATGAATGACCGATCTGCAACGCGACGAGCTGGCCGCTGCTCTCGCCAAGCTGCACGTCGGCACGCAGCGCCGCCACGTCTTCCTGTGCGTGGCTGGCGGCAAGTGTGCGCCTGTCGCCCGGTCCGAGGTGAGCTGGGACTACCTCAAGCGCCGGTTCAAGGAACTCGGCCTGCAGCGACGTGGACGGGGGCGTCCTCCGTACGAAAGTGCAATGCCTGCGCGTCTGCGTCGATGGCCCGATAGCCGTCGTGTACCCGGACGGCACCTGGTATCGCAAGTGCACGCCCGAAAACCTGGAGCGGATCATCCAGTCGCACCTGATCGGCGGGCGACCCGGTTCGCTGACCTCGTCATCGCCACGCACCGCTACCCGCCGCGCCGTAGGGCAGGTCCGACTGCGACGGGCGCGGTCTCCGTCACGCGAATGATGCGGACTGCTGCTCACGTTGAACGGCGCGGCCTGCGCGTGTCACTTCCGAAATGGATGCGCCGCCCGTCATCATCGAAGCCCACCCTCCAGAGCGACGTTCCCATGCCGAATGCGATCCGGGTCCACCAGTTCGGCGGGCCCGAAGTGCTGAGCTGGGAAACGGTCGAGGCGCGCGCGACCCGGCCCCGGCGAGGCGCTCGTGCGCCACACGGCGGTCGGTCTCAATTTCATCGACGTCTACGAGCGCACGGGGCTGTATGCGGATCCGCTGCCGACCGGCCTCGGCCACGAGGCCGGCGGGCGTCGTCGAAGCAGTCGGGCAACGGCATACGCGGCGTAAGGTCGGGCAGCGCGTGGCCTATGCGGCGACGACGCCGGGCGCCTATGCCGAGGAGGCGCGTCGTCGACGCCGAGCGGCTGGTGCCGGTGCCGGAAGGCGTCAGCGACCGACTGGCGGCCGCGGCGCTGCTAAGGGCATGACGGCGCAGGTGCTGCTGCGCCGGACTTATCGCGTACGCAAGGGCACGGTCGCGGTCGATTCATGCGGCCGCCGGCGGCGTCGGCGCGATCGCTGGCGCAGTGGGCGCGTCACCTCGGGCGCACGCGTGATCGGTGTCGTCGGCAGCGAGTCCAAGGTCGAGTTCGCCCGTGCACATCGGTTGCCACGAAGTGCTGGTCCTGGGGCGTGACGAACTGGCCGCGCGCGGTGAAGGAGCTGACGCGCGGGCGCGGCGCGCACGTGGTGTACGACGTCGGTCGGCAAGGACACGTTCTTCGGCCTCGCTCGACTGCGCTGCGCGCCGCTCGGCATGATGGTCAGTTACGGCAACGCGTCCGGGCCCGTGCCGCCGATCGCCCCGCTCGAACTGGCCCGCCGCGGCTCGCTGTTCCTGACCCGCCCGACCTTGTTCAGCTACATCGCACAGCGCGCGGATCTGCTGCGCGCCGCCCGCGAGCTGTTCGACGTGATCGGTCGCGGGCGTCGTGCGGATCGAGATCGGCCAGACCTATGCCGCTGCGCGACGTGGCCCAGGCGCACCGCGACCTGCAGGCGCGACGCACGGTCGGCTCGACCGTGCTGTTGCCTTGATGCGTACCGCCGACTCGCGCTGGCTCGTGGCACTGCTGCTGCTGTCGCGTGGCGTGGCCTGCAGGTCCGCTGCAGCTGGACGATGAGCGGCGCGGTCGCGCAAGTCTGCGGCCGCCCGCGAGCGAAGCTGCCAGCATGCCTGGCCGGCCGGCATTCCCGACGGGCCCGGAACTCGAAGCGGCGGGCGCGGTCATCGGCAAGGTCGCGATTGCCATCGGCGACATCTTCGACCCGTTCGATCCCGGCGAGAGCGCGCTGGATCTATCGCACGGCGAATCGACTGCACATCAACACGCGGCCGAAGGTCGTCATCCGCGACGCAATTGCTGTTCAAGCGAGGGCGAGCCTTATCGTCCATCGCGTCGTGCAGGAAACCGAGCGCATCCTGCGCGCCAACGACTACCTCTACGACGCAGTGATCCGTCCGATGGCCTACGACGGCAAGACCGTCGACCTCGAAGTTCGCACGCGCGATACCTGGACGCTGAATCCGGGCATCAATTTCAACCGCCAGGGGGGCGAAAACTCTGGCTCGATCGAACTCGAGGAAAAGAACCTGCTCGGCAACGGCCAGCAGCTCTCGTTCGGCTGGACCAGCGACGTCGACCGCGAATCGCTCGACTTCGAGTTCTTCGACCCGCACTTCCACTCGACGTGGACACGGCTCGGCATTTCGTACAGCGACGCCGACGACGGCCAGACCAAGTCGTTCCGGCTCGACCGGCCGTTCTACTCGCTCGACACGCGGCGACGCCGGCGGCCTGTACTATTCGACAGCCAGCGCAACGATCCGCGCTACGCGGCCGGCGAACGCGTCGGCGAATTCCAGCACGACCAGCAGTACTACGAGGCGTATGGCGGGCTGGTCGGCGGCTGGAAGCGACGGCTGGGTGACGCGCTGGACCAGCCGGCGTCGACCTACCAGCACGATCGATTCGCCGCGAGCGTGGTCGACGAGCCGCTCGGCGGCCCGCTGCCCGAGGACCGGACGTTCGCCTATCCGTGGATCGGCGTGGACATCCTGCAGGACGCGTTCCAGGAGCGCATCAACCAGGACCAGATCCAGCGCACCGAGGACGTGCTGCTCGGCTTCCGGGCGGGCGCGCGGCTGGGCTACGCCGCCGAGGCCTTCGGCTCGGACGCAGACGCACTGCTGTTCAGCGGCTACGCGCAGACATGGCTGCGGACGTCGGCAAGGAGTCGATCGCTGTTCCTCGGCGCCTCAACGCTCGGGCCGCGTTGAAAACGAAGGGCCTGCGCAACGCCGTGCTCAGCGCCGAGGCGCGGTATTACGCGCGGACGTCGGCCAAGACCAAGTTTTTCGCCACGGTGAACGGCACCGTCACCGAGGAACTGGACGCTCGACACGCAATTGCTGCTCGGCGGCGACACGGGCCTGCGCGGTTATCCGTTGCGCTACCAGGCGCGGCACGTCCTCGCGCTGCTGACGCTCGAGGAGCGCTATTACACCAACTGGTACCCGTTCCGGCTGTTCCACGTCGCGGGCGCGGCGTTCTTCGACATGGGCCGCACCTGGGGAACCGACGTGACGGGCGCGACGAGCGACGGGCTGCTGAAGGACATAGGCATCGGCTTGCGGCTCGGCTCGAGCCGCTCGGCGTTCGGCAACG
Organism: uncultured Gammaproteobacteria bacterium; assembly: GCA_963784225.1. Taxonomy (GTDB): domain Bacteria; phylum Pseudomonadota; class Gammaproteobacteria; order Steroidobacterales; family Steroidobacteraceae; genus RPQJ01. Next base: position 300,045 of record CAWAQN010000014.1, read on the forward strand.
TGATCCACATCGACCTCGCGTTTCCGCTCGACGGCGGCGACGACATCGACGACGTGCAGTTCGTCGTCGAGACCAAGGCCCGCTTCTAGCAGGCGACCTTAGCGCGCCGTGCCACTCAGCCGATCTCGACCACCTGCCTGATGGATGCGCCCGCGGCGAGCCGGTCGAACGCTGCATTGATGTCGGCCAGCCGGATGCGCTCGCTCAGCAGCCGGTCGACCGGCAACCGTCCGGCGCGATACCACTCGATGTAGCGCGGGATGTCGCGCTCGGGCACGCAGCTGCCCAGGTAACTGCCCTTCAGCGTGCGTTCCTCGGCGACGAGGCTCACGTGCTGCAGCGAGAACTGCTGTTGTGGATGCGGCAGTCCTGCCGAAACCGTCGTGCCGCCGCGCCGCGTGATCCGGTAAGCCAGTTCGAGCGCGCGCGACGAGCCCGCCATCTCGAACGCATAGTCGACGCCGCCGCCGCACGGCTGCGCGCACCTTCTCGGCACACTCGGGATCGGCGGCATTGAACGTGGCCGTCGCGCCGAAGCGTCGTGCGGCCGCGAGCTTGTCGCTCGTTGAGGTCGATCGCGATGATCGGCGATGCCTCGAGCATGCGCGCCGGCGAGCACGGCCGCCAGGCCGACGCCACCAAGCCCGATCACGGCGCACGCTGCGAGCCTCGCGGCATCGCCGCCGTGTTGATGACGGCCCCGACGCCCGTGATGACGGCGCAGCCGAACAAGCGCCGCTTCGGCGAACGGCAGCTCAGGGTCGACGCGCACGAGCGAGCGGCGCGAGAGCGGTGGCGCATTCCGCGAACCCCGACACGCCGAGGTGGTGGTGGAGCGGCGCGCCGTGTTGCGCGAGGCGTCGCTCGCCCGAGAGCAGCGTGCCGGCGGTATTCGAGCCGCAGCCCGGGCTCGCAGAGCGCCGGCCGCCCGCGCGACGCACGGCGCACAGTGCCCGCAACTCGGCACGAACGCCGCCACGACGTGATCGCCACGCTGCAGGTCCGCCCACGTCCGTGCCGACCGACTCGACCACGCCCGCCATTTCGTGACCGAGCACCATCGGCATCGGGCGCGGCCGATTACCGTCGATCACCGAGAGATCGGAATGGCACAGGCCCGCCGCGCGTACCCGCACGAGCACCTCACCGGGCCCGGGTGGCGCGAGGTCGAACGTCCTCGATCGCCAGGGGTCGCGATATCGGCATACGGCCCGGGCAGGCCGAGCTGTCGCAATACGGCGGCATTGATTTTCATGCCGCCGAGATTAGCCCAAGCGTGCTTTCGGGCTCCACTGCGGATAATGTCCGCGCCGGATCACGGCGACGAACTCGCAGCGGCACACGTATGCATCAGCAATCACAGTGCGGGACGGCAGCCGGGGCCACCGGCGACGCGCCGCGACGAATTTCGCGCGCTCCGCGCGATCACGACCCGCTGGATGGACAACGACCAGTACGGCCACGTCAACAACGTCGTCTATTACTCGTATTTCGACACCGCCGTGAACGGCTTCCTGATCGAGGCCAGCGGCTGCGACGTGCGCTTGTTGCCGGCGATCGGCATCGTCGCCGAGACGAGTTGCCGCTTCCTGCAAGCGAGATGAGTTTCCCGGACACGGTGCACGCCGGGCTTGCGCTCGAGAAGCTCGGCTCGTCGAGCGTCGATCTACCGCATCGGCCTGTTCCGGGACGAGGACATCGAGCCCGCGGCCATCGGCCGGTTCGTGCACGTCTACGTGGACAGCGCGACGCGTCGCCCCGTGCCGATCCCGGCCCGGTGCGCGAGGCGCTCGACGTGCGACGGCTATGCGGCAGGCGTGCCGCGAAGACGGATGTGCCGTGCAGTAGTGCAGCGAGCCGCGGCGTCTCCAGCCTGACGACTACGCTGCTCAGGACTCCAGCACCTGTCGGCCCTTCTGGATCGCGAGCGCGCCGCTGCGCACCACTTCGAGCACCTCGCCGAAATTCGCCACTTCGGCGATGAAGCGGTTGATGTCCGCCTCACTGCTGGTGAGCTCGATCGTGAAACTGTCCGCGGCGTCCCAGAGCACGCGGCCGCCGGCGCGCTGGCTGGCCGCCCAGAGCGAACCCACCTGCGTGGCCTTGGCCTTGACCTTGATCAGCAGCAACTCGCGCTCGAAGTGCTCCTCGCGCGTGACGTCCTCGACGTCGACGACGTCGACCAGCTTCAGCGACTGCTGCGTGATCTGGTGGATCACGGATTCGCTGCCGGTCGTGACCAGCGTCAGGCGCGAAACGGTCGGGTCGTCGGTCGGGCGCACGCTCAGCGACTCGATGTTGTAGCCACGGGTCGAGAAGAGGCCCGCCACGCGCGTCAGCGCGCCGGACTCGTTCTGCAGCGTGATGGCGATGATGTGGCGCTTGCGGGACACGGCGGGCTCCGGGCAGGCCGGTCGACCTGAAAGTCTAAATGTTTGATTCTTAAGGTCGTTACGGCAGCGCTGGCGGGCCTGCCGCGCACGCAAGAATAGGGGATCGCGGCGCGGGTCCGCCTAGATGGACGGGTCGCAGGGCGGCTGCTAGTCTCCTTTGCATCGCAACACGCCATCGCTCCGCCCCGACGGATCCGCCGTGAAAACCAGCCACGCCACGAGCGTCCGATGCCGCCCACCGCCGCCGCTGCCCATCCGCGGGCCGGCCAGGTCATGACCGGCGCGGAAATCATCGTGCAGGTGCTGGCGGACGAGGGCGTCGACACGATTTTCGGTTACAGCGGCGGCGCGATCCTGCCGACCTACGACGCGATCTTCCGCTACAACGACGAGCAGCCGCAGGCGACCGCACGACGGCCGGCCGATGCCGCTGATCGTGCCCGCGAACGAGCAGGGCGCGGCTTCATGGCGGCGGGCTACGCGCGTGCGAGCGGCAAGGTCGGCGTCTGCGTCGTCACCTCGGGCCCCGGCGCCACCAACACGGTCACGCCCGTGCGCGATTGCGCCGCCGACTCGGTGCCGATCGTCGTGATCTGCGGCCAGGTCGGCGACCGCGGCGATCGGCTCGGACGCGTTCCAGGAGGCGCCCGTCGCCAACATCATGGGTGCCGGTCGCGAAGCACTGCTTCCTCGTGACCGACCCGAGCCAAGCTCGAGGCGACCGTGCGCACGGCGTTCGAGATCGCGCGCTCCGGCCGTCCCGGCCCGGTCGTCATCGACGTCCCGAAGGACGTGCAGAACTGGCAGGGCGTCTTCCAGGGCAGCGGGCAGCTGCCGATGCGCGGCTACCAGCACCGCATGGCGGACCTTGACGCGACTGCGCGCTCGAGCGACGAGCACGCCGCGCAGCTGTTGGCACATGCTCGCCGAGTGCCGAGCGGCCGCTGATCTACGCCGGCGGCGGCGTGATCCACGGCGAGGCGGCGGACGAACTGCGCGCGTTCGCCGACGACGTTCGGCATCCCGGTCGTGACGACGCTGATGGGCATCGGCGCGTTCGACACCACGCATGCCCGCTGGCGATGCGCATGCTCGGCATGCACGGCGCGGCGTTCGCGAACTACGCGGTCGACGACTGCGATTTCCTGATCACGCTCGGCGCGCGGTTCGACGACCGCGTGGCGGCGCGTGCCGGCGAAATTCGCCCAGCAACGCCAAGCGCATCGCGCACATCGACGTCGATGCGTCGGAGATCAACAAGGTCAAGCGCGTGCAGTGGAGTCACGTCGGGCTGCTCGCGCCCGCGCTCGCGCAGCTGCGCGCATGCGGCACGCGCGGCCGGGCTTCAGCCGCGACTGGTCCGCCGTGGCACGCGCACCTCGCCGAGCTGCAAGCGTCGCCACGCGATGAACTACGACCGCGACAGCGAGCTGATCCAGCCTTATTACGTGATCGAGGAAATCAACCGGCTCACGCAGGGCAAGGCCGTCATCGCGACCGGCGTCGGCCAGCACCAGATGTGGGCCGCGCAGTATTTCGATTTCCGCGAGCCGCGCCTGTGGCTCACCTCCGGCAGCATGGGCACGATGGGCTTCGGCCTGCCGGCGGCGATCGGCGCGCAGTTCGCGCGGCGCGACAAGCTCGTGATCGACATCGACGGCGATGCGAGCATCCGCATGAACCTGGGCGAACTCGAGACCGTCACGACCTACGACCTGCCGATCAAGGTCGTCGTGCTGAACAATTTCGGCGACGGCATGGTCAAGCAGTGGCAGAAGCTGTTCTTCAAGGGCCGCCTGTCGGCGAGCGACAAGTCGCTGCACAAGAAGGACTTCGTCAAGGCCGCGCAGGCCGACGGTTACCGGTTCGCCGTGCGGCTCGACCGCAAGGAGGACGTGCCGCGCGTGATCGGGAATTCATCGAGTTCAAGGGCCCGGCGTTCCTCGAAGTCATCATCGATCCGGACGCCGGCGTGTATCCGATGGTCGGCCCCGGCCAGGCCTACGACGAGATGATCACTGGCGACTTCATCGAATCGCGCCACGCGCAGGCTCGCGCGCACGGCCCCGACGCGTCGGAAATGTTCTGAACCCGGCCGCGGCGGACGATGTACTGCGTGCAGCCCACGTTCGCCGAAGCCGCGCGGTTCTGGGCGACGCTCGGCTTCATCTCGTTCGGCGGGCCCGCCGGGCAGATCGCGATCCTGCATCGCGAGGTCGTCGAGCGCCGCGGCTGGGTCGACCGAGCGCGCCTTCGTCGATGCGCTCAACTTCTGCATGCTGCTGCCCGGTCCCGAGGCGCTGCAGCTCGCGATCTTTCTCGGCTGGAAACTGCACGGCGTGCGCGGCGGCCTGGTCGCCGGGCTCGGCTTCATCCTGCCGGCGATCGTGCTGCTCGGCGTGCTGTCCGTACGTCTACGCCGCGCACGGCACGCTGCCCTGGGTCGCGGGCGTGCTGTTCGGGCTTGCAGGCCGCCGTGATCGCGCTGGTCGGTGCAGGCGCTCGCTGCGCATCGGGCGACGCGCGCTGCGCGGGCCACTGCACATTGCGCTCGCGCTGGGCTCGTTCGTCGCGCTCGAAGGCTGGCGTGCCGTTTCCCTGGGTCTTGCTGGTCGCCGCATGCCGCGGCTCGGGTCGGCCGTGGCACTGCCGGACGCCGCACCGAGGCGCACGCGGCTGCAGTCCACCGCGACACGCGCGGCTACACGCTGCGCACGCTCGCGGTCGGCCTCGCCTTGTGGGCGCTGCCCTTGCTGCTGCTTGGCGGCAGCGCTCGGGCTCGAGTCGCTCTGGGCGGCGGTGTATGTCTTTTTCACCAAGGCGGCGCTGGTCACGTTCGGCGGCGCCTATGCCGTGCTCGGGTACGTCACGACGCACCTCGTCGAAGCACTGGGCTGGGTGACGGCGCAGCAATCCGTCGCCGGACTCGCGCTGGCCGAGACCACGCCGGGCCCGCTCGTGATCGTGCTGCAGTTCCTCGGGTTCATGGCCGGGTGGAACCACGCCGGGCCAATTCAGTCCCGCTCGGCGCCGCGCTGCTCGCGGGCGCGCTCGCGTCATGGGCGACCTTCCTGCCCTCGTTCGTTTTCATTTTCCTCGGCGCGCCGCATCTCGAACGGCTGACGCGCGATCCGCGCATCCAGGCCGCGCTCGCCGCGATCACCGCGGCGGTCGTCGGCGTGATCGCGACACTGGCCGTGCTGCTCGCGCAGGTCGTGTTCCTGCCCGACGGCTCGCTGGTCCCGTGCGCTGGGAGCTGCTGTCGCCATTGCCGTGCTGGCCGTGGTTCGCGCTCGAGCGCGCGCGCTGGCCGCTGCCGCTCGTGCTGCGGCCGCCGCGTCAGCGGCTGGCTGGCTGCTGAGTCTGCTGCAGTAGCGTCTCCAGTCGCTCCTCGAACACCTCGATCGGCTGCGCGCCGGCCAGGATTTCGCCGACGAATTCCCCGTCCACGAGGCGGCCGATCACGAACGTCGGGGTCGAAGCAGATGCCTTTGCGACGCCGCTTTCCTGGCGTCGATCATCACGCAGCGGATGCCTGCTGCGGATCGTCGCGGCAGGCGGCGAAACGCGCGACGTCCATGCCCGAAGTGCCGTGCGAGCTGGTCGTATGGGGCCGTCGCCAAGCTGTGCCTGTCCGCGAAACAGCGCATCGCGATAGTCCCAGAAATGGCCCTGTTCGCCGGCGCAACGCGCGGCGACCGCGGCCGGTAGCGCATACGCGTGGAGGTTCAGCGGCAGGTCGTACGAGACGAGCGCGACGCAGGCCCTTGTCGACATAGCGTTGCTTGCAGGAGTGGCAGCGTCTCGAGCGCAAACTGCGCGCAATAAGGACACTGCAGGTCCGTAAATTCCAGGATCGTTGCGGGCGCGTCCGCACGGCCGAGCGTCCTGACAGCCCGCGCGGACTCACTCGTCGTCGCGCCGGCCGCGGCCGCACGATCCGTCCCGACAGCACCGGCGAGGACGATGACCGCCAGCGTGCCGTACAGCCACGGTGCTGCTGTCAAGACGGTGGAGAAGGTTCATGCGCTACTCGGTGTCGGGAAGTTCTGACGGCAAAGGGTGCGTCGTTGCCGGAGACTTCGCAAGTTCCGCACGCGCCGTGCAGTACCAGTTCACAGTAAGATCGCGATTCCGTAATGCGCCGCTGCCCGGTACGAGGCTGTCCATGAAATACCTGCACACGATGGTGCGCGTCACCAATCTCGAAGACTCGCTGAAGTTCTATTGCGATGCGCTCGGCCTCGAGGAAGTGCGCCGCAATGATTATCCAACAGGGCCGCTACACGCTCATTTTCCTGGCGGCGCCCGGCGATTCCAACGCCCAGGTAGAGTTGACCTATAACTGGGATCCCGAGGAATACGGCATCGGTCGTGCCTTCGGGCACCTCGCATACGAGGTCGATGACATCTATGCCGCGTGCCGGCGGCTGCAGGAGCACGGCGTGACGATCAATCGTCCGCCGCGCGACGGACGCATGGCGTTCGTGCGTTCGCCTGACATGATCTCGATCGAATTGCTGCAGAAGGGTGCCGCGCAGGCCGCCGCGGAACCCTGGGTGAGCATGCCGAATACCGGTGCCTGGTAGCGACAGGCGGGACAGCTCGTACTCGCCCCAAGCGCACGCGCACTGCTTCACGCGCGAAATGTTGCACCGATGATGCGCGGCTCCGGTTCCAGCGTGATGCCGTAGCGCTCAACGGCCGAAGCCGCGATCCGGCGGGCGAGCGCCAGCAGTTGCGCGCCGGTCGCCTGGCCGTGATTGACCAGGACGAGTGCATGCTGGGCCGCCACGCCAGCATCGCCGTCGCGAAAGCCGCGCCAGCCGGCCTGTTCGATGAGCCACGCCGCCGAAAGCTTGCGCGTCGCGGGATCGGCGCCGGGGAAGACCGGCATCGCGGGATGGCGCATCTGCAGTTCGGCCGCAGTCGCGGTCGCGACGATCGGATTCTTGAAAAAGCTCCCGGCGTTGCCGATAACGGAGGGATCCGGCAATTTCCGGCGCCGGATGCGGCGCACTGCCGCCGCGACGTTTACGGCGGTGCGTGGCATGTTTCCCATTGCATGCCAGCTCTTCGGCGATGCCGCCATATTCGAGATTCGGCGCGTCGTGCCGCTGTAACCGAAGCTCGATCGCCGTGACGATCCAGCGCTCGGGCTCGCGCTTGAAGCGACTGTCGCGATAACCAAATGCACAGTCTGCGTTCGACAGCCGGCAAAGTTGCCCGGTCGAACGATCGTAGGCCTCCACGGTCACGATCGATTCGCTGATCTCCACGCCGTATGCGCCAATGTTCTGGATCGGGGCTGCACCGCAGTGGCCCGGTATCAGCGCCAGGTTTTCGAGTCCATACAACCCGCGAGCCAGGGTCCAGTCGACAAATGGATCCCACTGCACGCCTGCCTCGGCCCGCACTACCGCGGAGCCCGCGCTCTCTTCCAGGATCCTGGCGCCGGCACAGGCAAGGTGCACGACCGTACCTTCGAAGCGCTCGCCGACGAGCAGGACGTTGCTGCCCTCGCCGAGCACCAGCAGCGGCAGCTCCCGCAGTTGCGGCGCCAGCATCAATGCGGGCAGGGCTGCCGCATCGTGAATCGTGGCCACGTGTCGCGCGGTCACGTCGACGTGAAACGTATTGCGCTCCTGCAGGCGAACGTCGTCCGCGATGGAGTACGCAGCGCTCATGGGCCCGGGGTCACCGAGCCCGATGCCAGCGTGCATCACCGCCGCGCGATAGTCCGGCAGGAACGCGGCGCAGACCGGGTGGTTTCGATGCAGACCAGCAACGCCCGAATCCGCTCCTGATGGTGGGATCCGGTGACCCTTGAGTCTTGCGAACAGCACGACGCGGGCGACATAAGGTGAGGCGAGTGCGCCGAATAGCTGCATTGAGAGATCTCCGGCCGAACGGCCACGAAGGGCCGTGAGCTTGCCACTTCGCGCGCCGTTCCGTCACTATCGCTGCGATGCCTGCAGGCGCACCCGGGATTCCATGAGCAGCCTGACGGAAGTCGAAGCCTTTCTCGGCGCGAATCCAGATATCGAAGCCGTGCAGCTGGTGCTGACGGATGCCAATGGGGTCGGCCGCGGTAAGAATATCGCGCGCGAGGAACTGCAGACGCTATACACGCACGGTCGCAACGTGGCGGGCTCGATACTCGGCCTCGACATGACCGGCGCGGACGTGGAGGCAACGGGTCTCGTATGGTCCGTCGGCGATGCCGACCAGTGTTGCCGGCCCGTGACTGGCTCGCTTTGTCGCGCGCCCTGGCTGAGCCGGCCGACAGCGCAGGTGCTCGGCACGATGTTCCAACTCGACGGACGTCCGGCGCACGCGGATCCGCGCCACGTGCTGGGGCGCATCGTGCAACGGTGCCTGGCGGCGGGTTTCGCCCCCGTTATTGCGGTCGAGCTCGAGTTCTATCTGCTCGAGCGCGGGCCGGGTGGCGCCCTGCGTCCCTCGAGTGGTCTGCTCTCCGGCCAGCAACGCATGCGCACGGACGCCTACGGGCTCGGCCGGCTCGACGACATGGCGCCGCTGTTCGACGAACTGTATGCCGCGGCGCGTGTACAGGGCCTGCCCGTGCGAACCCTGATGGCGGAATATGCGCCCGGGCAATTCGAGATCACGCTCGAGCACCACGGCGATGCGTTGCGGGCCGTCGACGAAGCGATCCAGTTCAAGCGTGCGGTGCGGGGCGTGGCGGCGAAGCATGGGCGCATCGCGTGCTTCATGGCCAAGCCGTTCGCCGAACTGGCGGGCTCCGGCCTGCACCTGCATGCGAGTCTCGCGGAACGCGAGGGACGTAACGCGTTTGCAGCGCCCGATCCCGAAGGCACACCGTTGCTGCGGCATGCCATTGGCGGGCTCAAGCAGACGATGGCAGACGGCATGGCGGTTTTTGCGCCCAACGCGAACTCGTACCGGCGCTTTCGCTCGATGAGTTACGCGCCCGTCGCGGCGACATGGGGCGTCAACAATCGTTCCGTCAGCCTGCGCGTTCCAGTCGGACCTCCCGCGAGTCGTCACGTCGAGCATCGCGTGGCGGGCGCGGATGCGAATCCGTATCTCGTGGCTGCGCTCGTGCTGGGCGGCATGCTGCACGGCATCGAAACGCGCGCGGATCCGGGCCCACCGGTCGCGGGCAACGGCTATGCGCAGACCCACCTGGACACATTGCCGACCCAATGGCACGACGCACTCGGGCGAACGGCCGGTTCCGCTTTCATTGCCGAGACGCTCGGTGCAGATTTTCGCGACGTCTTCATTGCGATCAAGCAACAGGAGTGTGAAAAGTTTGGCGCGCTCGTGTCGGACCGCGACTACGAGTGGTACCTCGATCACGCCTGAGCGCGCGTACATAATCACGCGACGATTCCGGGGCCATCGACGGTGTCGCATTAAGTCAGGTCGAACGGGCTTTTTGTGAGAGTTGAATCAACGTGGCGCGAGCGGCTCGCGTGGAGAATCCACGCAACGCCTGCTGACCCCGCGAGGATTCATCCGTGACCCGATTGACTGCCCACACGATTGCCCGCAGCGCTGCACTCAACAGCAGGAGCTCGCCTTCAGTGACGATCCATCTTCGCAAAATGTACGTCGACTGCCGATTCGGCCAGTTGCACATGCACACGGCCTTCCCATCGAGCGGCGGTTTCGACGAATTGACGCCGATGATCTGCATCGGGTCGCCGACGCAGACCGGCCGCGTGTTCCGTCCATTACTGCGCGAGCTCGGCCGCGATCGCAGCGTCTACGCCCCCGACCTGCCGGGCAGCGGCGAATCCGACGCGCCGCCTGAGCTACCGACGGTTGCCGATCACGGCGCGGCTTGTGTTGACCTGATCGAATCGCTGCGCTTGCGCCAGGTCGATGTCGTCGCGTACCAGGCGGGCAGCATTGCGGCAATCGAATTTGCGCTGGCCCGACCGGACCAGGTTCGCCGCGTGGCGCTGCTCGGCGTGCCGGTGTCCGATGCGGCGTACCAGGTCGGCGAGCGGCTGCCATTGATCAAGCAGCCGGTCATGATCGTGCGTGCGAGGGATGAATTCTGGGATGCGACCGGCCGCACCGAAGCATTGTTGCGCGATGCGCGGCGCTTCGAGTTGCCGACTTACGGCAGCAACCTGCTCGATGCCGGCGCGGGAGACATCGCCCGGCTGGCGCGCGACTTCTTCGATCGCTGAACCCTGGCTGACCACGGCGCGGTCATGCCGACCGATGCCAGACGAACGCGCAGAGCAGGCCGATGCTCGCGCACGTAACCAGGGCCTCGAGCGTCTGCACGAGCGCCACGCGGCGCAGCGCGGCAAGGCGCATCGAGAGCAGACCGAGCGCCGGTACCGCAGCCGCGGACCAGAGCAGCCCGCCGTAGAGCAAGCCGACCATCGGCCAGGACATGTCGACGAGCGCGACGAGCGCCCAGCCGAGCCAGAAGAGTAGTCCAGCCGCCGCGCCGCAACTGCCATACAGCACGGCGCCGAGCAGCAAGCGGCCAGCAGTCTCGGGCTGGAATTCCTGCGGCCGCGCGGCACGCAACCTTGCGAGCAACGGGCCGGAAACCAGGCCTCCCCACAGCGTGCCGGTGAGCCCGCCGGCAAAGCCCGCCAGCAACGTCATGAACAGTTCAGTGTGCAACTGGGTTTATCCGCCGTGCTTCAGAGACGCCGCTGCACGGCACCCACGCAACGATCCAGTTCCTCGTGACTCGTGCCTGGGTGCAGGCTCGCACGTATTGCGTCGAAGGTCGCGGCATGGCGCACGTGCCCCAGCACGATACGGTCCTCGGCCGCCAATGCAGCGACCAGTTTGCCCGAGTCGCGGGTCGTGACGCGAAACGAGACGATGCCGAGCGTGAGCGACGGATGCTTGGGCGTGAGGATTTCGACGCCGCGAATGCGGCTCAGTGCGTCGCGCAGGTACATCGCCAGTTCGCGCATGCGCAAGGCGATCCGAGTGCGTTCAGCCGCGTACTGCAATTCGTAGGCGAGCGGCACGGCGGCAATGCTGGGCGCCTGATGCAGCAACGTGCCGCCGTAACGCAGCTGGGCGACCAGGGTGAGGTCCGTGTTGGCCACGAGCGGGGCGCCGAAGCGATCCATGACGTCGACACCCGAGTGTTCATCGGGCTGCGCGGGCCAGACGCGAGCATGCGCGTCACGCCGCAGATACAGCAGTCCCGTGCCTGCCGGCCCGTTGAGCCACTTGTGCAGGCAGGTCGCATAAGCGTCGCAACCCAGTTCCGGAACGCGCAGCGGTTCGAGTTGTCCGGCGGCCTGCGCGCCATCGACGATCGTGAAAATTCCATGACTGCGCGCGAGTGTGCAGATCTCACGGATCGGCATGACGGTGCCGTCCGTGTACTGCACGTGAGAAACGAGCAGCACTTTCGTGCGCGGATTGATGGCGCCCGCGAATCGGGCGACCAGCTCCTGCGGTGTGCCCGGCACTCCAGCCTGGGGCAATTGCACGACACGCAAACGTTGCCGTCTGGCCTGTGCGAGCCACGCATACACGGCGGCGGGATGGTCATGCGTGGTCGTGAGCACTTCATCGCCGGGCTGCAGGTCCAGGCCTGCGGCGACCAGCGCGAGCCCTGCGCGCGTGCCGGAGGTGATGACCAGGTCGCCGGGATCTGCGCCGAGGAATTGTCCTGACGTGATCAACGCCTGGCGCAGCAGATTCGGCGCGTCGGCCTCCGCGAACGCATGAAAATCGAGGGATTGCCGTTCCAGTTGCCGGTACTGCTGCACCAGCACCGCGCGCGCGGCGGGTCCGGATCCTGCGGTGTCCAGCCACGACACGCCTGGTTCGAGCACGAGTTGCGCGTGCAACCACGGCCAGATGCCGGTCGAGGTGAACGGTACCTTGTCGGGTGGATAGGTCTGTCCGGCCGCGACGGCTGGCGCCAGCACGGCGGCAGCACCCAGGGCGCCCAGCAGTTCGCGACGGGAAAGGACGGTACTCATGGATGAAAATGGTAACGTACGAGATGCATCCCAGACGATCGTCATGCAAGAAAGTTACATAGAACGCATCCTGAAGGCGCGCGTCTACGACGTTGCCATCGAATCGCCGCTCGAGCTTGCGCCCCGTCTCAGCCGGCGGCTGGGCAATTCCATTTTTTTCAAGCGGGAAGACCTGCAGCCGGTCTTTTCGTTCAAGCTGCGCGGCGCTTATAACAAGATCGCGAATCTCGACGATGCGACGGCGCGCCGGGGTGTGATCTGCGCCTCGGCCGGCAACCACGCGCAAGGCGTCGCACTATCGGCGCGGCGGCGCGGTATCCCGGCGGTGATCGTGATGCCGCAAACGACGCCGAACATCAAGGTGCAGGCCGTACTCGATCATGGCGGCGAGGTCGTCCTGCAGGGCGACGATTTCGACCACGCCTTCGAGCACGCGCTCGGCATCGCCCGCGAACGCGGGCTGACCTTCATCCATCCGTTCGACGACCCCGACGTCATCGCCGGTCAGGGTACGATCGGCATGGAGATCCTGCGGCAGTCGTCGACTCCACCCGATGCGATCTTCATACCGATCGGCGGCGGCGGACTCATTGCCGGCATCGCGACATACGTCAAGTCCCTCTATCCGCAAGTGCGCATCGTCGGCGTCGAACCCGAAGACGCCGCCAGCATGCACGACTCCCTGCGGGCCGGTGAACGCGTGACGCTCGAGCGTGTCGGCATCTTCGCCGACGGTGTCGCCGTGCGCCGCGTCGGCGAGGAAACATTCCGGCTGGCACGGCAATACGTCGACGAGGTGCTGCTGGTCACGACCGACGAGATATGCGCGGCGATCCAGGACATCTTCGAGGACAACCGCACGATCGCCGAGCCGGCCGGTGCACTTGCGGTCGCCGGCATCAAGCGCTATGTCGCACGCGAGGATTGCCGGGACCGCACGCTGGTTGCGCTGAACTGCGGGGCCAACGTCAACTTCGACCGGCTGCGTCATGTCGCCGAGCGCGCCGACATCGGTGCGCAGCGCGAGGCGTTGCTCGCCGTCGAAATACCGGAGGAGCCGGGCAGTTTCCTGCGCTTCTGCCGGTTGCTCGGACGCCGCAACGTGACCGAGTTCAATTACCGGTACGACGACTCGCGTGCGGCACGCATATTCGCGGGCGTGTCGCTGACCGGTGGGCGGCGCGAAAAAGAAGCACTGCTCGACGCTCGTCGGCGATGCGGGCTATCGCGTCTTCGACATGAGCGATGACGAGATGGCGAAGCTGCACGTGCGATACATGGTGGGCGGTCACGCGCACGGCCTGACCGACGAACGGCTGTTCCGCTTCGAATTTCCGGAACGGCCGGGCGCACTGCTGCGCTTCCTCGAGGCCATCGGCATGCACTGGAACATCAGCCTGTTCCATTACCGCAATCACGGCTCCGACTACGGCCGCGTGCTCGCGGGAGTGCAGGTTCCGGACGTCCACGCCGGCCAGTTCGAGGAGCACCTGCGCGACCTCGGCTACGTCTACACGGAAGAAACCGAAAATCCGGCTTACCGGATGTTCCTCGGCGATTGACGCACCGCGCGCTCAGCGCGACGGCAACGTCGCAAAACGCCGGCCCGCGAACAGCTGCACGAACTCGCCGAAGACCCGGTTGCTGAGCGGTTGCGCCGCCGGCAGGTGCTTGCGGGTGGCCGCACGGATATGTGCGACACGCCGCCGCGCCCAATGCTGCTCGATCTGCGAGCGGGCCGACGGCAAATCCAACCAGCGCTCGATCAGGGCCGTGTCCGCCTCGAGGTGGAATTGCAGGCCCCAGGCATGGTCGCCGAGCCGGTAGGCCTGGTGGCGGCAGCTGCGCGTCCACGCCAGCGGAACGGCACCGGGTGGCGGCGCGAATGCGTAAGCGTGCCACTGGAAAATGTAACGTGAGGTGCCCTCGAAATGCCGCAGCAGGCGGTCGGCATGCGCATCCGCTCGCGTATGCAGCCGGTACCAGCCGATTTCGGGGACCGCATTCGGGCGCACATGACCGCCCATGGCGGACGCGAGCAACTGGCCGCCAAGGCAGATTCCCAGCATCGGCTTACCCGCCAGCACGGCTTCGCGGATCAGCGCCATCTCCGTCCGCAAGTGTGGGAACTGGTCGGCCTGGTCGACGTTCATCGGTCCGCCGAGCACGACGAGGCCGTCATATTTGCGAACGTCGGGCTGTGCGCCCGGGTCGCGATCGAAGTTCACATATTTGATTCGGCATCCCGAATCCCGCAGCAATGGATCCAGATGGCCGAGGGGCTCCGACGCAACGTGTTGAAATACCAGGATCTTGCGCAAGGGCTGCGTCTCACGATGACGGCCGCTACCTCGCGGCCGTTACGCCCATTCTGACTGCTTCGGCACTTGCAGCTCAAACCCGGCTGCTAGGATTCCGAAACCGCAATTCAGACCGCGGCCAGAAGAAAAAAACAAATGCGCCCCGGTCGATCTCGTATCTCGTTTCCGCTCGTGTACCTTGCCGGTGGCGCCGCTTGGGTGCTCGGCTGCGACTACGTGCTCGGCACTCATGCCGGACTCTCGCTGCGTCTCTCGCTGCTGCTGGCCTGCGGCGCACTCGTCACCTCGGGCACGCTGGTCTGCCTCTGGTGGCGCAACGAGCGCCTGCGCATGACCTTGCAACTGGCTGACGCCGAGCGTCGCGCCTCGGTGCTGGCCGAGCATTTCGGCCTGGCCGGCAAGTTCGTCCACGATATCGTCCTGCTGCTCGAGGACCGTACCGCGCGCATCATCGAGGCGAACGACCGCGCACTCATCGCCTACGGTCGTACGCGGGACGAGTTGATCGGCGCGAGCTTCTTCGAATTGTGGCCGGACAAGGCGCCGGCCGTGACGGAGCGGGATCGCTTCGAGGGAATCTGCGCCGCCGGTGGTGGTCGCATTACCTCGAGTCACGGCCGCAGCGACGGGTCGGCGTTTCCGGTCGAGATCAGTGCCCAGCCTGTCGCCATCGACGGCGTGCCGTTCGTGCAGGTCATTGCGCTGGACATCTCCGAGCGTGTCGAACAGGAGCGCCGTCTCGCAGCGATCGCGTCCGAGCGCGACCGCCTGCTGGAACGCATGCTGATGCAATTCGAACGGATGCCGGCCGCCTGTGTGGTCGTGTCGCAGGACGGCCGCATGCTGCAGGTCAATCCGGCGTTCCAGTCGATCTTTGAATACCGGCTCGAAGACGTGCTGGGCCGTCACGTCAGCGAGGTCATTCGCGATGACGCATTCCGCGAGCACACGCTCGACCTGCTGGCCAGGCTGCAAGCCGACCCCGAGGCGGTTCTGAACGGCGTGTATGAAAACGTCACGGCTCACGGCCAGGCAATCGTTTGCCGCTGGACGGCGTCTGCGCTGCGCGTCCAGGGCGGCGCGATGCTGGGCATGATCGCGATGGCCGAGAACATCACCGAGCAGATCGTTGCCGAGCGCGCGCTCCGTGCCAGCGAGGAACGCTACCGCGCGCTCACGGACGTTTCACCGGTCGGGATTTTCCGCACGGACCTCGGCGGCATGACCGTCTTCGTGAATGAACGCTGCAGCACGATCATGGGAATTGCGCGGGACGAAGCGCTCGGCCTCGGCTGGGTCAAGTCCGTGCATCCCGACGATGTCGCCTGGCTGGGTATCGCCTGGCGTCGGTATATCGACAGCGCAGGCGTCGCCCCATACGGACCCGAGTTTCGCATGGTCAGGGCCTCCGACCGGGCGATCGTCTGGGTGCTGGCGCAGGTCACGCCGGAGTTCGACGGCAGCGGTGAGCTCGCCGGCCATGTCGGCACCATCACCGACATCACCGCCATCAAGCAGGCGCAACAGGAACTGCAGCAGGCGCACGGTCATCTCGAGGAGCGCGTCCGTGAGCGCACCCTGGAACTGCAGCTGGCACGGGACATCGCCGAGCGGTCCGATCGCGTCAAGACGGCCTTCGTGGCCACGATGTCGCACGAATTGCGCACGCCGTTGAATTCGATTCTCGGTTTTACCGACGTGATCCTGCAGGGTTACTCCGGACCCCTCACGGACGCGCAAACACGCCAGCTCGCGATCGTGCGCGAATCCGGCTCGCAGCTGCGCGCGCTGATCGAGGACGTGCTCGACACCACACGCATCGAGGCGGGCCAGCTCGGCCTCGAATTGACCGATGTGGACATGCGCAGGCTCGTCGCCGGGCGGCTGGCATCGTTCGAGACCGAAGCCACCCGCAAGGGCCTGGTGTTGCGGCTCGACGCGGGCGCCGCGTTGCCGCTGCTCCGCACCGACGACAAGCGTGCAGGGCAGATCGTGACCAACCTGCTGGCCAACGCGATCAAGTTCACCGAAAGCGGTGGCGTCACGGTGGAAATGATCATGCGCGCATGGGCGGCTGGAAGTGACCGTGGCCGACACTGGCATCGGCATCGCCCAGGAATCCATACCGTCGCCTGTTCAAGCCCTTCAGCCAGGTGGCACGGCCCGGCGGGCGGTTGTACGACGGCACGGGGCTCGGCCTTGCGATCGCGCGAAATCTTGCGCGCGCCCTCGGAGGTGACCTGACCGTCGAGAGCGTCGAGGGGCACGGCAGCCGCTTCAAGCTCTGGCTCCCACTGCAGGCCACCGCATCGGGCATGGCAATCACGACGTCCGTAGCGGTCGCGCGTTACGACGAGGCGACCCAGAAAGCGTGACAATGCGCGCATGAGTCCGAGCGCACGCCTGCAGCGTCAACCTGTTTTCGAGTATTTGCCGCTACGCGGCCTGGATTACCACCTCACGCGCTGGCCGGGCGACGAACCTGCCGCAACATTCCTGCTGCACGGCCACGGCGATTGCGGTGCGACGTTCCAGTTCATGGCCGAGCACATGCCGGCACGGATGACGCTCGTCGCCCCTGACTGGCGTGGTTTTGGACGTACGTCCTGGGCCCCGGGTGGCTACTGGTTTCCCGACTATTACGCCGACCTCGACGCGCTGCTCGACCAACTCGCGCCGGATCGCCCGGTGGACCTGGTTGGGCACAGCATGGGCGGCAACATCGCGATGGTCTACGCAGGCCTGCGGCCCGAGCGCGTGCGGCGGCTCGTCTGCCTCGAGGGGTTCGGGCTGTCCCGCACGCAGCCGGATGCAGCGCCGGGCCGTTTTCGCAACTGGCTGGGGCAGGTCCGCGAGCCGACTGCGCCGACCGCCAGGATCCTGCCATCGGTCGACGACCTGGCCGCCGTGCTGCGCAAACGCAATGCACGACTGTCGGCTGAGCGCGCCGCGTTCGTCGCCGACGCCTGGTCCGAGACGCTGCCGGACGGCCGTGCGCGGCTTCGATTCGACCCGGCGCACAAACGCGTCAATCCGGTCCTGTATCGACGCGAGGAAGCTGAAGCCTGCTGGCGTGAAGTGCGCGCGCCGGTCCTGTACGTGACTGGCGCAGCGTCGCCATTCATGGAGCGATCGCGCGGCGAGTCCGACCCCGAGGCCATGCGCCGGTTCATCCCGCACCTCGAAGCGCGCACGATCGACGACGCGGGACACATGCTGCATCACGACCAGCCCGAAACCCTGGCGCGGGTCATCGCGGAGTTCTTCGACGGCGGAGTCCTGTAATCAATCGACGGTGATCCATGCGCAGTTCGCCAACGGAAACAGGAAAATGACGAGCGCACGAAGCACGCGGCTGCCAATGGTCCTGCTCGGCCTGGTGATGCTGGTACTGGTGTGGTCCAGTGTCGCGCCGCACGACCGCCTGACGTGGTTGCTGGAAGTCGTCCCGGTGCTGATCGCCGTGCCGCTGCTGCTGCTGTCGGCGCGCACCTTTCCGCTCACCGCTCTCGCATACGTGTTGATCGCCCTGCACGCGGTGATCCTGATGTACGGCGGCCACTACACCTATGCGCTTACGCCACTGGGCACCTGGATGCAGGACGCATTCCATTTTTCCCGCAACCATTACGACCGAATCGGGCACCTGATGCAGGGCTTCGGGCCCGCCATCATTGCCCGTGAGCTGCTGCTGCGAACCTCGCCGATGCGACCGGGCAAATGGTTGTTCACGATCGTGACCTTGAGCGTCCTCGGGATCAGCGCGTGCTATGAGTTCACGGAGTGGTGGGCGGCGCTGGCGGCAGGTGACGCGGCCGCTGCGTTCCTCGGCACACAGGGCGACGTCTGGGACACGCAATGGGACATGTTCCTGGCGGGGTGCGGCGCGATTGCGGCGCAATTGATCCTGCGGCGCGTCCACGACCGGCAGCTCGCCGCCATCGATCCCTTTGTTCGTGCCAAGTACGCGCTGCCGCAGCCGCTCGCGTAACCTCCGTCGCATCCGCAGCGCACGCCGTAACCGTGCCACGTCGCCGCCGTCAACGCCGGGTCCGCATGTCTCCCGGCCCCACGAAGAGATAGGTGGGGCAGGAGACATCCGGACCCAACGTGCCGGCTACCGCGGTGACTGTCTTAAACCTCGCGCAGTCGACCCTTAGTCAGTCCGCCGAGCGATTCCGATCGCTGCGGGTGCGCTGTCGGCACGACGTGGTCGCGGGCGGACGTCGGTAGTCTTCCGGCTCGCATATCTCTTCGCGAGCCGGGAGAGCTACCGATGGCCGGCCGTGACGCCTCTCGACGTGCCGGTCCAGCGTCACCAGGCGTCAGCGAATCGGCTCGTCGAACACCAGCGCGCGCACGAAGCGCACCGGCGGCGAGCCGAACGACAGCACTGTGTCGTGATACGCCTTGATGTCGAACTTGTCGCCGCGGCGGCGCTCAGCCTCCGCCCGCATGTCGGCGTGTTCCTGGTAGCCGACGAAATAGGTCGAGAGCTGGGTCGAGCTCAGTTGCGCGCGCACCCATTTGCCCGCGGCCTCGCGTTCCTCCTGGAAGCCGGTTTCGATCATGAGCTGCATGGCTTGCTCGCGCGTCATGCCGTCGACGTGGATCGCGGAGTCCATGATCGCGTTGGTTACCGCGCGCAGGTACCACTTGAGCTGCACCAGCCGCATCAGCGGGTCGTCAGCGCGGAAGCCCTGTTCCTGCATCACGCGCTCGGTGTACACGGCCCAGCCCTCGACGAACGGGCCCGGAGCCGAGCATCGCCCGCAGGATCGACGGATACTTGTTGGAGTGCGCCATCTGCAGGTAGTGGCCGGGCATCGCTTCGTGGATCGTCAGGTTCGCGATCGAGCGCGTGTTGTATTCGCGCAGGAACGAGTCGACCTGCTCCTGCGGTCCAGTCGGCCGGGATCGGCGAGACGGCGTAAAATGTGCGCTGGCCCTTGTCGAGCGGGCCCGGGCGAATCGCAGTAGGCGACCGCGACGCCGCGCTGGAACTCGGGCATCAGGATGATCTCGAGCGGCTCGTCCGGCAGCGTCACGAAGTTCTTTGCCCGCACGAAGTCAGTCGTCTCGCGCAGCGTTTCGCGGGCCAGATCGACCACGCCTTCGCGTGACGGTCGCTCGGCACCGGCAACGTCCAGCGCCGCCTGTGATCGCGGCCTGTTGTTCGGCCGGCGCTGGGATTGGCAGGCGTCGCCGGTGCGCCCTCGCGGCCCTGCAGCACCTTGCGTGCAACCTCATACATCTTCGCGCGCGTGACCGTGACCGCCGACTCCGGCGCGCGCACGAATCTCCGCGCGGCTCAGCGGCGACATCAGCGCGAAGCGCGAGTCTTTCGTCGAAGAGCTCGCGGCCGACACGGAATTCGCCCTTCGCGCGCGGCTGACAGTTCCTTTTCGAGCCATTGCTGGTGCTGGCTGCACGGCGGCGCGCGCGCTGGCGATCGCGCTTTCGAGCCGCGTCCGTTCGCTCCGGATCGCAGCTGGCCGAGGTTCGGCACGACCAGTTCGTCGACGAGGCTCAGCACGCCGGGATTCTGCACGCACGGCAGTTTCGGCGTGGATCGCCGGCACACGCTCCGGAACGAGGTTGGCGCGCGTCTGCTCGAGCAGGCGCGGCATCTGCTCGAGCCGTGCCGTCACGGAGCGCAGCCGCGTCAGGCAAAGGCGCGAACTCGCGCGCCAGCAGGCCATAGATCGCCTGCCCCGCGAGCTGCGTGTAGACGCAGCGGGTCCCAGGACCAGTCGCGGAATTTTTCCTCGGACCAGACCGCAATAACGCAGCTGGTTCTCGAGCATCGGCCGCGTCGACCTGGTTCGCGCGCGAGCAATGCGAACGGTCGATGCCCTGCAACTGGCCGAGCAGTTCCTTGACCCATGCGAGCGTGCGCGCACGGCCGGCCGCACTCATGTCGTCGAGGTCGGCGTCGAAACGATGATCGCCGAGCTGCGTGGCCGAGACAGGCGCGTATTCGGCCGAATTCAGCGACGTAACGCTGCGCTGAGGGCTTCGAAACGCGCATCGACGCGGCCGTCGAGTCCGCGGCGAACGCCGGCATGACTGCGCTGACAGCCGCGAGCAGCAGCAACAGAAATCGAGCGACCTCGCAGGGTCGGAACGGATACATGGCATTTCATTCTCCAGTACTTGGGCGGCGTCTCGACGCCGCCGCGGAGGTGCTGATTGTGACGGCGCGATACGACGTATGCCAGTTCTGTGCGTCCCCGCGCGGCGACGGGTCCGGTATCCTGCGGCCGAGCCATGAAGCACTGCCGAAGCGCAGGAGCCCTGCATGACGAGCCCTGCCGAGTCGCGGCTCGCACTGCTGCGTAATGCCGATTTCACGCGCTATCTCGACGGCCCGCTTCCTCGGCTCGATCGCGGTGCAGATGCAGACCGTCGCGGTCGGCTGGCAGGTCTACGAGGTCACGCGCGAGCCACTCGACCTCGGCCTGATCGGGCTCTCGCAGTTCCTGCCGTTCGTGCTGCTGATCCTGCCGGCCGGGCACTTCGCCGATTCGCACGACCGACGGCGCATCCTGCTGGGTTGCTACGGCCTG
Organism: uncultured Gammaproteobacteria bacterium; assembly: GCA_963784225.1. Classification (GTDB taxonomy): domain Bacteria; phylum Pseudomonadota; class Gammaproteobacteria; order Steroidobacterales; family Steroidobacteraceae; genus RPQJ01. Next base: position 321,299 of record CAWAQN010000014.1, read on the forward strand.
ATGCTCGTGTGCTCGCTGCTGCTGCTCGTGTTCGCCTATCACGGACTCGACGAGCGCGTGGCCCGTTTTCGGGGTCATGACGCTGTTCGGCGTCGCGCGCGCATTCGCGATGCCGGCGAGCCAGGCGCATGCTGCCGAACCTCGTCGCGCGCGAGCATTTCGGCACGGCCGTCGCGCTCAATTCCTCGTTGTGGCAAGTGACGACCATCGTGGGGCCTGCGCTCGGCGGCCTGTTGTACCTGGCTGGCGCCACGACCGTCTATGCCATCGTCGCCGTGACGGTCTCGCAGTCTCGGTGCTGCTGATGGCTACGCTGCAGCGGCGCACCCGGTGACCGCGGCGCCCGGCCATCGGACATGGACCTGAACGCACTGCTCGAGGGACTGCGTTTCGTCCGCCGTCGCCGGCCGGTGCTCGGCGCGATATCGCTGGACCTGTTCGCCGTGTTGTTCGGCGGCGCGACGGCGCTGCTGCCGGTTTACGCAGCGGACGTGCTGCACGTCGGGCCGAGCGGGTTCGGCTGGCTGCGTGCGGCGCCAGGCGTCGGCGCGGCAGTCACGCGGCGCCGTACTCAGCGTGTTGCCCGTCACGCGGCAAGTCGGGTCGCTGGATGTTCGGTGGCGTCTTCGTCTTCGGCGTCGCGACGCTCGTCTTCGGCGTGTCGACGACGTTCTGGATTTCGTTGCTCGCGCTCACGCTGCTCGGCGCCGGCGACATGGTCAGCGTCTACATCCGCCACCTGCTCGTGCAGCTGGAAACACCGGATGAGATCCGCGGCCGCGTCAGCGCGGTAAACGGCGTATTCATCGGCGCGTCCAATGAACTCGGGCGAGTTCGAGTCCGGCGTCGTGGCTGCGTGGTTCGGCGCGGTTCCCGCCGTCCTCATCGGTGGCGCCGCAACGCTGCTCGTGGCGCTCGGTCTGGGCGCGCGTATTCCCGGAGCTGTGGCGCATGGACCGCTTCCCGGGCGGATCGTGACAACTGTATATCCATACAGTATCCTCGGTCCATGCGTCGCGCGGATCGCAAGCAGGTGGAGAAAGGCCGGGGCGCGGTCAACGAACCCGGCCGGCCGATTCGAGAGCACCACGCACGAACCGGCCGACGATGGCTGGGACAGCTGGCGGAGCCTGTGCCTCGCGTCGAGACCACGCTGATCGCCGAGTTTCCGAAGCACGCAATTACGCACAACAAATCGCCCGACGTGCCGTTCGAGCAATCGCTCAACCCATACCAGGGCTGCGAGCACGGCTGCATCTACTGTTTTGCCCGACCGGCGCACGCCTACCTGAACCTCAGCCCCGGCCTCGATTTCGAGACGCGCATCTTCCACAAGCCGCGGTTGGCCGAGCTTCTGCGCGAAAGAACTCTCCGCGCCGGGCTACCGGTGCAAGGTGCTTCACGTCGGCGGCAACACCGATCCCTATCAGCCCGCCGAGCGCTCGCTGCGTTCGACACGCGCGGTACTCGAGTTGTTGCTGGCACGGCGCCACCCGTTGACGTTGATCACCAAGGGCAGCTTGATCCTGCGCGACCTCGACCTGCTGGCGCAGCTGGCCGAGCGCAGACTCGTCGCGGTCTACGTCAGCCTCACGAGCCTCGATAACGACGATCAAGCGCACGCTCGAGCCGCGCGCTGCAGCGCCCCAGGCGCGCTTGCGCGTCGTGCGTGAACTGTCCGCCGCAGGCGTGCCCGTTGGCGCGATGCTCGCCCCGGTGATTCCGGGACTCACGGACCACGAGATCGAACGGCTGCTCGAGGCCGCCGCCGCGGCTGGCGCGAAGCATGCCGGGTTCCTGATGTTGCGACTGCCGTTCGAGGTCGCCGGAATGTTCGAGGCATGGCTGCGCGAGCATTACCCACAGCGCGCCGACCGTGTGCTGAACCTGATCCGCGAAATGCGCGGCGGCCGACTTGAACGATCCCCGCTTCGGTCACCGCATGCAGGGCCAGGGCGCCTATGCCGATCATGCTGGGATGCGCGTTTCCAGGTCGCCTGCCGCAGGCTCGGCCTGAATGAGGCTGCCCGGGCGGAGCTCGACACGACGCAGTTCCTGCGCAACCCCGGCGAACCGAGCCAGGGAGACCTGTTCGCCTGACTGTAGTCCGCTCCGTACGCGGACTTTGCGCGCGAAACCGTTGTCGTATACTCGGTCGCATCCCGGCATTTTTGCGGTCGTCTGCGCGCGAGATCCAGCAGCCGGGAGGAGGATCCATCCATGGACGATTTCGGCAAGGACGCGTCGTGCGCTGCACGAGGCCGTGCGCGGCATCGCGCGCCTCGGGCCCGCAATCGCGAGCGTTGTTGCTCGCGGGATGCATGACTTCGAAGGTGGACGAGACCCGGCAGGTCGCGACGTCGATACAGGCCAACGAGTCGATCGTGATACTGAAAAAGCCGCAGCTCGAGGGCGTCGGCACCGAGGAGGTGTTCCTCGATTGCGTGCAGGAGCGTCTTGGCGGTGAACTTGTGCACCCGGAAGCGGGACAGACAGCCAAGGTCAGCAACACATCGAAGATACCGTTCAAGATCTACGGCGAGCAGGAATTCACGGACGCAATGTTCCCCTGGTTCGAGCCGAGCACGGCGCCCGCCAATGCCGCCGGGCTGAAGACGCTGCTGCAGCGGCCGGGGGTTACCGAGCGGCTTCAGCAGATCAAGCGTGCGGTACATCGTCTGGCTCGACGGCAACACCCGCAAGACCGATGGCGGCGGCAGTGTCGCCTGTGCGGCCGGGCCGGGCGGCGCCGGTTGCATCGGCGTCGGCTGGTGGGAAAAGGAATCCGGGTACGTCGCGTCGATCTGGGACATGCAAAATGCCACGGAAATCGGCTACGGTCAGCGCGGACGTCACCGGCACGTCGGTGTTGATCGGGGCGATCGCACCGATCCCGATCATCTCGCCCGTGCGGCGCACGGCCTGCGACCGGCTCAGCAACCAGCTGCGCTCGTTCCTCGAAGGCGACGACATGACTACTGGCTCGCCTGGACGCGGTAACCGCGGGCACGCCGAGCGTCAACGGACAAGGCGACGTTGCGTTGAGTAGTTGAACCGCGAGCCTCGCGGCGCATCCAAGTTAGGCTGTACCCTGCAACGGAGCGGCCGGGCGCCGCCGTTCCCGCACCCGAGAGTAGGTGGCTGTCATGCAATCGATCCAACGGTCTCACAGGTCTGGCACTGCTCGCGGCCGCACTGGCGGCGGGCGGCTGCGCGACGACCAGCAGCAGCACGAGCACGTCGATGCCGAGCGTCCATGCCGTCGCCGTCATCGTGGCGGTTCGTCTTCGTCCTCGCCGTCCTCGTCACCGGCGGTTCGCCTTCGTCGTCGCCGTCATCCTCGAGTTCGTCCGAAGGCGGTTCGGGGCCGCAAACCCCTTCCGGTTCCACAGGCGGGCAGCAGGGCTCCAGCGGTCAGTCCTTCGTCATCCGGGACGCCGTCAGCGACCGGCGGCTCGGCCGAGCCGCGTCCGGCGGGCTGGCCAACGCCACCGTCCGAGTCCACGGGAGGGGAGTCCGGCTCGAGCGGCGCCGCCGGCGGCACGCCGAGCAGTGGCCAGCCTGGCGCGCAAGGGTCGCAATCTGGATCGGCAGGGTCCCCAGGGACCACAGGCGGGCAACAGGGCGGTCAGCAAGGATCCGCAGGTGGCCAGCACGGGCGGTCGCAAGGGTCCGCAGGCTCGACCGGCTCGACGGGCTCGGCCGGCAGCCGGCCGGGTTCGACTGGATCCGACTGGTGCGACCGGCATCGAGCTGGCTCGAACCGGACCTGCCGGGAGTCAGACCGGCGCGTCACGGTCACACGGGCCGGCACCGCGGGCCGCAGGGACGCTGGCTCGACGCCGACCGCCGAGGCACTCCAGGGCGGCGCCGTGCCCGCGCGGGCGTCGACGGCTGGCGGCGCCTGGCGGCGCGCGGCACGGCCGGCACCCGAGGGGCGTCCGGCGGCGGGCGGCGCAGGGTCCATCGGCAGGCGGCGCTGGCTGGAGCGGTGGCGGCGGCACGCCAACCGGCGTAGCGCCGGCGGAATCCGGGTGGAATGGCGGGCGGCGGCACTGCGGGCAGCGGCACCGGTTCGACGGCGGGCACGGCGGCGCCGGGAGCGGACCGATCGCCGGCGAGGATCGCCGCGGCGAGATCGACCGGCAGTTCGACGAAACCTTTGCGGTGTTCGATGCGCGCATGCGCAAGGAACAGGAGACGATCTCGCAGGAGCGCGCAGGCCGCGCCGGTTCGGGCGCGCCGGTGCCGAGGACGGCGAGGAAGGCGAGGAAGACGGCTGCGGCGCGGCGGCGAACGGCCGGTGCGGCCGGTGCAGGCATGAAGGCGAGGCGAGGGCGCGGGCGCGGAAGGCGCAGGAAAAGGTCAGGGCGGGTCCGGCGGCGGCGCGGGCTGCGAAGACGGCGGAGGCGGTAAGTCGCCGGTGAAGCGCCGAACGGCGGCGGCGGAGTCGGTGGCGGCGCCAAGGGCGGCTCGGGCCCGGCAGCGGCGTGCCAGGCGACATTCCCGGACGGTCGCGACGACGACATCGTGGCCCGCCAGTTGCGGGAGGCCGCCATGAAGGAGACGGACCCGAGCTGCGCGAGCGGCTCTGGGATGAGTACCGCAAGTACAAGCAGAGCACGCAGTGAGCCATACGACGGCTCATTCATTTTGCGCGGTCGCGCGCTGCGTGCCGGCCTGCCTGGCCGCCGCCGCTGACATTGGCGGCCTCGGCGGCTGCGTCGTGCAGGACGAGCGGCCGATCGCGCCGGTCGTGGCGCAGAAGGCGACGAGCCGAGATCCCCGAGCGTGAATTGCTCGACGTGGGCATGCGCGCTGTTCGACCCGAACATTCCCGCCGACGAAAAGGAGCAGGAAAAGCAGCGCATCTTACCCGGACGTGCGCAAGGCAGAGTCGCGCTACATGCCGGTCATGCTGCGCGACACGCTGGAAGGCACGGGCCAGTGGGGCCAGGTGCGCGTGCTGCCGGCCGACTGCGTCCAGCTCGACGTGCTGCATCGACGGTCGCATCATCGAATCGAGCGGGCGACGAGCTCAAGCTCGCGATCAAGGCCACCGATGCCGCCGGCCGCATCTGGCTGCAGAAGGAATACGCGGCGAGGCCGGACCTGCGCGCCTACAAGGACGTGCCGGTCAAGCCACGCGACCCGTTCGACAACCTCTATGCGACGATCGCCAACGACTTGCTCGCGGCCCGCCAGAAGCGTGACGAGCGAGCAGCGCGTGCAGGTCCACCAGGTCGCGGGACTGCGGTTCGCCGCCGATCTCGCGCCGTATGCGTTCCAGCCCTACCTTGCGCGCGACGCGCGCAAGGGCACGTATACGATCAAGCGTCTGCCGGCAGCCGACGATCCCGGTCGTCGCAGCGCATGGAGCGCATGCACGAGCGCGACTACGCGCTGGTCGACACGCTGAACGAGCATTACACGAATTTCAGCGAAACCATGGACGATGCCTACAGCAACTGGCGCAAGTACTCGAACGAGGAGCTCGAAGCCGAGAGCCGAGGCCAAGCGCAAGGCGCTGACGCGCCAGCTGCTCGGCGCCGTTGCCGTCGTCGGCGGCGTGCTCGCGGGCCAGGAAGCCGAGCAGCAGCGCCGGCATCCGCGGCGGCGACGGCCGCGGTGCATTGGCGGCATCTATGCGTTCAAGAGCGGCCTCGACATGCGCTCCGAGATCAAGATGCACGGCGAGTCGCTGAAGCAGCTCGGCAGTTCGTTCCAGAACGAAGTGCAGCCGATCGTCGTCGACATCGAGGGCCGCACGCTCGAGCTGAAGGGCTCGGCGGAGCAGCAGTACGCGGAATGGCGCCAGCTGCTGCGCGAACTGTATGAGAACGAGACCGGGCTGCCTGCGACGACCGCGGCGGCGGACGCCCCACCCGCGCCAGCCAGCCGGCCTGAAGGAACTCGCACGATGACCTTCGAGCTCGCGGACGGGCAGGTCATCGCTGCGCGTTACGAGTTGCTGCGCCCGCTGCGCTCCGGCGGCCAGGACGAAATACTCGAGCCCTGGCTCGCGCGCGACCGTGTTTCCGGCAACGAGGTCGTGCTCAAGCGCATCGGGCCCGCGGGCACATGCGGACGCAAATCGCGTTGCAGCAGTCGCTCATCGCTCTGGCGCATCCGGCATTGCTGCTGCCACTGCAGCGCGTCGACGAAGGCACGACAGGCGCTACGACGTGTTCGAATTCCTGCCGGGCGGTGAGATCGGCCGCCTGCGCGGCCGACCGTGGCCGTTCGTCGTGCGCCGCCTGCTGCCCGTCATCGAGGCGCTGCGAGTGCCTGCACGCGGCGGGATTGGCCCACGGCGACATCAAGAGCGCCAACGTACTGCTGGACGCCGACGGCCTCGCGCGCCTCGCCGACTTCGGCAGCGCACAACGCATCGGCGGCACGGCCGCGCACGGCGGGCTCGCCTTACGCGTTGAGTCCGGAGCGCCACGCGGGTGGCCCGGTAACGGTGGCCGATGACATCTATGCCGTGGGCGCGTTGCTGTACGAACTGGTCAGCGGCCATCCGCCGTTCTATCCGGATCTCACGCCGGCACGGGTGCTCGACGAGATTCCCCCGCCACTGACCGGTCGTCCGCAGCCGCCCGACGACCTGGTCGCGCTGGTGGCGCAATGCCTGGCGAAGAGTCCCGAACAGCGACCGGCATCGATGCAGGAAATCCATGCCCAACTCGCGGCCGGTCTCGAGCGATCTGCGCAAGCGACGGCGGCAGTGACCCAGCCGTCGGCGCAAGGCTTGCAGCCGCCGCCCGACGCAATGCCGCTGCAGGCGCAGTGGCGCCGTACGGACAACAACGGCCCTTCGGTGGCTGATTCGCGACGCGAAGGATTTCGCCGTGGCTTGCTGGCAAGTGCGGCGATCATTGCCATTGCGGCTGTCGGCTTCACGTTCTTCGTACTGCCGGATCTCGTTGCACGCCGGTCGGCGACCACGGCAGCACCCGCGGCCGCAAAGTCCGAACCGGCGCCCGCCGCCGCGGTAGCAACGACGGCACCGAACCTCGAGCAACTGGCCGAACTGAAGCGGCGCGCCGACGAACTCCGCGCACCGCTGACGGAACGCATGCGCAAACTCGAGCAGACCGACGCGGCACGTTGGGGTACGGCGTCCCTGGCAAGCGCGAAGGCAAGACTCGCGTCGGGCGACGCCGCGCATGCAGCGCCGCGAATTCAACGAGGCCATCGCAGCATTCACCACCACGGGCGAGACGCTGACGCAACTCGAAAAGCAGCGACCGCAGGCGCTGCAGAACCTGCTGCGGGAAGCAGGCGTTGCATTCGATGCAGGCCGCTCGGCCGACGCGGCGCAACGTTATGCGGCCGCGCTGCGTATCGACGCGTCAAACGCCGCGGCGCGCACGGGACTTGCGCGTGCCAAGGTGCTGGACGCGGTGCTGCGCGAAACGGCACTCGGTGCGCGAGCCGAGCAGCAGGGCGACGCGGCGACTGCAACCGCGGCCTATCAGCGCGCGCTGGGGCTCGATCCGGCAACGCGCGGCGCCCGCGACGGGCTGGCCCGACTGCAAGCCAGGGTCGCAGGTGATGCGTTCGCGGCGAACATGTCACAGGCGCTCGCGGCACTGGCGCGCCAGGATTTTCCGGCGGCTGAGGCGGCATTCCGGCGCGCCGACAAACTCCGGCCGGGCACCAGTGAGGTCGCGGAGGGGCTGCGCCAGATCCGGCTTGCAACCGAAACACAGGGACTTGCGCAAACGATGGCGCGCGGTCGTGCGGCTGAGCGCGAGGAGCGCTGGGCGGACGCTGTCGCCGCTTATCGCGAGGCGCTGAAGACGGACTCGACGTTGCGTGAAGCGCAGGAAGGCGTCGAGCGCAGTGAGCCTCGAGCGATGCTGGGCGCGCAACTGCAGGCGTTCATCGATCGGCCGGACCGACTCTACAGTCAGGCGGGCCGTGCGGCGGCGCGCAGCGCACTCGACCAGGTCGCAAGTGTCGGCGCCTCCGGTCCACGACTGCAGGAGCAGGTGGCGCGCGTCGACGAGCTGCTGCGCCAGGCCGAAACGCCGGTACGCGTGGCACTCGCGTCGGACAATGTCACCGACGTGCAGGTCTATCGGGTTGGTAAGCTTGGGCCTGTTCGAGCAGCCGGGAACTCGAACTGATGCCCGGTCGTTACACCGTCGTCGGCACGCGTGCAGGGATATCGCGACGTGCGCAAGGAAATCAACTTGGTGCCAGGAGCCGCGCCCCCCGTCGTCACGATCCGTTGCGAGGAGCCCATTTGAGTGGCGCCGAGCTGATCCTGCGCGATCCCCTGGGCGAGCGGCCGCTGGCGGCATCCGATTTTCCAATCAGCATTGGCGGGCCCGGTCACACGATCGTTTTCGGCGACCTGCACACCGCGGATGCGGCTGCCTGGATCGCCTGGCACGACGGCCAGCTGTTCCTGCAACCTGCCGCCGACGGGCCGCCGGTGCTCTGCAATGGCGCTGCGGTGAAGCGATCGACGTGGCTGCGCGAGGGCGACGTGATCGACATCGCGCGCGGTCGACTGCGGCTCGGCACGACGGGCGGCACACCGACGCTCGCGATCGAGGACGGCAGCGGCGGCAACCTGACCCTGCCGCCCGACGCGCCCTCGGCGGCCCTGGTCAGCGGTGGCAACGACGAGGCCGACGAAGAGCTGACCGCCGTCGCTTTTCGCCGCCCGGACGCGGCGCCCGCCGGCGCGCCGGCGCATTGCGCCACTTGCGGGCGGCGTCTTCGTGTTCGCCCTGCTCGCGCTGGCGATATGGTTCCTGTTCACGGGACGTCCGGTGCACATCGTTACGGCGCCGGCAGCAGATGCAGTACGCCTGCGGGGCGGTGCACCCGTCCTGCACATCGGCGCGAATCATTTCGCATTGCCCGGCAAGTACGAGCTGGTGGCCACGCGGAAGGGGTACCACACGCTGCGCACATCCGTGCGGGTCACCGACGCGTCCGGCCAGAGTCTTCGCTTCTCGTTGCGGAAATTGCCGGGACGCCTGCTCGTGGAGAGCGACGTACCAGCCCGGATCCGTGTCGCGGGCCGCGAACTCGGCCCTGTGCCCGGCGAATACAAGTTGGAGCCCGGTCGTCATGAAGTGCTGGTGACCGCGGAGCGGTACTTGCCCTACACGGCGCCCGTGGTGATCGCAGGCGCCGACCAGCGCCAGACACTGCAGGTCGAAACTGGTGCCTTCGTGGGCGTCGGTCGCGATCCTGACCGAGCCTGCGGGGGCGGACGTGCTGGTCGATGGCAGTCCGCGGGGCAGCACGCCTGCCCGGGTTGAACTCGGGGCCGGAACGCATCGCGTCGAACTGCGTCACGCAGGTTTCAAGAACTGGGTGACCGACCTGCAGGTGGTCGCGAACGAGCCGCAGACTCTGGGCCCCGTGCGTCTCGGCTTACCGGACGGCACGCTGGTCGTACGTACCACGCCTGCGGGCGCAAGTCTCAGCGTTGGCGGTGCCTACCGCGGTCGCACGCCGCTCACCATCGACGTGCGGCCCGACGTGGCCATGGCACTCGTCGTTACGAAGGATGGCCACGAGCCGGCTACCGCGCAGGTAAGCGTCGCGTCGGGCGCCACGCGGCAAGTCGATGTCTCGCTGACGCCGATCTTCGGCGAGGTCACCGTGCAGGTCGAGCCGGCAGGGGCCGAAGTGCGCGCGGACGGTCGCCCGCTCGGCAAGGCCGGCCAGACCTTCAAGCTGCCCTCGGCGCCGCAGGACATCGAGATCAGGCTCGCCGGTTATCGGCCGTATCGAACGACGATCACGCCCCGGCCGGGCTTGCCCCAGGTCATCAACGTGCGACTCGACGAAGCACGCGGTGATGCGGTGGCCGCGACCGCCGGCGCTGCGCCGGGTACAACCGCGGCCGGATCGGCCAGCGCTGGCGCTACGCCCTCAGCTGCTGGTGGGCCACTCAGCGCGAGCGTGCGCACGAAGGGCGGCGCGGAACTGCGCCTGCTGCCACCGGCGTCCTTCACGATGGGCAGTCCGCGTCGAGAATCCGGACGCCGCGCCAATGAATCTCAACGCGCCGTCGAATTGCGGCGCCGCGTATACGTTGGCTCACGCGAGGTGACGAACGGTGAATTCAAGCAGTTCCGGTCGCAGCATCGTTCCGGCTTCGTGGGCCAGAGCGACGCTGGAACTCGAGCGCCAGCCCGTAGTCAACGTGACATGGCAGGACGCGGTGGAGTACTGCAACTGGCTCAGCCAGCAGGACGGCCTGCCGGCCGCTTATGAGAGCAAGGGCGGTCAACTCACGCTGATCGTGCCCGCGACGACGGGCTATCGCCTGCCGACCGAGGCCGAATGGGAATGGGCAGCGCGTGCGAACCGCGACGGAACCCTGCGCAAGTATCCGTGGGGTGACACCTTGCCGGTTCCAGCAGGCGCTGGCAATTACGGCGACCGCAAGGCCCAGCCGCTGTTGCAGACCTTCCTGCAGGATCTCGACGACGGCTACGCAGTGACCGCCACTGTCGGCAGCTTCGCGGCAAATCCCCTCGGGCTTTATGACCTGGGTGGCAACGTGTCGGAATGGACCTCTGATCTGTACGTAGTGCAACCTGCTTCGGCAGCAGTGGCGACGGACCCGGTCGCGGCCGCGGCAGGCCGTCTGCACGTGATCCGGGGCGCCAGCTGGCGGCACGCGACGGTCACGGAACTGCGTGCAGCCTATCGTGACTACGGCGACAGCCGGCGTGACGATCTCGGTTTCCGGCTGGCGCGTTATGCGGAGTGAGATGATGTTGCCAGGAATTGTCCGGCGCCTCCTGGGCCCCAGCGTGCTGCTCGTGATGGCAGGTCTCGCGCTTGCGCAGAGCCCACCACCCACGGTGGACGAGTCGCAGGAGACGCCCTCGGCGACTCCGGCCGAACCTGCGACGAACGGCGACGCTTCGAACGAGCCGACACCCGCCGGCGCGGCTGAGAACGAGCCGACACCCGCCGGCGCAGCTGAGGACGAGCCGCCCGCCAAGGCGGCGGCGCCTGACGCGGCAACGCCGAAAAAGCCGGCTGCGGCGACGGGTTCGCCGCAGCATTTCGAGCCAACCGAAAAAGTGCGTCCTGATTTCGACGTCGCATTTCCGGTAGACATCTGACGCCATCGGACCAGGACAAGAGTGCGTCAATGAAAAAATATCAGGCCCAGCGAATTCATGTTCGAGGTGTTCTCGCTGATCATCATCGCGGTCGCTCGTGCAGGGCGTGTACGCGACGGTCATCCGGCCACGGGCAGAAGCGATCCGCGCGTAACGACGCGGCCATGATGGCGAAGGACGCCGAACTACGTGCCGGAGCGCTCGATCTACGTGGTCGTCAAGGATTCCGAGCAGGAGATCTGCTTCATCCTCGCGTTCTGGGCCATCGTCGATCATGGGCTACAAGGCTGCCACGCTGCGCCGCGGCCGGGCACTGCTTGGCACGGACCTGCTACGCCTGCCGGAGGGCATGAAGATCCTGCCGGAGGATTCGCGCGACTACGCGCGCCAGGTCGAGGCGTTGCCGGCCGATATGCGCAACGAACTGATGCCGCGCGCGCTCCTGAGCGGACTGCATCGCTTCGGCTCGACGCGCAACATCCAGGACGTCGCCTCGGCCATCCACGACGTCTGCCAACTCGAGTTCGACCGCCTCGACTCCGAGCTCTCGATGGTGCGCTACGTGGCCTGGGCGATTCCCGCCATCGGCTTCATCGGCACCGTCCGCGGCATCGGCGAAGCGTTGCAGCAAGCGCACAAGGCGGTCGAAGGCGACGTCTCGGGCGTCGTTGCGGGCCTCGGCATTGCCTTCAACTCGACGCAGGTCGCGCTGGGGCTGAGCATCTTCATCATGTTCCTGCTGCACCAGATCCAGCAGCGGCAGGAGCGCGCGGTGCTCGACACCGAGGAGTACCTCGACCAGCACGTCGTGCGGCAGATGCTCGTCCGCTGACCGGCGCAGCGATCATGACGGCCACGCTCGCGCTCGAACTCAACGATGCTGGCTTGCAGCTGGCAGCGCATTGAGGACGTCGAGCGATCCGGCACTCGTCGGGCGACGAAAGCCCGGGAGTCGCAGTACTCGTCGACAGGTCGGGTCATCGTCGGCAGCGAGGCCGCGCAGCGGCAACGCGTCGGCGCCGCTGCACTGCGCAGAACCGGTTCTGGCATGAACTCGGGCTCGAGCCGCTGCCCTGGTCGGCCCGCGGCGTCGCGACGCAGGCAGACCTCGCGCATGCGCATCTGGTCGAACGTGCTTGCCGCGGCGCAGGCGGCGCCCGGTACGCCGTTGCTCATCGCGGTGCCGCCGGGTTATTCCCGCGAGCAGCTCGGACTTGCTCGTTGGCATCGCGAACGAAGCCGGCGTCACGCTGCGCGGGCTGGTCGACCTTGGCCTCGCGGCCTGCAGCGGCACGTGCGTCCGCCGCGCACGTGCTGCACCTGGACCTGCAGTTGCACCAGGCGGCCGTGACGGTGCTCGAAGTGTCGCGCGGCGGAAGGCGTGATGCGTCGAGCGCGCTACGAGTTGCTGCGCGGCAGCCGGCATGCTGGCTTTCCAGCAGGCGCTGGCGACCGCGGTCGCGGCGCGAGTTCGTGCGGCAGACCCGGTTCGATCCGTTGCACGAAGGCGCGACCGAGCAACGCCTGTACGACCTGTTGCCTGGATGGGTGGCCGCGCTCGCCATCACCGGCGAGGCCGAGGTCGAGATGACTTTCGGCGACAGCACGCACCGTATCACGCTCGCGTCGCGCGCAGTTGACGGCCGCCGTCGACGCGGCTCGCAACCGACGTGCAGCGACTCGTGCAGGCGCGCGCGTCCCGCAGGTCTCGCGGTGCAACTGTGCATGGCACATCGCATCGCGGCATTGCCCGGGCTCGTCGGCGCGCCTGGCCGCGCTGCGCGACGTCGAGGTCGTCGCATTGCCGCGCGGCGCTGCCGCGCTGGGCGCGCTGGCCGCGCGCGACTCGATCGCGCGGCCGCCGCGGAGTCGATCGCGCTGGTGCATCGCCTGCCCGTCGCACGCAGCAGCCGGGCAATGCGCAGTCGAGCAACTCTCTGACGCCAGTGCCCGGCGGACGCCGTGCCAACCCACGTGCTGTTTCGCGGCCGCGCCTGGCCCGTCATCCGCCGAGCCGCTGACGCTTGGCTGGTCGCTGCGCCGACGCGCCGCGCGCGCTGCGCCTGCCCGCGGCATCGCCGGCCTGTCCAAATCGCACTGCACGCTCGATCCAGCGTGGACGGCCAGGCAATCGTCGAGGACCACAGCACCTACGGCACGTTCGTCAACGACGAGCGCGTGGCGGGCCATGTGGCACTGCGCGTCGGCGACGTGCTGCGGCTCGGTGCGCCCGGCGTGACGCTCGAACTCATACGCGTGCTGCCGGAACATGGCGACGTAGAAAATTCGACATCTTCAGCATGTCGTTCCTGGACACGATCTGCTGCGCGTTCGGCGCGCTCGTGCTGCTGTACATGATCCTGAACGCCGCCGGCAGCACGTGTGTCGCAGAAGGACAATGCCGACCTGCAGCGCGGAAGTCGACAAGCTGGAGGAGGAGGTGCTGCAGGGCTACTCGGACCTCGTCGTGCTGCGCAACAGCCTGCGCACGACGTCGACGGAGGCGGAGCGTGCGGAAGGACTGTCCGACCGAGTGCTCGAGGAAAAGGCACGGCTGCTGCAGCAGCTCGCCGATGCCGACAAGACAACGCTTTCCAAAAAGGAAGCCATCGAGAAGCTCAAGGCGGACCTGAAGGCCATCGAGGAAAGCCAGCGCCGGCTCAAGGCGGGCACGCCGAGTCCCGGCACGCCCGGCAATCGAGTGAAGGGTTTCGTCGGCACCGGCGATCGCCAGTACCTGAGTGGCCTCAAGCTTGGCGGCGAGCGGATCGTGATCCTGGTCGACGCGTCGGCCAGCATGCTCGACGAAACCGTCGTCAACGTGATCCGCCTGCGCAACATGCCGGAGTCGCGTCGCCTGCTGTCGACGAAGTGGCGTCGCACGGTCGCGACCGTCGACTGGCTCACGACCCAGATTCCCGCCAAGTCAAAGTTCCAGGTGATTGCGTTCAACACCAAGGCTTGGTCGCTCGCTCCCGCCAGCGCGCGGCCAATGGCTCGATGGCAGTGATGCAAAAGCGCTCACCGACATCGTCACGCAGCTGCGCCGCACGGTGCCAACCGACGGCACCAGCCTCGAAAACGCCTTCACCGCGCTGAATGCCATGAGTCCGAGCGCCGACAACGTGTTCATCATCACGGACGGCCTGCCGACCCAGGGCGCGTCGCCACCGACACTGCGCAAGACGATCGATGGCGAAGGCCGGCTCAAGCTGTTCGAACGCGCGCTCGGAAAGTACCCGGAACCGCGTGCCGGCCAATGTCATCCTGATGCCGATGGAAGGCGATCCATCGGCGTCCGCCGCGTTCTGGGCCCTCGCTCGGCGCACGAATGGCGCGTTCCTGATGCCCGCGAAGGACTGGCCATGACGATGCGCCGGCGCACGCGCGATTTCGAAGTGTTCAGCATGTCGTTCCTGGACACGATCATGCTGTGCGTTCGGCTCCATCATCCTGTTGTTCATGCTGAGCAAGTTCGGCGAACCAAAGGCCCTCGAGAAGGCCAAGGTAGACCTGAAGGGACGCGTGCTCGCGCTGCAGCAGGAGCTGTACGACATCAAGGGCGAGACCAGCGTCTTGAATCGCAACATGACCGAGCGCGAACGACAGCTGTCCGAAGTACGGCTGAAACTGGCCCGCTTGCGCGGCGACCTCAGCGACGTACGTGGCAAGTACAACGCGACCGCGCAGGAGGCCGAAGTCAGCAACAAGCTCGAAGGCCAGCTGGTCGCCGCCCAACAGCAGCTGACCGAGGAAATGAAGAAGGTGCTCGGCGCGGAATTCCGCCGCGCGCCGCAGGACGCCGTGGCTGGCCTGCCGGTCGACAGCGAATACATCATCTTCATCATCGACACGTCGGGCAGCATGGCCAATTACGCGTGGCCGCTGATGTTGCGCAAGATGCAGGAAGTGCTCGATGCCTACCCGACCGTGAAGGGCTGGCAGGTGATGAGCGAC
The DNA here is from genome assembly GCA_963784225.1 of uncultured Gammaproteobacteria bacterium. Lineage (GTDB taxonomy): Bacteria > Pseudomonadota > Gammaproteobacteria > Steroidobacterales > Steroidobacteraceae > RPQJ01. Next base: position 336,373 of record CAWAQN010000014.1, read on the forward strand.
GAGGGCGGCTACATGTTCCCGTCTTACCGGGGACGCTGGCTGCCGGACACGCCCGGACAGCGCAAGCTCGTGCTGGACCGACTGCGCGACTGGTTTCCGTTCAGCAATTCGAGTCCCGTGGAAGGCATCGTCGAGGCGATCCGCACCTATTATTCGAGCGGGCGGCGCATCAGTCTTTACGTGCTCGGCGACGAATTCACGGGGTCGTCGATCGATTCCGTCGTCCGCACGGTCGACCTGATCAATCGCGAGGACCGCACGGGTGATCGCCGCGTGCGTATTCACGCGCTGGGATTTCCGGTGCGGCCAGACGCGCCGCAATTCACGAGTGTCCGGTTCTCGTCACTGATGCGCGTACTTTGCGCGCGCAACGGCGGCACGTTCGTAGGCCTGAACGAGCCTGTCCAGTTACCGGCGCTAGGTGTAAGGTGACACAAATGGTTTCTGGATCGCCCCGCTCGTTTGCGCCTCGTCGCGTTGCTGCGCAGTCGGCAGGCCGGACGCTGGTTGCCTGCCTGCTCGTGGCGCTCGCCGCGTGCACTCCGACGCGCTTCGAGACGACAGCCGATCTGCCGCCACCGTTGATCGACAAAATTCCGGTCGTGGTCGGCGTGCACCTGCCGCTCGAATTCCGCGAAAAGGTCTACGAAGAAAAGCGCGAGCGCGGCGGCGAATATTCCATCGGGCTCGGCAAGGCCCAGTCGGCCGGGTTCATGCGCATCGTCACAGCCATGTTCAACCGCGTGGTCGTGGTGGATTCACCGGCGGCAGCGGCGGCAACGGACAAGGAAATTCGCGGCGTGCTGCAGCCGACGCTCGACGATTATGCGTTCGTGACTCCGGCCGACTCCGGCGCGCCGCTGTATGCCGCGAGCCTGCGCTACACGGTACGGCTCTATTCGCCTACCGGGCAGTTGAGCGAAAGCTGGAGCTTCACCGGGTATGGCACGCAGGCGGCTTCGTCGTTCCCGGGCAAGGGCGATGAAGCCTTGCAGGAGGCGACCAGGCTCGCGATGCGAGATGCGGGCGCGAAGCTCGCGGCGGAATTCCGCGAGCAGGCCATTGCGCGCGGGTTGTTGCCGCCGGGTGAGGCACAGGCGCCCGTGGAAATCCAGCAACCACCGCCGCAGTGACCGGCCAGGACGTTCAGCCGCTGGCTTTGCCGTCGTTCGGCTTCCCCGGCTCCCCCTCCGCGGGTTGCGGCTCCACCAGCAACATCCAGGGTTGTGTAAAAACCATGTCGGGTGTCGGCACAGGCTTGCCGTTGTCGAAGCGCGGACGGTAACGCGCGTCTTGCAGGGCTTGCACGGTCTTCTGGGCGCGCTTTGCATCGCCTGAATCGTCGGTGACCTTGATCCCTTGCGGTCGTCCCTCTGCATCCACGGTAAAGAGCGTACTGACGGAACGCACTTCCATTTCGTCGGGTTTACGTTTCGCGTACCGGTCCCAGCCCTCCGGGCGCACGAAGTGCAACAGCGCCGGCTCGCCGAACAGCAATGTCGTGAGTGGCTTGCCGGCAGCCTGCGCGGTGACCTTCTCGGCGGCGTGCCACGCCTGCACGTATTGTGGCAATGCGCGCTCGGGCTGCCCGAACACCTGGTACCAGTCGCCCAGTTGCGTGCGCACGTCGGCGATCTGAACGAACGACGGCTCCTTGCGAGCTTCCGCCAGCGCAACGGCGCGCTGCAGGGCTTTTTCTCCTTCGGCCGCAAGTACGCCCGGCGACACAGTCGGCGGTGCGAACGCTTCGTCATGAAACATGGTCGAGCGTTCCGTGTCGGTTGACGTGATCGTGACCTGCGTCGGGTCGAACAACTGCAGGCGATCGCACTCGGCCAGCGCGGCCAGGGGCCCGATCAGGTTCGATGAGGCCTCGCCTTCGCTGCGTACCACCACTTCCAGCGCCTGCTTCAGTGTCCGGCGCGATTGATCGTAGGCGCCTACCCGTGCATACCAGCGCCCAAACCGCTCCAATGCCGGGGCAATGCGCGGGTCGCTTTCGCCATACGTGCGAGTCTCCACGCGCAGGATGTATTTGTGCGCCTGCAAGGCGTCCTGGTAACGGCCTAGCCGCGTCAGGGCGTCTGCATATTTTTCGAGCATTGGCACCTGCTGCGTATTCAGCAGGCCTTCGTCGCGGCGCGACATCGCGACGGCCTTGTCGAAACGTTCGACGGCGACGTCATAACGCTTGTTCGCGTAGTAAACCCCGGCCAGTCCGGCATTGGCGCGCGCGAGCCGCGTCGTCAGCGGACGACCCGATTTCTCCGCCGCATCGATGACGCGCAGGTAGCTGGTTTCGGCACCGGTGTAGTCGCCCGCATAGTACTGCGCGAGCGCGAGATTCATCAGCGCCACCTGGACTTCCTCGTCGAGGGGCGACTTCGCCTGCTGGTCGGCAAGCTCGAGCAGCTTGCGTGCAAGTTCCGCTGCCGCGGCGTACTGGCGCTCGTCGAAGGTGCGCCGGAATTCCGTGTAAAGGTCCGATGCACTCGCGGCCGGCGCCACCTGCGCCGGTGACGTTTCCAATGCGGGCGCAGGTGAAGCATCCGTCGCAGGTGCAGGTGCAGGCGTGTGCAGGTGCAGGCGCAGGCGATGTTCCCGTTGCAGGTCGCAGGCGATGTTTCCGTTGCAGGCGCAGGTGAAGTATCCACTGCAGGCGGAGCCGGGTTTTGCGTCCAGGCCGTGCCGGTATTCAAGCAACAGGCGAGCAGCAGCGTGCTCGCCGTTCCGCCGTTCAGGCATCGGCCGTTCGCGCGTCTTGCTGCGGGGATTCTGTTCACGCGTTACACACTGACACGCCTCGGGTGGGCGTGGCAATTGGACCCCGTCGGTGCGGTGGCGTTCCTTCCCGGCGCTCGAACAGGTAGTCAGCGACGCCGTTTGGCTCGCACGGCAGTGCGCCCTCGCGGCGCAGCCGGCACGTTCGAACGTAGTTCATCGAGCCACACGGTTGCGGGCGAGTCGCTCGGCGCACGCCAGTCACTGCGCGGCGAGAGCGAACCACCGGAGCCGACCTTGGGTCCGTTCGGCATGGCCGAGCGCTTGAACTGGCTGGTCTGGAAAAACCTGTGCAGAAACACTTCGAGCCAGTGTCGAATCGCAGCGAGATCGTACGACCGGCGTTGGTCCAGCGGCACCGTGTCCGGCCACGCGCCCCGTGCAGCGTCACCCCACGCTGCCTGCGCGAGGAATGCGACTTTGCTCGGTCGATAACCGAAGCGGCTCACGTAATACAGGTGGAAATCCTGCAGTTCGTACGGACCGACGACGGCCTCGGAAGACTGCGTCGGGCCTGAGCCCTTGCCGGGCACGAGTTCCGGAGAGATCGGCGTATCGGCGATCCGGTCGAGCACGCCTATGGTGTCGTCATCGAACGCGCGTGTTGCGATCAACCAGCGGATCAAGTGCCGGACCAGTGTCTTCGGCACCGATGCATTCACGTTGTAATGCGACATGTGGTCGCCAACGCCGTACGTCGTAAAACCAAGCGCGAGTTCCGAGAGGTCGCCGGTGCCGAGCACGAGCGCGTCGTGCATGTTCGCGAGCCGGAACAGGTGCGAGGTGCGCTCGCCCGCCTGCACGTTCTCGAAAGTGATGTCGTGCACGGCGTCGCCGCGCGCGTACGGATGCCCGATCTTCTCCAGCATGAGCCGGGCCGCGGGACGGATGTCGATCTCCGCCGCACCAATGCCGAGCGCCCGCATCAATGCATGCGCGTTGTCGAAGGTCTGCGTGCTCGTGCCGAAGCCCGGCATCGTGTAACCCAGTACGTTCTTGCGCGGCCAGCCGAGCCGGTCGAAGGCGCGGACGGCCACGAGCGCAGTCTGCGTCGAATCGAGACCACCCGAGATGCCGATGACGACTCGCTTGAGTCCGGTCGCCAGCAGACGCTTGCGCAGCGCCTCGACCTGGATGTCGTACACCTCGGCACAACGCTCGTCACGCCGCGCCGGGTCGGACGGTACGTAGGGAAAGCGTTCGACCTGCCGTTGCAGCGGAACCTTGCCCCCCGGAATGTCGAGTTCGAATACGACGCGGCGGTAGTCGCGCAACTGGCCGGCGTGTGCCTGGACGCAGTCCCCGAAACTGGTCCAGCGCATCCGCTCCTGGCGCAGGTGGTCGAGGTCGAGGTCGGCTGTAACGAAGCCGCCCTCGAGCGGAAAGCGCTGCGACTCTACGAGGCGTTCGCCATTCTCGTAGATCAAGCGCGTGACCGTCCCAGGCGACATCGGTCGTCGATTCGCCGGGTCCCGCCGCCGAGTACAGATACCCGGCAACGCACTTGGCCGATTGCGAGGCGCAGAGCAGGCGCCGGTAATCGGCCTTGCCAACCGTGATGTCGCTCGCGGAGAGATTCGCGATCACCGTCGCGCCAGCAAGCGCCGCCAGCGTGCTCGGCGGCAGCGGCACCCACACGTCCTCGCAAATCTCGAGGTTCAGCACGAAATCCGGCAGATTCGCTGCCGCGAAGAGCAACTTCGACCCGAACGGCACGTCCTGGTCCAGCAGCCGGATGTCCGTCGCCAGCGCCTGCAAGCCGGAAGCAAACTGGCGCTTCTCGTAAAACTCGCGATAGTTCGGCAGGTAAGTCTTCGGCGTGACGCCGAGCAACCGGCCGCGGTGAATCACGACGCCGCAGTTATGCAAACGGGCGTCGATTCGAAGCGGCACCCCGACCACCAGCACAAGTGGCAACTCGCGGCTGGCGGCGACCACTTGCGCGAGCGCTTCCAACGCAGCGTCCAGCAAAGCGTCCTGCTGGAAAAGGTCTTCGTTCGAGTACGCCGAGAGGCCCAGCTCGGGAAACAGCACCAGCACCGCGCGCGCCTGGGCCGCTTGACGTGCCAGCTCTATGGTCGCTGCGGCGTTGAGCGCCGGTGAGGCGACTTCGACGGCCGGCGTGGCTACGGCGACGCGAGCATAGCCATGACCGTAAATCGACTCGAAGGGCGGGCGTGTCGGGGCCCGGGCAGGGCGGGATCGTGGCGGCGCTGAGGCAGGCATGAAAGCTCTTGAGGGCTGCAGTCCGCCCAGTTTCGGCTTCGGAACCCGGCCGGGCAAGGCCGGCCGGGGTGGGCCGCTGGTCGCAAATCCGGGATGACACCGGGAATTGCGGCCTGTCCGCGACTCGCGTCACGCCCCGGCGCGGCGGCTTCTGGCTAGGCTGCACCGACAAAACACGGAGTTGGGCGACGGTCATGGACCTTTTCAGCAAAGCCAGGGGTTTACTCGCGGGGCGCATGTCGCTGCCGGCAGCGGAGCCGCTCCGCAAACTGGGCAAGTCGTACCACGCCGTCGCGATCGAGCCCGGCCCGCGGTGCTGCACAGCTGGCGCGGTCGATCAGCGACAAGCGCTTTCTGTCCACCAACGCGCCACCGCTGCCACTCAAGAGTTGCAGTCGGGCTGACTGCACGTGTCGTTACGTCCACTACGCCGACCGGCGCCTCGGTTTGCGGCGCGCTGGTGACATGGGCGTGTGTGTGGACGGCTACCTGGAGCAGGACCGTCGCGGCCAGCCGTTTCGGGGCCGACGCGGCATCGACCGCTGAGCCGGCAATCGACGACGACCGTCAGTTCTTCCGCGCCTGCGCTGCGGCCGCATCGCTGACGAACGGGTTCGTGCGCCGTTCCGCGCCAAAAGTCGACATCGGGCCATGCCCGGGCACGAACCGCACGTCATCCCCAAGCACGAACAGGTTCTCGCGAATCGAGTGGATCAGCGTCGCATGATCGCCGCCCGGAAAATCCGTACGGCCGATCGAGCCCGCGAACAATACGTCTCCCACGAAGGCGAGCTTGTCCGGCGCCGAAAAAAAGACGACGTGCCCCGGTGTGTGCCCGGGGCAGTGTCGCACTTCGAACTCCGCGTTGCCGACGGCGACACGATTGCCGTCCTCGAGCCACAGGTCGGGCTCGAAACTTTCCGAGTCAGCGAAGCCGAACATGCGGCCTTGCTCCGCCAGCGCGTCGATCCAGAACTGGTCCGCGCGATGCGGACCGACGATGGGTAGCCGCCGACTCCGTGCAAGCTCAGCCGTCGCCCCTGCGTGGTCGATGTGCGCGTGCGTCAACAGGATCTTGCTGAGCGTGACGCCCTCCTGATCGACTGCGGCCAGCACTCTGTCGAGGTCGCCGCCCGGATCGATCACTGCCGCCAGTTTCGTTTCGGCACACCAGACGAGCGAGCAGTTCTGCCGGAACTGCGTGACCGGAATGATGACTGCCCGCACCTCACCGCACCGCGGCGCGAGTCAGGTCGTGTCGGAGTCGCCGGTGCAGCGCTGCGCACGCCGCCCATCAACGCGATGCGCATGCCTTCTTCGACTGACAACGAGGTCGGCTCGACGAGGTCGCGCGGCAGGAAGAGCGTATAGCCGCCCACCATGTAACTCATCGGCAGGTAGACGGCGATCGTCTCGCCCGCCGTCGCCGAGCGTCGCAGCATCTCACCGGATTCAGCGGTCACGAAACCAAGGATCTTGCCGGGGCCGAACGGCACCAGCACGACCCGCCGCAGGTCGCTGCCCTGGCCAGACGACGGAAAGAAACGCGTGAAATCCCGAATCGCGAGGTAAATGGTCTTGACCACGGGGATGCGCGCGAAAAGCTTGTCCGACATGCGTAGTGCACGGCTTACGACGTACGCATTGACCGCGAGTCCGACGAAATACAGCACGACCAGGCCCGTGAGCAGGCCGAGGCCGGGCCAGTAGAGATTTTCCGGCACGACCAACTTGATCGCGTGAGAAAACAGCCGCTCGGCGGAGACCGCGAGCCAGTAGATGACGTAGACGGTGAGTCCCAGCGGCAGGACCGCGACCAGTCCCTTCAGAACGGTGTTCCAGATCTTGCGCATGCGTTACCAGTACGATGAATTGGACGAGTATGCAGAGCGAGGCCGCGCGCCGCCACCGCATCGCTTATGATTGCCGCACGAAGCGCCGAGACCGATGCCGAACATCGTCGTCCCCAAGGTCCGCAATTTTCTGATGCTGCTCGCCGCGCTGCTGTGCGCGACGCAAGGCACGCTTGCGCGCGATCGCCCGTACCTGCCGCCCGAAGTCGAACAGGCCATGCAGCGTCGCAAGATCCCTGGCACCAGCCTCAGCGTCTTCGTGCGCGAGATCGGCCGCGACGAACCACTGGTGAGTTACAACTCGGCCGTGCCGCGCAATCCGGCGTCGACCATGAAGGTGCTGACGACCTATGCGGCACTGGAATCGCTCGGGCCCGCTTATACCTGGCGGACGCGCGCCTACGCCACGGGCCCGATCCGCGACCAGGCACTCGAGGGCAACCTCGTGCTCGTCGGCGGCGGCGACCCGTTCATGACCGCCGAGCGCTGGTGGAGCTTCGTCGGTGGCCTGCGCCAGGCAGGCGTGCAGCGCATTACCGGCGATGTGATCATCGACAACAACTTCTTCATGGCGCAGGGCGACGACCGCTCGTCCTTCGACAACCGCCCGTACCGCACGTACAACGTGTTGCCGGACGCGTTGCTGGTGAATTTCCAGACCGTGAACATCATGGCCGTGCCCGATGCAGCGACGCGCAGCGTGCGCGCGAGCGTGAACCCTGCGCCGGCCAATCTCGTCATCGACAACACCGTGCGACTCGATCCGGGCCCCTGCCGCCGCGGGTCGGGCGGCATCATCGTCGCGATGCCCGACGGCCCGAGCGGCAATCGCATCGCGCTCTCCGGTCGCTACGCGGCCGGCTGCGGGCAGTTCTCGGTGCCGCGCGCCGTCATGAAGGCGCCCGACTATGCGTTCGGGCTGTTCAAGACCTTCTGGCAACAGTCCGGGGGCACGCTCGGCGGCGGTATGCGGCTAGGCACGTTGCCGACCGACGGCACATTGCTCTACACGCAGGAGTCGCTGACGCTGGCTGAAGTCATTCGGCTGGTCAACAAGTACTCGAGCAACGCCATGGCGCGCACGGTCTTCCTTACCATGGCCGCCGAAAAGTATCCCGGGCGGCCCGCCACAAACATGGCGGCCCGCGAGGCGGTCGGCGACTTCCTTGCGGCGCACAACATCCTGATCCCCGGCCTGGTACTCGAAAACGGCTCCGGGCTCTCGCGTAACGAACGGATCACCGTCGAAGGCCTCGCGGACGTTCTGCTCGCCGCCTATCGCAGCCAGTACATGCCGGAATTCGCCGCTTCGCTACCGTTGTCGGCGACGGACGGCACCTTGAAAAGCCGGTTCAGGTCGCCGGAAATGCAGGGCCGCCTGCGTATCAAGACCGGCTCGCTGGATGACGTCACCGCGATGGCCGGGTACGTCAATGCCGCCAGCGGCAAGACTTACGTTGCCGTGGTCGTGCTGAATCACCCGACCGCGGCGCAGGGCGCCGGCGAAGCCATCCAGACGGCGCTCATCGAATGGGTTTTCGGCCAGTAACGAGGGCCTGGGACATCGCGCGAATGTGCCGGATGCACGGCAAGCCACCGTTATACTCGGCCTCATCCCGGCTAAAATCGCGACAGCATGGCCTACGACACCAACAACGTGTTTGCACGCATTCTGCGCGGTGAGATTCCGGCTCATAAAGTGTTCGAGGACGAGGCACACGCTCGCGTTCATGGACGTCATGCCGCAGGCCCCGGGGCATGCGCTGGTGATCCCGAAGACCCAGGCGGAAGACCTGTTCGAGCTCCCGGAAACGGCGCTGGCCGCGACGATACTGACCACGCAGCGTGTCGCGCGCGCGGTGCGCAAGGCCTTCGATGCACCGGGCATCATGATTGCCCAGTTGAACGGGCGCGAAGCAGGGCAGACCGTATTCCACATCCATTTTCACGTCATTCCGCGTGTCGGCGGCATCAATCTGCGGTTTCACGCGCGCGAGATGGCAGACCACAAGATTCTCGCGGAACACGCCGCACGCGTGCGCGCAGCGCTCGATTGAGCTCGCCCGGGCGCGGGCAACCGGACGGAGTCCAACGATGCAGAAACCCCTCTATGCAGCACCGGCGGCGTTTGCCGCGCAGGCCAGGTTCCGCACGCGAGGACTATGAGCGGGACTACGCCGAGTCCGTGCGCGATCCGGAGGCTTTCTGGGGCCGCATGGGGGCTCGTCTCGACTGGGTGAAACCTTATGCGAAGGTCAAGGATGTCAGCTTCGATGACCGGGATTTCCGCATCCGCTGGTTTCCCGACGGGCAACTGAACGCCGCCTACAACTGCCTCGACCGTCACCTTGCCACGCGCGGGGACAAGGCGGCATTCATCTACGAAGGCGACGATCCTGGCGATTCTGCGCGCATCACGTATCGCGAGCTTTACGAGCGCGTCTGCAGGCTCGGCAACGCGATGCGCAGCCTCGGCGTGCAGAAGGGCGATCGCGTCACGATCTACCTGCCGATGATTCCCGAAGCCGCGGTGGCAATGCTTGCCTGCGCGCGCATCGGCGCGATTCACTCGGTCGTGTTCGGCGGCTTCTCGCCCGATTCGCTGGCAGGTCGCATTGCCGATTGCGCTTCGACCCTCGTGATCACTTCCGACGAAGGCGTGCGCGGCAACAAGCGCATTCCGCTCAAGGCGAACGTGGACCAGGCGCTCACCGCGCCGCGGCACTGAGACCGTGCAGCACGTGCTGGTGGTCAAGCGCACCGGCGCGCCCGTCGCGATGTATGCACGCGATCGCTGGTACGACGACGTCGTCAATGGGCAGTCCGCCGAATGCCCGCCGGAGGCCATGAATGCGGAAGACCCGCTGTTCATCCTTTACACGTCGGGCTCGACCGGCAAGCCGAAAGGCGTGCTGCACACGACCGGCGGCTACCTCGTCTACGCGGCGCTGACGCACGAAGCCGTATTCGACCTGCGCGAAGACGACGTCTACTGGTGCACCGCGGACGTCGGCTGGGTCACGGGCCACAGCTACGTCGTCTATGGGCCGCTGGCGAATGGCGCGACGTCGCTGATCTTCGAGGGCGTGCCGAACTACCCGGATCCCGGCCGTTTCTGGCAGGTCGTCGACAAGCACCAGGTCACGATCTTCTACACGGCCCCCACGGCTCTGCGGGCCTTGATGCGCGAAGGTGACGGCCCGGTCAAAAAGCATGCGCGCACGTCGCTCCGGCTGCTTGGCACAGTCGGCGAGCCCATTAATCCGGAAGCCTGGGAGTGGTATCACCGTGTCGTCGGCGACGGCCGTTGCCCGATCGTCGACACCTGGTGGCAAACCGAGACCGGCGGCATCCTGATCAGTGCGCTGCCAGGTGCGATTGCGCAAAAGCCCGGCTCCGCGACGCTGCCGTTTTTCGGCGTGCAACCGGCCATCGTCGACAACGACGGGCAGACGCTCGAAGGCGTCTGCGAGGGCAACCTCGTGCTGACCGACAGCTGGCCCGGCCAGATGCGCACCGTGTTCGGCGATCACCAGCGCTTCATCGAAACTTACTTTCGGACTTTCCCGGGACGCTATTTCACGGGAGACGGCGCGAGGCGCGACGAGGACGGCTATTACTGGATCACGGGGCGCGTGGACGACGTGCTGAACGTCGCGGGCCATCGGCTCGGCACGGCGGAGATCGAGAGTGCACTCGTGGCGCACCAGAACGTCGCCGAGGCGGCCGTCGTGGGTTGTCCGCACGACATCAAGGGCCAGGGCATCTACGCTTACGTCACGCTCGTGCACGATGCCGAGCCGACCGAAAAGCTGCGCAAGGAACTGCGCGAGTGGGTGCGCCGTGAGATCGGCCCGATTGCAACGCCCGATTTCATCCAGTGGGCGCCGGGGCTGCCGAAAACGCGCTCCGGCAAGATCATGCGCCGGATCCTGCGCAAGATCGCGGCCAACGAGATCGACCAGCTGGGCGACGTGTCGACGCTCGCCGACCCGTCGGTGGTGGAGCAATTGGTACGCGGCATGACCGAGCGGCAGCGCGAGGAATTGCGCGAGGCATTCGCCTTCATCGACGCCAATCGAGACGGCCGGATCGAATTCGTGGAATTTGCGCAACTGCTCGCATCCCAGCGACGCCACATGACGGAAGCCCAGTGCCGCAATGCATTTGAGAGCATCGACGGCGACCGCGATGGTTGCATCACGTTCGACGAGTTGGCCGCGTGGTACGTCTTCTAGACGAGGTACGCGAACAGGAAGATGCCGAGCATCGTAAAAACGAGCGCGAGCTTCGCGAGCGTGCCAAACAGCAGGCCGATCCAGGTGGCCACGCCGGCCCGCGTCGCCTGGCGCCATTCCCCGTGCGAAAGCATCTCACCTGCGACGGCGCCAACGAACGGCCCCAGGATCAATCCGGGAATACCGAGGAAAACTCCGAGCAGCGTCCCGAGCGCAGCACCGAGCACGGCCAGTTTCGTCGCACCGACGCGCTTCGCGCCAAGCGCCGTTGCGATCAACTCGATTGCGAGAGAGGCCACGGTCAGCAATCCGAGCACGACCAGGACGACCCATCCGACGCGTTGAAAATCGTCGGCCCACGCGGCAACGAGCAGGCCGCCGAAGACGAGTGGCACGCCAGGTAACGCGGGAAGGACCGTGCCGGCAAGGCCGAGGATCACCAGCAGTGCCGCGAGCACCCACATCAGGACATTCCCTTCCATGCAGTAATCATGCACGCTCGCGCCGGCTCCGTCATTTACTGCGCACGTCCTCTTGAGCCTGCAACTGCCGTCACTGCCGATCGTCGAGGTGTTGTCATCGCTGCGCGTTGCCCTGCGCGCGGAGCAAACCGTCGTGCTCGAGGCGCCGCCCGGGGCGGGCAAAAGCACCGTCGTGCCACTCGCGTTGCTGGACGAAGACTGGCTCGCGGGACGTCGCATATTGCTGCTGCAGCCGCGGCGTCTCGCGGCACGAGCGGTGGCGCGCCGCATGGCGCAACTCGCAGAATCCGAGCCTGGACAACTGGTGGGTTACCGCACGCGGCTCGAGTCACGCGTCTCGGCCGCCACGCGCATCGAAGTCGTCACGGAGGGAATACTGACGCGCATGTTGCAGGCGGATCCGGCGCTCGAAAATTACGGTTGCGTGATCTTCGACGAGTTCCACGAACGCAACCTGCAGTCCGACCTTGGCCTCGCGCTGAGTCTGGATGTGCAGCGCAACCTGCGCGAGGACCTGCGGCTGCTCGTCATGTCCGCCACGCTCGAAGGCATCGACTTGCAGCGTGTGGCACCCGGCGTGCAGTCGATCCGTTCGCTGGGCCGGATGTTCGACGTGACGACGCATTATGTCGGCGCATTGCCGGCTGGCGCGGGTCGTCGTGCCGAGCCGATTGAGCAGCGCGCAACCCGGGCGGTGTTGCGAGCACTCGAGAGCGATTCCGGCGACGTGCTGGTGTTCCTGCCGGGCGCCGCGGAAATACGCCGTGCCGTCGCAGCGATCGCGGAGGCCGCGCGAGACGCCTCGTTGCTCGTGCTGCCGCTGTATGGAGATCTCGAGGCTGCCGACCAGGATCTGGCGTTGCGCGCCGCTCCTGACGGCAAGCGCAAGGTCGTCGTGGCCACGAACATCGCGGAAACGAGCCTCACGATCGATGGCGTGCGGATCGTGATCGACGCCGGGCTCGAGCGACGTCAGCGCTTTGACCCGAACTCCGGCATGAGCCGGCTCGAGACAGTCGCGATATCGCGCGCGGCGGCCGATCAGCGTCGCGGACGCGCAGGACGAACGGCACCCGGTGTTTGTTATCGCCTCTGGTCGGAAAGCGCGCATGCGGCCCTGGCTTCGCAAGCGCCGGCGGAAATAGCGGAGGCGGACCTTGCACCATTGGTGCTCGATCTCGCGTGCTGGGGATGCACGGATCCCGCGAGTCTCGCCTGGCTCGATTCGCCCCCGGCTGCAACGTTCGCGCAGGCGCGTGACCTCCTGCGACGCTTCGGCGCGATCGACGAGCAGAATCGCGTCACCGCGATTGGCCGACAAATGGCGCAGCTTGCGGTTCATCCGCGGCTTGCACACATGATCGTACGCGCGGAACCGCTCGGCCTGCGCACACTCGCGTGTGAGATTGCAGCGCTGCTCGCCGAGCGCGACCCACTGCGCACCCCGCCAGGACAGCGCGATCCAGACCTGCGACACCGCATCGACGTGCTGCACGGAATGCCGGCGCCACCGGGCTGTACGATCGATGCGCGTGCTTTGCAACAGGCTCGACGCTCCTTGCAGGTGCTGGAGCGCCAAGCAGGGAAAATGGGAACCTCGCGCGCTGCTGCCGGCAACGACATCCCACGCGATGCGTCCGCAGGATTGCTGCTGGCGTTCGCGTATCCCGATCGCATCGGGCTCGCGCGCGGTGGCGAGGCAGGGCGCTACCTGCTCAGCAACGGCCGCGGCGGCCTGTTGCCCGGGCCGTCGGCGCTCGCACGCAGCGAGGTGATCGTCGCGGCGGACATCGATGCGGGTGAACGCGAAGCAAAGCTGCATCTCGCGGCGCCGCTCGGACGCGCCTTGCTCGAGCGCCATCTCGATTACCTGATCACGGAGCTGCAGGAGATCGCGTGGGATCCGCGCAGCGAAGCCGTCATCGCGCACCGCGTGCGACGCCTCGGGGCGTTGACCCTCGCCGACCATCCGTTGCCGGATGCCGGTGGTGAGCGCACCACCGATGCGATGCTGCAGGGCATACGCGCGCTCGGCCTGCGCTGCCTGCCGTGGACACCGGACCTGGAACAATGGCGTCTGCGCCTGTCGCTGCTGCGCGCGCAGTCCGGCGATACCAGCAACTCGAGTGAATGGCCGGATGTCTCCGACCAGGCCTTGCTCCGCACGCTCGACGTCTGGCTCGCGCCATGGCTGGAGGGGTTCTCGCGCCGCAGCCACCTGGCGCGGCTGGACCTGCGCGGTGCACTGCACGGAATGCTCGACTGGAATCAACAGCGGCGGCTCGACGAACTTGCGCCGACGCACCTTGTCGTACCCAGTGGCTCGCGTATCAGCGTGGACTATTCGGGCGGGGCGCCTTCGCTCGCCGTGCGGCTGCAGGAAGTTTTCGGTTGGATGGACTCGCCACGCATCGCGGGCGGCAAGGTGCCGGTGACTCTGGAATTGTTGTCGCCGGCGCGACGACCGGTGCAGGTCACGCGCGACCTCGCGAGCTTCTGGGCGCGCGGCTATGCCGAAGTGCGCAAGGAACTGAAGGGCCGCTATCCGAAACACTACTGGCCCGACGATCCGTATGCAGCGACGCCTACGCGCAAGGCACGGCCGCAAGGGCAATGAGGAGAATGTGCGAGATGCCGGAAACGGCACATGGTGTTGTCCACCGCTCTTGCGGAGCCGCGCCGTTGCTGCTGGCGCTGATAGTCGGTGGCGTCGGCTGCACGCCGTTCCGTGCCGGCCTGCCAGAGGAATCCTTGCCTCCGTCGAGCGGCACACCCTCCTCTTACGGCACGGGCACAAGGATTGCGCAGACCGCGCTGCAGTACGTCGGAGTGCCGTACCGCTATGGCGGCGCCGATCCGTCGCGCGGCTTTGATTGCAGTGGATCTCGTAAGCTATGTGCACGAACGCGACGGCATTCACGTGCCGCGCACTGCGGCTGCCCAATTCGCCGCCGCTCAACCCGTAGGCCAATCCGACCTGCATCCGGGCGACCTCGTGTTCTTCCGGTTGACCCCGGGCTCGCGCACCGTGACTCACGTCGGCATCTACATCGGCCAGCGCCGCTTCGTGCACGCGCCGCAGACGGGGCGCAACGTCGGCGAGGCCAGTCTCGACGACCTGTACTACCGCGAACGTTATGCGGGCTCGGGCCGGTACTATCAAAACGCCGGGGCAGGCCCGCGCATCTCGTCGCCTCCGCGCTGACGACGGCGGCGCGAAAAAAAGAAGTACCGCAGCGCTTCCGACTATGATCGGAGCGGGCAATGCAAGGTTGAAATCATGAGCTTGAGATCGCTGCTACGGTGGTTGCGTCGTTCGCTGTCGTCGCTGCTGCTGGGCCTGTTGCTGGTCGGCCTCGGATTCTGGGGGCACTTCCTGCTCAACGGGCCCGAACTCAAGCCCTGGCACCTTGCGATCCTGGACGAAGAATTCACTGCGCAGGCCTATGCGAGCGGCGCCGTGACCAACCTTGCCCAGTATCGCGAGCTCGAAACTCGCCTGACCGACGAAGTGCAACGCAAGGTCTATGCAGAAGCCGGCGCTGCGGACCGGTTGCCCTACAACCGCTATAACGCGGGTAGCCGCAGCGATCCCGGCACGTGGCCACAGGACTGGAACCACACGTTCATCCTGGAACCACCGGGCGACGCCCGTCGGCGGCGTGCTGCTGCTGCACGGGCTGACCGATTCACCGTACAGCATGCGCAGCATCGGCCTCATGCTCGCGGACCAGGGGTTCAAGGTCGTGGGCTTGCGGCTGCCCGGGCACGGCACGGTGCCGGCCGGACTCACGCAGGTCGAACTCGAGGACCTCGAGGCCGCGACGCAGATGGCGATGCGCGACTTGCGCAAACTGGTCGGCGCGAACAAGCCTCTTTACGCCATGGGCTATTCGAATGGCGCCGCTCTCGCGGTCAATTACTCCCTCGACGCGCTCGCGGACCCGACCGCTACCCGATGCCCGCGGGACTGGTGCTGATCTCGCCCGCCATCGGTATTACAAGACTCGCGGCGATCGGCCGCATGCGTCTCGGGATCTCGGATATACCAGGCTTGGGTCGGGTGGCATGGCAGGTCATCGATCCCGAGATCGATCCCTACAAATACATGTCCTTCTCGTTTCACGGCGCCGGCATCACGCAACGGCTGACCAGGCGCATCAGCAGTCGGATCGCAAAGCTGGCGCAACCGCGACCGTTGCAGGGCATGCCGCCAATACTGGTTTTTGCCTCGACGGTCGACTCGACGGTCCTCATGCCAGCGGTCGTCGACTCGCTGCTCGGCAAGCTCGCCCCACAAGGTCATGAGCTCGTGCTGTTCGACATCAACCGCTTGTCCGTCGTCCAGCCGCTGCTGGTGGCAGATCCCGCTCCGCTCACGGCGTCGATACTCAAGCTGCCGCATCGGCCCTTCGCATTGACGCTGGTCACGAACGCGAACGAGGAATCACTTGGCGTAGTGGCCCGGCACATGCAGGCGGACAGCACTTCCGTGACCGAGCACACGCTCGACCTCGGCCTGGCCGCGGACGGTCTTTTCGCTGTCGCACGTAGCGCTGCCTTTTCCGCCCGACGACCCGCTCTACGGCTACGCCGCGGCACCCGACGCACAGCACATCCAGCTGGGGCGCCTGGAAATTCGCGGCGAAAATGGTGTGTTGAACGTGCCAGGGTGGCTGCTGACCAGGCAGCGCAGCAATCCGTTCCACGCCTACATGGCGGAACGGATAGCGCAATTCGTGCACGTGCCGAGTGCCGCTGCAGCAGCCGAGCACTAGGCAAGAGATGCACCTGCGCGGGATTCACGCACTCCTTGCAGTGCTGCCATTGCTCGCGCATTGCGCGAGCGCACCGAAGCTCGACGGTGTGGAGGTGTCGCATGCCGTTCCGCCGACCAACACCACGACGCTCGACCAGATCGTGCTCGGCCAACTCGGCGAAGAGCAGGGCGTTTCACGCCTGCGCCTCGTCGAGCAGAATTCCGTCGCATTTGCGTATCGCGCGGCGACCGCCGCTGCCGCGGAACGCACGCTGGACGTGCAGTACTACATCTGGCACGAGGACCTGACCGGTCGCCTGCTGGCAGCCGAACTGATCGCGGGCCGCCGAGCGTGGCGTCCGGGTGCGGTTGCTGATCGACGACGTCGACGCGCGCGACAAGGACGACACGTTTGCGGTCGCCGACTTGCACCCGAATATCGAGGTGCGGATCTTCAACCCGTTCTACAGCCGGTCGGGCCTGCTTGGGCTGCTCAGCGAAGTCGTGCTGCGCGGCAGCCGCCTGAACCGGCGCATGCACAACAAGGCGTGGATCGCCGACAACCGCGTTGCGATCATCGGCGGGCGCAACATCGGCGACGAGTATTTCGGCGCCTCGACCGCATTCGAACTTCAGCGACCTCGACGTGGCCATGGCCGGCCCGATCGTCACCGACCTGAGCCGCGAGTTCGACGCGTACTGGAACAGTCGTAACGCCGTGCCGGTCTCGAGGTTCGATCGCCGACAGCCGCGAGTACGCGGAACTGCAGGCAATGGTCGACCGCGCACAACGCTATCGAGACGAAGTGGCGGATACGCCGTACATCGCCGCACTGCGCGACGTGCAGACGCGCGGCAGTTGATGGCCGCGGCGGCACCCGCGCTGCCGGTCAAGGACGTGCGCCTGCTCGTCGACGACCCGGGGAAAATCGGCGAGAAGACCCAGGCTTCGGAGGTGCTGAACGGGCTGGTCGAAATCATCGAAGCGGCACAGCACGAGATCCTGATCATCTCGCCGTACTTCGTGCCCGGGCAGGCGGGGGCGGAATCGCTGGTGCGTGACGCGCAGCGCGGCTTGCGAGTGGCCGTGCTGACCAATTCGCTCGCTGCGACGGACGTCGCGGCCGTGCACACAGGGTATGCCCGAGTGCGACGAGAGTTGTTGAAAGGGGGTGTCGAGCTGTTCGAGATGAAGCGCAAGGCGGCCAGTGAACCGGGTCGAAAACAGTTGAGCGTGACCGGCTCGTCCGGCGCCAGCCTGCACACGAAGGCGATGCTCGTCGATCGGCGTTGGGTTTACGTCGGGTCCATGAACCTCGATCCTCGTTCCGCGTACCTGAACACGGAGATGGGAATCCTCGCGGACAGCCCGGAGCTTGCCAACCACCTGTTGCAACAGTTCGAATTGAGCACGTCGCCGGAACTCAGTTACCGCGTGGAGCTGGAGCCGGACGGCGAACTGGTCTGGTACGATCGCGGCGGGGGCAAGGACCGCCGGTGGCAGCACGAACCGGACGCAAGTTTCCTGCGGCGGTCGGGCGTCACGCTGCTGCGGCTGTTGCCGATCGATTCACAGCTCTGAACGACGCCAGCAACGCTGGCGCAGCAGGTACGGCCATGCCGGACGATACGACCTCGGCTACTCCGACCGCAACGAAGCAAGGCCCAGTGCCGGCGGCGGCGCGGGCCGCGAGGGCGCAGCTTCAAATTCTATTTCTGGAGCAGTCTTTTCGTCGCGCTGCTGCTCACTGCGCTCTATACGATGTTCATGCTCTGGTGGAGTTACTCGGAGGGCGAGCGGGCCGGCGTGCTGCAGAAATTCTCGAAGCGCGGCTGGATCTGCAAGACCTACGAAGGCGAACTCGCGCTCTATGTCGTCGGCGGCATTGCTCCGCAGATCTGGCATTTCAGCGTGCGCGATCCCGTCTTTGCCGAGCAACTGCACAAGGCGGTCGGACAGCAGATGCGCCTGCACTACACCGAGCACCCCGGACTGCCGACGACCTGCTTCGGCGAGACGGATTATTTCGCGGATCGGTTCGAACTCATGAGGCCGCCGTCCGCCGTCCAGCCGTCCCCCGGCAGCAGCGTGCGCTGAGCGCGACGTTCAGGGCAGGGCGTCGACCTTGACCCAGGCCGTGTACTGACGGGATTCGCCGCGCGTTCCCCAGATCAAAGTGCCCCGGTCGGAGCCCGCGGCGGACTCCCGCACGCCGGCGATTTCGAGCCACGCGCCAAGCTTGCCGCTCACGACCGTCGTGGCGCCCTGGGTGCGGACGACGTTGCCGCCTCGGTCCGAACTCATCGTTTGTTGCTGGGGTGATATTTCCAGCGTCACACGGTCGCCGGCCACCCGCGGGATGACGTAAAAGCCGGTACCCACGTCGCGATATTGCGTGGTCTGCACCACCTGTGGACCGTACCGTCCAGGCACCATGCTGGTCGACTCGAGCGGGCGCGATTCGCCGAACATCACGTAGGCCTCGTTGCCCTCGAGCGCTCGTACGCTCGTGACATTGCGGAGGTCGTCGCGCGACGCGAGGTCGCCTGCGACGATCCTGCCATTCACGCCGGAATGGCTTTCGCCACTCGAGGTCTCGCCGATGCGCACGTCAACGGAGCCGCGCACATCCGCGTTCGACGCGGAGCCGGCCGCCGATTGGCCGACAGTGATCAACAACTGCTGCGGTGCGTGGTCGAGCGTGACGAGTGCAGCGCGGAGCTGTTCCAGGTTGGCTGCACTCGTGCGGATCAGAAGCACGTCACCAGTGCCGGTAACGACGCCGCCCACCTCGACCAGCGGTTGCAGGATCGGTATCAACTCCTCCGCGCTGCGAAAATGCAATGGGATCGCTTCGAGGATTTCAGCCCGCGCCGGGCTGCTGATCACATTCCCGCCGAGGACCCAGGCCAGCGCGCAAGCGAGCGCCCAGTCTGGTGCGCGACGGCGTAGCAGGCGATTCATCCCGGCGCCCGCTCGATCGTGGCGACCAACGCGTTCATGCCGGCTTCTTCCTGGTCGTGCCGGCAGACGAATCGTTGCTCGGTTCCCAGCTTGTAGTACCGGAACGGCCCGGCGTCGATGGCCGCGACGGCGCGTGCCGGCAGGCGCACGAACAGCATGTTGATGTCGACCGGCGATACGAGCGCGACACCCGGTATCGCCTCGAGCCGGCGCGCCAGGCGCGAGGCATTGTGATTCGCGGCCCGTGCGCGCTTCAGCCACAGGTCATCCGCGAGATAGCGTTCGAGCTGTGCGGACACGAAGCGCGCTTTCGACAATACCTGTCCGCCGCGTTTCATCAGGAATGGCAAACGCTCGGTTATGTTCGGGTTGAACGCGAGCACGGCCTCGGCGTTGATCGCGCCATTCTTGGTCGCGCCGAACGCCAGCACGTCGACCCCTGCGCGCCATGTCATGTCGGCAGGTGTGCAACCCAGCGCGGCAATGGCGTTGGCGAAGCGCGCCCCGTCCATCTGCACGAGCAGGCCATGACGGTGCGCGACGTCGCACAACTTTCGTACTTCGTCGACGCTGTAGAGCGTGCCAAAGTCGGTCGGCTGGGTGATGTTCAGCGCAAATGGCTGCACGCGCGTCGCATTGCCGCGGCCTGCCAGTTGCAGTGCTGAATCCAGAGCGTCCGGATGCACCTTGTAGTTGGCGCCACGAAGCCCGACCAGTTTTGCACCGGTAAACAGCTCCGGTGCGCCGCATTCGTAGACGTTGATATGGGCCGTCTCGTGGCAGTAAACCGCGCCGTACGTGTTGGCCAGCGCCGCGAGCGCTATGCAATTGGCTCCCGTTCCAGTGGCGATCGGCAGCGCCGTCAATTCGTGCTCGAAGACTTCGCGGAATCGAGCGGTCATGCGCCGCGTGTATTCGTCGTCGCCGTAGGGATCGGCGGTGCCGACGTTGGCGGCAACCACGGCCTCGAGCAATTCAGGCGCGGCGCCGCCGACGTTGTCGCTCCTGAAATCGTAGATGGGGTCGGTCATGCGGCAGCGAGTGGCTCCAGGGAAGACGAGCGCGCGGCGGCCAGGGACGCGCTTACACTTCCTGGCTGGCTTGCGCAGCGGGGTTCAGGAAGCGCTCGCAGTTCTTGCGGCCGGCATCGGCCTCGGGCAACTTCTGGCAGATCGAACTCGTGCGCGCACGCAGCGTCTCGACGACCTTCGCTGCTTCGCCCTGCTTGCCCCAGTCGAGCAATTTCGTGTTCAGCTGCTCGAGCCGCATGCGGGTACGCTGGTAAAAAGCGTCCGGCGAACCGTCGAGCTCGCCGAGCACCGACAAGCCGGCCTTTTCGATGCCGGCGACGTCTTCAGGCGTCATTTCCAGCAGGCCCACCAGGTAGTTATAGCCCCACTGGAAACGCGTGGCCGGGCCCTTGGCCCCGACATAGGCGCGCTCGAGCCACTGCACGGCCTCCTGCTTGCGGCCTGCTTTTTCGGCGAGGTCCGCAAGATCGAGCATGAAGTAGTAAGGCGACGTCGATTTCTGCAACTCGGCGGTCAACAGCCGGTTGGCATCGTCGTCGAGGCCGGCTTCCCAATAAAGATTTGCCGCGGCATTGACGGCCGCCTGCCTGGCATACGCGTCCGTCGTCGCCGCATCCATCCGGGCGACGGCCTGCCTGGCTTCGTCGAGCAGTGGCGCGGGTAACGGTGCATCCGGGCGCGTCCAGCTTCGCGAGCTGCACACGGGCGCGCAGCAGGAGCAGTTGCTCCGGAGCCGACAATGCGGCGGCCGAACCAGTGGTGCCGAGGCGATCCAGCGCCGCGCGCCAGGCGGTGGTGAGTTCGGTGCGTTCGGGGGTGGCCGCGTCCGATAGCAGGCCGATGACGTCCTGCGAACCGTACAGCAGGTTGTCGACGTTCGCGGCCTGCACGGACGGCACCGGCAGCAACGTCAGCACCTGCTTGCGTGCGTCGGCGCGGGCGAGACCATCGAGCGCTGGCGCCTTCGGTTCCGACTCTGCGACCGCTGCGCCCAGGTATTCGAAGAAGAGCCGTGCGCATTCACCGGGCAGTGTTGCCGGGCAACGCGCGGTCACGGTGCGAAACGTCGCGAGCCTCTGTTCCTCCGGCAGAACGCGGCCGTTGTCCGTGCTCCATGAATAAAAAGCCAGCAGGCGCCAGTCGTTGTCGGACACCGCGCCGCCGCTGCGTGCCGCCGCCAGGATTTCGGCGACCGGCCGTGCTTCCGCCAGGGCCGCGTCGAGCACGGTCGCATAGCGCGCAACGTCGACTCCCCCCGGCAGCCGTGTAATTTCGGTGCCGTCGGGACGGAACAGGATCATGGTCGGGTAACCGATTACGCCGAAATGCTCGCCGTGTTTCTGCGCGCTCGGCGTGTCGCCGTCGAGGTAGACCGGCACGAACAGGCGCGACCGCTCCTGGAACTCGCGCTTATTGAAGATCGTCGACTTGATCTGCGCACAGGGCGGACACCATTCCGCACCCCAGTACAGGAACACCGGCTTGTTGGCAGATCGCGCAGTGGCAAACGCGGCATCGACGTCCCCGTCGAACCACGCGATTCCGGCCGGTAGGTGCTGGCCAGTAGTCGCCACGGTGCCGGCGGCTGCAGATTTGGGCTCGGGCGGTGGTGGCGGTTCCTCGCGCCGATCACAGGCTGCCAGCAGTACGAGGGGCAGGGCGGCGGCGAGTGCGACGAATCTCATATGCGTGGCCTGGTTCCGTGGCGATGGTCGGTAGGGGTTATCGCAGGATACCGCCCACGGCGCGAGCCGGGCAAAGCGGCGTTGCGCCGCCCGGGCGCTGCCTCTATCGTCCGATTCCGGTGGAGAATTAAAGCATGTCCGCTACCAACGGATCGTCGTCGAGGGCGATCCTGTATGCGCTGCTCGCCAACTTCGGCATCGCGGTCACCAAGAGCGGGGCGGCGGCCTATACCAATTCGGGCAGCATGCTGGCCGAGGCCATCCATTCCTACGCGGACTGCGCCAACCAGCTCTTGCTGTTCCTTGGCCTCAAGCAGGCTGAAAAGCCGCCGACCGCAGAACATCCGCTCGGTTACGGCAAGGTCACCTACTTCTGGAGTTTCGTCGTCGCGCTGCTGCTGTTCAGCTTCGGCGGACTGTTCTCGATCTACGAGGGCTGGCACAAGCTGCACGACCCGGTGCCGCTGAACAAGGTCTGGGTCGCATTGCTGGTGCTGGGCGTGGCGATCGTGCTCGAGACGGGCAGCCTGACGGGGGCGCTCAGGGAAATCCGCAAGATCCGCAGCGGCCGGCCTTTTGGCGAGTGGCTCAAGCACACGCGCAATGCCGAACTCGTCGTGGTGCTCGGCGAAGACATCGCGGCGCTCGCGGGTCTCGTCATCGCGTTCGTATTCGTCTGGCTCGCCTACTCGACGGGCGACACCCGTTATGACGCGGCCGGCTCGATTGCCATCGGCGTCGTGTTGATCGTGGTCGCGATGTTTATCGCGGTACGCATCCACAGGCTGCTGATCGGCAGGTCGGCGGAGCCCGCGCTCGAACGCAGTCTCATCCAGTGCATCGAGCGTGATCCGGCGATCGTCGAACTGTTGCGTACGATCACGCTGCAATTCGGACCGAAGGTGCTGCTTGCCGTGAAAGTGCGCATGCAACCCGACCTCACGATCGACGAGGCCGTGGCCCGCATCAATGCCATGGAAGCGGAAATAAAGCGCCAGCACCCCGAAGTCGGCTGGTGCTTCGTCGAGCCAGACGTTACGGATTGACGCTGGCCAGTTCGTAGACGATGCGCGCCGCGGTGCGGCCCGTGCGGCCGTCCGGTGTGTCGTGCGGCGGGCTGTATTCAGCGATGTCCGCCATGACCAGCTTGCCGCGTCCACTGCTGTCGTCAGAGCAGGCGCGGTGCATCAGGCGTAACAGCCCGATCGCACGCTGCAACGTCATGCCGAGACCCGCGGGTGCGCTCACGGCGGGGGCCACGGCCGGCGGCAGCACGTCGAGGCAGAACGTGCAGTAGATCGCGTCGCACTCCGCCACGAAATCGCGGATCGCTTGCTCCGCGGCGACCGTCTCCACATCGACGTCGAGCACGAATCGGGTGCCGAGGCTCGCAGCGCGCTCGAACAGGGCGCGGGTGTTCGCGGCCTCGCTGATGCCGAGACACAGGAAGTCGAAGGGAAGTCCCGCGGCGGCGCGCGCCTCGGCAATCTGCAGGAAGGGCGTCCCGGACGTGCCCTGCCCGGCAACCTCGGGCCGCCGTAAGTCAAAATGCGCATCGAAATTGACTATGCCGAGTCGTACCAGTCGAGCGTCGTCCTTCAGCGCCTGCGCAATGCCCTGGTACGAAGCCCAGGAAATTTCGTGCCCGCCGCCGAGGCCGATGACGAAGTGGCCTGCACGCAGCAGATTCGCGAGCCGGCCGGCGTATCGAGCCTGCGCCTCGTCGAGCGCATCGCCGTGGCAGGAAGCATCTCCCGCGTCGTACAAAGCTGCGTCGGCGGCACCATGCCAGGCCAGGTTGGCAAGGGAACGGCGCAGCACCTGCGGACCGTCGATGGCACCGGACCGCCCGTGGTTGCGCCGCACGCCGGCATCGCTGGCAAAACCGAGCAGTGCGATACCGGGTGGCAGGTTCTCGTCGATCGCGCGCACGACCTGGTGCCAGCGCCGGCCTTCGGACCCGTCGACCGCATCGATGCGGCCGGTCCAGGAGTTCATGTCGACATGGTGCGTCGTGCCGCGTCCGGCATCCCAGTCCTTCATGGCAAACCCTGCTGTCGCATCGTCATTCCTGCAGCCGCTCGAGCACGCCTGCGCCATTGCGCACGACCATGCTGCACGGATTGAAACCGATCCAGTAACCCAGCTCGTCCAGCGTCGCGATCGACCACACGGCGAAATCAGCAAGCTTGCCGACGGCGATCGTGCCGCGCGTAGCGTGCATGCCGAGGGCGCGCGCGGCATGGCAGGTTACGCCAGCAAGCACCTCGCTGCCTGTGAGACCGAACAGGCGCCGCGCCATGTTCATCGCGAGGAGCAACGACGCGCCGGGCGCGGAGCCGGGATTGGCGTCGCTCGCCACGGCGATCGGAACGCCGTGTTTACGCAGCAGCCCGATCGGTGGCAGCTGCGTTTCGGCCAGCGCGTAAAACGCGACGGGCAACAGCACGGCCACGGTGCCCGCTTGCGCCAGTGCGATCACGTCCGGCTCGCTCGTGTGTTCCAGATGGTCGACGGACAGCGCAGCGTGGCTTGCAGCGATGCGACTGCCGCCGATGTTTGCCAGCTGCTCGGCGTGCAGCCGTACCGGCAGCCCGAGTTCGGAAGCCCTGGCGAACAGCCGATCACACTGGTCGGCGCTGAAGGCAATGTCTTCGCAGAATGCGTCGACACCCTCGACCAGCGGTTTGCCCGTGGCTGTCGTCTCGCAGACGAGACGCGGTAACCAGTCCGAGCAGATGGTTTCGATGTAGTCATCGGCGCGGCCTGCGAACTCCGGCGGCAGCGCATGCGCGGCCAGCAACGTGGTCGCCACGGTGACCGGATGCGTGCGCTCGAGCTCGCGCGCCGCAAGCAGCATCGAGCGCTCCGAGTGAAAGTCGAGTCCGTACCCCGACTTGATCTCGATCGTCGTCACGCCTTCCTGCAGCAGTGAGCGCAGGCGTGGCGCGCTCTGCCGCACCAGTTCCGCGACGCTGGCGGCGCGCGTCGCACGTACCGTGGTCAGGATGCCGCCACCTTCACGCGCAATTTCGCCGTAGCTCGAGCCTGCGGTCCGGCGTGCAAACTCGGCCGCGCGCTGCCCGGCGTAGACGAGGTGCGTGTGGCAATCGATCAGTCCCGGCGTCACCCAGCGTCCGTCCAGGTCGACGGTTCGCTCGGCGCGCATGCCGGCGGGCAATTCGGATTCCGCGCCGACCCAGGCGATCGTCGCATCGTCCGTGAGGATGGCTCCGCGCTCGATCGTGTGGCCGGCCGCGTCGCAGGTGGCGATGTGGCCGTTGCGCCAGAGGGTTCGCATTCGCGCAGCAATCAGCCGAGGAATGGCAGGTTCAGGCCATTCTCGCGTGCGCAGTCGACGGCAATGTCGTAACCCGCGTCCGCATGACGCATCACGCCGCTCGCAGGATCGTTCCAGAGCACGCGCTCGATGCGACGTGCGGCGGCAGGTGTGCCATCGCAGACGATCACGACGCCGGCATGTTGCGAGTAGCCGATGCCGACACCGCCGCCATGGTGAATCGAAACCCACGTCGCACCGCTGGCTGTGTTCAGCAACGCGTTCAGCAATGGCCAGTCGGCCACCGCATCCGAGCCGTCACGCATGGCTTCGGTTTCACGGTTCGGACTCGCGACCGAGCCGGAATCGAGGTGGTCGCGGCCGATCACGATCGGTGCTTTCAGTTCGCCGCGCGCGACCATTTCGTTGAAGGCGAGTCCGAGCTTGTGGCGCAGACCGAGGCCGACCCAGCAGATGCGTGCCGGCAGACCCTGGAATTGGATCCGTTCACGCGCCATGTCGAGCCAGCGATGCAGGTGTGCGTCGTCCGGGATGATTTCCTTGACCTTCTGGTCGGTGCGATAAATGTCCTCGGGATCGCCCGAGAGCGCGACCCAACGGAACGGTCCGACGCCGCGGCAGAAAAGCGGACGCACGTACGCGGGCACAAACCCCGGGAACGCAAACGCGTCCTGCTCGCCCTCGTCCAGCGCAACCTGCCGGATGTTGTTGCCGTAATCGAAGACGGGGATGCCGAGCTTGCGGAACTCGAGCATGGCGTGCACGTGCTTCGCCATCGATTTGCGCGCCGCCGCGGCGACGGCCTGTGGATTGTTCGCGTGTTCCCACTGCTCGACGGTCCAGCCCTCGGGCAGGTAGCCATTGACCGGGTCGTGCGCGGAGGTCTGGTCCGTGACTGCATCGGGCCGCACGCCACGACGCAGCAACTCGGGCAGCACCTCGGCCGCATTGCCGAGCAAGCCGACCGAGATCGCCCTGGCCTCGCGGCCCGCACGCGCAATGATCTCGAGCGCCTCGTCGAGCGACGCAGTGCTTACATCGAGATAACGCGTATCGATTCGCTTCTGGATACGCTCCGGGCGACATTCGATCGCGAGCATCGACGCGCCGGCCATGGTCGCCGCGAGCGGTTGTGCGCCGCCCATGCCGCCCAGGCCCGCGGTCAGGATCCACCGGCCCGCGAGACTGCCGGCGTAATGCTGCCGCCCCATCTCGACGAACGTTTCATACGTGCCCTGCACGATGCCCTGGCTGCCTATGTAGATCCAGGAGCCGGCCGTCATCTGGCCATACATCATGAGACCCTTGCGATCGAGTTCGTTGAAATGGTCCCAGGTGGCCCAGCGTCCAACGAGGTTTGAATTCGCAATCAGCACGCGGGGTGCATCGGTGTGGGTGCGGAAAACACCGACGGGTTTGCCGGACTGAACCAGCAGCGTCTCGTCGTCGCCGAGCGCTCGCAGCGCCTGCACGATACGGTCGTAACAGTCCCAATTGCGCGCTGCGCGACCAATGCCGCCGTAGACGACGAGGTCGTCCGGGCGTTCGGCCACCTCGGGGTCGAGGTTGTTCATCAGCATGCGCAGCGGAGCTTCGGTCAGCCAGCTGCGGGCCGAAAGCTGCGTGCCGCGTGGTGCGCGAATGGGCTCGCGCGATCTGCCGGTTCGGCGGAGATCGTTCATGCCCGGCGTTATATCATCCTTGGCTCGCATCGCCTGCCGGAGCGTTACAGCATGATCCGCTGGTTCCTGATTCTCTCATTGCTGCAGCTCGTCGCGTTCTGGAAAATACTGGGGCGCATGGGTTTTCCGCCCTGGCTGGCCATCATGGCGTCCATCCCGATCGTGAACCTGATCCTGCTGTACTACGTCGCGCTGACGCCCTGGCCGCGCGAAACGAGTTGGCTGCTCAAGCCGCCCGGCGGCGATGCCGGAGGACGCGGCGGGCCGGACGACGCCAATTTCTGATAACTTTGCGCATCCCCGCGCAGCACGCGATGAGCATTTGCAAGGACGACTCATGGCCGGCCCGACACCCAACGCCCCCGAACCCAAGATGGACGTGAAGGACCTCTACCGCGAGGACACGTATTCCGACCGCAAGGTCGGCACGATCCGCGTCATGACCCCGGTCAGCCCGGACGGCACGCCCGACCCGTCGCGGGCAACGACCTATGTCGGCCAGGCCCAGATCATGACGCCGGCGGGCGTGTTGCCGCTGTCGTTCGAGATCGAGGCTAAAAACCTTGCCGAAGCGTGCAGCGGCTTTGCCGAGGGCGCCAAGGTTGCGTTCGAGGAGACGATGAAGGAGTTACAGGAGATGCGCCGGCAGCAGGCTTCATCCATCGTCATTCCCGACGCAGGCGCTGCCGCGGCGCTCGGCCAGGGCGGTCCGCCACGCGGCAAGATCCAGTTTCCCTGACGCTGCTCGCTTTCGAATCGAAGGCCTGAGTGCAGGCGGCTGCGCTATTTTCCCAGCGTCGCTACACACATCGCGACGCTCTCGCGGTCATAGTCCGTGAATTGGCCGCCAAGCGTCCTGCGTTTGCGCCACTCCCAGGGTGCGATGGCTTCCTGCGACGGCGACCCCCAAAGCCCTTGCCGCAGGTCGCGCGCGCCTTTTTCGTAGGCGCAATACCTGGGGTCCTCGGCGTAGCGCCGGTACACCCAGGCAAACCCTGACTTGATCATTTCGGCGTTGATGTCCCGCTCGCCGAACCAGATGCGCGCCACGAGTCGATCGTAACGATCCTGTTCGTACGGCTCCACCAGCACGTTCTTGCCGTAGACGAGGTCCGACAGGCCTGTCCTGGCCGTGCTGCCGTACGGTTGTCCCATCTCCGGCGCATCGATGCCGTGCAAGCGGATGCGGATCATGCCCGACTCCAGACGCACGTCCGCCGTATCACCGTCGACGATGCCGACTACCACTCCGGGCAGTACTTGAGTTGCACCGGCAGGTGTTGGCGCGACACGCGGTTGTGCACCCTGTGCACAACCCGTGCTGGCAATCAGCGCGCATGCCCACGACAGGACGGTAGGCGGGACCGGAATTCGCATTCTTCATTCTGGCGGTTCCTGCAGAAATTGCATGAAACCGGGCGCAATTCTGCGTGTCACGACGCACTCGGCGGTCTAGTTTGTGCGCATGGTCGATGCGTGCGGAGCACTCATGGAGCGAGCAAAACTGGGGTGGTCGGTGCTGGCGTTGCTGGTGGCCCTGGAAGCACAGGCCGTCGGCAATGGCTGCGGCCCGGCGCTCCGCGAGCCGTACGCACCCTTTGTGTTCATGGGCTTCGCCTGCCCGGACAGCGATTGCGGCGCACACAAGGCTGGCTTCGCCTGGGCGGACCAGATGACTCTCAGGGACGCGTCGGCTTGCGAGACGACCGACGACCCGGGCTTCCGCGAGGGTTGCCGCGCGTTCGTCGAGGATTCCGTCACGGCCGAGCAATCAGGCTTCGAATGGGCGCTCCAGAACGAGGTGGGCAATGACTGCCTCTGCAGCGGGGCGGGGCCTCGGTTCGAAGCAGGGTGCGTGGCCTACGTTGCCGCCTTCGGGCCATGACACGGCTGTGCGGGGCTCGAGGTCGGTACGACGGGATGTGCGTTGAGCGCGACGAACCGTTTTCCCCGGCGCGACGCGACCGGTAAGCTCCCCGAGTGACACTAGACGATCTGCGCCGTAATCGCGAACTGCTGTTCTGGGGACTCCACACGCTCGGCTGGAGCGCCTACTTCATTACGCAATATCTCGGCGCGCTGCTGTACGAAAAGCCCGCGAGCTACATCAAGGTCGTCCTGGCCGCCGCTGCCAGCGGCTTCCTGCTCTCGGCGCCGCTGCGCTATTTCTACCGCTGGCTGTGGCAGAAACAGACCGTGGTGATCATCCCGGCCGCATTGTTCGCCGCCTGGTCCACGGCACTTGCGTGGCGTGCCGTCATCAACACCTCGTACATGCATTTCATCGGCAACATGTGGGACGAGCCGAACCCGCCCTGGTACAGCGTTTTCGCCGGCACGCTCAGCTCCACTTACATTCTCGTGTGCTGGTCCGGGCTGTACTTCGGCATCAAGTACTACGAGACGCTGCAGCACCAGCGCGAATCGATGCTGAAGGCCGCCGCGCTGGCGCAGGAAGCGCAGGTCAAGATGTTGCGTTACCAGCTCAACCCGCATTTCCTGTTCAACACGCTCAACGCTATTTCCACGCTGATCCTCGACGGGCAGGGCAAGGTGGCGAACCTGGCGATCGGCCGGCTGTCGGACTTCCTGCGCTACACGCTCGACCAGGACCCCATGAAAAAGGTCACGCTACGGCAGGAGATCGACGCACTGAACCTGTACCTCGGCATCGAACACCTGCGCTTCGGCGACCGGCTGCAGCATGGAGTTCGACGTCGACGAGGGCGTAACCCAGGCGCTGGTGCCATCGCTCGTGCTGCAGCCGCTGGTCGAGAATTCGTTGAAGTACGCGGTGGCGCCACGCGAGGAGGGCGGCCGCCTGCGCGTCGAGGCCCGTGAGCAGGAAGGCAAACTTCTGCTCGTCGTGCAGGACGATGGCCCGGGATTGCCCGTCGGCGTGGAACTTGGCGCCGGCCGCGGGGTCGGTTTCCGCAATACCCGCGAGCGGCTCGCCGTGCTTTACGGCGATCAGCAGAAGCTGGCGGTCCGCTTCTCCCGTCCGGGCCTGCGCCTCGAGATCACGATGCCATTTGAAGCTGCGATACAACCCATATGACCATCCGCACCATCATCGTCGACGACGAACCGCTCGCGCGCCGGGGCCTGGAACTGCGATTGCAGGACGCCTCGGATATCTCCATCGTGCGCCAGTGCGCCAACGGCCGCGAGGCGATCGCTTCGATCGCCAACGACGCGCCCGACCTGATGTTCCTCGACATCCAGATGCCCGGCGTCTCCGGGCTCGAAGTCGTCGCGCAGGTGCCGCAGGAAAGCATGCCGATGGTGGTTTTCGTCACGGCATTCGATCGCTTCGCGATCAACGCCTTCGAGGCACACGCGCTCGATTACCTCCTGAAGCCCGTCGACGATGACCGGCTTGCCCGCGCGCTCGAGCGCGTCCGGGCGCAGTGGCAACAGAAACAGGCCGCCGCGCAACGCGAACAACTCATGGCCCTGCTCGCCGACCTGACCGGCAAGGGCGAACTTGCACCCGACGCGATGTCGGCGGTGGGCCACGGCGCGCGTCCGACCCACCGTCGCTATGCAACGGTGCTGCCGATCCGTTCGGGCCGCGAGACGGTGCGGCTCGATGTCGCCACGATCGACTGGATCGATGCTGCCGGCGACTACATGTGCCTGCACGCGGCCGGGCAGACGCACGTGCTGCGTGCGACGATGAAGGAACTCGAGGACATGCTCGATCCGATGGTGTTCCAGCGAGTGCATCGCTCGACGATCGTCAACCTGGCGCGCGTGAAGTCGTTGCGACCACACCTGAACGGTGAATGCTTCCTGAAACTGCAGTCGGGGCAGGAAATCAAACTGAGCCGCAGCTTCCGAGACAAGGTCGAGTTGCTGCTGGACCGGTCCGGAGTGGCGCCAAAAACGGCCTGAGATGAGTTCGTTTCGAGACATCGGACAAGAAAGCCTCGCGCCGTTGCAGGCGCGACGAACCGTGTTCGGTTAATATCCAGCAGCCATGTATCGCCACGGATTTCCCGTCCTCCGCCGCCACGGGCGCGTAATCACGCTGCTGGCATTGATGGCACTGTGGCTCGGCCAGTCGTTGGCCGTCGCGCACGCCTCACGACACGTGGGTGGGGACGCGCCCGGGCTACCGGCGAATCACGCCCAGCTCTGCACGGACTGCGCCTCGATTGCCCCGCTGCTTGCGGTGGCCGGCGGCTCGGCTTGCCCGCTGCTGGTCCCTGCTCATCGCACGTCGCTCGTCGTTGCGATGTCTGCCCACGTGACACTTGAAAGAGCGTTTCACCACGCGTTCCGATCGCGCGCCCCACCTCGCTGAAGCTTCGCGGCCCGAAGGCTGCATCACGTGAATATTTGCCGCCCCGCGCCTGAGGGCCTCCGGCATATCGCGCTCGACTGCTTCGACGAGGACTTGACCCATGGCAAGAATGTACTC
The DNA here is from genome assembly GCA_963784225.1 of uncultured Gammaproteobacteria bacterium. Taxonomy (GTDB): domain Bacteria; phylum Pseudomonadota; class Gammaproteobacteria; order Steroidobacterales; family Steroidobacteraceae; genus RPQJ01. Next base: position 367,802 of record CAWAQN010000014.1, read on the forward strand.
CCTGGCCGGCGCGCCTGGCGTGCGCGGCCGCGCTGTTGCCTATCGCTGCGAACGCGGCCGACGATGCGGCGCTCGACGCGCTGCGCGCCGAGATCGCGGCCCTCAAATCCGAATACGCGGGTCGCGTCGCGACACTCGAAGCGCGCATCGACCAGCTCGAGGCTGGCGCCGCTGCGCCCGCGGGGGCGCCGGCGGCCAATGACGCTGCGGCCGAGACAGAATCGGCGGTCGCCGCCACTGCGCCTGCCTCCGCGGGTGCGAGCACGTCGACGTACAACCCCGCGATCTCGGTGATCCTGACCGGTACGTACGCGAACCTGTCGCAGGATCCAGCGGACTGGTGCATGGCGGGTTTCATGCCAAGCGGCGGCGAAGTCGGGCCAGGGCGATCGCAGCTTCAGCCTCGGCGAGTCGGAGATCACGCTCTCGGCCAGCGTCGATCCCTATTTCATGGCGAACCTGACGGCGGCGCTCGACGGCGCAGGTGAGCGCGGCGGTCGAGGAGGCATTCTTTCGGACGACCGCGCTGCCGCACGGCTTCTCGATCAAGGGCGGGCGCTTCTTTTCCGGCGTCGGCTACCTGAACGAGATCCACGCGCACGCCTGGGACTTCATCGACCAGCCGCTGGCCTACCAGGCATTTTTCGGCGGACAGTTTGCACAGGACGGCGTGCAGACTGAAGTGGCTCGCGCCGACAGACCTGTTCATCGAGTTCGGCGCCGAGACCGGCAATGGCGACGCCTTTCCGGGCACGCGCTCGACCGGCAACTCGCTCAATGGCACGACGCTCTTCGCGCACGTCGGAGGCGACATCGGCGACTCGATCGGCTGGCGAGCCGGTCTGTCCTGGGTCGACCTGGATGCGGTCGACCGCACGTATGACGATCTCGACAGCCTCGGCAACGCGGTGACCAACGCGTTCACCGGCAGTTCGCAGACCTGGATCGCCGATGCGACGATGAAATGGTCGCCCGGTGGCGACGCACGGCGCAACTCGATCAAGCTGCAGGCGGAATACATGCAGCGCGAAGAGGACGGAGCGCTCGCGTACGACGTCACGGGTGCCGCGTTCGCTGGCACTTACCGCAGCAGGCAGGACGCATGGTACGCGCAGGGCGTTTACCAGTTCACGCCGCGCTGGCGCGCGGGCCTGCGCTATGACGGTCTCGACGCCGGGGCAGACGCACATCGGCCTGGTGCAAAACCGGCGTGCTCACGCTCGCGGATTTTCCGTCGCTCGAACCCGCGACGCCGGGTCGCGTCTCGTTGATGGTCGACTGGAGCCCGAGCGAGTTCACGCGCCTGCGCGCCCAGTACAACTGGGACGACGCCCGCGACACGACCACCGACGAGCAATGGCTGCTGCAGTACATCTACGCCATCGGCGCGCACGGCGCGCACAAATTCTAGGAGTCGAAAACATGATCAAGCACTTAGTGCGCGGCGGCTGCCTCCTTGTAGCGCTCGCGTGCTGGCAATGCCCGCACACGCGACGATCAAGGTGCTGGCCACGACGGCCGACTGGGGCTCGCTGGCCACGGAACTCGGCGGCGACAAGGTCAATGTGTACACCGCGACGACGGCCATGCAGGACGTGCACCGCGTCGATGCGAAGCCGAGCCTCGTCGCCCGCGCACGTACGGCCGACCTGCTCGTGGCGACCGGCGCCGAACTCGAGATCGGCTGGCTGCCGGTACTGTTGCAGGAGTCCGGTAATCCAAGGATCCAGCCGGGCGCGACCGGCTATTTCGAGGTGACCCGCTCCGTCAAACTGGTCGACGTGCCGACGAGCGTCGACCGCTCGATGGGCGACATCCACGCGCAGGGCAACCCGCACGTGCAGCTCGATCCGCGCAACATCGCGCCTGATCGCGAACGGCGCTGAGCGCGCGACTGGCGGCGGTCGATCCGGCCAATGCGGCCTTCTACGCATCGCGCAATGCGGACTTCCAGGGCCGCTGGCAAGCTGCCATGACGCGATGGGCGGCGCAGGCCGCGCCACTGAAGGGCGTGCCGGTCGTCGTGATCCACAAGGACCAGGAATATCTCGCGCGCTGGCTCGGCCTGCGTCGAAGTCGCCGCGATCGAGCCAAAGCCAGGTGTGCCGCCGAGCGCGGGTTATCTCGTCCAGTCTCGTGACGCAAACTCACCGCGACCCCCGCGCAGATGATCCTGCGCAACGCGTACAACGATCCGAAGGCCGCGGAGTGGCTATCGGCGCGCGTCAATGCACCCGTCGTGGTCTTGCCGTTCTCGGTGGGTGGAACGCCCGGCGCGAAAGACCTGTTCGGGTTGTTCGATGACACCTTGTCGCGCCTGCTCGCCGCATCACACAAGAAGCAACAACCATGAACGAAGCGTTGGCCGACTTGAGCATCCTGTGGCCGGCCCTGATTGCCGGCGTGCTCGTGCTGCTGTCGCACGTGCCACTCGGACAGCAGGTGTTGAAGCGCGGCATCGTGTTCATCGACCTCGCGATCGCACAGGTGGCCGGGCTGGGAGTGATTGCGGCCACCGCGACAGGCATGGAACTGCAGGGCTGGGAAACGCAGGTGGCCGCTGTCGTCGCGGCGCTGCTCGGTGCCCTGCTGCTGACGTGGACCGAGCGCAAGCGTCCCGAAGTGCAGGAAGCGTTGATCGGCGTGCTATTCGTGCTCGCCTCGACCGCGCAGATCCTGCTGCTTGCCAACGACCCGCACGGGGGTGAGTCCCTGAAGGACCTGCTTGCCGGGCAGATCCTGTGGGTGTCGAACGAGCAACTGTTGCGCGCTGCCGTTCTGACGGCGCTTGTTCCTGTTCGTCTGGTTCCGTTATCGCGAGCGCATCGGCACCGTCGGTTTCTACGTGCTGTTCGCGCTCGTTGTCACGACGTCCGTGCAACTCGTCGGCGTTTACCTGGTGTTCACGACACTGATCGTGCCGGCGCTCGCCACGTACCGGCACGCCCCGTCGCGCCAGTTGGGGCTTGGCTACGCGATGGCCGTCGCGAGCTACATCGTGGGGCTGGGTGTGTCGCTGTTGACCGACCTGCCGTCGAGTCCGGTCATCGTCTGGGCGATGGCGCTGATCGGGATCCTCGTGCACCTGACGGCGCGCGATACGGCCCGGCGGGTCGCAGGTTGAGGTGCTGACGCAGCGCCGCGTGTCGCGGCGGAGATCACAGACGCGCGGCCAGGCGCGAGCCCTGGTCGATGGCGCGCTTGGCGTCGAGTTCGCCCGCCACGTCGGCGCCGCCGATCAGGTGCACGTTGCGCCCCGCGGCGCGCAGCGGCTCGGCCAGTTCGCGCAGCGGCTCCTGGCCCGCGCACAGCACGACGTGTCCACTGTCGAGCTGCGTGGACTGCGTGCGTTCCGTCGCCGAAGCTGATGTGCAGGCCGCGTCGTCGATCGCCTCGTAGTTCACGCCGCCGATCATTTCGACGCGCTTGGCCTTGAGCGCGGCGCGGTGGATCCAGCCGGTGGTCTTGCCGAGGCCCTTGCCGAGCGGCGTCGACTTGCGCTGCAGCAGGTAGACCTGGCGCGCGGCGGCGCGATCTGCGGCGCGGCGAGCCCGCTGCGCGCGCGCCGCGGGATCGGTCGACGCCCCACTCGCGCAGCCACGTCGGCGAGGTCGAGCGTCGGCGAGTGCTCGCTCGGCGACCAGGTACTCGGCGACGTCGAAGCCGATGCCGCCCGCACCGACGACCGCGACGCGCGCGCCCGACCGTCGCGACCGTGCAGCAGCACGTCGACGTACGACAGCACGCGGCCCGACGCGCGATGCTCGGCCGCGCCAGGGATGTCGGGATCGCGCGGCGTGACGCCGGTGGCGAGCACGATTTCGTCATAGTCGCCGCGCGAGCAGCGCTGCGGCGTCGACGCGGGTGCGCAGGTGCAGCCGCACGCCGGTGAGCTTCGATGCGGCGCGCCGAAATAGCGCAGCGTCTCGTGGAATTCCTCCTTGCCCGGGATGCGCTTGGCCATGTTGAACTGGCCGCCGATCTCCGTCGCGGCCTCGAACAGGTCGACCGCGTGGCCGCGCTCGGCGCAGCACGGTGGCGCAGGCGAGGCCCGCCGGGCCCGCGCCGACGACCGCGATGCGCTTCGGCGCGCGTCGTGCGCGCGGTAGATCAGTTCGGTTTCGTGGCCGGCGCGCGGGTTGACCAGGCAGGAGGCGATCTTGCGCTGGAACACGTGGTCGAGGCAGGCCTGGTTGCAGGCGATGCAGGTGTTGATCTCGTCGGCGCGCCCTTCGGCGGCCTTGGCGACGAAGTCCGCGTCGGCCAGCAACGGCCGCGCCATCGAAACCATGTCGGCCGAGCCTCGCGCGAGATCTGCTCGGCCGACCTCGGGCGTGTTGATGCGGTTGGTCGCGATGAGCGGAATGCCGACCTCGCCCTTGATGCTGCGCGTGACCCAGGCAAACGCCGCGCGCGGCACCGATGTCGGCGATGGTCGGGATGCGTGCCTCGTGCCAGCCGATGCCGGTGTTGAGCATCGTGGCGCCGGCGCCTTCGACGCGCCTTGGCCAGCTGCACGACTTCGTCCCAGTCGCTGCCGTCCGGCACCAGGTCGAGCATCGACAGGCGAAAGATGATGATGAAGTCGCGGCCCACGGCCTCGCGCGTGCGCGCACGATCTCGAGCGGCAGCCGCATGCGGTTCTCGAAGCAGCCGCCCCACTCGTCGGTGCGCTGGTTGGTGCGCGCCGCGAGGAACTCGTTGATGAAGTAGCCTTCCGAACCCATGATCTCGACGCCGTCGTAGCCGGCCTCGCGCGCCAGCACGGCGCAGCGCACGAAGTCGCGGATCTGGCGCTCGACGCCGCGCGCGTCAGCGCGCGCGGCGTGAACGGCGATGATCGGGGACTTGAGCCGCGACGGCGCGACCGCGAGCGGGTGGTAGCCGTAGCGGCCGGTGTGCAGGATCTGCAGCGCGATCTTGCCGCCTTCGGCGTGCACGGCCTCGGTGATCGGGCGGTGCTGCGCGGCTGCCGCGTGCGTCGTCAGGCGACCCGACGAACGGGCTGGCCCAGCCTTCGCGTTCGGCGCGATGCCGCCGGTGACGATCAGCCCGACGCCGCCGCGCGCGCGCTCGGCGAAATACGCCGCCAGCGTGGCGAAGTCTCGGCTCGTCCTCGAGCCCGGTGTGCATCGAGCCCATGAGCACGCGGTTGCGCAGCGTCGTGAAGCCCAGGTCGAGCGGCGCGAGCAGGTGCGGATAAGGTGCATCGCCATCGCCGCTCTATGAGGACGTCAGAGGATCAGGCGGCCGAGGTAATACGCGAGCGCCGCCATCAGCGCGGCCGCCGGCATCGTGACGATCCAGGCGAACGACGATGTTGCCCGCGACGCCCCAGCGCACGGCGCGCGCGCGCTGCGCCGAGCCGACGCCGACGATGGCGCCGGTGATCGTGTGCGTGGTCGAGACCGGGATGCCGAGGCTCGTGGCCAGGAACAGCGTGATGGCGCCGCCGGTTTCGGCCGCGAAGCCACCGACCGGCCGCAGCTTGGTGATCTTCTGGCCCATCGTCTTGACGATGCGCCAGCCGCCGAACATCGTGCCGAGCGCGATCGCGACGTAGCAGCGCGACGATCACCCAGATCGGCAGGTGGTCGCGGCGTCGTGACGCCCGCGGCGATCAGCAGCAGCCAGATGATGCCCATGGTCTTCTGCGCGTCGTTGCTGCCGTGGCCGATGCTGTAGGCCGCGGAGGAGACCAGCTGCAGGCGCCGGAACCAGCGGTCGACGCGCCGCGGCGCGGCGCGCAGGCAGATCCAGGACACGGCGATCATGATCAGTGCGCCGAGCAGTCATGCCGAGCAGCGGCGAGACGAAGATGAACGTGGCGGTCTTGACGATGCCCGGCGCGAGCAGCGGACCCGTGCCCGCCTTCGCGATCGTCGCGCCGATCATGCCGCCGATCAGCGCGTGCGAGGAACTCGACGGGATGCCGTAGTACCAGGTGATCAGGTTCCAGGCGATCGCGCCGATCAGCGCGCCGAAGATCACGTAGTGGTCGATCGCGACGGGATCGACGATGCCCTTGCCGACCGTCGCCGCCACCTTGAGGTGGAAGATGAAGATCGCGACGAAATTGAAGAACGCGGCCCACACCACGGCGTAATGCGGCCGCAGGACGCCGGTGGAGACGACCGTGGCGATCGAGTTCGCGGCGTCGTGGAAGCCGTTCATGAAATCGAACGCAAGCGCCAGCGCGACGAGCAGCACCAGCGTCGGCAAGCGGAATCGTCAGGTCGATGGGCATCAGACGTTTTCCACGACCACCGATTCGATGACGTTGGCGACGTCCTGGCACTTGTCGATCGCGTTCTCGAGGAACTCGTAGACGTTCTTGTGCTTGATGAGCTGGCGGACGTCCTGTCTCCTCGCGGAACAGCGCGCGAGATGCCGTCGCGCGAGACCGCGTCCGCGTCGCTTTCGAGCCGGTCGATCTTCTGCGGTGAGGTCGAGCGCGCGCTGCGCGTTGTCCATCGAGCGCAGCAGCGCCGACGCCGGTCTGCATCTTGATGCAGCACTCCTGCAGCAGCTCCGCCATCTCGCAGCGAAGCGGGCGGCAAGGTCTGGATGTCGAAGAGGTGCATCGACTCGGCGGCGTCCTGCATCAGGTCGAGCATGTCGTCCATGCCGGAGATCAGGCGGTGGATGTCGTTGCGGTCGAACGGCGTGATGAACGTGGCGTGCAGCAGCGAGACGGTCTCGTGCGTGACCTTGTCGGCGCTGCGCTCGATATCCCCGATGCGCTGGATCAGCTCGGCTCGCCGCGTCGTGTCGGAATAATTGCGGACCAGATCGACGACGGCGTCGCTGCCCTCGACCGATCAGGGCGCCGTGCCGGTCGAACAAGCGCAAAAAACCGCGTCTCGCGCGGCATCAGGGCGGAGAAAAACCGCATTACTTGGAGTCCCCCGTGGAGTCCGAAAATCTTTGTGCGCGAAGTATCGGCGATCCATCGCCAACGTGGTAGCTTGACGTCTGCCCCGCCTCTCGCGCCGGGGCCCCCCACTGCATGGCCCAGACTGACGCACGACAGCATCCGCGTCCGCGGGGCGCGCCAGAACAATCTGCGTGGCCTGGACCTCGACATTCCGCTGCGCCAGCTCGTCGTCGTGACGGGCGTGTCGGGCTCCGGGAAGTCCTCGCTCGTCTTCGACACGGTCTATGCCGAAGGCCAGCGCCGCTACGTCGAGACGTTTTCGCCGTACGCGCGGCAGTTTCTCGACCGCATGGACAAGCCGCAGGTCGACCGCATCGACGGCATCCCGCCGGCCATCGCGATCGACCAGACCAATCCCGGTGCGCACGTCGCGCTCGACCGTCGGCACGATGACCGAGCTGAACGACCACCTGAAGCTGCTGTTCGCGCGCGCGGCGCACCTGCACTGCCGCGGCTGCGGCGCGCCGGTGCGTCGCGACACGCCGGAAACGATCCTCGCGGCGCTGGCAGAAGCGATCCGCGCGCGCTCGGCGATCCGCGCCTCTGGTGACGTTCCCGGTCGCAGGTGCCGGCGAACTTCACCGAAGCCGAGGTGCTCGGCCTGCTCGAGCAGCAGGGCTACACGCCGCGTCCATGCGCGCAGCGCCGGGCAGCTGGAGGTCGTGCAGGACCGCTTTCGGCTGGGCGGCGCGGATCGCTCGCGCGTCATCGATGCGCTCGAAGTCGGCGCTGCGCGTCGGGCGCGGGCCGCGTGAGCGTGCAGTCGGCGAGCCCGGCATGCGCCACGCCGCGGTGACGGCCACGGCGTGCCGGTCGTCGCCGTGGCGGTTCTCGACGGACCTGCACTGCGCCGACTGCGACATCCACTACCGCGAGCCGACGCCGAGCCTGTTCTCGTTCAACTCGCCGCTCGGCGCGTGCGAGACCTGTCGCGGCTTCGGTCGCGTGATCGGCATCGACTACGGGCTCGTGATCCCCGACAGCGGCAAGACGCTGCGCGGACGGCGCGGTCCGGCCCTGGCAGACCGAGTCCAACCGCGAGTGCCAGGACGACCTGCTCAAGTACGCGCGCAAGCGCGGCATGCCCGTCGACGTGCCATGGCGCGACCTCACGGCCGAGCAGCAGCGCTGGGTCATCGAGGGCGAAGGGCCGCTGGGAAAGAAGACCTGGTACGGCGTGCGGCGCTTTTTCAAGTGGCTCGAGAGCAGGAGCTACAAGATGCACGTGCGCGTGCTGCTCTCGAAGTACCGCAGCTACACGCCATGCCCCGAGTGCAACGGCGCGCGGCTCAAGGCCGAGGCGCTGTTCTGGCGTCTCGGCGCGACCGCGTCGGTGGCAAGCCAGGCCTCAACATCCACGACGTGACTGCTGCTGCCGCATCGATCGATGCCGGGATTTCTTCGCGGCGCTCGCGCTTGCCGGCGCCGCTCGACGAAGCGGCCGACATGCTGCTCGGCGAGGTGCGCTCGCGGCTCGACTTCCTCGTGCGCGTCGGCCTCGGCTACCTGACGCTCGACCGCCAGTCGCGCACGCTCTCGGGCGGCGAGGTCCAGCGCATCAACCTGACGACGGCGCTCGGCACCTCGCTGGTCAATACGCTGTTCGTGCTCGACGAGCCGTCGGTCGGTCTGCATCCGCGCGACATGCGGCGCGTGATCGAGGTCATGCATCGGCTGCGCGACAACGGCAACTCGCTGCTCGTCGTCGAGCACGACCCGCAGATCATGCTGACCGCGGATCGCATGCTCGACCTCGGTCCGGGTCCCGGCGAGCACGGCGGGCAGATCGTCTTCGAAGGCACGCCCGGCGAGCTTGCCGCGCGCGCCGATACGCTCACGGCGCAATACCTCTCCGGCCGCCGCGATGCCGTCACCGCTGCGGCAGGCGCGGGCCGCCCGAGCCCGGTGCGCCGCAGCTCGTGGTGCAGGGGTGCGACCGAGCACAACCTCAAGGACATCGACGTCGCGGTGCCGCTGCGCCGGCTGGTCTGCGTGACGGGCGTTTCGGGTTCCGGCAAGTCGACGCTGATGCAGGACGTGCTGTACGCCGCGCTGCTGCGTGCGAAGGGCAAGCCGACGGAAACTCCCGGCGCGCACGCGGCGCTGCTCGGCGCCGAGCACGTCGACGAAGTCGTCATGGTCGACCAGACGCAGATCGGCCGCACGACGCGTTCGAATCCCGGCGAGTTACGTCGGCGCGTTCGACGCGATCCGCAAGCGTTTCGCGGGCGAAGCCAGTCGTCGCTCGAGCGCGGCTACACCGTGGGCACGTTCAGTTTCAATTCCGGCAACGGCCGCTGCCCGACCTGCGGCGGCAACGGCTTCGAACACGTCGAGATGCAGTTCCTGTCGGACGTCTACCTGCGCTGCCCGGACTGCGATGGACGCCGCTACCGGCCCGAAATCCTCGACGTGAAAATGATGCGCGGCGACGGGCCGGCCCGCAGCATCGCCGACGTGCTCGACATGACGGTGTCCGAGGCGGCCGCATTTTTCGCGGGCGACGCGACGTGCTGGCGTGCCTCGAGCCGCTCGTCGCCGTCGGTCTCGACTACCTGCGGCTCGGGCAACCCGTGCCGACGCTGTCGGGCGGCGAAGCGCAGCGACTCAAGCTCGCCGGGCACCTGGTCGTCGGCGTCGACAACCCGTAGCGCCGGCCGGTCACTGTTCCTGTTCGACGAGCCGACCACCGGGCTGCATTTCGACGACGTCGCGAAGTTGCTCGGCGCGTTCAAGCGGCTGCTCGATGCCGGTCATTCACTGGTCGTGATCGAGCACAACCTCGACGTGATTCGCGCGGCCGACTGGATCCTCGACCTCGGTCCCGAGGGCGGCGATGCCGGCGGGGAGCTGCTGGCCGCCGGCACGCCGCAGGACATCATGGCTTGCGCGGCCTCGCATACCGGTCGTGCGCTCGTCGAGTACGAGCAGGAGCGGCAACGCGTGCTTGGCGGACGGTCGCGCAGCGCTGCCGGCCGCGATCCAGCCGGTGCCGTTGCGCGTCGCCGACCGCGGGCGGGACGCGATCGTCGTGCACAGGGCACGCGAACACAACCTGCGCGACATCGACGTCTCGATTCCGCGCGACGGCATGACGGTGATTACCGGCGTTTCGGGTTCCGGCAAATCGACGCTGGCGTTCGACATCGTCTTCGCCGAGGGTCAGCGCCGCTATCTCGAATCGCTGAATGCTTATGCCCGACAGTTCGTGCAGCCGTCGGCGCGGCCCGACGTCGACGCGATCTACGGCATCCCGCCGACGGTCGCGATCGAGCAGCGCACGAGCCGCGGTGGCCGCAAGAGCACCGTCGGCACGCTGACCGAAGTTCATCACTTCCTGCGACTGCTCTACGTCAAGCTCGGCGTGCAGCATTGTCCCGATTGCGCCACGGCGATCGAGCCGCAGACGGCCGACGCGATCGCCGCGCGCCTGCTGCGCGAGTGCCGTGGTCGAACGATCGAATTGCTCGCGCCGCTGATCGTTTCGCGCAAGGGCTACTACACGGACCTCGCGAAATGGGCGCTCGGCAAGGGCTACGCGGAACTGCGCGTCGATGGCGCTCGCATGTCCGACCGAGCGCTGGCCGCGTCTCGATCGCTTCAAGGAGCATACGATCGAGCTGCCTACCGGCGTCGTCCAGGTGACGGCGAAGAACGAGCGCAGCCTGCGCGACGCGCTGCAACGCGCGCTCGATTTCGGCAAGGGTGTCGCGCACGTCATCGATCGCGGCAAGGTGCGCGTGTTCTCGACGCGTCGCGCGTGTGCTTCTTGCGGCCGCAGTTTCGCCGAGCCCGACCCGCGGCTCTTCTCGTACAACTCGAAGCACGGCTGGTGCGAGACGTGCTTCGGCACCGGCGTACGCATCAAGGGCTTCGATGCGGAACAGTCCGGGGAAGAGATCTGGTGGAACGAGTGGTTCGACGGCGAGGCCAGTGCGTGCCCGAAATGCGCAGGGCAGCGTCTCAACCCGGTCGCGCTGAACGTGATGTTCCGCGGGCGTTCCATCGCGGAACTCACGGGCTTGCCGGTCGACGCCGCGTTCGAGTTCTTCGCGGGGCTGAAGCTGCAGGGTCGGGAAGCCGGGATTGCGCGCGACCTGAATGCAGAGATCCGCTCGCGGCTTGCGTTCCTGCGCGACGTGGGCCTGGGTTACATCTCGCTCGACCGGGCCGCACCTACGCTGTCCGGCGGCGAAGCCCAGCGCATCCGGCTCGCGTCGCAACTCGGCTCGAACCTGCGTGGCGTGTGTTACGTGCTCGACGAGCCGACGATCGGCCTGCATCCGCGCGATAACGCCGTGCTGCTGGATGCCCTCGACCGGCTCGCGCGCAAGGGCAACACGCTGCTGGTCGTCGAGCACGACGAGGACACGATTCGTCGCGCCGATCACGTTATCGACCTTGGCCCCGGCGCAGGCACGCGTGGTGGCCGCGTCGTCGGCGCCGGTCGCCTCGATGACCTGATCGCCGCGCCGGAATCCATCACCGGGCGGTTCCTCGCAAACCCCCTGCGCCACCCGCTGGCGCCGCGACGCCCGGTGTCGGCGCAGGAACCAGCGCTCGAGATCAAGGGCGCGACGCTGCACAACCTGCGCAAGGTCAACGCGCGCATACCCTTCGGCCGGCTCACGGTCGTCACGGGCGTGTCCGGGTCGGGCAAGTCGACGCTCGCGCGCGACGTGCTGTATGCGAATCTCTGCGCACGTCTTGCACAGCCGCGCGGTGGCCGGCGACCCGCACCCAGCATCGGCTGCACCAGCATCGAAGGCTGGGAGTCGCTCGCCCGCGTGCTCGAGGTAGACCAGACACCGATCGGCAAGACGCCGCGTTCGTGCCCCGCCACCTATGTCGGTTTCTGGGACGAGATCCGCAAGGTGTTCGCCGGCGCGACGGATGCGCGCGTGCGCGGCTACACCGCCAGTCGCTTTTCGTTCAACACGTCGGGCGGTCGCTGCGAAAGCTGCGAAGGGCAGGGCGTACAGACGATCGAGATGAGCTTCCTGCCGGACGTGAAGGTGCTCTGCGACACCTGCGGCGGCAGGCGCTTCAACGCGGAGACGCTGACTATCACGCATCGCGGCCGCAACGTCGGCGAGGTGCTGGCCATGAGCGTGGACGAGGCGGCGGAATTCTTCGCCGCGCACCGAAAGATCCACCACGCACTGACGCTGCTGCAGGACGTGGGGCTCGGTTACCTGACGCTCGGGCAGCCGAGCCCGACGCTGTCTGGTGGCGAAGCCCAGCGCATCAAGCTCGTCACCGAGCTGGCGCGGCTGCGGCCGGTGCAGCTGCGGCTGCCTCTGCAAGCGCGACGCCAAGCGGCCGGTGGCCGTAGCGCCGCCTGCGGCGAAGCACACCCTTTACGTGCTCGACGAACCCACGGTCGGACTGCACATGGCGGACGTCGAGAAGCTGATCCGCGTGCTGCATCGCCTCGTGGATGCCGGCAATACGGTCGTCGTGATCGAGCACAATCTCGACGTCATCGCCGAAGCCGACTGGCTGATCGACCTGGGCCCGGAGGGCGGCTCGGGTGGCGGCAGGATCGTCGCGAAAGGCTCGCCAGAGACGGTGGCGAAGGTGCGCAAGGGGTCGCACACGGCCAATGTGCTGGCGCCGTTCCTGGCGGAGCGAGGCCGCGTCTGATCGCTGGCCGGTGACGAGACCCTCGCCGTAGGTCAGCTCGGGCGTTGGTTACGCTGCGAACGCGCGTCGCACTTCCTGTGCGATGGCATCGATGCCTGCGCGAACGTTCGCCGCTGGCTGGGAATAATTGACGCGCAGGCATTCTTGCGCATGCGACTCGAGCTGGTCCAGCCCTGGAAAAAAATGGTGACCCGACAGCACCAGCACGCCGCGCGCCTTCAGGCGTCGATAGAGTTCGACACTCGTGATGGGCAGACCCGGAAACCAGAGCCAGAGAAAGAACGCACCTTCGGGCTGGTGGATACGCAGCGGCAGGTCGTCGCAGGCCGTCCGCAACCAGTCGATCGCTTCGTCGCGCCGCTGCTCGTAATGCGGGCGAATGACGTCGTTGCAGAGCTGCAGCAGTCGCCCGTCGCGCAGCAACGGTTCGACGAGCACCGCGCCGCTGGCTCCGGGCGCCAGCGCCGTCGTCGCATTGAACGCCGTCAGTGCATCGATCACCGCTTCGTCCGCGACGATGATGCCGGTGCGCATGGCCGGCAGCCCGAGCTTGGAAAGACTGAGACACAGCACGACATTCGCGTTCCACAGCAGGCCCGGGTTTGCGTATTGGATTCCCGGGAACGGCGCACCATAAGCCGCGTCGATGATCAGAGGTACGTCGCGCGAGCGAGCCAGCAGGTCGAGCCGCTCCAGTTCCGCCATGGTCAACACGTTGCCCGACGGATTGGTCGGTCGCGAGACGCAGATGGCGCCGACGTCCGGCGGCACGGCAAGACGCTCGAAGTCGACGTGGTACTTGAAGAAGCCGCCCGGAAGTTCCTCGATGGTGGCCGGTTGCGCGAGCAACGAGCGCGTCCGTGAGGCCGAGGTCGGCATAGCCGATGTATTCCGGTGCGAGCGGCAGCAGTATGCGCAACGGCTCGCGAGCCGACGCTTCGCCGGCGAACAGGTTGAACAGGAAGAAAAACGCCGTCTGGCTGCCCGCAGTCAGGCCAATGTTGCGGGCGGTGAGTTGCCAGCCGTATTCGCAGCCGAGGAACTCGGCAATCGTCCCGCGAAAAAGCAGGTCGCCGGCGGGGTCCGGATAACTCGCGGCGAACCGGCCGAACTGCGCGGCGTCGGCCGCGATCTCCGCCAGGCGCTGCCGGTAGACACTCTCGACGGCCGGAATGCGCGCCGGATTGCCGCCGCCGAGCATGTGCAGCACGGCGCTTCCATCGGCAGTTGCAATGCCAAGGTCGGCCATCAGTTCGAGTGCGCCCGTCGAGCGCGCCATGCGCTGCCCGAATTTCGTCTGGTAGTTCCTCATGTAGACTCGCCGGCTCCCCGCTGATGCATGCTACGGTAACGCGATGGACTCGGTCCAGGCCATCATCTTCGATCTCGACAACACGCTCTGGGACGTCGGACCGGTGATCGTGCGCGCGGAGCAGGCCCTGCTCGGTTTCCTGCGCGAGCGCTATCCCCGTGTCGTCGAGCGTCACGACGTGGAGTCAATGCGGGCGTTCCGCATGCGGATCGCGGGGGAGCATCCGGCGATGGGACACGATTTTACGTGGCTGCGGCTCGAGTCGCTGCGGCGCCATGCCACGGAGTGCGACTATGCGCTGTCGATGGCCGAGGAAGCATTCGAAGTATTCTTCCGCGCGCGTAACGAAGTGGCGCTCTACGACGACGTGCGCCCGGCGCTCGACCGCCTTGCGCGCACGCACCGCCTGTTTGCGATCAGCAATGGCAACGCCGACCTGCGCGTGATCGGCCTCGACGATTATTTCGAGACGAACCTGAGCGCACGCGAAGCCGGCATGCTGAAACCGGACCCGCGCATCTTCGAGATGCTGCTGCAACGCTCGGGCTTGCGTGCCGGGATGGTCGCGCACGTCGGCGACGACCCGGTGGCCGATGTCGAAGGCGCGCGCGCGGCCGGCGTTCAACCGGTCTGGTTGAACCGTGACGGCCTGCGCTGGCCTCTCGAGACGGCGCCGCCGGACCTCGTCATCAGCACTCTCGCGAGTCTTCCAGAGGCGCTCGACCCGCCGCGCTGATGCCAGTCCGCTCGAGGATGAACTCGAGCACGGCTGCCGTATCGTCGAGCGGCAACCGCGGGACCGAACCGGTCGCTGTCGCGGCGGTCTCATGATCAATCGCCTGCACTTCGATGGTGGGATCGACCAGGGCCAACGGTGTCTGGCCGCACGCAATCCGGTAGACCTCGAGCTTGGGATGCGTGCCCGACTTGAAACCCTCCACCAGGACCAGGTCGCAGGGCGAGAGATGACCCAGCAGTTCGTCGAGCGTTGGTTCGGCGGCGCCGCGATGCTCGTGCACCAGCGCCCAGCGCTGTGCCGACGCAACCAGGACCTCTACCGCGCCGGCGGCGCGATGCTCATAACTGTCCTTGCCGGGCTGGTCGATGTCGAACGAGTGATGCGCGTGCTTGATCGTAGCGACCCGCCATCCACGCGCCGCTGCGGCCCGCACGAGTCGCACGATCAGGTGAGTCTTGCCGGAGTTCTTACGTCCGACGATGCCGTAGACCTGCATTGGCTGCGTTCCTGTCAGATCTCACTACCGGCGGAACGGCCCGTTCCGTTCCCGGAAACGTGCGCCGCGCCCTTGATTCCGCCGGCTCGATGTCGATATTTTCAACGAGGCTTGCCGACATTACATCGATCCTCACCGTTAGCAGACGATCGCATCGACTGCCAAGTGTTAATCGGAGGCAATGAGCGAATGAGCAAAGCAACTGCGAATGCCGCGATCGACGTGCGCGGTCTCACGGAGTTTTTCCGCGATTCCCTGCGTGCCGCCCTCAGCAAGCAGCACGCCGGTGTGGAAGACCATACCGAGCACTACGTCGTGAACATGCTCACCATGTTCTCGCGTTCCGAGGCGCTTTACGAGGCCACGCCCCAAGGTCCGCGACTCCTGCCGCTGGCACTGATGCTGGCCGATGCTGCGCAGGCGTCGAGTCCCGAGCAACGCTCGCGCATCCTGCAGCGCCTCGGCGATGTCTCGCTCTTCATGGCAGGTTTCTTCGCGCAGAGTTTCGAGCGCAAGCTGGTCGACATCGATTACCACATCGCGATGGGTGGCCGCGCTTATGGCACGCTGGCCGAAACCTGTCGTACGAGCGCCCGCGGCCGCGCGCTGGGCGTGGTGTTTGCGGAACTGGCGCACAAGTTCCAGCGCCTCGTCGACGCGTTGAACGAGGTCAGCGAAATGGCCCACCACCACGATCACCGCGACGTGCTGCGACAGTATGAGATCTGGCTCAAGACCGGCAGCCCGCGAGCCCACGGCATCCTGCGCAGCCTCGGCGTCGAGCCAACGGTCGTCTCCTCAGGCCGCGTACTGAGCTGAAAACGGAACCGCGCATGGCGCACCTGCGTGACCTGCAAATGCTGCTGACGGGCCTCTACGACGCTCCGGTAGCGCACGACGTGCACGATTATCTGATCACCGACCCCGCACAGGCGGCCGCCTTGCAGGACGCGGCGTCGTCACCGCCCACGGACGAGCAGTTGCTGATTGCCGAAACCGACGATGGCGTCGCGCTTGGCCTGTACGTGGACGGCAACGTTCTCGAGCGATTGACCGCGCATTGCCCGATGCGCGCGCTCGACGAGGGCAACCTTGCGGATTACTGCACGGCGCTCGAAGGGGTCAGCCATTTCCACTACGTCACCTGGAGCGCCGGCTGCGCCCGGAACGTGTCGCTGCTGGAGCTGGAGTTGCAGGCCGAGGTCGACAAGTACGCCAGCGCACTGAGCCTGTTGCTGGCCCAGCGCGCAGGTCGTTTTCCCGGCGAACTCTTCGGTCGGCTGTTCGAGCGGCTGCAGTTGTTACCGCACCTCGATGCGGCGGAGCGTTCGCGCTACACGGAAGCCCACCGGTATGCGGCCCGCTTCTGCCAGCGGCTGGAAGAACGCTTCCTGCGGCGCCGGCAGGCGCGGCCCGATGCCTTGATGACGGAGCTGCGGTCGTTCTACAGGCTCGGCCGGCACGCCAAGCTGCGTCATGCCGCCGAATGGAGCTGAGCGCGCGCGGCGCTATTTTTCTTCGTCGGGCTCGTTCTTGTCGCCGACTTTCTTGCGCAGCTCGATCCACTTCGACAGCTCGCGCAGGTTTTTCTTCTTTTTCCAGGATTGCTTGCCGAGCGCGCCGCTGTTGTACGGGTTGTAACCGGACTTCAAGCCCTTGGTATTGACCGTCAGCGGACTGAGCGGATCGGCGTCATCGAGCACGTCGAGGCGCGGATCGACCAGTGCCTGCATGCGCTGGGCTGCGCCGAGCGTATCGTCGGCGAGCAACCCGCCATCGGTCCACTGCCAGGTGACGTTGCCGCGATCGTCCACCTCGAGGCGGCCGGGTTCGGCATCTTTCGAGGCTGGATCTTCCGGCGGCGCCCCAGCGGGCTTCTTGCCGGGCGATTTTGCAGGTTTGTCGCTCATTGCCATTCTCTATAGCCCCGTGACGTTCTGCGACCCGAGCGGGCGTTCGGTTAAATGGTAGCGAAATCGCGCCAGCCGCGGGCGTGAACTGAATCACGGTCTGCGGCGGCTGGGCTTTTGCTAGACGGGGTCCGAGGCGAGCCGCGACGCGGCCCAGACCAGCCCGACGATGCTCTTCGCGTCCCGCAGGCGACCGGAGGTTGCGAGTTCCACGGCTTCGTCCACCGGCACCCAGCTGGCGTGCAGCACTTCGTGTGCTTCGGGGCTCAGGTCACCCGCGGCAAGGTCGCGCGCCAGGTAGACGTGGATGACCTCGGTCAGGACGCCCGGCGAACTGTAAAAATCGCCCAGCTTGTCCCAGCGCCGCGCAGTGACTCCTGCTTCTTCGGCCAGTTCGCGCTGGGCGCAGAGGAGCGGGTCTTCATTGTCGTCCAGCTTGCCGGCGGGCAATTCGGTAATCCAGCCGCCCGTCGCGTGGCGGTACTGCCGCAACAGGCAGACGCGATTTTCCGAGTCGAGTGCGACGATGACCGCGCCGCCGGGGTGATGTGCGATCTCGAGTTCGGTGGTCTGTCCGTTCGGCAGCGTGACGCGCTCGAGGTTGAGTTGCAGCACCTTGCCCTTGAAGACGTTGCGAACCCGATCGTTCATGCGCACTCCGCAATTCATTTCTGCGTGCCCATCATAGCGTGTCGCCAGTGGCACCCCGGCGAGGCCAGCGCGAGTGATGTGCCCAGGGCTTGCTGCGTCCCGCCACTGCGGTCGGGCTGTAGTAGCGTAAAATCACCAGAGCGCCGGTCGAGACCGGCTGGAGCCCGACATGAACACTACTGCTTCTATCCCGGACGTTTCTGCTTCTGTGCGGGGCTCGATTCCATCGATCCCGAGCGCGACGGTTTCGATTCCGAACGCCATAAAGCGCCTGCGGCAGACGTTCGAGAGCGGCAGGACCCGGTCGCTTGCATGGCGCGTGCAGCAGCTCGGCGGGATCGAACGCATGATGCGCGAGCACGAGGCCGATTTCGGCGAGGCGCTCAAGGCCGACCTGAGCAAGTGCCTGTTCGAGACAGTCCTGACCGAAACGAGTTTCGTCGGCGGCGAGGCGAAGTATGCACGCAAGCACCTTGCGCGCTGGATGAAGCCGAAGCGCGTCGGCACGCCGTTGATGGCGTTGCCGGGTCGAAGTTACATACAGCCCGAGCCGAAAGGCGTCGTGCTGATCATCGCGCCGTGGAACTACCCGCTGTCGATGGTCATGGCGCCACTCGTCGGAGCTGTCGCCGCCGGCAACTGCGCGGTGATGAAGCCCTCCGAGATCACGAGTCACACTTCCGCCGCGATCGCCCGGATCCTGCCGCGCTACCTCGACAACGACGCGTTTGCCGTGATCGAGGGCGGCGTGCCCGAGACCACCGAACTGCTCGAGCACGCGTACGACCATATCCTCTACACCGGCAACGAGCGCGTGGCGCGCATCGTGATGACGGCGGCAGCAAGACACCTTACGCCCGTGACGCTGGAACTCGGCGGCAAGAGCCCGTGCCTGATCGACGAGAGCGCGGACCTCGACGTCGCCGCGTCACGCATCGCGTGGGGCAAGTTCATCAATGCTGGGCAGACCTGTGTCGCGCCCGATCACGTGCTGGTGCACCGCGCCGTCGCCACGCAGTTTGCCGACGTGCTCGCGGGCAAGATCCGGCAGTTCTACGGCGACGACCCGAGCCGGAGCCCCGACTACTGCCGCATCGCGAGCGAGCGCCACACGGCAAGGTTCGCGACGCTGCTCGAAGGCCAGAAAATCCATACCGGTGGCCAGGTCGACGTGGCCACGCGTTACGTCGCACCGACGATCGTGCTGGATCCGCCCGCCAGCTCGGCGCTGATGCAGGAAGAGATCTTCGGCCCCGTGCTGCCGGTCATCACGGTCAACGACATGCAGGAAGCCATCAAGTTCGTTGCGGACCGGCCAAAACCACTGGCGTTGTATCTTTTTTCGAAGAGCAAGGCGTTCGAAGAGGCGGTGCTCGGCCGGTTGAGCGCGGGCAGCGTCTGCATCAACGACGCCGTGATTTTCATGGTGTCGCCGGAACTGCCGTTCGGTGGCATCGGCAACAGTGGCATGGGCCGCTACACGGGCTGGTACGGCTTCGAAACGTTCAGTCACATGCGACCGGTCATGAAGCGCAGCTTCCGCTTCGATGCGCCGGTGCGGTATCCCCCCTACAGCGACTTCAAGGCGAAACTGATGAAGCTGTTGCGCTGAACAACTGCCCGCGCTCGCCGAGCATCGCTTCGCGCACGAGCGGGCAGCGGCAGGGACCCAGCGCGATGAAGCGGTCGTGGAACTCCTGCAACCTGAACGCCGCGCCCTGCTGGCGGCGGTAATCCTCGCGCAGCTTCTGGATCGCCAGCTTGCCCATCGTGTAGTAGCCATAGAGCGCGTCCGTCGTCCCGCGCTTGGACTCCGACACGGTCAAAGCCTTCGGCTGGTAGCCCTCTCGCGCGAAAAAGTCCTGGCCTGCTCGAGCGTCATGCCCTGGGTATGCATCTTCAGGCCGACGATGAAGCGCGCATCGCGCAGCAGCGCGTCCTGCAACTGGGCGAGCCGGTAGCGCGGGTCGCCGTCATGGAATCCCTCATCGAGCACCATCTGCTCGCAGTAATGCGCCCAACCCTCGGAGTTGGCATTGGAAGAGAGCACCTTGCGCACGTCGGAGGGATATCGGCTCGCGTACAGGAACTGCAGGTAGTGTCCCGGCCAGACCTCGTGCACCGATACATTCGTGATCAGCGGATAAAACCACTGCCGCATGAACTCTTCCTGCTGCGCCGGGCGGCCATGCCGGGTCGGGCAGCGTCATGTTGTAGTAGCCGCGGGCGCGGGTTTTCTCGAAGGGCCCCGGCGTGTCCATCGATGCCGAGGTCGTGGCGCGCATGAATGGCGGCGTCTCCTGCACCAGCGCAGGCGCAGCATCTGCCGGAATCGTGACGATGTGGTGCTCGGTCATGAACCGGCCGAGTGCGTCGAGCTCCGCTTGCGTGGTCTCGAGCAGCTTCGCCGGCGGCGGATGATCCGTCTGCAATGCCTCGAGCACCTCGATCGGCGGACTTGACGGATCGATCGAGTTTGGCGGTCGCTGCGAACGCCGTCTGGTTGCGTCGCAGGTCGGCTTCCGCGACGCGCAGCAATTCCTCGAGCGGCATGTCGATCATCTCGGTCGCAGCGAGCTTGCGCCGATACAGGTCGGGCCCCCAGGCGAAGTTTCCCTGCGCGCGCGGGCAGCAGGTCCCGCTGCAGCCAGGCCTTGTAGTCGCCCAGCGCAGCGACGACTGCCGAGTTGACGCGCTTGAATTCAGCCTGCAGGGCCCGGTCCTTCACGTCTGCGAATGCTTCTACCGCGGCCGTCCGGAAAAAATCCTGGTTGCCGTCGAGTTGCTCGATGGCGATTTCCACGTAGATACGGGGCACGTCCGTCAGGTTGCGGCGTGCTTCGGCAAGGGCGGCCGGCATCGCCTTTTCGCGCGAGATCAGGCTGCGCAGGCGCTCGGGAGCCGGCGCGAAGTTGCGCTTGACCAGCTCATACGCCGAACTCGTGATGCCGCTGCTGTAAACGTCCGGGTCACGCGCCCAGGCCCGGACTTCCGCGGCGTCCAGCCGGCTGGACTCGAGGTAACCCAGCAGCACTTCGCGGTCATGACGGTTGACCTGCTGCAGGCCGGCCGGATCGATGGCTTCCGAGCGCGGCCTTGAACTTCGCGATGGCTGCCAGCTCGATCGGTGACCGCGGCACTCGAATAATCCTCGAGTTGCGGGTCGTATTCGTGCAAGCCGAGGTACGTCGCGTAGCTCGGGTTACGCTTGTAGAAATCGGCCAGGATCTCGCCCGCGACCTTGCTGTACGCGGCGTCCGCGCCGGCCGCGGCGGCGTGGAGCGGCCGCACCCGGGGTTGGGCAGGCAACGACAAATAAAGTGCAAACAAACGATGCGAGACGAGACATGACGACTCCCGGCGGCGCGTCGCGCCGCGGTGTGTAGGTTAGCGATCAGGAATCGACGCGATCCCGGACGCCTGCCCGGAGATGCGCGCGCGAAGGTGCGCCCAGGACATGCCAATGCCGGGCAGCAGAACGTCGACAGATTGAACTCAGCGGGGCTGCCATGGGCGCAGGGCCTCGTTCTTGTGATTGACCGCCGCCACATGTTACAGGGCGACGCCGTGGCAGCGGCGAGGACTGGATATCCATACAGGCCGTGCCTATAGTGCCGGCCACACCATGACTGCATTGAATTCCGCCTTCGCGACGCTGAACGCGGCCCAGCGTGACGCCGTGACGCACGGCGCAATCACGAACGACCGTGGCGTGCAGGCCGGGCCGCTGCTGGTCGTCGCCGGCGCGGGCACCGGCAAGACGAATACGCTGGCGCATCGCGTCGCGCACCTGTTGCTGGCGGGCGTGCCGCCCGAGCGCATGTTGCTGCTGACCTTTACGCGTCGCGCGGCGCTCGAGATGACGCGCCGCGCGCAGCGTGTCATGACCGCGGCGCTGGCGGCGCAGGCCACGAGCCATTCGCAGGTGCCGGACAACCTGCGCCTGCCGTGGTCGGGCACCTTCCACGCGATCGCGCAACCGGCTGATCCGTGAGCACGCGCATCGGCTTGGCCTCGATCCCGGGTTTCAGCGTGCTCGACCGTGGCGATGCGGCCGACCTCATGGACGTCGTGCGTCATCGGCTGGGCTACTCGAAGACCGAAAAGCGTTTTCCACGCAAGGACACCTGCCTCGCGGTCTATTCGCATCGCGTCAACACGCAGCAGCCGCTGCGGCACACGCTCGAGACGGTGTATCCGTGGTGCCTCGAGTGGGAGGACCAGCTGACGGCGCTGTGCCGCAGCTATGTCGAGACCAAGCTGGAACAGCAGGTGCTGGACTACGACGACCTGCTGCTTTACTGGCACGTGATGATGCAGGACGCGGCGCTGGCTGCCGAACTCGGCGCGCCGGTTCGACCACGTGCTGGTCGACGAATACCAGGACACCAATACGCTGCAGTCCGGCATCCTGCTGCGCCTGAAGCCAGACGGCGCGGGTCTGACGGTCGTCGGTGACGATGCGCAGGCGATCTACTCGTTCCGCGCCGCGACCATCGAGAACATCCTCGGCTTTCCGGCGCAATTCACCCCGCCGGCACGGGTCGTGACGCTCGAAGACAATTACCGCTCGACGCAAGTCGTGCTCGACGCGGCCAATGTCCTCATGGACGAAGGTGGCCGGCAATACCGCAAGTACCTGCGTGCAGCGCGCGGCACCGGTGCACGGCCACAGTACGTCACCGTGCTCGACGACCAGGCGCAGGCCAGCTTCGTGGTCGATCGCGTGCTCGAGGCCCGCGAGCGCGGCATCGAGTTGCGACGCCAGGCCGTGTTGTTTCGCGCCGCTGACCACAGCGACGTGCTCGAGCTGGAGCTGATGCGCCGCAACGTGCCGTTCGTCAAATACGGCGGTCTCAAGTTCCTCGAGTCCGCGCACGTCAAGGACCTGCTGGCGGTGCTGCGGTGGGCCGGCAATCCGCGTCATCGCATCGCCGCGTTCCGGGTGCTGCAGCTGCTGCCCGGCATGGGTCCGGCCAATGCGCAGCGGGCTTGCGATGCGTTCGAGGCCGCCGGCTTTCAATGGCACGCGTTGGCAGTGCACATGGTTCCCGCCGGCACGCGAGAACTCTGGGTACCGCTGGTTGCAATGCTGACGTCCATCGGCAACGCCGCAGCGCCCTGGGAAGGGCAGGTTGCGCGCGTGCGTGAATGGTACGAGCCGCAACTCGACCGATTGTACGAGGCGCCGCAGGCACGACGCGGCGATCTCGACCAGCTCGAACGGTTGAGCCAGCAGCATGAGAGTCGCGAATCATTCGTCACCGAGCTGACACTCGACCCGCCACAGGCAAGCGGCGATCTCGCCGGCGATCCGCTGCTCGACGAGGACTACCTGATCCTGTCGACGGTGCATTCGGCCAAAGGCCAGGAGTGGGAGACGGTGCACGTGCTGAACGTCACCGACGGCAGTTTTCCCTCCGAGTTCTCGACCGGACGGCCGGAACTGCATCGAAGAGGAACGCCGGCTGCTGTACGTCGCGATGACGCGCGCGCGCAGCGAGTTAAGGCTGATGGCGCCCGTGCGTTTCTACGTGACCCAGCAAAGGGGAATGGGCGACCGCTATGTGCACGGTGCGCGCAGCCGGTTCTTGACCGAACCTGTGCTGGCGCATTTCGATCGTATCAGCGCGCAAGCGTGACGATGCCGGCATGACTGGCAGCATCAGCGGCAAAGGAAGGGCCACGCATCGACGTGGCGAGCCGTCTGCGCGACATGTGGTAGGCCACGCGCTGCACGAAGGAGCGCGGGAACCGTCCCGCAAAGCAGAAATCAAGGAGAAAGGCCGCAGCATTGCGGCCTCGGCCCTTCCCCAGGCTTGGTTCCGGTCGGACCGGAGGCTGCGACTTACGCCTCAGCCTCGAGAGGTCTTACCAGCGACGCTGGCCGCCGCCGCCGCCACCACCGTAGCCGCCGCCGCCGCCGCCACCACCGCCGTAGCCGCCGCCGCCGCCACCCGGACGGCCACCACCGCCGCCACGGGGACCGCCGCCGCCACCGCCGCCGGTGCGGGGACGATCCTGCGCTTCATTGACGCGCAGCGGACGACCGCCCATGTTGAAACCGTTCAGCGCCTGCATGGCGCGCTGGGCATCAGCCTGCGGCATTTCGACGAAGCCGAAACCGCGCGGACGACCGGTTTCCCGGTCTGTCGGCAGGGCGACGGAATCGACATTGCCATGCTGAGCGAAGAGCTCCTTGACATCGGCCTCGGTGGCCGTGAAAGGCAGGTTGCCCACGTAGATCTTGGTCATTCAAACATCCTCAGAATTAACACAATCAAACCGGGCCCAGACCCAGGGGGCCTGTCCGGCACTATCAACACCCTAAAAACAGGAGGTTCTCGAAGCCGAGCGTCAAATCGCATCGCCGGCCTTATCCAGCCAGCGCTCCGGCGACGTTTCCTGTCACCTGATCGAAGACGTTTCGGCTCATAAGACCGGGTGCCAGAGGGCACCCTGCAAGACACGTACGGGCAACGATCGCGGCGCATACTACCACAATCCCCGGAATGCAAGCCGGCAGGGCGGTTTTGCTGCCTGGCGGATGCCGCGAGCGATCGCGGAACCGGGCGCGACAACGCCGTTCCGTGGCGGGTACACGGGGCAAGCCCCGCAAGATGGATCGTCATGACTGGCTCGGCACCGCGGATCGAAGGAGGAGTAAGCCTCGGGGAAAAATCAGCTGTTATTCGGACTGTTCTTACGGATGCCGGGGTGCCTGGCGCGCGTTCGCGCTGATGGTCGGTTCCTGACTCTTGCGAATGTACTCAGCAGATGACCGCTGCGCAACCTAAATCATTGATGCAGCGCAAA
This sequence comes from uncultured Gammaproteobacteria bacterium, assembly GCA_963784225.1. GTDB lineage: Bacteria > Pseudomonadota > Gammaproteobacteria > Steroidobacterales > Steroidobacteraceae > RPQJ01. Next base: position 392,309 of record CAWAQN010000014.1, read on the forward strand.
AAAATGACGTGAACCGATACAGGTCGCCGATGCCCGCAATCGGCTCGGGATGAGCATACGCTGCCTGCGCCTGACCGACTCGTGACCAGGCGATACGTTCAGCCGGGTTCCAGGTAGGTATAGCCGCCGAGCTCGGCCTCGTAGAAACGACGCATGGCCTGGCTCTCCGGCAGCGAAATGCGTCCTTCGCGCACGGCCCGTTCACAGTCGCGCGCGAACTGCGGCACCAGTCGCTCCACGTCGTATTGCATGTAACGCAACACCTCCGTGGCCGAATCGCCCTTGACTGTTTCCTCGATCCACCAGCCGCCCTCGTCGTGCAGCTTGATGTGCACGACGTGCGTGTCGCCGAAGAGGTTGTGCAGGTCACCCAGCGTCTCCTGGTAGGCGCCGACCAGGAACACCGCGATGTAATACGGCTCGCCCTCGCGCAGGTCGTGCAGCTCGAGCGCGCGTTTCGATTCGCGCAAGCTCACGAAATGGTCGATCTTGCCGTCGGAGTCGCAGGTGATGTCGGCCAGCACCGCGATGCGCGATGGCCGCTCCTCGAGCCGGTGAATCGGCATGATCGGGAACAACTGGTCGATCGCCCAGCTGTCGGGCAACGACTGGAAGATCGAGACGTTGCAGAAATAGATGTCGCTCAGCATCGTCTCGAGGCCTTCGAGCTCCTCTGGAACGAACGAGAGCTTGCGGCACATGTCGCGGATTCGCAGGCAGGTCGCCCAGTACAGCCGCTCGACCAGCGAGCGCGCCTCGAGCCCGAGGTAACCGACGCTGAACATCTGCAGTGCCTGCTCGCGCGCCTGCAACGCGTCGTGATAGCACTCGACCAGCCGCCGGTCGGTGATCGAGCGGTAGGCGTCGAGCAGGTCTTTGACGGGCTGCGGCACGTCGCGCGCGCCGTTGCGCACCTCGTGCTCGACCTGGTCGCCGACCTTGAAGCGATCGAGCTGCGAGCTGCCGAGCACGTCGAAGACCAGCAGGCTGTGGTGCGCCGCAATGGCGCGGCCGGACTCACTGACGATGATCGGGTGCTCGATGCCACGCGCATTGCAGACGCTGCCGATGCGATACACCACGTCGCTCGCGTATTCGGCCAGCGTGTAGTTCATCGATGATTCGTAGTTGGTGCGGCTGCCGTCGTAATCGACACCGAGCCCGCCGCCGACGTCGATGTACTTCAGGCCGGCGCCCATCAGCTTGAGTTCCGCATAGACGTGCGCGAGTTCGGTGACCGCATCCTTGACGCGGCGGATGTCCTGCAGCTGGCTGCCCGGATGGCAGTGCACGAGCTGCAGGCAGTCCTCCATGCCCTGTTCCTTGAGCGTGCGGAACAGCTCGAGGATCTCGGTGACGAAGAGGCCGAACTTGCTCTTCTCGCCCGCGGATTCGCGCCAGCGGCCGGCGCCTTCGCTCGCGAGCTTCACGCGCACGCCGAGGCGCGGGCGTACGCCGTACTTGCTCGGCGTGCTTCAGGATCAGGCTCAGCTCGCTGAAATTCTCGACCACCGGGATGATCGTGCGGCCGAGCTTGGCCGCGAGGATCACCGCCTCGATGTAGCTGTCGTCCTTGAATCCGTTGCAGACGATCAGCCGTTCGGATTCGCCCTCGGTCAGCGCCATCACCGCGAGCAGCTCCGGCTTGGAGCCGACCTCCAGCCCGAAGCCGAATTCGCGCCCGTAACCGTAGATCTCTTCGACCACCAGCCGCTGCTGGTTGACCTTGATCGGGAACACCGCGCAGTAGCGGTTCTTATAGTCGTTCTCGGCGATCGCCGTCGCGAACGCCTCGCTGAGGCGCGTCAGGCGGTGGCGCAGGATGTCCGAGAAACGCACGACGACCGGCGTCGACAGGTCGCGCGCGGCGAGCCCGTGGATCGACTTCGTAGAGGTCGATCTGGTGCTCCGCGGTCTGGTCCGGCCGCACGACGGCGTGCCCCGCGCCATTGATGCCGAAATAACCGTTGCTCCAGGCGTTCACGCCATAGAGGTCGAGCGAGTCCTCGACGTTCCAGGGCCCGGAGTACGCCGACTTGCGGGCTGTGTTTTCCACTGACGTCCTGCTCCGGGGAATGGCATGCGGCAAAAAAGAGGCGCGGACGATAGCAGAAGCAGTCCGCCCCGTAAAGCGGCGCGAACCGCTTCGGCTCCGTTATGGCGCGGAACCCCTCGCGACCGGTCGTGACGGATCACGTGACCATTCGCTCCAGCTGCCCGCATACAGCGTCCGCCGGGCAGGCCGGCGACGCTCCATCGCCAGCAGCAGATGACAGGCCGTGACGCCCGAGCCGCACATCGCGATGGTATCCGCGGGCGCAGCGCCATCCGAGGCGTCGCGACGAGCATCGCCGCGCAGTTCGGCGACGGGCAGGAAACGGCCGTCTGCGTCGACGCTGCCACTCGAGGGTTGGTTGCGGGCGCCGGGGACGTGGCCCGCGACAGGGTCGATGGGCTCGACCTCGCCGCGATAACGCTCAGGCGCGCGCGCATCGAGCACGCGCCTGTCGGGGATCGAGAGCCGCGGCTGCGGTCGTGTCCGCGTCGACCGACGGCGGCCGCATGCGATTCGGCCGTCGAAATTTCCCGCCGGGCGTGGCGGCGCGAGTATCCGTCGTGACCGGCAGTCCGAGCGCGCACCAGCGGCGCAGGCCGCCTTCCAGCACGGCGACGTGCGGGTGGCCGAGCCATTTCGCCGTCATCCACCAGAAGCGCGCCGCCCACATGCCGCTCGCGTCGTCGTAGGCCAGCACCAGCGAATCGTCGTTGACGCCCCAGCCGCGCAGGCGCGCGGCGAAACCTTCCGGCGCCGGCAATGGGTGCCGGCCGCTGCGCGGCGTCGCGGGCACTGCGAGGTCGTGGTGCAGGTCGGCGTGGATCGCGCCCGGCAGGTGACCGCGGCAGTAGGCCTCGCGACCGCCGTCCGGGCTGCATCGAGTTCATAACGGCAATCGAAAACGCGCAATCGGGGGTCGCCGAGCCGCGCGGCCGACGTTTCTGCACTGACGAATGTCTGCCATGGCATGGTCACATTCCTCCGCAGGCGTTCAGTACAATCCCTGCAGGCCGCGCCCGCAAGGGGCCTGCGTGCGGAGGATCCATGGCGATCGAGCTCTACTGGGGCAGCGGCAGTCCCTACTCCGTGGCGCGTGCTGCTCGCACTCGAGTACAAGGGCGTGCCGTACGAATCGCACGTCCTGCAGTTCTCGAAGCAGGAGCACAAGTCGCCGCAGATGCTGCGCATGAATCCGCGCGGGCGCGTGCCGGTGCTCAAGGACGGCGATTTCGTGGTCTTCGAGTCGCTCGCCTGCCTGCTCTACCTCGACCGCAAGTATCCGGAGCCGACCGCTCTTCGGCACGACGGCCGAGGAAGCGGCGACGATCATGCGCGTGATCTGCGAATACCAGGCTTACGCCGAGAGCCACGTGACGCAGATCGTATCGGCCGTGTTCCTCGACACGCTCGACGAGAACATGCGAGGAGGTCACGCGAGCCATGCACCTGGTCGCCGGAGAGGCGCGCACCATCGAGGGCCGGCTGAGCAAGTCGGACTGGCTCGTCGGCGAGCAGGCGTCCGCGGCGGACATCGTCGTATTTCCGGCATCATGCTGTTGCTGCGCGCGATGGAGAAGCGCGAGGCGGGCGAACTGCGGTCCCGCTTCCTGCCGATGGACGTGACCTATCCCGGCCATTGCCCGATGGATCAAGCGTGTCGAGCGGTTGCCGGGCTACGACCGGACCTATCCGCCGCACTGGCGCGACGGGCCGCCCGCGGCTGACCGGCGCGCGCGCACGGGATGCCGGCGCGCCGGCCGAATCACGATAAACTGCGAGTTCGGCTTTTTTCCGCTCATGTCGACAGGATTCACACTGAAGTCAAATCATGACCAGCTATCCCGTTCACGTCGTCTTTCCCGGTCGGCTGATCTTCGTCGGGCTTCGGCAGCATCGGCCAGGGCGTATTGCCCCTGATCCTGCGTCACGTCGGCATCAAGCCGGACCAGATCACGATCGTCACGGCGGACGACGCCGGCGCGCAGGTCGCACAGGAGTACGGCGTGACGTTCGTGAAGCACGCGCTCACGCGCGAGAACCACAAGACCGTGCTCGACCCGATCGTCGGCCGCGGCGACTTCCTGCTGAACCTTTCCGTGGACGTCTCATCGATCGCCTTGATCAAGCTCTGCTGGGAAAAGGGCGCGCTGTACCTCGACACCTGCATCGAGCCGTGGCCGGGCGGTTACACCGACCCGACCATCTCGCCGGCGCGCCGCACCAACTATGCGCTTGCGCGAGGAAGCCCTCGCGTTGCGCGATACCAAGCAGCGCGCGCCGACGGCGGTGCTCACGCATGGCGCCAACCCGGGCTCGTCTCGCATCTCGTCAAGCAGGCGCTGCTGAACATCGCCGCCGACACGGGTCTCAGGTCGACGGAGCCAGCCTCGCGCGCCGAATGGGCACAGCTCGCGCAGAAGCTCGGCGTCAAGGTCATCCACATCGCCGAGCGCGACACGCAGGTCGTCCAGCCGGCCGAAGGAGCCGAACGAATTCGTCAACACGTGGTCGGTGGACGGCTTCGTCGGCGAGGGCTGCCAGCCGGCCGAACTCGGCTGGGGCTCGCACGAGAAGAACTGGCCGCGCGACGGCAAGCAGCACGAGTCCGGCCGCGGCAGCGCCATTTACCTGATGCAGCCGGGCGCCGCGACGCGCGTGCGCACGTGGACGCCGCTGTCCGGGTCCGTTCCACGGCTTCCTGATCACGCACGCCGAATCGATTTCGATCTCCGACTACCTCTCGGTCAAGAAAGGTGAGCAGGTCGTATATCGCCCGACGGTGCACTACGCCTATCACCCGAGCAACGACGCGGTGCTCTCCGTGCATGAGCTCGCCGGCCACAACTGGCGCATGCAGGACAGCAAGCGAATCATGATGGAAGAGATCGTGAAGGGCATGGACGAGCTCGGCGTGCTGCTCGCCGGGCACAAGAAGAATGCCTACTGGTACGGCTCGCAACTGTCGATCCAGGAAGCCCGCGAGCTCGCGCCGCATAACAGTGCGACCTCGCTGCAGGTGACTGTCTCGGCCATGGCCGGCTTGATCTGGGCGATCGAGAACCCGAACAGCGGCATCGTCGAACCGGACGAAATCGACTACAAGCGCGTGCTCGAGATCTGCCGGCCTTACCTCGGCCAGGTCGTCGGCGAATACAGCGAATGGCACCCGCTCGTCGATCGCAACCGGCTGTTCCCCGAAGACCTCGACGAGACCGACCCGTGGCAGTTCAAGAACATCCGCGTGGTGTGACCTCGCACCGGCTCCGGTTGGAATAATGGCGGGAGCCGGCAAGGAGTCCGTTGCTGCGGTCGCGTCGACTCACGTGGCCGAAGGCTGGGGCGAAGGTTCGTGCTCCTGCGGCGCCATCCGCTACCGCATCGCGCTGCCGCCACTCTGGGTCGCGCACTGCCATTGCTCGATGTGCCGGCGTGCGCAGGGTGCGGCTTTCGTGACGTGGGCCGGGGCAGACGGCTCGAAGTTTGAGTTCATCGGTACGCCCGAAGCGTTGCGGACCCATGCGTCCTCGGCCGCGGCCCAGCGTAGCTTCTGCGGCCGTTGCGGCACGCCCCTGTTTTTCGAGTCGACGCGCTGGCCGGGTGAAGTGCACGTCACGCTGGCAACGCTCGACCCGCGCGTTGCGGCGACACTGCAGCCGCAGGCGCACGTGTACTGGGCAGACCGTGTGCCGTGGGTCGTCGTCGGCGAAGACGGCCTGCCGCGCAAGGACGAAACCGGCAGCGGCTGATGCAACCAACCGCGTTGGCCGCTGGCGCACCGTCGGCGTTGTCATGCGCCGATCGCCGCTTCATTCCACGGGTGCGCGCTGCCACGGCCCCGGCGTCACCGCGGGCTCGTTGATCTGGTTTGAAATCCACTTGCCCATGCGTCGCAGCGGTTCGATCGCGTCCTGCGGCGCCGCCCACTTCATCGCGAGCGCGTAACCGAGCGAGACGATGCGCTGCGCGCCATAGAGCGGCAGCACGTCCTTGAGCGAGTCCTTGAGCGCTTCGGGGTAGATGCCGACGGTTTGCGTATAGGCATCGACGGCCGCGAGCACTTCGTCGATCGAATCGACCGGCACCAGGTTGGCCGTGCGGTCGCCGAGCGCCGTCGCGAACGACACCGGGTCCGGCAGCTGCGAAACGATGACGGCCCCTTCGCCGTCGTCGCCGCCGATGACGCGGTACCACTCGTCGTCCAGGCGCAGCGCGTCGACTTCCGCGGCGAGCGAGGCGGCGTATCGCTTCGCCGGCGTGCTGATCGAGTTCGGCAACGTCAGCAACGCGTCGTACACGTACTGGCCGAAGCGGTTCGCCGCGGCGAGTCCGTCCGCGTCGGTGCCCGTCTGCACATAGGCCACGCGCGCATTCACGCAGGCGTTCTGGTTCGCGCCGCCGATGTCGCACGCGAGACGCAGCGCTGCTTCACGCATCGCCGCATCGGAGGCGAATGTCTCTTTGCCGACGATGCTGGCACTTCGCTTCGGATCGAGCGACACCAGCTCGAGCCCCGGCTGGATATAGCGCGTCACGTGCTTCATCGACGCGAAGCCGCCCCACGCGACGATCTTCTCGATGTGCTCCGGCCGGTACAGCTGCTGCTCGAAGGCTTCGTCGCCGCCTTTCCAGTACGCGACACTCAGGTGCCTGGTCAGCGGATGGTCGGGCGCCATGTCGATCATCGTCTGCGCGATCGCGAGCGCCGTGAACGGATCGTTGGACGGCGCCTTGATGATGGCGTCGCTGCGCATGACCATGTTGCGCAGGATCGTCAGCAATGACAGCCCGGGCGAGTTGCCCGCGACGATGTGCAGCGTGCGCGCACCGAAGCAGCGTATTTCCAGCTCCGTGCCGTCGATCAGCTTCTGCTTGACCCAGCCTTCGAGGTACTTGATGCCGACCGTCGTGTCCGTCGCCTCGATGATCGCCTTGCGCTCGAGCATTTGCGGTAAGGCGAGGTACGTTGCCTTGACGATCGAGGGTGTCGATGGCGCCGTCAGGTACGAGATCTCGCAGGCCCGCTGCATGTGCGCGTTGGTCTTGAAGTCGAGCTTTTGAGCCAATTCGCCGGCGTAGTCGAGGATGTCGTCGAACGTGAGCCGGTACAGATCCTCGAGGCGCGTCGGGTTGCCGAGCGGCAACTGGCCGATGTAACGATGCGGATCCGGCGCGAGGAACGAGAGGTCGCCACCGCGGCCGCCCATCAGCACCAGGTCGTCGGTGATGACGCGGCCGCGGATGATCATCGGTGCAATCGGGTGTTCCATGCGCTCAGGCCTCGATCGTGTTCAGGAAATCCATCGCACCGCGATGGGTCTCTTCCGTGGCGGCACAGGTGATCTTGTCGTCGCCGCCTTGCTGTTCGCTGTAGCGTGAAATCGCGCCGGTCACATAACGGCTGGTGCGGCCGCAGACGCAAGGCTCGTCCCACTCGATCGTGATTTCGTCGCCGGTGATGAAACCGCCCCAGCGTGCATTTGCGCCCAGATCGTAAAAGGCCGCACGCCCCGTTTGCCGGCCGGCACGCGGCAAGGGCTTGCTCGTTTCCGGATCGAGCAGGTACGGAATCGCCGTGTGCCCGAGATGATAGTTGCCGTGCTCGCAGCGAAAGTGCGCGGCCAGGATCTCGGTCATCGCGTAGAGCTCGTAGAGCCGTTTGGCGCCCGTGAAGCGCAGCAGGTCGTCCTGCCAGCCAGCCGGTTGCTCGAGCCCCTTGGCACCGCCACCCGTGTTGATGTACGACTCTGGCGCGAAGACACCCTCGAGCCCGCGCGCAAGACCGGCCTTCGCCATGTTGTGCAGCAGGTTCCAGGTGCCCCAGACGAAGATGCGTTTGCCATTGAGTTCCTGCGCGACCTTTTCGAAAAAACGCTCGAGGTGGGCCGGCATGTCGGCGAGCAGCTGGTCGTGCTGCTGCTTGCGCGCGAGCATCGCAGGGCTGATCTGCAACCGGTCCAGCGTGCCCTTCGTCTGCGCCGCGCGAATACGCGCACCGAGGTAAATCATGTCGGAGCTCAGGACACCCGGATACGCGGCGTGAAAATACTCTTCGCCGCGCAACAGGTGCTTGACGGTCGAATCGTTCGAGCGCGACTGGGACGCGTAGCCGTAGCGGAAATAGGGATACGCCACGTACAGCTCGGGTTGTGGCGTGTCGGGGCCGCGTCATGTTCCAAACGTGCAGCCGGCGCACCTGCGCGTGCTTGTCGGCTTCGACATGACTGTGCGGCAGGAACGAAATCGTGCCCGACGTTCCGGACGAGTGTCCGAGTCGCAGCGCCGGCACCTGCCGATCGATCGCCGCGAAGTAATCGTCGAGTCCCTGGCAGCCGGCGACGTCGGCGACGGCGAGCGCCTCGGCAACCTCCGGCAGGACGAGCCGCCCGAGCCAGCGATTGATCTGTGTGAAGCGATTGCCTTCGAGCAGCGCCGGCGGATACGACTTGTAAACGGTGTGCTCGAACAGCAGCGGCAGCACGTCCTCGACGTCGTCGATGTGCTCGATGTCGTCGCCGTCGGCGAGCTTCTTCAGCACCGGGATCTGGTCGCGCAGTTCGGAGAACCGGCGCTGCAGGCCGGCGAGCTGCAACGCGTCGACCTCGGTGCGCGACATGTGCTCCCATTCGTACAGCGAATGATTGGCCAGCCCTGCGGGATCACTCAGCAGCAGATCCGTGCGCGCATCCAAAGACATATTCATCGGCAGACTCCCCCGGGCGCGACATTGCGCGAGCCTCGAGGGTAGTCCTGTTCGAGGCTCGCGCCGCTCCGGAAACCGGGCGCCAGGCAACTCTGAATAACAGATGAAATCAAAGCGGGATACAAAGTCGGGCGGCGACTCCGGCTTTCGGGGCTGACCGGCTCCGGCTTTCGGAAGCTCGTCGCAGCGGCTGGGTAGTTGCGGTCCGGCCACACGTTCGACTGTATGAGCTGACGTGGCGAGTCACTGCAGGAGCCAGCGCCTGGGCAATGTCGATCCGCTCATGGCGACTGCAGTGGCCAATTGCGCGAGTTGCAGCGGCTGGTCTGGTCAGTTGTGGCCGGCCAATCCGAGCACGCGAACACGATGTTCGAGTCTGGCCTGATTGCCCAGCAAGAAATTGACGTTTCAGGTGAAACGTGTACTTTTCCTACGCAATTGCGGTTGTGTACTGATCGCGCTCAAGCAGGCCGAATTCCCGGCTCGACACGGACCACCCATGCCCTACGCAACCAGGTACTTGCTGTTGATCAGCATGGACATCCCGCCGGACAAGGAGCAACTGTTCAACGAGGTGTACGAAACGGAACACGTGCCGAACCTCATGCAGGTGCCTGGCGTCCGGTCCGTATGTCGTTGTGCCAAGCGTGACGCCGCAATGAATATCGGTGCACAGTTCATTCCCGTGAACGGCGATGGCGAACCGTCGTATCTCGTGATCTACGAACTGGACGATCCTGCGGTCGTTACTTCCGACACCTGGGCGTCAGCGCTCCGCAAAGGACGCTGGCCGACAGAGGTGAGCCCGCACACGGTTAACCGCCATGTCGTAATGCACGAAATTCTGCGCCAGTGGTAATGGGCGCGCTGCACACCGCGCACATTTCTCCACTAAATCATTCTAGGCGCGAGCGTTCTCGATCGCATCGAGCATGCGGTGCCGCTGCAGCGCGTGCTCGAATGTCGGCACGAGGTGCGTTCCGCGCGTCACGTCGCTGAGAATTCCGCGATACGCGTGCTCGACTGCGACTGACAGATCGTTTGGCGCACCTGCACTGGAATATTTCTCCGGCACGGGCAGGTCTACCAAGTCTTTTTCTGCACCGGTGGCGCCGCTGATCTTTACGAGACCGAACTGCAGGTGGCCGTTGTTGCCCGTCACGAGCAATGTGCCCTGCGTCCCGTTGATCTCCCACCGGAGCCCGGTCGCGGGCGGCATCGCGGCTCTAAAGTGCACCGACGCCAACGCGCCGGAGGGGAATGCGCCACTGAGCGAGATCGCGTCATGCGCAGTCTGCGGAATTTCCTCACCGGTCTCGGTTACCCGCGCAACCGGGCGTCGCACGGCCAGCGTTACATTTACGTGCGCAAGTTCGCCGAAGATCCAGCTCAACGCGTCGAGCGTGTGGCCGCAGGGAATGGATAGCATCGTCGCGCCGTTGGTGCGATCAACCTGGAAGCGTTGCGACGCCGCTACCGTGCCATTCCAGGATGGACCGGGGGTTGCGATGACGCTGGTCGAAAGTAAGTCGCCCACGTAGCCGTCGACGACGAGGTCGCGGACGTAGCGCAACGCAGGTGCGAAACGCGCCTGCAGGCCGGCGAATGCACGGGCGTTCTTGCGCCGGGCGAGTTCGGCAAGCGCCTCGGCTTCGGCGAGATCGCGACCGACCGGCCACTCGCAGTACACCATCTTCCCGGCGTTCAGCGCGGCCTCCACCGGCCCGCGATGTTCGGGCACCTTGACCGCAACTACGACGAGATCGATCTCCGGGCGAGCCGCGAGCGCGACTGCATCGTCCGACGTATAAGCGACGCCGTATTTCTCGCCAGCCTCCTTGGCTGACTGTGAGCTCGATGCCGTCAAGCCTCGTAGCTCGAATTCCGGAATGCGCCGCAGCGCCGCGACATGGGACATGCTGGCCCAACCACGTTTGGCACTCAGACCAACGATGCCGACGCCTATCCTTTTCATGAATTATCTGCTTCCTATGAATGTTAATAGTGCTGGCAGCGGGATAACCAGTTCATGCGGCATCAACAGACTCGACGACGGGCAGCAACGGCGAATCGGCGTCGTAGCGGATTCCACCGCGCAGACAAAATGCGGGCCGCAATAGACGCTCCGTGTCGACATGGTCGCCGAGGTTGTCGTAGAGGCGCCAGCGGCCGCGCTCGTCATGCAGGACTGAAACGTCTGCGACCACGCCGGGGCGTAACGTACCTAGGTCGTGCGGCAGGCGCAGGAAGATGCGAGCCGGGTTCGACGTTGCCATCGGCACTACCTGCTCCAGTGCGAGTCCGCAGGCCATGAGAAGGTTCATGCCGTTAGTAACGCTCGGCTGCGCCCGAAAGCGCCCGAGCTTGCGCGGATTGATCGCAGGGTCCGGCACGATCGTGTTCGTCGCCTGGATGTCTGCGCCCAAGGTCTCCGGCACGAATCCCTGATCGATTCCTGCCCGTAGCAGTCGAAATGAAGTTGCTGCACCGTAGCCGAGGTCGAGATGCATGCCGCGGGCGAGCGCCTCTTTGACGATGGGGCGAACCTTGCCCTGCCGGTCGAAATAACCGCCCGCCTGACTTGTATATGGATGCGCGAAGATGTCGCCGGGTCGCAGCAAAGGCATGATCGACTCGAGCACTGACTCGGCTGGAACCGCACGATGGTCTTCGTCGGATGCGCGCCACAATTCGCCGATGTGCACATAAATCGGCACGTTCGCAGCCCTGGCTATACGTGCCGTGCGCTCAAGCGACTCCAACCCGTATTTTCGCAGGAGGATTTGTTCCGCCCAGAATTTCAGTCCGCGAACAATCTGCGGATGATCCGCAAAAGCGCGCATCGTCAAGTCGACGTCGATAGTGTCTGGCGTGAAATGCTCCTTGATGAAGCCACCCGCCGCACCTGCGAGATATGGCGCGAGGAAGACGAAAACCCGGTTAGCTTTTGCCTGGACGACATACTTCAAATAGGCCGGCAATGTTCCGGCGCCCACGCTGCCCTGCTCGATCAGCGTAGTTACGCCGGACTGAATGCCGACCCAGTCCGCATCCATACCGAGCACACCGCTGAAGTGCCGGAAAGCATGTGCGTGTGGATCAATCATGCCGGGCAAAACGAGCTTGCCGCGGACGTCGATCGACTCATCAGCGAGGTCTGCCGCGATGTTCGGCTGAACCGTGGATATGCAGCCACCCGTGATCGCCACGTCGAAACGTCCATCGAGGCCTTGACCGGGATCGATGACCCGGCCGCCCCGCAACAGCAGTTCGTATCGAGCCTTCACAGTCCGACCTGGTCGCGGAATTGCGCGAAGCAGCGCTGCAGTCCGGCGAACGGCTGGTTGGCGGGCGCGGCCAAGTTGTTCAGCAGCATGTCGGTGCGGGTTTCGAAAGACGTGGTCATCGATATCACTCCCCTGACGCGTCCAAGATTAGTCCACCCCGAGGCGTGCAACACTCCGCAAATCCGGCGCGGCGACGTACGCGCAACCCTTTGAATAAAAAGCGTAATACAGCACGCGGACGCAGCGGTCGGAGCGCCACTCCGGCTTTCGCACGGGCCTGCGTTATCCTGCGGTCCCGGCGATCGCCACCCGAGGTTCGGCAAGCGTATGGCGAAGGTTCCCGTTCATCCCACCGAGCAGTCGGCGTCGATCCGGATCGACGTCCCGCCTCGCGAACGCAAGCGCCCACGGCAGTCACGCTCAGTTGCGCTGCGTGGCAGCGCTGAAGGAAACGGCCTGCGAGATCATCGCCAAGGAGGGCCGCGACGCGCTGACGTTGCAGCGACTGTCGGATTATTCAGGTGTCGCGGCGAGTTCCATCTACGAATACTTTCCGCGGATCGATGCGCTGGTCGGCGCGATCCTTGCCGACAGCCGCGACGCCGGTTATCGCGAGCTGCTGCATCGGTTGCGGCAGATGCCTGACACCGCAACCTTGTTCGACGGCATCGAACTGGCGGTCAGTGAGCTGCTGCAGATCCGGCATCGGCTGCTGCAGCTCGACCCGCACATGGAGGCGCGCAGCCTGCACTTCAGCGAACTGCAGCGGCTCGACCTTGTCAGCAAGGAGCCGGCGGCGCACGGTTTCGTCGCGCAGGAACTTGCGGCGCGGTTCCCGCACGAGGTGGCGGACGACCAGCGCGAGAAACGGCTCTACCTGTTCACGCAGACCGTGCAGTCCGTTATCCGGATCGTCGCGCTCGAGCGTCCCGGCTACCTCGTCGAGCCGGACACCGTGCAGTTGCTGGCTCGCATGCTGCACAGCCTGCTGGCTGTCACGCCGGAGCCAGTGACCCCATGTCGATCACGAAGCGATACTTGACGTCGTTCGCGAGCAATCGCTCGTAGGCGGTGTTGACCTCGTCCATCCGGATCATCTCGCACAGCGGCAGGATGTCGTGCTCGCCGCAGAAGTCGAGCATTTCCTGCGTGGCAGGAATGCCGCCAATCATCGAGCCTGCGATCACGTGATCGTTGCGCACCAGCAGTCCCGAATGGAACGGCTCCATCAGGTCGATCGCGCCGACGATCACCAGCACCGCCTTGCGTCCAAGCAGCATCACGTACGGATTGATGTCGTGGCGGCGAGGGATCGTGTCATAGATCAGATCGAACTTGCCCGCGGCTGCTTTCATCGCTGCAGGGTCGGTCGAAATGAGCACGTGCTGCGCGCCGAGCGCGCGCGCGTCGGCGGCCTTGCTCGCGGACGTCGTGATCATCGTGACTTCAGCGCCGAGTGCGGCAGCAAGCTTGACACCCATGTGACCCAGCCCGCCCAGACCGACGACAGCGACTTTCGAGCCGGGGCCGACTTTCCAGCGACGCAGCGGCGTCCAGGCCGTGATGCCCGCGCACAGCAGCGGCGCGGCTTTGGCGAGATCGAGATTGGCCGGCACCTTCACGACGAACTTGTCGCGCACGACGATGTTTTGCGAGTAGCCGCCGAACGTGGGTTCGCCGGTGATGCGGTCCTTGCCGTTGTAGGTCGGCGTGGAGCGCCGCAAGCACTGCTGTTCGTCGCCTTCCGCGCAGGCCTCGCAGGCCTGGCAGCTGTCGACGAGACAGCCGACTCCGACGGGATCCCCGACCGCGAACTTCGTCACTGCCGGGCCCACGGCCGTGACGTGACCGACGATCTCGTGCCCCGGCACGCACGGATACGTCGTGGTGCTCCAATCGTTACGGACCTGGTGCAGGTCGGTATGGCAGATGCCGCAATAGGCAATCTCGATCGCGACGTCGTCGGCACGCAGTGCACGTCGTTCGATGGACATCGGGGCGAGTGCGGCGGTGGCGCTGGCGGCGCCGTAGGCAAGACATGCAGTCATGAGATCTCCAACCAGTAACCGGGTGCGGCCTGCTTGCCACCGTGGACGGGCGTCAAGGGTAGGGAGCGATTGGATATCGGCAACGGGTCGAGTGCAACCCCGGGTGCGCCACACCCGGCTGCCGCCGGCAACTCACTCCGTGTTCGGTTCGTAGCGCACGGCGACGATTACGTAAGTTTTGCTGCCGCCCGGCACCTCGATCCGGATTTCGTCGTCGCGCCGCTTGCCCATGATTGCCCGCGCCAGCGGCGAGTCCATGCTGACATAACGTCGCGCCGGGTCGATCTCGTCCGGTCCGACGATCCGGAACTCGGTCTCGACGCCGTGCTCGTCCTCGAGCGTGACCCACGCGCCGAAAAATACGCGCGTCGGGTCGTCCGGCGCGCGGTCGACGATCACCAGGCCCTCGAGACGCTTGCGCAGGAAGCGCACACGCCGGTCGATTTCCCGCAATTGGCGCTTGCCGTAGATGTACTCGGCATTTTCCGAACGGTCGCCCTGGGCCGCGGCCTCCTGCACGGCGCGCGTGACCTGCGGCCGCAGGGTTTTCCAGAGATGGTCGAGCTCCTCGCGCAGGTGCCGGGCGCCTTCGGGCGTGGCATATTTCGAGCCAGGAGGTTCGGTTTTACGGAATCGGGTCATGCCGTCCAGCGCAGCGCGCGGCGGCTGCGATTTTCGTGCGCACGATCACGGAACGGCGGGGCGCCGGGCCGGTAACTTGCCTCTCCATGAGCATCAAGTTCTACGCCCATTTCCTGGTCGAGCAGCCGACACCGCGCGGGCTCGAGGAATTCCGTGGCGTCGTGGAACTCGATGGCCAGCCGCGGCCCGACCGTGGCCTGCACGAAGCCGAACGCATCATTGCGCGCAACTTCGGGCGCACGACGCAGGACGTCAAAGTCCTGCAATGGGCGCGCCTGCACTGACCTCGACGGTTCCCCTGGCGGACTTTTTCCTTCCCTTCGACCAAAGTCCGCTCTTTCGACCCCGGCCCCAAAAGCCGGGGTCCTTTTTTTGCACGCTTCGCGGTCGAAACCGGATCTGCCGGGCGCATCGCCATCAGATGTCGCCGATGCGCAGGGCTGCAACGGCAATGCGCACCTCGACCAGAAAACTCAGGAACGCCGCGAGCAGCGAGATCATCGAGAAGACGAACAGTACCGCGACGTACACCGCGAGATTCATCGGCACGAAGGTGCTGCCGAACAGCAGCGCGACCACCAGTGCCGTGCAAAACCCGCCGATCGTCGCAAACGTGATCGCATAGTTGATGAAGCGCGCGCGCCTGGCCATGACGCGCAGTTGCTCGCGGGCGTCATCGGGTTCGTTGCCGCTCGCGTGCCGCAGCTCACGTTCGATGGTGCGTGCACGATCGACGACGCGCGCAAGGCGGCTGGTCAGTACACCGAGAAATACGCCGATGCCCGAAAGCAGGAACACGGGCGCCAGTGCGAGCTGGATCGCGTGGGCGATGTCGACGACTTCCAATCCCTGCACCTCGATGATTCCGCCAGGCGAACGCGCGCCGCAGATTCTAGAGCAGTTGCGGGGTGTTGCACCGCCGTGCACGATGCAACGCACGATGACCGGTCCCGGTTTCAAGGATCATTTTTCGCGTCTGTCCGCCGGCTACAGCCGCTATCGACCGGCCTACCCGCCTGAATTGATCGAGTACGTCGCGAGCTGCGCGCCCGACCGGCGCCTCGCCGTCGACTGTGCAACCGGCAACGGCCAGGCTGCCGTCGCGCTGGCGCAGTATTTCGACGAGGTGATTGCGGTGGACGGCAGCGCGAGCCAGCTGGCGAGCGCGCAGCCGCATCCGCGCGTGAGTTACGTCTGCACCGTCGCGGAAAAGCTGCCGGTCGATGACCACAGTGTCTCCCTGGTCGCGGCCGCCCAGGCCGTGCACTGGTTCGACTTCGAGCGCTTCAACGAAGAGTGCCGTCGCGCACTGGCCCCGGACGGTGTCGTGGCGGTCTGGACGTACGAAAAATTCCGCGCCACGCCGGCGGTCGACACGGTCATGGATCGCTTCTATTACGAGGTCATTGGTCCGTACTGGCCGCCGGAGCGGCGCTATGTCGACGAGGGTTACCAGACGTTGCCTTTTCCCTGGCGCGAAGCACCGACTCCCACTTTTTCACTGCACAACACTTGGACGCTCGAGCAGGTGCTCGGTTACGTCGCTACGTGGTCGGCCGTGCTGCGGTTTCGGGATGCCGCATCCGGAGCACGATCCGTTGCAGGAACTGGCGCGCACAATTGGCCACGCATTGGCCCGTCGACGGCACGCTTCGACTCGTCTGGCCGATTCACCTACGGCTCGGTCGGGCCTGACGCCCTATAATCGTGCAGTCAAGGTCCGTCCGTGGGGACAGGCCATACCCACTTTCGACGGAGTTGTGCACGATGCCCCGACAATGGTCGCTACCGGTCGCGTTTGTCTTCACATTGCTCGCCGCTTGCGCGGGCGCCCCAGAACCCCCCGTTGAGCCATCGCCGTCCCCCGTGGCCGCGGCGCCTGCCGCCGCCACGCTGGCATCGGGCCTGCTGCCGCAAAATTTCGATCGGTCCGTGCGGCCGCAGGACGACCTGTACCGGTTCGCCAATGGCGGCTGGCTCAAGGTCACCGAGATTCCCGCCGACAAGTCCGAATACGGCGCGTTCACGATGTTGCGCGACCTCTCCGAAAAGAACGTCAAGGCGATCGCCGAGGAAAACGCAGCGGCCGGCGCGCCACCCGGCACCGACCAGCAGTTCATCGGCGATTTCTATCGCAGCTACATGGACGAAGCGCAGGCAGAAAAGCTGGGCCTCGCGCCACTCGAGCCCGAACTGGCGCGCATCGATGCGATCAAGGATCGCGGCGAGCTGCTCGATTATCTCGCGCGCGTGCAGCTGCTGAGCGGTGTTGCACCGTTCGACGGACGCAAGCACCCCAGCAATTTCATCGATGCACAGGTCATGGCGGATGCGAAGGACCCGGGACATCAATACCGTCTGGTTGACACAGGGCGGCTTCGCACTGCCCGAGCGCGACTACTATTTTTCGAACGAGTCGCGTTTCAAGGAGATCCGCGCGGCGTACGAGGCGCACATCGCCAAGGTACTGACGCTCGCGGGACGCAAGGACGCTGCACAGGCCGCCAGGCGACTCATGGCATTCGAAACCGGCCTGGCCAAGGCGTCCTGGTCGGCCGTGCAGTTGCGGGACCTCGAGAAGCTCTATAACCCGCTGAGTGTGCAGGCCGCGACAGCACAGACGCCCGGTCTCGACTGGTCGCGCTGGCTGGCCGCGATGGACGTGAAGGAGGCAAAGCAGGTCGTCCTGGCGCAACCCGATTATTTCGCTGCCGTCGGCAAGGCGCTGCGCAGCGTGCCGCTCGCGACCTGGAAGGACCACCTGCGGCTGCGCCTGATCGAAAATTATTCACCGTATCTAAGCGCGGCGTTCGTGCAGGAGGACTTCGACTTCTATTCGC
Organism: uncultured Gammaproteobacteria bacterium; assembly: GCA_963784225.1. Lineage (GTDB taxonomy): Bacteria > Pseudomonadota > Gammaproteobacteria > Steroidobacterales > Steroidobacteraceae > RPQJ01. Next base: position 409,882 of record CAWAQN010000014.1, read on the forward strand.
ACACACTCCTCGGCACGCCACAGCTCAAGCCGCGCTGGAAGCGCGCGCTCGATCGAAATGGAGGACACGATCGGCGACCTGCTCGGCAAGGAGTACGTGAGCCGTCATTTTCCGCCGGAGGCAAAACGCCGCATGAACGAGCTGGTCGGCAACCTGCTGAAGGCGTTCGAGGTCGGCATCGGCGAACTCGACTGGATGGGCACGGACACGCGCCAGGCTGCGCTGGAAAAGATCCGCAATTTCACCGTGAAGATCGCCTATCCGGACAAATGGAAGGAATATCCCGGGTCTTGCACTCAAGCCGGACGACCTGGTCGGCAATGTCATGAATGCGCGCATGGTCAATGTCCGGCGCGAACTCGCCAAGATCGACCAGCCCGTCGACAAGACCGAATGGATCATGACGCCGCAGACCGTCAATGCTTACTACAATCCACTCGCCAACGAGATCGTTTTCCCGGCCGCGATCCTGCAGCCGCCTTTCTTCGACATGAAGGCCGACGACGCGGTCAATTACGGTGGAATCGGCGCCGTGATCGGCCACGAAATCAGCCACGGCTTCGACGACCAGGGCCGCAAGTTCGATGCCCGGGGCGTATTGCGCGACTGGTGGACGGCGGACGATAACGCGCGTTTCAACGCGCGGGCGGCGCAAGCTCGTGCAGCAGTACTCGACCTTCAGCCCGTTGCCGGGCATGCACGTGAACGGCGAGCTGACGCTGGGCGAAAATATCGGCGATCTTTCCGGGCTGGCCGTGGCACACAGGGCCTACCTGATCGCGCTCGACGGCAAGCCCGCACCGGAGATCGACGGCTTCACCGGCGAACAGCGCTTCTACCTGGGCTGGGCGCAGGTGTGGGCGCGCAAGTTCCGCGACGACGAGTTGCGCAAGCGCCTGCTGACGGACCCGCACAGCCCTGGCGAGTATCGTGCCAATGGCGTCGTGCGCAACATGGCGGCTTTCGCCGACGCGTTCGACGTCAAGGAAGGCGATAAGCTTTACTTGCCGCCCGACCAGCGCGTACGGATTTGGTAAGGTCCTGGGCACGACCGTGCCCGGCCAAAAGGAGAAGATCGATGCATTTCGTAAAACTGTTGTTGCTTGTCGCTGCCGGGCTCGTGTTGTCCGGTTGCGGGTACAACACGATCCAGACCCAGGACGAGCAGGTGACATCCGCCTGGTCCGAGGTCGTGAACCAGTACCAGCGGCGTGCCGACCTGATCCCGAACCTGGTCAACACGGTCAAGGGTTTCGCGGCGCAGGAGCGGGACGTGTTGATCGGCGTTACGCAGGCGCGCGCCAAGGCGACCCAGACGCAGGTGGCCGTCGATCCGGCGAATCCGGCATCGTTGCAGCAATTCCAGGCGGCGCAGGGAGAATTGTCCAGTGCGTTGTCGCGGCTGATGGTCGTCGTCGAGCGCTATCCGGACTTGAAATCGGACCAGAATTTCCGCGACCTGCAGGCCCAGCTCGAGGGCACCGAGAACCGCATCACCGTGGCGCGCAAGCGGTATATCGATTCCGTGCAGGACTACAACGTGACGATACGGAAATTCCCCGTCAACCTGACCGCGATGGTATTCGGTTACGACGTGAAGCCGAACTTCACGGTCGAGAACGAAGCGCAGATCGCACGGCCGCCGACGGTCGATTTCGGCACGGCCGCGCCTGCGCCAACGCCGGCTCCCGAGCCGACGCAGTCTTCAGCCCCGGCGACCAATTAGGCTGCTCCCGGCCCCGTCCGTGTCTGTGCGCGGACGGGGCGGTGTCCTGCCCGTGATGCATCACTACCGCTGGTCCGCACTGCCGCATCGCTTGCGCGCGATGCTGCTCGTGCTCGTCATCGTGGCCTGCGGGCCGGTGGCACCGGGCTACGCACAGGAACCCGTGGCGGTTCCCGAACTGAAGGCACCCGTCACCGACCTGACCGGCACGCTCACGGCAGACCAGGTGTCTGCGCTCGATGCCAAGCTCCGTGCGTTCGAAAAGACCAAGGGCAGCCAGATCGCGATACTGGTCGTGCCGACGACCCAGCCGGAAGAAATCGAGCAGTACTCGATTCGCGTGGCCGAGCAGTGGCGGCTGGGCCGCCAGCGTATCGACGATGGCGCGATCCTGGTCGTCGCGCTGAACGATCGGCGCGTGCGCATCGAGGTCGGTTACGGCATCGAGGGCGCGTTGCCGGATGCCACGGCGAATCGCATCATCCAGCAGGACATCGTGCCGCAGTTCAAGCGCGGCGACTATTACGGCGGCATCAGTACGGGTGTCGATCGCATCATGCGCGCGATCGAAGGCGAGCCGCTGCCCGCGCCGGAACTGAGTCCGCCCGCGCAGGACGTGCCGGGCCTCTTCACGTTGCTGCCGTTCCTGTTCATTTTCGCGCTGGTGGGCGGTTCTATTTTTCGGCGCATGTTCGGTCGCGTCGGCGGTGCGCTGGCGACCGGCGGCGTGGTCGGTTTCCTGACGTGGCTCCTGATCAGCCTGCTCGGCATCTCGGTCGTCGCTGGCATCGTCGCGTTCATTTTCTCGCTTGCCGGCGGCCTGGGCGGCGGGCCTCGCGGCGGCGGCAGCGGCTGGTACAGCCGTCGTCACGGAAGTGGGTGGGGCTATCCGGGCGGCTTCGGCGGCAGTATTGGTGGTGGCGGGTTCGGGGGCGGCGGCTTCGGCGGTGGCGGTGGCGGCTTCGGGGGCGGCGGCGCCTCGGGCGGGTGGTGATGCCAGTCGAGTGGCGCCGTTTATTCCGTCATCTCGGCGCCACGCGCCGCAAACTCGAGCGCGTACTTCCGGTCCAGACGCTCGAGGCGATCGAGCGGGCGATTACCGCGAGCGAACGGACTCACGGCGGCGAGATACGATTCGCCGTCGAAGCTGCGCTGGAGCCGGGCGAAGTCTGGGCCGGGAAGCAGCCCCGGCAACGCGCGCTCGAGGTGTTTGCCGCTCTCGGTGTATGGGACACCGAAGCGAACAATGGAGTGCTGATCTACGTGCTGCTCGCCGATCGGGACGTGGAAATCGTCGCCGATCGCGGCTTGAATGGCCATGTGGCTGCGGCGGAATGGTCAGTCGTGTGCGAGGCCATGGAGACTGCGTTCCGCGCCGGGCATTATGAGCGCGGGGCCGTTGCAGGCGTGGAGGAGGTCGGGCGCCTGCTGGCACGACATTATCCGCCGCTGCCGGGCGGCCACGATGCGGACGAATTACCGAACTGGCCGGCCGTTCTTTGACCGGCATCGGGTCGGACCTGGGGCAACAGAGGTGGGTGTGATGCCGGAATTGCGACGTCGACCGTTCCCAACCGCGGGCGGCGGCACCTTGCTGCTGGTAGCACTGGGGACTCTCGCGGGATGCAGCGTATTCATGCCGCAGCGAGGCGCCGCCGCCTGTCCCTGCCGAACCGCCGCCGCCGCAGTATGCGGAGCCTTTGGCGACCCACACGTTTTTTTACGATCCGAAGACCACCGGCGTCGTCGGCGCGTTGCAGGCGACGATCGCGCGCGAGGAAGACACGCTTTCGGATATCGCGCGCCGCTTCAACCTCGGTTACGACGAAGTCGTCAATGCAAACCCAGGGGTAGACCCGTGGCTACCCGGCGCCGGGCGCGCGCATCGTATTGCCGACGCAGTTCGTGCTGCCTGACGCGCCGCACGACGGCATCGTCGTGAACCTCGCGGCACTGCGTCTTTACTACTTTCCGAAGGCCGCCAAGAACGAGCCGCGGCAGGTCATGACCTACCCGATCGGCGTCGGCATGGTCGGCTGGGCGACGCCGACGGGTACCACGAAAATCGTGTCGAAACGCACGGATCCGTTCTGGACGCCGCCCGCGTCGGTGCGCAAGGAGCACGCCGCCGAGGGCGACATCCTGCCCGCGCGCGTGCCTCCGGGGCCCGACAACCCGCTCGGCGCATTTGCGATGAACCTCGCCTGGCCGAGCTACCTGATGCATGGCACCAACAAGCCTGCCGGTGTCGGCATGCGCGCAAGCCACGGTTGTATCCGGCTCTATCCTGAAGATATCGCCACGCTGTTCCAGGACATTCCCATCGGCACGAAGGTCACGGTTGTGAACCAGCCGCTGGTTTACCGTTCGCAGGACGGTGCACTCTACGTGCAATCCTATCCGCCGCACGAAGAACACCCCGAGGCGAAACTGGCGGCGGAAGGGCAGCGTTTCAACAAGAAATTGCAGGACAAGATGACGCAGCGCGCCAAGCAGGATCCCGTGATGATCGACTGGACACTGGTCGAAAAGGTCGTGAACGAGGCGCGCGGCGTTGCGGTGCCGGTATCGACCTTCAGCCAGGGTTACGAGGCTTTCCTCGCCAGCGCGCTGCTGGTCGAGAACGCGATACCCGAAGGATCGACCTGGGACGGCAGCGAGCGACCCGTGCCGGTCAGGGTCGAAGCCACTCCGGAGGCGCCGGTAACGACGGCGGGCGGTCGCTGATAGCGCGCATGCTCGGTCTTCCCGCCGCCAGCTACCTCGATCCTGCGGCGGCACTGGCCGAACGCAAAAGTGTTTTCCATTGCAGCTGGCAATTTGTCTGTCACGTGTCGGACCTGCCAGCGCCCGGCACGGCGATCAGGTTCGATTGCGCCGGCCTGTTCCGCGGTGGTGCTGCGTGGCCGCGACGGGCGATTTGCATGGCTACCGCAACGTCTGCCGACACCGCGGCTCGCGGCTCGTCGACGGTGACGCCGGCACCGGGCTCGCCTTTTGTGTCGACGCCCGGTTGCGCTGCCCGTACCACGGCTGGAATTACGACGAGACGGGGGCGCTCGTCGGCGTGCCCGAGTCGCAGCACTACCCTGCACTCGGAGCGGGCGGACATGGCGCTGCAGCCCGTGCACGTGGGCCAGTGGCGCGGCCTCGTCTTCGTTGCGTTCGATAAGCCGGAGCTGGAACTCGCCGACGGCATCGACGCGTCCGCGGTCGGACAAGGCACCGCGTTTGCGGCGCTGCGTCGCCTGAGCGAGCCGCGCACGCAGCAGCTCCGGGCGGACTGGAAGCTTGCCTGTGAGCACCTCCTCGATGTGTCGCATCTCGCGATCGCGCGTCCGGCGTTGAAACCGAAGTTGTTCGACCCGGTGCCCTACGCCAGCTGCGGCGCGTACGCGGTGCGTGCCGTGAGTGGCATGGAGCACACTGCGGCTGCGTCGTGCTGGCCAGCGCGCGCCTACGCGAAGTTCCTGCCCGCGGTCACTCCGCGCGTCATGGAAGCCATCTTCGTCTGGCCGAACCTGCTGCTGCAGTTCATGCCGGATCAACTGGCGGTGGTGCAGGTGCTGCCGGCGGCAACCGGCACATGCTCCATACGCGAAGTCAGCTACGGCATGCCGGATGCGAGCGGAGAATTACGCGTGGCGCGGTACGCCAGCGCACGCGTACGACGACGCGCGCGCGAGCATGACACCCGGATCCTGGAGCGGCTGCAGGAGGGCCTTGCCAGCAGTCCGGTCGACCGGGCCGGTTTGCTCGCGACCCACGAAACCGGACTGCACTGGTTCGTCGAGCGCCTGCGAGCAGCCGGCCATGAAGGTGCAGCAAAGTCCATTCGACGGCGTCGGATACGCAATCCGGCGCCGCTGCCGGCATGATGGCGTCAGGCCGGTTATCACCGAATCTGAACGCTATAGGTAGTGTCCGGCCCTGCGAAAAACACCATAAGCTGTGGTACCTTACGTGCGGTTGCAGACGGAGGCAGTCGTTGCGTGAGGCGCTGAGCGGCGGCGGGATGTCGGTCACGGAGGCGGCGGGAGCCGACCAGCCTATCGGCCGTCTGCCGACCTCAACCACTGGCTTCGTCGGGCGCGCGTTGCGCGGGCCGGTAAATCGCGCCACGCGCGTGCGCAGTTTCGCCGAGTACCAGCAGATCTTCGGCGGCCTCTGGCAGCCCAGCATGCTCGCCTATGCCGTCGAGCAGTATTTCGACAGCGGCGGCCGCGAAGCCGTCGTCGTGCGCGTCATCAACGGTGGCGCTCCGGCGACCATCACGCTGCCCTGCGGCAAGGAATCCTTGCAGCTCGAGGCGGTCAGCCCGGGTTCGCGCGAGACGCTGCGCGCATCGGTCGACTACGACAACATCGGCAGCAACGAAGACGACCGCTTCAACCTGGTGTTGCAGCGTGTTCGAACGCTCGGTTCGGAGCACATCGAAGACCAGGAAATCTTCCGCCGTCTTTCGATCGAACCGGGTACGACGCGTTTCGTCGTGCGTGCACTGCAGGAGTCGATGCTCGTGCGCGTGCGCGGCGCCGTTCCGTCCGTGCGGCCCGATCGTACTTTCCGCGCCGGTGCCCGCCACCCGATTGGTTACGTGGATTCGAATCCCGACGGCGACGACGGCGTGCCGCTGACCGATTACGACCTGATCGGCTCGCCGGACCGCGGCACCGGGTTGTTCGCCCTGCGCGACGTCGAGGACCTGCATTTCCTCTGCATTCCGCCGCCCGCGCGCGACCGCGACGTCGGGCCGAGCCTGCTGCTCGTCGCAGCGCAGTTCTGTCGTGAGCGCCGCGCGCTGTTCATCGTCGATCCGCCCGGCAACTGGGAAACCTGCGACGAAGCATTGCGCGGGCTGCGCGGGCTCGCGTTCGAAAGTGAAAATGCCTTGATGTGTTTTCCGCGCATCCAGGCATTCGACAAGCTGCGCGGCCGTCTCGAGACATTCGCCAACAGCGCGGCGGTGGCCGGCACGTTCGCCCGCATGGACTCGCACCACTCGCCGTTGGATGCCGCCCCCGACGAGCCACTGCTGCTGCGGCCGGGCGCGCGCCCCGTGCGTTTGCTGACGGAAGCCGAAGGGTTGCGGCTCGGCGCCCAGGGCATCAATCCGCTGCAGTGCGTGCGTCCGACCACGCCGGGGCACGCGCCGCTGAAGACACTCGCGCGTGGCTCGGCAGTCGGACCCGACAGCGTGCTGCTGATGGCGCGGCGCCGTCAGCTGCTCACCATCAACAGCCTCGAACTGGGCACGCGCTGGGCGCGGTTCGAGGGACGTGATCGCAATAGCTGGCCCAAGCTCACGCGCCAGGTGCGGGCTTTCTTGCTGAGCCTCGCCGCAACGGGTGGACTCGGCAAGGCGGCGGGTACCGAGTTCGGCGAAGTCGTGTGCGACGCGCGCCTGCACAACGAGACCGACCTGCTCGACGGCACCGTGCACGTGCCTGGTGTCGCTGCCCACGTTGCGCGCCGGCGAATTTCGCGCGTTCATGATCACTCATGGCCGGGACGGCAGCCAGATCCGGTCGGTCGCCTCGCACCGCCTGCCGGCGGGGACGCACATGACCGTGCAGGAAGTCGCTCAGCGTCCTGCCGCGCCGGACCCGAGTTCGCTCGACGACACGGCGCCGCGGCGCACGCTCGCGCAAGAGCTCTTTGGTTCGGTGCTCGAAGCGCGCGCCGCCATGGCATCGTCAATGACGCGAGAGACCGCGCGGTCCGAAGCCGCCACCGCCCGGCGTCTCGATCTCAACCTGGTCGCCCGGCTCTACGGCGAGTTCGACCGTCGCGGACAGCGCTTCTAGCAAGCCCGACGCCCGCCTGATCGAGTTGCGCCCGGTGCTGCCCGGGTGCGCCCCCTGCCAGGCCAAACGGCGCGACGCGTCGGTGATTCGAAAGGATTGCTGCGGTCATCGCTTCGCGAAATTCGACGCACCGCAACAGCCCGTCGCCCCCACGATGCCTGCCGTCGCCGCCGGAGTCCGCGCGCAGTGAAAAATCGCGCAGCAGCACCGGGAACCGACTTTCGAGCACCTCGGGGTCGGTGAGTCGCGAGTTCGTCATGTGCGTCTGCACGCCGCTCGCGCCATCGAAATCCGGGCCCGCACCGGCGCCGCCGGCAATCGTTTCGTAATACTGGTAGCGCTCGTTGCCGAACGTGAAGTTGTTCATCGTGCCCTGCGCTGCAGCCTGCAGGCCGAGCGCGCCATAGAGCGCATCGACGATGCATTGCGAAGTCTCGACGTTGCCCGCGACGACAGCGGCCGGTGCGACCGGGTCGAGCATCGAACCCGACGGCACGGTGATCACGAGCGGCCGCAGGCAACCCGCGTTGAGCGGGATCGGTTCGTCGAGCAGCGTCCGGAATACATACAACACTGCGGCGATCGTGACGGCGCGCGGCGCGTTGAAATTGTTCGTCTGCTGCAGGGACGTGCCCGTGAAATCGACGTGTGCCGTGCCGGCCGCCGTGTCCACCTCGATGCGCACCGCGATGGCCTGGCCATTGTCGAGTTCGTAGCGAAAGCTGCCGTCATGCAATCGGCGGATGGCCCGCCGCATGCAGAGTTCTGCGTTGTCCTGTACGTGCCGCATGTACTCCAGCACGGTTGCGCGTCCGTGTTCCGCAATGGCGCGGCCAAGCTCGCGCGTGCCCCGCGAATTTGCCGCGAGCTGCGCACGCAGGTCGGCGAGGTTGTGCACGGGATTTCGCGCGGGCCAGCGCCCACTGCACAACAACTCGCGGACGAGCCTTTCGTCCAGCACGCCGTCGCGCACGATGCGACATGGCGCAATCAACGCGCCTTCCTCCGCGATGACCCGGCTGCCCGGTGGCATCGAGCCGGGAGTGATGCCGCCAACGTCCGCGTGATGCGCGCGCGACGCCGTGAAGAACTCGAGAGTTCCCTGATCGCTGCGGAACACCGGCGAGACGACGGTCATGTCGGGCAGGTGCGTACCGCCGGCGTACGGCGAGTTCAGCAGGAACGAATCGCCCGGCCGCAGGTCGGCGCCGTGCGTCTCGAGTACCGCTGCGACACTCGCTCCCATCGAACCGAGATGCACCGGCATGTGCGGCGCATTGGCGACGAGGTTGGCCTCGGCGTCGAAGATCGCGCACGAGAAATCGAGGCGTTCCTTGATGTTGACGGAGCTCGCGGTCTGCCGCAGCACGACGCCCATCTGTTCGGCCACGTGCATGAAAAGCGCATTGAACACCTCGAGTTGCATCGGGTCAGGAACAATGCTTCCTGTGTGCGCATGGCCCGGGCGCGTGACGACATGCGTTGGGCTTACGGCACGTGCTGGTGCCTGCGCGGCATCGCGCTGCAGCACCAGCATGCCACTCGCAGCCAGGGAGCCGATCCAGCCCGGGGCGATCCAGCTGGTGGCACCGGCTTCGCAAAGCAGCAACGGTCCGCGGATCGCAGTGTCGTGCTGCAGCCCGGCACGTGATCGCATCGGTACGGTGTGCCATGCGCCGTCGAACCAGGTTTGCGTCGACGAATCCGCTGCCTCTACCGCATGCACCGCCGCCGATTGCGCAGTCGACGTCGCCGGCGACGCAGCGGCCGCCGCATACCCCGGCGCCGTGGCCAGCTCGATCGCCTCGGCCATGACGCTCGCGATGACCAGCGACGCTTCCGCCTGTGCGAATCCATAGAGCCGGTGATGCGCAAGATCGAACGCCTCGACCAACGCTGGCAGGGCATCCCAGTCGAGCTCGAGCGTAGTGTCGGAACCCGCGAGGCGCACGTGTGCGCTCCGCCGCAATTCGATGCAGGTCGACCCGACTGACTGTCGCACCAGGTCGCCCTGCGCGGCATCTGCGACGGACGCCAGCCGCGTGGCTGCGCGTGCATGGCCTGCTTCGTCCAGCGCGCACTCGACCGTCTCGCGACGGATTGCGCGCCGGGTCGTCAGGCCGATGCCATACGCGGAAAGCACGCCCGCGAGCGGATGCATGAGTACGACCTCGATCCCGAGGGCGTCGGCGACCGCGCATGCGTGCTGGCCGGCGGCGCCACCGAAGCAGAGCAGGGCGTGACGGCCAGGATCCTGGCCGCGCTGCAACGCGAGTTCGCGAATGGCATTGGCCATCCGCGCAACCGCCACGCTCAGGTAGGCGTCAGCAAGCGCTTCCACCTCGTAGCGGGCACCCGTCTGCTGTTGCGCAGCGCCTGCGAGTTCGTCGAGGCGTTTGCGCGAGGCGCTGCTGTCGATCGCTGAATCTCCGCCCGGACCAAACACTCGCGGAAAACGTGCCGGCGGAATACGCCCCAGCACGACGTTGCAATCGGTAACCGTCGCGGGCCCGCCGCGTCGATAACAGGCAGGCCCGGGATCGGCGCCTGCCGACTCGGGTCCGACCTGCAGCCGGCCGTCCGCGAGCTTCAGGATCGAGCCGCCACCCGCCGCGATCGTGTGGATGTCGACGAGCGGCGTCTGCAGTCTCACGCCGTCGATTTCCACCGCGAAACGCCGCGGAATCTCCCCCGCGGAAAGACTCACGTCGGTCGAGGTGCCCCCCATGTCGAACCCGACCAGGCGGCGCGGTCCGTCGGCCGAGCCTGCGGCAATCATGCCGACGACACCGCCTGCCGGTCCCGACAACACGCCATTCACGCCACGCAGGCCCGCGGCGTCGACGAGCCCGCCATTGCTTTGCATGAACAGCACGGGCGTGGCGCCGAATTCCCGTTCGAGCACGGCCAGGAATTCGCGCGTGTAGCTCAGCAGCACGGGCGAAAGGTAGGCGTCGACGATCGTAGTCTCGGCACGCGCGATGAACCCGAGCAGCGGTGCAGCCTCGTGCGATGCGACCACTTCGGCAAAGCCGCACTCCCGCGCGCAAGCCGCCGCGCGCCGCTCGTGCTCGGGATGACGAAAGCCATGCAGGAAGGCGATCGCAACGGAGGTGATACCGGCCGCGCGCGCGGCGTGCAGCGCTCGCAGCACCTCGTCGGTGTCGAGCGGCTGCAACACGGCACCGCCTGCGTCGATACGTTCGGACAACGCGACGACGCGCTGGTAAAGCGGCTGCCGCTTGCGGATCGCCCGGGCAAAAATGTCCGGACGTTCCTGGTAGCCGATCACGAGTGCGTCGCGCATGCCCGCGGAGGTCAGCAGCAGTGTCGGGGCGCCCGCGCGCTCGAGCAGCGCGTTCGTGGCGACCGTCGTGCCGAGCCGTACGGATTCGATGACGACTGCGCCCGCAGGAGCATGAGCCGTGAGCAGCTCGCGCATGCCGCGCAGGGCCGGGTCTTGCGGATGCAGCGGGTCGCGCGACAACACTTTGCACGTGTGCAGGCGGCCGTCCGGCGCGAAGCCGACGACGTCGGTAAACGTGCCGCCGCGATCGACCGCGAATCTCCAGCCGCGCCTGCGTGCCGCTGCTTCATTCAAGGCGAAACGACTCCAGGTCGGCAGCGAGGCGCGCCGCGCCGCCTCGAGCAAAAAACCGAATGACACATGCGCGTAACGACTCATTCTCGCAGATCGGACTGCGAACGATTCGTTGGCGCACCGTGGCATCATGGGCCATGTCCAGTCGCGACCAGGCTTCGGCAGCGGCGATTCTCGCCGTCATCGCGCGGATTCCACGCGGCCGCGTCACGACTTACGGCAGCGTGGCGACGCGTGCCGGTTTGCCCGGCCGGGCGCGGCTCGTCGGCAAGCTCCTGCGTGAACTGCCGGCGGGCAGCAAGCTGCCCTGGCACCGTGTCGTTGCCGCTGCCGGGCGCGTCGCGCTGCCGCCGAGTTCGCCTTCGCGCCAGCGCCAGATCGAACTGCTGAAACGCGAAGGCATCCTGGTCGTGCGCGGGCGTGTCGACATGCGGCAGCATGGTTGGTCCGCTGCCACGAACGACGACCTCGATCGCCTGCTCTGGGGTGGTGGCGAATGAGACGCGAAGCCGCTTTCGAACCGGCCGAAAGCCTTATCATGCGCGACGGATGGTGGAGTGAGTCGCGATGACCGAACGCTACGTCGTGTTTTCCCACGGCCAGGACAGTGAACCATGGGGCAGCAAGATCGCTGCCATGGCGGAGATTGCCCGCGAGGAAGGCTTCCACGTCGAGTCGGTCGATTATCGAGGTATCGACGACCCGCAGGCGCGTGTCACGCGGCTGCTCGCCTTCTGCAAGGACTTGCGCGGTTCCCTGGTGCTGGTCGGCTCGAGCATGGGTGGCTACGTGTCGGTTGCGGGTTCGTCCCTGCTGCAGGCACGCGGCATGTTCCTGCTCGCGCCTGCGCTGTACATGCCCGGCTACGAAAAAATCAGTCCGCGCCCGGCCCATTGCCCGACGACGATAGTGCACGGCTGGCGTGACGACGTGATCCCGGTGGACAACAGCATCCGTTTCGCAAAGGAGCAGAAGGCGACTTTGCACGTGGTCGATTCCGATCACCGCCTGCTCGACCAGATCCGCGCGATCAATCATTTCTTCGCGTACTTTCTGTTCCAGATCGACGAATTCCTCTAACCCGCGCGTGATCACTGCGCGCATCGGACCGGGCCGCGACCGCCCGCGCCCGCGATCAGCCACGGGAACGCGCGCCGGCGTCCACCTCGCTGCGCTAGAATCTGCCGCGACGCCGTCATGGCCGTCATAAAACAGGGAGCCTCGATGCCAATCGCCAGAATCTCAATCACCGGGCTCGCATTGCTGTTGCTCGTGGCCTGCGGCGGCCCGGATGCAGGGTCGGCCAGGGACCAGGCTGCCGCTGACGCGGAGGCGGCCGAACTCGGCCGCGACACCGACAAGACCGTGTTCGACGACCTGGTCCAGACCCAGGACAAGGCGCGCGCCGTGGAAGGCGTAACGCTGGGCCACAAGGCCAACCTCGACGCCGCGATGGAACAGGCCGAAGGTGGCACCGCCGCCGCCGATGAATAAGCCACTGGTCCACGAACCCGTGCACCAGCTCTCGAGCAGGTAGGGCGGAGGCCGCGAGCCCCCAAGCGATCAGCCATGCGACGTATTCCCGAACCCGAGCTCATGGACGAAGCCGAGCAGGCGCGTGCTTATGCGCTGGCCGACTTTGCCGAGCCGAACGAACGCTTCGTCAGTTGTTTCGAGACGATGTTTCCGGCGCTCCGCGACGGGCACCGTGCTCGATCTCGGGTGCGGTCCGGGCGACATCGTGCTGCGTCTCGCCGGCCGTCACCCCGGCCTCGTCGTGCACGGTCTCGACGGCTCCGCGGCCATGCTGCAGTTCGCCAGCGAACGACTGCATGAATCGCCGGCACTGCGCGGACGGGTCCAGTTCGTTGAGGGCATTCTGCCGGGCGCGACGCTGCCACTTGCGCATTACGACGCCGTCATCAGCAACAGCCTGCTGCATCATCTGCACGAACCGCTCGTCTTCTGGAATGCGGTCAAGGAAGCCGCGGCGCCTGGCGCGGCGGTGCTCGTGATGGACCTGTTCCGGCCTCCCACGGTCGAAGAGGCGGCACGGCACTCGTCGAACAGATACGCCGGGGGCGAGCCCGAAATCCTGCAGCGTGACTTTCTTGCCTCGCTGTGCGCGGCGTTCGAGCCCGCCGAAGTCGAGTCGCAACTTGTCGCGAGCGGCCTGAATACGCTGCGAGTGACGACCGGTTCCGACCGGCACATGCTCGTCGCGGGAAACCTGCCGCGGTTGATGAGCGACTTCACCGCGTTCGAGCGGCTGACACTGCCGATCGTGCGGTGGCTGGTCAAGCTCTGGGTGCGTCCCTCCGTACTCCCCGACGACGTGCGCGGCCGATTCGGCGGTCCGGGCAACTGGGTCTACGCGCTGGAGAAGCGCAGCGTCATCGACCTGGCCGTGCTCGAGTACGTTTGCGCGGAGCGCGGGCTGCCGCCATCCGCTCGCTCCCGTCGGCGCTGGAGGCGCGCTGGGCGCTTCCGTGCTGTTCATGGAACGGCGCACGGGGATTTTCGCGCAGCGCATCGACCGTCGCATCCCCGATGCACTGCGGCAGCTCGCCAATGCGGCCGCGGTCAGGACTTCGCGTTCGACGCCGACGATCGTGCCGGTGAGCCTGTTCTGGGGGCGCGCGCCGGATCGCGAGCGCTCATGGTTCCGGCTGCTCGTCGCGGAAGGGTGGGATATCGGCGGCCGCTTCCGCAAGTTTCTCTCCCTGCTGATCAACGGGCGCAACCTGCTCGTGCTGTTCGGCGAACGCCTGCCACTGCAACCCTCGCTGAACGAAACTCGCGGCATGACCCGCGGACCGCGCCGCCTGTGGCGGCAGCTCCGCACGCAGTTGCGCAACCAGCGCGCAGCGACCATCGGACCGGACCTTTCGCACCGGCGCACGTTGGTCGCGCAGGTGTTGCGGACGCGCGCGGTGCGCCAGGCCGTACGCGATGAAGTCGCGCACGAACGAGGTCAAGCGGCGTGAGGCACTGCAGATCGCGCGCGGCTATGCGTACGAAGTCGCCGCGAACTATTCGCATTCGTTCGTGGTGTTCATGTCGGGACTCCTCGGGCGGCTCTGGAACCGGCTCTATGACGGCGTCGAAGTGGCGAATTTCTCGAGCCTGCAGGGTGTCGACGAAGGCAGCGAGATCGTCTACGTGCCGTGCCACCGCAGCCACATGGACTACCTGCTGCTGTCGTACGTCGTGTACCACAAGGGCTTTGCCGTGCCGCACATCGCGGCCGGCATCAACCTGAACATGCCGGTGGTAGGGCCGTTGCTGCGACGGGGCGGCGCATTCTTCCTGCGCCGCAGCTTCGGCGGCAACGCAATGTACACGGCCGTGTTCACTCGCTATCTCGGCACGATCCTGGCGCGCGGCCACTCGCATCGAGTATTTCATCGAAGGCGGCCGCAGCCGCACGGGTCGCCTGCTGCAACCGAAGACCGGCATGCTGGCAATGACGGTACGCGGTTACGTGCGCACGCCGGAACGTCCCGTCGTGTTCGTGCCGGTGTACTTCGGCTACGAGCGGCTGGTCGAAGGACGCACCTACATCGGCGAGTTGTCGGGACGGCCGAAGGAGAAGGAATCGGTCTTCGGCATGCTGCGCACGCTGCCGGAACTGCGCAGCCGCTTCGGCAAGGTGTACGTGAGCTTCGGCGAGCCGCTGGCGCTTGCAGGAGCTGCTGGCGCGGCACGCCCCGGAGTGGATCGCCGGGCGAGCCGTCGTGGCCGAAGAGAAGCCCGCGTGGCTGGCGCCGCTTATGCGACGACCTTGCACGCCAGATCATGGCGCGCATCAACGCGGCCGCCTGCGTGACACCGGTCAACCTGCTCGGCACTGGTGCTGCTCGCCACCCCGCGCCAGAGCATGGGCGAAGCCGACCTCGTGACGACAGCTCGAGCTGTACTCGTCACTGCTGCGCCAGGCGCCGTACTCGCCGCGCGTCTGGATCACGCCGCTCGACGGCCAGTCGATGATCCGGCACGGCGAGGCACTGCGGCTGCTGACGCGCCAGCCACATCCGCTCGGCGACATCCTGCGCATGACCGAGGCCGACGCGGTGCTGGCGAGCTACTTACCGCAACAACGTGCTGCACCTGCTGCTGCTGCCGTCGCTGCTGGCCTGCGCGTTCCTGAACAATGCGTCGGTCACGCGTGCCGACTTGCTGCGTCTCGCCGGCCGCGTGTATCCCTACGTCGCGGAGGAATATTTCCTGCGCTGGGACGAAGAGCAGTTACCCGGCGTCGTCGACGATACTGCTCGAAGACCTGCTCAACCACGGATTGCTCACCGCCTCGGACGATCGCACCGAATGGCACCGCCCCACGGCCGAGTCCAGTGAGGCCGTGCAGTTGTCGGTGCTGGCGCGCATCACGGTGCCGATCCTGGAGCGATTTTATCTTGCTATCTCGATGCTGCTGCGCGCCGGGAGTGGCCGCCTGACGCCAGGAAGCACTCGAACGGCAGTGCCAGCTGGTCGCGCAACGCATGGCGATGCTGTACGAGCTGAATTCTCCGGAGTTCTTCGATCGGTCGCTGTTCGGGCAATTCATCGAACAGCTGCGTGCACCGCGGCGTCGTCGACGAAACCGGCGACGGCAAGCTGGTGTTCGAGCCGCAGACGCTCGAATCCGTCGCGCACGATGCGCAGGTCGTGTTGCACGAACAGATACGCAACAGCATCCTGCAGGTCATGCACCGTTGACGCGTGCTCGCGCCGCCCAAAAAAAGAGGCGCGGCCTTCTGCAAGGGCGCGCCCAATTGGGGAGCGGCATGGGGCCAAGTTAATACTTGCTTGAATGCGTCGCTGCGGGACGTGGGCCGGACCTTCGTAGGCAGCCTCCTACGACTGCATCAGTGTGCACAGGGGCAGGGAACCGAACGATACTCAGCCGCAATGGCGACACCCATCCAGCAACTCCCGGAGCCCGCGGCACCTGCTCCCCAGCCTCCCGCGCAGGAACCTTTAGTGCTCCAGCCGCCACCTGCTTTCGCTGCTTGCCGCGGTCGCGCTCATCGGTGCGCTTGAAGCTTGCCGAGGCGGCCGTCGTGCCAGTGCTGTTTGCGGTATTCATCGCGCTGCTGCTTTCGCCGGTCGTCGAGTACCTGGCCGGCAAACACGTGCTGCGCCCGATCGCGGCGGCGCATCGTCGTCATAGCGCTGCTGGCGGTCGTCGGCGCGTCGCTCAACGCGACCTGGGAGCCGGCACGAGCCTGGCTCGATACCGCGCCCACGACACTGCGGCAACTCGAGCGCAAATTGCGGCCCGTCACGCGCTTCATCGCCAAAGTCGAATCGGTCTCCGACCAGGCCGGGCGCATGACCGAACCGACCAGCAAGCCACAGGACCAGCCCGACTCCGGTGGCGCTCGAGCCGAAGGGGTTCGTGGAGAGCACCCAGGAGTGGGCAATCACGATCGTCAGCATGCTGTTCCTGACGTACTTCCTGCTGGCCACGGATCTCGGAGCGATCGGGACCGGCGGGTCGCTCGATTCAACACCGTGGGCGCGCACCGGCCAGGTATTGACCCGCGTACGAACCGAGCTTGGCCGGTATTTCGCGGCGGTCACGGTCAGCAATTCGGTACTGGGCATCGGCACGGCGTCAGCGATGTACATGCTCGACATGCCGAACCCGTTGCTGTGGGGCGTGCTGGCATTCGTGCTGAACTTCGTGCCGTACGCCGGCTCGGCGACTACGCTCGTGCTACTGACGGTCGTAGCGCTGGTGTCCTTCGAGGGGGCCGGCAAGGCGGTCGGCGTCGCCGGCACATTCCTGATGCTGACGACGCTCGAAGGGCAGGTGCTGCAGCCAGTGCTCGTCGGCAGGCGGCTCGACCTGAGTCCGCTCGGTCGTGCTGGTCGGACTCTGGTTCGGTGGCTGGTTGTGGGGCATTCCAGGCGTTGCGCTCGCCATGCCCGTACTGGTTTCACTGAAGGCGGCAGTGCATGAAATCCGGCTCAGCCACGTGCGCGACCAACAGGCGCTGGCCGCGGATACCGTGCGCGCCCGCGCGACGGAATTGCTGCGCCGGAGCGCGAACCGCTATCGCCGCGCGCCGCGATCGACCGCTCAATAGCGTCTGCGCAGAAAACGCGGTCCTCCGCCGCAGCGAAGGACCGCGCCCCGAATCAAGTCGGGCCGGCAAGGCTCAGCGCTGTCGAATCTCGAGATCGTTACGCACCGTGGTTACGCCGCTCACCGTGCGCGCGAGTTCGCCCGCGCGCGCCTTGGCTTCGTTCGAATCGACGAAGCCTGCCAACTGCACGACGCCATTCTGGGCCTCGACGTTGATCTGGTACGCCTTCGTGGTCGAGTCGTCGACCAGCTTGGCTTTGACCTGCGAGGTGATCATGCTGTCGTCGACGACCGTGCCAGCGGTGTCCTTCGATGTGCTCACGCGCAAGTCGTTGCGGACTTCCTTGACGCCGGATACCGACCGCGCCACTTCGGTGGCCTTGGATTTTTCGCGCAGCCGATTCGACGAAGCCGCCCAGCTGGACGACACCGCGGTAAGTTTCGACGTTGATCTCGTTCGCCTTCGTCACTGGATCGGCGATCAGCGCGGTCTTGACCTTGGCGGTCAGCGTGCTGTCGTCAATGACCTCACCGGCCGATTCCTGGGTCCGCGTCGCGGTACAAGCGCCCACCAGCAACGCTACGACGATCAGCAGGCCCGCGCGGGCCGACAGGGGTGCATTTCTCATTAAGTTCTCCTTGAGCTGTGGTTCGGCAACGCCGAGATGCAAACCGTTGTCATTTCCGAGGCGAACCACGGAGTGACCACGGCCATGCCCCTACTGACCCGGCGGGCTATTGCCCGTTGCGCCAAGAAGGGCGTTTCTAGCGTAGGAGCAGCGACCACAGTGGCCGGACAGTGACGCCCACGTCGCTGCGTAGCGACAGCCTCTCGCGAAAAAATTGCAGACGCGCAATAAAGGCAGTCATGCCGCATCGGGGCCGTGCGGCACAACCAGGAGTGAATTGATTTGCACCGCTTCTCCCGCAACACCGCGCCCGAACCCAGTGTGAGCGAAGCTCCATTCGACTGGGCAGAGCGAGGAACGGTGCCAAAAAAGACCATCGACCCCGACCGCAAACTCATGAAAAACGCTCGTGTGCCACTGCGCGTCCTGCTGGTGGAAGATTCCGCACTGCTCGTGCAGCGCATTTCCGAGCTGGTCAACGCACTGCCGTTCGTCCGTCTCGAGGGCAACGTGAACTCCGAGGCGGCCGCGCTCGAACGACTCGACGCTGGCGGCATCGACGCAATCATCCTCGACCTGCAGCTGCATGCCGGCAGCGGGTTCGGTGTCCTCAAAGCGCTGCACAAGCGCGGCGTGAGGCCGCGCGTGATCGTGTTCACCAATTTTGCGATAGCGCGCCTATCGCGACAGTGCCCTGGCACTTGGTGCGGCCCACTTCCTCGACAAGTCACGCGATTACGACCAGCTCCGTCGGTGCTGCAGGAAATGTCCGAGACCGCCCACTGAAAATAGTGCGTGCACGCGAGCGGCGATGAACTGGGAGCGCATCAAGGGCGATTGGACCCAGGCCAGGGGCCGCATCCGGATGCAGTGGGGAAACCTGACGGACGATCAACTCGACATGATCGAGGGCCGCCGCGACCTGCTGCTCGGTAAGTTGCAGGAGGCTTACGGGATCAGCGAAGACGAAGCCGAGCGGCAGATACGGCAGTGGGAAGGCGCGGCGTTCAGCGACGACGATTCGTTGCAGAGTGATCCGACGCGCCGTCGGGCGGTGTAGCCGCGCGCCCGGCCGGCTCGACGATGGTCGCATCTTCCTGCCCCAGCATCGCGGCCTCCAGGGGTATTGCGGCGCGCAGCTCGGTGCCCCCTTGTGGATAGCGCGTGATGATCAACGTGCCACCGAGCGCACTGATGCGGTGTTTCATGCCCGCCAGGCCGTGCGAGTGCCCCTTGCGCAGGTCAGCATCGGCAATACCCTTGCCATCGTCACGGACGGTGAGCATGACGTGTGTCGGCGTGACTTCGAACCGCGCGTGAACCTCCCGGGCGCTGGCGTGCCTTTGCACGTTGAGCAGCGCCTCCTGCATCACGCGAAATAACGCAATGGCCGCACGCGGGTTCAACATCGGCTCATGTTCCGGGAAGTCGCCGCTGCATTGCAGTCCGCTGCGGCCACAGGTCTCGTCCATCTGCCAGCGAATCGCTGCGATGAATCCCATGTTGTCGAGCAGGGTGGGACGCAGTTCCTCCACCACACGACGCTTCAGGTCGATGCCCTGGTCCAGCACCTCGATGACGCGCGCGAGACGATGCCGTCGAGTGTCCGGGTCGCTATCGGCCGCGTGCTGCTGCAGCCAGCTGACATCCATGCGCGCTGCCAGCAACAACCCTCCGAGTTCGTCGTGCAGGCCCCGTGCGAGCTGCGAACGCTCTTGTTCCTGCACGGTCTGCAGGTGACCGTAGACTGCGTTCAGCTCCGCGGCGCGCGCCGCCGTCTCGCGTTCGAGTTCGTCACGGCGCTGCGCCAACTGTCGCATCGCTTCGCGATGCCGACGCGCAATCGTCGCCGCCAGCAGTGCCGCGCTCGTCACCAGCAGTATGTTCGCGAGCATGCCGGCCAGCGAGAACGTGCGTACACGCGTGAGTTCCTGGCGCCAGCGCGCCTGGTCTTCGAGCATGCGCGCGATCTCGTACTGCTGGATGGCCTGTGCCAGCGCAGTGAAGTGCGCCGGCGTGTGGATGCGTGCTTGCTGGGTCCGGACCAGCTCGAGCGCTGCGGCCGAACCGCTCTGCTCCCGCAATGCGGTCGCGGTATTCATCTCACCAAGCTGTATAGCGGCGAGGTCACGCAAGCGCCGGGCAGATGCCGCAATTCGCTGGTCCTCGTTGCGGTACCCGTCGATGAACTGTTCGGCGGTCTGGTCGACCGCCTGGCGCGCCGCACGCACGGCTCGAAGGTATCGCCCGTCGCCCGTCAGCAGATAGTCGCGAAAACCGAGCGAAGCCTCGGCCATGTGCACGCGCAGGTCCCCGATGAGCACGCGGCGCGCCATCGTAGCCTGCAGGTTTTCCGATGCAGTGCGCAGGCGTTCGCGGCCGACGTCCGCGATCAGGAACAGGCAGATCAGGAAGGCGATCGACAGCGCCGTGCCCGCAGCGAATAAGCGCCACCGTTCCATGAGTCCATTCCGTATCAGATCCGTGACTTCTATTAGGTTCGCCAGCGTGTGTCCAGTGGACGGCGCGACTGTCCTACACGTCGGTATATCGCCGCCCGACGCCGGTGGCCCGGCGTGCGTGCGATCCTGCGATCGCGACAGAGAGTTGCGACGGCTCATCATCTTCATCGACAGCAGGAAGCAGACCATGAAAGGATTTCGTCCCGAACGTGCAGCCGATTCGTCCACCAGCGAGCGCCTGGGCGCTGTCACCCGGAGCGACGCGCGATGAACGCTGCTGCCGTTCCAGGGGCCGCGGAAGGGCCCTACGAAGTACGCGAGTTTGACCTGACCGCGGTCGCCGGCCTGTCACCGCGCGCAATCGAGCTGCATCTCGAGCTGTACGCCGGCTACGTGACCAACCTGAACAAGCTGCTGGCGGAGCAGCGCGCGGCATTTCCGGAGCCGGGTGAGGCGGCAACGCCACTGGACCTGGCGAGTCACGCGCGCCGGTTCGCGTTCGAATACAACGGCGTGATTCTGCACGAGCTGTTTTTCGAGGCGCTTGGTGCGACCGGCTCAGGAAGCCCGGAGCAGGGCGGCGCGCTGGCCGCCGCGGCCGAAGAAAGCTTTGGCGGCGTCAAGCAGTGGATGCAGCACGCCGCCGGACTCGCGGAATTGCGCGGGGTGGGTTGGGTGATCACGGTGCGTGAGCGCACCACGAATCGCCTGTACAACGCCTGGGTCGACCTGCACCAGCTCAGCGTGCCGGCGAATACGGACATCGTGCTCGCGCTCGATCTCTGGGAACACGCCTACCTGCTCGACTTCGCGCCGGCGCAGCGCGAGAAATACTTCGAGACCCTGTGGTCCAGTATCGTGTGGGAAAAGGTCGAGAGCCGCTGTCGCTGAGGCACGGCGACTGCCGGCACGACGACCGGAGGCGCGCGAAGCCGTCAATTCGTCGGCTGGGTGCCGTACCCGATGGCGGAGATGTGGCCTGTCTCCTCGAGCACGGCGAGTCGCACGTCTGCCGGACGCTCGAAGCCGAGCCGACGCAGGCCCGCCAGCAGTTCGTCGTGTGAGACGCCCTCAGCATCCAGGGCGTCGGTGAGCACCGAGCCGTCGCGTATCAGGGCACGAGGTCGCCCCCTCACGAGGTATCGGACGGTCTTGGAATACCGGCACACCTGCGCCAGCAATCGATGTGCCGAGAAGACGGTGATCACGAACACTGCAGTCTGCGCGAGTCCTTCGTCTACCAGTGCGCTCTGCACTGTCGCGCCCAGCGTGATCAGCACGAGCAGGTCGAAAGTCGTCGTCTGGCCAGCCAGTCGTTTGCCGGCGAGGCGCATCATCACGACGAGGATCACGTAGTACGCGAGTGCCTTGGCCGCCTGCAGCGCCAGTTCCTGTACGTCGGGCAGGCTCACGGGTGGCAGGAATTACGTTGCGCGCGCACGAATTACACCGCGCGCGGGTGCCGCCTCGGCGTACGTCGCGCGAACTGCGCGAGCGTTACGCGGGAGGCGACACCAAGAGACACGCGAAGCAAGCGCATCAGGCGCGACCGCTGGCCTGCTTGCCGCCTAGCATGCCGCTGCGACCCGAGCCCGCGGTCTTGCGGCCACGCGCGGAGCTACTGCGTGAGCCGGCAGACTTGCGCGCGGCGGTCTTGCTGCGCCTGCGCTCTTGCCCCGCGCGGCACTCGTCTTGCGTCGCGACGTTGCACCGCGCGTGGCGGTCTTGCCCCTGCGTGCCGTGGCGCTGCGCGACGAGCTGCTGCTCTTGCGGCCAGACGTTTTCGCACGTGCAGCTGTCTTGCTGCGTGTGCTGCTCGTTGACCTGGACGCCGTACGCGAGCCGGTTGCCGACTTCGCGGTCTTGCGCCGTGTGCCCGCACGAGTCTTCGACGCCGCCGGTTGTCCGCGACGCGCGCCGCCGCGGCCGGGTGTCTTCCGTCTAACGCTACTGCTGCGCGTGCTCGCGTCGTCAGCATCGGCGATACCCGCTGAATCGCGGGTGGCTTCGCGGTCCGATTCCATGCCGCCGCCCTGATCGTCACCGGTATCGCCGTTGCCGTCCCCGCGTGCGAGACGGCCGCCTTCGCGGCCACCACCGTCCTGCTTGTTGACGGTGGCCCACGCGCGCCGCTCGGCTTCGTCGCGGCTTACGCCGCGCTCCATCGTAGCCTTCCTCGATGTGCTCCGCCTTGCGTTCTGCTTGTCCGTGTATTTGTCCTTGCTGCCTCGTGGCATGGGTTAGTACTCCTTCCGTGGTTGAACGCTTTGCAGTCGTGGTTCAAGTGTTGATGATTTCGCCCCCGTTCGGATGCAGGACCTGCCCGACGAAGAAGGCAGAGTCGTCCGTCGCGAGGAATACGAAGCAGGGGGCGATCTCGTCCGGCTCGGCCGGTCTCCCGAGCGGCAGGTCGCCGCCGAAAGTGCGCGACCTCGTCGCGGCGAGAACGACGAGGGGATCAGCGGCGTCCACACCGGGCCGGGCGCGACGGCATTGACGCGGATGCCGCGCTCGACCAGCGACAGTGCGAGCGAGCGCGTGAATGTCGACGATGGCGCCCTTGGTTGCCGAATAGTCGATCAGGTGCGGGCTGCCGCGATAGGCGGTGACGGAAGCCGTGTTGATGATCCGCGCCCCGCGCTGCATCGTGCCCAAGCGCGCGCTGCGTGACGAAGAACATCGAGAAGACGTTCGTGCGGAACGTCGCTCGAGCTGGTCGGGCGTGATGTCTTCGAACTGGTCCTGCTTCACCTGCAGTCGCGGCGTTGTTGACCAGCACGTCGAGCCGGCGAGAATCGGCGTACGGCCTGGTCGACCGCGCGGCGGCACGCCTTTGACATCTGAGAGGTCCGCCGCGATGGCCAGGCACTGCCGTTCGAGCTTCTCGATCTTCGCCGCCGTTTCCCGCGCGTCGCCGTGTTCGTCGAGGTAAACGATCGCGACGTCGGCGCCTTCCTTGGCGAAGGCGATCGCGACGGCGCGGCCGATGCCGCTGTCGCCGCCGGTGACCAGCGCGGCCTGGCCCTGCAAGCCGGCCGGCGGCGCGATACTCGCTGCATCTTCGATTGCGGCTGCGGCCGCATCTTCGATTCGATGCCGGGCTGGCGCGCTTGCTGCTGCGGCGGGACGCTTGGTCTGCTTGCGTGATTCTGCTTTTTCATGCAGAAAAAGCAGCAAGGACCGTGCCACTTCGCGTTTGATCGCGGGCATGGCCTTGTCGCCGCGCTTGCGCGTAGAGTTGCTGTCAGCGAATCAGGTCGTTACGGATCGCGTAGCTCGTGATCTCAGCGTTGCTCTTCATCGACATCTTGTCGAGGATGCGCCGGCGATACGTGCTGACGGTCTTGACGCTCAGGAACAGCCGTGCGGCAATCTGCGACACCGACTCCCCTGCGCGAGCTTGCAGAAGATCTGGAACTCGCGCTCGCTCAGCTTGCCGTGCAGCGGTGCATTGGAATCGCCGCACACGCCCGCGACGAGTTGCTCGGCCAGTTCCGGCCCGACGTAACGGCCACCGCGCGCCACGGTGCGCAGCGCGCGCATCAGTTCGGGCGCCTCGGTGCCCTTGCCGATGAAGCCGCCGCCCCACCGCGCAGCACGTTCAGCCCGAACTGTGCTTCGGGATAACTGCTCAGCACGAGGATCTTCGTGCGCGGGATAGTGGGAACGTGCGTAGCGCAGCACGTCGAGGCCGGACATGTCCGGAAGGTACAGGTCGAGCAGCATGACGTCGGCCGCAGTCTACTTGAGCTGCTCGAGCGCTTCCTTGCCGGAGGTCGCCTCCCCGACGACTCCCAGGTCCGGTTGTGCATTGATCATGGAGCGCAGTCCTGCGCATACGACCTGATGGTCGTCCACCACGACGACGGAGGTTTTCCTCATGAGCCGTGCATCCTGCCGCACCATGCGGTTCGGTCGAGTGTACTCCGCGTTGCGGCGATTCTCTCTCGCTGTCGGATAAATCCCACGGCACGACAATCTGCCGTTGTCGCCGTGCATACTGCCCTGCAGGGGTCAACGAACGCTCGCGCGCGAAGCATTGCAAGTCATGGAAAATACACAGGAATTGACGTCTGCAGCGGAATCGCCGGACGCCGCACTGGTGGTGCATCTGGCGCAACGGGTCGAGGCGGAACGCAGGGCGCTCGAGCGCGAACTGCACGACGAGGTGAGCGGCATGCTGGCCGCCGCGCGCATGGACGTGTCATTCCTGAAAACCCGGGCGGAGCCATCCCCCGAATTGCGTGAGCACATCGACCGCCTGGACGGCACGCTCGACCGCGCCATCCGAGCAACCCGCAAGATCATGCAGGCGCTGCGGCCCGCCCTGCTCGATCACTTTGGCCTGCCCGTCGCGCTCAAGCATCACGTAGAGGAGACCTGCCGCGGCGCGGGGCGGCAATACCGCATATCCATGCCGGCGGAATTCGAAGGCGTCGATCCGCAACTGCAGATCGCGACATTCCGTGTCGTCCAGGAATTGCTCGCGCACGATGCCCTCACCGAGGGTTGCGAAGTCGAGATGTTCGAACTGGATGACGCGTACCGGCTCGAGATCCGCTTGCTGGCGGCTGCAACTCCCGCCGCTCCTGGCCCGGAAAGCCCAAACCTTGCGAGCCTGCGTCTCTGGATCGCGGCACTGCAGGGTCAGTGGCTGGTGCAACGGTCGGCCACCGCGCTGGTTCATGTCATGGTCCTGCCCCGTAGGACTTGACCGGCAAAAAAAAGGCGCCCAGGTCGGCTCGACCCGAGCGCCTCGGAATTCAAGTCTCCTCAGCCCGTGCCGGGGTCCGTCACGGCGGGGTCGGTCGTAACGCCCATGCCGCCGCTACGCGATGCATCGCGCGTCGACTGCGCCTGAGCCTTGGCCGTCTCGTAAGCATCGTCCGCCTGCTTCTTGCAGTTTTCCTGCGCGTCGCCCTGCAGGGCTTCGCAGGCTTCCACGGCAACCTTGCGGTCGCCATCGGCCTTCGCAATGGCTACGTCGTAGTCCGCTTCCGCTCGATCTTCCGTGGTGCCATCGGTGGCTTCGACCGCGTCGGCCTGCTGGTCGGCAACGTTCTCGTTCGCGTCCTGCTTCGCCTCCGCTACGTCCTCGCGCACTTCGCTGGCTGATTCCTGTCTGTTGCAGCCCGCGGTACCCAGGGCGAGACCCAGGACTGCGGCAACGATGAGAAGTGTCTTGCTTGCCATGTCTGTATTACTCCGTGTGGATTCGTCGGCGCCGCACTGCGGCCGGGTCGGAACGATGCGCTACAGGCGCTTGTGTCCACGTCCAGACAACCTAGTGAATTACCGAAAGACCTGTCCTACGGTCCGCTGCCTTTGCCTCACGTCGCAATTTGGATACACCTCGGAGCCACGCCAGGCATCTCGCAGACGAGTGCAAAAACCAAGGTCAGGCAAACCTGCTGACGGACCTTTCGGGAAATGTCCGACACTGCTCGGGAGCGCAGCGGTCCACGCTTCGCGCCGGTACCGCCGGATTGCGGACACTCGCTTGGTTTGCAAACAGCTAGGAGGAAAGAATGAATATCCTGATCTGGTTGGTCGTCGGAGGCGTCATTGGTTGGATTGCCTCGTTGATCGTCGGCACGGATGCGCAGCAGGGCGTCCTGCTGAACGTCATCGTCGGCATCGTCGGCGCGTTGATCGGTGGCTGGCTGATCTCGCCGATGGTGGGCGTAGGCACCATCAATGACGGGTGCCTTCAACCTGGCGGCGCTCGGTGTGTCGCTGGCCGGGGCCGTATTCTGCTGGTGATCGTCAACCTGATTCGTCGCGCCACGGCGCGCGGCTGAGCCGCGGACCGAAAGCGTCGTCTACTCAGGTTTCTTCTACGGCGGGCCGGGGGTCAGACCCTCGAGCCCGCCGCGTTCTTTCCAAGGCGTCGAATCGCCGCCAGCAGATCCAGGCCATCACCACTCTTCGCCACGTATTCGCAGGGCTGCCAGCGCCAGCAAGCCGGCGTTGATGTCGGCCGCGTCATAACCGCTGTAGATCACCGCAGCTATATCAGGCTGCTGCTCCTGCAGCATGCGCATTGCCGCGACGCTCGATTCGCCGCGCAGGTTCAGGTCGAGCACGACGATGTCTGCCTCGAGTGCACAGGCCAGTGGCACGATCTCCCCGGCAACCTCGACGTTTCGCCGGCGATGTCCATGTCAGGTTCGCCTGCGACCAGTGCGCAAATCGCTGCGCGCAAGTCGGCGTTGTCTTCGGCGACGAGCACTCGCAGGCGCTGTGACGCATCGTGCATATGCGCGATTCTACCGCGATGCACGCAAGAGTCGGCAGGTTCCCACAGTGCAGTGAGACGCGCTCGAATCGACACCCCCCGGACGCTAGCCCATGCTCGCGTCTCCCGATGCAAAGCACGCTGAGGCCGCTCGAGCAGCGCATCGAAGCAGCATGGGATACCGAACCTGATGCAGACACACGACACGCGATTCGAGGACGAATTGCCGCAGATGCCGCCTGCCGAGGCAGCCAGAACGACCGCAACCGGGCCGTGGTCCGGACGCGCCGCCGGTCCCGGAGCGACTGCCCGGCGAATCTCCCGGACCGGGCAAGGCGCCCACCGATCCCCCGCCGCCGATCTACGCACGTGATCGCGCCGACAGTAACGCCGACGCAAGGAACACCCACCGTGATCGAGACTCAGCGATCGAACGACGACTGATCGGCAACAGCGAAGCGATGGATGCCGTGCGGCGGCTGATCGTGCGCGTCGCGCCCACCGACTCCGCCGTATTCATCTGCGGCGAGAGCGGCTGCGGCAAGGAACTGGTGGCGGAATCGCTGCACGCCGGTAGCAGCCGGGCAGAAGGCCCGTTCGTGGCAATCAACTGCGGCGCGATCCCGGCGACGCTGATCGAGGCAGAACTGTTCGGATTCGAGAAGGGCAGTTTCACCGGTGCTTCGCGCATGCACGCGGGAGTCTTCGAGCGCGCGAACAACGGCACGCTGCTGCTCGATGAGATCACCGAGATGCCGCTGGAAATGCAGGCCCGCCTGCTGCGCGTGCTCGAGACCAAGCGCGTGCGGCGCGTCGGCGCGGAGACCGAGATACCGGTGAACGTGCGCGTACTCGCGGCGACCAATCGTTGCCCAGTCGAGGCGGTCGAGGCCGGCCACCTGCGCGAGGACATTTATTACCGCCTTGCGGTCGTGATGATCAAGCTGCCGCCGCTGCGCGAGCGTGGCGAAGACGTGGCCACGCTGGCTGATTACTTCCTTGCCGAACTCAACGAGCGTCACGGCACGCGCAAGCGTTTTTCCGAGGCGATGCGCAGCCGTCTCGCAAGATACGAATGGCCCGGCAACGTGCGCCAGCTGCGCAACGGCGTCGAGCGCGCATTCGTGCTGTGCGACGAAGTACTCGATGCCGACGCCGATTTCGGTTCGGCGCCGGCTCGCGGCAATGCGTCGGGTAACGGCCACGCTTCGCGTCACGACGCGCTGTCGATCACGCTTGCCCATCGGCTCGTCGCTCGACGACATCGAGCGCACGTTCATCGTCGCGACACTCGAGCATTTCGGTGGCGACAAACGCCGCGCCGCCAGCGCACTCGGCTGCAGCGTCAAGACGCTCTACAACAAGTTACATCTGTACCGCCGCCAGCTTGGGCACGTAGCGGCGGCGAGTTGAGCCACGCGCTGCGGCGCAAATAGTGCAGCGTGGCGGTGTAAGCGTTGCAGGCACGAAGCCTGCAAATCGCGGTATGCGCCGGGCCAGCGAGTGTCCATCCAGTGGCATGGAACTTGCTCGGCACTACAAGGGGACGGCAAGCAGCATTCCCTATTCAAAATCTCTCCGTGGAGTAAGGACACATGACGGAACACAACCGACAATTTGAGGGCCCGCGTTGGGGCCAGGGCGACGGCGGCTCCCGCGGTTATGGCGAGGGCGAACGGCGCGGTTATGGTGAAGGCGAACGACGCGGTTATGGTGAAGGCGAACGGCAGTGGGACTGGCAGCGACCAGTCGCACCAGTACAGCCAGGGCCAGCATGGCTATGGCCAAGGTGGTGGATACGGCTTGGGCCAGGGCAGCGAAGGTGGCTACGGTGGCGGCCAATCCACCTACGGAAGCCCAGGCCATGGCGGTGGGCAAGCTGGCTTCAGCGGCCAAGGCTATGGCGGTGGGCAGTCCGGTTACGGCAACCAGGGCTACGGCAGCAGCAGCCAAGGCGGCTACGGCGGCGCCGGTTCCAGCATTGGTAGCCAAGGGACGTATGGCGGTTCGGGCTATGGCTCGCAGCCAGGCAGCAGCGGCCAGGCAAGCTTCGGCGGCGCTTCGGGCGGCGCGGGCTATGGTCAAGGCGGTTACGGCCAAGGCGCCTATGGCACGAGTGGTCAATCCGGCTACGGCGGCCAGGGCAGCTTCGGTGGCCAGTCGGGCTACGGTAGCCAGGGCGGCCAGTATGCCCAAGGCCACCCCGGCTTCAGCCAAGGCAGCCAGCACGGCAGCAGCTCGCAGTTCGGTCCGGGTGGCTACGGCGGCAGCCAAGGCGGCATTACGGGCTACGGCTCGGGTGGCTACGGCAGCGGGGCGGGCAGCTATGGCACGGGTCAGGGTTACTACGGCAGCCCGGGCGTCACCTCCGGTTATGGCTCGAGCAGTTATGGCGCTGGCATGAGCGGCTACGGCCAGGGCGGGCAGGGCCAATGGGGTCAGGGCAGTCAGGGTGTGTGGGGCCAAAGCGGCCACGGTCAGTGGGGTCAGGGCGGTAGCTCCGGCCAGCACGGACAGGGTCGGACTGGGGTGGCGGCACTGGCAGCAGTCGATGCAGGGCACCGCGTCCGGCTTTTATGGCGGCCAGGGTTCCGAACAAGGTCAGCGCGGCACGTCTGGCAGCCAGATGTGGAGTGGCGGGCGTTCGATGTTCGGGAACGAAAGGCGCGGTGGCAAGGCGCCAAAGGGCTACGTCCGCTCGGATGAACGTCTCAAGGAGATGATCTGCGAGCGTCTGATGCAGGACAGCAATATCGACGCGAGCGACGTGGAGATCAGAGTTGTCTCCGGACTCGTGACGCTGGAGGGAAGCGTCGACAGCCGCATGGCGAAGTATCAGATCGAAGACATGATCGAGGCCACTGGCGTCTCGGACGTGCAGAACAACCTGCGTGTCTCTCGAGGGGATGAATCGTCGTCTTCGAGACGTGACGAATCGTCATCTTTGAGTAGCCGTGGCAGCCAGTCGGGCACCTCGTCCGGCGGCATGAGTGGATCGGGTGAGCGGTCGTCGAGCCCCAGCAGCTCGGGTGGATCGAGTCCGTCGGCTTCCGGCTCAACGAGCTCGGGCTCATCGGGTTCGGGGTCAACCGGGTCGGGATCCTCGGGCGGCAGCTCGGGCTCTTCCGGTAGCTCCGGCTCGCCATCTGGTTCGAGTTCGTCCAAGCGACAGTAGCAGGCGGGCAGCGGCCGGTGGCGCGGTTCACGCCGCGCTGCCGGTGCGCAACGTCAGGAGAACTCCAAGCAGAATTGCAGGACACCATGGCCGATCAATCGGACGATCTGGATGAAACGGCTCGGTCCGGCGGGCAGAGGGAACGGTCCCGCGGTGGCATGGCTGCACGGGATGACGAGGACGCCGGGGAGTAGCCCGGTGGATCTTCGTCGCGTGACGCGTTAAGGAGAACCGCTTGCTCGAGCTATTCGAGGTGCGGGTCCCAGTCGCCGAGCTCGTGGTACGCGGCTCGGCGATTTTCTGGTTCCTGTTCCTGATCTTCCGCTTCGTGTTGCGCCGGGACGTTGGCGCACTCGGCGTCGCCGACATCCTGTTGCTGGTTATCGTGGCGGACGCCTCTCAAAACGCAATGGCAGGCGAATACACCACGATCAGCGAAGGCTTCATTCTCGTCGGCACGATCGTCGGCTGGAACTGGCTCCTCGACTATCTCGCGTTCAAGTCGAAGTATATGCGCCGGTTCGTCAACCCATCCCGTTTGCTGCTGATCAGCGCAGGCAAGCCGCAGCTGCACAACATGAAGCGCCAATTCATTACGCTCGAAGACCTGCAATCGATGCTGCGCCAGCCAGGGCATCGAGACCATGGACGTCGTGAAAAAGGCTTATCTCGAGGCGGACGGCGAAGTCAGCATCATCAAGTACTCGACGCCGGGGCCGACGACAGCGACAATCGAACGGGCAAGAGCAAGAAGCGCGCAGCCGATCGCGTAACCGTCAGTCACTCGGCTCCAGATACTGCAGGCTGTACTGGTTCTGCGGCTCCGTCCACACCTCCTGCACGGTCCAGCCGGCGGTCCGCGCGAGCGCCGCAAAACCGTCTGGCGTGTATTTGTGCGCGTAGTCCGTGCGGATCGTTTCATCGGCCGCGATCGGGATGCTGATGCCGGCCAGGCTCGGCGCCTGGGTTCGCGTGCTGACCAGGCAGATCTCGATGCGATGATTTGCTTCGTCCCAGGCTGCGCGATGCCGGAAATCGTCGGGCTCGAACGTGCCGTCGAGTTCGCGATTGAGGCGCCCGAGCACGTTCAGGTTCAACGCGGCGGCAACACCCGCTGCGTCGTTGTATGCGCGCTCGAGAATTGCCGGATGCTTGATCAGGTCGACGCCTATCAGCAAGCCACCGGCCTGGCCCATGGTCTCGCGCATCGAATTGAGCAGCGAGACCGCCTCGAGCGCACCGAAGCTGCCGATCGCCGAACCGCCGAAAAAAGCCACTCGGCGCCGGGCCCGGTCGAGCGACACGGGCAGCGACACGAACTGCCGGAAGTCCTGGCAACTGCCCTTGATCGGCAGCGACCGAAATCGCCGCTGCAGCATGGCGCACGTGCGTTCGAGTCGATCTTCGTCGATATCCAACGCAACGTACGCGGCAGGCTCCTGCAATGCCTCGATCAACAGCGGCGTCTTCCGCGCGGCACCAGCGCCGTACTCCACGATCGTCGCCTGTGGCCCGATCCAGCGGGCGATCGCGCCTCCATGCCGTTCGAGAAGTCGCGTCTCGGCGCGAGCGAGGTAGTACTCCGGCTGCTCACACAGTTTCTCGAACAGCGCCGAGCCTTGCGCGTCGAACGCAAGCACCGACGGCAATTCCTTCTGCTCTTCGCTCAGGCCCTCGAAGGCAAGGGCGATGATCGGGCGCAGCGCGTGGGAGAGTGCAATGGGCGCGCGACGCGCGACAGGTGGCGCGGTATTAGTGGCGGCTTTCATTTGGGACATTCCTCAGCAGGTCGGCACGCGTGCCGCCGCCCTCGCGGTGCTGAATAGCCTGAGGGCAGTAAATCGCGGCGGGAGTTCGTCCGGCCAGACAGCGCGCCGGTCCGTAGGCGATAACAACTACAGGAAGCGACGAGGCTCAGCGCCTCCACCGCGCGGCGGCCGGGCACCCTGTTCATGCGCGAAATTAAACGGAGATCGACAATCGTTGTCTGTCCGCCGGGCACCTACATATCGATGCGTGAGGGCGCGCCGGAAAATCATTGCTGCCCGACCTGCAATTCATATGCGCATTGGTCAGCATGGACCCTCGAAACTTCGCAACGTCGCAGGTCCGTCAAAGTAAGCGTGGCGCGGCGGGGCATGTCCATTATTCAGGCTCGGCGCGGGCCGCGGAGCCGCACGGAAGCAACCAGTACACGGAGTACACACGATGCGCATCCCACACTCGATGACGTTGTTCACGGCCACCGCGCTGCTCACGGCAGCAGCATCGGTGGGTCAACCGCAATCCATCACGACCGACGACCAGAGCACCACGACCAGCGGCACGCCGAGCACGACGACGGGCACGACGAATCCTGCTGCCCCCGGCACACCGAGCACGACAACGGACACCACCGCTTCCGACACGTCTAGCCCTGCCGCCTCCGACACGTCGAGCAGTTCGACGTCGGGTTATGGCACGACTCGAACGGATACTACCGACACCACCGGCACGACCTCTGGCGCCGCATCGGGCGCATCTGGCGCATATGGCACATCCGACACGACCGGCACCTCCGGCACGGCGGGCACCATGGATCGCGACGCTTCGAGCAGCGCGGCCGGTACCGGTTCGTCGAGCGCCTCGCTGCAGGGCCAGGATGCGGAATTCGTGCGCAAGGCGTTGGAAGGCGGCCGCGAAGAAGTGCAGAACGCGCAGCTGGCGTTGCAGCATGCACAGCGCGCGGAAACGCGTAGCGCGGCCTCGATGATGCTGGAGGATCACCAGCGCGCAAATCAGCAGCTCGAGCAGCTGGCGCAGCGCAAGGGTTTGTCGACCAGCGAGTCGTCGTCGTCCGCGACTGCACAGGGCGACGAGGCGCGGAGCGGCAGTTCGACGGCGGGCGGCGGTGACTTCGATTCGCGTTTCATCACGCAAGAAATCAGTCATCACCGCGATTCCATAGCCCTCTTCCGCCAGCAGGCCTCGTCGGGGTCCGATTCGGACCTGCGTCAGTTCGCGACCGATTCGTTGCCGAAACTCGAGCACCATCTCGAGATGCTCGAAAGTGCGAACAACAGCAAGTAACGGGCAGGCCGCCATATGCCGCGCGTAATCTGGAAAGGGGCTGTCAGCTTCAGCCTGATCCACATCCCGGTATCGCTGCATGCGGCGAGCCGCGAGCAATCGCTGAGCTTCGACATGCTCGATCGGCGCGACTACGCGCCGATCGGGTATCAGCGGATCAACAAGGGCAGCGGCAAGCCGGTTGAATGGGCCGACATCGTCAAGGGCTACGAATACGAAAAGGGCGAGTACGTGGTGCTCAGCGACGAAGATTTTCGCCAGGCGAATGTCGAAGCCACGCAGACCATCGACATCCAGTGTTTCGTAGAGCCCGCCGAGGTGGAGCCCCTTTATTTCGAGAAGCCGTACTATCTCTCGGCCGAAAAGCGCGGCGAAAAAGTCTACACGCTGCTGCGCGAAGCACTCGTGAAGACCAACACCGTCGCGATCGGGTTGATCGTGCTGCGTACGCGTCAATATGTCTGCGCGCTGCTGCCCGTCGGCTCGACGCTCGCGCTGAACACGCTGCGTTATGCCGACGAGGTGCTGCCGGCCGGGCAGTTCGCGCCGGCAGTGGCGACGCTCGAAGAAGCCAAGGTTGCACAACGTGAGTTCGACATGGCCGTAAAGCTCGTCGAGGACATGAAGCAGCCCTGGCAGCCGGCGGACTTTCGTGACACCTATCGCGACGACCTGATGCGCCGCATCGACGAAAAGGTGCAATCGGGCCAGACCAAGACACTCACGCCCGCGGCCGCGAAGCCCAGCGCAACACGCACGGCCGAAGTGATCGACCTTGGCGAATTGTTGAAACGCAGCCTCGCCGAACGCAAGGGCGGCAGCGCAAGCCGCGCACCTCCGGCGGCTGCATCGCGCCCCCGAGGGCGCAGTGCGGGCACGCGTCGACGCCGCGCCTGAGGCCACAGAGACCACATGCCGACCCCTGCACCGCGGGCACTGCAGCGCTACCGCGCGAAGCGTGACTTCAAGAACACGCCGGAGCCGGCTGGTGTCCCGCGCAAGTCCGCGCGACAACTCGAGTTCGTGATCCAGCGCCATCATGCGCGTCGCCTGCATTACGACTTCCGCCTCGAATGGGACGGCGTGCTGAAGAGCTGGGCAGTGCCGAAAGGCCCATCGCTCGATCCGGGCGAAAAGCGCCTCGCGGTACAGGTCGAGGATCACCCTTTCGAATACCGCAAGTTCAGCGGCGACATTCCTGCCGGGCAGTACGGAGCCGGGCACGTCATCATCTGGGACCGCGGCACATGGACGCCGGAGGGAGACGTGGACCGCGGCCTTGAGGCAGGCAAGCTGGATTTCGTGCTGCGGGGCGAGCGTCTGCATGGCCAATGGTCACTGGTGCGTCTCAAGGACGACTCGAAAGGCAAGCAGAACTGGCTGCTCATAAAGAAACGCGACGCGTACGCCGTGGCGCACGCCAACACGCCTGAAATCACCGAGGTTCACACGGAGCCGGTGGGTACTACGCCGCACCGCGCCGCCCGCGCGCAAAGAGCAACAGGCTTGCCAGCGCCGGCAAGAAAAAAGGTGCGGAGCGCGACAAAGGTGCGGAGCGCGACGCGACGCGCACTGCCGCTGGCACCCTCGCCGCGGCGCGTCAGGTTCATCGCACCACAGCTGGCAACTCCGGTCGACGAATTCCCCAGCGACGACAGACAATGGGCAACGGAATTGAAATTCGACGGCTACCGTATCGTCGCGTATGTCGACGGCGCCCGCGTCCTTTGTTTTTCGCGTAGCGGGCTCGACTGGACGCACCGGATGCCGGCCGTAGCGCAGGCATTGGCCACCCTCGGCCTGCAGGACGCCTGGCTCGACGGCGAGTTGGTCGCAGTTGACGATCGAGGAGTGCCGCAATTCCAACGCCTGCAACAGGCGCTCGATCCGGCGAACGGCGAGGATCCGATCCTCATGGTGTTCGATGTCCTGCAGTTGATGGGTGCGGACCTGCGGCCGAAACCGCTACGCGAACGCAGGCGCCTGCTGCAGCAGGCACTCGCTTCGCTCCCGCGCGACGGCGCCGTCAGGCTCGTCGACTTGATCGATGACGCCAGTCCGGCGCTGCGCGATCGGGCCTGTGAGGCCGGCTTCGAAGGCGTGATCCTGAAAGACCTGGAGTCAGACTATCGCTCCGGCCGGAACCGGGCCTGGCTCAAGTTGAAGTGCCGGCGCGAACAGGAATTCGTGATCGGCGGGTACACGCGTACGGCAGCGGGCCGTCAGACCCTGACCGCACTTCTGCTCGGGTACTACGACGACCGCGGGCGCCTGCACTTCGCCGGCCGCGCGGGAACCGGTTTCTCGGAGGAGCAGCTGGCCGGCCTGCGCAAGCGATTCGACAGCCTGGCTCAGCAGACCAGCCCGTTTGCCGACCCGCCGAAACTCCGCAACAGCGAGCGGCCGGTCTGGGTGCGCCCCGAACTCGTGGCGCAGGTGCGTTTCGCCGAATGGACCGAGTCCGGCATCCTGCGGCAGCCGCTGTTCCTTGGGCTGCGTGAAGACAAGTCAGCTCGCGACGTCAGGAGGGAACT
This sequence comes from uncultured Gammaproteobacteria bacterium, assembly GCA_963784225.1. Lineage (GTDB taxonomy): Bacteria > Pseudomonadota > Gammaproteobacteria > Steroidobacterales > Steroidobacteraceae > RPQJ01. The sequence goes on from CAWAQN010000014.1 coordinate 445,217, forward strand.
GGACATGGGCAACACCCAGTCGACCAGCCGCAAACGTGGCACGCCGGCAAAAAAGCGTGCATCGCCCGATACCAGGTCGCCCACGCGCGCCGGGGCCCGGGTTGCGGCGCGTTCTACCGCACCTGCTGCCGTGAAATCAGCGCCCAAGCGTGCGACCGACCTGGTCGCAAGCGGCACCAGACGCGTGCAGCCGAGGCAAGCAAGCGTAACGCTGACCAACCCGCAGCGCGTGCTGTTCCCTGCGGACGGTGTCACCAAGCAGCAGCTGGCCGACTACTACGAAGCCGTGGCCCCGGTGCTCTGGCCGCACTTGCGCCTGCGACCGCTCTCGCTCGTGCGCGCCACGAACAACCAGAGCCGGGTTTTTTTCCAGCGCCACGTCGAGGGCGAGAACACGCCCGGCCTGACCTCCGTGAGTATCCCGAGTTCGGACGTAGGAGCCGTACTTCGTGTGCGCGTCGGAAAAGTCGATCCCGCTGCTGGCACAGATGGGAGCCGTCGAACTGCATACCTGGGGATCGCGCATGCCGCGCCCCGATGTCGCGGATCGCATCACCTTCGACCTCGACCCGGACCCGACGCTGCCGTGGCCGCGCGTGCGCGAAGCAGCCACGCTCGTGCGCGACATGCTGCAGGAACTGGGATTGCAGGCGTTCCTGAAGACGAGTGGCGGCATGGGCCTGCACGTCGTCGTGCCGCTCGAAAAGGGGCCCCCGCTCGAAGTCGTCGCTGCATTCTCGCGCCGCGTCGCCGAGCATCTCGCGCGCCTCATTCCCGAACGTTTTTCGGCGAAGCGCGGCGCCCCGAACCGAAAAGGCCGCATCTACGTCGACTGGCAGCGCAATCAGTTCGCTGCGACGACCGTTTCGGCGTATTCGCCGCGCCACCGGCCGGGAGTGCCGGTCTCGCTGCCCATCGACTGGAGCGAACTCGGCAAGACCGACATACGCGGCGCGCACTTCAATCTTCGCAATGTCGCCGCGCGCGTCGCCGAGCAAGGTGACGCCTGGGCGGCGCTGCCTCCCATACGCCAGTCGTTGACGCGGCGCGTGATAGATCGACTGGAGACCGCCGCGGCGGGATAGGACATTTTTTTTCACACCCACCCGAATAAGGATCACAGCAATGAGAGTTGGACGCACGATGACGTTATTGACGCTGTTTGCCGGTATAGCCACCTGGTATGCGACGCGCGCCGCAATGCAGCGCAGTCACGACATACGAAGGCGCGAACAGATGGACCGCTTGCGATGGGAGACGGACGGCGGCGCGACACAGGCCGGTCCACAGCCTCCGGGGGCGCAAATCTGAGCGGCCTGCGTGCTGCGTTGTGGCGGTAGGCAAACAGCCGACGCTGGGCCGGGTAACGTAGCGTAGGGCTGCCGCGGCTAAACCGACAGCATCGTTTGTGACGACCACGCACAATGCAAGATCGGGTCAATGCGGACAAGGAGGATCGAGCACATGAAGCCCTTCGCCATGCCGTCTGCGGCGGCGGCGCGCGCCACTGCGCTCGACCTCTTGCCAGCCGAACGAACCATTGATGCCCGCCTGGGCAAGGCTCGTTCCGGAGGGCTGTGGCCCAGGCGCGCCGGTAATCGCGGCGTCACGCGCCAGTGGTCCGACGGCATCGACCCAGCACCTTGACTGGTCGAGACGGGCGCGCACGCATCGCGTCCGTCACACAGCACCTCGGGCGGCAACGCCGCTCGCGCCTGATCAACTTGTAGTGACTGAAGGAGACGAGAAAATGTACGGAAATACCAATGGTGGACTGGCATCGGATACGCAATCGCCCGAACTTTCGGCACGCCATCAGGAAACGATGGCTCAACTGAGCCGCACCGTGTCCCAGGCCGAAGACCTGCTGCGCGCGCTCGGCGACGAAGGCGGCCAGGCGATCGATGCGATGCGTGAGCGCGTATCGACGACCTTACGTGATGCGAGGGCCCGCCTGTCCGGCCGTGCTTCGCAGGCCAAGAACGTCGCTTCGGACACGATGACTCGCGCCGACGCTTACGTGCACGCCAATCCCTGGCGCGCCGTGGCCATCGGTGCCGGTATCGGCGCACTGCTGGCGATCCTGCTGCGAAGTGGTTCGTCGGGTTACGACCGCGAAGCGGATTTCGAATAATGTTGATTGGCTCGGCGACGTCGCGGCGTGCGTTACTGCGGCAACTCTGGGCCATGGTGCAGACGCGGGCCGAGGCCGCGTCGCTCGTCGTCAGCTTGCAGAAAACCGCGGTAATACAGGGTGTCGCCCTGTATGCCGTGGCTGCGCTGGCGGCGAGCGCCTGCGTCACTGCGCTGATACTGTTTGTCGCGGTAGCCACGCCGCCGGAATATCGGGCATTGGCCCTCGGACTGGTCGTGCTCACCTTGCTCGGCACCGCGATCTTCGCCGCCATGCGAGCCAGCCGGCAGATCCGGCGCGATACCGCGCTGATCGCGGACTTCTGGAAGGGCCTGCGTCTCGACCTCGCGATGATCAACCTGGCGCTGAAGGATCCCGATCCCGACGATGACGAGGAAACTCGCCAAACGCGAACGTGCCAAGGCCGCCGTGCGCGAAGCCGCTGCCGAGAAGGCCGGCACGCCAAGTACGGCGGAGGATGGAGCGGTCACGCCGACCGGGCCGAGCATGGCGGCCGCAAGCGCTGCGATGACTGCGGCGTCTACGATCACCGGCCAGCCACCCGCGAGCGCACCCGGCGTCACGCGGGGACGTGAGGAAGCACTGCGCGATGAAGCCGTTGCCCGCACTGCGATGCAAGACGGCGACGGTACTGTCGAAGCCTTCGCCGGCGTCGACGCGATTCCCGAAGCGGCGACGGAGCGCGAGATGCCGGCGCCGCCCGTTACACCCGTGGAAGTAATGACACCACGAGCGACGAGGGAGCCGAGCACACATGGAAGCGCGTGACCGGTTGCGGTTGCTGAGCATGGAAATGGAACTGCAGCGCACGTGGCTCGCGTCCTATCTCGACGATCGCGAGGCGCGCGCCGCCGCACGAAGGTGGAGCGCGATCTGGGGCACCCTGATGGCGATCTTCCAGACGCGCTCGCTGTGGATCGCGGCCTTCGGCGTCGCGGCGGAGTGGTGGCGCCAGCGCCAGAAGCGCGCGCCGGCCTGAGCTGCACATCTTTCCAGGGAGACCAGCGATGCAATCGTTCGACGACCCGACAAACAGCGACGACGGCGGTGCGTTCATTTCCGACGTCCAGACCATCCGCAAGCGCGCCCGCGAGCACATGGAACGCGGCGCGGTAACCCCGAATTATCCGGAGGGGCGGCTTGCGATCTGCGAACTGCTGAACCAGGCGCTCGCGACCGAACTCGTGTGCGTGCTGCGTTACAAGCGGCATTACTATTCGGCGCGTGGCAGCGCCGGCCGCGTTGCCGCCCAGGAATTTCTCGAGCACGCCCAGGAAGAACAGCAGCATGCCGATCGGATCGCGGAGCGCATCGCCCAGTTGGGCGGCGACCCCGACCTCAATCCGGCGACGCTGCTTTCGCGCAGTCATTCCGATTACGACACGCACGAGGGGCTGCGCCAGATGCTCGAGGCCGACCTGTTCGCCGAGCGCATCGCGATCGAAAGCTATCGCGAAATGGTTCGATACCTCGGCGACCGCGATCCCACCTCACGACGCATGATGGAAGAGATCCTCGCCGTGGAAGAAGAACACGCGGACGACCTGCTCAACCTGCTGCACGGGCTTCCCTCCTGAACTCAGGCCGGCGCCACCGTGGCCGGCAGTGACACAACCGAAAGGCGGTTCATGGACGGCATGGACGACGACGCGACGATCCTGGTGCTGTCGCACCTGCGCTACGATTTCGTGTTCCAGCGTCCACAGCAGGTAGTGTCCCGGCTCGCCCGCAACCACCGCATCCTGTTCGTCGAGGAGCCCATCCGCCTGGATGGACCACCACGGCTGCGGGTCTGGCAGCCGGCCGTGAACGTTCAGGTGCTGCAACCGCAGACACCGCTGGCGGCGCCGGGATTTCACGACGACCAGGTGCCGATACTGCGCGAGTTGCTGCAGGCGACCTTCGAATCGCTGGACCGGCCCATCGTGTGGCTGTACACACCGATGGCGTTACCGCTCGTCGCGGAAATCGATGCCCGCAGCATCGTGTACGAGTGCACGGACGAACTGAGCGCCTTCCGCTTCGCACCGCGACAGCTGCAGCAGCGCGAGGCCGCTCTGCTGAAGCGCGCCGATGTCGTGTTCGCGGGTGGGCGCAGCCTGTACCGTGCGAAGTCCGAGCCGCCATCCGCTGGTAATGTGCATTCCCAGCGCGGTCGACGCAGAGCACTTCAGGCCGGATCCCGGCTGGCAGGACCCATGGCCAGACATTGCACGCCCGCGCCTCGGCTACTTCGGCGTGATCGACGAGCGCATCGACATGGCATTGCTCGATCGGATGGCGCATGACCGCCCGGCCTGGCAGATATTGATGGTGGGGCCGGTCGCCAGGATCGACCCGGACAAGTTGCCGCGCCGGTCCAATATTCATTGGCTCGGACAGCACGCCTACGAGTCGCTGCCGCGCCTGGTCGCGTTCTGGGACGCGTGCCTGATGCCGTTTGCACTCAACGAAGCCACGCGTTACATCAGCCCGGCCAAGACGCTCGAGTACATGGCAGCAGGGCGACCGATCGTCAGCACCCATGTGCGCGATGTCGCGGACTGCTACTCGTCGACCGTTCGCGTCGCGGACTCGGTGCCGGCATTCATCCGGGCCTGCGACGCCGCGCTTGCCGAGCCTGAGCCGGAACGCAGTGCGCGCCGTCAGGCGATGACTGATCTCGCCGCCGACCAATCCTGGGACGCGGCCGTCGGCACGATGGAACGGGCGGTGACAGGCCGGCGCCGGCGTCCTGCCGATGCGGTCTACGAAAACTCGTGCTGGGCGCCGGCCCGACCGGGCTCGCGGCGGCGCTCGGCCTGAGCCGCGACACGTTGCTCGTCGAACGTGGACCGCGAGTCGGTGGCCTGTGCCGGTCGATCCAGCAGGCCGGGTATACGTTCGATCACGCGGGACGCGTGATGTTCTCACAGGATCCTTACGTGCTCGCGCTCTACGAGCGCGTGCTGGGTGCCAACGTACATTGGCACTACCGGGAGTCGTCGGTCTTCAGCGACGGCGCGTATTTGCGCCAGCCGGACGCGGCCGTCACGGCCGAACTCACTGCTGGCCTACAACCGCAAGCTGTGGACGGTGCCGCTCGATGAAATCGAGCCTCGTGCACTGCACAACCTCGAACTCGGCGAAAAAGGCGCAGGCGACCCGCTGAGCGCCGCAGGCAAGGGCGCGCTTCGGCTATCCGCTGCGGGGCGGTTTCCAGGCACTCATGGACGGTTTCCTGCCGCTGCTGCCAGGCCAATTGCGCACCGGCACGTCAGTCGCAGCTGTCGACGCCCCGGCGCGCAGGGTGACGCTGGCGAGCGGCGAGTCCATCGGTTACCAGAACCTCGTCGTGCACGGAGCCGTTGCCCCATCTCGTGCAAATGCTCGTGGAGTGCGCGCCTTCCGGCGTGCGTGAAGCCGCAAATTCGCTGCGGTCACTTTCGATGCGTTGCGTGAATATCGGCGTGCGGCGGGCTGGAATCGCCGGCGAGCACTGGCTCTACTATCCCGGCGGACACCATCTTTCACCGCATCTTCATGCAATCCAATGCGAGCCCATCGAGCAGCTCCGGCCGGATGCTCCAGCTTCACGTGCGAAATCACGTATTCGCCGGAAAGACCGCTCCCATGTGTCGGCGATGACCTGGTCGAGCAAGTACTCGCGGATTGCCGCCGAGTGAACCTGCTGCGGCACGACGACGTGATCGACGTCGCGTTCGAAGTAGATATTCCGCTCGCGTACGTCATCGATGATCGGAACCGCGCACGCAGCGTGGAGCGCATTCGTAACTGGCTGAGCACGCTCGATATCCACGTCGCCGGACGCTGGGCTGAATGGGACCACTACAACGGCGGAGCATGCCTTCGTGGCGGGCCGTCGGGTCGGCGCAGCGGCTCACTGCACCGCCTGGTCGACAGCTGACAAGGCGAACAGCGTCTGACCGCGGGTTCAGGCGCGTCCGTTTAGTCCTACGGGACAAGCAGCATCCGCTTAGCTCGGTGCCTGGGTAGCCGGGTTAACTTAATGTCCCGGGTCACGGATCGACCCTTGTTCCCGCAGCCGGTCGTCGGCAAGGAAGTCGGCGACCGGTAGCGGGGCAAATACGTCACTCGTCGCGGTCTCCCGCCCGGCGCAGCTTCTTCACCTTCGAATCGCGCGCCTTCGACTTCAGCCTGCGCTCCTTCGATGCCCGCGTCGGCCGCGTTTTCTTGCGCGGCTTCGGTTCGACCAGCGCACGCTGGACCATGTCGGTCGAGCCGTGCCAGCGCGTCGGCGCGATTCTGCTCGAGCGACCGCAAACGCTGCGCGTCGATCACGATGATGCCGGCGTCCGTCATGCGGCGCCCCGCGATCCGCGTCGAGGCGCGCCCGAGCCGAGGGCCATAGATCGGCCCAGCTGCCGATGTCGCAGCGCAGCTCGATCGCGTTGGACACCTTGTTGACGTTCTGGCCGCCGGGGCCGGACGCGCGCACGGCGCGGAACTCGATCAGCTCGTCGGGAATCGCGAGCGTCGGGGTGATGGTCAGCGGCATCGGCGCCTAACCGAGCGGGCGGTGGCGGCGACCGCGGGTGCGCGACTCGACCGGCGCGACCATCTCGACGCGGATCTCGCGCTGCGCCACGGGAATCGTCACGCCGTGCTGCCTGAACAGGCGCCAGATCTCGCGGTTGACGTCGGAGCGCACGTTGTTGACGCCGGCCTGCGGGATCCGGGATCCAGAAGCGCAGCTCCAGCTCGATGCCGTGGTCGCCGAAGCCCATCAGGCGCGCGACCGGAGCAGGTTCTCGCAGTACGCGCGGATGCCGCTCGGTCGCCTCGCAGCAACAGCGCATGGCCAGCCTCGGGATCGTCCCTGTAACTGACCCGCACCGGCAGCTTCAGGCGGACGCGCGGGTCCGTGTAGCTCCAGTTGATCACGGGGTTCGTGATCAGGTTCTGGTTCGGCACCAGCGTCTCGACGCCGTCGCGATCGCGCACGACGACGTAGCGTCCGCGCAATTCTTCGACCCAGCCGAAGCCTTCCGTGGCGGTGCCCGTCGTGCCGGTAAAGCTGATCACGTCGCCCGGCTTGATCGAGCGGTCCATCAGCAGCACGAAACCGCTGACGAAATTCGCCGCAATGCTCTGCAGGCCGAAGCCGAGGCCGATGCCGATCGCGCCGGTCAGGACGTTCAGCGTCGTGAGGTCGAGGCCCGCGGCATTCAGCCCGATCAGGATCGACAGCCCGACGAGGAAAGCCTGCGCGAACTTGGCGATGCCGATGCGCATCGTCGGCGCAAGCGCGTCGAGCTTCAGCACGCGCCGCTCGAGCCAGCGCGACGCCCAGAGCGCGATGATCACGAAGAGGCTGACCGTCACGAGCAGCTTCATGACCGACCAGACCGAGATGCGCGTCTTGCCCGCGTTGATGCCCGATGCTGTCGAGCGCCGCGATGACCGTATCGCCCCAGCCGAGCAGGTGCAGCGACAGGAAGACCCAGATCACGGCCGTGATCGGCACGCCCCAGCCCTTGAGGCGCGCGCGCGTGCCGAGCGACACGCGGACTATGTAGACAGCGAGCCGGATCAGCAGCATCAGGCCGACGAGCTGCACCGCGACGTCGACGATCCTGGTCGGCGCGCCGAACAGCGTGCATGAGGCCGTCGATCGCTGCGAGCACCACCAGCGTGACGGCCTGCGGCGCGCCGATGTAGAGCATTTCGCGCAGGCGATCCGGGAGGTTCTCCGGATCCGGTGCGACCGTGATGCGCGAGCGCGCGAACTTCGCCGCCCACCAGCCAAGGGCGAGCGCAACGATGATGATGAACGCCTGCATCATGGTCTGCCGGCTGCTGCAGGCGTGGCCAGAGCCTCGCTGGCGACTTGCAGCTGGCCCGGCATGGCGTCAGGCGTTCAAGTCTGGAATGAGTTGGCTTTCGAGCCGGGCGATCTGGTCCTTGAGCAGCAGCTTGCGTTTCTTGAGCCGGCGCAATTGCACCTGGTCCACGTACAGGTCGAGCTGCAGCCGATGGATCACGTCGTCGAGGTCACGATGCTCGATGCGCAGCGTGCGCAGGCGTTGCAGGTGCTGGAACGTCTCGGTGTCGACGTTGTCCGTGGTCTCGTCCATTGCGTCGATCTGCAATCCCTGGGGGGAACCCCTACTGTAGCCTTCGGCTGCGCAAAAGGGGATAGCGCCGGCCTACTGCAGGCCGATGCTCTCGACGTGCCTGCCGGTCACCACCACGAAACCCTGGCGCCGCGTGGTGCCGTCCGTGGAATAATCGAACAGGTAGGTCCGCTCGAACTGCGGCCGGCCTGCCTCGCCCCGCACGACGCGCAATGAGCGGAATGCCACCGTGCCGTCGAGCAAAGCTGCGCCCGGTGACCGTGCAGGTTTCGCTGGCTGCGTCATTGGCCGCCTCACGCGCCGCGAGGGTGCTGTGCCAGAACGCGACCACCGCCAGCAGCGCGAGCAGCAGCAACAGCGTTTGCCAGGAGAGTTCCACGCGGCGCCGCTCAGAAGAGGCGATGCGAATTCGCGCGCCGGGTCGCCGAAGGCCAGGAAATGCGGGTTCAGCAGCGTGTCGCGCTCGTTGTAGCGCAGCGGCTTGCCGTCCAGCGTCGTGACGGCGCCGCCCGCCGCCTCGACCACGGCCTGTGCCGCGGCCGTGTCCCACTCGGACGTCGGGCCGAGCCGGGGATAGAAGTCGGCGGAACCCTCGGCGACGAGGCAGATCTTCAGCGAACTGCCCATCGGGCGCATCTCGTGCGGTCCCAGGCGCGCGAGCACGCTGTCGAGCGAGTCGCCGCGATGCGAGCGGCTGCCCACGACGACCAGCGGCGTTGCGGCCGGTCGCCGCACACGAATCGGCGTGCCCGGCATCGGCGCCCCGGGCGACACAGGCGCCGCAGGCCGTCGGCGCCGTAATACACGACGTCGAGCACCGGCGCGCGACACGACGCCGAGCACGGGCCGATGTCCGCGAGATCAACGCGACATTGACCGTGAATTCGCCGTTGCGGCTGATGAATTCCTTGGTGCCGTCGAGCGGATCGATGAGCCAGTATTGCGGCCAGCCGTGCCGCACGGCGGGGGCGTGACCGTCCGTCGATTCCTCGGACAGCACCGGGATGTCCGGCGTCAAGCGCTGCAAGCCGGCGCAGAGGATCTCGTGTGCCGAGCGGTCGGCACGCGTGATCGGCGAATCGTCGGCCTTGTACTCGACATCGTGGCTCGACCCGTAGACCTCGAGAATGGCGCTGCCTGCCTGCGCGACAAGTTTGCGGACCTCGGGCAGCAGGGCGGACAAGTCGCGATGGGTGCGGCTCGTTCAATGCGGATCTCCAGCTATCGAGGGCGGCTTATCATACCGGGCCGCCAACCCGAACCTTGTCGCACTGCGAGCCACGCAACGCATGATTGCTCCGACGGACGATTCGCCCGCCCCGGATTGGGCGCGCATCGACACCGTATGCCTCGACATGGACGGCACGGTTCTCGACCTGCATTTCGACAACCTGTTCTGGCTGGAGGCCCTGCCGCGCGCGTGGGGCCAGGCTCGCGGTCTCGACGTGCAGGCTGCCCGCGCGGTTCTGCAACCGCGGTTCGACGCGCGGCGCGGAACGCTCGAGTGGTACTGCGTCGACCACTGGAGCGACGAACTCGGCGTCGATATTCCGGCCCTGAAACACGCCTTGCGCCAGGAGATCCGTTACCTCGACGGCGCGCCGCAGTTTCTCGACTCGCTGCGCCGCCTCGGCAAGCGAGTGCTGCTGACGACGAACGCCCACCCGATCAGCCTGCAGATCAAGGACCAGTACACGGGTCTCGGCGCACACTTCGACGAGTTGGTTTCCTCGCACGAGTTTGGCGTGCCGAAGGAAGCCGTGGAATTCTGGGCGCGGCTCGCCGCCGGGCATGGTGTCGAGGTGCAGCGGACGTTGTTCGTCGACGACAGCGCCGCGGTGCTGCACGCGGCGTTACGGGCCGGTGTTGGGTGGCTTTACCAGGTGCTGCAGCCGGATTCGACGCGGCCGCCACACGCTCGCGTCGAGGGAATTCCCGGTGTACGCCGGCTGGCGGACCTGCCGCTACCGGCCGCCCGCAACGATCCTTGATCAGGCCTCGGTCGGCGCGCCCGAATCGGCAACCGGATTGGCACCCTCGCCCGCGCCGTCCGCTGGACGGCCACGACCGCCACGCCGGCGTCGCTTGCGAACAGCCCCGGGGACGTCCACGGACGAGCCTTCCGGACGGTTCGTACCGGCACCAGTCTCGACCGTCGCTCCCTGGCGTGGTTCGGCGTTCACCTGGGCCGGTCTTGCAACGCTGCGCGTACCATCGCCGCCGCCGTTGCCGGGGCGTCCAGTGTGCGTGCTGCTGGAACGCGAGCCGCCGGCGCGGATTGTTGCCGCGATAGCCACCGCCTCCGCTGCCGCGCCCACCGCCGCGTGGCCCGCCACGACCACCGGAGCCGCCGCCACGCGATGCGCCACCGGGGCCGCCGAAGCGGCGCCGCTCGCGGTGCGGCACGGTGATCTCGGCCAGCAGTTCCTGCGTTACCGATGCCACCGGAATCCGCCGACCGATGTAGCTTTCGATATCGGGCAGCGACTGCACGAAGTCTTCGCAGCCGAGACTGATCGCGTCGCCCTCGGCGCCGGCACGCGCCGTGCGGCCGATGCGATGTACGTAGTCTTCGGGATCCTGTGGCAGGTCGTAATTGAACACGTGGCTGACGTCGGGAATGTGCAGGCCGCGTGAGGCCACGTCGGTGCCGATCAGGATCGCGAGGTCGCCGCTGTGGAAGTCGTGGATCATGCGCAGGCGTTTTTTCTGCGGTACGTCGCCCGATATCGCTTCGGCGTTGAAGCCGTTCGCGCGCAGCATGCCTTCGAGTTCCTCGGCGCCACGCCGTGTGTTCACGAACACCATCGTGCGCGTCGGATCCATCTGCTTGAGCAGGCCGACGAGCAGCCGCGGCTTCTCGTCCATCGACGGGTAGTAGATGACCTGCCGCACGGCATCGACCGTCATCTTGTCGGGCTCGATCCGCACGAGCTCCGGGTCGTTCATGTGCTCGAACGCGAGTTCGAGCACGCGTTGCGCCAGCGTCGCCGAGAACAACAGGTTCAGGCGCTGGTCCGGCGCCGGGAGGCGCCGCATGATGTAGCGGATGTCCGTGATGAAACCGAGATCGAACATGCGATCGGCTTCGTCGAGGATCAGCACCTGGATCGGCGCGCAGGTCAAATACCCGCTGCTTGTAGAAATCGATCAGGCGGCCGGGCGTGCCGATCAGGACATCGACACCCTGCTCGAGGTGGTGGCGCTGCTTGTCGTAGTCGACGCCGCCGAATGCGAGGCCGAGCGTGAGGCCCGTGTACTGCCCGAGGATCTCGGCGTCGTTGTGGATCTGCACGGCGAGTTCGCGCGTCGGCGCAATGATCAGCGCACGCGGTGCATTCGACAGCCGGTCTACCGGCACCTCGCGTCGCATCAGCGTGGCGTACATCGCGACCAGGAATGCGGCGGTCTTGCCGGTGCCGGTCTGGGCCTGCCCTGCGACATCCATGCCCGCGAGTGCGCGCGGCAGAGTCTGCGCCTGGATGGGGGTGCAACGCTCGAATCCGGCATCGGCGATGCCTCGGGCGAGCGCGTCAGGCAGGTGGAGGTTGGTGAACGATACGTCGGTCAGGTGGTGTGTCAGACATCTCGGAAGCTAGTACATGCGGCCTTGCAAATTGGGAAAAAGCGGGTTCAAATAACCCTAATCAGCGGATCTATCCGCTCCCGCCAGATTAGTTCGCCGGCCAATCGGGCTTTAGCCCGGTTCCCTCTGTCCGGTGTGTCCGGCGCAACGGAATTTCTTCAAACCCCAGTCATCGGCCAGCCATTTCCCATAGTTTGCCCTACGCGAACCCCGCCGTCACCCGATTCCGGGACGGACCCATCACTTACTCGCGGAAAACCCACAACAAGTGTTTCAAGCAGCCCTATATACCAGCGGAGGTAATCTCTGGTGTCCCAGCAGATCATCCACGTCACCGACTCGAGCTTCGAGCAGGACGTGCTCAAAAACTCAACGCCCGTCCTATTGGACTTCTGGGCTGAATGGTGCGGCCCATGCAAGATGATCGCACCGATACTGGACCAGATCGCGACGGAGTACGCGGGGAAGGTCGTGATCGCCAAGATGAACGTGGACGAGAACCCCAAAACCCCAATGAAGTTCAACGTCCGCGGAATCCCGACGCTGATTCTTTTCAAGAACGGTCAGGCCGAAGGCCAGAAAATAGGCGCGGTCCGCAGGGCGGACGTCGCAGCTTTCCTGGACAGCAACCTGTGAGAGGCTACCTCGGCAACCAGGGGCGCAATAACCGCCCCGGGAAACGTGGCCGAGGTGGTGGACCGGACGGCAATCGCGGTCCCCGGCAGGACGAACTCCCGCCGGACGATTTCATGGATGGCGACGACCTCGACATCATCAGCCCGGCCGAGCTGGAAGCCAGCCGCCGGTCGATGAACCTGAGCGAGCTGAAGCACAAGCCGATCCCGCAACTGCTCGACGTCGCGGCGCAGATGGGCCTCGAGAACCTCGCTCGCTCGCGCAAGCAGGACATCATTTTCTCGATCCTGAAGGCGCATTCGCGCAACGGCGAGAGTATCTACGGCGACGGCGTGCTCGAGATCCTGCAGGACGGTTTCGGCTTCCTGCGTTCGCCCGAGGGTTCATACCTCGCGGGCCCGGACGACATCTACATCAGTCCGAGCCAGATCCGGCGCTTCAACCTGCGCACCGGCGACACCATTTCGGGCCTGATTCGCCCGCCGAAGGATGGCGAACGCTATTTCGCGCTGCTGAAGGTCGGCGAGATCAATTTCGATTCGCCGGATAACGCCCGCAGCAAGGTGCTGTTCGAGAACCTGACGCCCCTGCACCCGACGCGCCGCTTCAAGCTCGAGCGCGGCACCGGCAGCACCGAAGACCTCACCGCGCGCATGATCGACCTGATCGCGCCGCTCGGTAAAGGCCAGCGCGGCCTCATCGTCTCGCCGCCCAAGGCCGGCAAGACGATGCTGCTGCAGAACATCGCGAACTCGATCACCGGCAATCATCCCGAGGTCTACCTGATCGTGCTGCTCATCGACGAGCGGCCCGAGGAAGTCACCGAAATGACGCGCACCGTGCGCGGCGAAGTGGTCTCGTCGACGTTCGACGAGCCTGCCAGCCGTCACGTGCAGGTGGCCGAGATGGTCATCGAGAAGGCGAAGCGCCTCGTCGAGCACAAGAAGGACGTCGTGATCCTGCTCGACTCGATCACGCGCCTCGCGCGCGCCTATAACACCGTGGTGCCGAGCTCCGGCAAGGTGCTGACCGGCGGCGTGGACGCGAACGCGTTGCAGCGGCCGAAGCGCTTCTTCGGCGCGGCGCGCAACATCGAGGAAGGCGGCAGCCTGACGATCCTTGCCACGGCGCTGATCGACACCGGTTCGCGCATGGACGACGTGATCTACGAGGAGTTCAAGGGCACGGGCAACAGCGAAATCCACCTGGATCGACGCATTGCCGAAAAACGCGTTTACCCCGCGTTCAACATCAACCGCTCCGGCACGCGCCGCGAAGAGCTGATCACCTCGTCCGAGGAACTGCAGAAGATCTGGATCCTGCGCAAGCTCCTGCACCCGATGGATGAACTGGCCGCGGCCGAATTCCTGATCGACAAGATGCGTGACACCAAGACCAACGGCGAGTTCTTCGAGGCCATGAAGCGCTGAGAACCGAGCGCGTCAAGGGCATCCTCGCGATGCTCGTTTCCGTGGCCTCGTTCTCGGTCATGGATGCGCAGCTCAAGCTGTTGTCCGAGCACTACGCCGCGCTGCAGGTGTCATTCATCCGCGGCGCGGCGGCCTTGCCGTTCGTGCTGCTGCCGATCCTGCTGCGCGGCAACCTGCGGCGCATCAAGCCGGTCAATGTCCGCCTGCATCTCGTGCGCGGCGCGCTGTCGGTGCTGATGCTCTGCAGCTTCGTGCTGGCCGTGCACGAGTCTTCGCTCGCGACGACATATTCCATTTTCATGTGCGCGCCGCTGCTCGTGTCGGCGATCTCGGTGCCGCTGCTCGGCGAGAAGGTCGCCCGCACGCAGTGGATCGCGATCGCGGTCGGCATGGGTGGCGTGATCCTGATGCTGCGGCCGGGCGGCAATGAGCTGTTCTCTTTCGGCGCACTGGCGGCGCTGGTTGCCGTAATCTGCTATTGCTTCGCGGTGATCACGCTGCGCATGCTCGCGCGCACCGACACGAACGAAAGCATGGTCTTCTGGTTCACTGCGATGCTGGCGCTGGGCGCAGGGCTTCTGGCCATTCCCTGTCTGGCGTGTGCTGCAGTGGCAGCATCTGCCGCTCATGGTCGGCATCGGCGTGACGGGTGCGCTGGGCCAGAACTTCATCACGCAGGCGTTCCGTCACGCACCCGCGTCGGTGGTCACACCGTTTGAGTACACGGCGCTGGTGTGGGGTGTGTTGCTCGACCTGGCGATCTGGCACGTGCTGCCCGACGGCATCACGCTGATCGGGGGTACGATCGTGATCGGTGCCGGACTCTTCCTGATCGAACGCGAGCGTCGCGTCGCCGCGTCAATAAACCACTGAGGTGCGTTCGAACGAAATGTCGCGCGAGCGCAGCCACAGCTCCGTTTCGAGCAGGCATTCGGTAACCCCGCCACCGCACGTGAACCAGCGCGTTCCTTCGAATCGCGGTGCATGGCCTTCCAGGCAATCCGGCATGTACAGCGTCTCGAGATTCGGATCGGCGCCGAGAGCGATGAGTTCTTCGGGCGCGAGGACGGTGGTGTCCCAGCACAGGCGATCACGCAGCGACTTCGCGGTGTCGACGATCACGTGCTGGGCCACGCCATTGTCCATCCAGCCGCGGAAAAAATTGTAGCCCTTCTCGAGAAACGTCACTCGCTCGAGTTGTTCGCGTGCGACGCCGTGCGCAACCCAGTAGGCGCCGACGTCCGCTTCTCGATCCTGGCTGAGCTGGCCGCCGACGAAGAGCGCGAGCACCTTGCCGCGGGTGCGCGCGGCCTGATCCAGCAATCCCGAAAGCTGCCGGGCAACCCCCTCGCAGGTCGATGAATATTCCGGCTGGACGTCGACGATGAGCAGGTTCACTTAACTGCGCTGCCCGTATTCGCGCGCGATCGCGCGGTAGCCGATGTCCTTGCGGAATTGCATGCCTGTCCAGCCTATCGCGCCCACCAGGTCATAGGCTCGCTCCTGCGCGGACCGCACGGTCGTGCCGAGACCCACGGCACAGAGCACGCGGCCACCGCTGGTGACGATCTTGCCCATTGTCGCCGAGCGGCGGTGCCCGCATGGAAGACCTTGCCGGGCAGTCTTCGCCGCCGCATCGAGGCCATGGATCTCGTCGCCCCTGCGTACCGTTTCCGGATAGCCGCCCGCCGCAAGCACGACGCCGACGGCGGCGCGTGGATCCCAGTCGACTTCGACGCCGGCAAGCCTGCCATCGAGCGCCGGCCTCGCACAGCGAAACGAGGTCGGAGCGCATGCGGGCCAGGATCGGCTGGGTCTCGGGATCGCCGAAACGGCAATTGAATTCGAGCACGCGTGGCGTGCCGGCTGGGTCGATCATGACGCCGGCATACAGGAAGCCCACGTAGCGGCGTGCCCTCCTGCGCGAGCGCCGCCACGGTGGGCCGCATGACTTCGTCCATGATGCGGGTCGTGGACCTCCGGCGTCACCACCGGCGCGGGCGAATAAGCACCCATGCCGCCGGTGTTCGGGTCCCGCGTCTGCGTCGAGCAGCCGCTTGTGGTCCTGTGACGTGGCGAGCGGCAGGATATTGGTGCCGTCCACCATCGCGATGAAGCTCGCTTCCTCGCCCTCGAGGAATTCCTCGACCACGACCATGTCTGCCGGCCTTGCCGAAGCGGCCAGCTGAACATGTCCTGCGCGGTGGCGACGGCTTCGTCCTGCGTGGCACAGATCACGACGCCCTTGCCGGCGCGCGAGGCCGTCCGCCTTGACGACGAGCGGCGACTGCTGCGCGCGCACCCACGCCGCGTCGAACGTTTCGCGCGTAAACGTGCCGTACGCCGCGGTCGGGATGCCGTGGCGCCGCAGGAAATCCTTGGTGAAGGCCTTCGAGCCCTCGAGCCGTGCAGCGAGCCGGCTCGGCCCGATAGCAGCGCAGGCCGGCCGCTGCGAATTCGTCGCATAGACCGAGCACCAGCGGGCCTTCCGGTCCGACGATCGTCAGGTCGATGCGTTCGCGTCGCGCGAACTCGAGCAGTGCCCGCGACGTCGTCGGCCGCGATGTCGACATTCGTCGTGTTCGGCTCGAGCCGCGTGCCCGCATTGCCCGGTGCGACGAAAACCTGCCCGACGCGCGGCGACTGCGCGACTTTCCAGGCGAGGGCGTGTTCGCGCCCGCCGGAACCGATGATCAGTACTTTCATTTCTATCTTCGCCCTCGTTACGTGCAGGCAAGGGCAGGCGATGAGCCCGGTGGCACAGGTGCAGGTTCAATGGCGGAAATGGCGCATGCCCGTGAATACCATCGCGATGCCGCGCTCGTCGGCGGCCGCAATGACTTCCGCGTCACGCTTGGAGCCACCCGGCTGGATCACGGCCGTAATGCCATGCTCCGCAGCCGCATCGAGCCCGTCACGGAAAGGGAAGAAAGCGTCGGAGGCCATCACCGAGCCTGCAGGCTCGAGTCCTTCGTCACGAGCCTTCATCGCCGCGATGCGGGTGCTGTAGACCCGGCTCATCTGTCCCGCGCCGATGCCCACCGTCGCGCCGCTCTTCGCGAACACGATCGCATTCGACTTCACGTACTTGCAGACCTGCCAGGCGAACATCATGTCGGCCGTCTCCTGGCCCGTCGGCGCCGTCGCGTGACGACCTTCAGGTCGCCTGCGGCGACCATGCCGAGGTCGCGGGTCTGGACCAGCAGGCCGCCGTTCACGCTGCGCACTTCTGCGCGGCTGTTGCTCGGGGTCAGCGCCGCCCGTGACGAGCAGCCGCACGTTTTCTTTCTTCGCGCAGATCTCCCGCGCTTCTGGGTCGAGGTCCGGTGCGATGATGACCTCGACGAACTGCCGCTCGACGATCGCGGCGGCCGTAGCGCCATCGACCGTGCGATTGAAGGCGATGATGCCTCCGAATGCGGACGTCGGGTCGGTACGGAACGCCTGGTCGTAGGCCTCACGGATCGTTGCTCCAATGGCGACGCCGCAGGGGTTGGCGTGCTTGACGATCACGCATGCCGGCGCATCGAACTGCCGCACGCACTCGAGTGCCGTGTCGGCGTCGGCGAGGTTGTTGAACGAGAGTTCCTTGCCCTGGACTTGCGATGCGGAACCGACGCTTGCGCCCTGCACGTCGCTCGCCACGTAGAACGCAGCCTGCTGGTGCGGGTTCTCGCCGTACCGGAGGTCGAGCCGCTTGCGATACTGCAGCGGCAGCAGGTCCGGGGAATTCACTGGCGCCGGCGGACTGCGTGCGGGTCGCACGGTCGAGGTACGAGGCGACCATCGCGTCGTACTGTGCCGTATGCGCAAATGCCTTGGCCGCGAGCCGCAGGCGTGTCTCCGCGGAAAGGCCGCCGGCATCACGGTCCATTCCGGTGAGCACCGCACCATAGTCGAGCGGGTCTACGACGATCGACACGCGGTCGTGGTTCTTGGCCGACAGCGCGCACCATCGCCGGACCGCCGATGTCGATGTTCTCGACGGCCTCCTCGAACGTGCAGCCCGGCCTGGCAACCGTGGCGGCGAACGGGTAGAGGTTGACGACGACGAGATCGATCGGTTCGATACCGTGTTCATGCATGACGACATCGTCGATGTCGCGCCTGCCGAGCAGGGCGCCGTGGATCTTTGGATGCAACGTCTTGACGCGGCCATCCATGATTTCCGGGAAAACCGGTGACGGCCGTGACGTCCGTGGTCTCGATGCCGTGGGCCCGCAGCGTCCCGGCGGTGCCGCCGGTCGAGACGATCGTGACGCCGCGGCTGGCGAGTTCACGAGCGAACTCGAGCAGGCCTTCCTTGTTCGAGACGCTGAGCAGCGCGCGGCGGATCGGGTGGTATCGTCACGTCGTTGGGTCCTCTTCGGGCCGTACAGGCGCAGCCTCAGCCTTCTATCCCGTAAACCTTCAGCTTCTTGCGCAGCGTGCCACGGTTGATGCCCAGGATGTCTGCCGCGCGACTCTGGTTGCCCTCGGCGTAGTCGAGCACCGCGCGAAACAGCGGCTCTTCGACCTCACGCATCACGAGGTCGTAAAGGTGGCCCGGCGCATGGCCATTCAGGCTCGCGAAGTAGCTGTCGAGCGCCTGCTCGGTGAGCGAACGCAGCGGCACGCTGCGCGCCGCGCGCTGCCGCGGGTCGCGGCTCGCGTCGGGTTCGAGATCTCTTTTTGCGCGCCGCCATGACCTGACCGTCCTCCCTGCCTCTTCGCCGCCGGCTCGTATTGCATCACGCCGCGGCGGCGGCGGCACTCTCGAGCCGATCGAAATAATCACTGACCATCGCCAGCTGCGCATCGGTAGTCGTGGTGCGCATGACGGCTTGGCGAAACGCCTGTGCATGCGGGCGTTCCGAGCAATACCAACCAATGTGCTTGCGCGCGATCCTGACGCCCGGCTCCGGGCCGTAGAATTCGTACAGGTCGCGCAGGTGCCCGAGCATGATATCACGCACCTCCGCGAACGGCGGCGGCGCAAGCGCGGATTCACCGGCCAGCAACGCCGTCGATTTCACGAAAGATCCACGGCCGGCCTTGCGCGGCGCGACCGATCATCACGCCGTCGGCGCCTGTCCGGTCGCAGCACGTCGATGGCCTTTCGCAGGCGAGTCGATGTCGCCATTGGCGAAGACCGGGAATCCGTACTGCCTGTTTAACCGAAGCCAGCGTGCGAATACTCCGCCATACCTTCGAAGCGACACGCACGCGTGCGGCCGTGCACGGCCAGTGCTTGCACGCCGCAGTCCTCTGCCATGCGCGCGATGCGCACCGCGTTGCGCTGGTCGGGCGCCCAGCCCGTGCGAATCTTCAGCGTGACCGGTGCGCCACGGCGCGCAACCGTCGCTTCGCAGGATCGCGGCGACGAGACCTTCGTCGCGCAGCAGCGCCGAGCCGGCATCTTTATTGCAGACTTTTTTCGCCGGACAACCCATGTTGATGTCAATGACCTGCGCCCCGGCGTCGACGTTGCGACGCGCGGCGTCCGCCATGAATGCCGGGTCGCCGCCTGCGATCTGCACGACGCGCGGAGCGGGCTCACCGGAATGATCGCGGCGACGGCGCGACTCGGCCGTTTCCCAAAGGCGTGGATCGGACGAGAGCATTTCACCGGCGGCCAGTGCTGCGCCGAGCCGCCGGCAAAGCCTGCGAAATGGCAGGTCGGTCACACCGGCCATGGGCGCCAGCAGCGCGTGGCCCTGTAACCGGAACGGTCCGATCGTGATCGGAGGGCGTTGCGCGGCGGCTTGGATCACTGCCGGGCGGCCTGTGTGCAAACGACGCCGCGTTTGCCTTCGCGCACGCAAACGTCGAGCCGGTAGCCGACGGCGTCCGGCGCGATGTCCGCCAATGCCAGTTCTGCTTCGGCGACCTCATTCGCACCGAGCATTCGTGCCGCTCGTCCGGCATCCTTCAGGTATTCACGTGCTTCGAAGTCGCGGCTTGCGACACTGCCGCCGAATCGGTCTTCGAGATCGATGCGCAGCAGGGGCAGCGGTTGCGCGTAGCTGGCGCGATTCTTGATGCTTGCGCGCACGGTCATCGTGCCAGCCACCGGCACGGTATCGCTGGCCCCCCACTGTCGCAACTCGTAAGCGCGCAAGTCCCAGTTCGGCTCCAACCGTACGTCGAGCCGCTCGTAGATCCTGCGCATCGCAGGCCCGAGATTCGGGTCGCGCAGCAGGTCCTGGCGGAAATAGTGAGCCAGCTGGCCCCCCAGCACGATAGCGAGGAGCAGTGCACCCAGCCCCCACAGTCCAGCATTGCTGCGGACCGCGTCACGATCGTCGACCGCGACCGCTCGGGCGCCCGACCTTGCGCCTGCCCGTGAGCCCGGCCGACGCGGATCGCCAATGTTCGCGCGTGGTCGTTGCGCGACGGTCGCCGTAACCACCGCTGGCATCGGCGATATGGCCGCGTTCGGCGACACTCTGGCGCTCGTGGTGTTGCCCGCCGCTGCAACGGGCACGATCTCGGGATGCTCGGGGTCCTGTAGCGGGACATGACGTGCGCGCGTGTCGTCGGCATGGGTCGCATCCGGCACATGCTTCAACGTCGCGAAACGATCGGTTGGTTCGAGATCGAAATTCGGCGTGGGTCCCAGCGCATTCAGCGCTTCCTGCAATTCGGCTTCGAGCAACTCCGTGTCGAGCCGTCCTTGCCGGTCCAGGCCAGGCGCTTCGGCGTGCTTCTCGAGAAGTTCCGCATCAATCTCCGGTTTGTCCTCGACATCCAGCAGGAAGTCCGGCACGCCTTCGATATGGATGCGTTCGCCTTCGAGCGTAATGTCTTCGAAATCGTCGAACGTGCCGGTTTCGTCGACCTCGACGGCGGGACCGTCCTCCGTCCCGGCACGACGTTCGCCGCCGAACTGCCGTTGCCAGTCGCGCGAATCCACAAAGACCCGCTCGATGTCGTCCGCGGAAAAATGGAAGTCGGATCCCTGCGGGTCGAGCCCCGGATCGGCGCGATAGCCGACACCATGGCCGTTGGAATCAGCGGGACGATGATGACCGTTGCCGTTGCCCGCGTCCTTGATCAGGTCGGGTGGCAAGATCGTCTGAGGAGGTACCAGCGTGGCGGCCGAAGTTGGCTCCGTGAGCGTGTCGGTAAGGCTGGACAATGCGTTAAACGCACTGCCGCAACGCCCGCAACGCACGGTACCTTGCGCAATACGCAGCACTTCGGCGGTCACGCGAAACCGCGTCTGGCATTCAGGACACTGGGAATACATCGCGTCTCTTTTATTCAAGCCTGGTCATACATCGCGCCGGCAGCCCGTGAGCAGCCCCCAACCGTCGCGTGCGCCAGTCATGCCGATATCAAACCACGGCTGATAAGCGACTGCCACTGCCTCTGCTTGTTTCAGCAACAGACCGCTCAAAGCGATGCGCCCGCGGGGTCGCACGCGACCAGCGAGGAGTTGTGCCAGTTCGACCAGCGGACCCGCCAGAATGTTCGCCAGCAGCACGTCGGCGATTGCGCCGTTCAATTCTCGATTTGACGTAATCTGGACCTGGCCACTACTCCGTTGCGCTCTGCGTTCTGCTGCGTCGCGAGCAGTGCCTGCGGATCGATGTCCATCGCGATGGCGCTCCGTGCGCCAAGCTTGAGCGCCGCGACTGCCAGGATGCCCGACCCGCAGCCGTAATCGATAATCGACGCGTCGCGCAGCCACGTGTCCGCTCCGGCATCGAGCCACTCGAGGCAAAGCGCTGTCGTGGCATGCGTACCGGTGCCAAAAGCCAGGCCCGGATCAAGTTCTACGACGATTGCGTCCGCGGCGCCTGCCTCGTTGTCCCGCCTGGGCAGACCCACAACCGACTGCCGAAGCGCATGGGTCGAAAATCCCTGAGCCATTCCCGCTCCCAGGCGCGATCGGCAATGGACTCGAAGACCGGATTCGCCGCAGGCAGCGCGCCGAGTTGCGTTCGCTGGGTCAGTTCGCGCGCGATCGCTGTCGCGTCGGTTTCCGCTGGAAAATGCGCACGCACGATAATCGTCGGCCACAGCGGCGTTTCGCCGGGGGCGGGTTCGAGCACTGGATTGTCGGCCGCGTCGAGCAACGTTACCGAGAGTGCACCCAACTCGAAAAGCGCGTCCTCATACGGCCCCGGGTTGCGTGCGCCGATGTCGAGCGTCAATTGCAGAAACGGCATGCGTTTGTGTCCACGGCGGGCTGCGCGGTGGCCACTGATCTGGCGCAGCGGAACGATCCAGGCAGCAACGCATCGGCAGGCTACTTGAGCCCGAGGCGGCGCTCCAGATAATGGATATCAGTGCCACCCGCCCGGAACGCCGCGTGCTGAAAAATTTCCTGGTGCAACGGCACGTTGGTCTTGATGCCCTCGACGACTACCTCGTTGAGTGCATTGCGCATCCGCGCAATCGCCGTGTCGCGATCCTCGCCGTGCGCGATGATCTTGGCCACCAGCGAATCGTAGTGCGGGGGCACGTTGTAGCCCGTGTAGAGGTGGCTGTCGACGCGGATGCCGGGACCACCCGGCGCGTGCCAGAGTTTCACGGGGCCCGGCGACGGCGTGAACTTCTTCGCATCCTCCGCATTGATGCGGCACTCGATCGCGTGGCCGCGAATCTGCACGTCATCCTGGGTCCAGGGCAGGCGCTCGCCGGCCGCAAGGCGCAGCTGGGCCTTGACGAGGTCAATGCCCGTGATGACCTCGGTAATCGGATGCTCGACCTGGATGCGTGTATTCATCTCGATGAAGTAGAACTCGTCGTCCTGGTACAGGAACTCGAGCGTGCCGGCGCTGCGATAACCGATTTCCGCGCAGGCCGCGGCACAGCGTTCGCTCATCGAGCGTCGCTGTTTCTGCGAGAGACCGGGGGCGGGTGCTTCCTCGATGATCTTCTGGTGCCGACGCTGCATCGAGCAGTCGCGCTCACCGAGGCAGATCACGTTGCCGTAGTGGTCGGCCAGCACCTGGAACTCGATGTGCCGTGGCTTCTCGAGGAATTTCTCCATGTAAACCTGGTCGTTGCTGAAGGCCGCGAGCGCCTCGGCGCGAGTCACGCCGACCGAATGCAGCAACGTCGCCTCGCTGTGCACGACGCGCATGCCGCGGCCGCCGCCACCGCCCGAGGCCTTGATGATGACCGGGTAGCCGATGTCGTTGGCGATCCGGAACAATTCGTCGGGCTCGTTGTTGAGCGGACCGTCGGAGCCCGGCACGCAGGGCACGCCGGCCGCCTTCATGGTCTTGATGGCCGAGACCTTGTCGCCCATCAGGCGGATCGTCTCGGGCCGTGGCCCGATGAACTTGAAGCCGCTCTTCTCGACACGTTCGGCGAAGTCCGCGTTCTCGGAGAGAAAACCATAGCCGGGGTGGATCGCGACGGAATCGGTGACCTCGGCCGCGCTGATGATCGCGGGCATGCTGAGGTAGCTGTCGCGCGACGCGGGTGGGCCGATGCAGACGGTTTCGTCCGCAAGCAGCACGTGCTTGAGATTGCGGTCGGCGGTCGAATGCACGGCCACCGTCTTGATGCCGAGTTCGCGGCAAGCGCGCAGGATGCGCAATGCGATCTCGCCGCGATTGGCGATGACGACCTTCTCGAGCATGGGGGAACTACTCGATCACGAACAGCGGCTGGCCGAACTCGACCGGATCGCCGTTCTTGACCAGCACGGAAACGATACGGCCGCCCTTGTCCGACTCGATCTGGTTCATCATCTTCATGGCCTCGATGATGCAGAGCACGTCGCCGGGTTTCACCTCCGAGCCGATATCGACGAAGGCTTTTGCGCCGGGGCGGGCGCCGAATAGAACGTGCCGACCATCGGGGCGGTAACGGTCTGGTCCGGCGAATGCAGCGGCGGGGCGCTGGCGCGGCAGCAGGTGCAGCGGCGGCGGCGAGCGGGCATCGCCTGCTGCTGCGGGGCATACATCATGGGGCCTGCATGTGCATCATCGCGCCTGCTCCGGTCGGGTGCCGGCTGATGCGCACGGATTCCTCGCCTTCCTTGATCTCTATTTCGGCGACGCCCGTTTCGTCGAGCAGTTCGATCAGTTTCTTGACCTTGCGGATATCCATCGATAGTGACCCCCGGACCTGGAATTTAATTCGACTGCGGCGTGCCGTGCCGTGCAGCGAGATGCTGGCTGGCGGCGCGCAGAGCCAGTTCGTAGCCGACAGCGCCTAGACCGGTGATGGTGCCGAGGGCGATGTCGGAGAAATAGGAGTGATGCCGGAAGGGTTCGCGAGCGTGCACGTTGCTCAAGTGCACCTCGATGAACGGTATCTTCACGGCGAGCAATGCGTCCCGCAGCGCGACGCTCGTATGGGTGAGGCCTGCGGGATTGAACACGATGAAGCCGACATGGCTGGTCGGGGCCTGGTGGATGCGGCCGATCAGGTCGGCCTCGGAATTGCTCTGAAATGCCGACAAGCCGGTGGCCGAACTCCGCGGCGAGCTTGGTCAGCGCCCTCGTGGATCTGCTCGAGCGTGACCTGACCATAGATGCCGGGCTCGCGCAGGCCGAGAAGGTTCAGGTTGGGACCGTTGAGCAGAAGAATATGAGCCATGGCCGCCGCGCCACCAGCAAACGTGGCCGCGCAGTCTAAGCGGTTTGTCGCCAAAAGGCGACAGCTGTTAGCGTGGATGGCGTCTAGTTCGCCGCTTGATCGGCGATTTTCGCTTCTTTAGCGTGCTGCAGTGCAGGCATGGCCGCCTCGATCTGCTGGCGGGCTGCGGCTGGCGTCAACCGCCCGCCGTTCACTGCGGCAACAGTGTCGAGAATGAGGTCCGCTTCCGCTGCGGTCAACTCGCCCATGTGGGCGACGATCACGCGGCCTTGCGAGTCGGTGAATATGGTAAATGGAAAGCCGATCGGCGTCGATACCGAATGCAGCTGGCCGCATCGAGCCCTTCCTGCTCGCCGATCAGCAGCGGGTACTGGATCTTCATCTCGTCGGCGTAGGCCAGCACCTTGTCGCGGAAATCCACCGCAATGCCGATGACCTGGAAGTCCTCCGCCGCATGATCCCGTTGCAGTTTTTCGAGCAGCGGAATTTCGCGCCGACAGGGCGCGCACCACGTCGCCCAGAAATTGACGATCAGCGACTTGCCGGGCCAGTCGTGCAGCGACTGCATGTCGCCGGCCCGGTCGGCAAGCTTGAAATCGGGCACCGTGGCGACGAGTTGCGCGGGCGGCGGCGAGGTTGCCGGCGCGGTGGGCGGACCCTGCAACGCCTTAGCTGCCGGAGCGACCGGACTTCGAGTCGTATACACGTAGTAGCCGGCGGCCCCGGCCAGCCCGCGCGATGATTACGACGGCCGCGAGTGACTTTCCATTCACGCGGCGTCTCCGATCGCGAACGCCTGCGCGACATGCGGTGCAAATTCCTCGGCGGGCTTGAAGCCGACGACGCGGAATTGCGTGCGTTCATCGCCCTGGCTGCCATAGAACACGATCGTCGGTGGACCGAGGATGCCGAAATGCTGCAGCAGCGCCTGGTCGGTCGCGTCGTTCGCCGTGACGTCGGCCTGCAGCAGCACCGCCGAGGCAAGCGACGCCTGCACCGCGGGATCGGTGAACGTGTACTTCTCCATTTCCTTGCAGGACACGCACCAGTCGGCATAGAAATCGAGCATTACGGGCCGGCCGGCGGCCTGTGCCGCCGCGAGCTGGCCCTGGAAATCTGCGACGCTCTTGATGCGCTTGAATTGGACGCCCGCATGCTCCGCGGCCGCTACGTCAGCGCCGCCCGCGCCGAGCAGGCCCTGGATTCCCGCGAGCGGTTGCAGCGGATCGCTGCGACCAGCCAGCGCGCCGATCAGCAGCAGTGTGCCGTAGACGATCCCGAGCGCGCCGAAGCCGCGGCGCACGACGGACAGACCCGACCGCACCTCGCGGTTGCCCATCGTCAACAGGCAGAAGCCCGCGACGAAGGCGAGCGCGGCCCACAGCGCGAGCGTGACGGCGCCCGGCAGAAGGCGGCCGATCATCCAGATCGCGACGCCGAGCAGCATCACGCCGAATACCTGCTTGACCGCATCCATCCAGGCGCCGGCTTGCGGCAGGAATTGTCCCGCCGAGGCGCCGACGAGCAGCAACGGCGCGCCCATGCCGAGACTCAGCGCGAACAGGGCTGCGCCGCCACGAAACACGTCGCCGCTTTGGCCGATGACCGCAAGCGACGCGACGAGCGGCGGCGCGACGCATGCCGTGACGATCAGCGACGACAGCGCGCCCATGATCGCCGTGCCGATCAAGCGTGCCTTGCTGCTGCTTGTTGCTGAGGTTCGCGAGGCGCGCCTGCAGCCACGCCGGGCACCTGGATATTGAACAGCCCGAACATTCCCAGCGCGAGCCAGACGAAGAGGCCGCGAACAGCACGATGATCCACGGTTTCTGGAACACGGCCTGGGCCTGCTGGCCCGCCGCGGCGAATGCTGCGCCCGCCACCGTATACGTAAGCGCCATGCCGAGCACGTAGGCGACCGACAGCGAGAATGCGCGCCCGCGCGACACGGGCGTGCCGCCACCGGCGCCGACGATGATGCCGGACAGGATCGGCACCATCGGCAGCACGCACGGCGTCAGCGCGAGCAGCAGGCCGGCGCCAAAAAACGTCGCCAGCACCGCCAGCAGGTTGCCGTTGCGGATCTTGTCGGCGAGCAGGTCCTGCTCGGACCGCATCGACGCCGCCGGTCGACGCCGTCGAGGCCCGCGACACGCATGCCTGGCTCGCCAGCGGCGTCGCACCGAGCTTAACGACGATCGACTTTTTCAGCGGCGGATAGCAGAGGCCTGCGTCGGCGCAGCCCTGGTAGGTGACCTCGAGCGGTACGTCGGTGACGCCGGCGGCCGCGACGATCGACAGGTCGGCCCGCATTTCACCGTAGAAAACGACCTGCTCGCCGAAGTATTCGTCGTGCTTGGTCTCGCCGCCGCGGATCGCCGGTGTGCCCAGTTGCACACCGGGTGCCGACGTCGTGACCTTGACCTTGTCGCGGTACAGGTAGTACTCGTCGGCGATGTCCCAGCGCAGCTGTACGCGGTCGCGCGCGGGGCTCGTCGCCGAGAAAACGAACGCCTGGTCCGCCGGCAGGAAATCGGCGTCCGATTTCGCGCCGTTGCCGAGCAACTTGCGCAGGCTCAAACCGGATCCGCTCGCGAGCTGACGCAGCCGGCGCGGCCGGCGTCCGCGGAGCGGTACCAGCCGATTCCGCGGCACGAATGCCTTGGCGACTCGCCTGCGCGCTGCCCTGGGGCCACGCGATCCGCACCTGCCAGGTCTGCGGCGGATAGCAGAGCCCGGCGTCCGCGCAGCCCTGCAACTTGAGCTTCAGGTCGAAGTCACGCGGCGCCCCCGCGAAAGTGACCGGCACGCCCACGACCGTGACCCCGCGATAGATCACCTGCTTGCCGAAGTAGTCGTCCTCGTGGTCGATGACCCACGGGCAGCGCCGGGGCGCGAAGTTCACGCCCGGCGTCGTCGTCTCGAAGCCGAGGCGATCGCGATAGAGGTAGTAGTCGTCCGCAATCTCGTAACGAACCACCAGGCGGCCCGCCTCGATCGCGGTCGTGTACTTGTAGGCCAGCTTAGGCGGCAGGAAACTCAGTCCGCCGACGCAGGCACGACGGCTGCCAGCTGCAGCAACGCGAGCAGGCACCAGCGCGCCATTGGTTCAAAAAGGGTTCGCATGGAGGGGAAGCTGTCCGATTTCGTGGCTGCGCGGGGATTGTCGGGTCGGAGCCGTCATGATGTCGTCGAGCGCCTGTTGCGACCAGCGATCATGCCCTGCCGTGGTCCAAGAGTGCGACCGCCTGGGTCACGGCACATGTTAGAATAACCATTACTAAACAATGGGTTGAACACCGTTGAGGGCGGAGTGCGGCAGCGGATCTACATGCCGGTCCGGTCTCGCTCTGGTGTTTGGACCGCACGCAGGACTTGAAATGCCGCGCACGACGCCTATTATTAGCACTCGTCGCGGGTGAGTGCTAATCGCGCTCGTCCGTATCCCCCTAACGCTGTCCACAAACCAAACGGAGTTTGTAGCAATGGCTGATAAGTTGAAGATTCGACCCGCTCCACGACCGCGTGATCATCCAGCGGCTCGATGCAGAAACCCGCTCGCCGGGCGGCATCGTCATTCCCGACAGCGCGGCCGAGAAGCCGATCCGCGGCAAGGTCATCGCGGTGGGCAAGGGCAAGATCCTCGAGAACGGCACCGTCCGCGCCCTCGACGTCAAAGTCGGCGACCACATTCTCTTCGGCAAGTACAGCGGTACGGAAGTGAAGGTCGAAGGCGAGGAATACCTCGTCATGCGCGAAGAAGACGTGATGGCGGTCATCGAGAAGTAATCGGAGAAATACAGACATGGCAGCAAAAGACGTACGTTTCGGCGATGACGCCCGCGCCCGGATGGTCCGCGGCGTCAACATCCTGGCCAATGCGGTCAAGGTCACGCTCGGCCCCAAGGGCCGCAACGCGGTGCTCGACAAGAGCTTCGGCGCCCCCACCGTCACCAAGGACGGCGTGTCGGTCGCGAAGGAAATCGAGCTGAAGGACAAGTTCGAGAACATGGGCGCGCAGATGGTGAAGGAAGTCGCTTCCAACACCTCCGACGAAGCCGGTGACGGCACGACGACCGCCACGGTTCTCGCCCAGGCGATCGTGCGCGAAGGCCTCAAGGCCGTCGCCGCGGGCGCCAACCCGATGGACATCAAGCGCGGCATCGACAAGGCGGTCATCACGGCCACCGACGAGCTGAAGCGCATGTCGAAGCCGTGCAAGGACCAGAAGGCGATTGCCCAGGTCGGCACGATCTCGGCGAACAGCGACGAATCGATCGGCAAGACCATCGCCGACGCGATGGAAAAGGTCGGCAAGGAAGGCGTGATCACGGTCGAGGAAGGCTCGGGCCTGCAGAACGAACTCGACGTCGTCGAGGGCATGCAGTTCGACCGCGGCTACCTCTCGCCGTACTTCATCAACAACCAGGCCAACCAGACGGCCGAACTCGAGAACCCGTACGTCCTGCTGTACGACAAGAAGGTCTCGAACGTCCGCGAAATGCTGCCGCTGCTCGAGGGCATCGCGAAGTCGGGCCGTCCGCTGCTCGTCGTCGCCGAAGACGTCGAAGGCGAGGCGCTCGCGACGCTGGTCGTCAACACGATCCGCGGCATCGTCAAGGTCGCCGCCGTCAAGGCGCCGGGCTTCGGTGATCGTCGCAAGGCCATGCTGCAGGACATCGCCGTCCTGACCGGCGGCGAAGTCATCGCCGAGGAAATCGGCCTGACGCTCGAAAAGGCGACGCTCGCGAACCTCGGCCAGGCCAAGAAGATCGTCGTGGAGAAGGAAAACACCACGATCATCGACGGCGCCGGCAAGGCGGGCGAGATCAAGGCCCGCATCGCGCAGATCAAGCAGCAGATCGAGGAAGCGACCTCCGACTACGACAAGGAGAAGCTGCAGGAGCGCATGGCGAAGCTCTCCGGCGGCGTCGCCGTGATCAAGGTCGGTGCCTCGACCGAGATCGAGATGAAGGAAAAGAAGGCCCGCGTCGAAGACGCGCTGCACGCGACCCGTGCGGCCGTTGAAGAAGGCGTGGTCGCCGGCGGCGGCGTTGCGCTGATCCGCGCGCAGAAGGCGCTCGAGAAGCTGGTCGGCGTCGAACGACGACCAGGCCATCGGCATCAAGCATCCTGTCGCGCGCGATCGAGGAGCCGATCCGCCAGATCGTGGCCAACGCGGGCGAGGACGCCGCGGTCGTGCTCGCCAAGGTCGAGAAGGGCAAGGGCACGTACGGCTACAACGCCGCAGACGGGCGATTACGGCGACATGCTCGAGATGGGCATCCTGGACCCGACCAAGGTCACGCGCCTCGCGCTGCAGAACGCCGCGTCGGTGGCCGGCCTGCTGCTCACGACGGAAGTCATGGTTGCGGAGTCGCCGAAAGACGACGACCACAAGCACGGCATGCCGGACATGGGCGACATGGGCGGCATGGGCGGCATGGGCATGTAATTCGCGTAGGCGAATTCACGTTCGGCAGCTTCGAGCTGTCATGAAAAGCCCCGCTCGTGCGGGGCTTTTCTTTTGGTGGAAAGCGCTCGATCGTTCGAACACGAGCCTCCGGCTGGTCAGCGACGAACCCGGCAGATCGCCCGCACTAC
Source organism: uncultured Gammaproteobacteria bacterium (assembly GCA_963784225.1). Taxonomy (GTDB): domain Bacteria; phylum Pseudomonadota; class Gammaproteobacteria; order Steroidobacterales; family Steroidobacteraceae; genus RPQJ01. The sequence continues at coordinate 475,271 of CAWAQN010000014.1, forward strand.
GGGCGTGACGCGTTGGTTGCTGGTGTTGACCAGGTAAGCCCGGACCCGACCGTCGACAATGAAATTGGCCGGAATCGGCGTAGCACCTTCGGCGATGTCGTTCGGGTTACTGTCAAAATCGAATTCGACTTCGTCGCCGATCGTCTGATCCAACGGACTCCTGGCAGTCTTTTCGCCCGACTTTAATACTGCTCGATACGAACCCGACCTGAGGTTCGAACCATCGACCGAAGCGCGTGATCGATTGGCGCGTTTTTCACAAGTTACCTCCAGCTCCGCGGCGGTCGCGGCGGCGCCGACCAGGGTAAACAAAACCGCGTACCAGGTTCACTCGGCAGCGTGGCTTTTGAAGTTAAATGCCTGACCGGCAATAGAAAAATTTTCGCAAGGGCCGGGGCCTCACACGTCCTTGCGCAAACGCTTCTCAGAGCGCCGCGTTGCAACGACGCTGCCTGCGTGGGATACACACCTGGCCGAATCTCAGGCAACCCGATGCAGTCGAGGACGTCGCTATGACCATCACCGGAGGATGTCTGTGCCGTGCCGTACGCTATTCCGCAACGGCGGAACCCGTCGCGACTCGTGTCTGCTGGTGCCGTGACTGCCAGCACCTTGCCGCGGGCAGTCCAACCGTGAACCTCGTGTTCATGACGTCGGCGGTGACGATCGGCGGACCGCTGCGTGATTACTCGAGCATCGCCGATAGTGGAAATCGCATGCACCGGCAATTCTGCGAGCACTGCGGCACGCCGGTCACGAGTGCGTCCGAGGCACGTCCACACCTGCTGATCCTGCGAGCCGGGACGCTGGATGATCCGGAGCTGGCCCGTCCGTCGCTGACGATATGGACGGACTCGGCGCCAACCTGGGCGTGTATCGACGAGCGATTACCGAGCACGCCGCGGCAACCGCCCCCGGCCGCTTGATGGGATGGCCGGGGATCGCCCTGCATCCAGCACCGATCGGTGAGGAGGCCGTAATGTCCGCCCAGCCGAACTCGAGCCTGACTTTCGGCTACTTTCGATGCACCAGCCACAACCCCGCCAGGCACAAGACGAGGCCCGCGCCATTGGCGAGCGAGAGCTTTTCCCGGAAGACCAGCACGCCGATCGCGAGCAGTGCCAGCGCAGCCGCCGACTGAGTCACCAACGCGGCGAGACTCAGCGGAAACGCGCTGCGATAGAGATACATGAAACCCAGGTCGAGCGCGACGATCGCGCCCGCCAGCGCGCATGCGGTCCAGTTGATGTGCCGGACTTCCTGCCGCCATTCAAACCCGGCGGCACCTGGCCCCACGAGCAGTGCGCCACCGAACAACAATGACACCAGGCAATACGTGACCAGCAGCGAAAGCAGCGGATTGGCGGTGCCGGGCGTCAGTTTCAAAACCAGGTGATAGGCGACCGTTGCCGAAATCGCGACCGACAACCAGACCAATTGCATGAAAAAGTTCCTCTTGTTCTCGGCGCGCGATGCCACCAGGTCAGTCTGCGCGCGGGTCGTCACCTTCCTGTCGATGCGATGACGTGCGCGCCTCGTGGCGGATGCGATGCACCGTCCACCATACCAGCGCTCCGAATACCGCCAGCATGACGGCCATCAGCAGAGCCATGCGCGGTCCGGCGAGCCGATAGGCTTCGCGCAGTCCGAAAATCACGCCGACAGGCGTGGTGACGAGCAGGATGGGACGTGCGATGCGCATCGATCGCCAGCGTGTCAGTCCACTCGCTTCTTCCAGGCCGACGGCGGCATGGCATCGAAGAACATCTGGATCCTGTGCAGCAGGTTGTTGCGATCGGCCCAGACGACTTGCTCGGTGAGTCGCGCCACCCGGTCTTCGTCCGTCAATTCCTGGTCGAAACCGTGCAGCAACGGCGGCGGCGGTGGTGTCTTGCCGCGGCGTTCCGCCTCCTCTTCGAGCAACTGGCACAGCCGTTCCCAATAGCGTGGCATCGGATAGGCGTGGCCCTGCAAGCGGTGATGCTGCATGAGCCGGGTCACGCGGCTGGAAGTTTGCGGGAGCGGCATGGCTGCGATATTGCCCCACTCCACCCCAATTGGGGCAGCAATACGACCGGATAGTTTATTCTCGGGCCGCCATGGCCATTGCCATGACGGGGAGGACCAAACAATGACAATCGCTTACTGGTGCGTGCTGATAGCCGGGCTGCTGCCGTATGCCGCGACCCTTACCGCCAAGATCGGCGGCGAACGGTTCGACAACCACAACCCCCGCGAATGGCTCGGCGCGCAAGCGGGCTTTCGACGGCGCGCCAATGCGGCGCAGCTGAATGGTTTTGAGGCATTTCCATTGTTCGCGGCGGCCGTGGTCATTGCCCATGCACTGAACGCGCCGCAACCCCGCGTGGACACGCTGGCCATTACGTTCGTGGTCGCACGGGTGCTTTACCTCTCGTTCTACCTTGCAGACCACGCGGTGCTGCGATCGCTCGCCTGGTTCGTCGGCATCGCCAGCGCCGTCGCCCTGTTTTTCACGACGGCGTGAGCGCAGCTCCTCGGTTGCGACGCCAGCCATCGGCCATGTAGATCGCCAACGCGACCCAGATGCACGCGAACCCGATCGCGCGCGTCTGAGTGAATGATTCATGGAACACGAATATCCCGATCAGGAACTGGATCGTCGGGCCGACGTATTGCACCAGGCCGACAGTGGACAAAGGCAGCCGCCGCGCGCCAAACGCAAACAACGCGAGCGGCACCGCGGTAATCAGGCCCGAGCCGATCAACAGCAGGTTGACGGACCCCGTCGCATGCCCCAGCGCACCGACTCCCCTCGCCTCCGCCCAGACCAGGTATGCGACTGCGAACGGCACGAGCATCAGGGTTTCGATGCCGAGTCCGGGCACGGCCTCCACTTTCACGAGCTTCCGGATCAGCGCATACATCCCGAACGAGGCGGCTAGCACCAACGCAATCCACGGCAGCCGGCCCGTGGCGAGCGTCATGTACACCACGCCGAATGCCGCCAGCGTAACGGACACCCATTGCGCTCGATTCAAACGCTCGCGCAACAACATCACGCCGAGGAGCACGTTCAAGAGTGGGTTGATGAAGTAGCCGAGGCTTGCATCGAGCACATGACCGTTGGCGACCGCCCAGAGGTAGGTCAGCCAATTGATACTGATGAGCACGGAACTCGTGGCCAGCAGCAGGCGGACAGGCCGGTCACGCAGGGCGGTGCGGACGGCGGCCATGTCGCCGCGCCAGATCAGCCAGCCAAAGAGCAGCAAAAAACACCACACAATCCGATTGGCCATGATCTGCGCGGGCGACACGTGCGCGAGCGGCCGCAGGTACAGCGGCATCAGGCCCCAGATCAGGAAGGCAGCCAAGGCACCGGCAAGCCCGTTGCGGAAGTCCTTTCGCAGCTCGGGCGCCTTGGAGGCAGCGGGGTCCGTGGGAACGTCGGCGCGGTCCATGCGGTCTTGCGTAAACCGGCGCACGGCCAGGGGGAAGGCATTCTCGCAGATTGAGATACGTGAGAGTCCGCAACGATCGCGGTGAGCGTGTCACCGTCGATCGCCGCGAAGCCTCTGATGCGGGACGCTGTCCCGCGCCGTGGTACGGAGCGCCAGGAGGTCAGGCGGCGCGGTCGGTGCGCTCTTCGAGTTGAACGCGGTCGGGCAGCTCATCGCGCAGGAAGCCATTCTGCGGCCGCCATTGCAGCGCCTCGAGCTTGCGTCGCAGCGCCTCCGCTTCACCGTCGTCTACGAGACGCGCGCGAGGGGAGACTTCGAGGCTGCGGTTGCGACCCATCCAGATCATTTTCATGGCACTGCTCTCCGTAGCTGAAATACAACGCTGTACATGGCGAGATAAATGCACACGGCATGCCAAGCGAGGCGGGCCTGAAAAGCCAAGGAGTGGTGCGGGGTTTTCCCAGCAGCGGAACGAGACCAGCAGCAGACCGTAAATGTCTGCGACACCGCTCGGGTGTGGCGTCTACGCCTAAGACGATTGGATGGCGTTACGTACCGTGGGGTTTGCCGGCGAATCGCAGGGAAGCTGACATAAAGCAGGGCAACCTGTTGCGTGCACGCTGTCAGTTCTTCCGACAGGTCCGCACATTGTCAAATCACTCAAAACCGCGTAACGATGCAAATTCTTCCAGCGGCGCGCGGTCGGTACGTAAATTATTCACGGAGTGGGCGTCGTCCCCATACCCCATCGCCATGCCTGCGAACAACATCCGGTTCGCGGGCAACCCCAGGAAACTACCCACGGTACGGGGCCAGAGCGACCAGATTTCCTGGGCGCAGGTATGCAACCCGTGCTCACGCGCCAGCAGCATCACGCTCTGCATGTACATGCCGAGATCCGACCATTGGGGCGATCCCATGTTGCGGTCGATGCAGAAGAAAAGCCCGACCGGGGCGCCGAAGAACATGTAGTTGCGGGTCGAGCTGACGCAGGCGCGCAGGCTTGTCGTCGCGCGGGATATCGATGGTCGCGTAGAGGTCTTCACCGCACTTGAAGCGCCGCGAGCGATACGGCTCACCGAGTCCGGCCGGATAGATGTCGTATTCGTTCGCACCCTCGCCGCGCAAGTCGGTCATCTTCTGCTTCATGATGCCGATGAACTCTTCGAGCGTGTTGCCCGTCAACGCATACACCCACCAGGGTTGCAGGTTGCCGCCCGACGGTGCTCGTCGTGCCGCATCGAGGATCGCACGCAATGTCGCAGCGGGCACGGGCTGGCTCGTGTACGCGCGGCAACTGATGCGGCTCTCGATCGCGTCACTTACTTTCACTTGCGTTCCTCCGGACGGCGCCGGATTCTGCCAGAAACGCGCCAGACCCGCGGTTGACCGCGGCACACGGCTTGATCGGGAATTGATCGCCTCGCTCCAGTGGCCGATTTTCGCTACGCTGCGCCGGCTTGCGCCGAGGTTTGCATGCTCGACCTGAAGGACTATGTCGTCGATGTGCCCGACTTTCCGAAGCCTGGGATCCTGTTCCGCGACATCACCCCGCTGCTGCGCCGTCACTTCCGGGAAACCATCGCCGCGCTCGACGCGCTGTTCACGCCAGCCGAATGGGACGCCACCGATGCCGTCGCCGGCATCGAGTCGCGCGGGTTCATCCTCGCGTCCGCGCTTGCCGCTCGCCGTGGCAAGGGCTTCGTGCCGATCCGCAAGAAAGGCAAGTTGCCGCCGCCGGTCGTCGATATCGACTATCACCTCGAGTACGGCATGGGCGTGCTCGAAATGCAGGCAGGCGCCGGCCGGCTCCTGCTGATCGACGACGTGCTCGCGACCGGTGGCACGCTTGCGGCCTCCACGACGCTCAGTTCCCGGGCCGGCTTTTCCGTGCATGCCGTGGGCGTACTGATCGACATCGGGATCGCACCCGGTTTCACCTGCGGCGGTCACGTGCCTCGCATCGTCATGCAATACCGTTGATCGTGCCGGGCTTTCTCGTCACCGTCGCATTGCCCATCGAGGCACAAGGGGTCTTTGAAGCGGCCGGCATCCCGGTGCTTTACACCGGACTAGGCAAGGTCAACGCCGCACTGGCGTTGGCCAGCAGGCTCGCGGAGTTGCGCGCGCTCGGGCATGCATTGCCGACTGTGCTCAATTTCGGCACCGCCGGCAGCGCGGTGCTGCCGACACACTCCGTGGTCGCCTGTCGCGCGTTCGTGCAACGCGACATGGACGTCACAGGGCTCGGGTTCGCACCAGGCGTGACGCCATTCGAAGCCGAGCCGGCGCGCCTGGAGTTCGACCCGCTGTTCATCGAATTGCCGCACGGTGTCTGTGGGTCGGGCGATCGATTCGAGACGGGCCGTCCTGCGGTCGCCTGCGACGTGGTCGACATGGAAGCGTACGCGCTGGCGAAGGCGTGCAAGCGGGCCGGGGCCGAATTCGGTTGCGTCAAGTACGTGACCGATGGCGCTGACCATGCGGCTGCTGATGACTGGCAGAAGAACCTGCCGCGCGCCGCGGCATCGTTTCTCGAGCAATACCGCCAGCTGTCCGCCCGTGTGGGTCTCGCATGACGGGGCCCGGCCCGGTCGTCGCACCGCGCCGTGCGGCGCTGGCTTTCATCTTCGTCACCGTCGTGCTCGACATGCTCGCGCTCGGCATGATCATCCCCGTGCTGCCGGGCCTGATCGAAGATTTCATGGGTGGTGACACCGCTCGCGCCGCCAGGATCTTCGGTGTGTTCGGCTCCGTGTGGGCGTTGATGCAGTTCGTCTCGATGCCGATCATGGGTGGACTGTCAGACCGCTTCGGCCGCCGGCCGGTGATCCTGCTCTCGAACCTCGGCCTCGGCCTCGACTATGTCTTGATGGCGCTGGCCCCGAACCTGCGCTGGTTATTCGTCGGACGCATCATCTCGGGCATCACCGCCGCGAGCATCAGTACGGCAATGGCTTATGTCGCCGATGTCACGCCTCCCGAGAAGCGCGCGAAGAGCTATGGCCTGATCGGCATGGCCTTTGGTATCGGTTTCGTGTTGGGGCCAGCGCTTGGCGGTCTGCTCGGATCGGTCGATCCGCGCCTGCCGTTCTGGGCCGCGGCGGCCTGCAGCCTGGCCAACGCGGCATATGGTTATTTCGTGCTGCCGGAGTCGCTGCCCATCGCCAGCCGCCGTCGGTTCGAATGGCGCCGTGCCAATCCCATCGGCTCGCTGAAGTTCCTGCGTTCGCATGCGGAGCTTGCGGGTCTCGCGGGTGCCGCGTTCCTCAGTAACCTGGCTCACGCCGTGCTGCCAGCGGTCTTCGTGCTCTATGCCGGGTATCGGTTCGGGTGGACCGAGAAGGTCGTCGGGCTGGCGCTGGCGGCCGTCGGTGCCTCGTCGGTCGTCGTGCAGGGCACGCTGATCGGGCCGAGCGTGCAACGGTTCGGCGAGCGCAGGGTGCTGCTCGCGGGGTTGACGGCGGGCGCGGTCGGTTTTCTCGTGTACGCGCTCGCTCCGACGCCGCTCGTCTTCCTCTGCGGCATTCCGATCATCGCGCTGTGGGGCCTGGCCGGACCCTCTGCGCAGGGGCTGATGACTCGATACGTCGGGCCCTCCGCACAAGGAGAATTGCAGGGCGCCATGGGCAGCCTGCAAGGCATCGCCACGATGATCGGGCCGGCCACGTTTGCCGCGGCTTTCGCGTACTCGATCGGGGCCGGCAAGAGCTGGCACTTCCCCGGCGCGGCATACGCGCTCGCGTCGTCCCTGCTGCTGGCGTCGGCCCTGCTGGCCGCGTACACGACTCGTTTGCGGCCGGTGCCGGGATGACGGCGACGACGATTCCGGCATTGCCTGCCGAATTCGCTGCGGGCATCGCAGAAAATCTGGCGGCGCTGGCTGCGCGCATTCCACGTGATTTCGCCCAGGCATCGGTCGCAACCGCAGCGGAACTGCCCTACGTGTGGGCGTGCAGCGCGTTCACGACCCATGCCTGCCTGCGTGATGCGCACCTGCTCGAATGGCTGGACTCGGACGAGGCACGGTTGCGCGTGGATGCCGATCGCGCCGCCTTCGTGGGTTGGGTCACGGAGGCCATGGCAACCTGTGCGCCCGGGAACGATTCCGAATTCATGAAGGCGTTGCGCATCTTCCGCCGGCGCCACCTGGTCAGGATTGCGTGGCGCGACCTTGCGAAACTCGCGCCGATCGACACGGTGCTGCGCGAATTGTCCTGGCTTGCGGAAGCCTGCATCGGCGCCGCCTGTCGGTTCGCGACCGCCACGCTGCAACAACGGCACGGTTTGCCCAAAAGGCGCGACGGCAGCGAGTTGTCGCTGCTGGTCCTCGGCATGGGCAAGCTCGGGGGCGGCGAACTCAATTATTCATCCGACATCGACCTGGTGTTCCTGTTTCCGGAACACGGCGAAACCACCGGGCCGCGTCCACTGGAACACGAGGAATTCTTCGTGCGCGTGGCCAAGCGCGTGGCGCAACTGCTCGGATCGGTGACCGATGAGGGATTCGTTTATCGCGTCGACCTGAGGCTGCGCCCGTTCGGTGATTCCGGGCCGGTCGCGGTGAGCTTCGATGCTTTTGAGGACTACCTGCAGGAGCACGGGCGCGATTGGGAACGCTACGCTTACGTCAAGGCACGCCCGGTGTTCGGGGCGGAAGGCGGTTTCGACACGCTGTATCGCGAACGTGCTGCGGCCGTTCGTGTACCGGCGCTACCTCGATTTCGGCGTCTTCGAATCGCTGCGCGGCATGAAGGACATGATCGCACGCGAAGTCGAACGACGCGAACTGCAACAGAACGTGAAGCTCGGCCCCGGTGGCATTCGCGAAATCGAGTTCATCGTGCAGGCGTTCCAGTTGCTGCGTGGCGGCAGCATTCCGCGCCTGCAGACACGCAGCCTGCTCGATGCGTTGCCGCTGCTCGCCGGGCAGAAGCTACTCAGTGCCGAAGCCGTCGCGGAGTTGCTGGAGTCGTACCGGTTCCTGCGTCGTGTCGAGAATCGCTTGCAGGAATGGAATGACGAGCAGACGCACGAGTTGCCGGCAACCGATCACGCGCGCGCACGCCTCGCGCTGGCCATGGGGATGCCGGACTGGGCGGCGCTGCGGCTCGAGCTGGACTTGCATCGCACGCGCGTGAGCGCGCATTTCCGGCGCACGGTGTTCGCCCCCGCGCAGCACTCGGCCGAAGAGAGCGCCGACCAGGCGCTCGAGCATTTGCTTGCCCCCGAAATCGACGATACCCGACGCCGCGAGCTGCTGGATGCGTTGCAGGTGCCGGCCCATCGTGAAGCGATCCTGCAGCAGTTGAACCAGCTGCGCGAGAGTGCCTATAACCGGCACCTCGACGAAACCGGCCGGCGGCGCCTGCAGGCCTTGCTGCCGCGGCTGTTGCGGGCACTGGTGCGATTGCCGAATGTCGAGGTCGCGCTGGCGCGCGTGCTGTACGTGCTCGAGCGCATCGGCGGCCGCACGGTCTATCTCGCGCTGTTGAACGAGAACACCGTCGCCCGGCAACGATTGCTGGAACTCTGTGCTCACTCGAAGTTCCTGGCCGACCAGATCGCGGCCTTTCCGCTGTTGCTCGATGAACTGCTCGACGAGCGCTTGTTCGAAACGGTACCGACACGAAGCGAACTCGAGGCCGAGCTGCGTGCCCGCATGGAAAATGCGACCGCCGACGACCCGGAGCTGCAGGTCGAAGCGTTGCGCCAGTTCCAGCGCGCCGCCATGTTCCGCGTCGCGGTGCCGGATCTCACCGGGCGCCTGCCAGTAATGAAGGTCAGCGATCGGCTCACCGACATCGCGGAAATAATCGTCCAGGAGTCACTCGACCTGGCCTGGCAGCAGATCACGGCGCGTCATGGCGTGCCGATGGCCGGGAGTTCGCCCGCCACGCTGGTGCCGGCAGGCATGATCATCGTCGCGTACGGCAAGTTCGGCGGCATCGAGCTGGGCTACGGCTCGGACCTCGACCTCGTGTTCCTGCACGACTCGCGCGGCGAGGTGCAGCGTACGAGCGGCCCGCACCCCGTGGAGAACAGCGTGTTCTTCCTGCGCCTGGTGCAGCGTGTCGTGCACCTGTTGACGATCCACACCGCCGCGGGCCGGCTGTACGATGTGGACACCCGGTTGCGACCGAGCGGCAAGGGCGGCCTGCTGGCGCAGAGCATCGATGGATTCGCGGACTATCAGCGCAGCGAGGCATGGACCTGGGAGCACCAGGCGCTGTTGCGATCGCGCGCCGTAGCCGGAACCGCTGGCAGCCTGCGTGGACGCTACGAGTCCCTGCGTCTCGACTTGCTGCGCAGCGCGATCCGCCGGGAAACGCTGCGCGAGGATGTGCGCGCCATGCGTGATCGAATGCGGGCCGAACTCTCGCGCTCGAAGCCGGGCGAGTTCGACCTCAAGCAGGACGCTGGCGGGATCACCGACATCGAGTTCCTGGCCCAGTACTGGGCCTTGCGCTGGGCGGACCGCTATCCCGAACTGGTCACGTATTCAGACAACATCCGCCAGCTCGAAAGCCTCGCCTCCATCGACCTGGTGCCGCAGGCTACCGTGGACGTGCTCACGACGGCCTATCGTGCGTACCGGCAGCGCCTGCACCATCTCTCGCTCGATGGCGAGAGCAGCATCGCCCCGGCGGCAGAGTTTGCGTCCATGCGTGCAGCGGTCACAGCCACCTGGCAGGACGCGATGGGCAGTTGACCTATAATCGTCCGAACGGCGCGCGATGCGCTCGCCTGCGACAGAGGTGCCATGGCTGAATTACTGGTCCCGATTTCCCCCGGCGAGCTCATCGACAAGGTCACGATCCTGGAGATCAAGTCCGAGCGCATGACCGACCCGGCCAAGCTGCTCAACGTGCGCACGGAGCTGACACTGTTGAACGAGACGTGGCGGGCCTCCGCCTACTCGGCCACGGACATCGAGGCCGAATGGGCAGGGCTGCGCGGTGTGAACACACAGTTGTGGGACATCGAAGACCTGATCCGCGACAAGGAGCGGGCCGGCGAATTCGACGGCGAATTCATCCGGCTCGCACGCGCGGTCTACGTGACCAACGACGAACGCGCCGCGATCAAGAAACGCATCAACGTGAAACTGGGCTCGTCGCTGGTCGAAGAGAAGAGCTACAAGGATTACAAGCCGGGGGCGGCTATTTCCTGAGGGTGAATTCGGCGCTGCAATACGGGCATTTCGCCGTGCCCGTCTGTTCAATCGGCAGGTAGACGCGTGGATGCGAATTCCAGAGGTGCATGCCGGGCATCGGGCAGCTGAGCGGCAGGTCGGCCGGCGTCACCTCGTACTGGTGCTGCGCATTCGGCTGGATGAGCTTTTCGCTGCGTTCTGCCGTCACGGGTGCGCCTCGTCGATGTATTTGTCCTGGGTGCGCATTATCGCGCAGTAGGCGTCAGCCTGTCGCGAGCGTGGGTGCCGTACGCAGGTGCGTAGGGGTCCTCGGCGCGCCGGCGGCCATCAGTTCGTCGAGCCTGGCCGCGACGTCCTGCACTTCGATCAGGTCCATGACTCCCGGGCTTTCGATTTTCTCGGTCCAGGGCAAGGTTGCCGCCGGCTTGCCGCGATACTTGAGTGCCGCGGCGCCGTAGCGATCGACGCACCAGCGACGGCTGTAGTATGGGCCGCTGCGATCGGGGTTGGTCGCGGCATACAGCCCGATGACCGGCGTGCCGACCGTCGTTGCCATGTGCGCCGGGCCGGAGTCTGGCGAGAGCACGACCGTGGCGCGCGCCAGCGTTGCCAGGAACTCGACGAGCGTGTCCTGCCCGACCAGGTTGCGACACGGATGGTGCATCGCCCGTTCGATCCCTGCGCCGTATTCGCGTTCGAGTGCGCTGCGACCCCCACACAACAGCACCTGCATGCCGTGCTGTGCGACGGCATGGTCGGCGGCGGCCGCGTAGCGCTCGATGCTCCAGTTGCGCAGGACATGGCTCGAGCAGGGGCTGATCACGAGCGTCGGCTGGCCGACGTGCGGAATCGCGCGAACGGCATACTCCTGCGCGGCGTCGGGCAGCGGAATGTCCCAGCGCATGGAACGCTCGTGCAGACCGAGGCATCCGATGAATCCAAACAGGCTGTCGAGCACGTGTTCGCGCGTGCGCGGTGCGATGCGGGCGTTCGTGAACAGCCACTGGAATTCGCGGGCGCGAGCCCGATCGAAACCGATCTTGACGCGCGCAGGCACCAATGCGGCGGCCGTGCTCGCGCGCAGCGCCAGCTGCATGTGCAGCAGTGCGTCGAAACGGCGTCCGTGCATCGTCCTGCGCAGCGTCGCGTAGGCGGCGCGGCCGATTTGCTTGTCGAAGACCACGAATTCGATACCGGGCACATGACCGAGCAATTTGTGCTCGAGCTTGCCGATGACCCACGTAATGCGCGTCGTCGGCCATGCATCCTGGACCGTGCGCACGACAGGCAACACGTGGCAGACATCTCCAAGCGCGGAGAGCCGCAGCACACACAACTGCGCAGGTGGCGAGGCGATGAGCGGCATCGTGGGCATCGGGTCCGTTGCGTGACGGTAGGCAGCGGCGGTGGGATCGTGAACAATCCGCCCCGATGAACCAAGCAGTCGCCCCCGGTGAGGAGACGCTCGCGCACATTGCGGGCGGCGCGATGCTATACGATGCCGCCTGCCTCGACCACCCGGACGGCGCGGTCTTCGAGCCAGCGTACTGGCAGCGCGAGGGGCGCCTGCAAAGCGCCACCGGCGGCCGCGGCACGATCGCCTTCGTCACGACTGCCGCGGGTGCGAGCTGGGTGCTTCGGCATTACCGCCGTGGCGGTTTCATGGCGCATCTCGTCGACGACGCTTATTTCTGGACCGGCGCGCAGCACACGCGCTCGTTTCGCGAGTTCCGTTTGCTGCAGCAGATGCGGCGTTGGGATTTGCCGGTGCCGCACCCCGTGGCGGCCCGCTACGCGCGAACGCTGCTGGGATACCGCGCCGATCTCATCACGGCGGAGTTGCCTACCCGATTGACACTGAGCCAGGCGTTGCAGGACGGTTCGATCGACAATTCCGTCTGGATCACGATCGGCCGGTGCATTCACCGGTTTCACGCGCGCGGTGTGCACCACGCTGACTTGAACGCACATAACATCCTGCTTGGGCCAGCAGGCGACGTGTACGTGCTCGACTTCGACCGTGGCAGGATCCGGCAACGTGGCGCCTGGGAACGAGTCGTGCTGGCCCGGTTGCATCGTTCGCTCGCGAAGGTCACCGCGGGCCTGCCTGCCGATCGATTCGGCACGGCGCAGTGGCAGGCGTTGTTGCGCGGCCTGGGCAACTGAGGCTGGTCGCGTGCGCTACGTTTACGTGCTGCTCGTCTACCTGCTGGCGCCGCTCGTGATGGCGCACGAGGCCTGGCAGGCGCTGGTGCGGCCCGAGTACCGTGGCCGGCTCGGCCAGCGGCTGGGCTTCGTACGCGCGCTCACGGACCGCCGGCAGTTTCTGGATACATGCAGTGTCGGTCGGCGAGGTGCAGGCCGCCGCGGCTGTCGTGCGCGAGCTGCAGCGCTTGTATCCCGCGCTGCCGATCGTCATTTCGACGGTCACGCCGACCGGTGCGCAACGCGCAAGGGCGTTGTTCAAGGACAGCGTGCAGCATTGTTACTTCCCCTACGACCTGCCGGGCTCCGTGCGCCGGTTCCTGGACCGCATTGCACCTCGTGCCGCGCTGATTCTCGAGACCGAAATCTGGCCGACGTTGTACGCCGAACTCGGACGTCGCAGGATCCCACTGGTGATCGGCAGCGCGCGACTGTCGACGAAGTCGGTAAGCCGCTACCGACGCATGGCTTCGTTGTTCAGCGACACGCTCGCGCATGACACCTCGATCGGTGCGCAGACGGCGGCGGACGCCGAGCGTTTCGTGGCGATCGGTGCCGCGCCGGCCCGCGTGCAGGTGACGGGCAACGTCAAGTACGACCTGGAGATACCGGCTGCGTCGATCGCAGCCGGGCAGGCTTTGCGCGCGCAGTGGGGTGAGCAGCGCCCGGCCTGGATCGCGGGCAGCACGCACGAAGGCGAGGAGGAGGCGGCACTGCATGCTCACGCAATACTGCGAAAGAGCCGCGCCGATGCCCTGCTCGTGCTGGTGCCGCGCCATCCGCAGCGGTTCGAGAGCGTACGCGCGCTGCTGCGCAAACGTGGCGTGCGATTCGCACAGCGCAGCCTCGATCAGTTACCCGGCGCTGCGGACGAGGTATTCCTGGTCGACACGCTCGGCGAACTGCAGATGATGTACGCCGCCGTGGACGTCGCGTTCGTGGGTGGCAGTCTGGTTCCGATCGGGGGCCACAGCCTGCTCGAGCCGGCCGTGCTGGGCCTGCCGCTGCTTTCGGGCCCGTATACGCAGAACAGCCAGGATGCCGCCGATCTTCTCGCCGGAGTCGGGGCCTTGCAGATCGTGCGCAGTGGCGATGAGCTCGCGCATCACCTTGAAACGTTGCTTGGCGATCCTGCGCGTGCGCGCGCAGCGGGCGCCAGCGGCCGGCAAGCCGTCGCGGCGAATCGAGGCGCAGTGAACCGCCTCGTCGCGATGGTCGAACCCTTGCTCAGCCCCCCGGGCGCACCACCGGCAGCGTCGTCGGCTGCGTCAGGAAACCGTTGATGGCGGCGAGGTCGTCCGCGACGAGGCCGCCCGACGCCGCTTTCAGGCGCACGGTGTTGATCAGGTAGTCGTAACGGCTGCGCGCGTAATCACGCTGCGCCTCGAACAGCCGCCGGCGCGCATCGAGCACGTCCACGGTCGTGCGCGTGCCCACCTCGAAGCCAGCTTCGGTCGCCTCCAGTGCGGTCTGGTTCGATTTCACCGATTGATTGAGCGCCTGCACGCGCGCCTTTTCGGCAATCACGCCGAGGTAGGCGTCGCGCGTTTCGCGCTCGGCCGCGCGCATGGTGCCTTCGAGCCGCTCACGCGTCGCGCGTTGCAGGTACACCTGCTCGCGCACGCGTGAATGCGTCACGCCGCCGCTGAAAATCGGGATCATGACCTGCACGCCGATGGTGTCCGTGGTGTCGTCCGCGTCGGCCGGACCGGTAATGCCGTTGTTGGTCGTCGTGGTGTCGGAGCTGAACTCGTCGCGCGTCGCAAAGAGATCGATCGACGGCATGTGCCCCGCTCGGGCGACCTTGACGTCGGCCGTGGCCACGTCGACGTTCAGGCGCGCGGCGATGACATCGAGGTTCTCCTGCAGCGACTTCGCCACCCAGATCTGCTCGTCCAGCGGCTGCGGCTGGTCGAGCGGCATCGTTTCGGACGGCTTGACGAGCGCCACGTAGCTTTCGCCGGTCAGTTCGCGGAGTGCCTCCTGGGATGACGCAAGCGCGCGCTTGGCGGCGATGACCCCGGCCGTCGCGCTGTCATGTGCGGCGCGCGATTCCTGCACGTCCGTAACCGCGATCAGCCCAACTTCGAATCGCTTCTCGGCCTGTTCGAGCTGGCGGCTGAACGCCTGCAGCGCTGCTTCGGCCGCGAGCAACGTGTCCTCGGCGGCGAGCACGTCGAAATAGGCCTGGCTCACCCGCACCAGCAGTTGCTGCTGTGCGGCCCGATAAGTTGCCTCGGCAACGGCCACTTGCGCGTCGGCGCGCTTCAAGGTCTGCCACTGGTCCCAGCGGAACAGCGTCTGCGTGATCTGCGCCTGATAGCTCCAGAAGTCGGAGTCTGATTCTGAGTCGTTCGGCACCTGCACGACGAGCGGCGGCGTCGTTACGTCGTTGTCATGGTCTACGGCCTGAGGGAACGTCGACTGGCTGCTGTTATCGCGCGTCGCGTACTGGCCGTTCACATTGAACTGCGGCAGCAGCAAGCCACGCGCCTGGGGTTTGGCCTCCAGCGCCGCCATGCGGCGCGCTTCGGCCTCGCGCAAGGTCGGGTCGCTCCGCGCCGCGTCCGTGTACGCCTCCATGAGGTTTTCGGCGCGCACTGCTGCAGCCTGGCCGAACAATGCGCCGGCGATACCGCAGGCCAGGAGAAACGCTTTTCTGCTCATGAACTCACCGTGGCGGCTGGGCCGCGCTTAGGTCAACTAGTGTTGTACTAGACTATATCACCGGCGGGGACGCTGGCTAGTCCCCGGACGTCTGCCGCCTCAAAAAACGAACTTGGGGGGTTCCTGGGCGTGCAGAAGGGGCGCCATGCCGACCTCGAACAGGCTCTCCCGGACCCATTCGCCGCTCCCTGTGCGAGTCACGCGTTGCGCCTCCTGGGCGGGTCCGTTGCCGACCGCGACGAAGAGTCGCCCGCCGACCTTCAGGGCGTGTTCGAAGCGGGGGTCGTAGACCGGCAGCGAGCCGGTCAGTGCGATGACGTCGTAAACCTCGTGCTCGGGGCAGGGTCATGGCGTCCTCGGTTGCGACCGTGACGTTGTGCGCCCCCGCGCGCTGCAGGTTGGCGGTCGCTGTTTCGACGAAGTCCGGGAACAGGTCGATGGTGCGTACGGTTTGCGCCAGCCGGCCGATGCATGCGGCAAAAAAACCGCTGCCGGTGCCCACTTCCAGTGCGTGGTCGTGGGGCTGGATCTCGAGCGCCTGCAGGATCCTCCCTTCCACTTTTGGAGCCAGCATGTGCTGGCCATGGCCAAGGGGCACGTTCGTATCGGCGAAGGCAAGGTCGCGCAAGGCCACTGGCACGAAATCTTCGCGGGCCACGCTCTCCAGCGTCGCGAGGACACGCAGGTCGAGGACTTCCCAGGCTCGCACCTGCTGCTCGATCATCTGGCGGCGGGCGAATTGGACGTCGAACATGACTGGCTGCTTCCGGTCCGGGTTTGAATGGTCCGCTGCGCGGCCGGCCGAAGGTTAGAGGCTTCGCCGCTGCGCCACAAGATGCAATGCCCGTAGATTATGGTGAATCCGGGGAGTGCGCGTGGTTCGTTCCGCTATGCTGCAACGGCACGCTGCGGTGTGGTGGTCGAGAATAACTACAACAATTGCTGCGGACAGGATGTCCGCGGCCACGAAGGAAGCCGGGACATGGCCGGTCCGGAGATTGAAACTTGATGCTTGCGTCCATCCTGTTGGGTGCGATCGTCGTCGTGCTGGCGGGGATGCTGTATCGGCACAATCGCGAAATGCAGCGCATGCGCGAACTCGGCGAGCGCCTGCAGGCCGTCGCCGCGACAGGCGACCTCGACGAGCGACTGTCGCCCCAGGCAGAGGGCAGTGCCAGCGAAATCGCGGGTAGCGTCGATCGCCTGATCGAACGATTGCAGGTGGCAAGCACGGCGCACGCGGAACGCGAAGCCGTCTATCGCAAGCTGCTCGAGACGACGCATGAAGCGCTGGTGCTCGAACGCGATGGCATCCGGCTCGCCAACGCCAGGTTTGCCGAACTTTGCGGCGTGGACAGTCCGGCTGAACTCTTCGGTCGCCGGCTCGCCGACATCGTGCACCCCGACTTCGCCGACCTGGTCGCTGAGTACGTGCGGCGGCACCTCGCCGGGGACGCGACGCCGGCCCGGCTCGAAGCGGAACTGCGGGCCCGCGACGACCTGCCGGGTGCCAGGCTCGAACTCAGCTTTTCCGCGACTCGTTTCGAGGGCAAGCCGGCCGTCATGATCGCCGCCGTGGAAATGACGCCACGCGCCGAAGCCGTTGGCACGGCGCGCTCGCACACGAGCGCATGGGAAGCTCTCGACTCGCTCGCGGAAAGCGTACTGACGACCGATCGCGATGGCCGCATCGTCTACGTCAACAAGGCCGGCGAACTGCTGCTCGGCAAGCCCGTCAGCGAAATCCTGGGCCGGTCGCTCGGCGACGTCATCGAACTCGTCGACGAGGGTGACCGCAAGTCGCTCGGCGACCCCGTCCGCCAGACACTCACGACCGGCACGCGCGTCAACGTCGGCCGGCGGGGCATGCTCGATCTCGGCCGAAAGCGACGGCGAGCGTTCGATCGAACTGACCGTCTCGCCGATGCGCGACGCAGCCGGTGAAGTGGACGGCACGGTCATCGCGCTGCGTGACGTCAGCGACCTGCGTGGCCTGACGCGCGCGATGTCGTACCAGGCGAGCCACGATGCGCTGACGGGCCTGGTCAACCGACGCGAATTCGAGCACAGGCTCGAGGAGGCGCTCGAGGCGACGCACGGCGGCGCGCGTCACGTGTTGTGCTACCTGGACCTCGACCGCTTCAAGGCGGTCAACGACGAATGCGGTCACGTTGCCGGCGACAACATGCTGCGCGAGATCGCCGCACTCATCAAGGAGGCGGTCCGCGATTCGGATACGGTAGGGCGTCTCGGCGGCGACGAGTTCGGCATCCTGCTCGCGGGCTGTCCGCTCGAGAAGGCGCGCCAGATCGCCGACGATGTCGTGCGCGCCGTGAACGACCATCGCTTCATCTGGAAAGACAAGATCTTCACGGTCGGCGTCAGCGTCGGGCTGGTCGAAATGACGAGCGAAAGCACGTCGATCGAAGACCTGCTGCACGCGGCCGATTCGGCCTGCTACGTGGCCAAGGACCAGGGCGGACGGGTCCACGTCTATTCGGCGCGCGACGAGGCTGCGGCGCGCCAGCGGGGCGAGATTCTCTGGCTGCAGTTGCTGCAGTCCGCCCTCAAGGAGAACCGTTTCGAGCTGCACGCGCAGCCGATCGTGCACGTGGCAACGACGCCGGTGCAGCACGGCGGGCCGGCGCTCGAGGTGCTGCTGCGCCTGAAGGACGACCAGGGCGTGCCGGTCGCGCCCTCCGACTTCATGCGTGCCGCGGAGCGCTACCGGCTGATGCCGCACGTCGACCGCTGGGTCGTCCAGACGGCGCTGACCGCGCTCGGCCGCGGAGCCGTGCGCCTCGCGCATGGCCGCAGCTTGTGCATCAATCTCTCCGGCCAGACACTCGGCGATGCGGGCTTTCTCGAATTCGTCGTGGAATGCCTCGACCGTACGGGCGTGACACCCGATCGCATCTGCTTCGAGGTGACCGAGAACTCGGTCATCACCAACATCGAGCACGCGCGACGCTTCATCGGCGTGCTGCACGGCATGGGTTGCAGCTTCGCGCTCGACGACTTCGGCCGCGGCCTCAGTTCGTTCGCCAACCTGAAGAATCTGTCGCTCGACTACCTGAAGATCGATGGCTATTTCATCCGCAACCTCGCGTCCGATAACGTCAACCAGGCCATGGTGACGGCCATGATCAAGCTGGCGCGTTCGCTCAATTTCCAGGTGATTGCCGAGCACGTCGAGGACCTGGGCGCGCTCGACTCGGCACGCCTCATGGGCGTCGACTTCGTGCAGGGTTACCAGGTCGGGAGACCGCAGCCTCTTCCGCTGGCGAGCTGACCCTGTATCCTGTTCCCGGTGATCACGCTCTCCCGGCTATACGTTTATCCGGTCAAGTCCTGCCGCGGGATCGAGCTCGCCCGGACGCAAATCACCTCGACGGGCCTGCAGCACGACCGCGAATGGCTGATCGTGACGCCGTCTGGCCGCTTCATCACACAACGCGAAGCTCCAAGGCTCGCCTTGATCGAACCTGCGATCGAGGCCGGCACGCTCACCCTGCGTGCGCCGGGCATGGCGCCGCTCGAGCTACATCCCGGCGACCACGCCAGAACGCCGTGCAGGTGACCATCTGGCGCGACCATTGCAAGGCATTCGATGCCGGCCGCGACGCAGCACAGTGGCTCGAGCAATTCCTCGGGCGGCCGGTGCGCCTGGTGCGCTTCGATACGTCGCAACCGCGGCTCGTCGATCCGGCGTGGTCCGGCGACGTGCCGGGATACAGCAAATTTTCCGACGGGTACCCTGTGCTGGTGATCTCGAACGCTTCGCTCGCCGAGCTGAACACTCGACTCGAGCAGCCGTTACCGATGGAACGTTTTCGCCCGAACCTGGTGCTCGAAGGATGTGAGCCCTACGCCGAAGATTCCATGCGCACGATCGAGCTCGATGGCGTGCAGCTGCAGCTCGTCAAACCCTGCACGCGCTGCGTCATCACGACGACCGACCAGCAGACCGGGCGACGTGACGGCGTCGAGCCGTTGCAGACGTTGAAGTCCTATCGCTGGGACGCGCAATTGAAGGGCGTCGCGTTCGGGCAGAACGCAATCGTCGTGGCTGGCGCTGGGCGCGAACTGGCAACCGGCATGGCCGTGAATCAGGTGACCTTCGACCAGAGCTCAGGCGTGCGATAGGCGTAGCGATACGCGGCGTAGTACGCCGGCACGATCAGCAGGGTGAGACCACCCGTAAACCAGGCGATGGCGCCGCCGACCAGCAGCACCGGCACCAGCATCACGAGGTTCGCGAAGAGCACGATCCAGAACACGGCGCGCCAATAGGTTGCCGTACCGAGCGGTCGCCGCAACGCGTATGCCCAAAGTGACGTGAGCAGTGCAATCGTCAGGAGCCAGTTGCCGAGCGTCAGCAGCGAAGGCGGGCCTCGGCGCAGGTTGAGCACCTCGCCGATGATCACGCCGAGCGTCAACGCCAGGGCGTAGATGACCCAGCCGCGGCGCAATGTCGCCAAGGTCATGTACTCATCCGCAATGGCAACGGTGTCATGCCGCAACGCATCCATCAATAGTGCGGCGGAATTTCTTCTTGCGTCGAGTCGCCGTCGTCGCCACCCTGACGCTGCAGTTGCTCGACGAGCTGCCGGTTCGTCTCACGCACCGAATCGAGCTCGAGCTGCTGCCGATAGATCACGTCGCTCAGTTCCTGCAACGCACGCTCGAGATGCGCCACCTTGAACTCCAGCGTGTCGATGCGGTCGGTCACGCGGGACCCGTTACGGGCAGTCGCAGGTCTTCGAGGATCTCGCCAGCCTCGATGGCCTCGCGCTCGTGCGCGACTTCACGCCAGGGCTCTACGAGCGCGGCGCCCTGCCATTCGAGCATCGCGGGGAGTTCGAGTAGTCGTGCCGCATACTCGCGCGCCGCGTCACCCAGAGCCAGGTCATAGGTACGGACCCGGAATGCCACGGGGCAATAGAACGCATCGACGATCGTGAATTCGGAGCCGGCAAGGAAAGGGCCGCCGAATCGCGCGAGACCCTCGTTCCAGAGTTCATTGATGCGGGCGACGTCGGCGACCAGTTCCGCCGGCTGTTCATGCAGTCGTATCCGCAAGCCGACATTCATTGTGCAAGCCTGGCGCAGCGTGCCAAAGCCGGAATGCATTTCAGCCGTCGCACACCGTGCCCAGGTACGAGCCACTTTGTCGGCGGGCCACAGGTCCGGCGAGCTCTCCGCCAGATATCCCGCAATACCAAGCGAATCCCAGACGACGGTGGCGCCATCGCGCAGGCAAGGCACCCTGCCGGTCGGTGAAAAAGCGCGGAATTTCGCGAAGCTCGACCCTTCGTCGAACGGCACCAGGTGTTCCTGGAAAGGAATGCCCCGTACCTTCATCAGGATCCACGGCCGCAAGGACCAGGAGGAATAATTCTTGTTGCCGATGAAAAGCTCGTACATGTGTGGCCTGCGCCGGATTGATTGTCAGAAACGCGTGGGTGGACTCAGGGACGTGCCAGTTTTCGCAGCGCGGCCACCGCCTCGTCAACCCCGTTGACGAGTCCGAGAGCGCTGATGCGATCGCGCAACTGCTGGCCCAGGCGAGGATCGCGCGCGACGGCCAGCGCAGTGGCAGCAATGCCTGCCGCATCCAGCGGGGCCGGCATCACGACACCCTTGCGCGTCGCACGTCGTATGCGACGTGCCTGGTCGCCCGCGAGTGGCACGCTGATGACCGCCTTGCCGTGTGCCAGCGCGTGAATCAACGTGGTGCCGCCATTGCTGACGACGAGCGCCGCGCCCGCGAGCAGGTGCTGAACTTCTTCAGGCCGGACGCGCGGCAACAGGTGCAGCCGCGCATCTTCTGCCGGCGGTGCTACGCTCGATGTGGCAGGTTCGGCGCGGCCGGTCAGGACCACTACATGCAACTCTGTCTGCTGCTGCGCAAACAGGGTGGCCGCCGCGACGAACAGTTCCGCCGGATCGAGCTTGGCATCGTGCAATTCGCCGCGTCCGCCCGGCATGAAGACCGCAAAGTGCCCCTCGGTCAGCCCCAGTCGTTGCAGCCATGCCTGGCGTTCTGCGTGATCGGACGGCGTGAACAAGGTGTCCAGGTGACGCACCACATAGTTCGGCGAGAGCTTCACTTTCAGGCGCTCGAGCAGGCTCAGCCCGCCGGTCACGAATTTCGGGAATACGATCCAGTGCTCGTCGAGCAGGCGCAGCCACGTGACCCGGAACGCTTTCCAGCGCAGGCGCGGCGAGCGACTCGAAAAGACGAGGCGTGCGCCTGCCGCTTTCGCGGCGCGCAGTTGCACGGTGCGCCCTGCGTTGTCGAACACGACTACCGACGGTTGCAGCTCGCGCAAGACGGCAAGTACTTGCGGCGTGCTGCGAGTCGGCGAATCGTCACAATGGTGCACCGGGAAATCGACGGCCTCGCGGAACACCGCCTCGCGACTCACCAGGAAATGACTTTCTATGCCAGGGTCGGTACGGCGCAGCTGGCGCGCGACGATCAGGCACCGCATCAGTTCGCCCGATCCGTGCGGACCTGACACGGGCACGAACAACACGCGCGGCGAGCCGCGTCGATCGTGGGTTGGCTGCACCAGCATGGTTGAGCGGACGCTGTCCCGTTGCAAGTTTGTAGCGTCGGCCTGGACGCAGAGCCGACAATGATGACATGACACACGGTTGCCGGAGCGATTCGTTCCCGGCGCCGTGCTCACTCGCGAGTGTGTATCGGCACGGATCGTGCGCACCTGCACGACTGGCCGTGGCGCGGCGCTTCGCCCCGGTGTTCTGTCCGCAGCCTGACGCGCCTCAGTACTTGTGCGTCGCCAGCAGCAGGCTGGTCTCGGAATTCGAGACTCCCTCGATACGGCGTATGCGTCCGAGTACACGTTCGAATGCCTCGAGCGTATCGGCACGCAGTTCGGCGACGACGTCCCAGCGACCGTTGGTGGTGTGCAGGGCCACGACCGCGGGATCTCCCTGCAGTGTCTTCACGACCTGGTCCACGTGGTTGCCCTCGACGGCCAGCGTCGTCAACGCCGTGATGCCGCGCGTGTCTTCCTGCGTGCGCATGCGCACGGTGTAACCCGCGATCGTGCCATTGCGTTCGAGCTTGTTGAGCCGGTTCTGCACCGTGCCGCGCGCAACACGCAGCTGCTTGGCCAGTGTCGCTATCGGGGTCCGCGCATTGGTCCTGAGCAGGCTGAGCAATTGCCGGTCGATATCATCCATGGTGCACCAGACTGGTCATTTCGCCAATAATGTCTGACTAATTGCTCGAAAGGCAATGCCAAGTGGTCGCTTAGCTGTCTTCCTGTTGGCTCTGTCGCCGCCGATGATGGTCATCGGGTTCGCAGCCGCGTGCCCCAGCGGAGCAATGGACATGGTCAATTACATCGGCGTCAGCGACATCCAGCGCATCGTGCAGGCGATGGGGCCGGCCAACTTCATCGAGCGCCTCGCGCATGAGATCGAGGCCGATTACCGGCGCTGGGCGGAGTTCGAAAAATCACCGCGCCTTGCGAGCCATTCGCCGGTCGGCGTCATCGAACTGATGCCTGCGACCGATGGTTCGCTTTATTCATTCAAGTACGTCAATGGCCACCCGAAAAACACGGCGCGGGGATTGCTCACCGTTACGGCGTTCGGCGTACTGGCCGAAGTAGACACCGGGTACCCGTTGCTGCTGTCCGAACTCACCGTCACGACGGCGCTGCGAACGGCGGCAACTTCCGCACTCGCGGCGCGGTGGATGGCGCGACCCGACAGCCGCGTCATGGCGCTGATCGGCAATGGCTCCCAGAGCGAATTCCAGGCATTGGGCTTCCACCGGATGCTCGGCATCGAGGAAGTACGGCTGTTCGACGTGGATCACCGTGCAACGGCGAAACTCGAACGTAATCTCGCGGCAATGCCCGAACTCGCGGGTCTTCACGTAGTGCGAGCGGCGTCGATATCCGAGGCCTGCCGCGGCGCCGACATCGTGACGACCGTGACCGCAGACAAGCGCAACGCCGTAATCCTGACGCCCCCGATGATCGAGGCCGGCATGCACCTGAACGCGGTCGGCGGCGATTGCCCCGGCAAGACCGAACTGCACGCCGACATCCTGCGCATGCCGAATGCGCGGGTCGTCGTGGAGTACGAACCGCAGTCGCGCATCGAAGGCGAAATCCAGCAGATGGAACCCGCATTTCCGGTCACCGAGTTCGCGCAGGTCGTGCGTGGCGAGGCGCCCGGGCGCACCTCCGGTGCGGACATCACGATTTTCGATTCGGTCGGATTCGCGCTCGAAGACTATTCGGCGCTGCGCTTTCTGCATTCCATCGTGTCGGAGCAGCAGGTCGGACGACGTCAGATCGATCTCGTGCCAGAGTTGCCCGATCCCAAGGACCTGTTCGGCGGCACACTGGGTTGCGCCGGTTCGATTCGACGCGGTCGCGTGACGCGTCGCACGGCCTGACATGCAGATCGCTCTGATCGGGGCCCCGACGGACGTTGGCGCGGGTGCGCGCGGCGCATCGATGGGCCCGGAAGCGCTGCGCGTTGCGCAGCTGCAATCGGTGCTGGAAGGGCAGGGCCTCGATGTCGTCGACCGCGGCAACTTGAACGGTCCGCCGAACCCGTGGTCACCGCCCGTGGACGGCTACCGGCACCTGCGTGAGGTGATTGCCTGGAACCGGCTCGTGCACGAGGCGGTGTACGAGGAACTCGCTGGTGGACGCATGCCGATGCTGCTCGGCGGCGATCACAGTCTCGCGATCGGCTCGATCAGTGCCGCCGCCCGTCATTGCCGCGAATCGGGACGCAAGCTTCGCGTTCTCTGGTTCGACGCGCATGCCGATTTCAACACCAACGTGCTGACGCCGAGCGGCAACGTGCACGGCATGCCTGTCGCGTGCCTGTGCGGCTACGGCCCCGCGGAACTCGTGTCGATCGGTGGCTTCAAGCCGATGCTGGATCCCCGCGATTTGCGACAGATCGGCATCCGCAGCGTCGATGCCGGCGAAAAGCGCTTCGTGCACGAAGTCGGCTTCGAAGTGTTCGACATGCGCTTTATCGACGAGATGGGCATTCGCCAGACACTCGACCTCGCGCTGGCCGGTGTCGACGCCGACACGCACATCCACGTCAGTCTCGATGTCGACTTCCTCGATCCGGACATTGCACCTGGGGTGGGCACGACCGTGCCGGGCGGCCCCACCTATCGCGAAGCGCAACTCTGCATGGAGATGGTTGCGGACACGGGTCGTCTCGGTTCGCTCGATCTCGTCGAGCTGAATCCTGCATTCGACGTGCGCAATCGCACCGCCGAGGTCGCCGTGGATCTCATCGGCTCGCTCTTTGGCAAGAGCACGCTGATGCGCAAGGATCCGGCGGTCCTGAAACGGCCTCGGTATCGCCGCCCCACAGCAGAACGGCCTCCGCAGGGAGGCCGTTCGCCGGGCGTGCGTTACCACGCAGTTGCGTCAGTCGTGAATGATGAGCGCCGAATCACCCAGCCAGATTGACGTGGCGCCGTTGTTTCCTCTTGCGAATATCCGGACACTGTTGAGGCCGGCGTAGAGCCTGACGAGGACCGAGATCGACGAGAATGTGCCAGTGACCGTGGCCTACCACGCCGTCGGAAGTGCAGTACGCATCAGCGGACCGACGGTCACGGGCACCGTGACTCCGTTGACGATGATGTCGAGGTCGAGCGACGTGTTTGTATTGCCGGCGCTGCGTCCACGGAGCATTCGAAGGAGAATGTCAGGACCTTATTGCCGCCGACCGGTAGATTGAAGCCGACGATCGTCGCGCCGGCGGCATTCAGCGGAATAAACGCTGCGCCGGCGGGAAGCGTCAGGTTACCCGCTCGTGCGTGAAAACCCCTCACTGCTGCAAAACTCGTCGAAGTTATGCTCGCCAGCGCGATTACGGCGAGGATTCTCCCAATGGACTTCATTTTAACTCTCCTTGTCGAATTTGGATTTTGAACGCCAGTCAATTCAGGGATCTCAATCTATCTCTCGACCCCGCTCACCAGGCGGTCACAAACCTTCGTTTGTGGCCGCCCGTAAGTCCCAACTATTGGCCCCCCTGCGCGAGAGTCGCGCGCTCGAGACGCTCGAGGTCGATTAGCCTGCGCCCGGCTTCTGCCTGAACCACGGCGCTGTTGCTGTTCATGCCGCGAACCAGCGCCGCACGCGCCGACGTGACGTCCGCAGACGCGCATCGACGTAAGTCGAAAAGGCGAGCAGGTCCAGGCGGTCCGAAGTGCGGCGTTGAAGGTGTCGAGCAGAACTTCCGCGGGCACGTCGATGCCATTCTCGAGCGCGCGTGTCAGCGCTGCGAACCGTTCAGGCTCGGTTGCGGTTCGCACGGTCTGCAGCAGACGGTCGTGCGCTTCCGGGCCAGGATCCGTGTTCGCTGGGCCCTCGTCGTCCCGCTGCGAGTCAAGTGGGCCGGCACTCGAGCTGGCAAGAACGTGGCCTGCCGTTGCCCCGGGTAGCGAAACTCCCTGCCGGCTCAGTTCATCGAGGAGCCAGGCGAGCGGTACGTTGTCGAGTTGGGCCGATACGTGACCATTCCGGTCTACCACGAGCGACGGACTCTTCAATGAACGCGCAAGCGGAGTTTCGGCTACGCTGGGCCTTGCCGTTAACAGCCGACGCTGCAACGACCTTCTCGGTGGACTCGCGCGCGCCGATCCAGATCGCGCCCACGGCGAGTCCGGCTGCGAAGGCCGTTAGATAAGCCAGTAGACGCCGGGTCGCCACTTCTTATTCCTCCCCTCGGGCGCGCGTCGCTGCCCCGGAAATTCTTAATCGTCGCGAGCGAAGTGGACTGATTAACTCTGGAACTCCTGTGAGTTAAGCGCAGCGGGCAATAGGCAGTTTTTCGTACGAATACCCGCTACTGGGAATCCGTACTTCGGCGGTCCAGCAGCGGTGCCAAAACGCGATGCTTCGCCGGATGGATCAGCACGGCCGATCGCGCTTGGGATATTTCTTTGGGTCTTATCCCGCAAGAAAACGATCCCGTGTGACGATGCCGGCGAAAAGCGCTTCGTGCACGAAGTCGGATTCGAAGTGTTCGACATGCGCTTTATCGACGAGATGGGCATTCGCCAGACACTCGACCTCGCGCTGGCCGGTGTCGACGCCGACACGCACATCCACGTCAGTCTCGACGTGGACTTTCTCGATCCGGACATCGCACCTGGCGTGGGCACGACCGTGCCGGGCGGCCCCACCTACCGCGAAGCGCAACTCTGCATGGAGATGGTTGCGGACACGGGACGTCTCGGTTCGCTCGATCTGGTCGAGCTGAATCCTGCATTCGACGTGCGCAATCGCACCGCCGAGGTGGCGGTGGATCTGATCGGCTCGCTCTTTGGCAAGAGCACACTGATGCGCAAGGATCCGGCCGTCCCGTAACGGCCTCGTATCGCCGCTCCAATAACAGAACGGCTCCGCAGGGAGCCGTTCGCCGCGCGGACAGATTCGGCGAGGTCACGGCCCGTCACTGCGGTTCGCGAGACTAGTCAGCCGCGCGCACCTGATAGTCCGGCAGCTTGTGCCCCGGGCGCATGACGTACATCGTCATCACGCTCGAGCCGTCCGCGTTAACCTCTCGCTGCCAGTACGTCTCAGTGTTTTCGAGGCCTGGAAGAGTGCCGACATGGCCAAGGAATGACTCCACGTCGTCGTCGCTACGCTGGAGCACGGCAATGCGGCATAGCGTGACTCGGCACTGGGCATCGATGAGTTGAGTGCCGGCGAGCTCCTCCTCTCCGCCGAAGGCCTGCTTGAGGCCCTCCGCGAACGTATTGGACGCGGCCACGTCGATCTGTTCCGCCGATAGCGTCTGCTCGAACACGCCGCCCTCGTACCGACGTCGCTCTGCGGCGGCGGCGGCGTCGGCAAACGGGGGCACGGCTTGTTCCGCAGGCATCGCACCCGCGCGCGAATCCGAGCGCAACTCAGGTTGATCGCGCACGCCTGGCGGCGTCGCACCCTGATCGCGCCGCTCGACGGTGCCGGGCACGCGGCTCGGTGCCTGCGGCGCCGCGACCCGACTCTCGAGCGCGTCAATCCGACGTTGAAGCGCCGACAGCTGGCCTTCGTCAGCGCCGCGATCGCTGTGCATCAGCAATGCTGCGACAGCGGCTCCACCGATCGCGCAAAGAGCCGCGAGGACAATACGTTGGCGAGGCATGGCTTCTGTGCTGTTGGCAAGGTTATAGCGCTAAGGCCCCATGGAGCGGTCGCGCTCCATGGGACCGCAGGTCGCCGGCGTACTAGTTTGACCAGAAAACGCCGTTCACTGCGTTCTGACCTGATCCGTTGTTCCTCGGTATCGTGCACTGCACACTGTTGAGAAAGTCCGCCGTGATATTAATGTATTGAAACAAGTTGGTACCGTTGAACGTGGTGCTCTGCGTGTTCGACGCCCCGCTCAGGTAATCGAAGCTTCGCCGATGCACAGTACAACTCAAGGACTGCGTGTCCTTCTTCGCGAAACTCACAAAGACATTGCGTGGTGCCTCGCTCGAACGGGAACGCGCAATTAACAGTAGCGGGGCCCGTGGTGCTCTTGTTGGCCACAGCTCCGTTGTTAAAAACCGTTATCTTGCTGAAATTGTTTTGTGTCGCAGCGCACACCGAGCCGACCATTCCGGTGAAGAACCCCGGAGATGCACGGACGGGAGTAGCAACGCTCGCGATCCCTATCGTCGTTGCCACCAGGATCGACATCGTCGGGAACTTGTAGCTTTTCATGTGATATCTCCCTGACATCCTGACTATCCAAACGAGTTGAACAAACGACTGAATTGCTTTTCGTCGAGTGTCGGCGGGATTAACCGACTCGGACCGTATCTCCGTCAAGCGCAGCCCGCAATGGACATTTTCGTACAAACATGCGCATCGATGGCGGCGGCACTTCGGCGGTCCAGCAGCGGTGCCGAAAACATGCTGTTTCCCTGCGCATCAAGACGTTAGAATCGTCGCTTGCGATACTTCTACTATTCTTGTTGTTCAAAAAAAACTCACCGATCGTGTTGGAGTCGCGGCATGCTCGGCAGCATTGTCTGCGCAGGTCGCAGACACGACAAAGTAATGCCCGATTGCTCGCGCGCCGAGAAATTCATCGGCCGTCTAATCGTTTGCTTTGCCTTCTTTGCCTTCTTTGCCTTCTTTGCCTTCTTTGCCTGGTTTGTCGGGGGGCTGATCGGGCCCGCACTCGACGTTTTCACCAGGGCCCGTTTCGATCAACGCCAGCAGCGCCGCCGGTGGAGCGACCGCGTACAAGGCCATGGCCGCTGCTGCCCGAGCCAGCAGGGGCTTGGGTTTGGGCAGGAATGTCGGGTCCTTGAACGTGCCCTCGATTTCCAGCGGGCCGCGCAGTGTCAGGGGACTGACATCCTTGGGTTTCGGATTCAATTCCAGCGCCAGCGTTTCCTGGCCGAGATCGAAATGGCCCGAGCCAAAGATGACCGTGTCGGTCGTGTCGAACGCGAACGACTGCGCCTTCGCCTTGCCGTCCTGCACGTCGAACTCACTGTAGGCACAGCGTAATTTGACGGTCTTGTCCTTGCCGAGCAGGAACTTCAGCGATTCCGCGACGTCCAGGCCCGCGAGTTCGAGCAGCAGGTTGCTGAACCGTCCGGGGCCCATCGCCGCCGTGATCCTTCCATCGGCCGATCCCAGCATGTCGGCGACGGCGTTCCCGTGTCCCTGCAGATCGATGTCACCATTGATGAGGCCGACGTTGGGGGGCTGCATCTTGGGCCACAGGCGTTGGATATCCACCCGCCGCGCGGTGAGATTTGCAGTCGCATCGATCGTCTCCCGGCGCGCATCGAGACGAATGTTGCCCTGTACGCGCCCGCCGGCAAAACCGACATCGACCGGATCGAGCCGCAATACCGAATCCTGGAGGCGCAGCCGGCCGGCAAGGCGCTCGATCGGAAACTTTCCCGCGTCAACTTGCGCGGCCTGCAGCCGCAGGTCGGCGTTCACCGACGCGAGCTTGCGCAGGTCATAAGGTTTATCTGGCAGGACCCGAGGGCTGCGGGCCCGCTCGAGCGCGAGCTCGCGTTGCTGCTCCGACGCGGTTTCGCCCGGTGCGCTGCCAGGAGGCGCGCCGATGAGACCGCCGAGATCGTCGAAATCGAGATCGCGTGCGATTTCAAGTCGGCCAGCAGCATGGGCTTCTTGCCCGTTAAGTCGAGCGTTGCGACGCCTGCCACGTCACTGTCACCGAGTCGTCCCTGCATTTCGCGTAGACGCACGACGCGGCCGTTGCGTTCGAGCAGCCCGGTGACCTCGTATGGCGGAGTGGACGGCAGCGCGAGCCCGAGCAGATGGTAGACATCTTCGAGATCGTCGCCCGTGAATTTTGCGTGCACCGTGAAATGATTGAACTTCAGCGGCACCGGCAGGGCGCCCCAGATTCGTGCGCGCGTAGCGCCTGCGCGCGCGATGAAATCGACGTCGTAGGTTTCGCCGCCACGCACGAACAGGTCTGTGGGCGAATCCGCGCGGCCCTCCAGATTGAATTCGTGGCCTTTGTAGCGGCCGGAGCCCTGGCCCAGCAGTCGCGTCGTCTTGCCGGCATCGTCGACGGCGATCGAGTCGACGCGCAGCTTCAAATCCGTGTCGAACGGCTCGTCACGCACGCTCAGCTCGCCCTCGTGGACACGCAATTCGCCGAATTGCCAGGCGCGACCGGGTTTTCGTCGCTCGGCGCGATCGAATTGCCAGTTGGCTGCGCCTGCAGCATTGCGCTCGAGCAAGAGTTGCGGTCGCACGACGTCGAGACGCCGCAAGAGCCGCTCGCCGCGCAGCAACGGCCAGAATGGAACTTCCAGCCGCAGCATGTCGGCATGCGCCATGTCCGGCGACTTCGACCATCCGGCATTGGCAAGTGACAGCTGGTGCGATTCGACGATCACGATCGACCCGAGGTCGACGTGCAGGTCACCCTGAATCCTGAAAGGGCGGCCGAGCGCATGGCTGACCCGCCGTTCCACCGGACCTTTGAACCAGTTCCAGTCGAACAGTATCAGCAGCGCGGCGAGCCCCAGTGCAACGACGATCCGCACGATGCGCCATGCGTTCACGCGTTGCGAAGTCCGCGTCGGTGGGGCCGCGTCGTTCATGTGGTGGAGTGTGGCGATTTAGCACTGCGCGAGTCAGTCGTACAGGGCAGCCGCGCCGCGTCGGTTGCCTCCTACCGTGCGTACGCCAATCGACGCGCAGCGAAGTGCTTGCGTTTGTGCTCGCCCGCAGAACCCTTACTGGTGCCCCAGCACGCGATGCGGACGATAAGGTTCTTCCAGGCGCGCGCTTTCATCCGCCGTGAGGCACAGATCGAGCGCCTTGATCGCGTCCTCGAGGTGCCCCGGTTTCGAAGCGCCGATGATCGGCGCAGACACGGCTTGC
The DNA here is from genome assembly GCA_963784225.1 of uncultured Gammaproteobacteria bacterium. GTDB lineage: Bacteria > Pseudomonadota > Gammaproteobacteria > Steroidobacterales > Steroidobacteraceae > RPQJ01. Next base: position 506,155 of record CAWAQN010000014.1, read on the forward strand.
TTGCTGAGTACCCAGGCCAGTGCGACTTGCATCGGCGGATCGCCGCGTGCGCCCGCGACTTCCGCCAGCCGATCGGCCACGACGAAGTCGTCGTCGGCGTAGTAGATCTGCTTCGCGAACTGATCGCCTTCGGCGCGTGGCGTGGTTCCCCCCGTCCTCGTGCGGTTACCTGCAAGGAACCCGCGCGCGAGCGGCGACCAGGGAATCACCCCTATTCCCTGATCGAGGCAGAGCGGCAACATCTCGCGCTCTTCCTCGCGGTAGATCAGGTTGTACTGCGGCTGCATCGAGATGAACCGCGTCCATCCGTGCCGGTCGGCCGTATAGAGCGCCTGCGCGAATTGCCAGGCATGCATCGACGACGCGCCAATGTACCGCGCCTTGCCCGCCTTCACGACATCGTGCAGCGCCTCGAGGGTTTCTTCGATCGGCACCGTGTAATCCCAGCGATGGATCTGATAGAGATCGACGTGATCCGTGCCGAGCCGCTGCAGGCTGGCGTCGATGGCCGACAGGATGTGCTTGCGCGACAAACCGCCGGTATTGGCGTCCTTGCCCATCTTGTAAAAGACCTTGGTCGCGATGACGACCTCGTCACGACGCGCAAAATCGCGCAACGCGCGTCCCAGGATCTCCTCGCTGTGACCGAGACCGTAGTAATCGGCAGTATCGAAAAAGTTGATGCCGAGCTCGAGTGCTTGCCGGATGAATGGCCGGCTCTGCGCTTCATCCAGTGTCCAGGCGTTGTGCGGATACGCCGCGGGATCGGCAGCCCTGCCGTAGGTCATGCAGCCGAGGCAGAGTTTCGAGACCTTGAGGCCGGAGTGGCCGAGATTTACGAACTTCATCGATTGCATCCCTCGCGGCAGCATCGTCAGCACCAGGAACGCGAACCGTATCGCATTCGGATGCAAGGGGCCTCCCGCGTTCTCGTACGGCAGCGGGCAGGTCGGTTATTCTGACGATACCGGCGGATTCGCTGGCCAAGGGGAGAAAAAAATGTGCCTCGACACTGCACATGCGTGTGCCGCTTGTGCGCCTGCCCGAATGGTCTCGAGTCGTCCCTGAGCGCAGGCATGTCACGTTGGCTGCGCCTGCTGCTGTTGCTCGGCGTCGTTATCATTGCGGCGAGCGGATTGCTTTCGCGCGGCATCGTGCCGGCGCCGGAAATCACGTCCGCGGAGGAACATCGCCCGTTTTCTCCGGCAGCCTGGTCGGACCGACCTTCCGCGGGAAGCGCTCGACACGGTCGCGGCGATCAGGCGTGGAGGGCCATTCCGGTACGAGCGCGACGGCACGGTGTTTCAAAACCGTGAGCGCAGGCTGCCGCAGCAGCCGCGCGGCTACTACCGCGAATACACGGTCGCGACTCCGGGCTCGAGTGATCGCGGCGCACGGCGCATCGTGGCGGGTGGACAGCCGCCCGAGGTGTTCTATTACACCGACGATCATTACGCCACGTTCCGGCGCTTCGAGGCACCGCCGTGACCGACACTCGCCAGCCGCGTGTTGCGGCGACTTCCGACGCTGTGCGTATATCGCCGTTGTCCAGCGAGACTGCCGCAGGCATCAGCCTGCTGGCGAATGCACTCGGCTGGCGCAGTGTCCGCATCGATTTGCGGGGCTGTATCGACAAGGCCGGTCTGCTCGAGCGCACGGCTCAGGCGCTGCAATTCCCGGACTGGTTTGGTCACAACTGGGACGCCTGGTTCGACTGCCTGGCCGATCTCGGCTGGATGCCGGCAACGGGATACGTATTCATCTTCGAGAACGCCGACGCACTACGCAACACGTCGCCGGAGGCATTCGATACTGCCGCCTCGATCCTGGAGGACGCGGCCCAGGTCTGGGCAGCGCGCAATGTATCGTTGCTCATCTTCATCGGGCAGGGCGGCCCGCCCGACTGAACGCGGTCACGACGGCGTGTGCCTATTTGCGTTGTGGACGTCCCGACTGTCGCTTCGGTGGCTTCTGCAACGGCTTGGGCGGCACATGGCTGGCCGGACTGATGCGCAACATCTGTCCGGCGACACGGGTCTTCTTCAATTCGAGCATGATCGGGCCAGGCATGCCCTTCGGCAGGCCGACGAACGTGTGATCTTCGCGAATGTCGACGTGCCCGATCTGCTTGCCTGACAACCCGGCCACATTCGCGATCGCCCCGACGATATTGCCCGGCTTCACGCCGTGCACGTAGCCGACTTCGAGACGGAACGTTTCGGTGTCCTCGTCGGCGAGCCGCGTCGATTCGTCCGCCTGTTCCGGACCGTCTTCGGCGGGCCTGCGCGCAGTGCGCTCCTTCTTTTGCCTGGCGGGGCGCGGTGAATCCGCCGGCTTGTCAGCCGTCGCCAGGAAAGACGATTCGGCTTGCTTGTCCTTGAGCAACAACGGGCTTCCGCCCTGCAGCAGGCTCGCGAGCGCCGCCGCAATCTCGACGGCAGGTACGTTGTGCTCGCGCTCGTACTCCTCGATCAGGCTGCGGAAAATGTCGGACTGGTCCGCTGCGAGCGCCTCCGTGATTTTCTGCGTGAAACGCGCGACGCGCTGCTCGTTCACGTCGGCGATCGTGGGCAGGTCCATCGGTTCGAGCGGCTGCCGTGTCGCGCGCTCGATGTAGCGCAGCATGTTGCGTTCGCGCGGGCGTGATGAACAGAATCGCCTCGCCCTTGCGTCCGGCACGGCCCGTGCGGCCGATGCGGTGCACGTACGATTCGGTGTCGTACGGCACGTCGTAGTTGACGACGTGGCCGATGCGCTCGACGTCGAGCCCGCGGGCCGCCACGTCGGTGGCCACGAGGATGTCGAGCTGGCCGCCCTTGAGTCGCGCGACAGTGCGCTCGCGGTCCTTCTGCTGCATGTCGCCGTTCGAGCGCGGCCGCCGCGAAACCCGCGCGCTTCCAGCCGCTCGGCAAGCTCGACCGTCGACTGCTTGGTGCGTGCGAACACCAGCATGCCGTCGAACGCCTCGGCCTCGAGGATGCGCGTCAGCGCGTCGAGCTTGTGCACGCCACTGACGATCCAGTAGCGCTGCCGGATATTCGCCGCGGTGCTCGTCTTGCTCTTGATCGTGACCTCGACGGGATCGCGCAAGTGCTTCTGCGCGATGCGTCGGATCGGCGCGGGCAGCGTGGCAGAGAACAGCGCAACCTGGCGAGCGCTTGGAATCTGCTCGAGGATCCACTCGATGTCATCGACGAACCCCATCTGCAGCATCTCGTCGGCCTCGTCGAGCACGAGCGTCGTGATGCCGCCGAGGTCGAGGGTGCCGCGCTTGATGTGATCCATGACCCGACCGGGCGTGCCGACCACGATGTGCGCGCCACGCTTGAGGCTCATCAACTGCGGCGTGTAACTCTGGCCGCCATAAATGGGCAGGACGTGAAAGCCTTTCAGGTGCGAGGCATAACGCTGGAAGGCCTCGGCCACCTGGATCGCAAGTTCGCGCGTCGGGACCAGCACGAGCCCCTGCGGCGTGCCGCCTTTGACCTGCCAGCGGCTCAGCATCGGCAGCGCGAACGCAGCCGTCTTGCCGGTGCCCGTCTGGGCCTGGCCGAGCATGTCCTTGCCTGCCAGCAGCACGGGAATCGTGGCGGCCTGGATCGGCGACGGCGACTCGTACCCCGCAGCAGCAACAGCTTCGAGCACCGGTGAGCTGAGGCCCAGGTCTGCGAAGGCGAGGGTGGTGGGCGGGGCGGTTGGATCTTGCACGTTTGCTACTCCCGGGGCGGGCCGCGCCCGGTCAGGGTCGCAAGGGTACGCGAACCGCAGCTCAGCGGGGGTCACGGGCGCAAAAGCGGAGCCAACGCCTGTAGCCCTGAGGCATCATTCCCGGATGCGTCACTGGCCCATCTTCGTGCCGATAACTGCCGTCGTGGTACTCGCGGCGGCGTGGCTGCTGGAAACCGGTCCCGTGCTGCTCGCAGCCAGCATCGTCATGGTGATCGCGTCGGTGCTCGCCGCCGTGCACCATGCGGAGGTCGTCGCGCATCGCGTCGGCGAGCCGTTCGGCACGCTGGTGCTGGCGCTCGCCATCACCGGCGATCGAGGTCGCGCTGATCGTGTCGTTGATGCTGGCCGGCGGCGCCGACCAGTCGGCGCTCGCGCGCGACACGATTTATGCGACGCGTCATGATCATCGTCTCCGGAGTCGTCGGCATCTGCGTCCTGTTGGGCGGACTGCGCCATCACGAACAGGTATTTCGCATCGAAGGAGCCGGCCCCGCGTTCGCCGCACTGGTCGACGCTGGCAACCCTCGTGCTGATCCTGCCGGTCTTCACGAGCAGTGCGCCGGGCTCAGGTTACTCGGGTTCGCAACTGCTTTTCATGGCGATCTCGTCACTGGTGCTCTGGCTGCGTCTTCGTTTTTTTCCAGACCGTGCGGCATCGCGACTACTTCCTGCCGGCCGAGCGACAGGGCCAACGAAGAGGTGCATGCGCCGCCACCGAGCTGCCGTCAGCCCTCGCGAGCGTCTGTCGCTGCTCGTGATCTCGCTGGTTGCCGTCGTCGGCCTGGCGAAAGTGCTGTCACCGGCGCTCGAGGCCATGCTCGAGGCCGCCGGCGCGCCGCGCGCCGTGATCGGCATCATGATCGCGCATGATCGTGTTGCTGCCGGAAACGGTCTCGGCAATTCGCGCCGCGCTCGCCAACCGGCTGCAGACGAGCATGAATCTCGCGCTCGGTTCCGCGCTCGCGAGCATCGGCCTCACCGTGCCCGTCGTAGTAGTGGCGTCGGTCTGGCTCAAAATCCCGCTGGTGCTCGAGCATCGGCGCCGAAGGACATGGTGCTGCTGGCGCTGAGCTTCCTGGTCGGCGCGATCGGTCTCGGCAACGGCCGGACGAACATGATGCTCGGTGCGGTGCAGCTCGTGATCTTCGCGGCCTTCCTGTTTCTTGCTTTCGTGCCGTGACGCAGCCGAGAACCCCAAAAGGATTCTGGGACGAGTTGCTGCGCAGGCGCGTAGTGCGCACGGCCTTGTATTACGTCGCGGGCGCGTGGGTGCTCGCGCAGGCCACGGACCTGTTGCTCGACGCGTTCGACGCATCGCACTACATGCGCTTCGTGATCGCGGCGCTCGTCATCGGACTGCCGCTCGTGCTCGCACTCGCCTGGATGTTCGACCTGACGCCACGCGGTCATCGAGCGCACACAGGAAGTGCCGGCCCCCGCGATGCCTGTTGCGATCGTGCCGCCGCCGGAGCGCTCGATCGCGGTGTTGCCCTTCGCGAACCTGAGCCAGGAGGCTGAGAACGAGTATTTTTCCGAGGGCCTCGCCGAGGAGATCCGCAACCAGCTCGCTCGTGAAAAAGGACTGCGAGTCGCGGCACGTTCGTCGTCGTTTGCATTCAAGGGCCGGCACGTGGATGTGCGCGAAATCGGCCGGCGGCTGAATGTCGCGACCGTGCTCGAAGGTGGGGTGCGCAAGCAGTCCGACACGGTGCGCATCGACGTGCAGCTCGTCAATGCGGCGGACGGCTTCCAGCTCTGGGCCGAGACATTCGAGCGCACGCTCGGCGACATCTTCCAGCTGCAAAGCGAGGTCGCCTGTGCCGTGCTGGCGGCCGTTCGACCACAAGCAGCGCTCGAAGCGCCGCGCGCGCTGCAGCCGGCCACCGCGGATTTCGACGCCTACAACCTGTACCTGCTCGGGCGCCATCATTTTCACAAGCGCACGGCGACGGCTCTGCAGCGCGCCGTCGATTGCTTCGAGCAAGCTATCGCACGCGACGCGAACTATGCGCTCGCCTACTCTGGCCTCTCGGACGCGTACATGCTGTTGAGCGCCGGATACTACGGCGACATGGCCGCCACGCTCGCGATCGAACGAGCATTGCCAGCGGCGCAACGTGCGCTCGAGCTTGATGCCTGGCCTCGCGGAGGCGCACACGTCGATGGGACTCATCCATCACAGCCAGGGTGACTTCGCCGCGGCGGAGCAGGATTTCGAAACTGCTCTGACGCTCAATCCCTCGTATACGACAGCACATGTCTGGCACGGTCTCGTGCTGACCGCGCAAGGCCGCTACCGGGACGCGGCGGAACGCAACCTCGAAGCGTACCGCCTCGATCCGTTGTCACCGATCATCAACACCAACGTCGGGTTCGATGCGCTGCGTTTCGGCGACGAGCCAGCGGCCGCCGCGCGTTTTGCCGCCGCGATGGAGATCGATCCTGCATTCCCCGTCCCGTACTCCGGCATGGCGCGGCTCCATGCAATGCGGGGTGCGCTGCACGAGGCGTGCCGTTGGGTCGACAAGGCCATCGAGCGCGCGCCCCTGCGCGCGTTCTACGTCGCACGCAAGGGTCTTTTCCTGCTGCAACTCGGCGAGACACAGGACGCCTTCAAGGCCATCGACGAGGCGTGCTGCAGTGCGCCCGCCAACACTTTCGATGCGGACCTCGTGACTGCCGTGCACGTGGTGCGAGCGGACCAGGCGGCGCTTGGGCGCGTGGCGGAGGGGTCGGGTTCCCGCTTTTACAGGGCAGCCCAGCGCGCCCAGGCCCAACTGGCGCTTGGCAACCTCACCGCGGCGCGCGAGCTATACGCGCAGGCGCCCCCTGAATCCCGGCGCGAGATACGCGATGTCGTCAACGACGAGTGGATATGGCGGCTGCCCCACGTCGTCAGCTATGCGCACTTGCGTATCGTGGCGGGCGACGCGGACGGGCGACGCGATCTCGAGAATCTTCTGACGCAGCTGCAGGAAGCGTGGGACCAGGGCATCGTGCATGCCGAGACCCTGTATTGGGCGGGCAGCGCCGAGCTCGTGCTCGGTCACGAGGAACGCGCGTGGCAATATTTCGAGGATGCGGTTCGCAAGGGCTGGCGTCACGCCTGGTGGGCCAGCCACGACTGGAATCTGCGCTCGCTGCACGGCACGGCGCGCTTTGCCGAATTGTTGCAGCAAGGCGCGCGCAGCACGGACGGTTGATGTGGTCGCCCCCGCGGCGACCGCTTACTTCTCGCCGTTGATGTAGCGGTCGAGCTCGCGATGGAAGTGCCGCACGCGTTGTTCCTGCTCGCTCCACAGCGGGCCGCGGAAGCCGCGCGACCGCAGCCCGTTCTGCACGACGGGCAGCAGGTCCGAGTCCTGGTCGAGCACATCGCCGAGACCCGGCGGCTCGCCGGGCGGCACGATGTTCATCGCCGGGCGCGTCGCGCCCGTCACGTCGATGCCCGGCGGCAGGCCCATCCAGCCCGGCACCGTGTAGTTCGGATCGTCGACGTAGCGGTACAGCATCATGTCTCGTAGTAGAACGTCTCGGGGTCGGTCGCGTGCGGCAGGAACCGCATGATGAAGACGCCTTCCGGGTGCATGCCGATCTGCACGTTCGGGAAGCAGCCCGTGGCCCAGCTGTCGGTGAGCTGGCCGTCGGTGAAGTTGTCGTAGTGACTCGAGTCCGAGCCGGCGCGCCCGTTCGCGCTTCGACTGCTGGATCGCCGCGCGCACCTCGGTCGCCGTGCCCTTGAACGCGTCCGGGTTCATGCCGGCGTCCTTCATCATGTACCGCAGCCCCGCATCGACCGAGTCCTGGTCGGCGACGCGGTGCGACTTCGTGCAGAGCGGCACGATCATGCGGCTGCGCAGCCGTTCGGGTAAAGGTCGTACTGGCTGAGTAATCCTCCATCACGGTCTGCGTCTGCGGGTGCACGTGCGGCAGGTGATACGTCTCGTAGAACGCGTCGACGCCGGTCTTCCAGTTCGCGCAGCCCATTCCGTGCGCACGTGATGCACGACGTGCATCTTGCTCGATCTCGTAGTTCTCGATGTAGTCCGGCGGCAGGCCGATCGCGTCGCGCAGCGGCGGCGCCTTGCCGTCCATGTTGACGAAGATGATGCCGCCGATCGACGTCGCAGCGGACTTCGCGTCAGGCCGGGCCGGTGCGCGACGAGCGCCGGCGCGAACGTGTGCTCGTCGCGTGATGCACTTCAGCTTGCCGTCGAGGTGGAACTGCCAGCCGTGGAACGCGCAGGTGAACTGCGCGACGCTGCCGCGCTCGTTGAGCGCGATGCGGGTTGCCGCGGTGCGGGCAGACATTGTAGAACGCCCGGATGCGGCCGTCTGCCTGCCGCACGAGCACGATCTCTCGGCGCCGATCGTGAAGTGCGTGTAGTCGCCTTCCTCCGGAACGTCGGAGACGACGCCGGCCAGCAGCCAGACGCGTGGCCACAGGTGCTTCCACTCGCGCTGCCATGAACTCGCGCGAGTAATAGCGCGACGGATCGGCGACATCGAGCCCGTTGTCCACGTCGGGCTGCTTCGCTTCGAGCGAGTCGGCCGGCGCGTTCAGTGTCATCGGCCAGATCGGCTTGAGGTTCGCAGCCATCGGCGACTGTCCTCGTGACGGTCGCGTTCGAACTCGTGAGCGGGGGACTATAGCAACGCGGCCCGAAAAGAAACAACCTGACTGTTTTAAATTTCAGGCATGCTGTCGAAGCACGCAATGTCAAAAAATCACAACGGAATGCGAGGCGCGCATGTCACCTTGTTTTCACGTGCGATATTGCCGCATCACGTTGTGCGTTGCAAAAATGAAAAACAGTCATGTTTGATTTTTTTTCGAGGCGTAGGATTAAAACTTCGGCGTACCTGGACTTCGCCACGAGCGCCGGTATACGCCGAAGATCCAGGCAGCGCGTCGAGCCGCATCCACCCGGGGGAATCGTCCATGATTCTTCGCACCGCTCGCAGCGCAACGCAGGTCGCTCGCATCGTTTCTGCCGTCCTCGCCGCCGCTGCGGGCACCGCGGCCGTGGTCGCGCTGGCCGCCGAACCCGAGTGCCAGCGGCCTCGAGGAGGTACTCGTCACTGCTACGCGCGCCGGCATTACCGACCTGCAGACGACGCCGGTCTCGGTTTCGGCCGTCACGACCGACGACATCGATCGCATGGTCGCCCACGACATTTCGGGCATCGCCACCTCGGTGCCGGGTTTCTCCGCCTCGCGCATCACCGCCTTCAACGCCGCGTCGTTCGCGATGCGCGGCGTCGGCCTCACCGACATCATCGTCTACCAGGATTCGCCCGTTGGCGTGCAGGTCGACGACTTCGTGATGCCGAGCGTGCAGACGCAGTTGCTCGACACGTTCGACATCTGACGAGCGTCGAAGTGCTGCGCGGCCCGCAGGGCACGCTGTTCGGCAAGAACACGACCGGCGGCGCGGTCAATATCCAGACCAAGCGCCCCGACATGAAGGAATGCCGGTGCCGAGTTCCGCCTCGGCTACGGCAGCTTCAACGACAGCGCGTGCAGGGTTCGGTCGACCTGCCGATCGTCGACGACGTGTTCGCGGTGCGCTTGGTCGGCCGCGTATCGAAGTCCGACGGCTATTACAAACTCGGCGCCACCTACGGTCCGATCAACACGTTCAGCGCATTCGCGGACGGCCACCCGTTCACGTATCCCGGGCATCACCGGCACATCCGGCGAGGGCCAGCCGGACAAGGATGCCGGCGGCGAAGACGTCGTCAATGGCCGCGTCAAGGCGCAGTGGCACCCGAACGAAGACGCTGCGTCTGCTCTTCCAGTACGAAATCATGCGCGATCGCTCGGAGGCGGTGCCGGCATTCAACGACACGCCGGCGGGCGCGCCGTACCTCTGGAACTTCCTCGGCTTCACGCGCCCCAGCGGCGATCCGCTCGATCACATGGGCGCGACGAACCGCAACGATTCGCTGCTCAAGATGGGCGAAGGGCCAGATCATCGACGTCGACGGCTATCTACCTGAACATGGAGTGGGACGTCGGCTCCGGGCACGTTGTTTGCCGTGGCGGGCAAGCGCGACCAGGACGAGCACCTGCCCAACACGTACACCGGGCGCCGCGCCGGTCAACTCGGTCACAGGTGAGGTGATTTCGCTGTTCGACGCGACGCGCGACACGACCCGCGAGACCACGCAGTTCGAAGTGCGCTACGCCATCGAATTTCGACGGCCCTGTCAACTTCGTGGCCGGCGCGTTCCAGCAGACCAATGACGCCGCGTTCTGCGTCGTGCAGGTGCTCGGCTTCATCGACTTCGCGTTCGACCTGCAGGGCCGTTGGGCCCGCTCGCCGCAGCAATCTCAACAACAACACGCCGCAGGTGCTCTGCAACAAGCAGGACTCGGACTCGCTCGCCGGCTACGTCGACTTGACCTGGGACGTGACGGACAAGTTCCAGTGGCCGCCGGCTACCGCGAGACGCGCGACGAACGTTCCTGGGCGGGCCGCACGCAGGTGGCGTTCGACGTGCTCGACGACAATACCATGAACGGCTCGCTGTCCTGGGAGGACTTCAACGACCCGCTGCAGGCCGGAAACTTCAGCAAGTATCCGGGCGGCATCATCGTCAACCAGAACACGCCGGGTTTCGAAAACCTGTCGGAGGAGTGGACGGAGCCGAGCTGGCGCGTCGTCGGTTCGTACAAGTTCACCGATAGTATCTTTCGCGCTACGGCACGATCTCGCGCGGCTACAAGGCCGGCGGCTACAACGACCAGACCGGCACGAGCGGCCTGATGGTGTCGGAGCTCACGCGCCCGGTCGACCCGGAGTTCGCGACGAACTACGAACTCGGCCTGAAGTTCGAGAACGAAGCGCAGCCGCATCCGCTTCAACCCGACCATCTTCTACACGGAGTACGAGGATGCGCAGCGCGCGGTGAACATCATCACGACGAACGCCTCCGGCGCGACGTTCCAGGAGACGGTGTTCTACAACGCGGCCGAGGTGGAAGCGAAGGGCGTGGAACTCGAGTTCCAGGCGCTGCATCACGGAACGCGTTCCGCATCCGCGCACAGGCGTCGTACCTCGACGCCGAATACACGGAGTTCCAGTCATCACCAGCCGCAGGTCGTCGATCCGGTGACGGGGGCGACGATCCAGCAGTTCGACGGCGACTTCTCGGGCCTGCCGGTGCCCGCGCTCGCCGGAGTTCATGGGCTCGATCCAGGGCATCTATACCTGTGGAGCTCGGCAACGGCGGCGCGCTCGAGTTCACGGGCGAGTACTACCACGAGGACGAGAACCTGTTCTACATCTCCGCCGCGGGCCGCCAATACGACGCGTACCTCGACGAGAAGAACCTGCTCAACGCCTCGGTGACCTACACGGCGGACGGACGACAAGTACTTCCTGCGCGTGTACGGCAAGAACCTGACGGACGAGCGCTACCGCATTGCCTCGCAGTCGGTCGCGACGCTGTGGACGCACACGCAGTGGGGCGCACCGATCAACTTCGGCGTCGAAGTCGGCATGGGTTTCGGCAGCTCGCAGTAACGCCGTCGGACGCGACGCCTGAGCGAAGAAGGCCGGCGCAAGCCGGCCTTTTCTATGCCAGCACGGTCAGTTCCTGCGGCAGCGTGTGCAGGCACTCGGCGCCGTCCGCGTGATCAGGTAACTGCTCTCGAGGTGGTACGGCGCGACCGAGTGACCGAAGTACAGGTACTCGAAGTTGACTACCGTATTCACTTCCAGTTCGAAGTTCTTAAGTCGGCCGAACGCCGGATAGCTGCTCGGCAGCTCGATGATATCGAGCCCGATCGAGTGCAGGAAAACGAGCGTTTTGCGCGGTGTCGGCACGGGCATTGCGTAAGCGAGTTTCGACATCGCCGCCCACGCGTCGTGCGTGCTGATCCCCGCACGGAGATATTGCACAGCCTCCTGCTGCGCGGCGGAGATCGTGGCGCAGATCCGCTGGTATTCCGCACTCGGCTCGCCGACGTGCACCGTGCGTGACACGTCGAAGGCATAGTTTGAATACGTGCCCCAGCTTTCGAAGATGATCACCTGCCCATCGCGCACTTTCCAGTCGTTGGCGGCGAACATCAGGTCGGGAAAATACTCGCCGCCATGTTCGGCGCCGAACTGCAGGGCCTTCTGCGCAGAGATCAGGTTCGCGCCGCGAGCCTGCACGAAATTGCGAAATTGCGCCGCAACGTCTTTCCAGACGACGCCAGGCCGAATGCACGGCATGATGTCGCGAAGGCCGGCTTCGTTGATCGCGGCGCCGTGTCGAAGGAAGTCGATCTCCTGCGGGGTCTTCACCTTGCGGATGTCGAGCCACGCGTCAATGGCGTCGGCGACTTGCAGGCCGGTCAATTCGGCTTTCGCATGTTGGGCCAGGCGCAGGTCGTCGAAACCGACCCGCGCGTTTTCGAGTCCAAGCTCCGCCAACGCACTGGTCGTGCCCAGCACGAGATTCGGCGCCATGTCGCCCGCGATCTTTTCCGCATAGAGCGCCTCGATGTCCCCCTGCAGAGGATCGAGACGCACGGGTTCCGGCTCGTGTGCCACGTGACTCGTGTTCATGAATTCCGTCGTACGGACCTGCGGGATCCACGTGGGCGTTTCCAGCAAACCGCTGATCGCGAATTCGGGAACGACGAGGATCGCGGGCTTGGCCGGATCGCGCGGCACGATGACCGCGGCGTGATTCTCCTGGAAGCCCCACTCCGAGATGCGAGTCCAGAAGCCGGACGCGTAGTAGACATTTCGCGGCGTAGCAGCGACCAGCGCATCGAGGCCGTACTGGTCCATCTTCTGCAAGGCGCGCTCGCGATTGAACAGCATGTTGGGAAGTCCTCGGCATTGGGAAGTCGAAAATCTGCTGCGCCGAACTGGCCGGCCAAGCAGCGGGGCAGGTCGCGTATTGGTAGCGGTTAAAATAAAAACCGTCAATCCTGCTTTTTATTGACGCTGGATGCTGCTCTGCAGCAATCAAGGTACTTTCGCTTTTCCGCCGGATGCTTTAAGGTTAAAAAAAGCCGGACTGACTGTTTTTTTATGTGACCGTTCGTTGGGGTTCCAATCGTTCATGGGTCCGGTGCGGCGTGGCCGCCCGGCGCGCCACGCCTTTCGGCGGGTCGTTACTTGAGGAGACGACATGACCTACGATCCAATGATGCTGCTCGACGCTTACCGCCGGATGCGCGCCATCCGCGAGTTCGAAGAGCGCATGCGTCGCGAAGTCCAGGCCGGCACCGTGCCCGGGTTTCGTGCACCTCTACTGCGGGCAGGAGGCGGTCGCGGTCGGCGCCTGCATGAACCTGCTCGATTCCGATTACATCGGCAGCACGCATCGCGGCCACGGCCACTGCATCGCCAAGGGTTGCGACATCGGCGGGATGCTGCTCGAGATCTACTGCAAGCAGGGCGGGCTCTGCAATGGCAAGGGCGGGTCGATGCACATCGCCGACCTGCGCAAAGGCATGCTCGGCGCCAATGCGATCGTGGGTGCCGCGCCACCCATCGCAGTCGGTGCAGCGCTCACGCACAAGACACTCGCTACGGGCGGCGTCGCCATGGCGTTCATCGGCGATGGCGCGTCGAACCAGGGCACCGTCGCCGAGGCGCTTGAATTTCTCGGCGGTGCTGAAACTGCCGATGATCTTCATGTACGAGAACAACGGCTATTCGGAATTCACCGGCACCGGCTACCACCTTGGCGGCGCAGACATTGCCGCGCGTGCGGCAGCATTCGGCATGCCGGCCGAGAAAGTGGATGGCGTCGATTTTTTCGCGGTCTACGACGCGGTGGCTCGTGCGGTCGAGCGTGCGCGCCGCGGCGATGGCCCGAGCGCAGTCGAGGCATTCGCCATGCGCTGGTATGGGCACTTCGAAGGCGACATGCAGAAATATCGCGAATCGAAGGAGGTCGACCGGTTGCGCAAGTCAGCCGACCCGCTCGTCAGGTTCGAAGAGCGCGTCACGCGCGAGTTCGACATCGCTGCGGACGAGCTGCGCGAGATCGATGAAGAAATTGCCGAATTGATCGAGGACAAAGTGGCCGTCGCCAAGGCGGCGCCGAAACCGACCAGCGCCGCGCTGTACGCCGACGTCTACGGGAGCTACTGAGATGGCGAAGAAATCTTTTCGTGAGGCGATCACCGAAGTCCTGCAGGCCGAGATGCGTCGCGATCCGCGCGTCATCCTTCTCGGTGAAGACATTGTCGGCGGCATGGGCGGTACGGCAGGTGAAGTGGAAGCGGCGGGCGGCACGTTCGGCGTCACCGCAGGTCTGGCCGCGGAGTTCGGCCGCGGTCGCGTAATCGATACGCCGATCACCGAGTCGGCGATCGTCGGTGCCGCCAACGGCGCGGCGCTGACCGGCCTGCGCCCGGTCGCGGAAGTCATGTTCATGGACTTCCTCGGCGTGTGCCTCGACCAGATCCTCAACCAGATGGCGAAGTTCCGCTACATGTTCGGCGGCAAGTGCGAAGTGCCGGTCGATGATCCGCACGCTGATGGGTGCGGGCTATGGCGCCGGCCCGCAGCATTCGCAGAACCTGTACGCAATGCTCACGTCGATCCCGGGCATCAAGGTGGCGTGCCCGTCATCGCCTGCCGATGCGAAGGGCCTGCTCACCGCGGCGATTCGCGACGACGACCCGGTCATCTTCTGCGAGCACAAGATGCTCTACGGCGAGATCGGCGAGGTGCCGGACGGCGAGTACATCATTCCGTTCGGCCAGGCGAACATCACGCGCAAAGGCACGCAGGTCACGATCGTCGCGTTCGCGCGCATGGTGCTGCTTGCGAACAAGGTCGCGGACAAGCTGGCGAAGGAAGGCATCTCGGTCGAGGTGATCGATCCGCGCACGACGTCGCCGCTCGATCGCGACAGCATCCTCGAGTCGGTACGCAAGACCGGCCGGCTCGTCGTCGTCGACGAAGCGGATCCATATTGCGGCATGGCCAGCGAGATCGCATCGCTCGCGGCCTGCGAGGCGCTTGCTTCGCTCAAGGCGCCGGTGCAGAAGGTCGACGCCGCCGCACACCCCTGTGCCTTCGACACCCGACCTCGAGCAGGAGTGGATTCCGTCGCCCGAGAAGATCGAGAAGGCCGTCCGCACCGCATTGCTCGGCCAGGAAATGGCACGCGCGGGTTGACAGGCGTAACTCCAGCCAGTTGTCGCGCCGCCGTGGACGTGCCAACGACGACTGTGCGCCGAATTCGAGGATGCAAAAAATGACATCGCCCGTGGGTTATGCGGCCTACATGCGCGTGCGCACCAAGCCGGAAAAGCGTGACGAATTCATCCGGCTGGTCGCGGAGTTGCGGTCAAACGTGTTGCAGCACGAACCCGACACACTGGTCTTCGAAATACTGCAGGGCGCGGACCGGAACGAGTTCGTGTTCTTCGAGTGCTTCAAGGACAAGGCGGCGCAGAAGCGCCATCAGGACCAGCCGTATCACGTGGCCATGGCACCGCTCGGCTGGGCCTGCCTCGAACCGACACGCCGTCATCGAGTTCATGCAGCCCGCGTTCTGAGGTGCACGGAGAATCGATGCCGATGCGTCCAGTATTGAACGGGGTCTCGGCCGGTATCGTTGCGCTGTGCACGATCGCGGGCCCGGCGGTCCATGCGGCGGACACCAGCTGGGGATATTTCGGCGGCACCTCGGGCGGCACGCGCTATTCCGCGGCCCGGCAGATCGACAAGAGCAACGTCGACGATCTCGAGATCGCCTGGCGTTATTCGACCGGCGAGCTGAAGCGACGCGGCAGCGATCTCATCGCCAACAGCTCCACCCAGACGACGCCGATCCTCGTCGATGGTCTTGGTCGTCTTCTGCACGCCGTTCAATCGCATCGTCGCGCTGGATCCCGCCACCGGGCGTGAGCGCTGGGTGCACGACCCGAAGGTCGAGCTTGAATCACGCGCTGCCCTACCAGTACAACTGCCGCGGCGTCAGTGCGTGGCGTGATCCCGAGGCGCCCGCCGGTGCTGCCTGCGCGACGCGTATCTTCATGGGGACGAACGATTCGCGCGTCATCGCGGTCGACAGCCGCACCGGTCGATCGCCTGCGCCGGGTTCGGGCAGGGCGGCCAGGTTCAAGTCGTGCGCGACTGGCCCGACAAGTTTGCTGGCGAATCCAAGATCATGTCGGCGCCGGTCGTCGCGTCCGGCATCGTCGCCGTCGGGCTCGTTCATCATGGACAACATCCGGACCGACGCGCCGCCCGGGACAGTGTTTGCGTTCGATGCGCGCACCGGCGCGCCGCGCTGGAGATTCGATCCCATTCCGCGCGACCCGGCGGATCCGGCCTATGCGACGTGGCTCGATGGCAGCGCGCGTACGACCGGTGCCGGCAACGTCTGGTCGACGATGGTCGCCGACGAGGCACGCGGCATCATCTATGCACCCGTGGGCTCCGCCGCACCCGATTTTTTCGGCGGCATGCGCAAGGGCAACAATCTCTATTCGAGTTCACTGGTCGCGCTGGATGCAACGACCGGCAAGCCGGTCTGGCATTTCCAGGCGGTGCATCACGACATCTGGGACTACGACGTTTCGTCGCCGCCACTGCTGGCGGAGATCAAGCGCGGCAAGCAGCTTGTGCCCGCTGTCGTGCAGAACACCAAGCAGGGCTTCGTGTTCGTGTTCGATCGCACCAACGGCACGCCATTGTTTCCGATCGTCGAGCGGCCCGTGCCACAGGGCGGCCTGCCCGGAGAGTGGCTCTCGCCGACGCAGCCGTTCCCGGTGAAACCGGAGCCGCTCGTCCCGACGACACTGACGCCGGACGACGCATGGGGATTCACGTTCTGGGATCGCAACGCCTGCCGCGACAAGATCAAGGCGCTGCGTTCCGAAGGCATCTACACGCCGCCTTCGGCAGGGTGCCGGAACGCATACTCACGCCTGGGTCCGCCGGCGGCGCGAACTGGGGCGGGGCGGCATTCGACCCCTCACGCCAGTTGATGATCGTGAACGTGAATCGCGTCGTGCAGGTCGTGACGATGATTCCGCGCGCCGAGATTCCTGGCGTCGAAGGCATCAGCCTGGCCAATGGCAAGGACGTTGCGGCGGCGATCGGCACTCCTTACGGCACGCATCGCGAGTGGCTGCTTTCGCCGCTCGGCGCGCCGTGCACGGCGCCGCCGTGGGGCGAACTCGTCGCCGTCGACCTCAGTGACGGCGACGTCAAATGGCGCGTGCCGCTGGGTTCGATCGAGAAGCAGTTGCCGATCCGCTTCGAATGGAACCTCGGCACACCGAGTCTCGGCGGGCCGATCGTCACGGCTGGCGGCCTGGTCTTCATCGCCGGCACGATGGACGGCTTCCTGCGCGCCTTCGACATCGAAACCGGTGAAATGGTCTGGCGGCACGAGATGCCGGCCGGCACGCAGGCAACGCCGATGACGTACGAAATAAATGGCCGACAGTACGTCGTGCTCGTGACGGGTCACCACATGTGGTTCGACACGCCTGCCGGCGACGAAGTGATTGCTTTCGCCCTGCCGCAACGCAAGAAATAGCGGTCTGCGACAACTGTGCGTGGCCGTGCGGCTTCTGGCTGGGAAGTCGAGTCGATCGCGCGCACACTCGCCGCACGTCAGTCGCCGGTCACTCGTCGCGGCGTCAGCGTGACGAAGAACTGCCGCAGGTTGCGGCCGAAAAAACTTGGTGCGTATTCGGGCTGAGGACGGCCCGGCGTGAGCGCGAACGCATCGTACCGATCGAGCAGTCCCGTGAGTGCGCTGACGATTTCCTGCCGGGCGAGCTGAGCGCCGATGCAATGATGCCGGCCGACGCCAAGCGCGAGGTGCTTGCCGGGCTGCGACCGATGCAGGTCGATGCGTTCCGCGTGCCGGAAACTGAGTCTCGTCGCGATTGGCTGCGCCGAACCGCACGCTCAGCAGGTCGCCTTCATGCAATTCGACGCCACCTAGCACCGTGTCGCGCATCACACGCCGGAACATTCCCTGCGCCGGCGATTCGAGTCGGAGCACTTCTTCCGCGAGGTTGCGCATCATTTTCGGGTTGCCGCGGGCCTCGTGCATCGCCGCCGGATCCTCGATCAGGAGCTTCAGGCCGACGAAATCGCCGCAGTGGTGGTCTCGTTGCCCGAGGCGAGCAGGTCGATGGTCAGGATCGTCAGTTGCTCGCGCATGTCGAAGTGCAGCTCGGGGTCGTCCGCCGCCTTGGCCACCGCTGTCAACAGGTCGTCCTGCGGCGAGTTCCGGCGCTCTTCGAGCAGGCCGGCGAAATAATGCTGCATTTCAACGACGAGGCGTGCGCACTCGAGCTCGCGTTCGGGCGAGACCATCATGCTGAAAGGCTCGACGATCGCATCCGACCATGCCTTGAAGCGCGCGAGATCGAGACGCGGCACGCCAATCAGATGGGCGATGACCATCATCGGCAGCGGGTGCGAGAACTCCCGCACGAACTCGACTTCGGTGCGGCCGGCCAGGTTATCGAGCAGTTCATGCACGGTCGCGTCGATCATTGGCGTCATTTCGCGGACGCGTTGCACCGGGAACAGCGTCTCGAGGAACGACCGCACCCGGGTGTGTTGCGGCGGGTCGGTCGTCGAACACGACGTCGTCGGTATCCATCCTTCGTTCTGGTAGATGTCGATGATGGCTTGCGGGACGCCGCCCTCGCGCAATGCCATCGGGCTCACGCCGCTGCCGAAGAGATCTGGCTGTCGGATCACCTCGCGACAAAGCTCGAACGAAGTGATGAGGTAGAACCCGGTTTGCGGCATGCGGTAGATCGGCGCGCTGCTGCGTGTGGCGCGATAGAACTCATAGGGGCACTGCTGGACCGCCGGGTCCATCAGGTTCCATTGGTCGAGCGGTACCGCGTCGCGTGGTCATTGGATTTTCCTCTAGCGGCGAGGCACGGCGAACACGAGCAGGACATTGCCGGCCATGCGACCGCCGAAGAGATAGCCCGAGTTCACCAGCACGTTGCCGTCGGCGACGATCGCGCCTGCACTTTCGATCGAGCCGCCGCGGGCTTTTTCCCCGGAGACGGTATCGAAGTCGCGCAGTGTGTTGAACTCCCAGAGCAGCTTGCCGTCGCTTTCGCGGTACGCGCGCAGCCTGCCGTCGAACGCGGGCTGGAACACGGCGCCGGGAATCGCCGTCGGCGGCGCCGAAAATCCAGGATCACACGCGGGCTTCAGGTCTGCGGGGCAAACGTCGGGAGCGGGCGTGAACCACACGATCGAGCCGTCGCGCGGGTCGAGCGCGAACAGCCCCGGTTTCGCCACGCCTTTTTCCGTCCCCAGGAAATTGGTGTCCGCATTCGGCGCGTACAACAGCGTCCGTGTCGCCGCCATGCCCCAGTGGACTCCGCCGGCATAGCCGCCCCGGCCGTAGCGCGTTTTCCAGAGCAGGCGCCCGTCGTCCGGGTCCAGCGCGAAGACGTCGGCCGACTTCTGGCCGACCAGCAGCACATCCTTCCCGGAGGGCAGGCGATGCAGAATCGGCGGCGCGCCGATGTCGAGGTCCGGGCCATTTTCGCTCGGGCAATTCGGTCCGCCGCCGATGAAGCAGGCCATGTTCCAGGCGTCTTTCGCCAACGACTGGTGCGACCAGAGCATGCGACCCGTATCCAGGTCGAAGGCGAGCACGGAATCGGTCTGCGGCCGCGGCGGGCGAGGTGTAGCCTTCGCCCGTGCCGACGTAGAGCCTGCGCCGCTTGGCGTCGATGGTCGGGGAGTTCCAGACCGGCGCGCCGGCCGGGCGCGTGGCGGATCGCACCGGCGGAGTTCTTCTCGCCGGTTGCCACCGGTTCCTGCGGGATCGAATAGGAACGCCAGACGAGCTTGCCCGTGTCCGCGTCGATGGCCGCTACACCGCCACGAAACGTGCAGCATTCATAGGCCGGATCGGCCGCCGCCGCCCACTCGTTGGACGACATCGGCACGTAGAGGCGACCGTCGAAGAGACGTGGCGAGCCGGTGATCGTGACTCGCGGGTGTGCCTCGACGCGCGTCTTCCACTGCAGCGTGCCCGTCTGCGCGTCCACCGCGTAGGCATTGCCATTGAAGTCGCCGAAATACAGGCGAGGCCTCGCCTTGGCATCGCCGCTCGTCCACGGCTGCAGTGTCGGGCTTGAACGAACTTCGGCGTCGGCGAGGAACGTCCAGCGCACGCACCCCGTATCGAAATCCAGTGCGTACACGGTGCCGTCCTGGCTGCCGACGAACACCGCACCTGCGCCGACGGTCGGTTGCGAACGCGCTCGCGTCGCGCCGGGGTACGCAAAAGCCCACTTGAGTTCGAGCCGTGGGATGTCTTGCGCGGTGAGCCCTGCATGCTGCGCGTCGACGAAGCGCGTCCCTTCGAGCGTCATGCTCCAGCCTGCCAGCGGCGGCGGGCGCTTGAAGTCGAACTGTGCATGAGCCGCGTCGCAGCGTTTCAACGCGACCTTGTTGCTCGCGGCCAGCGAGGCGCCCCCCAGGAATTCCGCGAGCGAACGTCGCTCTGCCGCCGTCAACGCCGAGCCCTGCGCCCGCATGACGCCGGACTCGAGCGCGCCGAGGATCGCGGTAGGTCCGATCATCGGGAAATTGATCGAATGCGGAGCGCGAGGCACGGCGCCCTCGTGACAGGTCGAGCAGT
Source organism: uncultured Gammaproteobacteria bacterium (assembly GCA_963784225.1). GTDB lineage: Bacteria > Pseudomonadota > Gammaproteobacteria > Steroidobacterales > Steroidobacteraceae > RPQJ01. The sequence goes on from CAWAQN010000014.1 coordinate 526,507, forward strand.
AGGTTTTGTAGAGATCGGCCGGTGGACGAGGCTGATCGGCTGCCACCGCGGGAATCACGACGACGGCAAATACGAAGGCGAGGAACCAGCCTTGCACGAGACGTTTTTCCATCGAACGACCCCACTGGATTTGTTGCGCCACAGCACATGCAGCGCGGTTTATTGCAGCGCAAACATGGGCTTACGACGCGAAATAAAGCATATCAAAAAAAAACAGTCAGGATTGTTTTATTAACATGCTTGCGTTATCGTCGCAGCCGGAAAAAACAGTCACGCCAGCTTGTTTTATCTTCGATCTGGCTTGTCGTTGGCGGTGCGCCCGCTTCTTTCCGCTAGCAGCACAACAGGCGTCTTTCCAAAGCAGGGGATCAGCAAGCATGGAAATTCATCGGAGCATCAGACCGGGTAACCGCCTGCTTGCAGCAGCGGTTGCACTTACGCTCGCCAGCGCGGCTTATGCCGCGGATGAGGTCCAGGTCGAAGGGAGTGGCGGCCTCGAGGAAATCGTCGTCACCGGCACCAAGCGCGACGAAGCCGCGCAGGACGTGCCAATCGCGATCTCCGCGATCAGCGAGACGGCGCTGCAGAGCGCGCATGTCAACGACGTCCGCGCGCTGCAGAACCTCGCGCCCGGTCTCGTGCTGTCGAACCCCGCGGGCTTCAACGCTACCGGCGGCGGCATGCGTGGCACGGGCACGAACATCATCCTCGTCACGCAGGACGCGCCCGTCAGCTTCCTCATGGACGAGTTCGTGCTGAGCCACGTGACCTCGCAGTTTGTCTCGCTGTTCGACACGCAGCAGGTCGAGGTGTATCGCGGCCCGCAGGGCACGCTGTTCGGCAAGAACACGACCGGCGGCGTGATCTCGATCACCTCGAAGAAGCCCGTGCTCGGCAAGTACGGCGCGGAGACGCAGCTCAGCTACGGGCAGTACGAGGGCAGCGCCTCGGCCCGCAGCGTCTCGGCCGCGGTCAACGTGCCGATCGGCGAGACGCTCGCGATGCGCATCGCGGCGATCTACGACCAGGACGACGGCTTTTACACCGACGACAAGGAAACGGCGACGTTCCCGGTAAGCGTGCCGCTCTGGGGCGCGTTCGGCCTTCCGGCCGGCGCGCAGCCGCCGCCCGAACTCAACACGAATGTGCGTGGTGGCGGCGGCGACCTCGGCGGCAAGGACGTGACGGCGGCCAAGATCAAGTTCCTGTGGGAGCCGACCGACTGGTACTCGGGCTACTTGATCTACGAGAACGTCAAGGATCGCTCGGACAGCCCTCCGGGCGTCAACGAGAGCACGGACACGGACCTGCTGACCGCGCTCGGCTTCCCGGGAATCCAGCTCGCGGGCCAGAAGGACGTCTTCAGCACGCTGATTTCCCACAACCAGAACATCTACATGGACGAGGGCCACAAGGTCGACACCGAGGGCGTGTACTTCAACCAGTCGTTCAAAGTGCCCTACGGCGAGATCAAGTCGATCACCGGCTATCGCGAACAGAAGCAGCGCCTGCCGAGCACCTACACCGGCGAGGCGTTCCTGACGCTGTTCGACTCGACGCGCAACACGTCGCGCCACACGACGCAGCAGGAGCTGCGCTTCGTCTCCGATCTCGACGGCCCGTTCAACTTCGTCGGCGGTGCGAATTACTTCCACGACTCGTTCGATTTCCTGCGCGGTCTTCTCCGTGGGCCTCACGTCGTTGATCCCGTCCATCGATCCGGACACGGGTACGGCCCTGCGCGAAGACGGCTTCGTGAACCTCGACCTGCGCGCGATCAACGACTTCCAGACGCAGGGCACGTCGCAGATCACGCGACGAGTACGCGTTGTACTTCGACGGCAACTACGACGTGACCGACACGGTCACCCTGACCGGCGGCGTGCGCTACAGCAAGGACAAGAAGGAATTCCTGCGCTTCGTCGACGGCGGTGGACCCTGCACGGCCCTGACGGATCCGCTCGACGTGGGCGTGAACCCCGACGACGGCTCGTGCATCGACCTGCGGTCGCAGTACCTGAGCCGTGCGGGCCTCACGGCGAACCAGGTCACCGGCATGCACACGCCGTTGCCGCTCTCCGCCTACGGCGTGCTCGTCGACGAGGAGAACGACTGGGAGAAGACCACGTTCCGCGTCGTCGCGGACTGGAAGCCGACGAACGACGTCGGCATGTTCTACCTGAGCTACGCGACGGGCTTCCTGTCGGGCGGGTTCTCGGAGACCTGCGCCACGCCGTCGCGGTGCGCCTACGACCCGGAGACGAACGAGAACCTCGAACTCGGCTACAAGGCCGACCTGCTCGGCAACACGCTGCGCTTCAACGCCGCGCTGTACTACACCAAGTACGACGACCTGCAGCGCGCGGTCGTCGCGACTTACACCGCCGCCGACGGCACGACGCAGCAGGAGACGGTCACCGTCAACACGGGTTCGTCGAAGGCCACGGGCGTCGACCTCGAGACGACCTGGGTGCCGACCGAGTACTGGCGCATCGGTGCGTCGGTCAACTGGCTCGACCAGGAGTACGGCAGCGGCTCGTGCCTGCCGAACCTGCGCGGCGTCAGCCCGGACCCGACTTCCTGCGACATCGACCTGACGCAGTTCAACCTGCCGTTCTCGCCGGAGTGGAAGGCGGGGCTGACGGTTGCGCGTGACTTCGCGCTCGGCGGCGGTGGCGTCGTCACGCTTGACGGCAACTTTAACTACCAGTCCGAGGCCGAAACGGACGTCTTCAACGGCCCCAACACGCAGATGGAGGAGCAGACACTGCTCGGCGCGTCGGTGACCTATCGCGATCCCGAGAGCCGTGGAGCGCCACGCTGTACGGCACGAACCTCACGGACGAGACGTATCGCGTAGCGGCGTTGCCGGTGGCCGGCTTGTGGAACTTCACGAACTACGGCGCGCCGCGGCAGATCGGCGTAACGCTGAACTTGAAGTTCGAATGAGGGCGGCTGGGGAATGACGATGACCGACGGACGCATCGCGCGCATACGCGCACAGCTCGAACGTGAAAATTGGGACGCGATCGTCCTGACCAATACGCACGACGTCGTCTATGCGACCGGTTACAGCTCCATCATGGAGTACTGGACCCTGCAGGAGCCGATCTGCGCCGCGATCGTTGCGCGTGATCCGTCGATACCCGTCGTGCTGGTGCTGCCCGAGGCCAATATTGCGTTGCTCGCGGTCTCCGCGCGATCGGGACAACCCGACCGGGCGGAGGAACTGCGACTCACCGAACTGCTCACGTTCTGCGAGATGGCACGCGCGCACGACCCCGATGCCAGGCCCAGTGCGCTCGGGCAGGCGGCCATGGAAATCTTCGGCTCGCGCGTGCGGGGCAAGACGCGTCCTAACCTGGTCGAAGGCGTCACGGATGCATTGGCGGATCACGGCCTCGGCAGCGCGAAGGTCGCCTTCGACGACCTGCGGGTCTGGTTGTGGGTGCAGCGTGACAAACGCTTTGCGTCGTACGCACCGCTCGATGGCATCGACGCCATGGTGCGCGCTCGCAGCGTCAAGACACCGGAAGAACTCGTGGCCGTGCGCCGCACAGGCCCCAAGGCCGACGCCGCGATCCAGTTCGCGGCATCACAAGTGCGCCCGGGATTGAACTGGACGGAGTTCACTTTGTCGGTGGCCAGCTTCATGGCCTCGCAGGGCATCACGCCTGTCGACGAAGGCACGATGCTGTTCGGCGGGTCCTTCGATGGCGAGTTCATCCCGGAACTGTTCCGCACGCGGCACGACCGTCCGCTCGGGCAGGGCCAGATCGTCATCCTCGAAACGCTGGGCAAGACCGAGGGATTCTGGATCGACATCAACCGGACGGCCGTCATCGGCAAGCCGACGCCCGAGTACCAGGCGTTGCACGACACGGTGCGCGATTGTTACCTCACGCTGCTCGATTCGATGAAGCCTGGCTTCCACACCGGCAAGCTCCCGGCGATGGCGCACGAGTACGTGCGAGGCAAGGGCGTGCCGGCCGCCGAGAAGATGCTGGTATTCGCGCACGGCGTCGGCATGATGCCCGTGGAATCGCCGGTCGCAGGACCGTCCATGGGCACCGTCGGGGCGCGTGGCTTCGAGCTGGAAGAAAACATGGTCGTCTCGGTCGATTGCCTGTTCTTCGGCGCGAAGCTCGGCCCGTGTCACATGGAGAACGTCTTCATCATCGGCAAGGACGGGCCGGAGTCGCTGTACAAAACGCCGCTGGAGTTGTGCGGGCCGCGCTGAGCCGACTCTCTGGACACACTCAGGAGCAGGAGACGCCACGCGACACCGTGCGAGGTGTCGCGTCGCGTCTCGCCGACATTTGGCTACCGTCCGATCAAAGGGCGGTTGCGCTCTCCAGCAGTTCACGAAGCGTCGCGAGAAAGCTCGCGCCGGTCGCGCCATCGACCACCCGGTGATCGCACGACAGTGTCAGCGTCGCGACGCGGCAAACCGCTGGCTGGCCATTGCGGGCAACGACACGTTCGGTGCCCGCGCCCACGGCAAGGATGGCAACCTGCGGCGGATTGATGATCGCGTCGAACCGATCGACGCCAAACATTCCAAGGTTGGAAATCGTGAAACTGCCGCCCGTGATTTCGTCACGCGTGAGGCGGCCACTCCTGGCCCGTTCGGCCAGGTCTGCGACTTCCTTGCCGATGCTTCGCCGCGCTCTTGGTCTCGGCGGCGCGCACGACCGGCGTCACCAGTCCGTTCTCCGAAGCAACCGCAACGCAGATGTCCGCCTGCGGGAACTTGACGATTTCGTCGCCCTGCAACTGCGCATTGACTGTCGGGTGTTGCACGAGCGCGAGCGCGGTGGCCCGCACCAGCAAATCGTTGACCGAAACCTTCGCGTTGCCGCCGGCGTTCAGCTCCGCGCGCCGGGCCAGCAGCGCAGTGAGGTCGACGTCGATCGCAAGCCGGTAATGTGGAATCGACTGCTTCGATTCGAGCAACCGGCGCGCAATCGTCGACCGCATCGACGTCATTTTTTCGCGTGTTGGCGCGGTCCCGTCGACCGCCGCAGCGGCCACGGCGACCGGCCGTGCCGGCGCGGCGCCACCCTGCAGCGTGGCGGCGTACGCTTCGACGTCTTCCTTCGAGACGCGGCCATGACTACCGGTGCCCTTGATCTTGCGTGACGTCGATGCCGAGCTTGTCGGCGAGCCGACGTGCAATGGGGCTCACCTTGCCTGCACCGTCGCCGGCTTCGGCGGGAGCGGCCGCCGGCGTGGGGGCGGGCGAGGAATCACTGCTCGTGCCGCCGTCGGGTTCGAAGCTCGTATCCGCGGGCTTGAAGCCCGCGATGAACGCATCCACTTCGGTGTCCGCAACGTCGGTGGCAGCGAACACCGCGATCAGCGCACCTACCGCTTCGGTGGCGCCGACGTCTGCGAGTATGCGACGGACGGTCCCGGTAACCGGAGCTTCAACCGAGTTGACGATTTTCTCGGTCTCGACATCCAGCAGCGTATCGCCCTTCGTAACGGCCTGGCCTGGCGCAGCGTGCCACTCGGTGATGGTGCCCTGCTGCATTTCGATGCCCCACTTGGGCATCGTGATTGGAAATATGCGCTGACTCATGCGATGTACTGCTACCTGTAAATGTGAGCGGATCGCCTTACGCGGCGGCTGTGCTTGCGAAGGGGCAATAATGTTCCTTCTCGACGAGGTCGAGCACGAACGAGAGTTTCGCCATGCCCGAGATGACGGCCATCGTGACGCCGAGCTCGAGGATGTCGGCCTGCGAAAAGTGCTGGCGCAGGCGCGTGAACAACTCCGGCGACATGTGGCCGCCCGCATTGGTCAGCGAGACTTCGCGAGCGTAGGCGAGCACGGCTTTCTCGGCGTCGGTGAACGGGCCGGTCTCGAATTCCAGCATGGCATTGATCTGCGCCTGCGAAATGCCCGCCTCGAGCGCGCCCGGCACGTTCTGCTTGTTGCAGGTGCGGCAGCCGTGCAGCAGCGACAGCTCCAGCCGCGCGAGCTGCTTGTAGCGTTGCGGCACGTTGCCGCCGAAGAAGATCCCCATGTAGAAATCATTCATCACGAAATCGAGCATGGCCGGGTTGGCGGCGAAGGCCTCGACGAAGGCTGGCTCGCCGGTCAGGCGGTTCAGCGTGTCCCAGGCGAGGTGGAACTTCGGGATCAGTTCTGCACGCGGCGTGCGGGTGAGAGGCGTCTGCGGTCATCGTAGCTCTCCTGTGTCCCTCAGCGTTTGACCTTGAAATAGTCGGGCTGGCCGCCGGGCCATTCGGATGTCGCCCCAGCAGCTGTGACCGCCGTCGACGATGAGGGTCTCGCCGGTCACGAACTTGCCCGAGTCGGCCGACATGTAGACGACGGCTTCTGCGACGTCCTGCACGTCGCCGAGGCGCTTCATCGGGTTGGTGTAGGCGAAGTGATCGACGGCCCCTTCGGGGTAGACGTTCAGCCCGCTCGGTTGCGATCGAGCCGGGGGCGATGCAATTCACGCGGATGTGGAGCGGCGCCCACTCGGTCGCCAGCGTCTTGCTCAGGTAGATCACGCCGGCGCGTGCGGCCGTCGTGTGCGCTACCTGTGGCATGCCCCGCCAGATCGTGGCGACGATGTTGACGATATTGCCGGGCTGCGCCGCGGTCGCGCCAGGCGCGGGCCGCTGCCTGCATCATGTACCAGGCGCCGTTCAGGTTCGTATCGATGACGGCGTTCCAGCCCTTCACGCTGAAATCGATCGCGCTTCTGCGGAAATTGTCCGCCGCCGTTGTTCACGAGCGTGTCGAGTCGGCCGAAACGCTCGATCGTCGCCGCGATCGTCTGCTGCACCTGCTCGGGATCGCGAATCGTCATCGCATGCGTCGCGATCTCGCGTCCCAGATGCTTGCGAATGCCGGCGGCGGTGTCGTCCAGCATTTCCTGCGCGCCGCCCGCAGATCATGACGTCTGCGCCGAGACGCGAGAGCAGGTAGGTGATGCCGCGTGCCGATGCCGGAGCCGCCGCCCGACACGATGAATACCTTGCCCGACAGCAGGTCGGGCCGATAGACAGTCGGTAACGCGGCGAGCTCCTCGTCGGAGAAACCCCAGTCGCGTGGCTGCGTCGTCGGTTGGAGACGTTCGACTTTTGCTGTCATGTGTCAGCCTCTGTGCAGCCCGAGCACGGCGACGCTCGCCACATTGCGATTGGGAATTCCGCCAAGATTGTGCGTCAATCCGAGCGACGGTGACTGCAGTTGCCGCGCACCCGCGCGTCCCAGCAACTGCAGTGTAGATCTCGTAAGCCATGCGCAGACCCGATGCGCCGACCGGATGCCCGAAGCACTTCAGGCCGCCGTCGGTCTGGCACGGTATTGCGCCGTCGCGATCGTAACGGCCATCGAGCACGTCGTGCACCGCGCGCCCCGGATCGGAGAACCCGAGGTCTTCCATCAGCACGAGTTCGGTGATCGAGAAACAGTCGTGCACTTCCATCAGGTCGACCTGCTCGCGCGGTGCGGTGATGCCGGCTTCGCGGTACGCGCGCTCGGCCGCGAGGCGCGTAGTCAGCGTGTAACTGCCGTCCCAGCTTTCGTGGCCCATCTCGACACCGTTCGACGGCGCGAGCTGCAGTGCCTTGATCGTGACCATGTCGCGCTTGCCGAGCGACGCGGCGATCTCCGGCGTCGTCACGATCGCGCACGCGGCGCCGTCGCTGACGCCGCAGCAATCGAACATGCCGAGCGGATACGCGATCATCGGTGCGGCGAGCGCCTGGTCGATCGTGATCTTGTTGCGCAGGTGCGCCTTCGGATTCAGCGCCGCGTTCTCGTGGCTCTTCCACGACACGTGCGCCATCGCGCGCTTCACTTCGTCCATCGGTGAAACCGTGGCGCGCTGCGTACGCCGCGCCGAGCTGCGCGAATGCGCCCGGCGGCGTGAACCCCGGATGCCAGAGGTCTTCGAACGTGCCCTTGGTGCGCTCGGGCAGGCCGCCGAAGCCCGTGTCCTTGAGCTTTTCCACGCCCATCGCGAGCGCGATATCGACCGCGCCGGCGGCAACCGCATACACCGCGCCGCGCAGTGCCTCGGTGCCCGTCGCGCAGAGATTCTCGACGCGCGTGACCGGCACGTTCGGCAGGCGCAGCGCCATCGACAACGGCAGCCCCGACTTGCCCGTGCTCTGCTCCTGGTAGAACACGCCGAGCCACGCGGCCTCGATGCGGTCGCGCTCGATGCCGGCGTCGGCCGATGCCTCGGTGAACGCCTCGACCATCAGGTCGTCGGGACCGCTGTCCCAGCGCTCGCCGAAGTTGGAGCACCCATGCCGACGATCGCGACCTTGTCACGGATGCCGGTGGCCACGATCAGTTCCTCACCGGCGTGGCTTTCCAGAAATAGCGACGGAAGCCGCGCACCGTGTCGACGTCCTTGATGCGGAACACGAAGCGCACGGGCGTGCCGACGGCGAGCTCGCCGGCCGGCGTGTCCGCAAATTCGGTGAAGACGTTGCCGCCGCCATCGAGCGCGACATTGCCGTACACGTGTGGGGGACTGCGCGTGACCGCGAGCCAGTCCTCGGTGATAGGTCTTGACCTTGCCGTGTCACGCCGGCGAGCGGATGGGTCACCTGCGTGTCGAATGCGCGGCACGCGGGATTCACGCAGGCGCGAGCGCGCGGGAACTGCACCGTGCCGCACTGCGTGCAACGGCCGCCGACGAAGCCGGTCACGTCGCCGTGCTTGCGCCAGGCGACCGTTTGCGCCGTGCGGTTGTCACGCTCGGCGCGCATGCCCCAGTCGATTTCGACGAGGCCGCAGTTGGCGAGGAAGCGCAGGTAATCGCGGTCCGCGACGCCGTCGGCAAGCGCACCCGTGACGCCCCGCCCACGTGGCGGGCGCGCGACCGGTCGCACGCAGCAACAACGCGTCGCAACCCTGGCCGAAACTCGCCAGCAGCACGATCTCACCGGCCGCCGCAGTCTCGAGCGCCGCGCCGAGCTGCAGCAACGGGTGCGCGACGCCCGTGTTGCCGCAGGCGCCGTGCAGATCGTCCTGGATGGCTTCGGCGCGCAGCCCGGCCGCCTTGGCAACGGCCTGCCGCGAAACGCGCCGGACCTTGCAGGATGAATCGATCGACAGCCGCGGCGGCGATGCCGGCCTCGGCACAGACGGCCGCGATCGCTCGCGGCACGATCTGCAGGTAGCCCTCGTCGCGCACCCAGCGCTCCTCGAGCGCGTAATCGAAGCGGGCATCGCTCGGCACGGTAATGATCGACGAAGTCGTCCTGCAGCGAGGCTGACGCCGAGCAGTTCGGCGGCGACATCGTCGCCCTTGCCCACCAGCACCGCCGCGGCGCCGTGTCCGTACGACAGCTCCTGCTCGCTCGCCGGCTTCGCGATCCTGCGGTCGGCCGCGACGACCAGCGTGTCACCCGGCAGCATTCGTGGACGAAGCGCCTGGAGCAACGCGCCGATGCCGGCGCGCTGCTGGCCCGCCGCATCGGCCACGCGGAGTGTTCTCCGCCAGGTTCAGCGCGGTGGCGACCACGCCCGCATTCGAGCGGTCAGCAAACGGATGGGTCGTCGATGCGAAGCGAAAGCGCGGTGATCGTGCCGCCGATCGCTACCGGCCAGGCAGTCACGCGCGGCCTCGACGGCCATCGTCAAGCTGTCTTCATCCCAGTTGCAGCAACTGCGCGTGCCGCGCGCTGCGCCGCCGCGCGAGCCGTTGCGAATGCCGTCGCTGCCGCAATCGCCGCGCGCTCGAGGCGCAGGCGAGGAACGTAGGCGCCGATGCGGCGGATGCCGGGACTGCCGGTAGCCATGCGGGCTTCAGTTCTCGAGGTACGGCTCGAGCAGCGGCCGCACCTGCAGCGACTCGGGCATCTCGATCCCTGCGCGCTCGATGCGGCGGTCGAGTTCCTCGTGCCAGTTGTAGATCCGGCGCTCCTGGTAATTGAGCGTCATGCCCCGGAAACCGGGCGACTCGACCGATTTCTGGATGTGCTCGGCGAACTGCAGGTCCTCGTCGAGGATGCGGTCGAAGTTCCCAATGCGCGTCGGCCAGAGTTCGTGCAGTTCGCCGTTGCCCCGAGTCGGGCGCGAACCAATGACACTCGATGCGCATCGAGTCGTAGCCGGTCGGCCAGAACACGCAGGAAAGGGCAGCCGGTCGGGTCGAACGGCGCGACCAGGTTCGGGTAGAAATTCCACGATGGATTGTTCTTCGACGAAATTACGGTCGCGGTCTCGATGCGCTTCATGCCCCTGGTGCCGGGGTCGACCCAGTCCGGGCGCCGGTTCGGCGTCACCATCAGCGAGTGCCCGTTGCGATACAGCGCGATCGACGTGCCGCGGTGATCGAGGAAGCGATCAACCGTGCTCGTGTGGATCGACTTGAGGTGATAGACCTCGAGGAACGCGTCCAGCAGCACCTTCACGTTGCACTTCAGGTCGAACCCGTGCTTCTCGACGAACCGCAGCGATTCGGGCTGGAACTGCTGCAGTTGTTCCGGAAACGGCCCGAGGTTCTCGAGCAGCGGCTGTGCATCCGGGTCCTCGTTGATGAAGACCCAGTTGGCAAGTTGCTCGCAACGCACGGCGACGAGCGAGTGGGAACCTGTGTCGAGTCCGACGAAGTCGCGCTTGTCGCGCAGGTTGATCAGCCGGCCGTCGAGGGCGTAGGTCCAGCCGTGGTATGAGCACACGAAGCCATCGCAGCGACCGGTTTCGGTCTTGACGAGCGGGGCGCCGCGATGACGGCAGGTGTTATAGAACGCGCGGATCGTGCCGTCCTTGCCGCGCACGATCAGGATCGGCGAGCCGGTCTTGTTCCAGAGCAGGAAACTGCCTGGGTCGCGAATCTCGTCGACGTGGCAGGCGTACAGCCAGGTGCGTCTCCAGAGGGCGTCTCGTTCGGCGTCGAGGAACTCGGGGTCGCGGTAGCGACCGCCGGGTATGCTCGGAAAGCGCGGGAACCCCTCGGGCGGCGCTGTGCGCGCCGCTTCGTATTCCATGCCGTCGAGAAAACGGCGTACGAAATGCTCGGTGCGTGCGGCATCCATTTTGGCCAGACCCTCGGTACGGACACCGAAGTATAGGAGCGCATCGCCCATAAATAAACAAGCATGACTGTTTTTTTCTTGCAGAAGACCTTATCCTCGACGGGCCCGGCCGTGGAGGTGAGATGACCGATCTCGTGCTGCATCATTTCAACTTGCCGCCCTGCGCCGGCAAGGTCCGCGGTCTGCTGCCGGCGGGTGCCGACGGCTATTGGGTCGAGCGTGCCTCATGATCGATTTGCACTTTTATCCTTCCCCGAACGGCTTGAAGATCGCGATCATGGTCGAGGAATGCGGGCTGCCGTACCGCATCGTCGAAGTAGACATCTTGCGCGGTGCGCAGTTTGCACCCGAGTTTCTGCGCCTCAGCCCGAACAACCGCATTCCGGCGATCGTGGACCAGGACGCACCGGGCGGGCCGCTGTCCATCTTCGAGTCCGGCGCGATTCTGCAATATCTCGCCGAGAAGACCGGGCCAATTGCTGCCAGGCGATCTGCATGCGCGCTATGACACGTTGCAATGGCTGTACTGGCAGGTGTCCGCCCTGGGCCCGATGGCGGGTCAGGCACACCATTTCCGGGCGTTCGCATCCGAGGTCGTGCCATACGGCATCAAGCGATACACCGACGAGGTCAATCGCCTGTACGGCGTGATGGATCGCAGGTTGGCGGACCGCGCGTTTCTGGCGGGCGCCTATTCGATCGCCGACATCGCGTGCTGGCCGTGGGTCGTTTCACACGAACGGCAAGGCCAGGCGCTCGACGAGTTTCCCGAACGTGCAGCGCTGGTTCGAGTCCATTCGCGAACGGCCGGCGGTGCGTCGCGCCTACGAACGCGGTCATGAACGCATGGCGGATACCGAGGCCTATAAATACCTTTATGGCCAGACGGCCGAGAGCGTTGCGGCACGCGCACGCAACCAATCGCCATGACCGACTTGATCCTGCACTCATACGACGCCTCGCCGTTCACACAGCGCGTGCTGAAGCTGTTGGCGATCAAGGGACTCGACGTGGCGCAGCGTCACGACACCGATGATGCCGCCGAAGGACGACCTGGTAGCGCTCACGGGCGGTTATCGCGGTACGCCGGTGCTCCAGATCGGCGCGGACATCTACATCGATTCGCAACGTATCGCGCGCCGAACTCGAGTCGCGCTTCCCGCAGCCCACCTTGTTTCCCGGCGGCAACGCCGGCACTTACGTTCGCCGCGGTCAAGTGGGCCGACGCGTTCTTCCGCGCGGGACTGCATTTCGCCATCGCAGTCACTAGCGCGGCCTGGCCGCCGGAATTCCGCCTGGACCGGCAGGGCACTGTTTCCGGACATCGATTTCGTCCAATGTGGATGTGCGACATGCACGCGCGCAGTTGCGCGCGCATGCGGGCTTCTCGAACAGCAATTGCAGGACGGGCGGCGCGTTCCTCGACGGCGACGCGCCCGGGCTCTGGGACGTACACGCCTGGACCGTGCCATGGTTTACCCGTGGCATACCCGGCGTGGCGAGGCCATCGCGCCGTTCTGCGCATCGCGGGCCTGGGAGCACGCGTGGCCGGGTTCGGCGAAGGGCGGCGCGTCGAATGCGCGGCCGAGGAAGCGCTTGCGGTCGCGATGGCGTCGACGCCGACGGCCGGGCGTGTGCGATCCCGACGATGCGCAGGGGCTGCGGGCAGGAATGCACGTCGAAGTCGCACCGGACGACACGCGGCGCGGCGCGTGTGCGCGGCACGCGTGACCGCCGTGCAGACCGCAATGAGATCTGCCGTGCTGCGGCTCGGCCCGCGTCGTGCGGTCGAAGGTCGTGCGTGCACTATCCGCGATCCTCGGCTACCGCGTCCGAGGTCGTTGACGCCGCCGCACGCTCGAGCTCAGCGCCTCTGGTCGAAGCGACGGCCGACCATCGCGCCGGCGATATTGACCTTCTGGATGTCGATCGCGCCGCCTGCGATGCCCCAGCCCCAGGCGTCGCGCAGGCGGCGCTCCATCGGGTATTGCCGCGAATAGCCATAGCCGCCCATGAGTTGCAGCGCGTTGCCGCAGACTTCACGCGCGATCTCGTTGGCGAAACACTTCGCCAGCGATGAATCGAGGATGCTCGGCAGGCCGTCCTGCGCGTTGACTCGCCGCGCGGTGGATCAGCAGGCGCGCCGCATCGACCCGCATCTTCATTTCGGCGAGGCGGATCTGCACCGCCTGGAATTCGACCAGCGCCTTGCCGAACTGCTGCCGCTCCTGCACGTAGGCGTGCACGTCTTCGAGCGCGCCCGAGGCTTGTGCCAGTCGCCATCGTGGCATTGCCGCAGCGCTCGAGGTCGAACGCTTCCATGAGTTTCTTGAAACCGCCGGCGGGCACGACGACGTTGTCGGCGGGCACGGTCGCCGTAGTCGAAAAAGATGTCGGAGGAGGGGATGCCCCGGAACCCCATCAAGTTCTCGGGCTGGCCGAACGTGACGCCCGGTCGTGTCCTTCTCGACGTAGACCGCGCCGATGCCCCGGGCGCCTTCGTCCTCGGACATGCGGCAATAGACGACATAACCGTCGGCGTGGCCGCCGCCCGAGCACCAGCGCTTGGTGCCGTTGAGCACGACCTTGCCGCCCTTGATCTCGGCGCGCGTCGTCAGGTCGGTCAGCGCCGAACCGGCCTGCGGCTCGGACATCGAGACCGCCACCTGGATGTCGCCGCGGCACACGGCCGGCACCACGCGCTGCTTGAGCGTCGCGGAGGCGAAACGCTCGATCGCGCGCACCGGGCCCGACGCAGGATTCGAAGACCGGGAAGGCGACGGCGGAGGACACCTTGCCGAATTCCTCCAGCACGAGCAGCGCCTCGACGTTGCCGAGGCCAAGACCGCCGAGCGCTTCGGGCACGTTGATGCCGAGGAAGCCGAGTTCGGCGAATTCGCGCACCAGCGCCTTGTCGGGCGCGTGATTCGATTCTTCGCATTCGCGGGCCACCGCGGGCAGCCTTTCCTGCGCGTAGCGTCGGGCGGTTTCCTGCAGGGAGCGTTGTTCGTCGGTGAGCTGGAAATTCATGGTCGGACCTGGACCTCGATTTGGTCGCCCGCAACACGGACGGGGTAGCTTGCAATCGGAACAGTGGCTGGCGCGCCCAGGACGGCGCCTGTCCGGATGTCGAAACTGGCGCCGTGCAATGGACAGATCACGCGGTGCCCGCGCAATCGGCCCTCGTGCAGGTGCGCGTACGCGTGGCTGCAGATGTTGCCGACCGCATGAAAAATGCCATCCTTGGCGTGCACGAGCAGCACCTGCACGCCGCCGACGTCGACACAGCGCATCTGGCCGGGCGGCAACTCGGTATTGGGCATCACGGCTACGTATGGCTGCGGCGACATGAAGCTCCGGGCGGACGTGCCCGCGCGACTCCAGTCGGGCAATCTACCGGAACCGTCAAAAAAAGAAACAGGCCTGACTGTTTTCTTTCAGCGCTGCCGGCTTTACCATCACGCAGCGGCGCCTCGTCGCCACACAGGGGACAATGCCCATGGCTCGTATCACGTTCATCTCGCGCATGACCGTCAAGCCCGGACGCGAGCAGGAGTTCGTGCGCGTTTGTACGGAGCTCACGAGGAAGGTGAAGGCGAACGAGACCCCCGTGTACTTCGAGTTCTTCAAGCTGCGCGAACCGCGCCGCTATGCGGTGCTGGAGTCGTTCAACAGCGAGGAAGAAGAACATGCGCACATGAATTCTGCCTGGCTCGCGGAGCACGCCCCCGCGATCATCGACTGCGTCGACGGCACCTGGGAGCGCGAGTACCTCGACCCGTTCGTAGCCTGAGTCTTGCTTTCTCCATTCGAAGGAAAAATCCAATGACGTGTTTCATCGCGACGCTCAAGATCAAGCCCGGTCACGAGGCCGACTTCGAGCGCCTGCAGGCAGAGCTTTCCAAGCTGACGCACGACCAGGAACCCGACACGTTCGTCTACGACATCCTGCGTTCGCGAACGACGCCGGATGCTTACGTGGTGTATGCCCGCTTCAAGGATGAAGCCGCATTTCAATCACACCAGGCGACCCCGTTTCACGACCGGCTCGTGCCGCCGATCATGGCGACACTTGCTGCTGACATGGAGCTGGAGTTCTACGACCACGTCGCCTGATGCAGTGTTGAACACGCCCGGGCCCAGCCCTGCGGCAGGGTCACTTCCGGGCGAACACCAGCAGCACATTGCCGGGCATGTGGAAATACATTCCGTAACCCGAGACGGCGAACACTTTGCCACCGACGACAATCGGGCCGGCGCCACCGCCGAAAGAGCCGCCGCGGGCCAGTCGCGCCGGATACAGTCTTCCATTCCTGTGTCGTGTCGACGTCCCAGAGGATCCGGCCAGAGGCGCTGTCATAGGCGCGCAGGTGCCCGTCCATGTGCCCGGCCAGGACGGCGTTGGGAATTGCGGTGATCGCTGCAGAGATACCGTGATCGCACAATTCACGACCCGCGCACTGGTCCGTGGCTGGGGCCGACCACAGCACCTTGCCGTTGAGCGGGTCGAGCGCATAAAGACCGGCCCGTGACGGCTCGCTGAACACCTGGCCGTCGTGCTCGTCTTTCATGTCCGAAATGGGCACGAACAGGCGCACGCCGTCGGTCGCCATGCCGAAGTGAACGCCACCCTGTATGCCGCCGCGACCGACCTTGGTGCGCCAGAGCGACGGCGCCCTGACGGTCGGCATCGATGCCATACACGTCACCGGATTTCTGGCCGGCAAGCAGCATCGAACCGGACTCGCCGCGGTCCAGCAGGATGTTGGCCGCGCCGAAATCCACGTCAGGACCATCCTCCGCCGGGCAGTTAGGATTCCCCGGCAGCATGCAGGCGACGTTCCAGGCGTCGCCCTTCGTACGCTGTGCGTGCCAGGCGAGTGCGCCATCGGCCAGTCGCATCGCAAGTTGCGCGTCGCTGCGATCATTGGCGGGCGAGGAGTAGTTTTCGCCGGTGCCGACGTAGAGCAAGCCGCGCCTCGCATCGATGGCCGGTGTATTCCAGACGGGTGCTCCGGACAGGGCCAAGAATGCGCGTGCCGGCCTGTCGTCTTGCCGACCGGGGCAGGCGGCTGGTCAAGCGTGTAGGTCTTCCAGCGTTGAGCGCCTGTCGGTGCATCCATGGCCAGGACCGAGCCACGGAACGTACAGCACTCGTACGCCGGATCGGCCGCGGATGTCACCTCGAGTGAGGAAACCGGCACATACAGCGTGCCTGCGTGCAGTGCCGGCGCGGCCGTGATCGTCGCGTTCGGATGATCGTCTGCCTTGTGCTGCCACACCAGCGCACCCGAGAACGCATCGACCGCATAGACCCGCGCCAGCAGGTCGCCGAAAAAGACTCGCGGCGTCCCATTGCGCGCGCGTGCCGCTTCGGGCGATTCGACCACGATGGCAGTGCGGACTTCGGCGGAGGCGCGAAATGTCCAGCGCACACAACCGGTGTCCTGCGTCGAGGGCATACACCGTGCCGTCCTGGCTGCCGACATAGACCGCGCCATACGCGATGGCGGGCTGCGACCGAGCGCGCTGTGCATTCGGGAAATGCGAAAGCCCATTTCAATTCAAGCTTGGGCAGGTCGGCCGCCTGCAGGCCGGCGATCTGTCGCATCGATGTAACGATGATTGTCGGCCGTGATGCCCCAGCCCGCGGCCGATGGCGCTGACCTCGTGTCGAACATCGCCGCCCGGCCACTGCATTTCGGGGCTTGCGCGGCCGAGAGCCGGCTTATCGCCACCGAGATAGGTTGCCACCTGTTGCTTCTGTGCCGCGGTGAGGCTTTCCGGCCTGGTTGCGCATGACGCCGGCATCGAGAGCCGCGAAAATCATATCGCGCCGGCATCATCTGCAGGAACATCTTGTGCGGCGCCCGCGGGCACCTGGCCGAGATGACATTGCGCGCAATTTTTCGCGAACAGCGCTTCGCCGGCGTGGGGCGTCGCACTCGGCGCCTTGTTCTGGAACGTCGGATCGTCGACAGGCGAGACTGTCTTCGGATCCCCTGCCGTTGCTGCCCCGAAAGCGACGCGGACGACGAGACAGCGTTGCAAGCGCGAGCGACGGCGAGGCGCGCTTGAGCCGCAGGAGATGGTCGCCCGCATGTTTTTGTCTCACTCCGCCATCACTGCGCGAATGGCAGCTTCGATCCGCGCGGGGCCCGGCACATAGGCGCGTTCGAGTTCGCGTGCGAAAGGCACGGGCGTATGTGGCGCAGTGACCGATGCGCGGCGCCGCCTTGAGCGACCGGAAGCCCTTCTCGGCGACGATCGCGCAGATGTCCGAAGCAACGCTGCAGCGCGGATTCGATTCGTCGACGACGACCAGTCGGCCGGTGTTCCCGACGCTCTCGAGGATCGTCTCCTCGTCGAGCGGCGAGGTCGTGCGCGGGTCGATCAGGTCGCAGGTGATGCCTTCCTTCGCCAGCGTGTCGATCACCTTTTCCGCGAAGACCACCATGCGCCCGATCGCAACGACCGTGACGTGCTCGCCTTCGCGCAGCAGGTTCGCCTCGCCGAACGGCACCGTGTACGCGCCGTCGGGCACTTCGCCTTTTCGCGGGTAAAGCGCCTTGTGCTCGAAGAACATCACCGGGATCGTCGTCGCGGATCGCCTGGATCAGCAGGCCCTTCGCGTCGTAGGCGTTCGAGGGCACGACGACTTTCAAGCCGGGCACCGCGGTCAACATCGCGTAGATCGACTGCGAGTGCTGCGCGCCCATGTTCATGCCCGCGCCCATCGCGAGCCGCACGACGGCGGGGCAGCGCGTCTTGCCGCCGAACATGTAGCGGAACTTCGCCATCTGGTTGAAGATCTGGTCCATGCTGACGCCGACGAAGTCGGCGAACATGAGTTCGGCGATGGGTCGCATGCCCGCGAGCGCGGCACCGCCCGCAGCGCCGATGATCGCCGACTCGGAAATCGGCGTATCGATCACGCGGTTCTCGCCGAAGCGCGGCAGCAGGCCCTTGGTCACACCGAAGATGCCACCCGACGCCTCGCGATTGCCAGAGGTGCCCCCGGCGCCGCCCGAGACGTCTTCGCCGAGCACGATGATCGAAGCATCCCGCTCCATCTCCAGGTGCATGGCCTCGTTGAGCGCGTCGCGAAATGATTTCTGTGGCATGGCGCGGCTCAGTAGGAGATGTAGACGTCGGTCATGATCTCGGACTCAGGCGGCGGCGGAGCGGCCTTGGCCGTCTTTACGGCGCCGTCGATCGAGTTCGAGCACCTCGGCGTCGATCGCATCGAGCGTGGCGTCATCGAGCCAGTGTTCCGCCGTGACGCGCGCGCGGAAATTCTTCAGGCAATCCATCGTCTCGCGCTGTCGCTTCACTTCGTCCTTCGCGCGATAGAGCTGCGGGTCGCCCTCGAAATGGCCGTAGAAGCGCGTGATCGTCGCCTCGAGCGTCGCCGGGCCTTCGCCGCGTCGCGGGCGCGATCGATCAGGCGACCTGCGGCCTCAAAGACGGAGAAGAAATCAGCGCCGTCGCATTTTTCGGCCGGCATGCCGAAGCCGCGTGCGCGACTGGCGATGTCTTTCGATGCCCACCGCGTAATCCTTGCCGGTGTGCTCGCTGTAGCCGTTGTTCTCGATGACGAAGATCGCCGGTACCTTCAGCACGACCGCCATGTTCATGGCCTCGAACACCGTGCCCTGGTTGCAGCTGCCGTCGCCGCCGAACGCGATGCTGACGTTGTCGTTGCCGCGATTGCGGCAGGCGATGGCTGCGCCGACCGCGAGCGGCGGGCCGCCGCCGACGATCGCATTCGCGCCGAGCATGCCCTTGGTCACGTCGGCGATGTGCATCGAGCCGCCCTTGCCCTTGCAGAGGCCGTCGCGCGACCGTAGATCTCGTGCATCATGCCCATCGACGTCGCAGCCCTTGGCGATGCAGTGGCCGTGACCGCGGTGCGTGCTCACGATGTAGTCGGCGTCGTCGAGGTGCTCGCAGACGCCGACCGCGACGGCTTCCTGGCCCGCGTAGAGGTGCGTGAAGCCCGGGATTTCGCCGGTTGCGATCTCGACGTGCAGTCGCTCCTCGAATTCGCGGATGGTCTTCATCTGCCGGTAGGCGCGCTGCAACTGCGCCCCGCTGAAGTGGTGCTGTCATGCGATGCTCGCTTCGCTGAAATAAGGTCGTTCATGGATCGCCTCTAGTTCAGAGCGCGCCGGGCGGCTTGCTCGCCCGGGCCGTAGACGTAGTCGTCGATGACCTTGTGGAAGTGGCGGATGCGCAATTCCTGCGAACCGATCCACAGGCCCTCGAAGGCGGCGGAATGCATGCCGGCCTGCACGCCGGGCAGGTTCGCCGCGTCCTGGTCGAGCACGAGGCCGATCGACTTCTCGCCATGCTTGAAATGCTGGTGACGCGGCCGCTCGCGGCCGCTCCTTGCCGTCGGGGACGAGTTCGAAGGTCCAGATGTCGTAGAACATCCGGTCCGGGTCGGTCGGGTGCGGCCGCTGCCGGAACAGCATCAGGTCGTCGGCATGCACGTTCAGGGAGACGTTCGGGAAGATCAGGTAGTGGTAGTCGTCGGTCAGCTGGTCGTCGTTGAGCCGTGAGTAGTCCTTGCCCTGCGCGGGACCGTGCTTGCGCTTGCACCGCTGCACGTCTCGGCGGAGGTTCTCGAGTGGCTCGTCGTAGTCGGCCGGATCCATGCCCGCCGTCTTCATGATGACCTTGATCGGGTCCGGGATCGACGGCGGCCGGCGCACGCGCGGGCTCCAGGTGCGCGAACGGAATCAGGTAGCGGTTGTGGCGCTCGTAGCAGTCGATCTGGATGTCGAGGTCGTGCAGGTACCACATGAGCTGCGGGTGGATGCCCTGCACGTGGTAGCTCTCGTTGAACGCGTCGACCGAGGTCTTCCAGTTGCAGTTCCACTCGACGGTGATGTCGCGCGTGAGCGCCATCTTCGGAAAGTTGTACGGGTCGAGGTGCAGCGGCATCGGGCTCGAGGAAATCGCGCAACGGGTCGACGTCGGGGTTCGAGGCTGAACCACACGAAGCCGCCCCACGTGTCGCACGGCACCTCGACCAGGCCGCGACAGGGCGGGGCGCCCTGCGGAAAGGTCTCGAGGTCGGGGATGCGCTTGAACGCGCCGTCGAATGTCGTATTCCCAATGGTGGTACTGGCACTTGAACGAATCCGCGCTGCCGAGCCCTGGGGGCCGCAGGCGGTTGCCGCGATGCAGGCAGACGTTGTAGAACCCGCGCACGCGTGCCGTCGCTGCTGCCGCACGAGCAGCACAGATTCACGGCCGATTTCGGTGGAGATGTAATCGCCGGGCTCGCGGCATGTCGGACTCGAGACCGCCAAGCAGCCAGACCTTCGTCCAGATCCGGTCCCACTCGAGCTGCATGAACTCGCGCGACGTGTAGCGCTCCTTGCGGATGGGTTCGTGGCCGAGCTCCGGATCGGGCGCTTTTTCCGCAGGCGTGACCGGGCTGTGTCTCCGGCGTGCACGCGCTTGACCTTGCGGTACGCGGGCGTCGTCGAGGCTTCACGTAACGGATGTCGTCGGCGGGATCGAAGCCATGGTGCGGGCTCCTCAGTCGAGGCGCGCGGCCCAGCGCAGGCCGCGACGAAGCAATTCTTGAAACGCCGGCACGTTCCAGCTGCCGCGCTCGACCGTTGGGATATTCGTCCAGCGAGGGGACGCATGTCGTAATGGCCGCGCGCGTGACCGAGCGTCAGGTAAAGAACCTCGCCGGCGCCGACCTGTTTGAGGTACATGACCGGCCGTGGCTCGTCCTTGGACCAGTCGCGCTCGGCGAAACCTTTCGTCTCGCCGGTCCAGCGCGTATGCAGCAGGACCTCGAGCGGCGGGTGCAGTTCCGATCAGGTACAGCTCATCGTTGGCGTCGAACGGTTCGATGCCCGCGACGAGCGGATGATCCGGGCTGCGTCACCTCGACGCGGAATGGTGCGATCGGCGGATGCGCGACGAACTGGCTGCCGAGCGTCTCCATGAACGTGCGCGACGTCGCGCGGTGCTTCCCAGCCGCGGCCTTTGACGTAGCGCAGGATCGAGTTCGTGCCGTGCAGCGCAAGCCAGCGCTTGCCGGAGGCGACATAGTCGCGCAGTTGCAGCGACGTGGCCTCGTCGGGCACGACGTCGACCGTGTAGGTGACGCAGGAAGTCGCTGGCGCGGATCGCGTCGATGTCGCGATAGTCCTCGGCCATGCGCGTGCGAATCCGTTCGTGCTCGCCGAGCAGGCCGAGCAATTGCAGGCGTGCGTAGTCGATGTCGTGGTACTTGCCGCCACAGACGAAATACGCATCGATCGCTGCCTTGCGCCATGGCTCGGGCGCCTCGGCTCAGTACCGCACGCCTTTCGTGTAGCCGTTGTCGGCCACGACGTTGGCGCCGGTTACCAGGCTCGCCGCCGGGCTCGCCAGGAACGCGACGACGCGCGCGACTTCCTCGGGCGAGCCCATGCGGCCCGATGGAATCTGGCGCAGGGTCGACGTCGTAGAACTTCTGCGCTGGTGCCCTTGATCATTTCCCAGGCGCCGCCCTCGAAATAAATCGGCCCGGGCGAGACGCGTATTGACCCGCACGTTGCTCTTGCCGACGAAATTCGCCAGCTGCTTGGCATAGTTGATCAGGCCGGCCTTCATGGCGTTGTAGGCCATCGGCGCCGCCAAACACCTCGATGCGCATTGGTCGAGCTGATGATGACGATCGCGCCCTGGCCCGACGCCTTGAGGCGCTCCATGAGCGTCTCGCAGCCGCGCACCGTGTGCAGCACGTCGATCTCGAAGCATCTTCCACCAGTTCTTTTCGCTGTCCATGCCGCCGCCGGCACTGACGCATGGCACGAACACGTCGCAGCCGCCGAGGTCCGCGGCGGTCTTTTCGAGCCACGCCTTGTAGGCATCGCCGTCGCGCACGTTGACCGCGGCGCCGAGCACGTTGACGCCCGCGGGCGCTAAGGCCGTCGTCGTTTCCGGCACCTCGTCTTCTTTGCGGGCGCAGAAGCCGACGTCGCAGCCTTCCGCCGCGAGCATGTCGACGATGGCGCGGCCAATGCCACGCGTGGCGCCGGTGACGATCGCTTTCTTGCCCCTGAGCCCGAGATCCATCGATGCCTCCAGACATGTGGATGACGCCGGCGAGCCGGGCCTGCCGTCAGCGCAGATTATAGGCAGGCCGCGGCGTTAAATTAAACAGTCATGACTGTTTTTTTTCAGGCAGCCGACCCGCGGCAGTCACTGCACGATCAGGGCGTTGTCGACCAGCAGTTCGGCGCCGTTGATGAAACGCGACTCGTCGGAGGCGAGGAACAAGACGAGGTTCGCGACGTCCTCGGGCTTGCCGAGCCCGGTCGGCGACTGCTCCCAGGCACGACATTTCCATGCCCAGCTGCCTGGTGCTGTCGCGCACCATGGCCGTGTCGATGGCGCCCGCATGGATCGAGTTGCAGCGGATGTCGTACTTGTTCATCTGGCAGTGCACCGCGATCGACTTGGTCATCGCGCGCACGGCGCCCTTGGCGGCGCTGTAAGCGAAATAGACCGGATACCCGAGGTGCGAGGCGACGCGAGGACATGTTGATGATCGAGCCGCCGCCGCTCGCCTTGATCGCCGGGATCGCGTGCTTGCAGCCGAGGAAGACGCCCTCGTTCATGACTGCGTTCTGAAAGCGGAAGTCGTCGAGCGTGCAGTTTCCGGCGTCGCCATCCGCACGATGCCGGCGTTGTTGACCAGCACGTGCAGCCCGCCGAACCGCTCGACCGTCTGCGGCAATGACTTCCTGCCAGCGCGCTTCGTCGCGCACGTCCTGGCGCAGGAACAACGCGCTGTCCGGCCGCTGCCCGTTGAATTCTGCGGCGAGCTTGCTGGCCGTCGGCTTCGTTGACGTCGGTGACGAGGACGCGCGCGCCCTCGCGCGTGCAGGGCCATCGCGTCGGCGCGGCCGAGCCCTGCCGATCCGCCCGTGACGATGGCCACCTTGCCGGATACACGTCCCATGCTGGAGCCTCGCTCGTCTTGTTGTGCCGACTCGCCGGCACGCGCACCGGCATGACGCGCGAAACTAGCAGTCAGATTATCCGGTTTCAATCATCTTTGACTTTTTCCGACAGCCACCCCAAGCTTCGTTGCATCGTCAACATTGCCTACGAACAAGAAGCGACCATGAGCGCCAGTAATACCCCCGAAGAGCGAGAGCCGCAAGCGAGCCGGCCGGCTGGCAGGCCCAGAAAAGTGCGTCGACGCGACTGCAGATCGTCGAGGCGGCGCTCCGCTGCTGCGTCGACCTCGGTTACGCGGGCATGACCACGACCGTCATAGCCGAAAAGGCGGGCCTCTCGCGCGGCGCGATGCTGCACCACTTTCCCTCCAAGGTGGACATCGTGCGGGCGGCCGTCGAGCACCTGCACGCCAAGCGCCTGAAGGCGTTCCGCAAGGCAATCGACAGGATGCCGCGTGACGGGACACGCGTGCGCAAGGCGCTCGAGGCGTACCTCGAGCACGTCAAGCATCCGATGTACGTCGCCTTCCTCGAACTCTGGGTCGCGGCGCGCACCGATCCCGAACTGCACGCGATCCTGAAGCCCGCGCAGGAGGCATTCGAGCAGGAGTGGTACCGGACCGCCGTCGATCTGTTCCCCGAGTGGCGCGACGCCGGCGGCAATTTCGACCTCGCGCTCGACCTGGTCCACTACGTCATGGACGGCATGGCCGTGAATTTCCTGACGCACGACCTCGGTGAGCACGAGCGCCGCATGATCGGTTACCTCGAGGACCGGCTGCGCGAGCTGTCGAAACGCCCGCGCTGAAGCCGACCGTTTGGAGCGGCTCACCGGCCTGGCGGGTCGGTTTGCGCCTTGGCGGCGCGCATGCTCGCGTTGATTTCCTGCTGGGTCGGGTTGCGGCGCAAGCGTGAGCCCGCCGTTCACCTGCAGCACCTCTCCCGTCATGAAGCACTCGTCGCCCGCGAGCCACAATGCGGCGTTTGCGACGTCCTGCGTCGTGCCGATGCGCCCGAGCGGGTATTCCTTCAGGAACGCTTCCTCGAGCCCCGGCAAGCGCACCGCCTCTTCGGTCATCGGGCGTCGACGTGAGTCCCGGCGCGAGCGCGTTGACGCGCACGCCGCGCTGCCGAATTCGTTCGCAAAACAGCGTACGAGCGCTTCGCCCCCTGCCTTGGTGCCGATGTAGGCGGCATGATTGTTGAGCAGCGCGCGTACCGAGGCGGACGAGACCATGATGATCGAGCCGCCATCGCCCGCGGCCATGCGTGCCACGAACGCCTGCAGGAAGAAGTAGGGCCCTTTGAACTGCAGGTCCATGAGCTTGTCGATCTGCTCTTCGGTCGTATCGAGCAGCTTCGCGAGCAAGCCCCAGCCGGTGCAGTTGATGGCAATGTCGACCTTGCCGAACCGACCGACGGCCGCCTCGGCAAGCGCCTCGACGTCGGCCTTGCGCGTGATGTCGCAGAGCGCATGCGCGACCGCCCACTTCGGCCGCAATTGCGCGCAGCGGTTCCTCCTGCCGGCCGGCGACCATGACACGGGCCCCTTCCCGGGCGAAAACGTCGTGCCATGACCTGGCCCATGTTGTCGCGGCTGGCCGCGCCCAGGATCACCGCCACTCTTGCCGTCGAGTCGTGCCATCGTGTGAACCTCGATGTCGTCGTAGTCAGTCAGCGCAGCCGGCGCAGCGGGCGCGAACCGTCCCAGCCCGCGGCAGCCTTGCGCACGTACGCATAGAAGCGCAGCAGGTCCGGCACCCGGTTCATATAGTTCGAGCATGTGACCGAGCGTGCGCGGTCAGGTCGACCATCGCGAAGTCGACGCCCGTCGTGCGTGCGCGCATCGAGTGCGACGCCAATGCCACGCCCTCGATAGTCCTCGAGTGCCGGCTGCAGCGCGGGCACGAAGCACGCGACGTGATGCAGGCCCGACTCGTGCGGCTGCGTACATGTCGCGCAGCGCAGACGGTGTGTCGTCATGCTGCGTGATCAGCTCGACCATGAGCTCGCCAGCCTGGCCGTAGGCGGAGCTGTGATCGAATTTCGCCGGCGTGCCGCGGTGCAGGCTGCGCTCGAGCGGGATGTGCTCCATCAGGAAGAAAGGTCCCCAGCCGTGCTCGCGCGCGTACCGCTCGGCAGCGGCTGCCGGGTCCGGCACGTGGTACGCGATCTGGACCGGCGCGAGCGCGGCCGCCCGTTCAGCGTGAGTCGTCATCAGAAGCGCCGTATGGGGTCGCGGCCGTCCCAGTCGCGTGCGCTTTCGCGCACGAGCGCAGAAGAAGCCGTCGATCGCCGGGCCATGTTCGATCAATTCGATCATGCCGCCGGGTTGCGCGTCGGTGTCGACATACGCGAAGCGGATGCCGTTCTCCGGTCGCGCCCCACTGCACCGGCTCGATGCCTTCTCCGCGCAGCGCTCAAGATCGCGCGGCAAGGTCGCGCGTCATGACGCCGAGGTGCTGCAGTCCGCCGAGCTTGCGTCCCGGAAACTCCGTGTAGATCGAGGGCGCATCGTTGCGCTGGTGGATCAGTTCGACCTGCACTTCGCCCCATTGCGCGAGCGCGACGGCCATGTCGATGTCGGCTCGGCACGCCGCGATGCCAGGCTTCGGCGTAGCTGCACGTCCTCGATGATGGTGGAACGGGCCGAGCCCGATTTTCTGCAGCCAGTGCTGCATCGCGAGTTCGATGTCCGGCACCACGAATCCAAGCTGCATCACGGGGCCAAAGCGAAACGTCATTCAGGGTGCTCCTGTCGGCTGCTTCGCAGGCCTTCAAGTCCAGGCCGAGTTCGGTCGACAAGTGCGGTGCGCAGCCGGAATTTCTGGATCTTGCTGCTCGACATCGGCCATTCGTCGACGAAGCGCACGACGCGGGGCACCTTGAAACCCGCAGATCTCCTTGCGGCAGAAGTCGATGAGCTCGCGTTCGCTCGGCGTCTTCGCCCGGCATCAGTTCGACGAACGCGGCAGGGCACCTCCACGTACTTCGCGTCGGGAATGCCGACGACCTGCGCCAACTTGACCGCCGGGTGCCGTCCCAGCAGGCCCTCAATTTCTGCCGCGGCGACATTCTCGCCACCGACCTTCAGCATGTCCTTGAACCGGCCGTGGAACATGACGGTGCCGGCTTCGTCGAGCGAGCCGATGTCGCCGGTGTGGAACCAGCCATCGGCATCGAGCGCCTGCGCGGTTTTCTCCGGGTCCTTGTAAGTAGCCCTCGAATAGCGAGTAGCCGCGCACGAGCACCTCGCCGCGCAGGCCGGTCTGCATGTCGCGGCCGGTTTCGGGATTGATGATGCGGACTTCGAGTCCCGGCAGCGGGCGACCGAGCCGCGTGATGCGCTGTGTTCGGGTTCGTCCCAGGCGCCCGTGCACACGGTGCCTGCTGCCTCCGTCATGCCGAAGCTGCCGACCTGCAACGCCTGCGGCATCGCGGCCATGATCGGCTCAGCGACACCGGGCGGCTGCACGGCGAAATTGCTGTTCATGAGCCTGACGCTTCGACAGGTCGGTCGTCGGCAAACGTCGGGTGGTAGACGAGGCCCTGCATGATCGTGACGAAGCTCGGATACAGCGCCGTGACCTTGTACTTCTCCAGCATGGCGAGCGCCACGCCGGCATCGAAGAATCCCATGGTCAGGTAGGTGCCGCCGACGTCGAATATGGCGAGCATCGGCAGCACCGCGGCGATATGAAACATCGGCAACGGCGACCACATGCGGTCCGCGTGGGTAAGCCGATAGCGATGCCGGCCAAGCGCAATGCTGTTGCGCACCATCGCCTCGTGCGTGATCAGGCAGCCTTTCGGGTTGGCGGTGGTGCCGGAGGTGTAGAGCATCAGGCCGACGTCGCGCACGCGCACAGCGACGCGTGCAATGTGTACTTGCAGATCCGTGACGTCCGCGCCCGCCGCTTCGAAGTCCGCGTCGCTCAACGAATCCCGGCGCCTTGGTCTGGCCAAGCAACACGACGTTGCGCAATCTTGGGGAGGCCGCAAGCTTCAGGCGTCGGGGGTTGCGACTGCGTGCCAGCCCGGGCAGCGCCTTGCGCAGCCGCTCGACAAAATTCACGGAGTCGGCGATCGAATCGGTGGTGACAACGGTGACGATGTCGCCATTCTCGATCACGTAGGCCAGTTCGCCGGCTTTGTAGCGGGCGTTGATGGGCACAATGACGCCGCCGCAGAACGCGATCGCAAACAGCACCTCCACGAACTCTTCGCACGTGTGCATGAGGATGCCGACGTGGTCGCCTCGTCGCACGCCGAGGGCCTGGAGACTGCGGGCACGCCGCATCGCGTTGCGTGCGAGCTCGGCATAGGTGATTTCGCGGGTCTGGGAACACGAGCGCAGGCGTATCGGGATAACGGTCAGCCGCACTCAGCAGTACGTCGCCGATGGTGGTGACACTGATCCGGAGGCTCGCCAGGTCTTCGCTGTAATGCGCGTCTGGCTTGCCGAGTGACTTCGCGCGAATCGATGTCGAGCCAGCCCGGGTGGCTGCCACCCCGCGGGCTGGCCGCGGCTTTGCCTTGGACGTCGTCTTGCTGGATTGTCTGCGCATCGCGGTGTTCCCCTGCCCAAGGGCGAGATTAGCACCGGTGTTTGCAATAACAAACAGGCAGTACTGTTTCTTTTTCGAATTCTTGAATCTACAGTGTCTACATCGGCGAAGGTTTGGGCCCGCCAAGTCCAGGGAGACCGGAATGTTCGATGCGCTTGAAACTCGGCTGCGACGCCTCGAAGACCGCACGGAGATCGGCGAACTCGTCACGCGGTATTGCCTGACGATGGACGACCGCGACGTAGCCGCAATTCCCGGCCTGTTCAGCGCCGACGCCGTGGTCCGCTCGCTGGATGGTGTAATGAACGCCACTGGCCGGGATGCCATCGTGCGAATGTTCATCGGTCGCTTTACCGTGCTCGGTCCCAGTAATCACGTCACGCACGACCGGATCGTGCGGTTCACCGAAGACGAACCCGGACGAAGCCAGCGGCATCGTGCTCTCGCATGCCGAGATGCAACGCAAGGGCCAACCGATGCTGACTGCCATTCGCTACCTCGACCGGTACCGGCGCGATGCTGGCCAATGGCGCTTCAGCGAGCGCGTGCTGACGTTCATGTACTACGTGCCCACCGCGGAATACCTCGATGCGTTTGGCGCGGGCATCGACAAACGCATGCGCGCCTACGACCAGGCGGTCGCGGCCGATTGGCCCGAGCAGCTGCCGACCTGGAAAAGCTATTACGGCACCTAGTGGACGACCGCTTCGCGTCGTTGACAGGTGCGCAGCGGTCCGTCACTTTGCGGCGCCGGATCGGTCACTGAAGCGACGCGTTCAATGCATTCCTTTTTTCCGCCGATCGGCCAGTTGTACGTCGAGGTCTTCCGCAATTACTCGGCCGGGGTCGCGTTGGTCGATGGCGAGCGACGGCTGAGCTACGCGGACCTCGCGGATTGGGTGGCCCGCTTGATTGGCGGCTTCGACGAACTGGGGCTGCGTCCAGGCGATCCGCTCGGGCTCGCGCTGAACAACGGCGCCGACTACATCGCGCTATACGTGGCCGCGCAGATTGCAGGCCTGCAGACCGTCGAGCTCGCGCCGCAGTTGCCGGTCGACGCGCTCGATCATCGTGTCCGGCAAGCCTCTATCGGCACGATCATCGTTGCGCCGAACGACTTCGGTGACAAGCTCGCGGACGCGCTGCAGCGGTTGCCGGGACGAAAGCTTGGTTTCGGACCGGGCGCAGGTCTCGAGGATTTCAAGGAGCTAGCGCAGTCCACGACACCCGCGCCATTACAAGCGCGGTCCAATCCTGGTGCAGCGGTGATTGCCTACACGAGCGGCTCCACGGGCTTGCCGAAGGCAGCGGCGTTTGCGCCCGGTGTGCCGAGCGCGCAGGCATTGATGCTGCTCGCGTCACTCGACTATCCGCAGCGACCGGTGACGGTGCTCTGCACCACGCATACCACGATCGTCGCGATGCAGATGATCCCGACGCTGCTGCTGGGTGGCACGGTCGTGACGCGGCCCACGTTCGACCTGGAACCGATGCTGCTTGCGGCGCGTGCGGAACGAGCCAACGTGCTGTTCCTGCCCACACAGTTGCTCTACGTACTGCTCGGGCGCGACGACACGGCCTGGCTGCGTGGCCAGGTCGAACTTTTCTTCTACGGCGGCGAGTCGATGACGGCGCCGCGACTGCGCGACCTCATCGCCCGTTTCGGACGCGTGTTCGCGCAGGCGTATGGCGCCATGGAAGCCGGGCCTGCTGCCGTTTTGCGCCCGCAGGACCACGACCCGGAGGATCCCGACGTGCTCGGTTCGATGGGACGTCCGCTGCATGGCACGGTCATTGACGTGCTCGCTCCCGACGGTACCGTGTTGCCGGCCAACGAGATCGGGCGCATCGCCATCCGCAGCCCGGCAGCCATGCTCGGGTACGTCGGCTTGCCCGAGAAAACGCGCGAGACGATCGTAGACGGTGCGGTGCTGAACGGCGACATCGGGTTTCGCGACGCCCGCGGTTTCGTGCACCTCGCGGACCGCAGCGCTTTCGCGATCGAGCGCGACGGACGCACGTTCTACCCGCGGGAAATCGAAGGTCGCATGGCCGAGCATCCCAGCGTGCGCACCGCCGTCGTCATGCAGATCGAAGGGGCCAATGGGCATAGGCTGTTGTGCGCGGCCGTGCTGCTCGGCGCTGACGCGGCGCCATCGCCGGCCGAACTCAACGAGCATCTTGCCGCCCGTATGGACGGCCTGCGCCTCGACGGAATCCTTACTCTGCGCGAGTTGCCGTTGAATGCCGTCTCCGGCAAGGCGGATCGGGTACAGCTCAAGGCACTCTTGCAGCGCGAGTTCGCGCCAACGACGTAAGGCCGTTGCTCAGGCCCCGGCGCCGATGGTCGTCGCGGTGCGCGGGCCCTGTCCAGGATAGTTGCCGCCGCCAAAGCGAGCATCGAGCGCGCCGTAGTCGACGGCGCCACCCACGGCCGTCATCGGCAGGTCGTCCGCAAAGTGCACGATACGCGGCACTTTGTACGCTGCGAGCTTCGCACGCACGTGCGCGGAGATTTCGTCTGCCGTCACCGTCGTCCCCGGCCGGCGCACGATCACGGCCGTGACGAGTTGCGCCCATTTGGGATCGGGCGTGCCGATGATCGCCGCGCGTTGCACATCCGGGTGCGACAGCAAGGCGGCCTCGACTTCGGCCGGGTAGACGTTCTCGCCGCCGGTCTTGACGAAACGCGTCTTGGCGCCCACAAAACTGATCGTGCCATCCGCGTCGCGACGTCCGAGATCGCGCGTACGCCACCAACCCTCGGGGGCGCGTCGGGCCGCATTCAGTTCGGGGCGGTTCCAATAGCCGAGGCCTGCCGTCGCGCCGCGCACCAGAATCTCGCCCGTCTCGCCCGCAGCGACATCGGCGTTTGCGTCATCGACGATGCGAATCTCCGCGATCGGCGACGGGCGGCCGCAAAAGGGCGTACTGCCCTGGCCCGCATAAGCGCCGACGACCACGGGCCCCGCAACTTCGGTCTGGCCATAGCCGCCGATTCCCGGCCCCGGGCTCGTCATCTGCGCCCATCCCGGCATGCGCAGCGCGCTGCGAAATGTCGAGAGGTCGAACTTGCCGTCGGAATTCAATGCGGCGATCGCCTGGGCAGTCGGTGGATGAATCGTGCCGTTCGTCGCACGCTCGGCAGCGATCAGCCGCAGCAACTCGTCAGGCTCGGAGCGTCGCGCAATCAGGATCGTCGCACCCTGCAACAGGGCCGGTAGCAGGTCGAGCCAGCCGAGGATGTGGAACAGCGGCGAGCTGACCAGCATTACGCTGCGGTGCGTGAGCTCCAGCGCGTGCGCGTGCACCATGGCCTGCAGAAATAGCCCGGGACCGGACAACATCGCACCGTTCGGCCTGCCTTCGAACGCCGCCGTGTACAGCACCAGCAGTGCGTCGTCATGGTCCGCAGATGCCTCCCGGATCGACAGGGCACTCGCGCGACCCTCATGCGCAATGAGGTGCTCGTAGGAGTGTTCATCGTCGCTATCGACGGCGTACCAGTGCGGGGTGGTTTCGGGGACCGCTGCGCGAGCGCTGGCAACGGCCGCGCCAATTTCCATCTGCTGCCAGACCACGAGGTGTGGAGCGAAGTCGCGCAGCACGAACGCCAGTTCATCGGTCGACTGACGCCAGTTTGCGCAGCAAAGCATCGCGCCGAGACGGCTGCACGCGGCAAGCAACTCGATGAGTACGTGAGAGTTCTGCCCGAGCCAGAGCACGCGGGCGCCGGGTCCGACGCCGCGCCTCTGTAAAGCGGTCGCGCACCGGGTGGTCCGGTCATGGAGCTGCGCATAGTCGAGGCGCAACTCGCCATGCACGACCGCAAGCTTGCCCGGAAAACTATGCCGGTGCTGTTCGAGCAGCCGGAAAAAATCTGGCAGCGCGGGCGTCATGGATTCACTGGTTCAAGTTTTCGCTGCAGGGGCGTGAGCTTCGCCGGCTGGCTCGACCACGGGATAAAACTGCTTCGCCCACCGTCGCATGCGCAGGAACAGCTTGCCCTCGTGACGCGTATAGGCCGGCCGATGCATGTAAACCATGTTGTCCCAGATGAAAAAGTCCACCTGCGCCTGCTCGAATTGTTCCTTCACTCGCTTTGCCGCACGGCCGACGGGTATGACCGCGTCGGCGCCATCGACGGTCTGGTCCTGCTCGACCAGTACGGTACCGAAGATGTCGCTGAAATCGTTATCGATGGGTGTCGGGCAACTGTAGACCACGGCGGGCTTGCGCCAGGGGCGCTCGGGATCCACCGGGAACTCCGTGATGATGATGCCGACGCCATTGACCCAGTTGAGCGTGCCCGGCAAGGGGTAGTCCACGCGTGCAATCGGACTATCGTCATGCATGACCGGAAACTCTGCCTCGGAGCGCTCGACCGGCAGCATCGTGTTGCGATGCACGTAGATCAAATGATCGATGTCGACGACGTTCTCGGCGACGAACTGTGGCTGCACGTGCACGTTCTTCCAGCCATACGAAGTCTTCTCACCGACCGGCAGGTACGAACGCTCGTGCCGGCGCTCCTCCGGTGCGTCCCACATCGGTTTACGGCGCAGCGCGTCGTGCCAGGCCCAGATGATGCCGTTCGTCTCGACGACGTCGTATCGGTAGATGCGGCGACGCGCCGTCGTGGGTGCCCCCTCTGCAGGGACCAGCACGTTGTGGCCGTCGGGACCCCAGACCCAGCCATGATACGGGCAGACGATGTTGCAGCCATCGACACGGCCACCGTGCCCGAGGTGCGCACCAAAATGGGCGCAGAATGCCGAGAGCACGACGGCTTCGCCTGCCTGCGTGCGAAACATGACCTGGTGCTGCTTGAAATACTTCAGCGGGCGGACATCACCAGGTTTCAGGTCGTGCGACCAGCCGACCTGGAACCAGCCCGTCGGCATCACTTTGTGCGGGAACCCGACGGCGTCCGGTATTTCTTCCAGGGTCGGCAGCTCGGTTGCGGTGCTCATGCGTCCCCCTGCGATTGGCCGGTCCAATTCTGCGATACATGCGCATAATACCGAAAACCGGGGGCCAAAAGCGGCAGGAGCGGCGAAGCGGACGAGGTAAATCCTCCGGCGATGGTCCCGGCTCGAGGCGGCAGGCAATTCGAACAACGCGACCTGGAAGTGGCCGCCTGCCTGGACTAGGAGAGGTTCACGCGGGCGACTTTGTCCTGGTAAGAACTCTTCGGGTCTGCGCCAATCAGCAACTTGAAGCCGGTGAACAGGCTGTTCTCGTTGAGCCAGATCTGCGCCTTCTCGGGCTCGAAGCGCAACAATGCAAGTTTCGGATCTTCCTTGCCACCCTCGTACCAGGCGGAGACAAACGGACTCCACAGGCGTTCGATCGTCGCACGATCGTCGTCCAGCAGGATTACGCCATGCAGCGTCGCAAACAGGTCGTGGCCCTTCGATGCGAAGTGCGCCACGCCACGATGGTGGTCACCAAGCGCCTGCACCAGCTCAGTGTCCTTCGCCGAGAAGAACCAGATGGGTCCATGCGGCGACGTGCCTTCCATCTGCGCCGTCATGGGCCGCGAATGTCCTTCGTCGACGCCGTCGAGGCCCAGCATCACCGTCATGTCGGACCGCAAGGCTTTCCAGAATTTCTCTACGATTTCGCCGTCCTTGGCCATCGTTCGCTCCTTGGTTCACGTGTGGTATGCCGCAGGACTTTAACGCCTCGGCCGCGCTGACGAAGCCATCGTTGTCCTACATGCGCGCGGGCGACTGGTGCACCGTTTGCAGTGGCGCAGGCAGGGGTTTACCGGTCATCTGCCAGTGGATCAGCGAAACAGGAATCATTCCCGCACCATTGAACTCGTCGAAGAAGCGTCGCAGCGAAAATTCCTTGCCGAGTTGCTGCGCCCGGTCCTTCATGACTTCGTCGATCAGGTACTTGCCGGTGACGTAGCTCGTGCCGTAACCCGGCTGCCGCAGGTAGAGCTGCTGCTCGAAGCCCAGCAAGTCGAGATCGGGCCGCATCCAGCCGCGCGGAGTCCACTCGACCTGGAAGGCCTTGGCTTGCTTGATGTCGAATTCGTTTGCCTGCGCGTATAGCGAGGCAAGACCGCGGGCGCAACGTTGCGCGAGCATGATCCATACGATCTCACGTGCGCGCGGATTGTCATCGTAGTAGCCCGCGTGCAGGATGATTTCCTCCATCGCCGTCGCCATGCCTTCGGCACGACTGTCCCACACGTTGTAGAGCCATGCCTCACGCCGGATCGCGCTCGGGTGCGGCAGATGCTTCATCCATGCGTGGTCGAACCAGTGCTGGAAGTGTGCATACAGGGTCATCGGCTCGTAGTGACTCGCGATCGAGAAAAAATTGCGGGTTTCGATCGGGACATAGGGATCGATGTGAGCACGCAGCGCGGGCTCGAGATAATCCGCGACCTCGAAGACGTTCCTCGCCTTCAGGAATGTCATGTATTTCGAAACGGCGTCGCTTGCGTGTTTCGCGTGCTCTTCGGCGCTTGCGTCGGCGCGCAGTTCCGGCAGGCCACGGTTGCGTTCCTCTTCGAGTTTCAGGGAAGCATGCGCGCGGGCCAGCTCCCGCTCGAGCAGCATGACTTCCTGGTCCCACGTCAACGGAATCAGGTGCACGTTTTGCAGGCTCCAGGTGTAGGCCTCCTTGCCGACGCCGGACGGTCCCGTCTTCGCCGGCGCCTGTTGCTCCAGCCACGCAACGAATTCCTGCGTGGCTTGCGTGGCTGAGCGAATCGCACGCTGCAATTCCTGCCCGGATGCGGACGTCTGCTTCGCGAGCTTTTCGAGGTTGCGAACCTGCTCCTGCATCGTGCCGGTGCCGGTGAGCCACAGGTCGCGCGCATTGCCGGTCAAGTTGAGTCGCGCCTGTTCGAGCAACGGCGGGATCGTCAGCAATTCGAGAGTCAGTTTCTTCTCGGCCGTCAGGTACGAGCGGAAATTCGTAGGTCCATAGTTCGACGAGTGCATGGTGCGCGGGCCCTTCGTGCTCCGGTGTGTCGCTCTGCTCGGTCCAGACCGACAGGTAAAACGCCGGGTCGCGCGCCCAGGGCTTCAATACCCGGATGTCGAAATCGAGCCCATTCATCTGGGCCCTGACCAGTTCGTAATCGATGCGCTGCTCGAGCGGCCATGTGCTGCTGTCGAGTGCTGCCAGCCGCGCTTGGTATCCCCGCAGTTCGTCGTGCTTGCGCTGCATCGTCGCGGCCGTGTAATCCGGCGCGCCGGCGCGCAGGGCAGGGCGCTCGAAAGCGCGCCAGTCCTGGAACAGCACGATCAGGTCGTTGTAACTGCCGGTTCCGGCCAGCACCGAAGAACTGGTCATCATCGCGCCCGCCACAAGAACACCCCGGAAAAACTGATGCAGTTGAGTTTCAAAGTGCACGCCTCTCTCCCTGTATGGCGAAGTCCGGTAGCGGAGGAGGCTGCATGCAGCCGTCGTCTGTCGCCGGTGCTGTCAAGTATCGTATCGCACACGGGTTGACCGGGCTTTGCAAGACCGGACGCATGCGTGCGGCGTCCTTTCGACCGTGCACTGCACCTGCGGTACCCTTGTGCCGACAGCTCAGACACTACGCGAGGTTCGATGAGGTGCCGCACGACACGACACTGATCACAACCATCGCCGCAGCCTTCGTCCTGGCATTCGGATTTGGTTACCTCGCGGCACGTGCCGGCTTGCCGCCGCTGGTCGGCTATCTGATTGCGGGTGTGCTGATGGGTCCGCACACTCCCGGCTTTGTGGGCGACGTCGGGATGGCTGGCCAGCTCGCCGAGATCGGCGTGATCCTCCTGATGTTCGGTGTCGGCCTGCATTTCTCGATCAAGGACCTGATGGCGGTGCGCCGCATCGCGATTCCGGGCGCCATTGCACAGATATTGACCGCGACGTTGATAGGCGCGTTGCTCGCGCACATCTGGGGCTGGTCGCTGGCGGCCGGCCTCACGTTTGGACTCGCCCTTTCCGTCGCCAGCACGGTCGTTCTGCTGCGTGCGCTGGAACAGCTGCACAAGCTCGAGTCTCCCGAAGGTCGGATCGCCGTCGGCTGGCTGATCGTCGAAGACCTCACGATGGTGCTCGCACTCGTCCTGTTGCCAGCCCTCGCCGAGACCTTCGGCGGCACCTCGACGGACGTAATGGGCTCAACCTCAACCGGTCACAATCCGTGGATACTGCTGGCCTTGACGCTGGCCAAGGTGGCCCTGTTCGTCGCGGTAGCCTTGATCGTCGGCAAGCGCGTTGTCCCGTGGGCGCTGGAAAGGATCGCGCGTACCGGATCGCGCGAGCTCTTCACGTTGTCGGTGCTCGCGATCGCGCTCGGCATCGCCTCTGGGTCCGCCGCCCTGTTCGGGGTCTCGTTCGCTCTGGGCGCGTTCTTCGCGGGCGTGATCCTGAGCGAATCCCCGCTGAGCCAGAAGGCCGCCGAGGATTCGCTGCCGTTGCAGGACGCTTTCGCCGTGCTGTTCTTCGTCTCCGTGGGCATGCTGTTCGACCCGTCAATCGTCGTGGAGCAGCCGCTCGCGGTGCTCGGCGTCATCTTCGTCGTCGTCGTCGGCAAGTCGCTGGCTGCGTTCGCAATCGTGTTGCTGTTCCGCTACCCGGTCGGCACAGCGCTGACCGTTTCCGCAAGCCTCGCGCAAATCGGCGAGTTCTCGTTCATCCTCGCCGCGCTCGGCATCGCATTGGACCTGTTGCCGGTGGAAGCGCGCAACCTGATCCTTGCCGGCGCGTTGTTCTCGATCACGCTGAATCCGTTCACATTTGCCGCCTTGCCGGCGATCGAGCGTTGGCTGCGCGCGAGACCGAGAGTCCTTGCTCTTCTCGAGCGCCCGCCGGCGGTCGGGAAAGAAAGTGCGGCGCCCTCACCGGCGGAGTTTCGGGGTCACGCGATCATCATCGGCCACGGCCGCGTCGGCGGCACGATCACGCCGATTCTCGAGAGCGAGAGGCTACCGTTCGTGGTCGTCGAACGGGATCGTCCGCGCTTTGAGGACTTGCGGGCGAAAGGCATGAGCGTGGTGTTTGGCGACGCGTCGGTACCCGGACTTCTGGAGGCGGCCGGCGTCGATCACGCCCGACTGCTAATCGTTGCAACACCCGATTCGTTCCTGGCGCGAAGGGCAGTCGAGATCGCTCGCGAGAGAAACCCCGGCATTGACATCGTCGTCCGCACGCACAGCCACGAGGAACTGGCGCGGCTGCGGGCGGAACACTCGGGACGCATCATCATGGGCGAACAGGAACTGGCCCGCGCGATGCTGCAATACACGCTGCGCCATTTCGGGGTTCCCCCCGAGCGAACCCGGCTGCTGGTCGAAGACCAGGCGAGCACCGACCTTGCGGCAGAGGCCGAGCGCCGGTAAGAAGTACTTCGTGATTGTGCCGCGGACGGAGTCGCGACCGCAGGCAATGCGAAGTGAACATGCTGCCCAGTTCATTCGGCAGCGGTCCACGCCAGCGCGAGTCACGACTGATAAATTTCACGGGGCCGACGCTTTGGCTTCATGGTGCATCAGGCTGAGGCCTTCGGCGTGCCGCCGCTGGAAACCCTTCCAAAGCGTGATGCCCTCGCTGCCGGGGCTGAAGGCGTTCCAGGGCGTCCCGGGGGCCGCGGCCCATACGCCTTTGCTCGAATCGACGACGAGACCATCGATGAAGGCGCCGCGACTCGCATCTCCTTTCACGTGAAGGTCGAGGAAGGCGGTGATGAAGTGCAGTTGCACGCCGACGATCCGATCCTTGCGCCAGACCGGATCCTCGAACCAGTCCTGGTCCCAGAGCGTCTTGCGCATCTCCGGTGGCGCCGGACCGAGGCCGAGCGCGTGGCCGCCGTTGTGAAACGTCAGCAGGTATCTGTTCGAGTTCGTCGCCATGTCAAAGAACGCGCGTGCGCCGCTCGCGTAATCGACGGTCAGGTCCCTGTCCCCGGCGATCAGCAGCAGCGGCGCCGTGATGCCTTCGAGACCGGTCGCACCCCATGCCGAGAGCGCTCCGCCCGCGGGTGCCATCGCAACGACTGCCTTGATCGAGGGCGCTCGCATCGAAGCGCTCGATGCGCCGCCGCGCGTGTAAGGCGCAAGGATGCCACCGGGAACGACGCCCGCCATGGGGCCAGCAGGCTCGAGCACGGCTCCGCCGGCCGTCAGCACGCCGTAGCCGCCCATCGAATACCCGATCAACGCGGTGCGCGCTGGATCGACGTTGCCCGCACTGCCGAACGCCCCCTGCAACTCGCGAGCGACAAAAGCGATATCGAGCGGGCGCCGCAGCAACGCGCTGGGCAGTCCGAGCGGGTCGAAGTAGTGGTCCTCATGGCGGATCGCGGCAACCACGTAACCCTTGGACGCCAGGTTCTCGGTCAGCCAGCTCATCGCGACCGTGACGTTGCCATAGCCATGCGCAACGATCACGAGCGGGAATCGCCCGGCCTCGGCCGGAGCGTCGCGCACGGCAAGCCCTGGCACCTGGAACGCTGCGGGCGGCGACGGCGGCTCCGAATCCATGCTGGCCGAGTAGGTCTCGGGCGATGCGCCCGGCGCGGGACGCGCGGGGTACCAGACATCCACCGTCAGCTTTCGATCGCGTTTCGGCGCGGTGCCGGTCTTGGCGTCGAATGCGAACAAGTCGACCTGGTCTCGGTCTACCAGGACCATCGTTTTGACGCCGACGCCGAAACTGCCCAGTTTCGCCAGCTCCGGCGCATCCATTGACGGCCGGCTCGGCGGCTCCGCCGCGAACGCCCAGGTTGCCGCCAGCAGGCTGAGCGCGAGGGAACCCTGTACCGTGCGTTGCATCCGATATTCACCGTTGGTTATTGCAGCCGCAGACGCGCGCGATGCGCGCGCGAGTGGCAGTGCCCGACGAACTGCCGATCGGTACTATAGCCCACGAGCGAACAACACCAAGGTGGCCGGCCGGGCCCGCTCGCCTCGACCCCGGGATAGCACGCGTGAGTTTCCAGCCGATCGACCGGACCGATGCCGAATACAAGCGTCTGCGACGCCAGGTCTTCGTCGCGATCTACATTGGTTACGCCGCGTACTACCTGGTACGCATGAACCTGTCGCTTGCGATCCCGGACATCCTGCGGGAGTTCCCGGGATATTCGAAGGCGCAACTCGGCAGCGCGATGACGGGACTCTCGATCGCGTACGGCGTTTCGAAATTCCTGATGGGCTCCGTCTCGGATCGCAGCAATCCACGCTGGTTCATGCCGCTGGGGCTGTTGCTTTCGGCCACCGTGACGGCTTCGTTCGGGCTCTTCCCTGGTATCTATGCCTCGCTGACGCTGATCATCGTGCTGCAGTCGTTGAATGGCTGGTTCAACGGAATGGGCTGGCCCCCTTGCGGCAAGACCATGGTGCACTGGTTCAGCGCGAATGAGCGCGGCCGCGTGGTTTCGCTCTGGAATACGGCCCACAACGTCGGCGGCGGTCTCGTAGCCGGGCTGGCAGTGGTGGGCGTCTGGCTGTTCGACGACTGGGGCGCGAAGTTCTATTTCAATGCTCTGATCGCCGCGTTGATTGCGGTGGTCGTGTTCGCGCTGCTACGCGATTCGCCGCAGACCTGCGGACTGCCACCGGTCGAGGTGTACCGCAACGACGTGCCGGCCAATTACTCCGCGCATGCGGAAAAATCATTGAGTTTCCGGGAGATTTTTTTCGCGAACGTGCTCAACAACAAGCTGTTGTGGGCGATCGCTATTGCGAACGCATTCGTCTACTTCGTGCGCTACGGAGTGCAGAACTGGATCCCGACGTATCTCGAGACCGCGAAGGGGTTTTCGTTCCAGGAATCGAGCACGGCGTGGTTCCTGTTCGAGTATGCGGCGATTCCCGGCACGATCCTGTGCGGATGGATGTCCGACCGGGTCTTTCGCGGACGCCGCGCCCCGGCGACATTGCTGTTCATGTCGATGACGCTGCTGGGATTGATCGCCTACGGCCTCAATCGCAGTGGACCGCTGTGGATCGACTGTGCCGCATTGATCATGATCGGCTTTTTCGTCTATGGCCCGATCATGATGATCGGCCTGCATGCGCTCGAGCTGGTGCCGAAAAAGGCCGCTGGAACGGCGGCAGGATTCACCGGATTTTTTGGTTACGCCTTCGGCTCCGCGATCGCGGGCAGCGGTGTCGGCTGGATCGCCGATCACTGGGACTGGGGCGGCGTGTTCATCGCGATGATCGCCTGCTGCGTGCTGACGATGGGCTTCATCGCGCTGACGCTGAAGGCCGGCGCGACCCCGCCGAAGTGACCATACGACGATTCAGCGTGGCTTGCTGATCGGGGGATACGTTACGCAGTCGATCCAGATCGGGTTGGTATAGGCTTTGCGACCGGACTGGTCCTCGACTTCGAGCGAATACCAGCTGGCCTGGCCGGCCGTCACCGGAAACTCGAGGGCGGACTCCCGCGGCGCACCGGCAAAGGTTTGCGTCGCGACCACCGAGCCTGCGCCGATCAAGGTGGCCTGTTTGAGTCCCGAGACGGATTGCAGCTTGAACGCCAGCACGAAATGCTCGTCCGGTTTCAGCTTCAAGACGCTGCCGAACATCACCGACGGCATGATCAACGGCCCGTATGTCACGTACGCCCGCCCGCCCTTGACCGCTGCCGCAAAACTTTGTGCGGTGGGCTCACCGTCGAGGTGCGCGAACGTACGGACGCGGCCCGACTCCTGGTTCCAGACGTCGTGCACGTCCGTGCCGCCGCTCAGGTAGTAGCGATGCCCCGCATTCCAGAAATCCCAGAGCGCGTGCACGACTTTCTCGTTGTAGCTCGACACGTCCGCGTTGATTTCAAGGAGATCGAAGTGCGGGTTGAATCCGCCGGGCACGACACCGGCCTCGAGACTGGCGAGGTATCCATACGGGATGAACGGATGGTTCGACTGCACGACGGTCGCACCCTGGCGTCGCGCCTCTCCCAGTACTTCGTCGATCGTCGCGGTGCCGGTGTCGATCGCGAGTGGCTGGCCCGCGCTGCAGCGGCCACGCATTGAAATGTCCCCAGGACGGCGAGAGTTCCAGGGACGCGATGAATGGAACACCGCGCCGATCGGCTATCCGTTGCAGTGGCACGTGGTTGGCGGTCGAATCGTGGTCGCTCACGAACAGCAGGTCGAGGCCGGCGGCCAGTTGCGAACGCGCGAGATACTCCGGCGGCGTAACGCCTTCGGCCTGGTCGGCGTGATGATGAAGGTCTGCGGAATACCAGCCTGATGCCGTCGGTTCGAACATGGGCGCAATCGCGATATTGGACTGCGTCGCCTGGCCTGACTGTACGTCCACTTTGACATCCTGCGCCGGCGCGAGAAAACCGCCGCCCGATGTAACCGCGAATCCATAGTTGCCCGGTGCGAGCATCACGTTCGCGCGGCCCTTGCGCTCCAGCTCCGTGAAGAAAGTATTGCGGCCGAGGAATTCGACCAGCTGATGCTGGCCCGCGGTGATGGCGATGCGGGCGTCGAGTGCACGTTGCGTGCGCGAATCGACGACCGTGAACTCGATCCGGCCGGGAGGCTCGACTCCGCGAAAATCAGTCGCAGTATCCGCGCCCGCGCGCACCTGAACGCGGACGGGATCGCTCTGCGAATGTCCCTTGGCAGTTGCATACAAGCTGTATTCGCCCGCCGGTAGCCGAACTTCATATTTGCCAGCGCGACCGAAGCTCCAGGCGTAGGGCGTGCCATGCTGTTCGATCACGATCACCGGCTCGTCGACCGTCGTGCCCGCGCGCGATCGCACCACGCCGTGCACGACACCGGAGTCGAGATGCTTGCGCTCGATTTCTGCGGCCAGCACGGGGCCGAGATCGCCGCGTGACCCCACTTGCAGCCATGCCTCGAATTGGCGCGATTCCCCGGGCTGCAGTGTGTGCCGCCGGAACAGGTCCTTCGACTTCGACCCCAGGTGATCCAGGTAGGGCGCATGCAGCGCAATTGTCCAGTCCACGTCGTACGCCACGACACGATCGGCGAGCGCACCCTGCGTTTTGCCTTCCTGCAAGGTCAAGAGTCCGGGCACCCCGAAAAAATAGCCGGCGCTGGGCCACAACGTCTGGCCGGACAGCAGGTCAGCGAGTGCGGTGGTGCCGGTGTTCGTCATCGTCGTACTGATCTCGACGCGATCGGCGTTCGAACGCAGCACGTACGTCGTTACGATCGTGACCTTGCCCCAGTCGCGAGTTGCCCGCACCGTAGCCTGGTCCGGCCCGCGATCCAGCACGTCGATCTTCTGATAAGTATTCGGCCATGCCGACCAGTTGTTCGGGATGAAATCCGCGAACACGACGCGATCCCGACCCGGCGTGCCGTCGGTGACCGGTGCCACATCGATGATCGCCCCGCGCGGAACGCCATACGGCACCGGGCTTGCAACGGCGATCCCGAGAGCCAGCTTCTCGTTCATGAGCGTGATGTCACCCGCTGCGCCGGCTTCGCCATCGACGATCGGGGTCGGTCCGACGATCAGCTGCGCGGCGCCGTGGCTGACGAGGGGAAACGTCATGGCAGCGATCAGTGCGAAAACGGGGGATCGGCTCGAGCTGGACGTCATCGTGTTTCCCGCCATCGCCGTGCGCGCCGAGGTGTATCAGGCCGCGCGATCATCGCATGCAGCACTTTGCGCTGGCGATGCTGCGGTCCATGATGCACGCTCCGGGCCGGCCCGGACACATGAGTCAGCCTGTCACGATGAGTGAAATACTGCCGCGTTCGCGACGCCGGGGCACCGGTCGCAGTGCCCGCACGACGGGACCCGCACTCGACCCGCTGCCGCGCCTGACGGTGCCGTGGTCGCCGCTGGAGATCCTGAGCACGGAGCAGGTGGAACGGATACTCGTCGCTGCCTATCGAGTACTCGAGGAAGCGGGTCTCGAGATCCGCAGCGCGGCCGCCCGCCAAATTTTCCGCGAGGCCGGTGCACTGGTGGACGACGACGCGCAACTGGTGCGCATCGGCCGGGACATCGTTGCTGCGCAGCTGTC
Source organism: uncultured Gammaproteobacteria bacterium (assembly GCA_963784225.1). Lineage (GTDB taxonomy): Bacteria > Pseudomonadota > Gammaproteobacteria > Steroidobacterales > Steroidobacteraceae > RPQJ01. Next base: position 569,063 of record CAWAQN010000014.1, read on the forward strand.
GCATGCGCCGGAGCGCTTCGTGCTGCACGCCCGCAACCCGGCGCGCGACCTGCACGTCGGTGGCAACGTCGTGAACTTCGGCCCGGTCAACGGCGCGCCGAACGCGGGCGACCGTGAGCGCGGGCGCCGCTACGGCGACATCGCGGCCTTCCGCGACATCCTCCGTCTGACGCAGGCACTTGGCATCCTGCACTGGCAGGGCGGCATCGTCGTCGAACCCTGCGATATTCCAGTCTCGGTCCGCCACCTCGCGGCGTACCGCGCGCACATCGAATGTGCCGACATTGTCTGGGCGGCCCGCGGCGTCGGTGGCGTCCAGGCCGAGGATGCGTGTGCGCTCTCTGCGATCGAGCACGGTTGCTCGATCGAAGCGCTCGCGTCCCGGCCCACGCTGATGTCGGTGACGAACGTCAATTCGCCGCGTCGCGTCGACGAGGAGATCCTCGACAACATCATGGTGATGGCGCGTCACGGGCAGTGCGTCGTGATCACGCCGTTCACGCTGATGGGTGCCATGGCGCCGATCACGATGGCAGGGGCGCTCGTGCAGCAGACCGCTGAAGCCCTGGCGATCATCGTGCTCTGCCAGCTCGTGCGCCGCGGTGCGCCCTGCGTGATGGGCGGGTTTACCTCGAACGTGGACATGCGCACGGGCTCGCCGGCGTTCGGCACGCCGGAATACGTGCACGCGGCGCTGGCGACGGCTCAGCTAGGCCGCCGGCTGCGAATTCCCGTCCGCACGAGTGCCGTCAATGCTTCGCCGGCGGTCGATGCGCAATCGACGTATGAAACTGCATTCTCGCTGCAGGCCGCGATCCTGAGCCATAGTCACCTGATCAATCACGCCGCCGGCTGGCTCGAGGGTGGCCTGGTCGCGTCGCTGGAAAAGATCGTCGTGGATGCAGAGCTGCTGCGCAGCTGGGCCGAAATCCTGAAGCCCGTAGACTTCGGTGACGACGAACTTGCCGTCGAGGCGATCAAGGGCGTACCGCCGGGCGGACATTTTTTTGGCACGGCACACACGCTGGCCCGGTACGAGACGGCGTTTTACCGTCCGCTGCTGTCGGACTGGTCGAACTTCGAAAGCTGGACCGAGGCGGGCGCACGCGACGCGACACACCGTGCGACCGACATTTGGAAGCGCCTACTGGCCGAGTCGTCACCGCCACCGCTCGACCCGGCCGTGCGCGAAGCCGTCGACGACTACATCGCGCGTCGGGCGGACGAACTCGGCGGCGCGGCGCCTTGACGGTACCGCCGTTGCAGCGAGAACCGCTGGCATGAATACGCCGATCATGAATGCGCGCATGTACGCCGTGACGCCCGCGGTCGAGGCAGCCTGGCAGGGGCTGCTCGAGCGCATCACGACAACGGCGGGTGTACCAATGCATTACGTGTCGTATCCGGCGCCGCAGCCGCTCGAGACACTCTGGGCACGCCAGGACCTCGGCTGTGTGTTCATGTGCGGCTATCCGCTGGCGCTCGGGCTGGCGACCGTCACGCCTCTCGCGGCGCCAGTGCCGCACGCGGCGTGGTCCGCCGGCAAGGCTCGCTACCGCTCAGACCTGATCGTGCGCGCGGACGCAACTTATCGCACGCTGGAGGACACTTTCGGCGGCCGCTCGGGCTGGACAGTCGAGCACTCCCATTCCGGGTTCAATGCATTCCGGCATCACCTGCTGCGGTTCCGGAATGCTGCGCGGCCCTCGCTGTACCGCTCGATGACACCCAACCTCGTCACGGCACGAAACGTGCTCGACGCGGTCCGCGAAGGACGCATCGATGTCGGGCCACTGGATTCGTACTGGCACTTGCTGATCGCCCGGCACCAGCCCGAGTTGACCTCCGGGATCCGTGTGCTGGCATCGACCGAACCCGCGACGCTGCCGGCGTTCGTGACTTCCGCCGCGACTCCGGGGCCGGCGGTTGCCGCGCTACGTGACGCCTTCGCCACTGCGTCGGAACAGCGCTGGTTCGCGTCGTTTGCCGAGCCCCTCATGATCGAAGGCTTTGCACCGGTAGACCTTGGCGACTATGCGCGGACGCTCGACTGGGACAGCGCCGCTAAGGCGGCGGGATATCCATACCCCGCCTAGCCAATAGGTCGGCAAGCGATCACGGATAAGGCCGCTCGCCAATCCAGTTTCCGGCCGGAGCGTAGTTGCAGACCAGCGTGGAGCGAAACTTCAGATTCGGGCAGGAACCGACGCCGCACCCGACTTCGCGGGTCGTGCTCCAGACCAGTTGCGTGTAGTGACCACAGGCGCCTCCGGAGCAGACGTTGCGGTCATGGTCGTAATAAGACGCTTCGGATGCCCAATCTTCGACGGCGACGCGCGGATCTACGACGGCCGCGGTCGTGGCAAAAATGTTCTCGCCGATCGGTCCGGCATCAGCCTCATCGGTAATCGGGCTGTGGTCGATCATCCCGCGCGGCGCGACGACATCGACGCAGGCGTTCGCCCAGCGCCGGGCCGTCGCAGCCAGTGCCGGGTTCCAGCGCAAGGGCGGCACGCCCAGGCGCGCACGCACGCGGTTGTGCGCCTCGGTTATCCCGGCCACCGCCGCCGGCTCGCCGGGATCAGCGGTCTGAATCCTGGCGGCCTCAGGCGCCAGGTTCGTTGCGTCGAAAGCACCCGACGAATCCGCGCAGCCGGTGGCGAGCAGGCCGAGCAGCAAGGCGGTGGAGATCAACGGGCATCCGGTGCAACCACGGGTTCCATTACCCATAGTGAGCCGTAGTAGCGGCCCGCGCACAATCCACAACGTGCAGGCGCTCAGCAGGCGATCGCGCCGCACATTCATGCAAGCGCGCGCGAAGGCCCTGCCGTCCCCGGTTCCTACATACCGCGCGCATCTCGCGTTCTAAAACGCCAGCTTGTCCCTACGCGCGCGACGCATCGGCGCAGGAGAACGTCATGGCTGAATCGAATCGACGCACCGGTCGCGATCTCGATCGCGATCCACGGACGGGGCAACCCGAAGATCACCTTGGCGGCATCGCGGGTGGAGCCGTCGCCGGCGGCACCGCCGGTGGCTTGGCAGGTGCAGCGTTTGTGGGGGCCGCTACCGGCACGATTGCCGGAGGCCCGCTCGGCACTGCCGCGGGCGCTTTGGTCGGTGTCGTCGCCGGCTCCGTACTCGGCGGAATCACGGGCAAGGCGCTTGCGGAGCGCATCAACCCGGCGCACGAGGACGACTACTGGCAGAACGAATTTCCAACGCGCCCGTACGCGACGGATCCGCAATACAACTGGGATGACTATCGGCCAGCCTATCGCCTCGGTTACCAACGCTACGCGGAGTATCACGGGCGGCGATTCGACGAAGTCGAGCACGAATTCTCCCGCGACTGGGACCATTCGCGCGGAGACTCGCGATTGAACTGGCACGAGGCACGCGCAGCGACTCGAGATGCCTTTGAGCGCATTGCGGATTCGGTGGAGCGTGCCGTGCCAGGCGATTCCGACCGGGACAGCAAGTGAAGCTTCGCCCGGCCTTACTTCAGCTTCGACGCGGGCCGTTTACATGGACACCTACAAGGTTGGCTACATCGTCGGCAGTCTCGCCACTGGCTCCATCAACCGCAAGCTTGCGCAGGCACTGGGAAAACTGGCGCCGCCCGGTCTGATGCTGGTGGAAATCCCGTTCAAGGATCTGCCGCTGTACAGCTACGACTACGACGCCGATTTTCCATCGTCGGCGCGTGCATTCAAGCAGGCGATTGCGGATGTCGATGCGGTGCTGTTCGTCACACCGGAGTACAACCGGTCGATCCCGGGCGCGCTCAAGAATGCGATTGACTGGGCCAGCCGGCCCTATGGCAAGAATGCGTTTACTCGCAAGCCGTCCGCCGTCATTGGCACTTCACCCGGTGCGATCGGTACGGCCGTTGCGCAACAGCATCTGCGCAGCATCCTGAGCTTCTGCAACTCGCCGCAGATGAATTCACCGGAAGCCTACATCCAGTTCAAGCCAGGGATGATCAACGACGATAGCCAGGTCACGGATGAGTCGACCGCGGAGTTCCTGCGCAAATACCTGACTGAATTCCACGCGTTCATCATCCGGGTCCTGACGGTGCTGCCCAGGATGCAGTAAGCATTGCGACGGGCGGATTCACGCGCCGCTACCCGCTGCCTGCGTTTCGACTCCTGGCCCGGCAGTGGCATTCAATGGCGTCGTCGTCAGTACGGCGTTCCGTCACGTCGCGCATACCCGAGGTCGCCCTTGCGCGCATGCAGATCGACGTCCGGGTAAAACGTCTCGTCCTCGTCTGGACGACGCGTACCGACCTCGAGCACCACGACGTCTGCCGCGGTTCGATTCTGCAGGTGATGTCCATTGGGTTGGCCAGCTTTGAACCCGGCGCAATCGCCGGGATGCAGGATCTCCTCGCCGTCGTCGGTCACGAGTACGACCTCGCCTTCGATGACGTAGATGAACTCGTCTTCGACCGTATGCCAATGACGTTGACTGGACCATGCGCCGGGCTGCAGGCGAGTCAGGTTGACCCCGAACTGCGTGAGGCCGGCAGCGTCACCCAGGCGCTGTCGAGACCGCGCACTGCAGGGCAAATGGAATGGCGCGGGATATCCGGACCCGACCACGGCCGGAACGGTGCTCAGGTCGATCTTCTTGGTCATCGACGGCCTCCATGGTGCCAGGCTCAAGGATATGCCTGGGCGCGGGGCCGTCAATCCGCGAGCCTTGGTCTCCTAGTCCACCGCCACGCTGCCGCCTTGCGCCACGCGCCGCGACGGTACCCGACCCGTCGGGTGTTCGACATGGTCATGCGGCCACAGCAGGAAGCGGCGCGCGACATCGATGTAGCTCGAGTAAACGAGCCCGGCGTTCTCCGCGAGGAGGCGCGTGCGCACGTTGCGATAGCGCGCGTTGTAACGGTACCAGGGCAGCAGCGGCTCTTCGTGGTGCAGCGAGTGAAGATTGTTGAACAGGAATAAAGGCCCAAGCACCCATGAACGTTCGACGATCGCCGTGCGCTCGAGCATGCCGGGTCGCGCCCGATGCTCGGCGAACGAGCGAATGAGCAGGACACCGGTGCCCGGCATGACCATGGCGACGACGTACAACCAGAGGGGCATGCCGCAGACGACCGTGACCCAGAGCACGACCGGCACGCACCAGAGCAGATGCTGGATCCAGGCCATCCGCGCACCTGGCTCGTTGCCCTTCAACGCCCTGACTTCGCGCGCGAGAAAGACGGAGGCTTGCCACCAGGGCCCAAGCACGACCCTTCCGGCAAGAGTCTGCTGCACCTGGATCAGCCAGCGTGCGGGCGCCGGTAGTTTCCGCCACGCTTCGGGAGACATGTAGCACGACTCGGGGTCGTCGATTGGATCAGTCAGCCGGTCGTTGATGTGATGGCGCAGGTGCGAACGCCGATACCGGTCGTAGGGTAACCACAGCGACAACGGCACGATGGCGCACAGGCGGTTGAACGCAGCCCATCGCGTCGGGTGGCCATGCAGCACCTCGTGCTGCAGTGAGCTGTGCAGCGTGAGAAGCAGTGCCATGCACGGCGCGAGCAGCCAGAGAGGCCATTCGCCGTAAGCCTGGGTGAGCGCCAGCCAACCACCGTACACGACCACGAGCAACGCCAGTGTCGGCCACTCCACGACCGGCAAGCGCACAACCGCACCCACGGTTCCGCGCGAGGCTTCCGTCGCGGTTGAGCTCGCGGTACTCAAGGGAATTGGCGCATGCGCTGCATGCCGCCGATTCTAACGCAACGGGCCGTTTGCGCTATATGTGTCGGTCGTTTCGAACCGAAACGGCTTCGTTTTTTGCTACGCGGCGCACAGCCCGATTTCAGGACGACGTACGGGGCGCTCCCGGCACGAATCGCCGCTCGAGAAGTTTCATGCCGTCATACAGAGAAATTGCCAGCAGCCCGGTCACCAGTCCGCCCTGCAGCACGAACGCCGTATTGTTCGACAGCAGCCCGGCGATGATGACTTCCCCGATGCCTTTTGCCGCAACGGTCGAACCGATCGTGGCCGTGCCGACGTTGATCACGAGCGAGAGGCGCACGCCCTCCATAATCAATGGCATAGCCAACGGCAGTTCGACCGACCGCAGGCGCTGGCCGGCACTCATGCCCATCCCGTCGGCGGCCTCGAGCACGGGCGCCGGACAACTCTCGAGACCGGCGATCGTGTTCTCGAAGATCGGTAACAGGCCATACGCGAACAGGGCGATCAGCGTCGGCGCCTGGCCGAAGCCGACGAGCGGCACGGCCACGGCCAGTACGGCGACCGGCGGGAATGTCTGCCCCACGTTGACCAGCGTGCGCGACAGCGGCAGGAATTGCGCGCCGGCCGGGCGCGTCACGAAGATGCCGAGCGCGATGGCGACGAGCGTGCTGGCCGCTGCCGCGAGCAGGACCGTCCCCAGGTGGGCGAGTGCCAGTTGCAGCAGATCGCCCTGGTCGTAGATGGCCGGCGCACCGTACTCGTTCAACGGGGCAAAGAGCGGCGCGAAGCGCTGCGGTACGGTCAGGAACGCGACCAGCAGGGCCAGCATTGCCAGTCGGCTTATCAGCGCCACCCGGCTCATGACGCCTGCCGACCGTGCGCAAGTATCGATCCCAGCGTGATCCGCCCGACGCCCTGGCCGTCGGGCCCGACGACCGTGGCTTCCGCCACGCCTTTCCAGACGAGTTCAGCGAGCACCTCGCGCAGGGAGGCCGTGACCGGCACGACGGGACCGTCGGCGGTGCCGGGTTCCGCCAGTGCACCTGCCGTCGTCAACGACAGCAGTCGCAACGATCTGTCGGCCGTTCCGATCAACTGCGATACGAACGCATCGGCGGGGTGGGTGATCAACTGCGTCGGCCGGTCGTACTGCAGCAGGCGCCCATGGCTCATGACGGCGACGCGGTCGCCGAGGCGAAAGGCCTCGTCGATATCGTGCGTGACGAGAACGACCGTCGTGCCGAATTTTCGCTGTATGTGAAGCAGGTCATCCTGCGCCTTGCCGCGGATGATCGGATCGAGTGCGCCAAAGGGCTCGTCCATGAGCAAAATGTTCGGCTTGGCCGCGAGCGCGCGCGCTACTCCCACTCGCTGCTGCTGTCCCCCGGAAAGCTCGTGCGGAAACTTCGCAGCGTAAGCCGAGGGCTCCAGCTGAAATAATTCGAGCAGTTCATCGACGCGAGCCTTCGCGCGCGCGGCGTCCCAGCCGAGCAGGCGCGGCACGATACCGATGTTTTCGGCGACCGTGCGGTGCGGGAAGAGGCCGAGGCCCTGGATCGCGTAGCCGATCCGGCGGCGCAGCATGTGGGCCGGCTCGGCCGCGGTGTCGATGCCATCGATCAGCACGCGCCCCGAGGTTGGCTCGACCAGGCGGTTGATCATCCGCAGCAACGTCGATTTGCCCGAGCCCGACGTGCCGACGATCGTCGTCATCGTGCGTGGCTCGACGACCATCGACACGTCGTCGACGACCTTCGATTCGCCATACTGCTTGGTGAGATTCTCGATGGTTATCATTGCGCTACCCGGCGCGTCAGGTCGATCAGCGAGTCGAGCACGACCGACGCAGAAAACGCGAGCGCCACCGTTGGGATTGCGCCCAGCAGTACGAGATCGATCGCCGTCTGGCCGATTCCCTGGAACACGAACGCCCCGAAACCGCCGGCGCCGATCAGTGCGGCGATCGTGACCAGGCCGATGTTCTGCACGAGCACGATGCGGACTCCCGTCAGTATCGTCGGCAGGGCCAACGGCAACTCGACCTGGCGCAACGTCTGCCACGCGGTCAGCCCCATGCCATGGGCAGCGTCGACCGTGGCTGGCGCGACTCGCGCCAACCCGACGACCGTGTTGGCGACGATCGGCAACAGCGAATACAGGAACAACGCGATCACGGCCGGGGCGGTGCCGATGCCGCGCACACCGATCGCGGCCAGAGCGGGCAGCGCAGCGGCGAGCGCTCCCAGGGGCGCCATCAGGATGCCGAACAGGGCGATCGACGGGATCGTCTGTACGAAATTGAGCGCGCCGAGAAGTGCGGGCCGCAGCCGCGGTTGCCGGTGACAGAAAATTCCGAGCGGCAGCGCTACGAGAACGGCGGCCGTGAGCGACCCGAGTGCCAACGCGGTGTGCTGTCCGGCTTCGCGTGCAAAGCGCGTCGCGTTAACAGCGTATTCGCGCATGATCGAGAGATCGTCGAAGAAGCCCGACGCGAGCGCCGAGATGACTACGCCGATGAAAGCGATCAGGCAGGCTACGCGCAGTAAGGGTCCGAGTCGCAGGCGCGTCAATGCGTCGGTTGCGAGCAGGCCCAGCGCGATTGCGAGCACCCAGAAGGCGCCGCCAGGCGCGACGCGCACCACGTGATTGCCCGGCGGTGTCAGCGCATCTGCGGCCGCACCGACGACGGCCGCGACGACGGCGAGGCCAGCGAGCCCTACGCATAACCGCAAGCGCGGGCTCGTAACGAACAGCGCGGTCGCGACAGCCAGGATCAATGCGGCGTGGAATCCCAGCACCGTCGGGAGCGGCAGCACGTCGAGCAGCGCGCGTGGCTCACCGGGAACGATGCGGTTTGGCTTGAATACGACGAATGGCAGGAACGCGAGCGCCGCACCGCCCATGACACTCAACACGACTCCCAGACCATCGATACGTCGCAATTCGTCCGTCTCCCCGGCTTGGCACGTGCTCGAAGTGGCTAGTGCAAGAAGCCCTTGGTGCGCAGGTAGTCCGCAGCCACGGCCTCGGGCGCCTCGCCGTCGATCTGCACGCGTGCGTTGAGTGCCTGCAGTGAGTCGCGCGTGAAGCTCTGCATCAGCGGCCGGACGATGCCGGCAATCCCTGGATGAGCTTGCAACACGGCGTCACGGACGATCGGCACCGGAGCATAGACCGGCTGGTCACGCTTGTCGTCTTCCAGCAGCACGAGGTCGGCTGCAACGATGCCGCCGTCGGTACCGTACACCATCGCCGTGTTCGCGCGGTTCGTGCGCGCCGCGGCCGCGCCGATCGTCGCTGCCGTCTCGCCGCCGGCCAGCACGATCTTCTGGTGGGGCTCGAGGTGAAAGCCGTAGGTGTGCTCGAGGGATTGCAGCGTACCGGCGTTCGCGAACTCCGCCGAACAGGCGAGCACGACCCTGCCGCCCTCTCGCACCCAGCGTGCGAAGTCGCTCATGGTTGCGAGGCGATGCTTGCGTGCGACATCGCGGCGCACGGCAAGTGCCCAGGAGTTACTTGCCTGCGCCGGCGTCAGCCAGACGATGCGGTTGGCGGCATAGTCGAGCTGTGCGCCTAGTCGGTAGCCAGCCTCGAGGTCCTTCCAGACGGGATCGGACGCACGGTTGAAGAAGAAGCCGGCATTCCCGGTGTACTCGATGTAAAGATCGATTTCTCCCGTCAGCAATGCCTTGCGCACGACGGGTGTCGCGCCGAGCGTCATACGGTCCTCAGTTGGAATACCGTGGGATTCGAGCAGCAGGCGGATCATCTGGCCGAGCATTGCCGACTCCGTGGACAGCTTCGACGAAACGACCACGGGCTCGGCCGACGCCGTGCCGGTGCTTATCAACAGCAGCGTCGTCGCCAGGAACAGGGCTTTGATGAGTTGCGCCAACAGGTTCCTCCGCCGCGTCGACATGCCCACGACCACGGCACGGTGGCGGGACTCACCGGACTCGTCAAGCCGCACCTGGCCAGAGGCCCCGGCGCGCCGGTGATAGTCTTGTAAATACAGGGTACGCGTGGTCACATGCGCCCGCAGTGCTCGCCGATCGTCCGGAGAATTGAACTTACATGAAGGCTTCCGCAAGGGCCGTCGTCATCGGTGGCGGCGTCGTCGGTGCCAGCACGCTTTATCACCTCGCAAAGATTGGCTGGACCGACGTACTGCTGCTCGAGAAGAGCGAGCTGACCTCCGGCTCGACCTGGCACGCGGCCGGCGGCATGCACACGTTCAACGGCGAGGCGAATATCTCGCGGTTGCAGAAATACACGATCGACCTGTACCGCGAGATCGAGGCATTGTCCGGGCAGTCGTGCGGATTGCATCCGAACGGTGGCCTGATGCTGGCGGCGACCCAGGGCGAACTCGACAGCCTGAAGCTGATCTGCTCACGCGCACGTTATCTCGGCATGGAGACCGAGATGATCACGCTCGAACAGGCCGTCGACCTGAACCCGCTGATCGACCCGCGGCATTTCATCGGCGCGCTGTGGCGGGCCGATGGGGGCCACTGCGATCCGTCAGGAACGACGCACGCCTACGTCAAGGCAGCGCGCGTGCTCGGGGCGTCGGTGGAGCGCTTCACGCGCGTGATCGAACTGCAGCAGCGTCCCGACGGTAGCTGGACCGTGGTCACCGACAAAGGCACGGTGCACGCGGAACACGTCATCAACTGTGCCGGATTGTGGGCACGCGAGATCGGCCACATGGTCGGCATCGAATTACCGGTGCTGGCGATGGAGCATCACTACCTGCTGACCGAGGACATCCCGGAACTGCAGGGCCGCAAACACGAGATCGTCAATACGACCGACTACGCCGGCGAAATTTACCTGCGCCAGGAGCGCGGCGGTGCGTTGATCGGCACTTACGAACCGCACGGTAAAGTCTGGTCGCCGGTGCGCACGCCCGACGACTTTTCGATGCAGCTTCTGCCGGACGAGTTCGAGCGGCTCGCCCCGTATTTCGAGGTCGGCTTCGAGCATTTTCCAGCGCTCGGCCGCGCCGGTATACGCAAGGCGATCAACGGGCCGTTCACGTTCGCGCCCGACGGCAACCCGCTCGTTGGGCCGGTGCGCGGCTTGCGAAATTTCTGGGTCGCCTGCGGCGTCATGGCCGGCTTCAGCCAGGGCGGCGGCATCGGTCTCGTGCTGTCGCGCTGGATGGCGGAGGGCGACCCAGGCCAGGACATATTGTCGATGGACGTCGCGCGCTTCGGTGCATTTGCGACGCCGAAGTACACGGCGCTCAAGGTGCCGGAGAACTATGCGCGGCGCTTCCGCCTGGCCTATCCGAACGAGGAGTTGCCGGCCGCGCGGCCGGTACGCCGCTCGCCAATCTACGGCGAGCTGTGCGCCGCGGGGGCTGTAATGGGCGCCAACTTCGGTCTGGAGCATGCACTCTGGTTTGCGCCGCAGGGCATGTCGCCCATCGAAACGCCAACGTATCGCCGCTCCGAGGCCTTCCCGGTCGTGCGCGAGGAATGCCAGGCGGTACGCCGCACGGCAGGTCTGTATGAGACCACGAACTACGGCAAGTACGAGATCACGGGCCGCGGCGCGCGGGCCTGGCTGGACCGTGTGTTTGCTTGCCGGATTCCGCAGCCGGGCCGTCTCGGCCTCGCGCCGATGCTGAACGACCTGGGCCGTATCGTTGGTGATCTCTCGATCGCCTGCCTCGCCGAAGATCGCTATTTCGTCGTCGGCTCGGGCTTCGCCGAGGAGTTTCACCTGCGCTGGTTCGAGGCAGCTAATCCGCCCGCAGACGTCTTCGTGCGGTCGGCCGCTTCAACGCTGGCCGGTTTCTCGCTCGCCGGACCGAATTCCCGCGCAATCCTGCAGCGCCTGGTTCGTGACGATCTCTCGGCCGCCGCATTCAAGTTATTCCAAGTGCGGCAGACAGCCGTTGGCCGTGCGCCCGCGACCGTAACGCGCGCGGGCTTTACGGGTGAACTCGGCTTCGAGATCTGGACGACACCCGACTACTTCGCGTCGTTGTATGACGACCTGCGTGAAGCCGGGCATGACCATGGCCTGGTGCACTTCGGCGGGCGCGCGCTCTCGTCGCTGCGTCTCGAGAAAGCCTATGGCTCGTTCAACAAGGACTTCCGGCCGGACTATACCGTCGGCGAAACAGGGCTCGATCGCTTCGTCGACTTCACCAAGCGCGAATTCACCGGCAGGGAAGCCGCGATCTTCGAACGCAGTGGCGGCCCCCGGCGACGGTTCGTCGTCATGGACGTCGATGCCTCGGATGCGGACGTCGTCGGTTACGAGTCGATCCTCAGGGAAGGCAGGGCTGTCGGCTACGTGACCTCGGGTGCCTACGGGCACTGCGTCCAAAGGAGTCTCGCGGCGGGTTACGTTCCGGCTGCGCTGGCCCGCGAAGGCGAGCGGTTCGAGATCGATATTCTCGGCGAGATGTGCGCGGCGACAGTACGCCTGCAACCGCTCTACGATCCTGAAGGGTTGCGGCTCAGGAGTTGAACGTCAGTGTCCGGGGCCGTGGTCAATGTCAGCTGCCGAGCGCCGTGGTTGATGTCAGGGGCGGTTCCCCAATCGAGGAACGACGCTATCACGCCGCGCGTACCGAAAGCCGTTCGGTTCGCTGGCGAACAGACCGATTCAGCCTGATCGGCTTTGATACGCCTGAGGCTTGTCCGACGCCAAGGAGGCGCCATGAATCCAACTAAAATGCTGGCAATCGTCTTGATCGTTGCCGGGGTCCTTGGGCTCGGCTATGGAGGCTTCAGTTTTACGAAGGAGACTCACGACATCAAGATGGGGCCGCTCGAGATGTCCGTGCAGGAAAAGCAGACCGTGAACGTTCCGGTATGGGCCGGCGTCGGTGCAATCCTCATCGGTGGTACGCTTCTGCTGCTCGGCGGTCGCAAGACATAGCGAAAATCGTGAGGAGGCACGTCGGATGAATGACGAGACGAAGGTCTGTCCGGTCTGCGCCGAAACGATCAAGGCCGCGGCGATAAAGTGCCGCTTCTGCAATACCGACCTCGTGGCGTTCGAGGCGGCGCGCCAAGCCGAGGTGGAAACCACGTTCTTCAGTGGTCACCCCGCCGTGATCTACAGCGCCTGGCAATGGGTCGCGGTTGCGCTGACTCGTCGGAATCGGCTGGATCTATTTCTGGCTCAAGAGCATCGGCACGCGTTTTGAGATCACTTCACAACGCATGCGAATCGAGCGCGGCATCTTCTCGACGATCAAGGACAGCATCGAGATCTTTCGTATCGATCACTTCGACCTGCATAAGCCGCTCGGCATGCGGCTCGTCGGTCACTGCCTGCTGCACCTGCGTTCTTCGGACGAAAACTTCCAGACCATCGTGCTGTACGGAATCCCGGATCTCGAGCGCCTCGCGGATACGCTTCGCGAATGCTCCCTCCGAGAGCGCACACGACGCCGGGTGACGACACTCCTGCAGGCATAGCCAGGCGCTCACTGCGTCTGGCTGCAATCGCGTCACCGCCGGCTGGCGCATTTCTGCGCGAATCGTGACCAGGTGCACGCTGCGGCAATTTGCGCGGCGTTACCGTTACGGCAGGGGTGCGACCTGCACCCGTCCGCGTCTCAACCCGTGTCCTTTGACAGACAAGCCGTGCATTTGAAAACGCTCCTGGTGGGCCTCGGTACGCTGTGCCTGGGCGCGTGCGCGTCCATGAGCAAGGACGAGTGTCGCGCCGTCGACTGGCGCACCGTGGGTTACGAAGATGGCGTCTCGGGGCAGTCCGGCGATCGCATCGGCGACCATCGTCGGGCTTGTGCCGACTACGGTATTACACCGGATCTCGCGGCCTACCGGGCCGGACGCGCCGACGGGTTACGCGAGTATTGCCAACCGCATAACGGCTATCGCACGGGCGCCAATGGCAATACCTATTACGGCGCCTGCCCGGCCGACCTGGCACCGGCGTTCGAGAAGGGTTATGACACCGGGCACGAGTTGTACGTGCGCAAGCGGCGTGTTAACGACACCGACGACTCGATCGCCGAAAAACGGTACGCAATACGCCGGCTCGAAGATCGCGTAGCCGAATCGGTATTCGACGTGCTCGACGACTCCGACACCGTCGAGGAGCGCACGGATGCGGTGCTCGATACCAAACAGGCTGCGGAACGGATCGGCCGGCTCAGGGCGGAGATCACCGAGCTCGAAAAGGACCGCATCCGCTATGTCGCCGAATACGAGGCGTACCGCGTCACCGTCCCGGCGACTTACTGACTGCGCGCGAAAACGCTGTATTCATGCAGGCAGTTCAGTGTGCAAGGACCGCAGGGGTGCGCTTAGCAGGCTTACTTGGACCGCTATGGCTCGGCGCCGCCCTGACAGCCTGCAGTTCGCTGCCACGCATCGTGCCCGACATGCAGCCCGCGAAATCGCCTCCGCAACTGTCCAATTCGCAAGGGCCCCTCCCGGCATCGAGGAGTGAAGCGATCCTGGCGCGGCTCGAGCGCAGTGCGGACGACACCAACATTTTTGATCACCACCTGGCGCGCGAACAGGCGGCGTCCAGCACACCGCTCATGGTCGGGAATCATGTTCGGCTGCTCCAGGACGGCCCGGACACCTACCGGGCGATGTTCGCGGCCATCGCGGCGGCCCGCGATCACATCAACATGGAGACCTATATCCTGGAAGATGACGAAATCGGCCAGCAATTTGCCGCAGCGCTCATGGAGAAACAGCGCCAGGGCGTGCAGGTAAACCTGATCTACGACAGTGTAGGCACGCTTGGCACGCCGGTTGAATTCTTCGAGCGCCTGCGCGCCAGCGGTATCTCCACATTGGAGTTCAACCCGATCAACCCGGCGACCGCGCAGGCTGGCTGGGACGTGAATCAGCGTGATCACCGCAAGCTGCTGATCATCGACGGCCAGTCGGTATTCCTGGGCGGCATCAACATCAGTAGCGTTTATTCAAGCGGTTCCTCGCGTTCACGGGCCCAGGCGCGAACGAAATCCGAAAAAATGCAGTGGCGCGACACGGACCTGCAGCTCACCGGTCCGGTAGTGGCAGATTTCCAGAGGCTCTTCCTCGACACCTGGCGGCGGCAGAAAGGCGGGGAACTGGCGCCGCGTAATTTTTATCCGCCGCTACCGGCGCAGGGTAACGAGGTCGTGCGTGCGATCGGCAGCTCGCCCGAGGATCCATTCAGCCAGATTTACGTCACCCTGATCTCGGCGATCGACAGCGCCGAGACTGAAGTCTGGCTGACGAATGCGTACTTCGTGCCGGACCCGCAACTGCTTGCCGCGCTGAAGGCGGCCGTCGCACGCGGCGTGGATGTGCGGCTCGTGCTGCCGAGCAGCACGGATTCCGCGCTGGTGTTCCATGCAGGACGTTCGTACTACAGCCAGGTGCTAGGTGACGGGGCGGCGATCTACGAGCGACAGGATTCGCTGATGCACTCGAAGACCGCGGTGATCGACGGCGTCTGGTCCACCGTGGGCTCGACCAACCTGGATTGGCGTAGCTTCGTGCACAACCAGGAAGTCAACGCCGTCGTGTTAGGCACCGAGTTCGGCGACCTCATGCGGGTGGCATTCCAGAACGACATCGCGAATTCCAAGAGGATCACGCTGCAGGAATGGCAGCACCGTTCGCTCGGACTGCGAATCAAGGAGAGTCTGGCTCGCGTCTGGCAGTATTGGTTGTAGTGGCCTCGCCATGCGAACCGCACGCTCTGCGGAGCGTAGCCGCGGCAAAAGACCCGATCAGGATGCGCGCCGCCGGTTAGGCCGCCTGCCACGAGCGACCGTGCGATCGCCCGGATCGGGAAGCGGTGGCAACACCGGCAACGGAGCCGGCGCGCTCATGCCATCCACGATCATACGGCGCATTTCGACATCGACCGGTGCGTCGGTGTCGATCGCATTGTATGCGGCGAGGCGGCTCTCCACTTCGTCGCAGGCGCGCTGGTAGAGATCCCGCGAGCCCGCCTTCTGCCATGTCTCGCGATTCTCGCGGTCGATCACCTGGTCCGTCAGGTAGAGCTGGTGCGGCCAATGCTTCAGCGTATGCGGCGAAGTGATCAGGTGGTCGTTGGCTCGCACGTCATCGACGAGTTGTTGCGCCGGCAGGTCTTCCGTAATGGCGAGGTTGCGCACGAAGTGCAGGCACTGGCCGCAGACTTCGTTGTCGAACACGAGCTTCGGCAGGCTGAACGTAAGCACGAAATCGAGCATGCCCGGGCCCGACACGGAGTTCACGCCCGCGAGTGCGGCGAGCAACGCACTGCTGAAGGTTTCACCGCCGGCCTGTGCATCGAGAAACTTGGCGTCGCTGAGGGCCATGTACGCCTGCGTCGGCAAGCCCAGCGACTTCGCCACTGCGACGTAGGCTACGTTGAGGTGCTGGGCCTCGATGGCCGCCATCGGCGAACTCGCCGATTTCATGTGGAACGTGGCCGGTGCGCCTCCAAACAGCACCGGTGCGCCAGGGCGGACGATCTGCGCCATCGTAATACCGGTCAGGGTGTCCACCAGATGGAACACCAGCGCGCCGACCAGCGTGACCGGGGCGATGAGTCCCATCAGCGTCACGGGCACGATCTCGATCGGAATACCGGCCTCGACACAGTCGAGCATGTTCTGGCAGGAGTCCTCGCCGTAGCGGAAATTGCCGGTCGCCGTGATCGTGAAAATCGACATCGGCTTCGCGATCAATTCTGCGCGGTCGCGGCGGAACAACTGCATCATGTCGCGCATGCGCGGCACGCCGTGTTCGCTGAAGGCGCCCGACACCATCGGCTTCTTCGACGTGGTCAGCAGCATATAAAGCCGCCACGCGTCGGAGACCTGCGCCTCGATGTCCAGATTGGTCGAGAATGCAGTCGCGAGATAGGCGATGTGCTCGAGACCGTCGCAGAGCCGGGCATACTCGACGAAATCCGTCGAATTGGACTGCCGGGTTTCGCCGGTGCGATGGTCGAGGATCTTGAGTCCACTCGAGCCCGGCACGTAATGCACGTTGTTGCCGCCCAGCTCGGCATGAGGCAGTCCATCGCGGTTATAGAGCGTGAACGACTTTGGTGCCGAGGCGATCGCGCGTTCCACGACTTCAGGCGGGAACAATACCCGGCCGTCGCTGGTTGTCTTCAGCCCGTAATCCAGCAGGCGACGACGCATCGCGCCACCTCGGACGTCCATGCCGGTCTCAGCCATGATGCGCTTGGCCTCGGCGACCACTCCCGCACAGAGGTCGGGGCTGATCACATTCAGCGTCGGTCTCATCCTGGATCTCTCCTGAGAACGGTCGTCCTGGCAGCTCGAGCGTACAGCCCGACTTTAACCGACCTTCGGGAATATTGAACCCATGATGCGCCGCAGCGGGCGAGGACTCCAACAGAGCGCGCGCGGTGTGCTACCGCCGGTTACGCCGGAGCATGCGAACCGAACTCGTGAGGTCGTCCTCCATGGTCGCTGGCCGTTCCAGTTCGGCCGCGGCCAGCAGGGCGTCAAGATGTCCGCGCGTGTCGCGGACCAGCCCGAGGATCGCAGATTCCTCGACCGGCCTCGCGATCAGGAAGCCCTGGACCGACACGTCGCCGCAGGCCGCAAGGAAGTCGAGCTGCGCGGGTCGCTCGACCCCCTCGATCGTCACCTGCAGTCCAAGGTTGCGACAGAGGCGGATGATCGAGTGGACGATCGCCGCTGACCGTGGATTGCTGTCCACGCCGGCGATTACGCTGCGGTCGAGCTTCACGCGATTGAGGGGCAACTGCTCGATCGAGGTCAGCGATGAAAAGCCGGTGCCGAAATCGTCGAGTGCCGTATCGACGTTGAGCATCCGTAAGCCGTGCAGTGCCTCGACGGTCACCGCGCCGGTCTGCAGCATCGTCTCGGTCAATTCGAGTTCGATCGCGTCAGGCGTCAGGCCGTGTCGTACTAGCAGACGCTCGATGTCCACCAGGAAATTTCCGGTCACGAACTGTTGCGCCGACACGTTGATGGCCACGCGTGCGTCGGGCCAGCCGCTGCGTCGCCACTTGGCGACCGCTTCTGCGGCCGTCTCGAGGATCCATTCGTTCAGGTCGAGCATCAGTCCGGACTGCTCGGCGATCTCGATGAACTCCCCGGCCGCAACGATCTGGTTGTCGCTGCGGCGCCAGCGCAGCAGCGCCTCGACCGCAGTCGTGCGTTGCCTGCCGAGGCACACCTGCGGCTGGTAATGCAGCACGAAGTCGCCTCCGTCGATGGCTTTGCGCAGGGCCTGCTCGACACGGAACCGGTTCGAGGCCTGCACCAGCATCGACGGCTCGTGGACGCAAAGACGGTTGCGGCCAAGCTCCTTGGCGCGGAACAGCGCCACGTCTGCCGCGCGCAGGAGCGCCGTCGCGTCGCGGCCATGCTCCGGAAACATCGCAACGCCACAGCTCACGCCGACCGATACTTCGCGTCGGTGGATCAGCAGCGGCCGCTGGAACCCCGCGACCAGTTGTGCGGCGCGGCGCTCGACCTCCGTGGGATCGCCGGAGTACGCAAATACCAACGTGAACTCGTCACCGCCGAGCCGCGCCGTGAAGCCGGTGTCACCCGCGATCTGGCGCAGGCGTTCGCCGATCTCGACCAGCACACGGTCACCGAAATCGTGGCCCAGCGTATCGTTGACGGTCTTGAAGTTATCCAGGTCGAGGAACAGCACGGCGATCTGCGATGCCGCCGAATTTGCGGCACCGGCGGCGTCGAGCATTTCGTTCAGCCGCTGGAACAACTGGCGCCGGTTCGGCAGGTTGGTCAGTGGGTCGTGATCGGCGAGGTGTCGCAGCTGCAGCGTCCGTTCCTCGACACGGTGCTCGAGCTGCGCCTGGTAGGTCTTGACGGCGCGCTCCGCGTCCGCGAGTTCGGCGGCCATGTGATTGAACGCGTTGGCGAGTTCGTCGATCTCGCTGGCGCCGCCGCGTGCAACGCGCGTCGCAAGGTCACCGGCGGCGAGGCGGCGAGCGCCGATCGTCAGCCGGCGCACGGGCCACGTAATCGCCCATGCGGTGGTGAACAGCGCGAGCAGGGTAAGCAGTACCGCCTTGTACGTCGCATTCGTGATCGCTTGTTCCGCTTGCTCCACGGCCCGCTGTGCGCGCGCGGCCGCGTTCGTAAAGGCGCGCCACGCAGGCACTTCGACGGATTCGCGAATGTGGGCGGCGAGGGCGTCGCCGTCCGCCGCAAACGCCGTCTGCCTGGCGTCGATGTCCGTGCCCAGGCGCATGGCCCGGCGGCGCAGCTTGACCGCCTGGTCGAAGTCCTCCAGTTGCATCGCCAGCCAGTTGCGCCCGGGCGAGACGGAGAATTCCTCACGGTACAACTCGATCGTGTCGCGAAGTCGTGATTCGCCGCCGTTGGGTCCCGCGGCGAAGTTGCCGCCACTCGTGAGTTCGCTCGCGACGTCGTGTCGCGCCGCCTCGAGCGCACGCGCCATTTCCGCCATCGACGGCCGGGCCATCACGCTGTTGCCTACCACGACACCGCCACCACCGGCGCCCTTGACGCGCCGATCGAGCGCCGCATATGCCAGCTCGAGACCTGCGATGGCGCGTCGCCGCTCGTCCTGCGTCTGCAGCAGCTGAAACCCCTCGGCCTCGTGTGCAGCGATTCGTGATAACAGCGGGTCGATCGGCGCGGGCTTCCGGCCGGAGCCGACGTCTTCGGTTCGATTAGCCGCGGACGACAGGCGCTCGGCCGATGCGACTGCCGCGACGCGGTTGTCGAGGGTGTCGGCACGCAGATAGGCCAGGACCGCGCGGTCGAACGTCGCCAGGCCATCGCCCAGGTCGCGCACGTTTCGCGACAGTGGCTCGAATTGCTGCTGCATCCGGGCAAGGTCGGCCGTCGTGTTCCGGGTGCTGCGCAGCGAGACGACGCTCGCCGCAGCAAACGCGCCGATGACCAGCGCGAATCCGAGCACCAGCCACATGGCGATCGGCAGGCCAATGCGGCGGACCGGCGCGGCAGGCGGCTTTGGCGTCGTCGTCAGTGAGCACGGTGGCCTGCAGGTCGAAGAGAGCTGGGCGTGGCTGCGCGGATACTGCTCGCTTGCGAGTCATTCGCGTTAGGCCGGGTCGCCAGGAATTTGCGCCAGGTCACAAAATTGCGATGGCGAATCACGGGGGACGATGCCGACCGCACCAGGCAGTCGCCGCGACGATGCCGACGATGTTAGTCGCGAACAAGAGCCCGACTTGCCGGTTCGACGATGTCTGCCGATGGCTTTCCAGTCGTTCGGTGGTTGGAAGCGATCCTTTTTCGGGCCGCTGCACGTGCATGGCCCGGACGGCGTTATCGATTTGGTCAGCTGGAAATCCAGCCAAAAAAAAATCCCCGTCGAGCCGAAGCGCGACGGGGATGATGCTCAGCTAGCGCGAGCGATCAGAGGTCGCGGCGGCTCAGGATCGTCATTGGCGTGCTGTCCGGGTCGGAGTAGAGACCCCACCGCTTATGCTGGATATACAGGTCCAGCTTCGTGCCTTTCTTGAGGTCCTTGTAGTGGGTCTCCTTGCCGGCGACCTTGACTTTCTCCATCTTCGGCACGAACTTGATCTCTACCGCGGGTTTGTTGTCTCTGTCGAGCATATTCACGGTCACGGACTCGGCGTCCGCCGCAACGACCTCAGCCACGTAATGGGCATACGCCTCACCATTTTTCATGGTTACGCCATGGCAGCCCTTCTGGGCGTTCGGGAACTTATCCAGGACCTCCTTGCCCCAATTGACGCTGTCGCAACCCATATCCTCCGCCATGGTGCTCACCGGTACGGCGAGCAACGCGACGCATAACGCACTGCAAAAAATCTTCATGGACTATCCCCTTGACTTGAGCTTTGAATGGAACGACCAGAAGCGGTGCACGGCACGATGTACGCGTCCGCTGCGGCTTGCGCCGTCATGTTAGCCGCGTTACCCCGCAGCCTCCAACATGATTTTCATCGGCGGGCGGGCGCTACAATCCGGATAGAGGCCGTGGCAGGCTCCTCGCCCCAGAAATAACCCACCCCCCAGTGTGCAATCCCATCACGACGAACCTCACGCTGCAGGTCAATCGGGCATCCCACGCCGAGTCTCGCGTGCTCGAAGACGAGATGCCGGCGCTTGCAGGCGGCCAGGTGCGTTTACGCATCGAGCGTTTCGCCGTCACGGCGAACACCGTGACCTATGCGACCACGGGCGACACCCTGGGTTATTGGGATTTCTTCCCGACGGGCGAGTCGGGCTGGGGTTGCGTGCCTGCCATGGGCTGGGCGGAGATCGTCGAGTCGCGGCACCCGAACGTGCCCGTCGGCGGTCGCTTTTACGGCTGGTATCCGATGGCCCGTTACGTGGACATGACGGTAACCACGACCGCGGACGGGATCCGCGACGACGGTCCCCACCGTGCCGCACATGCGCCGGTGTATCGCGCGTACACGGCCACGGGTCGCGACGCTCTCTACGAGCCGGGCCTGGACGCCGAGGATCGGCACGCGCTGCTGCGCGGTCTCTTCATCACTGGCTGGCTCGCGGAGGACTTCTTTGCCGACAACGACTGGTTCGGCGCACGGCGCGTTCTGGTGCTGTCGGCCTCGAGCAAGACCGCGATCGGCTTCGCGCACTGTGCCGACGCGCGCGCGGGAATCGAGGTCGTCGGTGTCACGTCGTCAGGAAACCATGCTTTTACTCACCGGCTCGGCTGCTATGACGAAGTCATCACCTACGACGACATAGCCGCGATTCCGGCGGCCTCGCCGATCGTCTCGATCGATATGGCGGGGAACGGGCCGGTCCTCGCGGCCGTCCACACGCACTTCGGCGAGCAGCTGCAGTATTCGATGGCGATCGGGCGCAGCCACCACGATGCACCGGCACCTGCCGCGGCACTTGCAGGGCCGAAGCCCACGTTCTTTTTCGCACCGACGCAGGTAAAAAAACGCGTGCAAGAGTGGGGTCTGCGTGGTTACCAGCAGCGCATCGCGTCTGCGCTGCAGGGATTCATCGCCCGGAGCCACGATTGGTTGCAGGTGCGGCATTCGCGTGGTGCCGCGAGCGCTGCGGCCACGTGGCGCGAGGTGCACGCGGGGCGCGTTGCGCCGGACGTGGGGCACGTCGTCTCGCTCTGGGACTAACTAAGGCGTGCTGGCAAGCCCACCCGGGCCTGCCACTCTATGCCCTGAGGCGATCCTCCTCCCGCCGGACGCTCGTTCGATACGCGCCAAACCCGAGGTACAGGAACAGCAGGCTCAACGGCAGCACCACGACTTCCACGGAAAAGAGCGCGTACCGCAGCATGGCCGGGTCTTTGAAGACGTAGTCGCCGAGCAATGCCGGGATCGTCGGTCCCAGTCCACTCGCGACCAGGTTGCCGATGAAGAAATAGATCGCCGTCATCTGCGCGCGCAGTGCGTTGGGCGTCACCACCTGCAATGCCGCGGAAGGAAGGCCCTGTGGAAACGCCATGAAAAAGATGGCCACGCCGAGTCCGGCCGTTGCGAGTCGCTCGTCGTTGACCAACGGTGTCGCGACGAGAAACGGTACGCCGCACAGCATGCCGACGAACGCCGCACGCAGGATGGCATCGCGACGTCCCGATGCAGCCAGCCGGTCCGCGAGCCAGCCGCCGCAGTAAACGCCGGCCGTGCCGAGCAAGAACATCATCGCGCCGATGACGTGGCCCGCCTGTGGCGCGTCCCAGCCGTGCGTGCGCATCATCAGCGTCGGCGCCCAGAACAGATAGCAGTTGATCGCGATGCCGAACAACGTGAACGCCGTGATGTGACAAGACAGCGTCCGCCGTTCTGGCGCATGAAAGCCCGCAACGCCGGCCAGCTGCTGGGACGTTCCGCGGCGTTTGGCGTCGGGCGCCCTGCGCAGGCGCAGGCTTCTTCGCCATGCCCCGACGGACCGGCTCGCGGATCATGAACATCAACAGCAGCGCCGGCAAGCCGAGCAGGCCGACGGCAAAGAACGTCATCTGCCACGGAAACACTTCGCCGATGATGGGCAGGACTCGTGCACGGGCGCGCTCGACACGGCCTTGACGACCGAGCCGCCGATCATCAACGCGAGACCCGCGCCAAAATACAGGCCCATCGAGTACACGCTGATCGCGCGCGCCAGACCGCTGCGGCGGGAAGTAATCCGCCAGCAGTGAAAAGGCGGCCGGGGATAACGCCGCCTCGCCGACGCCGACGCCAATGCGCGCGGCGAACAGTCCCCAGAAGCTGCGCGCCAGGCCGCACGTTGCGGTCATGATGCTCCAGAACGCGAGCCCGGCCGCCATCAGGTTGCGACGATGCGTCTGGTCGGCGAGCCGCGCGATCGGGATTCCGAGTGTCGTGTACAGGATCGAAAAGGCGAGTCCGCCGAGCAGGCTCACCTGCGTATCGGTGATGTGCAGGTCCCGGCGGATCGGTTCGATCAGCAGCGTCAGGATCTGCCGGTCGATGAACGAGCACGTGTATGCAATCGTCAGCACGAGCACGACGAACCATGCATACAGCGGGTTCGCCCACGCTGGCTGTGCGTCGGTCGGGGCGGACGCAGCCGGCAGCGTCTCCACCGGTGCGGTCGAGGCCACCGTCACGTCGTCCTGATCGTGAATGTCATTGTTGTTGTCGTCATGGTCATCGTCATGATCCTCACGCGCCGGGAGCGATCTCGGCCCGCCCGTTGTTCAGCACGACGACGCCGTCGCGTGCAGGCACGGTCATCCGGAACGAGACGATACGGGTATTCGAATCGCTGGCGCTAGCCGCATCATCGTCATCCAGCCAGATCTCCGTGCGCAGTACGTCGCCCGGATAAACCGGCGCGCTGATCCGGGCGCCAATGCCTCTCAGTCGCTGCCGCGTCGTAACCGCAGGCAGCCTGCAGGACGGCCCGTGCCGCAAACCCATAGCTGCACATGCCATGCAGGATGGGTCGCGGAAAACCGGCGGCCTTCGCGGTCGTCTGGATCCGCGTGGAGCGGATTGCGATCGCCGCAGAGCCGGTACAGCAGCGCCTGTTCCGGGCGCGTTGGCCCATGACGCTGGCGTCGGGCGGCCGATTCGGCAATGCGTGAGGCTGCGGCGCGGGACCGCTCGAGAAGCCGATGCCGCCGTCGGCACGTGCGAAGTTCGTGATGACGTTGGTCGCGATCGGCTCGCCCGACGCCGCGTCGCGCAATACCTGCTCGCAGACGACCACCAGGCCCCGGCCCGGACCCTTGTCGAAGATGCCGGTGATACGCGACGAAACGCGCGCCGCGGCCTTCGGGCGGGATGGGGCGGTGGAAGACGTTGCGCTGCTCGCCGTGCAGCGACATGGCCAGGTTGACGCCGCTCTCGCGCATCCAGCGATCGTCGTAGTACAGCGTGATGGCGGCGGTCGGGCTCACGACGAAAGCCCGGACCCTCCAGCACGTAGCGCAACTCGCGCTCGTCGACCGGGTCCTGGCCGAAGCCCGTGGCCAGCGCATACAGCTGGCAGTCGCGCTGGGTCCACGCGCATTCGTGCTCGGGCATTTGCAATGCCAGCAGGCGCTGCGGGTCGACGGTCATGCGCGGTCCCCTCGGTTGCACTCGTGCCGTGGCTGACGAAGCCTGCCACGGCCGCAACGACCATATACAACGTTCTATCTGACAAGTATAGGCTGCGGATCCGGAGTATCGCGATGGGGCGATCGAGGAACGTTCTGGCACGGCGAATTTCGCGTGCAGCCGCATTAAAGGCCGCAATATTCTTGCAAAGCAGCAATCAGACGTCGCCTGCGGTGCGCGGTCGACGCCGCGGATCGCGGACACTGAAATCACGATTCGCTTGACGAGTCTTGTCTCGCAAGTTACAACGTCGACGCGACGAACGTGGCTCGGCGGCGACGAAGGCGACTACTGTCGACGCGCAGACCGCCGGTACTTAAGTACTTGCATTTTTAGAGGGGAGCCTGTCATGGCCGCACTGAACCGCAGACTGGGTGTCGTTACGGTCGTAAATCTCGTGGCCTGGCCGCTCTGCGTCATCGGCAGTGCAGCGCACGGCCAGGACGCAGCGGAAGTCGAAGTTGCCGCTCGGTCACCCGCGCTCGAGGAAATCGTCGTGACGGCGCAGAAGCGCGAGGAGCGCCTGCAGGACGTGCCCGTCGCGATCAGCGCCGTGAGCGGTGAGGACCTTGCCGCCAACCGTGTCACCGACCTCTACACGCTCGCGGCGAGCGTGCCGTGGGTCAACATGACGCAGGACTCGGCCGTGTCGCAGCAACTCAACATTCGCGGCGTCGTCAGCGTCAAGCTCAACGACGCTTCGGCCGAGCCGTCGGTCGGCCTGTTCGTCGACGAGGTCTACGTGCTCGCGCATGGGCTCGGCCTTCACGGACTTCTTCGACCTCGAACGCATCGAGGTCATCCGCGGCCCGCAGGGCGTGTTGCTCGGCAAGAACGTCGTCGGCGGCGCATTGAGCGTCATTACGGCGAAGCCGAGCTTCACGACCAGCGGGTCGGCCACGGTTTCCTACGGCAATTTCGACAGCTTCATGGCGAACGGCTACCTGACGGGCGGGCTCTCGCGATCGCGTCGCGGGTCGCTTCGCGTTCCAGGTGCGCGATCGTGCCGGCTACAACCGCAACGTGCTGTTGAACCGCGACCTCGACGACCTGCAGTCGTACCAGGGCCGCGCGGAGTTGAACTACAAGAGCGCCCGACGGCGACCTGCGCGGACTGCTTCACGCTCGATTACGGCCGCGACGAAAGCAACGGCACGATCCGGGCAGCGATCGACGATCCGGCCGTCGCAGGCACTGCGCCGCTCGGCGCGTACCGCCAGGCGAACGGGCTCGACCCACGCGAGGACATGAGTCCGGAGGCCGAGTACGTCAAGCGTCGATCCGTGGGTGCGAGCCTGCGCATCGACTGGGACGGCCTCGAAAATGCAACCCTGACCTCGATCACGGCGTTCCGCGACTCCAAGGCGGAGTGGGGCTACAACCAGATCGGCTTCGACTCACCGCCGTCGATCGTCGATACGTTCGTGTTCCAGACGGAAACGCCGCAGACCTTCAGCCAGGAATTACGCCTGGCCTCCGACAATGCGGAGTCGGCGCTCGACTGGCTGGTAGGTGCGTATTACCAGCACGACGACATCGACCGGCCCTACCAGCACGATCGCCGCCACGAACTCGACGCTCGCCGTGTTCAGCGGTCACAGCTTCTACGACGCGTCCGCGAAGCTCGATACTGCCGCGATTTTCGGCCAGCTCGGGTACAGCTTCGGCAACGGGTTCAAGTTGACGGGTGGCGTGCGCTACCTGCGCGATGACAAGTCGGGCACACAAGGACGTCACCTGTCTCGACGACGGGGGCGACGGCAGCATGCGTCACTCCGCTGCGCGGTCCGACGGGCACGCAATGGAGTGTGAGCTACGGCGAGAGCTGGGACGCCGTGACCGGGCAGGGCGTGCTCGAATACAAACTCAACGACTCGGTGATGTTCTACGGCAGCATCGCGCAGGGCTTCAAGGGCGGCGGCTGGGACTTCATCCCGCCGACGCCGGTAGCTGCGCCGATCTCGTTCGACCCTGAGCACGTGATCAACTACGAGCTCGGCCTCAAGTCCGACTACTTCAACCAGCGCCTGCGCGTGAATACGGCCGTTTTCCAGATGGACTATCAAGGACCTGCAGGCGCAGCGCACCGACCTCACCTGCCTGTGCCTGATCACGTCGAATGCCGGCAGCGCGCGCATCCGCGGCGTCGAACTCGAGGTGGCTGCCGCCGCGACGGAAGATCTGACGTTCAACGCTGCGGTCACGGCCCTCGAGCCGGAGTACATCGACTACGACGACAAGCGCCGGGCACATCTACGACGGCAACACGATGCAGCGCACGCCGGAGATCAAGTACAACCTCGGCCTCGCCTATGCGGCGGACGTCGGCGGCTGGGAGGACGGCATCGTGGCGCGCGTCAATTACACGCACCAGAGCAAGATGTACTGGGCGCCGGACAACATCAGCTACGAGCCGGGCTACGGCCTGCTCGACGCCTCGGTCCGGATCCAGCCGCCGTCGGAGAACTGGGCGGTGACGCTGTGGGGCAAGAACCTCACGGACGAGCTGTATTCGCAGCTCGGCCTGCCGTTCCTCGGCGATCTGGTCGAGGTCTGGGGCCCGCCGCGCACGTACGGCGTCGACTTCACGTACTCGTTCTGACATGCCACTCAGGACAGGGTCGCCCATGACACCGCAGGAAGAGATCAGGCAGACGCTGGCGACGATGTTCGAGCAGTGGAACCGCGAAGACCAGGCGGGCTACATGCACGCACTACTGGAAGAGCGACGACATGCGCTGGTCGATGAAGGGCGTCTGGTACAAGGGCTGGTCGTCGATGAACAGCATCTACGGCCAGGACTACCCGCGCGGCGCGATGGGCATCACCGCGATCTTCGACGTGGAGGTCATGATGCTGGCCGACGACCTCGGCATCGCCCTGTACACGTGGACGCACGATACGCCGCGCGAGAACGTCGCCGGCTGCACGAGCCAGGTGTTCCGCAAGGTCGGACGGTGCCTGGCTCGTCGTCCACGAGAACAGCGCGCGCGTGCCGGCGAGCTGATGCAACGCGCGTATTTGTATCGGGTGATGGCAGCGCGCACCGGACGGTCTTCACGCGACTGTGGTGTCGTCGGTGTGCCCTGACTATAGTGGGGAAGAGCAGAGCACCGCTCGCCGTCGCAGGCGTCCTATTGAAGCAGCAGAAGCCACGTCCAGCGCCTGCCCCCAACGTCGCGTTACCGACTGCACCGCCCGCCTTGCCGGACACCGGAGGGGAACGTGCCGCAGGCATCGCCGCGCGCGTCGGGCCGGAGCGGGCCGGCACGATGCTGCGCAGCAGCCAGGTCGCGATGGCGTTCGAGGCGCTGGGCGATCGCTGGTCGGCACTCGTGCTGCGCGAGATCTTCCTCGGGCGCTCGCCGCTTCGAGGAACTCGTCGTCGCGACGGGTGCGAGTCGCGCCACGCTGACCTTGCGGCCTGCGCTCGCTCGTCGACGAAGGCATCCTGCATCGTCATCCGTACCAGGCGCGCCCGACCCGCTACGAATACCGCCTCACGCGCATGGGCGCCGATCTTTACCCGACGGCGCTGATGTACTGGCTGTGGGAGAGGCGTTACGGCCAGAAGTCCGGCTTGCCGCAGGAACTCGTGCACACGACCGTGCGGCCATGCGATGTTGCCGCTGCTCGTCTGCCGTGCCTGCCGCGATCCGATCGGGATCGGCAACATCCGTGTCGAAATCGTCGCGGAGCCGGACGAGCGGCAGGTAAGTCTGCCGAAGCACTGCCTGCACACCGGTGCGAACTCCTGGCGCGAGGTCGAAGACCGGACCGGTGCACGTCGTCGACGTGATCGGCGATCGCTGGACGTCGCTGGTGCAGGCGGCCGCCTATTACGGCCTGCATCGGTTCGCGGATATCCAGGCGGCGCTGTCGGTGCCGACCAACACGCTCGCGGACCGCCTGCGCCTGCTCGTTCAGGCCGGCGTGTTTTCACGGACGCCGTACCAGGACAATCCGCCGCGGTATGCATATCGCCTCACCGAGCAAGGGCGCGCGCTGTACCTGCCGGCGTTCACGCTGCACCAATGGGCCGATCGGTGGCTGCTGCGAGGCCGCGTTGCGCCGATCCACCTCCTGCACCGGTCGTGCGGCAATCCGGCAGAAGGTGCCGTCGTCTGCGACCATTGCCGCGAGGAACTGCGATCCTGCCGAAGTCGAAACCACGCGGGTCGTCGCCGCGCCTGCCTGGCAGCGCGTCGTCGGAGCGAACGTCCAAATGACCGGGACGAGGTGAACGCGTGACGGTCGAAGCAAAGCGCCATCCGCCCTGGTTCGATCCCTCGATGCCGAGTCGCGAAGACTGCGTGCTGTCGTGCGTGCTCGCGCACGCGGGCGGCGGCGACACCGGAGCGCGACTACTTGCTGTTCGAGGATGGCACGCGCTGGACCTACGGCGAGACGCACGCGCTCGCGCGCCGTGCGGCCGCGGGATTGCGCAGCCTGGGTGTGCGGTCAGGCGACAACGGTGCTCGTGTGGCTGCCAAACGGCCGCGACGTCGTTCGCGCGTGGTTCGGCAGCAACCTCGCCGGCGCGTGCTACGCGCCACTCAACCTTGCGTATCGCGGCCGCCTGCTCGCGCACGCGATCGAGCAGTCCGGTGCGCGACGTGATGGTCGTGCACGCCGGACTCGTCGACAGGCTGCAGGAAATTCCCGCCACGCAACTCGAGACACTCGATCGTCGTGGGCGACCGGCCCGCGGGTTTCGAATGGCCAGGGAGGGTCGTCGGTGGCGACGTGCTGGATCACGCCGACGACGGCGCGCCGGATGCGACGGTCGAGCGCTGGGACCCGCAGATGATGATCTTCACGTCCGGTACGACGGGCCCGTCCAAGGGCGTGCTTTGCACCTACCTGCAGATCCACACGACGGCCCGCGTCCAGTACGGCTACATGAACGAGGACGACCGCATCCTGATCGACCTGCCGATGTTCCACATCGGCGGCGTGGGCTCGATCACCGGCACCCTCGTGAAAGGCTGCTCGGGCGTGCTGTGCGAAAGCTTCAGCACTGAACGATTCTGGGAGCGCGTGCACCGCTTCCGCGCGACCACCACGAGCGGCCTGATCGGCTCGATGCCGGCTTTCCTGTCGAAACTGCCGCCGCGCGACGACGACGCGGACAATCCGTTGCGGTACGCGATCATGCCGCTGACGCGCCAGGCGATGGACCTCGCGCAGCGACACGACGTTTCATTACTGCTCGGGCTTCAACATGACCGAACTTTCGGTGCCGCTGGTCACCGAAGTCGACACTCCCGTGCCGGCAGTTGCGGACGGCCGCGCACGGGCTGCGAATGCCGCATCGTCGATGCGAACGACATCGAGTGCCCGCCCGGCGTGCCGGGCGAACTCATCGTGCGCAACGACCTGCCGTGGACAACGTCGCTCGGCTACGTCAACCAGCACGAGGCCAACGCGCGCGCGTGGCGCAACGGCTGGTTCCACACCGGCGACCTGCTGTACCGCGACGAGTCGGGCGATTTCTTCTTCGTCGACCGTCTCAAGGACGCGATCCGCCGCCGCGGCGAGAACATCTCGTCGGTCGAGGTCGAGGCGGAGGTGTACGCGTTCCCGGGCGTCGGCGAGGTTGCGGCCGTCGGGGTGCCGAGCGAGGACGGTGAGGAGGAAGTGCTCGTGGCCGTGGTGGCTGCGCCAGGCAGCCCGCCGATCGACGCCGCCGAGCTGGTGCGGTTCCTCGTTCCGCGCATGCCGCACTACATGGTGCCGCGCTACGTGCGCGTCATGGCGTCGCTGCCGAAGACGCCGACCAACAAGATCCGCAAGGTGGAATACGCCAGCAGGGCGTCACGGCGGACTGCTGGGATCGCGTCGACCAGCGGCATCGAAGTGCGCCGGGCGAAGCTCCGCTGAACGGCTTGCCGGCTGCGCGGCGCTACTTTTCTGCACCTTCTGGTTCATCTCGAAATAGTCGCGCCACTTCGCGATCTTGTCGCCGCGGAATTCCATGATGCCCATGTAAGGGTGCGCGATCGCGCTCGCCGGTGCGCTTGTCCGTGTACTCCTCGTACCCTTCGATGAAAAGGCAGTCGTCGCTTTCGGCGACGCGGTCGACCCGCCAGATCACGTCCTCGGCGATCGTGCGGTAACTCGCCAAGAACTTTCGTACGCCCTCCTTGCCGCGTACGCCCTTGCTGCCGACGTGGAACTGGTACTCGACGTCGTCCGTCAGGAAACCGAGGAAGCGCTCGTTATCCTGCGCCTGCGTCGCTTCCATGATCGCTGCAGCGTCTGCTTCATCTGTGACATCGATTTTTCCTCGCGCGTGCCGAAGTGTTGGGGGGTCAGAAGCCGAGCTGGCGTGCGGCGAGATCACTCAGGATCTCCTCCGTGCCGCCGCCGATCGAGAAAATTCGAGCCTCGCGGTAGATGCGCTCGACGCGTGTCGTCCCGGCGTAGGCCTGGCCGGCGAGCACGTGCATGGCGTCGCGGGCGCACCGCTCGAGCGTGCGCGTCGCCTGCACCTTGAGCATCGCGATATCGGCGACAGCTGCATCGCCGCGCTGCAGCCGCCAGATGCATTGGTCCAGGTATGCATAAGCGACCTGGATGCCGACGCACGAGGTCGACCAGCTTGTGGCGCAGGGCCTGGTGCTCGACCAGCCGCTTGCCGAACGCCTCGCGCTGTTGTGCCCAGGCGATCGCTTCGGCCACGGCGGTGCGCGACATCGCGAGCGTCGCGGCGATGCCGCTCAAACGCTCGACGTTGAACTGCCGGGCCAGCCCGGCAAAGCCGCGGTTCTCCGCGCCGATCAGCCGGTCGAGCGGCACGCGCACGTCGCGGAACTCCAGCGTGCCAATGCTCGCGTTGTACCAGCGCAGGCCCGGTACAGGGCGTCGCTCGATGCCCGGGCTGGCGGCGTCGATGAGCAGCAGTGAAATGCCACCAGCGCCGGCGCTGCCCGTGCGCACGGCGGCCAGGATGCAGTCCGCGCGCAGTGGCGCCCGGAGATCAGCGTCTTCGAGCCGTTGACGAGCCAATGGTCGTCGCGTCGTTCCGCGCGAGTCCGCAACGCACCGGCATCGGAGCCGCCCGACGGCTCCGTGACGGCAAAGGCAATGCGCCGCTTTCCGGCGAGCACCGGACGCGCGACCGTCTCCAGCAGTTCTTCGGAGCCGAACTGCACGACCGGCGGGAGCCCGATCCAGTGCGTCGCCAGGTCGGCAAACACGACGCCGGATCCAAGCCGATGCATTTCTTCGGCAAAGATCACGCGGTAGTACGGATCGGCGTCCTCGGTGTGGCCGCCGAGTCGCTCGGGAAAGCCGACGCCGAGCAGACCCTGCCTGCGCAGCGGACTCGTACAGCGCATCCGGAAACGTGCCGGCTGCCTCCCAGGCATCGAGGTTGGGTTCGATTTCGCGCGTGACGAAGTCCCGCATCAGCGCCCGCCAGTGCGCGTGCGCCTCGTTCATGAACGGCGAGGGCGGTCGCAGGCCGTCGAAGTCCAGTACGCTGGCGCGATGGAGAGATGCTTTGCATTGACGAGCCCCGAACCTGCGCGGTAGAGTCAGTACAGTTTAGCAAGTGACACCCCCTTGAATACAAGTACTGTCGCGCCGCCGACGCTCGACCGCGGACTCAGCCGGTTCGCCCTGCCGCTGCGCGTGCCGGTGGTCGCAGCGCCGATGTTCCTGATTTCGGGCCCGGAGCTGGTGATCGAGGCTTGCCGCGCCGGCATCGTCGGTGCCTTTCCTACTGTAAATGCGCGCACCGTCGAGGAACTGGATGCCTGGATGAGTCGTATCACGAGTGCGCTGAAGCAGGAAGCCGAGGCCCAGCCCGGACGCCACGATCGGCCCGTGGGCAGCCAACCTGATCACGCATTCGACCAACCTGCGCCTGCCGCAGGATCTCGAACTCGTCGCGCGATACCGGCCGCCGGTCGTGATCACGGCGCTCGGCAGCCCGAAACCCGCGATCGAGCTCGTGCACAGCTATGGCGGGCTGGTCATCGCCGACGTCGTCAACTTGACGCTCGCAAAGAAGGCCATGGATGTCGGTGCGGACGGCCTCGCCTGCGTCTCCGCGGGCGCCGGCGGACACACGGGCTTCATCTCGCCGTTCGCGTTCATCTCCGCCGTGCGTGAACTGACCGACGGCCTCGTGATCGTTGGCGGTGGCATCGCCGACGGCCGCGGCGTGGCAGGGGCGATCGCCGCAGGCGCGGACCTGGTTTACATGGGCACGCGTTTTATCGCCACACCGAAAGCCGGGCGGTCGATGATTTCAAGCAGATGGTCGTCGATGCGACCGTAGACGACCTGCTGGTCAGCGCCTCGATCACGGGCACGCCGGCCTCGTGGCTCAAGCCGAGCCTGAGTCGCGTGGGCTTCGACGTGAACAACATGCCCGAGAAACCCGAGCGCAATTACGACAGCAGCCAGCAGGGTCCGAAGCGCTGGAAGGACACCTGGTCCGCGGGGCAAGGCGTCGGCGCGATCCGCGCGATCGAGCCGGTGAGCGCCGTGGTCGAGAGCCTCGCGCGCGAATACGACGCCGCGCTTGGCACGCGTTGCCGCGCTGGCGCGCGTAGGTCAGGTCACCGTCGCCTGACCGACGCGATCGAAAGCTACCGAGGCTAGACGCTCGCCTCGACCTGCTGTCGTTTCGGTGGCACGCCCGGGTCCAGACCCGCATCGGCGCGTTGCACGGCCAGCCGTTCGCTTGCCGCATCGAAGTCCCGGCAGGCGAACAGGTAGACGAGCGTCGATACCGGCAATCCCACGAGCATGGAGATGTCCGCACCGCCGAGCATCTCAGCGATGGGTCCCGTGTACAACCCGGTGCTGAAGCATGGGATCATCGCCACGAAGCCGACCGCGTAGGCAAGCAGTCCGCGCCAGTTCCACTTGCCGTAGATACCGTCGGGATTGAAGATCTCGCGCGCCGAGTAATGTCCCTTGCGCACCCAGAAGTAGTCGACGAGGTTGATCGCCGTCCACGGTGTAAGCAGGTACAGCAGGACCGCGAGCAGGTCCTCGAACCGGTGGACGAAATCGGCCGAAGACGCAAGGGCGATTGCGCAAGCGAGAGCCACGGCTACGCCCAGGCTGACGATACGCTCCTTCGCGCCGGCGCGAGTGCGACGGAAGCAATCGGCGATGCTCAGCAGGGTGAGTGACGCGCCATAGAAGTTCAGCGTGGTGATCGTCAGCAGCCCCAGTACGGCCACGGCCAGCAAGGCCGTGCCGAGTCCGGGCCACACGGCGTCGCCGGCGGCCTGCAGCGCGACCGGAATTTCTGCGTGAGGACTGAACGCCATTGCAAGCGTGCCGACGAGCATCATCCACACGCCGCCGACGAAGGCGCCGATGCTGGTCCAGAAGAACGACGAGCGCACGCCGACGTCGGGCGGCAGGTAGCGGGAGTAATCCGAAACGTAGATCGACCAGCTCAACTGGTACGCAGCCGCCGCGAAGAACTGCACCATGAACGGAATGGCTGGAAATTCGCCGAGTCGCCACGCGTCGGCGGGCAAGTGCAGGGCACTACCCGCGCCCGCGGTGAAGACCAGCAGCATCGCGATCGTGACGTACGCGACCCAGCGCTGCGCCCGGTGGATCCAGTGGTAGCCCACCGCTGCGATCGCCGCGGCCAGCAGTGCAAAGACGACCATGACCACCGGGTCGCTCGCGACCTCGCGTCCGGCCAGCTGACGGACCGCGCCTGTCACGAGTACCTGGTTGAACGCGTTGTAGCCGATGTAGGCAACCAGCGCCACGACCCAGACCAGCAGTGCGCCGTAGTAGCCAAACTGCGGCCGCGACTGGATCAGTTGCGGCAGCCCGAGCTGCGGCCCCTGCGTCGAATGGAAAGCCATGAAGAGCGTGCCGAACGCGCAGCCGCCAACGACGGCGATCGTCGTCCAGGCCAGGTTGGCGCCGAGCGCAAGGCCGATCACACCAACGGCGAGCGTCGCCAGGTGCGCATCGCCGGCAAACCAGATCGGCCACAGGTGCCAGACTTTGCCGCGCCTCTCGGCGAGCGGGATGTAGTCGATGGTGTGCTGCTCGAGCAGGCGATCTTTGCTCATCCCGCACCGTGACTTCGGCTGATGGGCCGCGCGCGGAGTCTAGCGTAAGCAATGCACCGTGACCGTGCCCGGTGCGGGCGGCAGCCGCCCATTCGTTGCGATCTCCAGTGCGATCATCCATTCTCCCCGGCATCAAATTGACGCAATGGACGGTACTGATGGCGATCGCTTCACGTGACCGGCAGGGCGCGCACGACGGCATGGGTCACGGCGCAGTTTGCCGGTCCTTCGGGTGCGTGCTGCTGCTGCTGTTCCTGGGCACGGCGCACGCCGAAGAAAAGCGCCTGCATATCTACAACTGGGCGGACTTCATCGGCACTCGAACGGTGCAGCGGTTCGAGCGCCAGACCGGCATCAAGGTGGTCTACGACACCTACGATGCCGAGGAAACGATGGAGGCAAAACTGCTGGCGGGCCGGTCCGGCTATGACGTCGTGAGCGCGTCGACCAATTTCTTCAGCCGCGAGATCAAGGCGGGCGTCTATCGCCCGCTCGACAAGAGCAAGTTGCCCAACTGGAAGAACCTCGACCCGAAGGTCCTGGCGCTGCAGTTGCCCGCCGACCCGGCCAACGCGCACGCGGTTCCCTACCTGCATGCGATCAACGGCTTCGCCTACAACGTCGACATGATCAAGGCGCGCATGCCGAACGCGCCGCTCGACAGCCTCGACATGATCTTCGACCCTGATGTCGTGCGCCACTTTGCCGATTGCGGTGTGTCGCTGCTCGACTCGCCCGACGACGTGATGCAACTCGGGCTCGCGTACCTCGGGCTCAACCCCAACAGCCGCAAGCGCGAGGATTTCGAGGCGGTGCAACGGATGCTGGCACGCATGCGGCCTTACGTCCGCAAGTTCGATTCCGTCGAGTACATGAACTCGCTTGCCGATCGCGACCTCTGCATCGCCATGTCCTGGTCCAGCGACTATGCGAATATCATGGCGCGAGCCAGGGAGGCTGGCACCAAAGTGAAACTTGCATTCACGATCCCCAAGGAAGGCGCGAACCTGACGTTTTCCTCGCTGCTAATCCCTGCGGATGCGCCACACCCCGATGCAGCGCACAAGTTCCTGAACTTCATCCTGCAGCCGGACGTCATCGCGGAAATCACCAACGAGATCTACTACGGCAACAGCAACCGGGCCGCCAATGCCCTGGTGCGGCCCGAGATCCTGCGCGACCCGGCCATCTATCCGGACGACAGGGTCAAGGCGCGCCTGTACACGACCGAAGAGATGGACCTGGCGACGCAACGTGTTCGAACCCGGATATGGACGCGGATCACGACCGGCACGTGAGCTGCCCGCAGCAATCGGGCCCTGCCGCGGCGTCGACCAGCACGCGCCTCTGGACGCGTCCCCGGCTCGCGTCAGGTTCGCGATGAGCCGCAGCGCCAGGAAGAAGCGGAAAGCGGTCACGGCCGGCCAGGAGGTTCTTCGTCAACCACTGCCGATCCGGCAGCGCCAGCGACTGATCGACGCCTGTATCACTGCGCTTCATCTGTATGGGCCGACTGGCGCCACCGTGGCGAGGGTCGTCGCGATCGCGAAGCTGTCACCCGGCATCGTGCGGTTCTATTTCCGGTCCAAGGCAGCGATGCTCGTGGCTTCGCTGCAATTCCTCGCCACGGAATTCGAGGAACGTGTCGTGACCCCCGTCGTAGCCCTGCGTGGCCAACCCGCGCTCGCGCTGCAGCGCCTGGTGGAATTGTACTTCGACCCGGACATCGCCAGTCCGCGCAAGGTCGCCGTCTGGTATGCGTTCTGGGGCGAGGCGAGTGCACGCCAGGAGTACCTGGCCATTTGCGGACAGAAAGACGCGAACTTCGCCGAGGTCGTCCATGACCTGGTGGATCGCCTGATCGTGTCGAGTGGGCGTCGACACCTGGACAGCGAAGCCGTGGCGCTGGGGCTGCTCGGCGTCCTCGAAATGCTGTGGCAGGGAATCGCCTTCGAGGAAGAGGCCAA
This sequence comes from uncultured Gammaproteobacteria bacterium, assembly GCA_963784225.1. Taxonomy (GTDB): domain Bacteria; phylum Pseudomonadota; class Gammaproteobacteria; order Steroidobacterales; family Steroidobacteraceae; genus RPQJ01. The sequence goes on from CAWAQN010000014.1 coordinate 605,378, forward strand.
CATCGATCGCGCACTGGCCCGGCGCCGCGGCATGGCGTACCTGCGTTCAGTCTTTCCGCGCGAATTCACCTCGCTGGACGCTGGCGCCGACGCAAAGACGCGCGGGATGCACGGCAACCCCGACGAGGAGCGCGAGCGTATTTTCCGTGGCGCCTGGCAATTCGCCGGCCACGAACAGGACGTTCCCGGCAGCGGCGACTATGCCTCGCTCGAACTTGCCGAGACCCGCGTGCTTGTCGTGCGGGACGAGAAAGGCTCGATACGGGCATTTCGCAATGCCTGCCGCATGTTGCCCCACGCGCTCGTATCGACGCGCCGCGGGCAGTTCGCCGACGGTCGCATCACCTGCGCTTTGCATGACCTGAACTACGGGCTCGACGGCCGTTCCGTGCCGTTTCGTGAGGGCGCGGGGCTGCTGGAGTTCGAGGTGTACCGGTCTCGCGGACTGATCTTCGTCCGTTCGCCGGCCGCGCCGCGTCGCTGGCCGGAGCCGGACCTGTCCGGCATGGACGATGCTGGCGATTACTTGCCAGCGTCGGAGTTCGCCGAGTTGCCGGTCGAGGCGGACTGGAAGATCGTCATGAGGCAATTGCTCGATGCTCGCTCGCCTGACTCGACGAGCAGCCCATGGCACTGGCAATTCGTGTGGCCCAACCTGCTTGTGGACCAGCGCGCGGGTGCCTTGTCGATCGTACAGGTACTGCCGACGGGCGCCGGACGCAGCCGAGTGCAGCAGTTCGAGTACGCGGCGCGGTCGACCGACTCGCAGCAACTGGCCAGGAACGAACAAGCACGCAGCCTGGCGCGGGCGCAGCTCGAGCGCGAGCTGGCGGTCGCCGCGTCGACGCAGCAGGGAGAAACCGATCCGGACTACCGCGCGGACACCAGCGTGACGCCGTCACCGGCAGTATCGGCCTTCCAGCGCATGCTGCTCGACGCGGAGTATTGACGCAGCGTTGAGTTCACGCGAACCGTGCCGGCGCCCGCGACTGCCGGGTCTCCGGAATGCGTTCGCGCAGCAGGTCGTGGAACTCGCGCATCCAGCCCTCGAATTCCGACAACGGACCCGGCGTATAACTGCTCGACGCCAGTCCACGCTGCACGCGCGCGCACAGCCACTCGTCCTCGCCGTTGACCTGCTGGTTGATTCTCTGGCCGAGGTAGCGCACGACCTTCGTCGCGCGACTGGAGTCCGGCAAACCGTAAATTCCACCGCGAATGGTGCACTTGCCGGGACCGGCCGGCAGCACCTGGAAAAAATCCATCTGCTCGGGAAAGACGTCGAGCCCGAGGTTCGGCAGCATGCTGTAGAAGCGCCAGCAGCGGCGATTGGCTTCGGGCAGGTGTGTGGTGACCTGGCCGACGAGCTGCTGGTACTTGCGCTCGGCCCAGCGCGGCGACGGCTGCTCCCGAAACCAGCTCACACCGCGGGCCACGCCCGGTACAGCTGCCTGGTCCTCGTAGTCCGGTGTGAACATGCGGTTCAACCCCGGGTGTCCGATCGGCACGTGGTAGGACTCCAGGTAGTTGTCCATCGCGATCTTCCAGTCCACGTTCCAGGTTTCGGTCGTGATGGGCGAAAGCGGCACCATGTCCTCGAAGCGATAAGGCGCGAACTCATCCGCGAGCGTGCCCCACATCCTGGAGACCGGCTGTGGATCGCCGGCCAGCGCGATGAAGACGAATCCGAACGCAACGTCCACTTTCACCTGTCGCAGCCCGTATTGGGACTTGTCGAGTTCCGGGAAGGTATCCCGTGCCGCCACACCCAGCAGCGCGCCATCATGGCGGTACGACCAGCCGTGGTAAGGGCAAGTGATCGGACCCGCGCAATTGCCGTCGCCATCGAGCAGCCGCGAGCCGCGATGACGGCAGACATTGTGGAACGCCCGGATCACGCCCTCGCGATCGCGCAGGCCGACGACGCTCTCCGAACCGATGTCGAGGGTGACGTAATCGCCGGCCTGCCGGAGCTGGCTGACGTGGCAAAGCATCTGCCAGCTCGGCAACAGGATCCGTTCGATCTCGAGCCGCGTCATCTCGGGGTGGTTGTAGATCCAGGCGGGCATCGCCCGCGCGGGTGCGGACACCGCGCTGCGGCTGGCGGCAGGGCTCGTCATCTGGCATCTCCGGGGCGGGCGGGCAACGGCAAACTATATGAGCGTTTAATTTACGCCTTGACCACGAAGACTTGGCAAGTCAGGGAATCACGCACCGTCTGTCAGACAGGAGTGGCTTTCTCAACGAGGCGATTATATGATCATATAGGCTTGTTTCCGGGCCCGATGACGGCTCCAATGGCGAGTCTTGTGTTTGCACGACCGGGGGAAACGTGACATGGCTCGAGTCCTGACCAAAAGCAATGCTCATTTCCAACGGGCGGTCAAACGCCTGCCACTGGGCGTCGCCTCGAACTTCCGCTTCTGGGGCGAGGAACGGACCATCTACGTCAAGCATGGCCGCGGCGCGCGCGTGACCGACATCGACGACAACGAGTACGTCGACTACCGCCTGGGCTACGGTCCCGCGATCCTCGGCTACGCGGATCCTCGGGTCGATGAAGCCGCGCGGAAGGGCATGGAAGTCGGCGGTGTGTTTGCGCTCTCGACCGAGCGTGAACTGGCCGTTGCCGAACGCATCGCGCGCATGGTGCCGGCCGCCGAACTCGTCCGCTTTTCAAACTCCGGCACGGAAGCCGTGATGGCCGGTCTGCGTCTTGCCCGCGCCTACACCGGCAAGGACGATTACGTCATTCTCGAGGGCAGTTACCACGGGCTGTTCGATGCGGCGATGTGGTTCACGCCGATGGACAAGTGGAACGAAGTCGGCCAACCAACCGTATATCCCTACAGCGAAGGCATTCCGGTCGGCTTGCGCAGCTTCGCCCATTTCGTGCAGGCGAACGATGCCAACCAGCTCGAGGACGTTTTCAAGCGCGCGGCCGGGCGCATTGCCTGCATGCTGATCGAGCCAATCATGGGTAACTGCCTCGGGATCGCCGCGGAGCCCGAGTACCTGCAGGCCGCGCGCGACCTGTGCAACAAGTACGGCGTCGTCTTGTTGATCGACGAGGTCAAGACCGGCTTTCGAGTGGCCCGCGGCGGCGTGCAGCAACTCTACGGTGTCCACGCCGACCTTTGCACTTTCGCCAAGGCGATAGGCAACGGTTACCCGATCTCCGTGCTTGCCGGACGTGAGGAGATCATGCGCAAGCTCGGTCGTGGCGTCGCGCATGGGGGCACCTATACCGCGCATTCCGTCGCGCTGGCAGCCGCCGAGAAAACCCTGGAAATCCTCGAAGAGACCGATGCGCTCGAGCGTGTTGCGGATTACGGCACACGGCTGCGCGACGGCATGCGAGCGGTACTGCAGTCGCGGGGTATCCCGCACAGCTTCGTCGGCCATCCGTCGATGAGCGGGCTTGTATTTTGCCCATGAGCCACCGCGCAACTACCGCGACTGGAAGCGCAGCGATTATTCCTTCTACGACGCCATGGCGCGCGTGCTGCACGACGAGAAAATTCTCTGCGAGCCGGACTCGCGCGAGCCCTGGTTCGTGTCGGCGGCGCACGACGACTCGTGCCTGGTGGACACGCTGCAGGCGTTCGAAATCGCGGTCGACGCGACCCTGCGCTCGGGCGGTGCCGGGCACCGCAAGCCGGCTTGAGCGACGCGAAGCTCGACGCGATTGTCGTCGGCGCCGGCCACAACGGGTTGGTCGCTGCGTGTTATCTCGCGCGTGCCGGTCTCAACGTGCAGGTACTCGAACGCAACGACTACGTGGGCGGCGCGGCTGTCAGCCGCCAGCTGTACGAGAATTTCACCTATTCGAACTGCTCGTACGTCTGCAGCCTGCTGCGTCCCGAAATCATGCGTGCGCTCGAATTGCCGAAGTACGGACTGCAGATCATTCCGTACGACGGCGGCTGCACGATGATGAGCGACGGCGGTCACCTTGCGATCTACGACAACCACGATGCGCTGCGCCGGGAGATCTCGCGGCACTCGAAGCGCGACGCTGAAGCCTACGACCGTTATTCCCGTGACGTGATGCGGCAGTGCAAGTTCATCAAGCCGCTGCTGCTGCGGGAACCTCCCGACCCCGCGTCGTTCCGGCCACGCGACATCCAGTCGCTGCTCGACCTGGGATTTCGTCTGAATCGTCTCGGGTCCGAGCGCATCTACGACACGCTGCGCTTCTGGACCATGAGCGCGGCCGATTTTCTCGACGAGTATTTCGAGAGCGAAATCGTCAAGGCGCATTTTGCCGGCAGCTCGATCATCGGTACCGCGCTCGGGCCGCGCTCGCCCGGCACGGCCTACGTGCTGCTGCACCACTACATGGGCGAGATCGACGACACCGTCGGCGCCTGGGGTTTTGCCCGTGGCGGCATGGGTGCGGTCAGCGCGTCGCTGGCCGCGTCACTGCGGGCGAGTGGCGGAACAATCCGGACCGGCGCCGGGATCGACAGGATCCTCGTGCGGGGCGGACGCGCCGTCGGTGTCGTGTTGCACGACGGTCAGGAGATCCGCGCGCCGCTGGTGCTCTCGAGCATGGACGTCAAGCGGACATTTCTAGAATCGGTCGAGGAGAAGGAACTGCCCGGCGAGTTCGTGCAGCAAGTGCGCAACTTCAAGATCCGCGGTTCGTCGGGCAAGCTCAACATCGCGCTGGACGGGTTGCCCGTGTTTCCGGCGATTCCTGCCGACTCGCCCAGCTCGCGCGGCGACATGCATGTCACCGACACCATCGAAATGATGGAGCGCGCCTACGATGACTGGAAGGAGGGCACGTGGTCGCGCGCGCCCTATATCGACATGCTGATTCCGTCGCAGATCGATCCAACCATGGCGCCCGACGGCAAGCACTACATGTCGGTTTTCGTGCAGTACTGCCCATACGAACTCGCGAGCGGCCCGTGGGACGCGCAGAAGCGCAAGGCGTTCGGAGACACGGTGATCGACACGATCGCGCGCCACAGTCCGAACTTCAAAAGCCTGATCCTGCACGCGGAAGTGCGCACGCCGTGGGACATCGAGCGTGAGGTCGGGCTGACCGAGGGCAACATCTTCCAGGGCGAGCTCACCATGGACCAGTTGCTGTTCAACCGGCCGATCCCGGGCTACGCGCAGTACCGCACGCCGCTACAGGGCTTGTACCTGTGCGGATCGAGCACGCATCCGGGCGGTGGCGTCATGGGCGCGCCGGGTGCAAATGCCGCAAGTGCCGTACTGCGCGACCTCGGCCGGACGGTAATGCGGTGAGCGGCGTGCAGCCGGTGGACGGTTACGACTGCATCGTGATCGGTGGCGGTCACAACGGCCTCGTGTGCGCCGCGTACCTGGCCAAGGCCGGCCGGTCGGTGCTGGTGCTCGAGGCGGCCGCGCAGGTGGGCGGCGCAGCCGTCACGCACGAATTCGCTCCTGGATATCGGGTCTCTGCCTGTGCGCACGTGCTGCACCAGATGTCTGCGCAGCTGATCGACGAGCTGGCCCTCGAGACTCACGGCTTGCGATTTGCGGCGACGCAGATGCCGACGTCTGCGCTGTCCGCCGACGGCGATTCGATCGTGTTCGGCCCGAGGGGATTGTCCGGATCGACTCGCTTGTCGACGCGCGATACGGAAGCTTATCCGCGCCTGGTCGAGCGCCTCGGTCGGTTCGCAAAACTGCTCGGTCTGGTCCTCGAGCAGGTGCCGCCAGAACTCGGCACCACCGCGTGGTCGGACCGGTTCGCATTGCTCGGCCTTGGTTGGCGGGTGCGGCGTCTCGGGCGGCGCGACATGCGCGAGTTGCTGCGCATCGGCGCCATGAATGTCTATGACCTGCTGAACGAGCACTTCGAGTCGCCGCTGCTGAAAGGGGCGCTGGGCCTCGATGCGGTGCTCGGCACGAACTTCGGTCCGCGCTCCCCGGGGACGGTGCTCACGTTGCTCTACCGGCTGGCTGCGCAAACCGGCGCTGGCCCGCGCGCACTGTCGCAACCGCTCGGCGGCATGGGCGCGGTGTGCGACGCGTTGGCGCGCGCCGCTGCAGCGGCAGGCGCCGTGATCCGCACGGACGCTCCGGTGAATCGCGTGCTGGTCGAGAACGACGCAGCGTGCGGCGTCGTGCTCGGCTCCGGTGAGCGCATCGCAGCGCGCACCGTGATTTCCAACGCCGATCCAAAAACGACGCTGCTGAAATTGCTCGGCGCGGAGCATCTCGATACCGGTTTCGTGCGCAAGGTCAGCCACCTGCGCACCAACGGCCTCGCCGCGAAGCTGCACCTGGCGCTCGACTCGGTGCCGCGGTTCGGCGATCAAGACGCAGCGGCGCTCGGTGGACGCCTGCTGGTGGCGCCGTCGCTCGATTACATCGAGCGTGCCTTCAATCACAGCAAGTACGGCGAGTACTCGGATGCTCCGGCCATTGAGATCACGGTGCCCACAGTGCGCGATCCCGGCCTCGCTCCCGCGGGAGGGCACGTGATCTCGGCCATCGTGCAGTACGCGCCGTATGCGCTGCGTGCCGGATGGGAAACCGAGCGCGAGCGCATGACGGACCGGGTCATCGACGTGCTCGAGCGTTACGCTCCGGGCTTGCGCAGCCAGGTTCGCGCGTGCGAACTGCTGACGCCCCTCGACATCGAGCGGCGGTTCCGGAATCAGCGGGGGGCACTGGCACCATGCGGAACTCGCGTTCGACCAGTTTTTCATGCTGCGTCCGGTCCCGGGCGCCGCGCAGTACCGCACGCCGCTACCGGGACTCTACCTGTGCGGCGCAGGGTCGCATCCGGGCGGCGGCGTGATGGGCACGGCCGGCCGCAGCGCCGCACGACAAGTCCTGGCCAAGGCGTCCTGAAGATGCATGAAGAACCCGAACTGCCGCCGCACTACCAGCAGCCGCTGCTGCCGTCGCCATTTCATCAGCGTGCGCGTGCCCTGAGCCAGCTCGACAGCTTCATTCCCTGGAGCGGGTACACGACCGTCGATGTCTTCACGACGGTCGAACAGGAATATTTCGCCATCCGCAACGCGGCGACGTTATACGACCTGACGCCGATGGTGAAGTACCGCGTGGCCGGCCCGGATGCGCGGCGCTACCTTAATCGCCTGGTCACGCGCGACATCGCCCGGCTCAAGTTGAACCGGGTCTGCTATTGCGTCTGGTGCGACGACCACGGCCACGTGATCGACGACGGCACGATCTTCCGGCTGGGCGAGAACGAATACCGGCTTTGCACGGCCGAGCGGCAGATCGACTGGCTGCTCGACTCCGCGCGCGGCTTCGACGTCGAGGTCACCGAAGTCACCGAGCAGATCGCCGCACTGGCGCTGCAGGGTCCGACGTCGTGCGCGGTGCTGAAGCAACTCGGGCTCGCTGGCGTCGAGCAGTTGAAGCCATTCGAGGTCGGCGCGTTCGAGAAGGACGGCCTCCGCGTGACCGTCTCGCGCACCGGATTCACCGGCGACCTCGGCTACGAGCTGTGGGTCGCGCCCGAGGACGCGATTCGACTGTGGGATTTGCTGATGACGCACGGCAAGTCGCGCGGCATCCGTGCGATCGGCTCCCGCGCGCTGAACCTTGCGCGGATCGAGGCCGGGTTCCTCGCGCCGAATGTCGACTTCGTCTCCGCCGAGCGGACACTCCGCGTCGGCAGCGCGCGTTCGCCGTTCGAGCTCGGGCTGGGCTGGCTGGTCGACTTCGAGAAGGGTCACTTCACGGGCCGGCGGGCCCTGCTCGATGAGCGCAGGCGCGGACCACGACGCCAGCTGGTCGGCCTGGACATCGATGGCAACAAGCCGGCCGTCAATGCGCTGCTCTACGCGGACCGTACCGGGCGCAAGGAGATCGGCAGCGTGTCGTCCGCGATGTGGTCTCCAACTTGCAAGCGCAACATCGCGCTTGCCATGGTCGACGCCCCGCACATCTCGGTCGGCAGCGTCGTCTGGGCCGAGGTCTACCTGAATCGGGAATTGGTCTGGGAGCGCCGCATGTGCCGCGCGCGTGTCGTCGACCGGCCGTTCTTCGCCCCCGATCGTCGTCGCGCCACACCGCCGGCCGACGTCTGAGCAGCACGATCGCGTGTTATATTACGGCTGTGACAAAACGCGTCGCCGCCGGAACCGCATTGCGTATGGATGAGAATGACGGCAACGGGAGCTACGAATGCGTGCGGTAAAAACCCTCGGCCTGCTGGGCACCGGCGTGATCGGCGCGGGCTGGGCGGCGCGCGCGCTGCACTTCGGCATCGACGTCGTTGCGGCAGACGTGAAGCCGGAAATGGCAGAGTGGTTGCGTGATGCGGTCGCCAACGCCGAGCCGGCGCTCGCCCGGCTGACACTGGCCCCGCTGCCGCCGAAGGGCGTGCTGTCATTCACGACGAGCCTGGCCGAGATGGCGGCGAAGTCGGACTTCATCCAGGAAAACATTCCGGAGCAGCTCGAGCTCAAGCAGCGGATGCTGGCCGAGGTCAGCCGGCTCGCGGCGCCGGACGTGATCATTGCTTCGAGCACGTCCGGGCTGACACCGACCGACCTGCAGCGCGACATGCACGTGCCCGAACGATTCTGCGTCGCGCATCCGTTCAACCCCGTTTACCTGCTGCCGCTCGTGGAACTGGTGGGCGGCCAGCAGACGTCGCAGCAGGCGATCGACGCCGCGAAAGTATTCTTCACGTACATCGGCATGCACCCGCTGCACGTGCGGCGCGAGGTGCCGGGACACCTCACGGACCGGCTGCAGGAGGCGTTGTGGCGCGAGATCCTGCACCTGGTCAACGACGGCGTCGCGACCACGGGTGAACTCGACGAGTCGATCATCTACGGCCCCGGCCTGCGCTGGGCCGGCATGGGCACCAACCTCATCTACCACCTGGCCGGCGGCGAGACGGGCATGCGGCACATGCTGGCGCAATTCGGCCCGTGCCTGAAATGGCCGTGGACGAAGCTCGAAGCACCCGAACTTACCGAGGCACTGATCGACCGCATGGTGGAAGGCACGCAGGCGCAGGCTGCGGGGCGCTCCATCCGCGAACTCGAGCGGCTGCGTGACGATTACCTGGTGACGATCCAGCAGGTGCTGCGCGAACACGACATCGGCGCGGGGTCGACCTTGCGCGCGCTCGAGGCGCGCCTGTATGCGGACGCCGCTGGCGATGCCGCCGCCGAGGGGCCGGCCACGGAACAACCGCTGCGCGTTCTCGCAACTTACGTGCGCCCGGAATGGATCGACTACAACGGCCACATGAGCGAGTCGCGCTACCTGCAGGTGTTCGGCGACGCCATGGATGCGTTGTATCGGCGCGTGGGCGTCGACGAAGACTACCGTTCCGCGGCGCGCATGTTCTACACGGTCGAATCGCACTTGATGCACAAGGCCGAAGCGCGGGTCAATGAGCCGCTCGAGGTCACGACACAGGTGCTGGCGCTCGACGACAAGCGACTGCACGTCTTTCATCGACTGTACCGCACGACGCGATACGACGCTGCTCGCCACCGCCGAGCAGATGCACCTGCACGTCGATACGGCGAACCACAAGGCAACACCCATGCAAGGTGCGGTGCGCACGCGTCTCGAGCAGCTGGCCGGCGCGCACGCGTCGTTACCGGTCCCGCCTGAAGCGGGCCGTCACGTTGGTCCGCGAGTGCAGTAACGAACCATGCCCAAGGCCGTGGACCACGACGAACGCCGCGAGGAGATCGCCCACGCCGCCTGCATCGTCGTGGCGAACCACGGCTTCGAGCAGGCAACCGTGGTTCGCATCGCGCGTGCCGCCGGCTACACGACGGGCATGCTGCCCCATTATTTCTCATCCAAGCAGGACATCATCCTGGCAGCGCTGCGACTCAGCCTGCTGCGCATCCAGGCGCGATTACGCGAAGCCGGCAGTCACGGGCCGGACCTGCTCGCAGTCCTGACCGAGGCGCTGCCGATCGACGAATCGCGCTTCCAGGAATGCGCGTTCTGGACGGCATTCTGGGGGCAGGTCGCGACCAACAGCGACGCCAGAGCAGCTCAATGCCTGGGTGCACCGCGAGTACGCGAAGCTCTACCGCAAGTGCCTCGCCACGCACTGGCCGCAGTCCGCGCACTGGCCGCCGGCGCTGCGTACGCAGGTGTTGCTGTCGATCATGGCGTTCATCAACGGCTTGACGGCCAGCGCCGTGACGAGCCCGGCCGACTGGCCGGCAGCTCGCCAGGTGGAGCAGTTGAGCCTGCAGTTGCAGATGCTGCGGCGCTGGGCCGACAGCGCCGGCCGCAAGGAATCGACGACCCCACGGCGCCGGCAGCCACGCGAACGCCGGACTTCATCCAAACCACGCTGAGCGCACGCGACACCCATGGACTTCAGTCTCACCGACGAACAACAGCTGGTCATCAAGTCGACGCGCGAGTTCGTGGAGCGGGAGCTGTACCCGCACGAAGCCGAGGTCGAGCGCACGGGCGTTTTGCGTGACGAGCTGCAGCGCGAGCTCAAGGCCAAGGCGATCGAAGCCGGCCTGTACGCGGCGAACATGCCGGCGGACATCGGTGGCGGCGGGCTCGATACGGTCACGTGGACGCTGTACGAGAAAGAGCTGGGCCGCACCAGCTATGCGTTGCACTACAACTGCGTGGGCCGTCCGTCCAACATCCTGCTCGCGTGCGAGGGCGAGCAGCGCGAGCGCTACCTGCTGCCGTCCGTCCGCGGCGAACGCGTCGATTGTCTCGCGATGACCGAACCGGGCGCCGGCTCCGACCTGCGCGCCATCCGCACGACCGCGGTCGAGCAGGGCGGGGACTTCGTCATCAACGGCACCAAGCATTTCATCAGCCACGCCGACCACGCCGACTTCGTCATCCTGTTCGCCGCGACGGGCACGACGCAGGATGCGCGCGGCTCACGTGCGACGCTGACGGCGTTCCTCGTCGACATGGGGCAGCCGGGGTTCACCGTGCGCGATGGCTACCGCAACGTTTCGCACCGCGGCTACAACAACTGCATCCTCGAGTTCGACGATTGCCGCGTGCCGCGCGCGGCGGTGCTCGGCGAAGTGCACCAGGGATTTGAAGTCGCCAACACCTGGCTCGGCGCCACCCGCCTGCAGGTGGCTGCCACCTGCCTCGGGCGCGCCGAGCGCGCGCTCGATCTCGCGAAACAGTGGGCGGTCGACCGCGTGCAGTTCGGCCAGCCGATCGGGCGCTTCCAGGGAGTCGGTTTCAAGCTGGCCGACATGGCCGTCGAGTTGCGGGCGGCCGAGCTGCTGGTGCTCGAGGCCGCGTGGAAGCGCGACCGCGGCATCGCCACCGACATGGACATGGCGATCGCCAAGCTGAAGGCGACCGAGATGCTGGCGATGGTCGCCGACGAGGCGCTGCAGATCCACGGTGGCATGGGCCTGATGACCGAGCTGCCGCTCGAGCGCATCTGGCGCGACGCGCGCATCGAGCGCATCTGGGACGGGACGAGCGAAGTGCAGCGGCACATCATTTCACGCGCGCTGCTGCGTCCGCTCGGCGGCTGAAACTCCTGCTATTCGCGGGCGCGCTGGAACGGCTCTCGGGCGAAGATACGCCGCAGCATCGGCTCGAAGCGCTCGAGCGGCAGCGAGTCGTAGGCAGGATCGAACGAACATTGATCCCACCGGTGACCGAAATCGACCGCCGCCTGGTAGTCGGGATGCTCGCGGTAGCGTTCACGAGCGTTGCGGTCGCCACCCGTGTGGTGCGCGAAATACCTGGCCTGGAAATTCCGTGGTGCTGGACGATCCACCAGGTACGATCGGACACGTACGGGCGCAGGATCGCAGCCGCGAACTCGCCGTGATTGTGCGGCGCCAGTGCGTCGCCCAGGTCGTGCAGCAATGCCGCAACCACCAGTTCCTCGTCCGCACCGTCGCGCAGCGCTCGCGTCGCCGTCTGCAGTGCGTGCTGCTGGCGGCTGATCGCATAGCCGTCGAACGTTGCGTCTTGTGCGCGGAAGTAGTCGAGCACCCGGTCGGCGACGGCATCCGAGTATTCGTCCTCGAACCGCTGCAGGTATTCGAATTCCTCGCGCGTACCGTCTTCCATGCGGGTGAAGCGTACGGGCGTCATGGCAAGGCTCCTGCCCAGGGATGTCGAGTGGCGTAACAGTACCCTGTTGCCGTGGCCTGCGGGAAATCGCCGACCCGCGCCTGGCTCCTGCTGCGCTGATCCGGCGGTGACTTTTTATTATTACAGCCGTTATAATATGATCGACACACGAGGGGGAACCGCCGTGAACCCTGAAGTCTTCATTACCTGTGCCGTGACCGGCGACGACACCAAGGTCGCCAAAAGCCCCCATTGCGCGATCACGCCCGAGCAGATCGCACGGACTGCGATCGAGGCAGCGCAGGCCGGTGCGGCCATCGTCCACATCCACGTGCGCGATCCGGAGACCGGCGCGTTCAGCATGGAGACACGTCACTACCGCGAGGTGGTCAAGCGCATCCGCGAGAGCGGCACTGACGTCATCGTCAACCTCACTTGCGGCATGGGCGGCTACATCGTGATCGGCGAGAACGGTCTCAAGGACACGCCGGCACCAGGCAGCGACTTCGTGACGCAGGAGGAGCGCATGAAGCACGTGATCGACCTGTGTCATGAAGGACTGTACCGACCCGACATCCTGACACTCGACTGCGGCAGCCTGAACTTCGGCGACGACAACCGGGCCTACGTCTCGACGCCGAACTACCTGCGCAAGGGCGCACAGATCGCACGCGATCTCGGCGTGAAACCCGAACTCGAAGTGTTCGATACCGGCAACCTCTGGTTCGTGAAGCAGATGGTCAAGGAGGGACTGCTCGATGCACCGACGCTGATCCAGCTCTGCATGGGCATCCCCTATGGCGCGCCGGCGGACACCGGGCACCTGGTCGCGATGATCAACTCGCTTCCCCCCGATAGCGTATGGAGTTCGTTCGCGATCAGCCGCATGCAGATGCCGTGGGTGGCGCAGTCGGTGCTGCTCGGCGGCAACGTGCGCGTCGGGCTCGAGGACAACCTGTACCTCAGCAAGGGTGTCTATGCCAGCAATGCGCAGCTCGTGCAGAAGGCGCGTACGATCATCGAGGCGATGGGCGCCCGCATCCTGACACCGGCCGAGACGCGCGAACGTCTGCACCTGCGCTGACCGCGACATGAGCTGGCGACCCTCCGAGTACCGCTGCGACATCGCGCCGCAGTGGATCGACTACAACGGACACCTGCGTGACGCCTACTACACGCTCGTGTTCAGCCAGGCGATCGACGCGCTGATGGACGAGGTCGGCCTCGACGACGCCTATCGCGCGCGCTCGGGGTGCACGCTGTACACACTCGAGACACACGTCCACTACCTGGGCGAGGTCAAGTCGATCGACACCATCAGCGTGCGTGCGCGAGCCATCGGCGTCGACGCCAAGCGCATCCACGTGGGGCTGGCACTCCATTGCACGCGGCTCGAGGAGCCGGCAGCGCTCGGAGAATTCATGTTGCTGCACGTGCAGCAGAAACCGGTACCGAAGAGCGCGGTCTTCCCGCCCGAAGTCCTGCAGCGACTCGAAATCTGGCATGCCGCGGACCTGCGGCTCCCAGCACCGTCACAGGGCTCCCGCCAGATGGAACTCGCGCGCCGCTGAGCGCGACGGTCGCAGGCACTCCATGAACGCACCCGACCTGCAACGCCTGCTCGTCCCACGCACTGTCGCGCTGATCGGGTCGGGCGCGTGGACCGACGCCGTCGCCGCAGGTGCGCAGACGCTGGGCTTCTCGGGCGAGGTCTGGCGCGTGCATCCGACGCGACAATCACATGATGGCGTGCGGTACTTTCGTTCGGTCGACGAGTTGCCGGCGGGCCCCGACACTGCCTTCATCGCGGCACCCAGCCACGAGGTGCCCGCAATCGCGACAGCGCTCGCCCGTCGCGGTGCGGGCGGCTTCGTCTGCTTCAGCTCCGGTTTCGCGGAAACCGCCACGCCCACCGGGCTGCAACTCACGCAGGAGCTCGAGCACGGCGCCGGCGCGTTGCCGTTCCTCGGTCCGAACTGCTACGGCATGGTCAATTTCTTCGATCGGGTCGCACTGTGGCCCGACCAGGTCGTCGGCGCGTCGCCCGAGCGCGGTGTCGCGCTGATCTCCCAGAGCGGTACCATCGCACTCACGTTGATGTTCAACGACCGCTCGCTGCCGATCGGATACCTGCTCACCGTCGGCAACCAGACGCGCCTCGCCGCCGAGGACCTGATCGACGTGCTCAGCGACGATCCGCGTGTCACGGCCTTCGGCCTGTACCTCGAGGGCATCGAGGACACCGCAAAGTTCGCGCGCGCCGTCGACAAGGCTCGGGCGCACGGCAAGCCGATCGCGGTGGTCAAGTCCGGTCGCACCGAAGCCGCCAGCCGCACCGCCCGCAGCCACACGGGCGCACTTTCGGGCAGCGATGCCGTGTTCGACGCCTATTGCGCGCAGGCCGGCATCGCCCGTTGCGAGACGCTGGCGACGCTGTGCGAGACGCTCAAGATCTTCCATGCCGGTGGACCGCTGGCCGGGCGCCGGGCCGTCGTGATGGGCGCGTCGGGCGGCGACATGGCGATGACCGCGGACGTGTCCCGTCACCTTGCGCTGGATTTCCCGCCGTTCGCGGCCGAGGCCTCGGCCCGGATGGGCGCCATCGTCGGCGAGCGCGTGACGGTCACGAATCCGTTCGACATGCACACCTACCTGTGGTTCCAGCATGCGCAGTTGCGTCGGCTGTTCGAGGAAGTGTTCCGCAGCGACGTGGATGCCGTGGGCCTCATGCTCGACTGTCCACCGGCCGCGAGCGCCGACGACTCCGCCTACACCGCCGTGATCGAGCAGTTCGCGGCGGCATCACACGGTGCGAAGCCACGCGGCGTCTTCATTTCATCGCTGCCGGAGACCTCCGGTCGCAGCGTGCGAGAACTCTGTTTCGCGAGCGGACTGATACCCTTGCAGGGCCAGCGCGAAGCACTCGAGGCGCTGGCCCTTGCAGGCGCGGTCGGCGAGGCATGGCGTGACGGCACGTCGCCCGTGCTGTCGCAGCCACTGTCGCCGGCCGGCCCGGTGGTGACGATCGACGAGCATGCGGGCAAGACGGCACTCGGCGCGTTCGGCCTGCAGGTGCCGCGTTCGCAGCTCGTGCCCTGCGCGCAGGTGGCGGCCGCCGCGACCGCGGTCGGCTATCCAGTGGTGATCAAGGCGAGCGGCGCCGGGCTCGAACACAAGACCGAACTCGGTGGCGTCGTGCTCAACGTGCGCACCGCCGGGCAAGCCGCGGCGGCCGGCACGCAGCTCGCAACACTGTCGGACACGGTGTTGGTCGAGCAGATGATCGATGACGGCGTCGCGGAGATCCTGGTCGGCGTCACGATCGACGAGCAGTTCGGGCAGGTGCTGCTGGTCGGGTCCGGCGGCGTACAGGTGGAAATCTGGAAGGACACCGTGACGCTGCTGCCGCCGTGGTCGCGCGAGTCGATCGCAGCCGCGCTGCGGGCGACTCAAGGTATCCGTGCTCCTCGACGGTTATCGCGGCAAGCCGGCGGGCGACGTCGAGGCGCTCATCGACGCGATCCTGGCGATCGGACTTTATGCGACTGCGAACCGTGACACGCTCGCGGAACTCGACGTCAATCCAATCATCGTCCGACCGCGTCGGCGCGGGCGCCATCGCCGTCGACGTGCTGATCCGCAAGGCAGAGGAGTCCTGACATGCAAGACGGAATCAAGACCGATCGCAACGGGGCGGTCCTCGAGGTCACGATCGACCGGCCAAAGGCGAACGCGATCGACCTGGCCGCGTCCCGCCGCCTCAACGACGTATTCACGCAGTTCCGCGACGACGCAAGCCTGCGCGTGGCGATCTTGACCGGCGCGGGCGATCGTTTCTTCTCGCCCGGCTGGGACCTGAAGGCAGCGGCGGGCGGCGAGGAGTCGGACTCGGACTGGGGCCCAGGCGGTTTCGGCGGTCTCAACTACCCGCGGAACCTGAACAAGCCAATCGTCGCCGCGGTCAACGGCATCGCCTGCGGCGGCGGCTTCGAGATCGTGCTCGGCACCGACATCATCGTGATGGAGGAGCACGCGCGCTTCGCATTGCCCGAGATCAACGTCGCGGTGTTGGCCGACGCAGGGACGATCAAGCTGCGGCGGCGCATCCCCTATCACGTTGCGGTCGAGTTCCTGATGACCGGGCGCTGGATGGATGCGGCCGAGGCGAAGCACTGGGGCCTCGCCAACCACGTCGTGCCGAAGGGCTTGGGGGTGGCCAAAGCGCGCGAGATCGCGCAGCAATTGGCGGAAGGTCCGCCACTGCTGTTCCCGGCCATCAAGCAACTGCTGCGGCACACGGAAATGGTGCCTGAGCACGAAGCGTTCGAGTTGCACGACTCGCTGCACCTGGTGCAGCAGGTCATCCGCTCCGAGGACCTGAAGGAAGGCACGCGGGCGTTTGCGGAGAAGCGCAAGCCGCGCTGGACCGGGCGTTAGCAGTCGGCGTTTGATGCATAATCTGCAATCGCAGTCCGCATCTCCCGAGCCTGATGCGTTGTCGAGTGCCGGGGCCCGATGCGCAGCCCGTCATGTTTTGCCGCTACCGGAAAGAGGAACAACATGAAGCTCTACCACCACCCCGTTTCTACCGTCAGCCGGCCAGTCGTTCTGTTCGCGATGGACAACGGGATTGCGCTCGACTACCAGGTCGTCGACCTGATGACCGGCGAACACCTGGGCCCGGCCTACGCATCGATCAATCCAAGCAAGCTCGTGCCATGCTCGAGGACGGCGACTTCCGCCTGACCGAGAGCTCGGCAATCCTCAAGTACCTGCGCCGACAAGGTCGGCTCGGCCGCATACCCGAAGGACCTGCAGAAGCGCGCGCGCGTCAACGAGACGATGGACTGGCTCAACACGCGGCTTCTACCGTGACTTCGGTTACGGCCTGGTCTATCCGCAACTGTTCCCGCACCACAAGCGGCGCAGCGACGAGGCGCACGGCGGCGTCGTGGAGTGGGGCAAGCAGAAGACCGGCTTCTGGTTCGACGTCCTCGACCAGCACTTGCTCGGCAGCGGCAAGTCATACCTTTGCGGCGACGACATAACGATCGCCGATTACCTTGGCGCCGGGATGATTTCACTCGGGGAGCTCATCCACTGTGACTTGTCCAGGTATCCCAATCTCGCGCGCTGGTACGGAACGATAAAGGCCCGGCCCAACTGGGCCAAGGCGAACGAAGTTTTCTACGGCTTTGTCGGCTCGGTGAAAGACATGGAGTTCGAGCACGTCTGACACGTGTCGACGAATGCGGCGCGTCACGGAGGACAGCAATGACCATGATCAAGGGGCTGCATCACAACGCGTATCGCTGCCGCGATTCCGCGGAAACGCGACGCTTCTACGAGGATTTTCTCGGTCTCAGGCTGGCGGGCACCCTGGAGATCGGAGAAACCAAGACCGGGCGGAAGGTCGCCGTCCTGCACACGTTCTATGAGCTGGGCGACGGATCCTACCTGGCGTTCTTCGAGGCGCCGGACATGCCGTTCGACTTCAAGGCGCAGCACGATTTCGACCTGCACATCGCCCTCGAGGTGGATGAGGACACCCTCCACGCGATGCTTGCCAAGGGCAAGGCCGCGGGCATCGAAACCCGCGGCATCTCGGATCACGAGTTCATCCATTCCATCTATTTCCGCGATCCGAACGGCTATGTGATCGAACTGACGGCGAAGACGACGGGTCACCACAGCGCGATGGACCCTGCGACGAACGGCGCCCGGGAGAAGCTGGATCGCTGGACCTCCGCCAGGCAGCAATAGACACGAGCGTGTAGTTCGGCTCCCCGCTGTGGGTGTGGACGCTCACTCGATCGGAATGACAACCGGAACGCTGACCTCGGTATCGGGCCCGACGCGCACGAACATGGTCGCCCAGACGGTGTGCCCTCTCCCGAACACCGGCGGGACGTTACCGCCGTGGGGCGGGCCCGAGTCCAGCACGATCCGGACCCGGTTGTGACCCAGTCCATGCGCCGCGATGGATTTGAGGTTCTCGAACACGATCGGGTACTGGGTGGGGTCCGCCAGCGTGACCGCGACGCCGCCGGTGCGCGCGGCAAGGTCCGCCGCGGGTTCGCCGCCACCGATCGCGACGATCGGGATGCCCGCCGCAAGACTCTGGTAGGCGAGCGCCAGGCGAATCACATGCCGGCACGTCCAGCTCGTGCCGCAAGTGTCGTCCGGCCAGCTCGCACCGCCCGCGACGATTACAAGGCTCCGACCAGGGTTGCCCGCGCCGGCGGGCACCTGTTCGACGGTCCGGGAGAGCATCTCGGACACGCCTTCGTACATGGGGTTGAGCCCCGGGGCGTCGGCGGCCAAGCCGTCGAGGGCGGCGGCGAACAGCGCGCCGTCGGAACTGAACGGTCCATAGCTCGTCAGCACCGGCGCCTGTGGCGTGCCGCGATAGCTGGCGACAGTGACCAGGTCCGGCGCGGTCATCGATCCGAGAAACGACTTCAGGGCACCGAGCCGAAGGTGGTCCGGATCGAACTGCGCCATGACGTCGCTATGCTCGAGTAACACCGCGGTGGTCATGGGGGAGGTCGGATCCAAAGAGGCGTCCGTCCAGGCGAAGTTGTCCGGGTCGACGTGGGCGTCGTAACCGCCCGTTGGCTCGCCGGCCGCGTCCATGACGCACCAGTTGAAGCCGCAATCGGAGCGAAAAGGGGAAAAGTCTGAGGCCCTCAGCGTCGGGATCGACTGTCCGTCCTCCCCGAGCACCGCAACGTCGACATCGACGACGACCGACATTCCGTCGCGCGCCGTGGTCGCGTGCGTGTCGAGCACGATCGGTGTCGCCTTCACGGCTGGCTCGAGGATCAATGTGACCTCTGTGGCCGGCAACGACACGGTGACGCGACGGGCCGCCGGGTGGTAGCCCCATGCATGGGTGTTGACGTTGGCCGGGCCCGCCGGGATCTGGTCGAAGTGCACGCGTCCGGTGTCATCCGAGTACGCTCCCTTTCCGTTGAAGCCACCATTCAGGGACACTCCGGCTCCCGGCACAGGCGTGCCGGACGCCGTCTTCACTTCGATCGTGACGGAGCCGACCGCCCGTGGCTGCGTGGAGGTCGTGGTGGGCGGGTTGCCGGTGGTTGGACTGGCCACGGTGGCGTCTGTCGTCGCACCACCCCCACCACCGCCCCCGCACCCGGCGAGACTCAGTGCGAGGACGAGGATTCCGCCACACCTCGCCTGGAGGGTGTTTGCTCTGCTTCGACTTCTCGAGCCATTGGCATGCAACATGGTGCGTCTCCTGCTTCCGCGTATGGCCGGAACCGCCGGCTCGGTCGCGCCGTGTCGAGTGTGGGGCGCGTGGGCCGTACGCTGACTGGCGGGAACGCAAATGTCGTTAATGCTGCTGAAAGCTTCTGAAGGCTTCTGAGCGGATAGCGCGAGCAGGGGCGGTGAGTCGGGCAGTGCGTCTTTTGTCGCTTCCCGCTAGACGTTCGTGCGCAGCTTGAAAAGCCGCGCCTGGCGACGCGAGATCTCGACTTCGGGACCATCCCGCAGTTGCACGTGCAGGCGCCCGCCAATACCCATCTCCACGCCTGCGATGAAGTCCAGGTTGATGATCTGCCGACGACTGGCCCGGAAAAACCGCCGCGGATCGAGGCGTTGCTCGAGGCTGGCCAGCGCGCGACCGAGCAGCGGCTGCTTGTTGCCCCATGCCAGCCGCACGTAGTTGCCTTCGGCAGTCAGGAGGCGCACTTCAGAAAGCGGCACGAACCAGCATTGCGGCCCATCCCTGACGAAGATCTGTTCGAGCAGCGCGCCCGGCTCTGGAACCACCGACACGCGTCTCAGCCTGGCCACTGCGGTGGCGAGGCGTTCGGGATCGATGGGCTTCAACAGGTAATCGAGCGCGTTGACCTCGAACGCGCGCACGGCGTGCTCGTCGTGCGCGGTCGTGAAGATCACCTGCGGCACGTACTCAAGGCGGGCAAGCAGGTCGAAACCGGAGCCGCCAGGCATGTGGATGTCGAGGAACAGCAGCTCCGGGGACAGCGTCGCGACCTTTGCGGCCGCGTCGTCGACGTTGGCGGCCTCGCCGACAATCTCGATCCACGGGAATACAGCAAGCATCCGTCGCAACTCGCGCCGGGCAGGTGGCTCGTCATCGACAATCAGGGTCTTCATGCGCGCGCGGGAATGCGAATCCTCGTTGCGGCGAGTGTGCCGGCCCGCGCGGGCGGCGGGGTAGCAATTGCAGCGCGGACTTCCGCCTGCGCCTGTTCCGGGACGGCCTCGGGCCTCGCGAACATCCACCAGCCGACGGCACCCACCACCGGAAAGACGACGAGCGCCGCGATCAGCCATCGGGTCCGGTTGCCGTTGGCGGGCTGCTGGTCTTCATCGCGATCGATGCGCAACTGCTGAAGGAGAGCTGAGGTGCTGTTCATGACAGCGCCACACTACGTCAGGTTCGCAATGCTCCCGCGTCTTCGTGTCGAGCGGTCAGACGAGCGCGTTAAACGGTCGGATCCGGTCGCCGAACGGTGCATCGAGCGATGCAGTGTTGACGGCGTGCCCCGTGCACCGTGCCTGCGGATGCGCGGCAGTTCCAATGCAAGGAGCGCGGCGGGCCCGATGCCCCGCGTTCACTGCGCCTTGACGACGACTTCCCGAGTGCGCTCCGTGGACAGCATCGCGTGCGCGGAATCGTCCGCGCGGTTCTTCAGCCTTGCAGTCGGGCACCCCAGCGCGTTGTAAGGGTCAAGCCGATGCCACTCAGCACCGCCGCGGAACAAAGCACGAGTCGCAGCGTCAGCGTCTCCCCCAGCAGGCAGACCCCGCCCACCGCCGTCAACACTGGCACGCTGAGCTGCACGGTTGCGGCCTGGGTCGGACGCAGGTACGGCAACGCCGAGTACCAGAGCGCGTACCCCACGCCGGAGGCGATCGCGCCCGAGAACGCGGCGTAGGCAACTCCGGACGAATCCCACTGCCGTTGCGATTGCATCACTACCGCAAGCACGCAGGCCGGCAAGGAGGCCCGCACAAAATTGCCGGCCGTGGTTGCCAAGGGACGTGCGTTGCCGCGGCCGCGGAGTGAGTAGAGTCCCCAGGCAATTCCGGCGATGACCATCAACGAGGCACCGAGCCAGGATGGCTGAGTCACGCCTGGCAAGACCAGGGCGACGAGACCTGCAAGTGCAAGCCCCAGGCCCGCGGCCTGCACGGGCAAGAGGCGATCGCCGCGCACGAGGCCGGTGAGGATCATGGTCGCCTGCACAGCGCCGAAGAGCAGCAGCGCACCGGTCCCGGCGCTCAGCGTAACGTAGGCATAGGAGAAAGCCGCCGCGTAGGTAAACAGGTTCAGGGCTGATCGCCAGTCGCCGGCCGTAGGCGCCGCGGTATCGCGCAGCCGTACGATCGCCGCCAGGACGAGCGCGCCCGAAACCAGCCGCACGAGCGTAAAGGTGGCAGGGTCGATCGCCGTGCCGCTGAGTGCCAGCCGGCAGAGGATCGAATTCGCCGCGAATGCCGTCATTGCGAGCACGACCACCGCGCCGAGTCGCACGTGGGTCACGTTATCCAGAAAAACGGCCGCGCCACCGCCGAAGCGATGAATCGATGGAGGATTGGGGAGGCCGTCCCGATCAATCGGGACGGCCTTGGCGCAAAGGGCAGTTACGGTGTGGCGCCGACGGCTTCATCGGCCTGGATGAGACCAGCACCGGTCGCGTCAGCGCCCCACTCCTGCGGATCCACGGGTTCTCCATCCTCGTTGAAGCCTCCAATAATCTGTATATCACCGCCAAAGCCCGGCGGGATCGGTATCGCGGTGCTCTTGAGGATGCTTTCGACCTGTGCCTGCATGAGGGCCGGGTTCTTTTCGAGCATCAGGGCCGCGGTTGCCGAAACGTGCGGCGCGGACATGGACGTTCCGCTGACGTAGAAAAAATTGCCCGGGTTGCCCACGCTCACGAGATCCCCGATGCCTTTCGACCACCACGGCAGGTGGTTGTAGCCCGGAAAACCGGCGAACGGTCCGCGCACCCACACGCCGGGCGCCGTCACGTCAAGCTGCTGGCCGGCCAACTCGCGGCTCGAGAAATCGGCGATGTACAGCGCGCCATTGAAGAACCCTGAGCCGATCGGTGTCGGTTCGGCCACTTCGCCGCCGCCGGCAAACAACGGCGGTACGAAGTCCGTGCCGTTCTTGAGCCAGAACATGCGGTAAATCTGCGTGATGGCGGGATCCACCCAGGAATTGTTCCACCCGGCCGCAGCGACGGAGATGACCGGCGCATAGGCTCCCGGGAAACCCATGCCAGCCTCGCCTTCATTACCCGCCGAAGCGACCACGATCACACCGTTCGCGACGGCGCGATCGAGCGCGGCCTTCTCCACGGGGTCGAGCTCCGAGCCGCCGAGGCTCATGTTGATCACCATCGGTCGGTAGCCCGCGACCGCGAGGTCCGTGGCGTAGTTGATGCCCGCGGCGACCATGGCGTCGGTGCCAAAGACCGCAAGGTGCGAAGCGGTATTGATGTCGGGATCGTCGCATTTCGGCAGCGCTGGTATCCGGTAGTCGGCCAGTACCTTCACCGGGATGACCGTGACGTTCGGCGCGATCCCGCGCACCATGATCGGCGGAATCGCGAAGCCGCTCGCCGCATCGACATTGCTGCGGTAGAAAAAGCCGAGAATCGTGCTCGTGACGTGCGTGCCGTGCTCGGTTCCGCGCGAACCGACGAAAGTGGTCTCGCGTAGAGTTCCGACTTCGGTACCGAGTCCGCAGTTGTCCTGCATGGCCTTGAACGTGAC
Organism: uncultured Gammaproteobacteria bacterium; assembly: GCA_963784225.1. Taxonomy (GTDB): domain Bacteria; phylum Pseudomonadota; class Gammaproteobacteria; order Steroidobacterales; family Steroidobacteraceae; genus RPQJ01. The sequence goes on from CAWAQN010000014.1 coordinate 628,196, forward strand.
CGACTGGTAGAAGCCCTTGCCAAGCTTCTCGGCGATCCGGGCCTGGGGAAAATAGTCCTTCCAGTTCGGTGCGAGACCCGTATCGAGCACGGCCACGTAAACGCCAGCACCCGTCTGCGTGACGTTCTCGATGTCGATCATGTCGGCGTCGAACGTGCTGTAACCATCCGCGGTGCTGGCGACGCCGCGGAACACATTCTGCGCATACACGGTGCCCGTCGTGACGAGCAGGCCGAGCGCGCAGTGCGTAAGGAACACATGGAATTGTCGCATGGATGACGTCCTCCAGATTGTCGCTGCCTCGGCCAACGCACTCCGTTGCGTTTCATGAGGCGGATAGACCCAGACTAGTCTGCCCTGCCGCCAACTTCTGTCTGACGGTAGCGCGTACCGGCGTCGGTCTTTACGCACTGGCTCGTTACGCCCGGCAGAAGCGTTCCCGGTACTCCTGAGGCGTGATGCGCAGTACGCGGCGGAATGCCCGCCGCAGGTTTTGCTCGTCGCCGAGCCCCGTCAGGCGTGCGACCCGCTTCAACTGCGTGTCCCCGGATTCGAGCCGCTGCCGGGCAGCATCGACACGCAGTTCCAGCACGTACTGGGCGGGCGAGCGGTCGAACGCTTCGTGAAACAGGCGCGAGAAATGCCGCACGCTGAGCGCGGCGCGCCGAGCCAGTGCCTCGACCGACAGGTCGGCCTGCAGGTGCTCGTACATCCACAGCTGCAGTTCGCCAAAACGCTCGCTCGAGCGTTGCGCCTCGAGTTGCCGGCTGAACTGCGCCTGGCCGCCCGGCCGCTTCACGTACATGACGAGTTCCTGCGCGACAGCGAGTGCGACCGGCCGGCCGAAATCCTGCTCGACCATCTCGAGCGCCATGTCCATGCCCGAGGTCACGCCGGCGGAGGTGTAGACCTTGCCGCTGCGCACGTAGATCGCATTGGTCTCCACGCGCGCGCCCGGCGCGGCGCGCCCGAGATCCGCAAGGTAGGCCCAGTGCGTCGTCGCGTCGCGGCCTTCCAGCAGTCCTGCCGCCGCAAGCAGGAACGCGCCGGTGCAGATCGAGCCGACGCGTGTTGCGCTCGCGGACCGTCGCCGGATCCACTCGAGCAGCACCGCGTCGCGGGCTGCGGCGGCATAACCGATGCCACCCGCGATCAGCAGCGTGTCGGCGGCTCGCACCGAGCCCGCACTGGTAGTGACGAGTTCCAGGCCGCCCGAGGTGCGCAGCAAGCCGCCGTCGCGCGTGACCAGTTCGAGCGCATACGGCGGCGTCGACATCGCCGCGTGATCGCGCAGCCAGCGCGCCGAGCGGGCGAAGACCTCGAGCGGGCCGGTGATGTCGAGCACCTGCGCGTCGGGAAACGCCAGCATGACGACGCGGTGCGGCCGCGCCGGTGCGCGAAGCTTATCTGCGGTGGACTTTCGGTTCAGCCGCGCCATGCCTCGCTCGTGTATTCCATGTATTTCGCAGTCGAAGCGGCGGCCTCGACACCGCAATAGCGCGAGACGACGTGCAGCGCCATGTCCATGCCGGAGGTGAGGCCGCCCGCAGTCGCAATGCGTCCGTTGTCGACGAAGCGCAGGCCGCGCTGCAATTCCACGCCGGGAAACTCCTTCGCAAAATCGTCGAAGAAATCGTGGTGCGTCGTCGCGTGAAGGCCCTCGAGCAGCCCGGCGCGCGCGAGCTGGAATGCGCCGGTGCAGACCGACATCGTGACGTCGGTGCCCGCGTGCGCGCGTTTCAGCCAGGCCAGCGATTGCGGAGTGCCGCGATGGGCAGGAACCACGATCACGTGCGGCTGTGGCGCGTCGTCGAGCGTGTACTTCGGCTGCACCTGCAGGCCGCCGGTCATCGTCAGCAACTTGCGCTCCGGCGCCACGGTGTAGAGCTCGAACTCGCGTATGCCGGAGCCTTCCGGGACTGCCGCGTCCTGGAACACTTCCCACGGTCCGGCCGTGTCGATCACATTGGCGTTATTGCCGAGCAGGAACGCAACGCGGATCGTGCGGTGCTGTGGCAGCGCACCAGCCGGCCTTGCGGCGGCCGCCGCATCAGTGAACGCCGGGTTAAAAAGCCCGATCGAAGTGACGGCTATGCCGCCCGAGAGAAACTGCCGTCTTTGCATGGCCGGTGCCTCCGTCGATGCGCGGCACGCGCCGCGTTCCAGCGAGGCTGCGCCATGATGGCATGGCCGATAGGACCTAGTACCGTCAAAACCGGCCAAGTCGACACCCGCGCCAAAGACGATGAAGTTGCCCGGGTGAACTGCCCCTGCGTCGCGCTTGTTTCTTGCCTGCGGACATGGCGTAAAAGCGCGCGCAAGCGCTGCGCTCGAGAGCCACGGTCATCAGGAAGACAGCCGCCCACCGCCGGGGATTACTCGCCGAGCACGGGGATCCGAGTCGGCTCGGTCACGACGCGATCGTTGACCTTGCCCCAGCAGTAGACGTCACCTGACCTGACGATACCGCAGGTCATTTCGATGCCTGCGCTCAGGGTGACGAACTTTCGCGCACCCGCGACGGCGACCGGCGCGTTGCGACGCGTCAGCGTTCCATCGCCGAGTTGGCCGTCGGTGTTCTCGCCCCAGCACCACGCCTGGCCGTCACGCTGAGTCCACAACCGTAATAGCGGCCGATGCTCAGCTCCTCAAATGCATGCGCTCCGCTGACCGGCACCGGCAGGTCGCTGTCGTTTGCAGATGTCTCATGTCCGCCTCGCCCGTCGCCCAGCTGGCCGCGGATGTTGCCGCCCCAGCATTGCGCGCCCGTCCCGACGAGTCCGCAGCCGGAGAAATGCGCGTCGTCGGCCATCGCGAATTTCCGGAAGACCGGCGTCGCGAACAACGACGCGGGTTCCTTCGGCGCGTCCGTCCTGTTGGGGTTGAGCGTCCAGCAATAGACCTGTCCACCGTGAGTCAGGCCGCAGGCATCCTGCTGCGACGCGTAGACGGATGCCAGGCGGACGTCGCTGTGAATCTGTCGGGGCGCGCGGATGCGCCGGTCCAAATCGGCCCAGCACCAGATACCGCCGTCGGTCGCGAGCCCGCAGGTGTGAAAGCTGCCGACGCTCAAGGTCGCAAAACGATGTTCGCCGGCTACGGCGATGGGCACGCGTGTCTCCTCGCGCGCGTCCGCGGGCGACCCGTTGCCGAGCTCGCCGAAAATGTTCGAGCCCCAGCACCAGGCGCGCCCGTCGACGTCGAGCCCGCAACTGTGGTCGCGTCCGACGCCAACCAGCCTGAACCGGTGTCCGCCAAGTACGCGCCGGAACCGATCGCTCGCCTCGTCGGTACCATTGCCCAGTGCTCCGCCGCCCATCGCGCGGCCGAAACAGTACGCCTCGCCGTTAGCGTGATTGCGCAGGCATGGGCCGACGCAGCCGACACCTGCACGAAGCGCGGCTTGCGCAAGTCGTGGCCGAGTTGCACCGGATAACCCCACGCCGCGAATCGCTCGAGAACCTTGCCGATTTTCACCGCCTCGCCGTAAGGCGGCTGGTCACTGCGAATCAGGCCGACCACGTCGAGATGCTCGTCGAGGAGGGCGCCGCCCGAATGACCCGACGCGATGAAGGTCGATTGGAACAGCAGGCGGTCGTCCTTCGTTCCGGACAGACGATCCGGGTACAGCGCCATTTCCCAGGCGTGGCCGTTGGGATGCCCGAGCATCGAAACCGAGTCGCCGCGCTTGAGCGCGTTCGCGTCGCCGAGCCGCTCGAATGGAATTTCCATCGCGACGAGGCCCTTGAGTCCTTTGACACTGATGACCGCGAGGTCGAGCGTCGCGTCGAATTCCGGCAAGCACGGTACCTGAGCAGCGGCTCGTCCTCGTCACCGTTCAGGAATACTTGCAGGCTCGCGATCCGAGCCTCGCCCCAGCGCACGTTGTGGTTCGCTGTGGCGATGTACAGCACGCCGTCCTTCGTACCGACCACGATTCCTGCGCCGAGACGTTCTCCCGCCTCGTCCTGGAACGTGGTCTTCAGCATCGCGACGAGCTTTGCAGCCTCCTGTTCGGCTTCGGGCGCGAACGCGGTGTACTGGGCCGCGGCCTCGTGCGGGGTGGCCAGCAACGAGAGCAGTGACGATCGGCGCTGCAGCACGCAGCAGGCGGCGCGGATCGTTCACACCTTGACACCCCACAATCGCATCAGCGTCGTCATCACGCCGAGAAAATAGATCGCGCTGCCCCAGAGCAGCGTCAGGCCGTGCTGCGCCAGCAACCATTCGAGCCACGTCGGCATCAGGCTGCGCGGATGTTCGCCCCAGCCAACGGTCATTCCGCGGACACGGCCGCGAAAGTGGACGGCGACACCGGCGTCGGTAAAGCCCAGCGATGCGATCTCGCCGTGTACGCCGCTCAGGACGAGAACTTCCCCGGTGCGCAGCTTGCGCTCGCGATCATCGAGTGAGGTGAGGTACACGCTTCCCGACCGGATCGTCGAAACGCGCCGGACCACCGATCCCGTCGCGTCCACGTGCTGGTTGATGCGGCTTGCCGACAATCCGTTCACGTCGATCACCGGCGCGAACGCGTTGCGCCCGGTGACGGGCAGCCCAAGGTCCATGACGATCTCGTCCGCGGCGAAGATCGAGACGAGGCGAGGCGTCGCGTAGGTCCGTTCATCGGGCGGCGACTGGCTCGTGCCCACGCTGACCGAACCCTGCAATGTCACTGGCACGATAACCCCTGCGCCTCGCAGGCCCAGGCGATGCGAGACGCCTGCGTCCTCGACGCCCAGGCGCAATGCCGTATTTGGCGGCACTACGAGCTCTGCCAGCGTAACGCTTCCGGCCGCACCGCTACCGTTTGAGGCACCCGGGCCTGCGACGAGTCGAACCGCGTCCGGCGGATCGCCCGCCAGGTCGGCCACCAACGGTCGTTCGCGATCGTCCGCCGGGGCTTCGATGCGGGCGATGCCGGCGATGCCGAGCGTGCCCAGCGGCATGCCGTCGATCACGACCTGCCGCGTCGGAACGGTGAATTCGACTTCGGAAGCGACGAATTCCAGTTCTACTTCCGTGGCCGGAACCCGCGCGAACAGCAGCAATGTCAGGATCGCCAGTGTTCCCGCAATGACCCAGCTGAGCAGCCAGCGCCGCCGACGCAGGACCTGGACCTCGTCTGTCACGGCCACGCGTCGTAGAGCCAGAGTGCCGTGCCGGTCGTGCCACCGGCGCGAAGGTTTGCCGTGACCTCCAGTCGATAGCAGCCGGGTGCGTCTGCCAGTGGCAGGACGATCCTGATCGGACGTTCAGCGGGATAATAGCCGTAGCCGAGCGCTTCGCCGCGGCGCAGCCACACGGCCGGATCGCCGGCGGGGTCGAGACGCGCCAGCGTCACATAGACTTCCGCGAGTTCGCTTCCGGGGATGACCAGTACGCGATACTCGGTTGCAGGTTCCTTGGACGCCGGCGAGTCCTGCCTCACACGCAAGGGCAAGTACACGGGACGCTCGATACCGCCGACGAGGCGAGTGGTCCAGCCCAGCACGCCGAGCGCCGACCGCGAGATCGCGAGCGCACCGAGTGTGTCCTTGGGCCATGCGAAGGTCGTGTCCCCCGTGGACCGTATCGTGTCCATGCGGTAATACACCCGCGGTTGCAGCGATTGCGCGCGCAGATGGACGTCGTTGCGTGATGCGCCTGTCGCTGGCGGCCCACAGGCACTCGCAAGCCCACCGGTCGGCGGAAGCGGCAGTGCCCAGTGGATCGAGAGTGGCTCGACGGAATCGATGCTGTAGTCGCCGAAGGCGGCCGTGATGGAGGCCACGCTGAGGGACGTGCTCGACACGGGCTTCGCGTAGACGCCCTCGCAGCGGTCGCCGCGATTACGGTAGGCGTACGGGTGTCCCTGTGCGGACTGCAGATTCGTATCGCAAGGCCCCGGTTGCGTCGCTTGGGCGTGCGAGCAAGCGGCGGCGAGACAGCTGCCCAGCAGGATGACGAGTCCGATTCGCCCCGCAAGGGGACTTCTGTGCATCGCCCGTCACCTCACCTGGCCAGGAATGCCTCCATCTCTGGGATTCTCGCACGGGGCGCTGCGAAGTTCGCACTCAAGCATGGGGCGGGTTCCGTCGCCATACGAGGCGTTCCAGTCCGCAGTTCCCGCCGTCCGTCGCGCCGCGCTGCGTCTTCCTCCGGATACCGGTAAGAATCAGCGCGAGCCCAGCCATGGAGATTGGACATGCCAGACTCAAGAAGCGCCGGCCGCATTGTCGGCGTACTGCTTGTACTCCTGATCATCGGCGGCGTGGTTGGCAACTTCGTCCTGGTCGCGCCGGTGTTCGCAGCGCCCGGCTATCTCGTGAACGCCGCGGCGCATCCCTGGAACCTGAGCCTTTCTGCGCTCGTCGGCATTGCGACAGGTGCCATCGCCCTCGGAATCGCGATCACCGCCTTCCCGGTTCTTCGCAGGCATGCCGAGCCGCTCGCGCTCTGGCTCCTCGCCCTCGCCATCCTGAACTTCGCGCTGGCCGCGGTGGAACAGGTCGCGCTGCTCTCTTTGCTGTCTCTCAGCAACGCCTATAACGGGACGGCAGCTCCCGACGAGGACCTGTTCCAGGCACTGCGTGGTGTCGTGTCCGCGGCGCGGAACTGGGCGCATTACGTACACCTCGTGATCACCGGCGGGATGTTCCTCGTGCTTTTCAGCGCTCTCTGTCGCTACGCACTCGTGCCGCGCGTCCTCGGCGCCCTTGGGATCATCGCGTGTTTGCTGCAGATCGTGGGCGTCGCAATGCCACTCTTCGGCCGACCCGTCGCGTTCCCGCTGCTTGCGCCGTTGGGCGTGGTCATGCTCGCAACCGCCATTCGCCTGATGATCACGGGGTTCAACGACCGGCACCCGGGAGCCCCGGCCGTGCCCGCATGAACGACGTCAGTGGGTCGCCGTTTCCCACACACGTGGGGTTTTGCTAGGCGCTGTGCAACGATCCCACGCCGAGAGCGCTGGCGATCCTCTGAGGAATGTCAGCCAGTGGAATTTCCGCAGGCAAGCTACCCTTGGCTACACCGGTATCGAGGAAATAGCCGGTCCCGTCATGCTGTCCATTCTTCAGGGCAACGAACGCCACTTCCTTGTGGAAGTCCGTGTATTCCGAGCTCCCGATTCGGAAACGAAATTCGGGACCAATCTCTCCCGGATACACAAGCATGACAAAAAGGTCGCGGCCCCTGTTATCGACCTCGAAAAGCGGCCTTCCATCGGCGGCGACAGCTTGCACCAGTCTGTTCTCTGCGGCCTTGGCCTCGGACTCATCACGACAGTGCATCAGAAAATCCCGGGACATGCGGGGCTCAACCGTCGCAAAAGGTACTTCAATTCTGCGCAACAATTTATCGTGATTCTTCAGGCGCCAGTAATAGGTCACGTCCGTATGCGGTACCTGATGCAAGGCCGTCGCGACCATGACCCTCGCTTCAGGAAAGGCGCTGCGAACCGTCCCAAGAATATGATCGTAGAGTTCATAAACCTCGAGCACAGGATCGGCGCCGACCGGCGCGTACCACGTCGGATTTCGCTGCGTGCCCTCATACGCGGCCGAAGAAAACATGTAGTGATGCTGAATATGCGCGCCAGCATTCAAGAACAGGCTGGAGAAGTCCGGTCGGGTGCGGCGCACTTCCTTGACGAAAACGTCGGCCAGAAGCAAATCCAGCAGTAGCGCCCTTTTCCACGATCGTTTGAGGCCACCGGCGACCAGGCCAGCATAGCGACCGTAATTCGCGGGACTGGCGTACGCCGCAATGCCTGCAGCCAGCGCAATCGCGGACGATACCGTGAGCCTGCTTTGAGCATTGTCATTGACGGCCTGCGAAATCGCCCGAGCGAGCTTGGCCAGCCTGCGCGGCGCCGTTATCTTCGTAGCCGTCCAGGGATCCGGCACAAAAAAAGCAGCATCCCTCAGCCGGTGTTTCGCGTTCATGGGGCAAATCGCCCCTACCCGCAATCCTTTCTCCTCCAATTGTTCCCAGATCTGCGGGAGGTCCCGGGCGACGATATCCCCTAACCGGAAGACGCCGTGCTCGGAAAAATCCAGGCCGGTGTGGGCAGTCACCCATTGGATCCATGGTTCAAGGTGTTCGTACACCTCCTCGGACCTGGTGGTGGACCAACCAGTGCGCTCGATGAGTTCCCGCAAATGCGGCAGCTTGCCCTTTGCGCAATAGTACGAAACGCTCTCGAAGCTGATTTCGTTGAACTCGAGAAACAGCACCGGTGCCATATTAACGCCATCGTGATCCGCCGTCGCGTTCGACGACTGCATGGCGCGTGTCCGAACCACCAAGTTTAAACGGCCGCCGTCATCAAGCAATCAATGCCTGCAAGACTTAAGAACCGCGTCATGTCCTGCACCTGCTGCGCTCCAATGCCGCAAGCAACTTGGTGACAATCGCCTCGGTAGAATATCTGGTACGTACCCCGGTACGGTCCGGCGCATGCCGGACAGGGTTGTCCAGCAAACGCGCCAAATGCTCGGCACTCGCGAAGTATTCCGCCGTGCCACCTGCAGTAGCGCGGTTGAACGAGCAGTCCCAACAGTAGACGGCGCAATCGAAGAACAGGATCTCCACCAGTGAAGGATTCGTTCCGCCAACCGAGTGCCCGTGAAGGTAGCGGCTGCAGGAACTGCGCAGTTGGAACAATTCCCTCGCGTCGTAGATCGGATCGAGTAATTGGAGACGATCATTGCCGGCATGGCGGCGTCGGAGCGCCCGGCCGTACTCGGAGCGGTCCCAGTTCCCTACGAACACATAACAACGAACGGTCGATTGGAGGAACCCCTCGATCAACACGTCGCAGTTGTTTTCAGGCTCGATCCGGCAAACCGTAAGGGCGTACTCACCGGATTGCGTCGCAAGCGCAGGGCCGCTCTCGCGCCCGGGAAGCAGCGCCTGGTCGCCGCTGTACTCGACACACACCGACTTTCCTGGATACAGGACGTACTGCAGCAAGGCGTCGTTGTCGTAGATAACCACGTGGGCGAAGCGCTGTGCGAGCCAGTCCGAACAGTACAGCACGAACTTCGCCACTGGACTGAACTTGGATCGGCGCCACTCAACACCATCGATGTTCACGAGCAGCCGACAGCGCATCAACGCACATACGAGCCTGAGCAACGGGAAAAACAAGCCTCCGCTGACGCCCAGGGCCAGCACGTAGTCCGCAGATCGAACGACGGCAAAAAAAGCGAGCAGGTCGTGCAGGGGCGAGGTGGCCCCATTCGCCCCTACCGGAATGAAGATACGTCGGACGGAGTTGAACTCCGGCGAAAGATCATCGGTGTATCGGGACTTGTCGCAGGTGACCGTTACCCGAAAGCCCTTGCGCACGAGGACTGGTGCGATGCTCTCAGCGAAGGCTTCCGGGCCGCCGTAGCGATTGGGAACTCCGACGGAACCGATGATGGCGATGTGTTCTTGGCGGGCAGAATCGAAGGGTACCTTTTGCGATTCGTTGGGCAATTTCGTGCAGTCTCCAGCGTTGACCGCGTGGTCGATGTGCGTCCGTGCAGTTCCCGCGTCAGATCATATATCCGGCATACCCCTCGTTCGGGCACCACCTGTGCTGCACGCGACCTCTCCCGTGGAACGGGAGAGATGAGGGATACCGTTACAGCAGCGGCACCAGCAGCAGCGCCACGATGTTGATGATCTTGATCAGCGGGTTGATCGCCGGGCCCGCGGTGTCCTTGTACGGATCGCCGACGGTGTCGCCAGTGACGGCCGCCTTGTGTGTCTCGGAGCCCTTGCCGCCGAAGTTGCCTTCCTCGACGTACTTCTTGGCGTTGTCCCAGGCGCCGCCGCCCGTGCACATCGAGATCGCGACGAAGAGGCCAGTGACGATCGTGCCGATCAGCAGGCCGCCCGTGGCGCGCATGCCGGCGCCGGGCCCCATGAGGTAGTTCATGCCGAAAGCGACCACGACCGGTACGAGGATCGGCAGCAGCGAAGGCACAATCATTTCCTTGATCGCGGCCTTGGTCAGCATGTCCACGGCGCGCGAATAATCGGGCTTCGCGGTACCGGCCATGATGCCGGGGATCTCCTTGAACTGGCGGCGCACTTCGACGACCACCGAGCCGGCCGCACGCCCTACGGCTTCCATAGCCATGGCGCCGAACAGGTAAGGCACCAGTCCGCCGATGAACAGGCCAATGATCACTGCCGGGTCCGATAGCGAGAACACGACCATCTCGCGACCGGTGGCCAGCAAGTGGCTTTCAAGATTGTTGGTGTAGTCCGCAAACAGCACCAGCGCGGCGAGACCGGCGGAGCCGATCGCGTAGCCCTTGGTGACAGCCTTGGTCGTGTTGCCGACAGCGTCGAGCGCGTCCGTAACCTTGCGAACTTCCTTCGGCAGGCCGGACATTTCGGCGATACCGCCGCCGTTGTCTGTGATCGGACCGTAGGCATCGAGCGCGACGATAACGCCCGTCATCGACAGCATCGCTGTCGCGGCGATCGCGATGCCGTAGAGGCCGCCGAGCAGGTAAGAGCCCCAGATCGCAAGGCAGATGGCAATCACGGGCCAGGCCGTGGACTTCATGGACACCGCGAGGCCTGCGATGACATTGGTGCCGTGGCCGGTCTGCGAGGCAGCCGCCACGTACCTCACGGGACCGTACTCGGTCGCCGTGTAGTACTCGGTGATCACGATCATTGCGCCCGTCAGCACGAGACCGATCAGCGCGCAGCCGAACAGTGGCATCGCCGCGTCGCCCATCATCGAGGTCGTGACGAAGTAGAACGCAACGCCCGCGATCAGGCCGGCGACGATCAACCCGCGATACAGTGCGTTCATGATCTTGCCGCCTTCGCGCACCTTCACGAAGTACGTGCCGACGATCGAGGCGATGATCGACACCGCGCCGAGCACGAGCGGATACAGGATCGCGTTCACGCCGAGCGTGGCTTGCATCGTCAGGCCCGCGAGCAACATCGTCGCTACGACGGTGACGGCGTAGGTTTCGAAAAGATCAGCGGCCATGCCGGCACAGTCGCCCGACGTTGTCACCGACGTTGTCGGCGATCACGGCGGGGTTGCGCGGGTCGTCTTCCGGTATGCCGGCTTCGACCTTGCCCACGAGGTCCGCGCCGACGTCCGCGCCCTTCGTGAAAATGCCGCCGCCGAGTCGCGCGAAGATCGAGATCAGCGAACCACCAAAGGCGAGGCCGACGAGCGCATGCAGCGAGGCTTCCTGGTCGCCTCCCGTGACGCTGAGCATCACCCAGTAATAAGCTGCGACCCCGATCAGGCCGAGCCCGACGACGAGCATGCCAGTGATGGCGCCACCGCGGAACGCCACCTGCAGTGCCGGGTCCAGGCCGACACTGGCCGCCTGCGCGGTGCGCACGTTCGCGCGCACCGACACGTTCATGCCAATGTAGCCGGCAAGACCAGAGAGCACGGCGCCCACGGCAAAGCCGCCGGCCGTTCCCCATCCGAGCGCGAAGCCGAGCACGAAGAATAAAAGCACGCCGACGATACCGATCGTCGTGTACTGGCGATTCAAATAGGCGCCGGCACCTTGCTGGATGGCCGCGGCGATCTCCTGCATTCGTGCATTGCCGGCCGGTTGGGCCAGGATCCAGCGCACGGACAGGATGCCGTACAGCGATGGCAGCCAGGCCCGCGCCAATCGCGAGCATCAGCACGAAATCAGTCGTCATCGCTGAATCTCCCCCAGGAAGGGTCGTCTGAAGAACAAAACCTGTGGCTTGGCCGGCGCGTTCTTGCGCACCTTTGCCAGCCCCCAAAAAAAGGCGGCGGACTATACCACAAAGGTCGTCTTGAGCTTGCGCCGCACGGGTTGGTTGCGCAGTTTCACGTACTTCGGCAGCCCATCCGCGTAGGGGGGGTAGTCCTCGCCGACGATCAGCGGTGCGAGATAGCGCCGGCCCTTGGCCGTGATCTGAAAACCGTCGGGCGTGATGTAGTCCCGTGGCAGCATCTTCTCCTTGTTCGCCACCTTCTCGAGCGAGGCAAGGCCGATTTTCCATCGATACGGGCGATGCGACGTGCGCACGATGGCCGGCATCACTGCGTTGTGGCCCGCGAGCGCGTACTCGACCGCGGCCTTGCCGACGGCGTAGGCCTGCTCGACGTCGACTTTCGAGGCGATATGACGCGCCGCGCGCTGCAGGTAGTCGGCCACGGCCCAGTGGTACTTGTAGCCGAGCTTGTCCTTGACGAGCTGCGCGACGACAGGGCCGACGCCGCCAAGCTGGGCATGACCGAAAGCGTCACGCGTGCCGGCATCGGCCAGGAACTTGCCGTCCGGATTGCGAACGCCCTCAGACACGACGACGGCGCAATAGCCGTACTGCTCGACGCACTCGCGCGTGCGAACCAGGAACCTGTCTTCGTCGAAGGGTATTTCGGGAAAAAGGATGATGTGCGGCGCATCGCCCGCTTTCTGCGCCGCAAGCCCGCCAGCCGCGGCGATCCAGCCCGCATGCCGCCCCATGACTTCCAGCACGAACACCTTCGTTGACGTGCGCGCCATCGACGCGACGTCGAAACCGGCTTCGCGAATCGAGACGGCGACATATTTCGCGACCGACCCGAACCCCGGGCAGCAATCCGTGATCGGCAGGTCGTTGTCGACGGTCTTCGGGACGTGGATCGCCTGCAGTGGATACCCGGTCCTCGCGGCCAGCATCGAAACCTTGAGACAGGTGTCGGCCGAGTCACCGCCGCCGTTGTAGAAGAAATAGCCGATGTCGTGCGCCTTGAATACTTCGAGCAGGCGCTCGTACTGCGCCGGGATTCTCGTCGAATTTTTTCAGCTTGTAGCGCGCTGAGCCGAACGCGCCGGCCGGTGTGTGCCGCAGCGCACTAATGTTCGTCCTGCTTTCCTTGCTGGTGTCGATCAGGTCTTCCGTCAGCGCGCCGAGGATCCCGTTGCGGCCCGCAAAAACCTTGCCGATCTGTCGCTTGTGCTTGCGCGCCGTTTCGATCACCCCGCAGGCGGAGGCGTTGATGACGGCAGTGACACCGCCCGACTGGGCATAAAAAGCGTTGCGCGGGCGCTGTGTTTTTTTCATCAAGGCTCCCTCGAAAAAGCGACCGGAATCGTGGACTTACGCCCGGTCTGCGGCCGGCAAGGATACTATTCCGAGGCGTCCGGTTCGACCTTTTTCAGCCTGTGGACGGCGGCCATCGCGTACCCGTACCGAGCCTCGCACTGGCTCCGCGGGAGCATTTTCGGTAGGGTGCGCGCCTTCGTATCGTGTCCGAAACGGCTAATCACGAATGAGACTCATACTGCTTGGCGCGCCTGGCTCAGGCAAAGGGTACGCAGGCGCAGCGCCTGCGCGACCAGAAGGGAATCCCACAGGTTTCGTCCGGCGACCTGCTGCGTGAGGCGGTTGCGAAAGGCACGGAGCTCGGGCTGCGTGCCAAGGCCGCCATGGACGCGGGCGGCCTGGTGTCGGACGACATCGTGCTCGGGTTGATCCGCGAACGCGTGAGCCGGCCGGATGCGGCCAATGGTTTCATTCTCGACGGCTATCCACGCAACGTGGCGCAGGCAGGCGCGCTCGATGCCCTGCTGGCCGAACTCAACAAGCCGATCGACAGCGTCGTGTTCATGAACGTCGATGCGCGCTCACTGCTGTTGCGCCTCACGGGGCGTCGTACCTGTCCGGTGTGCGGCAAGGTGTTCAACGTCTATACCTCGCCCTCCGCGAAGGGCGACCGCTGCGACAATCCCGAACACGGCGGCGCGCCGCCGGAACTCCAGCAGCGCGCAGACGATCGCGAGGACGTGATCGAGAATCGCCTGAAGGTCTACACCGAACAGACCAGTCCGCTGATCGAGCGCTACGAGAAACGTGGACTGCTGCGGGTCGTGAACGCCGACCAGCCGGTGGAGCGCGTCTACGCCGACTTCCTGCGCGCCGCGGAAGGCTGAACGCCGCCCCCCTACAACATCTGCGCGAGCTGCTCGCCGATTGCGCCGCGCCGCCAACCACGCAGCAACGGGCTCGTCTCCGGCGCGACCGACCCATATGCGAGCGCCTCGACGTCGCGCCGCGTGGCGAGTACTTCCGTTCCGATGCCGAGGTTGCCAGCCACTTCGCGCACCGCCGTCATGAGTTTCGCGGCGCGGCCTGTTTCTTCCGGCGTCGGTTTGCGCGGAATCGATTGCTCGGGCAGGTCGTCGCCCGGACCGTGCCGCATTGGCCAGCCGCAGCAACTCCTCGCCGTGTTTGCGCGCTGTGCCTGGCGGCATCGCCGGTATGCCGGCGAGCTGCTCCAGGGTTTCCGGCGCGCGTGTCGCGATCGCAAACAGGGCGTCGTCCGCAAGGATCCAGCCGCGCGGCTTGTCCGAATCGATCGCACGCTGCTCGCGCCATTCCGCGAGCGCGCGGGCCGCGGCCTGCTCCTGCGGCCGCAGTCGGGAGCAGTCCCTTGAGCCGGCGCCACGCGGCCGCGGGATCAGTGCGATACAGGTCCGCGTTCTCGAGCGCAGTCGCTTCTTCGACGGCCCATTGCTCGCGGCCGAGTGCGACCAGCGCTGCCTGCAATTCAGTCTGCAGCGTCAACAGGTGGTGCACGTCGTCGGCGGCATAAGCGAGCTGCGCGGGTGTGAGCGGCCGGCGCGACCAGTCCGTTCGCGTCTGGCCCTTGTCGATTGAATGGCCGAGCTGTCGCGCCACCAGTTCCGCGTAGCCAACTTGCGGCGGATAACCCGAGCAGCGCTGCAGCGACCTGGGTGTCGAAGATCGGGCCTGGCACCGTCCCGCCGCCAAGCAACATCACTTCGAGATCCTGCCTGCCAGCGTGCAGGATCTTGAGCGTACGTCGCGCCGCCAGCAGTTCGTACATCGGGGCCAGGTCCAGCCCCGCGAGCGGGTCGATCAGGTAACAGTCCGACGCGGTCGCGAGCTGCACCAGGCACAACTGCGGACGATAGGTGCGCTCGCGCATGAATTCCGTGTCAAGCGCGATGCGCTCGGCGCCGTGCATGCGGAAAAGGGCGGCTTCGAGTGCCGCCGGGTCTTCGATCAATTTCGCCTCGCGCATGCGGTGGGTGACCTGCGTGTAGAATTCGCCGCTCCTCAGGCCCGCCGCTTTCATCCATCGTGCAGCAATTCCTGAAGGTCTTCCTCGACATCGTACTCTGGCGACGCGGCCCGCAGGACCTGCCGTCGTCGCGGCTGTTGCTGGCGTTGACCGCGTTCGCTTACGTGTGTGTCTCGGCGCTGCAACTCGCGATGCTCGGCGAGAGCGGACCGGAGTGGTTCGTATTCCTGGTGGTCGATCCGGTCCTGCTGACCGGCGGCACGTGGCTGTTGTTGAAATTGTTCGGGCACACCGAGCGGTTCCTGCAGACGGCCACCGCGGTGCTCGGCACGGGCGCACTGCTCGGACTATTGCTGTTCCTGCCGCTGCAACTGATCCTGTCGGGCATCGGCGCGGGGCAGGACTCGACGGCGGCCGGCGTGTTCGCGTTGATGCTGGTCATCGTTTTTGCGCTCGTGACGGGCCGGATCCTGCAAGCTCGCGACCGAGTCGAACCTCTTCACGGGTGTTGCGCTGGCGCTCACGTATTTCATGTTGATCAACCTGCTGCTCGGCGTGGCGAACGGCGGAGGGGGCTGAAGCTTGCATCTGCACATTCTTGGCATAAGCGGAACGTTCATGGGCGGCATCGCCGCGATCGCGCGTTCGGCCGGCCACCGCGTGACGGGCTCGGACCGCAATGTCTACCCGCCGATGAGCACGCAACTCGCGGCCCTCGGCGTCGACGTGATCGAGGGTTACGAGCCGGACCAGCTGAAGCTGAACCCTGACGTGTTCGTCGTCGGCAACGTCATGAGCCGCGGCAATGCGCTGGTCGAAGCGCTGCTCGACAGCGGCCGTCGCTATGAGTCCGGACCCGAATGGCTGGCGCGCAATGTGCTGCAGCAGGACGAACGCTGGGTGCTGGCGGCCGCGGGGACCCACGGCAAGACGACGACCAGCAGCCTGCTTGCCTGGATACTCGAGCACGCCGGGCTCGCGCCCGGGCTTCCTGATCGGCGGCGTGCCGCTCGATTTCGGCGTCAGTGCGCGCCTCGGCACGGGCCGCCATTTCGTGATCGAGGCCGACGAATATGACACTGCCTTTTTCGACAAGCGCGCCAAGTTCGTGCACTACCGGCCGCGCACGGCGATCCTGAACAATCTCGAACACGATCACGCGGACATTTATCCGGACGTCGCGGCGATACAGCGCCAGTTCCATCTGCTGCTGCGCACGGTGCCCGGCAACGGCCGCCTGATCGTCAACGCGGACGAACCGAACCTGCAGCAGGCGCTCGAGATGGGTTGCTGGACACCGATCGAGCGTTTCAGCGCGGCGGATGCACCGGGACCCGTGGATTGGCGGATCGCCGCGACGAGCGCCGGGGATTTTGCCGCGTTCGATGTCTGGCACGGCGAGCGCTGCATCGGTCGCGTCGACTGGGACGTGCCCGGCCGTCACAACGCCGCCAACGCCCTTGCCGCGCTTGCCGCGGCATACCACGCGGGCGTGCCGGTCGAAGCGGCGATCGAGGCGCTGCGGCGTTTTCGCGGCGTCAAGCGCCGGCTGGAGGTGCGCGGCGTCGTGGGTGGCATCACCGTCTACGACGACTTTGCGCATCACCCGACGGCCATTACGACCACGCTCGACGGCGTGCGTCAGCGCGCCCGCAAGGGCGGACGCGTAATCGCGGTGCTGGAGCCGCGCTCGAACACCATGAAACTCGGCACGCACAAGACGGCGCTGGCGCATTCGCTGACGGGCGCCGATCGCGTCTACGTCTACCAGTCACCGGAGGTAACGTGGGACGTCGCCGATGCGATGGCGCCGCTCGGCAAGCTGGCAACGGTGCAAAGCGACCTGCCCCTGCTCGTGGCGGCGCTCACGGCCGAGGCGCGGCCGGGTGATCACCTGGTGCTCATGAGCAACGGCTCGTTCGGCGGGCTGCACGAACGATTGCTGGCGTCGCTGCGGACACGTAATGAGCAACATGCCGACGCTGGCGGGGCATAATCTTCGGCATGGCCGAGTCGCCAGCACTCGTCGAGATCCCGCTCTTTCCACTGGGAACGGTTTTATTCCCGGGCGGACCCTTGCCACTGCGTATCTTCGAGGCGCGTTACATCGACCTGGTGCGCAGATGCCTGCGCGAAGGCAGCGGCTTCGGGGTCGTGTTGATCCTGGACGGCGCCGAAGCGGGTGATGCGCCAGCCCAGATCTGTGACGTCGGCACCTACGCCAGGATCGTGGATTTTTCCGGTGAGCCGGGCGGGTTGCTCGGCATAGAAGCGCGAGGCGAACGTCGTTTCAGGATCCTGGCACGCCGCCGCGAGAAGGATGGCCTGAACGTCGCCAATATCGAATGGCTCGACGATCCGCCGTCGGTTGAATTGCCCGACGAATTCAGCGATCTCGGGCCCGGCGCTCGACAGCGTGCTCGACCAGGTGGGCGAACCATTCTCAACGCTCGAGCGACGACTCGGCGATGCTGCATGGGTTGCAGGCCGGCTCGCCGAGATCCTGCCGCTTTCACCGGCGCACAAGCAGCATTGTCTCGAGCTCGACGATCCAGTGGCGCGATTGCGGTTCCTGCGGCCCCTCTTTGAGATTACGAACGAGCCACCCGAGAACGTCGTGCAGGACGATGACGACCCGTTCGATCCGGACGAACCAGCGGACGAGCGACGACGACGAGCTGCCGGATACCGACGACGATCCGACCCAAGCCTAGCGGCGCACCTGCTCCCGAAAAAACTGGCGGTTCGTGCGCGAAATGCGAGTGGCTGGCGCCCTGCCTGCAGGCTGAAATGGCTGCCGTCGAGATGCACCCGTCACCGCCACACCACGGAGCGCCACACCATGGACGATGCCAAGGCCGCCGAGATCTTGAAGTCACTCGCTGCGGGAGTCGATCCTGCGGCAGGCACACGCCTGGTCGACCTGGCGTCAATGCAGGCGCCGGATGTCGTGCGGGCGCTTTTCCTGGCCGCGGATTCGCTCGAATCACGGATGCGACAGGCCCGCCGCCAGACGGCGTTGCCGCGCAATGCCGGCAAGCCATGGTCGCAGGAGGAAGACGAGCGTCTACTGACGGCATTCGATTCAGGCACCGGCCGTCGACGCGCTCACGGCTGCCCACGAGCGCACACGGGCTGGCATCGAGGCGCGGCTCGTGAAGCACGGCCGCCTGGAGGTGGAACAGGCGCCGGCCGCACGGATTCGCTGAAGCCGCGCGCTACCCCGGATCGCGTGCAACGCCGAACTGCGCGGCCGCGCGACCCGCGCAGCGCCGGTCCAATGCCGGCCATTACAATGCGCCGATGCACGAAGCGCCCCGGTTCCTGTTCGTCCCAGTGTCCGGTCCGCGGCGGCGCAGGCGAATTCTACCGGTCGCTGGCGATCGCAGCCGGCCTGAGGCGACGCTGGCCGCGATGCTCCATTCGTTTCGTCCTGCATCGGGATGCGCCGTATGCGACCGCCGCGCCGTATCCCGTGACGCTGGTGGACGATTCGCCGACTCGCGCAACGGCGGCGGTCAATGCCTGCATCGCGCAGGAACGACCGGACCTGGTGGTTTTCGACAGTTCGGGCCGCATGGCGCAGTACCGGGCAGCCTTGGCCGCTGGCGCCCGGCTGGTCTATGTCAGCTCGCGGCCGAAAACGCGCTGGAAGGGATTCCGGTGGCGGCGCATGCGGCTGCTCGACGAGCACTGGATCGCACAACCCGAATTTCTCGGCGGTGCGCTCACCGCATGGCAACGGTGCAAGTTGCGACTCGTCGGCAAGCCAAGGGTCCTGTTTCTGGATGCGCTGCATGAGCCCGTGGACCTCGCCGGCACGGCCGACCTGCAGCAGAAGCTTGGGATGTCCTCGGCACGTTATGTCGTACTGTGTCCCGGCGGGGGCGGGGTATTCGATTCCGTCGTGGACGCCGCGCAGGTATACCTGCAAGCCGCCCGGGGGCTCGCTGTAAGTCGAGCGGAAACCGTGGTGGCAGTGCTTGGCCCGCGAATATGTGAGCAAGTGCGCCATTCCGCCCTGCCGGCCAATTTGAAGATCCTGGGAACCGTGCCAAATGGGATACTCCTGGGCCTCATTCGTGGTTCCGCGGCCGCGGCTGTCAATGGGGGCAGCCTGTTGCTACAGTCACTCACACAGGACGTGCCGCTCGCAGCGGCGCCGATCGCCCAGGACCAGATCGAGCGTGTTCGGCAGTGCGCCAATGAAGGTTTTGTCTTGCCTGCGTCGCTCGATGCATCCGCGCTCGTGAACGCGCTCGAGCGGTTGCTCGATGAGCCCGCATTACGCGATACGTTACGCGCGCGAGCCGCGCAGCTTGGATTGCGTAACGGTGTGGAGGCGGCCATGGAGGCGGTCGAGCGATTGCTCGACCAGTCGCAGATGCACAGGGAGGACGAGCAGTGATCAATCCAGCAGCAAGCGGACGTATGCGAATCCTTCAAGTCATCCTGTCACGTGGTTTTGCCGGGTCCGAGCGCGCGGTCGTCGAAACCTGCAATGCCCTCTGCGACAACCACAGTGTCGCCATTGCCGTACGTCGCGATCATCGCAGCGCGGGCGGTGCGAGCATCTGTGATCCGCTGGACCGGCGCGTCGAAGTGTTCGAACTGCCGGCGTACTGGCGCACGCGAGCCGAGCTTGCTCAGCGGTTACGCGAATGGCGTCCCGACATAGTGCACAGTCACCTGCGCCGCGGCACTCGCTATGTCGCGCAATTGAACCTGCGCGTGCCGCATTTCGCCACGCTGCACCTTGGCTTGAACGGGCCGCATTACCTGCAGGCCGACGGCCTGGTCTGCATCTCCGACTGGCAGTTGCAGACGATCCCACCGCAGGCCTATGCCGGGCAATTGCTGCAGATTCCAAATTCGCTCGTGCCCCAGCCGAGGATTCGGCCCGACCGCAAGTCCGAGCTGCGTCACGCGGCGGGGGCAGCGCCTTCGGACTATCTGGTCGGAGGCGTCGGCCGGCTTTCCGGAGGCAAGGGTTTCGACATATTGATCGATGCTTTTCGACGCGCGGCTCTTCCCGACGCAAAACTCGTCATCGTCGGTGAAGGCAGCGAACGGCGTCGGCTGGAAAAGCTGGCAGGCGATGCGCCGATCACCTTCACCGGCTTTCGCCATGATGCGAAAGACTGGTTCCAGGCGTGCGACTTGTTCGTAAGTCCGTCGCGCAGCGAACCGTTCGGCCGCGTGATCATCGAAGCGCTGGATGCCGGTACACCGGTCATCGCGACGGACGCATTGGGGCCGCGCGATATCGCGGCGCGCTTCCCGATCGATCTGGTGCCCTCCGGCGACACCGACGCCCTGGTCGTGGCCTTGCGTCGCGCACATGGGCGACCGCGGGCGCGCGTCAGCGTCGACCTCAGCGAATTCCATCTGGATCGGGTCATGCCGGTGTTACTGGCGGGATATCGGCGTGCACTCGCACCCGAAGCGACCGGTGTCGCTGCGCGCGCGGCGGCGTGACCGCAGGGCTCACAAGCATCGATGAAGGTTCGGAATCTGATCCGTGCAGTGCTGCGGCGGCCAGCCGATGACCTGGGCGGTTCGTATGTCTCGGCCGAGCGCCACATCATTCTCGGCGGCTGCGGCCGCTCCGGAACGACGCTCGCACGCGTTATCCTCGATTCGCATCCCGCGATCTGCTGCGGCCCCGAGTCGAAGGTCTTCCTGGAGGACCGGCTCGACGTCGTCCGGCTGGCCGAGCGGTTCAAGCTGGCCGCACCGAGCCTGCGCGAGGCCCGCGACGCAAGCCGATCACGCGCGGAGTTCATCGACCGCTTTGCCGCACTCTGCTGCGCAGCGAGTGGCAAGAAACGCTGGGCGGAGAAGACGCCGCGCAACGTGCTGCACCTGCCGTACCTGTTCGAGCGATTTCCAGCGGCGCGATTCGTGCACCTGCTGCGCGACGGGCGCGACGTGGCGTGTTCGCTGCGCACACACCCGCGGCACAAGGTCGTTAACGGCAACCTGGTGCCATTGAATACCTGGCGGCCCATGGCGGAATGCGCGACGCGCTGGCGCGATAGTCTCGCTGCGGTGCAGCCTTTCCTTGCCGACCCGCGAGTGCACACCCTGCGCTACGAAGAACTGGTTCGCGATCCGCGCGGCACGACGCGCCGGCTGCTCGAGTTTCTCGACGAGCCCTGGGACGACAGCGTGCTCGCGCATGAAGCAGCGCCTTCGAATTTTCGCGATGCGACCATGTTCCCGCAGAACCCCGAAGCGCTGCGGCCGATCGAGCAGAAGGCACTGCACCGGTGGGAGCGCGACATGAGTGCCGACGACCGGACGGTCTTCAAGAAAATCGCCGGCGAACTGCTGCAGGACTTCGGCTACGCCACCGACTCGAGCTGGTAATCAGCCGATCCTGGAGCGTGCGCAGCACGCGTTCTGCCGCGACAACCGTCGCGTCGATGTCGGCCTCGGTATGGGCGATCGAAACGAAGCCCGCTTCGAAGGCCGACGGCGCGAGATAAATGCCGGCATCGAGCATGCCGTGGAAAAAGCGCTTGAACCTCTCGACGTTGCATTGCATCGCGCCGGCGTATGCAGTCACGGTCGCGGCCGACGTGAAAAAGAGTCCGAACATGCCGCAGACGTGGTTGGTCGCGAGCGGTACGCCCGAGCGTCGCGCTGCCCCCGCAATGCCCGTCACGAGCCTGTCGGTCAGCGCCGCGAGTCGCGTGTGAAATCCTGGCGCAGCGATCCCGTCCAGCGTCGCCAGTCCTGCCGCCATCGCAACGGGATTGCCCGAAAGCGTGCCTGCCTGGTAGACGGGGCCGAGTGGCGCGATGTGTTGCATGATGTCGCGGCGCCCGCCGAATGCGCCGACCGGCATGCCGCCGCCGACGATCTTGCCGAGTGTCGTCAGGTCCGGCCGGATCCCGTACAGCTGCTGTGCGCCGCCCGGTGCGACCCGGAAACCGGTCATGACTTCGTCGAAAATCAGCACCGCGCCGTGATTGCTGCACTCTTCACGTAGCGTTTCGAGGAACCCCGGCACCGGCGGAATGCAGTTCATGTTGCCGGCGACCGGTTCGACGATCACGCAGGCGATCTCGGAGCCCAGTTCGCGGAAAATATCGCGGACCTGGCCGGCGTCGTTGTACGACAGCGTCAGGGTGTGGGCGGCGAGTTCCGGTGGCACGCCCGGCGAGGTCGGCACGCCGAGTGTCAACATGCCGGACCCGGCCTTGACCAGCAGCGAGTCCGAGTGACCGTGATAACAGCCCTCGAATTTCACGATCTTCTGTCGCTGCGTAAAGCCGCGCGCCAGCCGGATCGCGCTCATCGTGGCCTCGGTGCCAGAGCTCACCATGCGGACGAGTTCGATCGACGGCACCATCTCGATGATCTTCCGCGCGACGGTGGTCTCGATGGCTGTCGGCGCGCCAAACGATAGACCGTGTGCCGCGGTTTCCTGCACCGCGCGGATCACGTCGGGGTGCGCATGCCCCAGGATCATCGGACCCCAGGAACCCACGTAGTCGATGAATTCGCGCCCGTCGGCCGCCCAGACGCGCGAACCCCTGGCGCGCTCGAAGAAGATCGGATCACCGCCGACGCCGCGAAACGCGCGCACGGGTGAATTGACGCCACCGGGAATGTACTTGCAGGCTTCTTCGAACAAGGTCACGCGCGACGCTCCGGCCAGATGTAAGACGCTGCCGGCCGCGATCGCGGCGGCGGGAGGAGCGTCCGAAAGGGACGATATCTTAGCAGCGGACTCGCGCCGGCCAGCACCACGCCTTACCATCTGCGGAAATAACGGACGGCACACACGCACGCGCATGATGTGGCCGTGCTGCCCGATGCCCCGGAGTTACGCCTGATTTCCCAGCCGCTCAATGCTTACCTGCTGGTTGCCCTCGGCAGCGGTGTCGGCGGCGCGGCGCGGCTTTACGTGTCGACGCTGGTCGGCCGCGGGCTGGGTACGCAGTTCCCCTGGGGTACGTTCGCGGTGAACGTCGCCGGATGCCTGCTCGTTGGCGCGCTCGGCGCGTTGTTCGAGCCGGCGAGCCCGTTGCACGTGCGACAGGACCTGCGTGTGTTGCTGATCGTGGGCGTGCTCGGCGGCTTCACGACATTTTCGGCGTTCTCGCTCGAGGCCCTGTTGCTGTTACAACGTGGCGCCACCGGCGCGGCCGTCGCCTATGTGCTCGGTTCCGTCGTCGCGTGCCTGCTCGCTGCGGCGATGGCTTACGGGCTGATGAGTTCAGCGCTGCGTTGAAAGGCGGCCCGGTGGCAAGGCCGCAGCAGCCGGGCAGCAGGCGCCGCTCAAGCGGTGGGGGACGACTCTGCGTCGCGATAGCCTTCCAGCCAGATCACTTCGCTGGCAATCGAGCCATCGGCGTTGAGGTCGATTACGCGATAGCCCGGAGGGCGGTCGTCAACGGCGAAACCGGGCTGGCGCGGCACGAACTGCATGCTGGTGGCCGGCGTGCACATCAGCCGCAGCCCATCACGGGCATAAATATCCAGGGCCTGGTGCGCATGGCCCCAGGCGATTCCACGGACCCGGTGGCTTCCCGCCACGGTTTGCAGGAACGCCGTGGCATCGAGCAGGCCGAGCCGGTCGAGTCCGGCGGACTCCATCGGCACCGGCGGGTGATGCACGAGCACGAATGCGTGTGGGTCCGCGCTCGCGGCGAGATGGCTTTCGAGCCCGGCGAGTTGTGTGCCACCGAGTTCGCCTTCACCGTCGGCGGATTCGGCAGACCAGGAATCGAGCAGCAGGACCTGCCAGCCGTTCCCCGTCCTGAATTCGCCACCGACCTGGAAGGGCGCGTGTCCGAGGCGCCGCTTCAGCTCCGCCGGCTCGTCGTGGTTCCCCGGGATCAGCAGTACCGGGACGCCCAGCCCGTCGAAGAGCAACTCGATCGTGCCGTAGGCCTCGGGCTCGTCCTGCACGATGTCACCAGTGATCGCCACGACGTCGGCCGGGAAAAAATGCTGCCTGGCGTGGGCGAGGCACGCCTCGAGGCGCGGCAAGGTGGGCGCGCCGCGAAGCACGCCCGCCGGGTCCGCGAGTAAATGGGTGTCCGTAAACTGGACGAGGCGTACGCTACGATTCGTCATGCGGCAAGGATCGCAGATTCGCAGGTTTTTCAGGAGGGCCGATGTCCAATCGTTCGATCTCGCTCACGGATTCGCTGTACGAATATCTACTCTCCGTCTCGTTGCGCGAACCACCCCTGCTGCTGCAGCTGCGCGAGGAGACCGCTGCGCTGCCGACGCACTCGATGCAGATCTCGCCCGAGCAAGGCCAGTTCATGGCGTTGCTGCTGCGACTCATGGGTGCCAGGTATTGCCTCGAAGTGGGCGTGTATACGGGTTATTCGTCGCTCGTGACGGCGCTCGCGCTGCCCGACGATGGACGTATCGTCGCCTGCGACGTCAGCGAGGAGTGGACGGCGATCGCCCGGCGTTACTGGGCTGCTGCCGGTGTCGAGCACAAGATCGACCTGCGCCTCGCACCCGCGATACAGACACTGGATTCGCTGGTGGCGGCCGGGCAGTCCGGCCATTTCGATGCAGCCTTCATCGATGCCGACAAGGCGAACTACCTGGCCTATTACGAGCGCGCCTTGCAGTTGCTGCGGGTGGGCGGCCTGGTCGTCGTCGACAACACGCTCTGGAGCGGGCAAGGTGGCCGACCCGGAGGTCGTCGATGTGGATACGGCGGCGTTGCGGCATTTCAACGAACACCTGCACCGGGACGAACGCATCGAACTGAGCCTGCTGCCGATGGGCGACGGGCTGACGCTCGGCGCGCAAACTCGTAGCGGCGCAATGCAAAAACGGCCGCCCGAGGGCGGCCGTCTGTGCGGCGTCGACGCGACGCTCGACCATCAGTACTTGTAGTGCTCCGTCTTGAACGGTCCCTGCACCGGCACGCCGATGTACGCCGCCTGCTCCGGGCGTCAGCGTCGTCAGCTTCACGCCGATGCGTTCGAGGTGCAGCTTCGCGACCTTTTCGTCGAGTTGCTTCGGCAACACGTAGACCTGCTTGCCGTACTTCGCGCCGTGCTTGAAGAGCTCGATCTGCGCCAGCACCTGGTTCGTGAACGAGCTCGACATCACGAACGACGGATGCCCGGTGGCGCAGCCAAGGTTCACGAGGCGGCCCTCGGCCAGCAGGATCAGCCGCTTGCCGTCCGGGAAGATCACGTGGTCGACCTGCGGCTTGATGTTCTCCCACTTGTACTGGCGCAGCGACGAGATCTCGATCTCGCTGTCGAAGTGACCGATGTTGCAGACGATGGCCTGGTGCTTCATGCGGCTCATGTGGCCGTGATTGATCACGTTCACGTTGCCGGTCGCGGTGACGAAGATGTCGGCCTTGTCGCAGGCCTCGTCCATCGTGACGACCCTGTAGCCTTCCATCGCGGCCTGCAGCGCGCAGATCGGGTCGATCTCGGTGATCCAGACCTGCGCCGACAGCGCGCGCAGAGATTCGGCCGAGCCCTTGCCCACGTCGCCGTAGCCGCAGACGACGGCCACCTTGCCCGCGATCATGACGTCGGTGGCGCGCTTGATCGCGTCGACCAGCGATTCGCGGCAGCCATACAGGTTGTCGAACTTCGACTTCGTGACGGAGTCGTTCACGTTGATCGCCGGGAACGGCAGCTCGCCGCGCTTGGCGAACTCGTACAGCCGCTTCACGCCCGTCGTGGTTTCTTCGGTCACGCCCTGGATCTGCGCGAGCCGCTTCGAATACCAGCCCGGCTGCGTCTCGAGACGCTTGCTGATCGCAGCGTAGAGCGCGACTTCTTCCTCGTTGGTCGGCTTGCGCGATGACCGACGCATCCTGCTCGGCTTGCGTGCCCAGCAGCAGCAGCAGCGTCGCGTCGCCGCCGTCGTCGAGGATCATGTTGGCGAACTGGCCGTTCGGCCACTCGAAGATACGATGCGTGTATTCCCAGTACTCGTCGAGTGATCTCGCCCTTGTAGGCGAACACGGGCGTGCCGTTCGCGGCGATCGCGGCGGCAGCATGGTCCTGCGTCGAGTAAATGTTGCACGATGCCCAGCGCACGTCGGCGCCGAGCTTCTTCAGCGTCTCGATCAGCATCGCGGTCTGGATGGTCATGTGCAGCGAGCCGGCGACGCGCGCGCCCTGCAGCGGCTTGTCCTTCGCGAATTCCTTGCCGATGGCCATCAGGCCGGGCATTTCGGTCTCGGCGATGACCATTTCCTTGCGGCCCCAGTCGGCGAGCGCCAAGGTCGGCCACGGCAAAATCCTGGCCGGCTTGCGGAAATAACAGCAGCATTCATCGGTCTATCCTCTCGGTGGACCGTGCCGGTTCGGGCAAGCAGTTGACTTGAGATTCGCTCGCCTGAACGACACGTGGTTCAGCGAGCGCGGTTGGGTAAACCCAATGCCTGAGCCTGGCGGGACGGGACCCGTTGCAGCGCTCCTCAGGCGGGCGGCGATTGTGCCGCAAAACGGCACGGCACTTTCGGACCCCAGTTTCGTCGGCGAATCCGCGCGCGGGCGGCGTCGAGAGCCGCCCGGGAGCGCTCCGAGACCGGCGTCCTTGCGCAGCGCCTCGGCCTTGTCCGTGCGTTCCCACGTGAAGGCGGTGAACGTCTCGCTCTTCTCGACCTTCTTGCCGCCGATGAATTCCTTCCACTTGTACGTCGTGTGGACGGGCTCGCGGCCGAAATGGCCATAAGCCGCGGTGTACCGGTACATCGGGTGCACGAGGTCGAGCATCTTGATGATGCCGTACGGGCGCAGGTCGAAGTGCGCGCGCACCAGCTGCTCGAGGCGCTCCTGGCTCACCTTGCCGGTGCCGAACGTCTCGACCGTGATCGAGGTGGGCTCCGCGACGCCGATCGCGTACGACACCTGGATTTCGCAGCGGTCGGCGAGGCCCGGCGGCGACGAGGTTCTTGGCGACGTAACGCGCGGCATACGCCGCCGAACGATCGACCTTCGATGGATCCTTGCCCGAAAACGCGCCGCCGCCGTGGCGGGCCATGCCGCCGTAACTGTCGACGATGATCTTGCGCCCGGTCAGGCCGCAGTCGCCCACCGGTCCGCCGATCACGAAGTTGCCGGTCGGGTTGATGTGGAACTTGGTGTCGCGCTTGAGCCATTCCTTCGGCAGCACGTGCTTGATGATGAGTTCCATGACGGCTTCGCGCAGGTCCTTGAGCTGCACGTCCGGATCGTGCTGGGTCGAAAGCACCACCGCGTCGAGGCCCGTGACCTTGCCGTCCTCGTAGCGGCAGGTCACCTGCGATTTCGCATCGGGCCGCAGCCACGGCAGCAGGCCGCTCTTGCGAACCTCGGCCTGGCGCTCCACGAGCCTGTGCGCATAGCAGATCGGCGCCGGCATCAGGCTGTCGGTCTCGTTGCTGGCGTAGCCGAACATCAGGCCCTGGTCGCCGGCGCCCTGTTCCTCGGGTTTGTCGCGATCGACGCCCATGGCGATGTCGGGCGACTGCTTGCCGATGATGTTGAGCACGCCGCAGGTGCGGCCGTCGAAGCCGACGTTCGATGACGTGTAGCCGATGTCGCAGATCACGCCGCGGACGATTTCCTCGAGGTCGACCCAGGCCTCGGTCGTGACTTCGCCGGCCACGATCGCGACGCCCGTCTTGACCAGCGTTTCGCAGGCGACGCGCGCGCGCTTGTCCTGCGCCAGCATGGCGTCGAGCACGGCGTCGGAAATCTGGTCCGCGACCTTGTCCGGATGGCCTTCGGACACGGACTCCGACGTGAACAGGTAACTGTTTGACATCTATCAGCATTCCCTGGGGCGGATCAGCGCGGAGTATAGCTGCGGCTCGCCGCGCAATCTGTGACGTTTTGCGCTGTCGATATGACTGGCGCAGCCAGGCCGTGACACGCGCCGGTAAATAGGGTGACCCAGGCTTCGCCGCGCCCGCTAAAATAGTCGGGCTTTCGACGAGGGTCCTCGATGCCCACACGCCGGCAGCTCGCCAACGCCATCCGGGCGTTGAGCATGGATGCGGTCCAGAAGGCCAATTCCGGCCATCCCGGCATGCCCATGGGCATGGCGGACATCGCCCAGGTGCTCTGGGTCGGATCACCTCGAGCACAACCCCGGCCAATCCGCAGTGGGCCGGACCGCGATCGCTTCGTGCTGTCGAACGGCCACGGCTCGATGCTGCTGTATTCGCTGCTGCACCTGACGGGCTATCCGCTCACGATCGACGACATCGCCGAATTTCCGCCAGTTCGGCTCGCACACCGCCGGCCATCCCGAGATCGATCATGCACCTCGGCATCGAGACGACGACCGGCCCGCTGGGCCAGGGCCTCGCCAACGCGGTCGGCATGGCGCTCGCCGAAAAACTGCTTGCGCCGAGACCTTCAACCGGCCCGGCCACGAGATCGTCGATCACCACACCTAGGTCTTCCTCGGCGACGGCTGCCTGATGGAAGGCATTTCGCACGAAGCCTGTTCG
This sequence comes from uncultured Gammaproteobacteria bacterium, assembly GCA_963784225.1. GTDB lineage: Bacteria > Pseudomonadota > Gammaproteobacteria > Steroidobacterales > Steroidobacteraceae > RPQJ01. The sequence continues at coordinate 656,689 of CAWAQN010000014.1, forward strand.
CTCGCAGGCACGCTGCGGCTCGGCAAGCTGATCGCGTTCTACGACGACAACGGCATTTCGATCGACGGCGAGGTGCACGGCTGGTTCACGGACGACACGCCGCAGCGATTCGAGGCCTACGGCTGGCACGTCGTGCCGAACGTCGACGGCCACGACGCCGCGGCGATCGAGGCGCGCCATCCAGGCCGCCAAGGCGGAGACGCCAACGCCCGACGCTGATCTGCTGCAAGACCATCATCGGCTGGGGTGCGCCGAACAAGCAGGGCACCGAAGCGACGCACGGCGCCGCGCTCGGCGAGGCGGAAGTGGCGGCGACGCGCGAGAACACTCGGCTGGCCGTATGCAGCCGTTCGTGATTCCCGACGAGATTCGCGCGGGCTGGGACGCAAAGGCCAAGGGGCGCGCGGCCGAGCAGGCCTGGAAGCAGCGGTTCGCGGCTTATCGCGCCGCGCACCCGGAGCTCGCCGCCGAGTTCGAGCGGCGCATGCGCGGCGAGCTGCCGGCCGACTGGCGCGCGCGGCTCGACGACGTTCATCGCGGCGACCGTCGCAAAGCCGGCGGCGATCGCGACGCGGTCTTCGTCGCAGCAGGTGCTGAACGTGCTCGGCGCCGGCGATCCCCGAGATGCTCGGCGGCTCGGCGGACCTGACCGGCTCCAACAACACGAACCACAAGGGCTCGAAGACGATCGTCGGCCGAGTCGAGCGGCGGCAACTACATGCATTACGGCGTGCGCGAATTCGGCATGGCCGCGATCATGAACGGCATCGCGCTGCACGGCGGCTTCATTCCGTACGGCGGCACGTTCCTCGTGTTCTCGGACTACGCGCGCAACGCCGTGCGCATGGCGGCGCTGATGCGGCAGCGAGTCATCTACGTCTTCACGCACGACTCGATCGGGCTCGGCGAGGACGGCCCGACGCACCAGCCGATCGAGCACGTGGCGAGCCTGCGGCTGATTCCGAACATGACGTTCTGGCGTCCCTGCGACACGGTCGAGACGCGCCGTGGCCTGGGCCGACGCGATCACGCGCACCACGGGCCCGACGAGCCTCGTGCTGACGCGCCAGGCGCTGCCACCGGTCACGCGCAGCGACCGAGCAGGTCGCAGCCATCGGGCGCGGCGGTTACGTGGCGCAGTCGATTGCGAAGGCACGCCCGCAATGCGTGCTGATCGCGACCGGCTCCGAGGTCGCGCTCGCGATCGACGCGGCGAAGATGCTCGCGGCAGCAGGGCAGGCGCGTGCGCGTCGTCTCGATGCCGTGCACGAGCGTGTTCGACGCGCAGGATGCGGCGTATCGCGCGAGCGTGCTGCCGCGCGGGCGTCCGACGCGTCGCGATCGAGGCCGGCGTCCGCGACGGCTGGTACCGCTACGTCGGCGCCGACGGCACCGTCGTGGGCATGGACACGTTCGGCGCCTCGGCGCCCGGCGAAGAAACTTTTCAAGCATTTCGGCTTCACGGCGGCCGCACGTGGTCGAGATCGTAAGCGGGTTGCTCTGACACGCTGAGCACGGTTTCGAAAGCACAGCACTGCGCGGAGACAGAGAGAATGGCTATCAAGGTCGGCATCAACGGATTCGGTCGCATCGGCCGCATGGTGTTTCGCGCGGCCGTGCAGCGACTTCCCCGACATCGAGATCGTGGGCATCAACGACCTGCTCGAGCCGGACTACCTCGCCTACATGCTGAAGTACGACTCGGTGCACGGCCGCTTCAAGGGTGACATCGCGGTCGAGGGCAGCACGCTGGTCGTCAACGGCCGCAAGATCCGCCTGACCGCGGTCAAGGATCCGGCCGAACTGAAGTGGGGCGAGGTCGGGGCGGACATCGTCGTCGAGTCGACGGGCCTGTTCCTGACCGAAGGACACCGCGCAGAAGCACATCGCCGCCGGCGCGAAGAAGGTCATCATGTCGGCGCCGTCGAAGGACGACACGCCGATGTTCGTCTTCGGCGTGAACCACGACAGCTACGCCGGGCAGGCGATCATCTCCAACGCCTCGTGCACGACGAACTGCCTGGCGCCGGTCGCCAAGGTGCTGAACGACACCTGGGGCATCAAGCGCGGCCTGATGACCACGGTGCACGCGACGACCGCGACGCAGAAGACCGTCGACGGTCCGTCGAACAAGGACTGGCGCGGCGGCCGCGGCATTCTCGAGAACATCATCCCGTCGTCCACCGGCGCGGCGAAGGCCGTCGGCAAGGTGATCCCGGAGCTCAACAAGAAGCTGACCGGCATGTCGTTCCGCGTGCCGACGTCGGACGTCTCGGTCGTCGACCTGACGGTCGAGCTGCACAAGGAGGCGACCTACGAGCAGATCTGCGCCGCGATGAAGGCTGCCTCCGAAGGCCCGATGAAGGGCGTGCTCGGCTACACCGAGGAGAAGGTCGTCGCGACGGACTTCCGCGGCGAGAGCTGCACCTCGGTGTTCGACGCCGAAGCCGGCATCGCGCTCGACAGCACGTTCGTCAAGGTCGTCTCCTGGTACGACAACGAGTGGGGCTATTCGAGCAAGGTGCTGGAGATGGCGCGCGTCATCTCGAAGTGACCGCTGGCGGCGCAGGACGCGTCGATCCCGTCTCACGACCCGCAGGAGCGAACATGGTCCGTGTCCTGCGAATGACCGACCTGGACCTGGCCGGCAAGCGGGTCCTGATCCGCGAAGACCTCAACGTGCCGGTGCAGAACGGCGTGGTCACGAGCGATGCGCGCATCCGCGCGGCGCTGCCGACGATCGAGGCTGCGCAGAAGGCGGGCGCGCGGGTGCATGCTGATGTCGCACCTCGGCCGGCCGGAGGAGGGCGTGCCGTACGAGCGAGTTCTCGCTCGCGCCGGTTGCGGCGCGGCTGTCCGAACTGCTCGGGCGCAAGGTGCGCTTCGAGCGCAACTGGCTCGATGGCGTGACGTGCGAGCCCGGCGAGGTCGTGCTGCTCGAGAACGTGCGCTTCAACAAGGGCGAGAAGAAGAACAGCGACGAGCTCGCGCAGAAGATGGCGGCGCTTTGCGACGTCTACGTCATGGATGCGTTCGCCACCGCGCACCGCGCCGAAGCGAGCACGCACGGCGTCGGCAAGTTCGCGCCGGTCGCCTGCGCCGGGCCGCTGCTCGTGAACGAACTCGACGCGCTCGAGAAGGCGCTCGGCAACCCGAAGCGTCCGCTGGTTGCGATCGTCGGCGGGCTCGAAGGTCTCGACGAAGCTGACCGTGCTCGAAAGCCTGCTCGGCAAGGTCGACAAGCTGATCGTCGGCGGCGGCATCGCGAATACGTTCCTGGCCGCGGCAGGCCACCCGATCGGCAAGTCGCTGCACGAGGCCGACATGATCGATGTCGCGCGGAACCTGCTCGCAGCGCTCGAGCACCTCGGGGGTGGCAGATCCCGCTGCCGACCGATGTCGTCGTCGCGAAGGAATTCGCGGCTTCGGCCGAAGCGGACGTCAAGCCGGTCGCGCAGGTGGCGGACGGCGAAATGATCCTCGACATCGGTCCGGATACCGCCGAGCGCTTCGCCGCGCGCGTTGCAGGGCGCCGGCACGATCGTCTGGAACGGCCCGGTCGGCGTGTTCGAGTTCGACCAGTTCGGCGAAGGCACGCGCGTGATCGCGCAGGCCGATTGCGCGCAGCCCGGCGTTCTCGATCGCTGGCGGCGGCGACACGATCGCGGCCATCGAGAAATACGGCGTCGCGGAAGATATTTCGTACATCTCGACGGCGGGCGGCGCATTCCTCGAGTTCCTCGAGGGCAAGACCCTCCCGGCCGTGGAGATGCTCGAACAGCGCGCAGAAGAGCTGATCGTCCGCCGCTAGCCAAGGAAGCCAGGCATGCTCAGACGCAGGACAAAGATCGTCGCGACCCTGGGGCCCGCAACGGACTCGCTGGACGTGCTCGAAGAAATCATCCGTGCCGGTGCCGACGTTCTCCGCGTCAATTTTTCCCACGGCACGGCGCACGATCATCGCGAGCGCGTGCGACGCGCGCGCCAGGCTGCGGCAGCGGTAGGCAAGCACGTCGCGCTGCTTGGCGACCTGCAGGGCCCGAAGATCCGCATCGAGCGCTTCGCGGCCGGCCAGGCGATCCTGACCGAGGGCGCGCCATTCACGCTCGACCCGGATCTCGCGCCGCACGACGGCACCGACCATAGTGTCGGCATGACGTACGTCAACCTCGCCCAGGACGTGGCGCCGGGCGACGAACTGATACTCGGCGACGGACAGATCGAACTCGTGGTGACCGCGATACGCGGCAACAAGGTCGACTGCCGCGTACTGACCGGTGGCGAGCTGACGGATCACAAGGGCATCAATCGCCGCGGCGGCGGACTCTCGGCCCGGCGCATTGACGGACAAGGATCGCGAGGACGTGCGCCTCGCGGCGGAACTCGACATCGACTATCTCGCCGTTTCGTTCGTGCGGCAGGCGGCGGACGTCGAGGAAGCGCGCAGCCTGTTGCGCGCGGCGGGCAACGACGCACGCATCGTTGCGAAGATCGAGCGCAGCGAGGCCATTCCGCGGCTCGAGGAAATCGTGCTGGCAAGCGATGCGGTCATGGTCGCGCGCGGCGACCTCGGCATCGAAGTCGGTTACGCCGAACTGACGGGACTGCAGAAACACATCCTGCAGGTGGCCCGCAACCACGATCGCGTGACGATCACGGCGACGCAGATGATGGAATCGATGATCCACAGCCCGGTGCCGACGCGGGCCGAGGTCTCGGATGTCGCCAACGCCGTCCTCGACGGCAGCGATGCGGTCATGTTGTCGGGCGAGTCCGCCGTGGGCAAATACCCGGTACGCGCGGTCGAGTCGATGGCGGAAGTCATCATCGGCGCGGAGAAATACCAGATCGCGCGCAATCGCGGCGGCGAGCGCTTCGAAGCGCGCGTCGAGGCGTTCGCACAGGCCATCGCCCATGCCGTGATGTACACGGCAAACCACATGGACGTCGAAGCGATCGTCGCCCTGACCGAGTCCGGTTCGACACCACTCTGGATGTCGCGGATCCGCTCGGACATTCCGATTTTCGCTTTCACGCGCCATGAGCGCACGCGGCGTCGCGTAGCGCTCTACCGTGGCGTCTACCCGGTGCCGTTCGACATCACGCATACCGATCCGGCCGAGCTTTATGCGGCCATCTCGCGCGAACTCGTCGAGCGCAAGTTCGTAGCACCCGGCGACGAGATCATCCTGACCCTCGGCGAGCTCTCAGGCGTGTCTGGCGGCACGAATACCATGAAACTGCTCGAGGTAACGGCCTGAGCATGTGTTTGTGCGTGCGCCCATGCTGACGCGCCGTGCGGGCACCCGTCGTCGCCGCAGCAGGTAGTCAATGCGCATCATGTTTCGCTCGTTGCTGTTCCTCCTGGCGCTCACAGCGCTCGGCGCAGCGGTCATGTATGCCACTGTTCACGGCAGCCTGCCGCCTCTCGACGGCAAACGTGCCGTAGCGGGCCCCACAGGTGAAGTCGCGATCGAACGCGACGCACTCGGCGTCGTGACGATCATCGGCCGCAGCCGCACCGACGTTGCCTTCGCGACCGGCTTTGCGCACGCGCAGGATCGTTTTTTCCAGATGGACCTGGGGCGCCGCATGGCGGCAGGGCGCCTGTCCGAACTCTTCGGCGATGCTGCGTTCGACACGGACGTCCGCAATCGTCGCCATCGCTTCGCAGCCGTGGCTGCCGACGTGTTCGTCGCCCTCGCGCCCGCCGAGCGAGCGGTTCTCGAAGCCTATGCAACCGGAGTGAACGCCGGTCTCGCATCCCTGCGAGTCCGCCCGTTCGAGTACCTGTTGCTGCGGCAGGCACCTGAACCATGGCGTGCACAGGACAGCTTGATGACTGTCTTTGCGATGTACCTGCAGTTGAACGACAGCGAGGCAGCGACTGACCGGCAGCGCGGATTGCTGGCGGCTCGACTGCCACCTGTCCTGCTGCGGTACCTGTATTCCGTCGCGCCGGTCTGGGAGGCGCCCATCGATGGCATCGTGACCGCCGCGGCGACGATGCCCACGCCCGAGGAATTCGACCTGCGGCATTATCGGCAAGACGCCGCGCTGCTGACGGTGTCTGCCGGTACCCGCACGACCTTCGAAAATCGCGCGCTCGGCAGCAATAACTGGGCCGTCGCGGGCAGCCACACGAAAAGTGGCGTGGCACTGCTCGCGAACGACATGCATCTCGGGCTCGGTATTCCGAATACGTGGTATCGCGCGCGCCTGCGTGTGCAGGGCGGCGCTGGTGGCGCACGCGACCTGATCGGCCTCACGTTACCCGGCGTGCCGATCCTGGCGGTCGGCAGCAATCGCAGCATCGCGTGGGGTTTTACGAACAGTTACGGCGACTGGAGTGACCTCGTGCGCGTCGAGCGCTCGCCGGATCGCCGCAGTTACCGCAGCACATCGGGGTGGAAACCGATCCTGCGTTCCACCGAGACCGTGAATTCGAGCTCCGGCGCGTCACGGACCGTCACGATCGAGGGCACGGAATGGGGGCCGCTGTTGCCTGCCGACGCGGCGTATCCCGCGTCGACACCGGGCGAAACGTTCGCGCTGGCGTGGACTGCGCATCATCCAGCGGCCACGAACCTGCGCTGGCTCGAACTCGAGACGGTGACGAGCTGCGCTGCCGCGTTGCCCATGGCGAACACGATCGGCGGTCCAGCCCAGAATTTCGTTTGTGCCGACGCGACCGGGAATATCGGCTGGACAATACTCGGGCGCATTCCCCTGCGCGGCGCAGGTTACGACGCGACGCATGCCTTCCGACTGGACGCAGCCCGATGCGGGTTGGACGGGATGGCGCGCCCCGCCGGATTACCCGCAGGTCCTGAATCCGGCGACCGGTCGGATCTGGAGCGCGAACAACCGTGTCGTCGGGCCCGAACGTCTCGCCGTGATCGGCGACGGCTCGCCGGACCGTGGCGCACGAGCGCAGCAAATTCGCGACGATCTGTTTGCGCTGGCCCCGGGCAGTGCCACTGAATCCGACATGCTTGCGATCCAGCTCGACGAGCGGGCGCTGTTTCTTACGCGGTGGCGAGACGTACTGCTCGCGACGCTCGACGCGAAAGCGATCGACGACAACGCGGCGCGCACCGCGTTGCGAAAACAGGTCGCGGAGTGGAATCCACGTGCGGCCGCGGATGCGTCGGGGTATCTGCAGGTCCGCGAATTCCACGAAACGCTGGCACGCCGGGTGTTCGAAGCGCTGACGCTGCCCGCCCGCGCAGCCAATCCCGGGTTGAAGCTGAAGCTGCCGCGCCAGTTCGAGGAAGCGGCCTGGGAACTGGTTGCGGCGCGTCCTGTCCACCTGCTCGATCCGCGCTTCAAGGACTGGCGGGCGTTCATGCTCGACGTCGTCGACGAATCCATCGAGGCCACCACAAAGGCCTGTCCCGGAACATCCAGCGCGACGTGTCGCTGGGGTGACGCGAACGCGACGTTGATTCAGCATCCCTTGAGCCGCGCCGTACCCCTGCTGTCGCGGTGGCTCGACATGCCCAGGGAGCCGATGGGTGGCGACCATGACATGCCGCACGTGCACACATCCGGATTCGGCGCATCGGAGCGCTTCGCCGTGTCGCCTGGCCACGAGGCGCAGGCGTACTTCCACATGCCTGGCGGGCAGAGCGGTCATCCGCTATCGCCTTACTACCGTGCCGGGCACGAGGCCTGGGTCCATGGCAAGCCGTTGCCCTATCTGCCGGGCAAGGCCGTGCATACACTCACCCTGAGCCCCGCTTCGAGCCACTGAGCCTCGCCGGCATCGCCGAACGATATGAGCTGCAAACTGTCGGCAAATGAGCCGCCCCGCCTGCTGCTGTAACATCAGCCAGGCCTTGCCATCACCTATGTAGGAACCGTTGCCCGTGACCAAGACCCGCGCTCCCTCGCCCCCGAAATTCCAGGGCACAGACAGTTACGTCGCCACGGACGACCTGATGATGGCGGTCAACGCGGCGGTGACGCTCGCGCGACCGCTGCTCGTGAAGGGCGAGCCCGGCACGGGCAAGACGCAGCTGGCGGAAGAAATCGCCGGCGCACTCGACAAACCGCTGTTTCGCTGGCACATCAAGTCGACGACGAAGGCGCAGCACGGGCTGTATGAGTACGACGCGGTCTCGCGTCTGCGCGACTCGCAGCTCGGCGACGCGAAGGTCCACGACATCGGCAATTACATCATCCGTGGCCAGCTCTGGGAGGCGTTTGCGTCGGAGCAGCAGGCTGTGCTGCTGATCGACGAGATCGACAAGGCCGACATCGAGTTTCCAAACGACCTGCTGCTCGAACTCGACCGCATGGAATTCTGGATCCACGAAACGCGTGAGCTCATAAAAGCACGCATTCGACCCATCGTAATCATCACCAGCAACAACGAGAAGGAGCTGCCGGACGCGTTCCTGCGCCGGTGCTTCTTCCATTTCATCCGGTTTCCGGACGCCGAGACCATGACGCGCATCGTCGGCGTGCATTTCCCCGAGCTGAAGCGCGAGTTGCTTTCGGAGGCGCTGAATGCGTTCTACAAGCTGCGCGAAGTGCCCGGCCTGAAAAAGAAGCCGTCGACCTCGGAGCTGCTCGACTGGCTGAAGCTGCTGCTGGCCGAGGACATTCCGCCGGAGGCACTGCGCACGGACGATCCGCGCAAGAGCCTGCCACCGATGTACGGCGCGCTGCTCAAGAACGAACAGGACGTGCACCTGTTCGAGCAGCTCATCTTCCTGCAGCGGCGCCAGTCGCGGCAGTAGGCCACGCGTTTATGCTGACCCGCTTTTTTTACACCGTACGTGAAGCGGGCGTGCCGGCCTCGGTCACGGAGTACCTGACGCTGCTCGAAGCGCTGGAAGCGCGTGTCGCGAGTTTCAGCGTGGACGATTTCTATTTCCTGGCCCGCGCCACGCTGGTCAAGGACGAAAAGCATTTCGACAGGTTCGACCGCGCGTTCGCCCAGCACTTCAAGGGTATCGAACACGCCTTCGAAACGCTGCAGAAAGCGCTGCCCGAAGACTGGCTGAAGCTGCTCACCGAGCGACATTTCACCGAGGAAGAACGCGCGCAAATCGAGGCGCTGGGCTGGGACGAGCTCATGAAGCGGCTCGCCGACCGGCTCAAGGAGCAGCAGGGCCGGCACGAAGGCGGCAGCAAGTGGATCGGCACGGGCGGCACGTCGCCGTTCGGGCACGGCGGTTACAACCCCGAAGGCATCCGTATCGGCGGCCAGGGCGGCCAACGCAAGGCCGTCAAGGTCTGGGAGCAGCGCGACTACCGCAACCTCGACGACACCGTCGAGCTCGGCACGCGCAACATCAAGATCGCACTGCGCAAGCTCCGCCGCTTTGCGCGCGAGGGTGCCGCAGACGAGTTCGACATCGACAGTACGATCGACTCGACGGCGCGCAACGCGGGGTTGCTCGACATCAAATTCGTGCCCGAGCGGCACAACACGCTGAAGATCCTGCTGTTCCTGGACGTGGGCGGCTCGATGGAAGCGCACGTTAAAGTCTGCGAGGAGCTTTTCTCGGCGGCGCGCAGCGAGTTCAAGCACCTCGAGTATTTTTACTTCCACAATTTCGTCTACGAATCGGTCTGGAAGGACAGCCGCCGGCGCCACGGCGAACGCACGACGATGTTCGAGATCCTGCGCAAGTACCCGGCGGATTACCGCGTCATTTTCGTCGGCGACGCCAGCATGAGCCCGTACGAGATCATGCAGCCGGGTGGCAGCATCGAGCACTGGAACGACGAGGCCGGCGCCGTGTGGCTGCAACGCATCACGCACCGTTTCCAGCGCTACGCCTGGCTCAACCCGGAGCCGCAGAACCGCTGGGATTACGTGCAGTCGATCGGCATTGCACGCCAGCTGCTGGCGGAGCGAATGTATCCGCTGTCGCTGCGCGGGCTCGATGACGCGATCAAGTCATTGAAAGCCTGAGGGTGGCAAGGCGCATTTCGGCTTCGCCCAGCATCGCCACGAAGCGCGGATCCTGGCGTATGCGATCGAGGTCCGGGTCGCTCTTCAGCCACTCCAGGTGTTCCCTGCCGGTCTTCCTGAACACCGGGCCCAGGAGTTCCAGCGCCCCATCGAGGTCGCCCGACGTGACAACCAGGTCGCACGCCATGTTGTAGCGCATCGTCGTATTGTCGGGATCGATCAGCGTGGCGCGGCGGGCCCACTCTTTCGCGCGATCGCTTTCACCGAGCACGAGCAGGCAGGAGAATACGGCGCCCATGGCCGAGCCGTTGTCGGATTCGAGCGCCACGGCTTTTTCTGCGCGCGCCAGCGTGCGCATTGCCACGCGATGCAACGAGTCTTTGTCACCGAGTGCCGTGTAGCAGGTGATCAACAGGCCGCCATGCACGAAGTCCGTCTCGACGAGGGCCGACACCTTCTCGAAATGGACGATGGCCTCCTTGAATTGGCGTTGTCGAAAGTAGAGGCGTGCGGCTTCCTTGTGCACATCGGCCGATTCCGGGTCGAGGCGCAAGGCGATTTCGATCTCGCGCTGTGCTGCTTCGTAGTCGTCGCTCAAAATGAGGACGCCCGCTCGGGCTGAGTGCGCCTCGGCGAGGTTGCCGTCGAGCTCGAGCGCCCGGGTGGCGGCAACGGAGCCGTCGTCCCCGTCCGCCGTCGAATACATGCGCATGCGCTGCGCCGTGGCCATCAGCGCCCAGGCGCGAGCGTAATTCGGGTCCAGGCCGATGGCCGCTCGACACAGTCGGATCACCGTGTCCGCCTTGCGCACGTCGCTCATGAAGCCGGTCGTGTAGTGCTGCCGTGCCATCAGCAGCAGGTTGTACGCATCGACGTTGTCGGTGCCGCGATGTTCGATCGCCTTCTTTTCAGCCGGCAGCAGCTTCAACTTCAGCGCATTGACGATCGCTTCGGAAATCTCGTCCTGGAGCGCAAAAATGTCGTTCAGGTCCCGATCGTAGCGCTCGGCCCAGACGTGCCCACCCGTGCCGCCGTCGATCAGCTGTGCCGTGATACGCACGCGTCCAGCGGCCTTGCGGACACTGCCTTCGAGTACGTAGCTCACGCTCAGTTCGCGGGCAATCTGCGGCACCATCACGTTCTTGCCCTTGAACGTGAAAGCCGTATTGCGCGCGACCACGAACAGCGCGGACACCTTGCTCAGGTCCGTGATGATGTCCTCGCTGATGCCGTCGCTGAAGTATTCCTGTTCCGGATCGCCGCTCATGTTCGAGAACGGCAGCACACAGATCGAAATGCCAGCGCGCTCCGGGGCGGGCCTCGGCGCAGCGAATTCCACGACCGCGCCGCCGCCCGGCGACGACTTGCGCCGCGTCGAGATCATCGCGCCCAAGGCTCGCAGCAGGTCCTGCACGGCCGGGCTTGCCGGATTTTCGCCCCAGCCATCGAGGTCGGTCGTGTGAATGGCGCGGACGTCGATCGGCAGGTCGGCGCCGTCAAAGCGGACGGGCACCAGGATCCCTCGCTCGGCCGCTTCGCGCGCTTCGCCACGGACCCACCGTGACGCAACGGAGATCGGTGTCCACACGACGAGGACGGCGGTGGCGGCTTTCAGCTCGGCTGTGATCTGGTGGTCGAACTCCTGACCCGGAGAGATTTCCGAATCCCACCAGACAGACCAGCCCTGCGCCTCGATCGCGCGCACGAGCGGGGCGACACGGGTCTTATCGCTTCGGGAATAGGAAACGAAAACATCGGCCACTCCGTTAACCGCCCGATGCCGGCGCCGACTTCCCAGCCTTCAGTGCCTTGATGTCGGCGAGCACGACCGCGGAGTGGCCTTCCGGGTTCACGGACTCGTAGTGCTTGGCGATGCGGCTCTGCGGATCGATCAGGAACGTGTCGCGGCGCGCCATTTCCATGACGCCCATGTACGTTTTCAGCACACCGTACTGTTTCGAGACTGCCTTGTCCGAATCCGCGAGCAGCGTGAAAGGCAACCCGTGCTTTTCGGCGAACGCCTTGTGCGAGGCGACATCGTCGACGCTGATGCCGAGGATCACCGCGCCTTCCTTGTTGAAGGCAAAGACATTGTCGCGAAAGCTGCAGGCCTGCGTCGTGCAACCGGGCGTGTCGTCCTTCGGGTAGAAATAGAGCGCGACCCATTTGCCCTTGTAGTCGGCGAGCGAGTGCCACTTGCCGGCCTGGTCCTGCAGCTTGAACGCGGGGGCGGGCTGACCGACCGCCGGGGTCGCGGCAGCCTCGGCCGGCGCTCGCGCTTGGCAGCGCAACGCAAATGACAGCCAGGGCCGGCAGGACGGCGGCGAGCGCTCCGAACAGTCGGCGGCGCAGTGAAATCGGCATTGATCGGCACTCCAGGGCATGGATAAAACGGACCGGCCCGCAGACTGCCATACTAATCCCAGGCTGCTCCAGTGTCAGCGAGGATGCTTTGCCCAAGACCACGGCCGCAGTGCTACCCGCGGCGCACCAGGCTGCCGACCTGACCAATTACGTCTTCTTCGACGATCGCGACGCTTTGGTCTTGTCCGGTGGCGGCGCTCGCGGGGCCTACCAGGCCGGCGTGCTGAAAGCGATGGCGGAATGGCTGCCCGCGGATGCGCCTTGCCCATTCGAAGTATTGATTGGCGCGTCGGCCGGGGCGCTCAATGCGACGGCACTGGCGGCACACGCGAAGTGTTTCCGGGACGGCGTCCAGTCCCTCGAGGACGTCTGGTCGAACTTCAGCATCGAGCAGGTCATGCGCACCGATGTCTGGACGATGTTGCGCTCCGGCCTGCATTGGATGCTGTCGCTGTTGACCGGCGGTTGGCTGGTGTCCCCGCCGCGGTCGCTGCTCGACACCGCACCGCTGCGGGATCTGCTGGCGGCCGCGATACCACTCGAACGCATCCCGGAGAACATTGCATCGGGTCCGCTGCGGGCCGTGGCCGTGGCGACGACGAGCTATTCCACCGGGCAGGCCGTCGCGTTTTTCGACGGCGACCCTGCGATCGAGGCGTGGAGCCGGGTGCGTCGCGCCGGCGTCCGTCGACCCATCGATCTCGACATGCTGATGGCGAGCGCGGCCATTCCTTTCATATTCCCGGCGGCGCCGATCGACGGCAAGTACTTCGGCGACGGTGCGATGCGGCAACTGGCGCCGCTCAGTCCGGCGGTGCACCTCGGCGCCAATCGCGTGCTCGTGATCGGCACGCGTGGTGGCCTGGCGGCGACGCCCCCCGACGGCGTTGGACCGCAGAGACCCGCCAAGCCCGGGCCACCTGCTGGGCTTCGTGCTCGACTCGTTGTTCACGGATGGACTCTCGATCGATCTCGAGCGATTGCGCCAGATCAACTCGCTGCTGACTTCGCCGGAGTCGAACTCCACCAATCGTCCGATTCTCGCCACGGTGATCCAGCCGAGCGTGGATCCGACCGTCGATCGCGCGGCGCCACCAGAACGCGTTGCCACGCAGCCTGCGGACGTTGCTGCGCACGATCGGCGCGTTCGAAGCCCGCGGCGGATTGCTCGTGAGCTACCTGCTGTTCGAGTCGGTGTACACCCGCGAGTTGATGGAACTGGGGTATGCGGATGCGCAGGTGCAGCGCAAGGAAATCGAACCCTACCTGACGCCCTGGCTCGCGTAGCGACGCTTGCGCCGCTGCGCAAGCGGACGCACTCGACGTCAGGCGCGGTGCAGTCAGAGCAGGACCAGCGTGCCGAGCCCGAGCAACGACGCGAAGCCGATCACGTCCGTCACCGTGGTCACGATGACACCACCCGCGACCGCCGGATCGACGCCGAAGCGCTTGAGCCCCAGTGGCACCACGACGCCGGCGAACGCCGCCGCAATCAGGTTGACCACCATCGCCGCGAAGATCACGGCCGCGATGCGCCATTGCCTGAACCAGAGGTAGGCCACCAGCGCGACCACCGTGGCCCACGCGACGCCGTTCAGGACGGCCACCGCGACCTCTTTGCCGAGCAACCAGCGTGAATTGGCCCGTTCGACCTGGCCGAGCGCGAGCCCACGCACGATCAGCGTCAGGGTCTGCGTCGCGGCAACGCCGCCCATGCTCGCGACGATCGGCATCAGTACGGCCAGCGCGACGATGTGCTGGATGGTCGACTCGAACAGGCCGACGACCCACGCCGCGAGAAAGGCGGTTGCCAGGTTTACGCCGAGCCACACGCCGCGCCGACGTGCGCTCGGCACGACGCCCGCGAACATGTCCGCGTCCTCGTCGAGGCCCGCCATGCTCATGACCGAGTGCTCGGCCTCGTCGCGGATCACGTCGACGACGTCGTCGATCGTGATGCGACCGAGCAGCCGGTGGTCCGCCGGCGAGACGACGGCGGCCGAAACGAGGTCGCGGTCCTGGAACAGCGCCGCTACCTGTGTCGCGGGCATCGACGGCGGGATTCCCTCGACCGTCGTGTCCATGACCTCGCCGACGGTGCGATCGGGATCCTCGGTCAGCAACGTCGTGAGCGGCAGCACGCCCAGATAGCGGTCGTGCCGATTCACGACGAACAGCGCATCGGTTTTTTCGGGGATCTCGCCGCGCATGCGCAGGTAGCGCAACACCGTTTCGAGCGTGACGTCCGGCCGCACGCTCACGGTGTCCGTGTTCATCAGGCCGCCGGCCGTGTCCTCGTCGAACCCGAGCACCGCATGCAGGCGCTCGCGGTCCTGCGAGTCCATCGAGCGCAGCACCTGCTGGTTCACCGTCTCGGGCAATTCGCGCAGCAGGTCCGCGAGGTCGTCGACTTCGAGTCCCTCGGCGGCGGCGACGAGTTCCTCGGTGTCCATGTCACGGATCAGGCCGGCCGCGGACTTCGTCGTTCAGCTCGACCAGCACATCGCCTTCGAGTTCGGGATCGACCAGCTCCCAGACGACTTCGCGCTGGGTCGGCGGCAGTGATTCGAGCAGGGAGGCCACTTCGGCCGGGTGCATGGAATTCACGAGCCGATGCACCTGGCGCATCGTGCCCTGGTCGAGCGCGCGTTTCAGCGCCTCGAGTCGTGTCGGCCGGCGAGTCTGGATCTCGGCGTTCATGCAGGGCGCAATGCTACGTGAGTACCGTGGCCGGGAGGTGGCGCGATGCCCGCGTCCGCACTGGTCACGGGCCGATCGACAGCCAGGGGGACACTCTTCTGCTCGCGTTCGACCGGGACGCGGCGACGGCGCGTCACTCGTGCTGCCGGCTCTCCAGGTCGCGGTGGCGTACCAGCGCCTGGCCGCGCGCACCGTCGCTGAAATGCGTCGGCGAGTCGTTCGGCCAGGTACACCGAACGGTGCTGGCCACCGGTGCAGCCGACCGCCACCGTCAGGTAGCTGCGATTGGAGCGCACCAGCGACGGCAGCCAGCGCTCGATGAAGTCGCGCACGTCCGCGAAGAAACGGCCGACTTCTTCCTGGCTGTCGAGGAAGCGCTGCAACGGCCTCGTCGCGTCCGGTCAGGTCGCGCAACGATCGGCTCCCAGTACGGGTTGGGAAGCGCACGTGCATCGAACACGAAATCGGCATCGTCCGGCACGCCGTGACGATAGGCGAACGACTGGAACAACAGCGACGGGCCGGTGTGCCGTTTTTCGACGACGCGTTCGCGGATCACCTCGCGCAATTCGTGCACCGACAGGCGCGACGTGTCGATCGTCAGGTCGGCGGCATTGTTGAGGGGCGCGAGCAGGCGTCGTTCCTGCTCCGAGCGCCTCCTGCAGACCCATGCCGGCGCGGCTCAGCGGATGGCGGCGCCGTGTCTCGCTGAAGCGTTTGAGCAGCGTCTCGTTATCGGCGCGCAGGAACAGCATCTCACAGCCGATGCCGCTCTTGCGCAGCGACAGCGACGAGCCGCGGGACCTCCGCGAGATCCTCGGGGCGATTGCGGACATCGAGCCCTACGGCCGTTTGGCGGTAGGGCGTTTCGCTGGTGCGTACGGTGTATGCGATGAAGCCGGGCAGCAGGCCGGCCGGGATGTTGTCGACACAATAAAAATCGAGGTCCTCCAGCATGTCGAGCGCGACGCTCTTGCCGGAGCCCGACAGTCCGCTGACGACGATCAGGCGCATCGTGCTTGAAGTCCCTGCCGGGACAAAAAGTACGCCCGGACCCCGAGCATAGTAGGGCCCGGCGTCCCGGCGGTCACGTCTGCGGCTTACTTATTGTCGACGCTGTTTATCGATCGACTCTATGGTGCAGCTTCGAGCCCGTGACGGTTGCGGGCTGCCTGGTGGTCGCGCACTTTGCCTTTGTGGCGTTTGATCTGCTCGTCGAGCTTGTCGGCGAGGACATCGATGGCGGCATACATGTCAGCTTCGATGGCGGCGGCGTGAATACTGGCTCCAGCGAGGCGCACCGTGGACTCGGCCTTGTGCTGCAGTTTTTCGACGGTCAACGTGCACTGCACGTCGATCAGCTGGTCGCAATGACGCAGGATCCTCGCGAGCTTCTTCTCTACGTAACTGCGCAGGGCAGGTGTCACTTCGACGTGATGTCCACTGAGGTGCAATTGCATCGTTTGTGTCCTCCGGGAGTGTGCGTAGTCGCTGTCATCATCACCCTGGCGCGCCGCTGCACGCCTGTCACTGTCTCTCCTTTTTCGATCCCGGCGGGGCAGGGTGGTTCCCTGGTCCGCCGCACGATTTCGATCGCACCCTAAGCCGTGCCACGGTGCCCTAGGCCTGGGCGCGAACTGCTGCCTGGCGCCGGTCGCTGGAAGATGCGAGCCCCAGGGCCTCACGGTACTTCGCGACGGTGCGCCGCGCCACCTTTACGCCTTCGTCGGCGAGTACGTCAGCCAGCTGTGCGTCGCTGAGCGGTCTTTCGGGGGCTTCGTCTGCGATCAGCTTGCGGATCCTGGCGCGGATTGCCACCGACGACACGTCCTCGCCGTCGGCTCCCGACACGTGGCTCGAAAAGAAATAGCGGAACTCGAAAATGCCGCGCGGCGTGTGCATGTACTTGCCTGTCGTCACGCGCGAGATCGTCGACTCGTGCATGCTGACCGCCTCGGCGACGTCGCGCAGGATCATCGGCTGCATGGCTTCGTCTCCGCGCTCGAGGAACGCGGCCTGGCGCTGCACGATGGTACGCGCGACCTTGAGCAGCGTCTCGTTGCGGATTTCGAGGCTGCGGATGAGCCAGCGGGCTTCCTGCAGTTGTGCGCGCAGCGACGCGTAATCGGCCGAGCGTGCCACCACGCCGGCGTAGCTCTGGTTGACGCGCAGCCGCGGCACCGAGCCGGAGTTCAATTCGACCGACCAGCCCTGGTCGGTGCGGCGCACGAACACGTCGGGCACGATATATTCGGGAGTGGCGCCCTCGAACGCCGCACCCGGACGCGGATGACAGCCCCGGATCAGCGCCAGCGCCACCTGCACGCGATTCTTCGTCCGAGCCGAGCAATCGCCGCAGCTCCGCGACATTGCGGTTGGCTACGGCCTGCAGGTGGTCGCGTGCGATGCTGATGGCAAGGTCGCGCCCCGGCGTCTCGGGCTCGAGTTGCGCGAGTTGCAGCATGATGCATTCCGAAACGTTGCGTGCGCCGATGCCCTGCCGGATCGAGCGTCTGCACGAACGCGAGCACTTCCTCGACATCGGCAACTGATCACGGGCAATTCGCGGTGGAGGCTCTGCGCGATTTCCTCCAGCGTACTCGGTCAGGTAGCCGTCGTCGTTGAGCGCATCGACGATGGCTTCGCCGATCCACAGCTGCCGCGGGTCGAGCGGGCTGATCTCGAGTTGCCAGATCAGGTGCTGATGCAGGTCGCGGCTGCGCTCGTCGGTGAACTCGAGCGTACGGTCATCGTCGTCGGCGCGCGCGCCATCGCCCGACGGTGTCGTGTTCTCGGCCCACGGATCGTCCATCTCGACGATGACGTCGTCGGCGGCGGCTTCCTCGGCATCGGATGCTTCGCCTTCGCCGCTGTCGCTGCCGCGCATCGGCTTCGCCGGAAGGCGTCGACTGCTCGAGCGAAGCGAGGTCGATCGTCTCGTCCTCTTCGGCCTCGAGCATGACGTTGGCCTCGAGCGCCTCCATCACCTGCGCGTGCAGTTCGAGCAAAGGCAGTTGCAGCAGCTTGATGGCCTGCTGCAGCTGCGGGGTCATCGTGAGCTGCTGACCGAGCTTGAGTTGCAGGGCCGGCTTGAGCATCAGGTACGCAAGAGCAAGTGAAGTGGGACGCGGAAAACATGCGCAGCGGCGGGCCCGGGCCCGCAGTCGTCACAAGCGGAAATCCTGGCCCAAGTAGACCTCACGCACCTGAGGATTGGCAAGGATCTCTTCCGCAGAACCGGACGCAATCACACTTCCTGCGCTGACGATATAGGCGCGGCTGCAAATACCGAGCGTTTCCCGCACGTTGTGGTCGGTGATCAGCACGCCGATGTTGCGCGCGCTCAGGTGGCGGATGATGCGCTGGATGTCGACCACGGAGAGCGGATCGACGCCCGCGAATGGCTCATCGAGCAGGATAAAGCGCGGTTCGGCCGCGAGCGCGCGCGCAATCTCGACGCGACGACGTTCGCCGCCGGACAGGCTCATGCCGCTGCTGCCGCGAATGTGGCCGATGTGCAATTCGTCGAGCAGCGCTTCGAGCGCGGCCTCGCGGTCTGCATCGTCGTCGAGATCGTCGCGCGTTTCCAGGATCGCCAGGATGTTGTCCTCGACCGACAGCTTGCGGAAAACCGAAGCTTCCTGCGGCAGATAGCCGACGCCCAGCTGCGCGCGGCGGTACATCGGCAGGCGCGTGACTTCCTGGTCGTCGAGATGAATGCGTCCTTCGTCGCAGGGCACCAGGCCGACGATCATGTAGAAGGCCGTCGTCTTGCCCGCTCCGTTCGGACCGAGCAACCCGACGACCTCGCCCGATGCCACTTCGAGCGAAAGATCCTTGACGACGCGCCGCGAGCGGTAGCTCTTGCCGAGGGACTCGGCGCGCAGCCGGCTCATGCGTCCGGTCCCGGTCCGTCGTTGCGGCAGGGGGCGGTGCTGCCGGCTTGGCTGCCGCGGACGGTGTTGTCGTGGGTCCCGTGCCGGGAGACGCGGCTTCGGTCTTGGCTTGATCGTGATGTGCACGCCGCCGGGATCCTTCTCGTTCGGATTCGCCTGCACGCGCTCGCGGCCGATGTCGTAGATCAGCGTGTTGCCACGAATCTCGTTCTGTCCATCGGAGAGCCACGCTGCGCCGGTCAGGCGGACGGTGCTCGCCTTCACGTCGTAATCGATCGAACCGGCCCGGCCGCGCGCGACCTGGTCTTTTTCCTTCAGCCGCTGCTCGAACATCGCCGGCGAGCCCTTGATCGCTCGCGCGCACGATCGTCGTTGTTGCGAAACAGCACGCGGGCCTCGCTGGACTCGAGCTTGCCGCCGGGCACGATGATCTGCACGTCACCTTGCAGCCGCCACTCGGAGTTGTCGAAATCGAGGCCCGTCGCGCTCGCCTGCTGCGCCAGTCACCTGCAGCTCGCCTTGCGTGATCTTGACGCGCTTGAACAGCAGCGAGTTGTTCTTGTAGTCGAAATCGGACGAGGCCGCCTGCAGGTCGATGGGTTTCTCGGCATTGCCCGGCGGTAAGCCGCTCTGCGCGACGGCCGAGCTGGCCACGATCCAGGCCATGACCGCTGCGGCCCAGCGCAACGGCGCGCGGCGCAGCATTGATGCGCGCGGCGAAGCGAGCCGTGAAAAGAACCGGACAGTGGCGTCAGGGTGTGAAGCGTCCATTCACGTTCGATTCTAGCCGCAGGGTGCCGTCGTTCAACCGGACGCGCATGCCGCGTCCCAATAATTCGTGCGGCCCGAACCGCACGACGACAGGCGCTGCAGTCTGCACGACATTGGTGCGCGTGTCGTAGGCAAGTTCGTCGGTCGAGATGACGGCGACGCCTGTCGCGCCTGCCGGTTCGCCGGTGACGTGCACGTTGCCGGAGAGCAGCAGCGATTCCCGGTTCGGCGGCATGCGCCCACGATCTGCCGTGACGTGCCAGACACCAGTCTTGCCGGCGGTGTAGTCCATTTCGAGGCGGGCGAGCAGCACGCTGTCGTCGGCGAGTTGCTGTTCGATCAAATCGGCTCGTACGACGACGCGCGGCCGTCCATCAGGGCCCATTTCCGTCAGCGTCGAATCGGTGAGGTAATAGCCGCGTTCGTGCGTTGCCGCTGCCGTTTCGGCATCGTCGTCGGGCCGTCCGGCGAGCAGCGTGACCAGTAACAGGCCGCCCGCGAGCAGCGCCGCACCGGTCACGATGCGCTTGATCAGTACGCGCGTGCGGCCAGCAGCAGGTCGCATATTTCCCTTACCGCGCCGCGTCCGCCGCGCGCCTGCGTGACCCAGTCGGCACGGCCGGTCGCTGCCGGGTGGGCATCCGCGACCGCCACCGCAATGCCGGCGCGCTCGAACATCGGAATGTCGGGCGTGTCGTCGCCGACGCACGCCAGTTCCTCGCGGGCGACGCCGAGTTCGCCGCACAGCGCGTCGAGTGCAGCGCCCTTGTCGCTGATGCCCTGGCGCACGTGCGCGATGCCCAGCTCGCGCGCGCGGTGCGTAACCGCGGCCGAAGCACGTCCGGAAATGATCGCTACCGCGACACCGGCCCGTTGCAATGCGACGATGCCCGATCCGTCGCGGACGTGAAACACCTTGACGTCTTCGCCGTTGCGCGGAGATGTGCAGCCTGCCATCCGTCAGCACGCCATCGACGTCCAGCACCAGCAGGCGAATGCGCCTGGCACGCTCCAGCAGTTCGCGCCTCCACGCTACATCACTCCGGCGCGCAGCAGGTCGTGCACGTTCAGCGCGCCGACGAGACGTGCGATCGGCGATAGAGCGCGACGACCGGCAAGGCCGTGATGCGAAAGGTCTCCATGATGTGCACCGCTTCGGCTGCCAGCATGCGCGGCTCGGCCACCTTGCAGTTCGCATTCATCACGTCGCGCATCAGCGTGCGGTGCACGTTCACCTCGCCGTCGAGCGCGCGTCGCAGGTCGCCGTCGGTGAACACGCCAACCACGCGCTGATCTTCGTCGACGATCGTGGTCATGCCGAGCCCCTTGCGGCTCATCTCGATCAGGCCCGCGCTCAACGGCGTCGCCGGGCCGACCATCGGCAGGTCGTCGCCCTTGCGCATGACGTCTTCGACGTGCATCAGCAAACGACGTCCAAGGCGTGCCGCCCGGGTGGGAACGCGCAAAATCTTCCGCAGTGAATCCGCGCGCCTCGAGGACGGCGATGGCGAGCGCATCGCCCATGGCCAACGTGGCCGTGGTGCTGGCGGTCGGCGCAAGATTCAACGGACACGCTTCGGCCGGTACGCTCACGTCGAGAGTAACCGTCGCATAGCGCGACAAGGTCGAGCCGATCTTGCCACTCAATGCGATCAGCGGCACATCGAGCCGCTTGATGATCGGCAGGATCGTCAGCAGTTCGTCGGTCTCGCCGGAATTGGAAAGGGCCAGAACCACGTCCTTGACGGTGATCATGCCGACGTCGCCGTGGATGGCCTCGGCCGGGTGCAGGAAAAACGCGGGGCTGCCGGTGCTGGCGAGCGTCGCCGCGATCTTGTTGCCGATGTGCCCCGATTTCCCCATGCCCGTGACGACGATGCGGCCCTCGCAAGCCAGCAGCAGCTCGCAAGCCCGCGCGAATGACTCGTCGAGGCGATGTTCGAGCGCGGCGACGGCCTCGGCTTCTATGCTGAGCACGCTGGCGGCCGCGGGCGATGAGGAGCGAAAAATCGTTCATGGTCGGGTTTTGCTGGGCGATTGGCTGGCCTGAGCCGGGCTGCGGGCGGGTTGGGGCGGACCGCGCGACAGTCTACAACTTACAGCCGATGCCTCTTCTCCTTTAAACTTGTCGGTCTTACCCGGCCTCTCCCATGCCGCGGCGGCAACACCATGACGGCAGACGAAGTCACGAAAATGATCCTCGACGGCCTGCCGGGCGCGCAGGCGCGCGTCATGACGGACGACGACACCCATTTCGAGGCCGTCGTGATCGCCGCGCAGTTCGAGGGCAAGCGTCCGCTGCAGCGTCATCAGATGGTGTATTCCGGGCTCGGCGAGCGCATGGGACGTGAAGTTCATGCGCTGTCCATTCAAGCCTTTACCCCGGCCGAGTGGCAGGCTGGGCCTGGCGCCCACTTCGCCGCGCTGACGGGAGCACGTTCCTTGGACAAACTGCAGATCCTGGGCGGCGTGCCGCTCGACGGCGAAGTTCGCATTTCGGGCGCCAAGAACGCCGCGTTGCCGATTCTGGCGGGCGCGCTGCTGGCCGACGGGCCGGTCACGATCGCAAACGTCCCGCACCTGCATGACGTAACGACGATGATCGAACTGCTCGGCCGCATGGGTGCGAGCGTCACCGTCGACGAGCGCATGCGGGTCGAGGTCGACCCGACCACGACCAACACGACCTTCGCGCCCTACGAGCTCGTCAAGACCATGCGGGCTGCGATCCTGGTGCTCGGGCCGCTCGTCGCGAAGCACGGCCGCGCCGACGTTTCGCTGCCCGGCGGCTGCGCGATCGGTGCGCGCCCGGTCAACATCCACGTGGCCGGGCTGCAGGCCATGGGCGCCGAAGTGCACATCGAAAACGGTTACATCCGCGCGCGCGCCGGATCGCCTGCGCGGCGCGCGCATCGTGCTCGAGACGGTCACCGTCACGGGCACCGAGAACCTGATGATGGCGGCGACGCTGGCCGACGGGCAGACGATCCTCGAGAACGCGGCGCGCGAACCGGAAATCGTCGACCTCGCGCAATTCCTGATCGCGATGGGCGCGCAGATTCGCGGCCACGGCACCGACACCATCATCATCGACGGCGTCGATTCGCTGCACGGCGCAAGCTACGAGGTGTTGCCCGATCGCATCGAGGCCGGCACTTACCTCATTGCAGGCGCCATCACTGGCGGCCGGGTCCGTGCGCGCAACGCGCGCGCCGAGCACCTCGACGCCGTGCTCGGCAAGCTGATCGAGGCCGGCGCGCACGTGATTCGCGGCGAGGACTTCATCGAAGTGGACATGCGCGGCCGCCGGCCGCGTTCCGTGGACATCCGCACCGCGCCGCATCCGGGGTTTCCGACCGACATGCAGGCCCAGTTCGCCGCACTGAACACGGTGGCGGACGGCGTCGGCACGATCATCGAGACCATCTTCGAGAACCGCTTCATGCACATGCTCGAAATGCGCCGCATGGGTGCCGAGATCCGGCTCGAGGGCAACACGGCCATCATCCGGGGCGTGCCGAAGCTGACGGCGGCGCCGGTCATGGCTACGGACTTGCGCGCCTCGGCGAGCCTGGTGCTGGCGGGCCTCGTCGCCGACGGCACGACGGACGTCGAGCGGATCTATCACATCGACCGCGGCTACGAATGCATCGAAGAGAAGCTGCAGGGGCTTGGAGCGCAGATCCGGCGGCTGGACGACCGGGGCTGAGCCAGGCGCAGCGTCAGCCAGTGTTCGGCCCGGAGGCACCGCGCGCCTACCGCCGGTCCACCTGAACCTCTATAATGCGCTGCTGCCCCCAGTGGTCCGGCATCGGGCCCCTGCGGCACGCATGTACGGACACGTTTTCGAGACCCGCCGGCGCAGATAGCGCGGGCAATGAGCGTCACAGCAGCGGACCATTTCGTCTGGATAGACCGCGACGGCGGGTGCGTCGCCGACCTTCTGCGGCCGGCGCTGAGGAGAGAGCTGGATGACCGAAGAAGTCGATACGGGCAGGCGCCGGTTCCTGACCATTGCCACCGTCGCGACCGGCGCCGTAGGCGCCGCTTTCGCCGCCGTGCCGTTCCTGGCGTCCTGGAAACCGAGCGCGCGCGCCAAGGCGATCGGCGCACCCGTCGAAGTGGACATCAGCAAGCTCGAGCCGGGCGCGATGATGAAGGTCGAATGGCGCGGCAAGGCGGTCTATCGTCGTGCATCGCACGCCGCAGATGCTGGCGCAGTTGCAGGGCGTGGCCGACAAGCTGCGCGACCCTGAATCGGCCGAATCGGACCAGCCCGACTTCGCCAGGAACGAGGCGCGTGCGCTGAAGCCCGAGTACCTCGTGCTGGTCGGCGTCTGCACGCACCTCGGTTGCGCGCCGCTCGACAAGTTCACGCCGGGTGACGTGACGGTCGGCGCCGACTGGCCGGGCGGTTTCTTCTGCCCCTGCCACGGCTCGAAGTTCGACCTTTCGGGCCGCGTCTTCAAGGACGTGCCGGCGCCGACGAACCTGCCCGTGCCGCCGTACCAGTTCGTCAGCGACACACGCATCCTGATCGGCGCCGAGAAGGGGAACGCGTGATGGACAACAGCTCCGCAGCCCAGAAGGTCGCTGCCAGGACCGGCAGCGGGCGCCTCGCGGCGCTTACCGCGTGGATCGACGAGCGCTTTCCGCTCACGGCCCTGTGGAAATCGCAGGTGTCCGAGTACTACGCGCCGAAGAATTTCAACGTCTGGTACTACTTCGGCTCGCTCGCGCTGTTCGTGCTCGTCATCCAGATCGTGTCCGGCATCTTCCTGACGATGAACTACAAGCCGTCGGCGGCCGAAGCCTTCAATTCCGTCGAATACATCATGCGCGACGTCGAGTGGGGCTGGCTGATCCGCTACATCCACTCCACCGGGCGCGTCGGCGTTCTTCATCGTCGTCTACCTGCACATGTTCCGTGCGCTGATGTACGGCTCGTACCAGAAGCCGCGCGAGCTGCTGTGGATCTTCGGCATGCTGATCTACTTCGCGCTGATGGCCGAGGCGTTCATGGGCTACCTGCTGCCGTGGGGCAACATGTCCTACTGGGGCGCGCAGGTGATCGTGTCGCTGTTCGGCGCGATTCCCTACGTCGGCGACTCGCTCACCGAGTGGATCCGCGGCGACTACTACATCTCCGACGCCACGCTGAACCGATTCTTCGCGCTGCACGTCGTCGCGATCCCGTTCGCGCTGGTGTTCCTCGTGATCGCGCACCTGATGGCGCTGCACGAAGTCGGCTCGAACAATCCCGGACGGCGTCGAGATCAAGAAGGTGAAGGGGCCGGACGGCCTGCCGCTCGACGGCATCGCGTTCCACCCGTACTACACGGTCAAGGACATCGTCGGCGTCGGCGTATTCCTGATCGCTGTTCTGCCTGGTCATCTTCTTCGCGCCGACGATGGGCGGCTACTTCCTCGAGCACGCCAACTTCGAGCCGGCGAACCCGTCTGCAGACGCCGCCGCACATCGCGCCGGTGTGGTACTTCACGCCGTTCTACGCGATCTTGCGCGCCGTGCCGAACAAGCTCGATGGGCGTCGGCCTGATGGGCGCGGCCGTGGTGCTGTTCGTCTTCCTGCCGTGGCTCGACCGCGGCAAGGTCAAGTCGATCCGCTACCGCGGGCCGATCTTCAAGTTCTTCCTGATCGCGTTCGCGATCAGCTTCGTCGCGCTCGGTTAGCTCGGCCTGCAGCCGCCGACGCCTGCGTACACGATGGCGGCCCGCTTGTTCTCGGTCGTGTATTTCGCGTATCTTCCTGCTGATGCCGTGGTACACGCGCATCGACAAGACCAGGCCCGTGCCGACGAGGGTGACCTACCATGCGCACTGATCGCCGTCACCAAGAAGATCCTTGCCTGCGTCGTGGCGCTGGTCGCGCTGCCGGCTGGCACGCGCTGGCCTCCGGTGGCGAAGGTCGACGTCGAGCACGCGATGAACGACGTCCGCAACCATGGCGTCGCTGCAGCGCGGCGCGAGGAATTTCGTCAACTACTGCCTCGGCTGCCATTCCGCCAAGTACGTGCGCTACAACCGCATGGCGGCGGACATCGGCCTGACCGAGCAGCAGATGATCGACAACCTGATGTTCACGGGCGACTCGCCGCACCGGACGATGACGAACGCGCATGAACGCCGACGACGCGAAGAAATGGTTCGGCGTCGTGCCGCCCGACCTGTCGTTGATCGCGCGCAGCCGGGGGCCGGACTACCTCTACACGTTCCTGAAATCGTTCTACGCCGACCCGACCAAGCCCACCGGCGTGAACAACCTGGCGTTGCCTGGCACGGCGATGCCGCACGTTCTCTGGCAGCTGCAGGGCACGCAGGAGGCCGATGTGGGAAGGGGAGACCGACGCGCAGGGCAACGTGCAGAAGCACTTCAAGGAGTTCAAGCTCGCAGAGCCCGGCAAGCTGGGACCGGAGGAATACGACGCGTTCGTGCGCGACACGGTCAATTTCCTCGACTACATCGGCGAACCGGTGCAAGTGCAGCGCCAATCGCTCGGCTTCATCGTGATCTCCTTCCTCGTCTTCTTCACGCTGCTCGCGTATGCGCTCAAGAAGGAATACTGGAAGGACGTCAAGTAAGCGCTGCCAGGCAATGAACAACGGTCCCGCGGACGTCGACCTCCGGAGCCAACGCTTCCGGCGGGCCGCAGGGCCGGCCGTGCTGCTGGACCAGGAGGGCCGTCAGCATGATGACGTTGTATTCGCGTGCAGACGATGCGCGCTGTCACCGCGTTCGCTTCGTGCTTGCCGAGAAGGCCCTCGAAGTGCGCGTCGTGGAGACCGACCCGGCGCGTCCGCCGGAAGACCTGATCGACCTCAATCCGTACCAGACCGTGCCGACACTCGTGGATCGCGACCTCGTGGTGTACGAACCGGGAATCATCTGTGAATACCTGGACGAGCGCTTCCCGCACCCGCCGCTGACGCCGCTCGACCCGGGCGCGCGAGCGCAGGCACGCGTGGCGCTGAAGCGGATCGAGCAGGACTGGTACGGCGTCGCCGACATCCTCGAAAGCAATGCACGGCGCCGACCGGCGCGAACGCGAGCGCTCGCGCAAGATGCTGACCGAGAGCGTGCTGGCCGCCGAGCCGCTGTTCAAAGTGCGGCCCTGGTTTCTCTCGGACCAGTTTTCGCAACTCGATGCGGCCGTCGCGCCGATCCTCTGGCGCCTGCTGCGCTGGGAGATCGAGTTGGCCACGATCGGCACCGCAGTTCCGGAAATCGAGCGCTACTGCGGCCGCGTGTTTGCCAGGCCCGCATTTCGTCATAGCCTGAGCGACACCGAACGCCACATGCGACCCCGCGCCCCGTTTTGACCGGACGACGAGGGAATCCGTGACCACGACCCCGACCGCGCCGCCGCCGGGTCCCGCCATGAAGGCGCGTCGACCCTACCTGCTGCGCGCAATCCATGAATGGATCACGGACAGTCTCTGCACCCCGCACATCGTCGTCGATGCCGGGATCTCCGGCGTGGAAGTGCCGCGCCAATTCGTGCAGGACGGCAAGATCGTGCTCAACGTCAGCTGGACGGCCACGGCCAACCTGCGCATGACCAACGATGACGTCAGTTTCAGCGGCCGTTTCGGCGGTACGAGCATGTCCGTGTTCGTGCCGATCATGGCCGTGCTCGCCATCTACGCACGCGAAACCGGCCAAGGCATGATTTTCACGGACGACGATGCCGGTCCATCGCCCGGCCTCGCGGCCGTCAAGACCGACCCAGGCGAGACGCCGCCCGACGATAAGCCACCCAAGCCGACGTCCCCCACGGATCAGCGCCGGGCCAAGTTCAAAGTCGTCAAGTAAGCGTGCGACCGTTTCGCAACCGTCGCGCTCAAAAGAGCGGAAATGCGGACCTGATCCACGTAACGACCGGTGGCTCGCCGCGCGTTGCGGGCGCGTCGATCGCGATCACGTCAAAACGTGCGCGCAGCTTGCGTAGCTCGCGTCGACACAGCAGCAGGTGACGCGCCGCCAGCGAGCAACGGCGCTGTTTCGCGATGCTGATCGAGGCTGACGCGCTGCCGAAATCCGCGCGAGACCGTGAACGAACCTCGACCAGCACCAGCACGCGGTCCGCCGCATCGAGCATCACGAGGTCGATCTCGCCCGCCTTGCAACGGTAATTGCGCGTGAGCAGCACGAGGCCTTCGGACTCGAGCCTGGCCAGCGCCAGCGACTCCGCCGCCCGGCCGAGTTCGGTCGTCGTCACCATTGGCTGTGCGCTCGACGCCCAGACAGGCGTAGTTGCCGGAGCGCAGTTGTGCCTCAGTGCGGCAATGTCGATCCATCCGGATTTGCAGCGGGTTCGGGCAATAAGCTGAGTTGACCCGCCGGGCCTGCCGGCTGCGGCTTGCCATTCGCGACCCGCGCGAACTCCAGACCGCGCTGCACGTGCCCCTGGCCGTCTATCGTGAGCGCGCCCGTGAGGCCGTCGACGCCGACGAGACCGACGTTACCGCGCAACTGTGTTGCGAGCCGGTATGCGTCGTAACCAAACGCATAGAGCCGCAGCCTGCCGCGTGCCTGGCCAAGCCACTCCAGCTGCAGCGCGTTCCAGAGGTCCGGGCGCACCCTGCCCGCCGTAAAGTATCCAGGGCATTTCCGGGAAGACCAGTCCGTCCATGTCGCCTGCCGCGCGCACGCTCGCGTCCCAGGCGTCCGAGGTCGCATAGATCGGCACGTCGTACGTCATCTGGAATCGCAGCTGCGGCTTGATGGCCCGGGCTACCTGCGGGGTGGCCGCGACGAACGCAAACTGTGGACCGGCGGCACGTTCGGCCTGCGCGTCTCGGGCCGGCAAGGGTTTTGACGGATCCCTGCTGCGCTCGCCCGCGCCACCGAAACGTCCGAGAGCCGCACGCAATGGTGCGGAATAGTCGTTGGCGCCGAGACCGTAGTACTCGGCAGCCATCAGCGTGACGCCGCCGGCCGCGGCGAGCTCGCTCGTAAACGCCTCGCGCACGCGCGTGCCCCAGGTCGAGTCGGGAAACAGCGCAACGCCGCGCACTAACCCGTCGGCGGCGATGCGTCGTGCTACTGCGCGCGCTTCCTGCGCGGGATCGAGCGCGAACTGCAGCAGGAAAGCGGGCGGCGGACCGATGTCCGGCGTCGCGGACGAATTCAACGCCAGCGTGGGTACGGGTAGCGCGCCCATGCGCGCGTTCACGACCGCGGTTATGTCCTCACGCACCAGCGGGCCGATCACCACCTGCGCGCCCGTCGCGATGGCACGCTCGTAGGCGGCCGCCGCACCGGCTTCGGCGGTGTCGAGAACCACGAGCCTGGGGCGTGCGACCGCTGGAGCCGCTGCAAACCAGGCGGCGGCAACGCCATCGCGCACGGCGGTGCCTGCCGCCTGCTGCTTCCCGGACAACGGCAACAACACCGCGACCGTGGCTGCAGCGGTGTCTGGCATCGTCGCGAGCTGCCTCGCGCCGTTGCCGGGCCTTACGGCGTCCGGCAGGAATGGCGTGCCAGGATGGCCGGGATGACGCTGGCTCCACTCGCGAATCGCCGTCGCCACCGCAGGGTCGTCCCGTCGTGCCGGATCTCGGGCCGACGCGACGAGCGGGGCCAGTTCCAGCCAACCGCGTTCACGCTCGCTGACCCCGGGGCTCGTGATCGCGAATCCCGGCGGATACAGCAGCAGTAAATCGAGCAGCAGCTTGTCGTTCGCAGTGCGCGCTGCGGGCGTCGTCAGGAGCGAGCCGCGCTCCTCCAGCGTGCGCATGGCCTGTACGGTCTGGCCGACGCTGAATTCTGCGGCCGCGCGCAGGGCAAGCAGCTCCGGCGCGGATTCGGCGGGCAGAGGATCGGGCAGCGCGCGGAGCGCAGCCAACGCGCGCGCGGACTCACCTTGCGCAAGCGCTATCTCTGCTTCGGTGCGAGCCAGCATCATGCGATCTGCGTCTTCGCGCACGCGGCCGCGAGCCTTGTCGAGCAAGCGTTCGGCTTCGTCAAATTCACCGGCCACGCCGTATTCACGGGCCGCAAGCAAAGCCAATCCAGCATCCCACCTGAAGAAGCCGCGATGTGCGAGCCGCTCGTATTGCGCTGCCGCTTCCAGGTGCCGCCCGGCGCGCACCAGAGCTTCGGCACTCGTCACGCTCGGCGAGTCCTGCGAATAGGCCGTGGTGGCCGCGAACCCAAGCAGGACGCAGAGCAGCGCGGCAGGCCAGCGCCGCGGGCAAGCTTGCTGGCTGCGAACCGGAAAGTGCAGCATGCGGAATACCTTTGGAGACGCGCTTGAACGGAAGTGTCGCTGATTCTACGGGCAGGGCGCGCGGCCGGCACACTCTTCCTGGTGGCAACGCCGATCGGCAACCTGCAGGACCTGAGCGCACGCGCCAGTGCATGCCTGCGCGAAGTGCACCTGCTGCTGGCCGAAGACACGCGACACACGCGGCACCTGCTCGAGGCCTGCGGCATTGCGCGCGCCGCCGGCACGTTTGAATCGCTGCACGAGCACAACGAACACGATCGGACGCCGCAGATCGTCGACCGGCTGCTGCGCGGCGACGACGTCGCGCTCGTCAGCGATGCGGGTACGCCATTGATGAGCGATCCCGGCGCCGTGCTGGTCGCGGCTGCTGCGCGCGCGGGGGTCGCAATCGTCGCGGTGCCCGGCCCTTGTGCCGCGATCGTCGCACTGACTGTTGCGGGACTGCCGACGGACCGTTTCGCATTCGAGGGGTTCCTGCCCTCGAAAGGGTCCGCGCGCCGCAAGGCGCTGGCAGCGCTGGTCCCCGAGCCGCGTACGCTGGTGTTCTACGAGGCACCGCATCGCCTGGTCGAGACACTGGCGGATCTCTCGGCGGTGCTGGGCCGCGATCGCGAGGCCAGTGTCGGCCGCGAGCTGACCAAGAAATTTGAGACGATCTATCGCGGCACGCTCGGTGAACTCGAAGCGCAAAGTCGTACGGACGCGGACATGGCGCGCGGTGAAATCGTGCTCGTCGTCCACGGTGCGTCGCTCGCCGAACTGGCGTCCACGACACTGCAGGACCGGGAAGCACTACGCGTGCTGACCGCATTGCTGGCAGAGCTTCCCGTGTCTCAGGCCGCGCGGCTGGCCGCGCAGATTACCGGCCACAGCCGCAAGGAACTTTACGAGCACGCCCTGCAATTGGCGCGGGATTCTTCGCCGGAGTAGTACCAGTGGCGCGGTATAATCGCGGCGGGAGTCGGCCAGGCAACCGCGGCGTCTCACGACGCGGAGGAAAGTCCGGGCTCCACAGGGCAAGGTGCCAGGTAACGCCTGGGGGGCGCGAGCCCACGGAAAGTGCAACAGAGAGCAAACCGCCTATGTCGCGGGTCGTTACGACACTGGCCGGACGAAAATCCGGCCCGGTGATCCAGGAATCGACCCGTGGCAGGTAAGGGTGAAAGGGTGCGGTAAGAGCGCACCGCGCCGGTGGCAACATTCGGCGGCACGGCAAACCCCACCTGGAGCAAGACCAAATAGGGAAGCGCGCGAGCTTTCGGGCTCGTTCCTGCTGCCCGCAGGGGCTTCCGGGTAGGTCGCTCGAGGCGCACGGCGACGTGTGTCCCAGATGGATGGTTGCCCACGACAGAACCCGGCTTATCGGCCGACTCCCGCTTCTGCTTCGTGGGCGGCCCACTCGCGGCTCAGCCACCCACTCTGGCCCACCCATCAGGCCGCACGGCAGGCTGCGGCCTTCGGGTCCGGCGTCGAAGGGCGTCCCACTTTACATATTGTCCGATCCGTCGCAGGAGGACCGGCCCGCCACGCTGGATGCCCGGCCGCCGTCCGATCGGACGCGCCTTCCCACGCAGCGCCAAAGATGATCCGTTTTATGAGGAACCAGAGCTAAGTTCATGATTGTTGTGGCAATGGCTCGTTTCGAAGCAAGGTAGATCCTCCCAAACCGGACCTAAGTCACTGTCGGAGCAAGGAAAAATTTGTCGCGGACCGTTGACGCTCGCCCACGGCCAGACCTATAGTGGCGGCGAGTGGGAAAAAGTGGGATGAAATGGGCTGTCGGCCCAGGTAGCGCCTGAATGTTTCGCGGAGCCAACAAAGTCACCCTGGATGCCAAAGGCCGCATGGCCATGCCTGCGCGCTACCGGGACACCTTGGTGGAGCGTAGCGAGGGCCGGCTCGTGGCGACCGTCGACCGCAGCGACAAGTGCCTGCTGATTTACCCGTTGCCGGACTGGGAAGAGATCGAGCGCAAGCTCATGCGCCTGCCCACCCTGAACCCGCAGGTGCGGCGGCTGCAGCGGCTGATGGTCGGTCATGCGACGGACCTCGAGCTCGACTCGCACGGTCGCGTGCTGGTGCCGCCGAAACTCCGTGAATACGCGAGTCTGACGCGGCAGGCGATGCTGATCGGGCAGGGCAGTCGTTTCGAGCTGTGGGACGAGCAGCACTGGAACGAGCGTCGCGACGCATGGCTGCAGGCGGGTGACGAGACGGGCGAAATGCCCGC
Organism: uncultured Gammaproteobacteria bacterium; assembly: GCA_963784225.1. Classification (GTDB taxonomy): domain Bacteria; phylum Pseudomonadota; class Gammaproteobacteria; order Steroidobacterales; family Steroidobacteraceae; genus RPQJ01. Next base: position 688,832 of record CAWAQN010000014.1, read on the forward strand.
TGAACTCGAACAGCTTTCGCTGTAGGCGCGGCGCGGGTGTCAGCGCATACGCCGGTACTTCTCGATGAAGTGCTGGCCGGGCTCGCGGTTCAGGCCGATGGGCGGTATTGCGACGCGACGTTCGGGCGCGGGGGTCATACGGCGGCCATCCTCGAGGCGCTTGGCCCGCAAGGGCGCGTGGTCGCGATCGATCGCGATCCGGAAGCGATCGTCGCGGGGCGCAGCGGTTTGCAGGCGAGCCACGTCTCACTCTGGTCAGGGGATCGTTCGCCCAGCTCGGAGCAACTGGTGCGGGCGGCAGGTTTGGAAGGGCAGCTGCAGGGCGTATTGCTGGACCTCGGGGTCTCATCGCCGCAGTTCGACGAAGCCAGGCGGGGCTTCAGTTTCATGCAGGACGGACCGCTCGACATGCGGATGGACAACGAGTCCGGACAAAGTGCGGCGCAATGGCTGGCGCGTGCCAGCGAGCGCGAAATCGCCGACGTGCTGTTCCAGCTGGGCGAAGAAAAATTCTCGCGGCGCATCGCGCGCGCGATCGTCGGCCGCGCGCCTCGAATCACCGATCATGACGTACGCGTCAGCTCGCCGGCATCGTCGCGGCGGCCGTGCCGACGCGCGAGCCAGGCAAGCATCCGGCGACGCGCACGTTCCAGGCGCTGCGCATCCACGTCAATGGCGAGCTCGATGCGATCGGTGCCGCGCTGCCCCAGGCCGTGAACCTGCTGGCACCGGACGGCCGGCTGTGCGTGATCAGCTTCCATTCGCTCGAGGACCGGCTGGTCAAGCGTTTCATGCGCCGCGAGGCGCACGGCGATCCCGTGTACGCCGAGTTGCCAGTCGTGCCGCCGCACGCGCGGCCGCGCCTGCGCCTGGTTGGCGGCGCGACGCTGCCCGGTGCGGCCGAGGTCGAGCGCAACGTGCGCGCACGCAGCGCCGTATTGCGCGTCGCAGCGAGGCTGGCGGCATGAGCACGCATTCGTGGCGCATGTCGGTCGCCGTGTTGTGGCTCGCGGTGCTCGTCTCGGCGCTCGGCGTCATCTATGGCAAGCAGCAGGCGCGCAACCGTTTCAGCGAGCTGCAGAAACTCACGACGGTGCGTGACGATCTCGACATCGAGTGGGGCCAATTGCAGCTCGAACAGAGCACGTGGGCCACGCACGGGCGGGTCGAGCAGATTGCCCGCACGACGACCTGCACATGGTGACGCCGCAAGTCTCCGAACTGCGAATCGTGCAGCCATGAAACGCTTGCCTGCGCATCGCGACCGGCATCATGCGCGCGAGCCCGCCGCGGGTGGCGGTGAGTGGCGCCTGTGGTTCGTGGGCGGCCTGCTGGCGATCTGCGCGCTCGCGCTGATCGCGCGCGCGGTGTTCCTGCAGGTGATCGACCCAGATTTCCTGATCAAGCAGGGCGACGCGCGGATCCTGCGCGACGTGAAGCTATCGGCGAACCGCGGCATGGTGCTCGACCGTAACGGCGAGCCGCTCGCCGTGAGCACGCCGGTCGACACGGTGTGGGCAGATCCGCAGAAGCTCGGCGCAGTCGCCGCGAGGATTATGCGCGGCTCGCCAAGGCCCTCGGCCGCGATCCGCAGTGGCTGGCGCGCCGTGTGACCAGCAACCTCGACCGCGAGTTCGTGTACCTGGTGCGGCACATGCGGCCGCAGGACGCAGTGAAGGTCAAGGCACTGCGCATTCCCGGCGTCGACACGCTGCGCGAATACCGTCGCTACTATCCGGCCGGCGAAGTGACCGGGCACCTGCTCGGCTTCACGAACGTCGACGACATCGGCCAGGAAGGCCTCGAGCTGGCATTCGACCAGTGGCTCGGCGGCGAGCCCGGCGTGAAGCGCGTGATGCGTGACCGCGAAGGCCGCACGATCGAGGACATCGAGCGCATCAAGGCGCCGCGTCCGGGGCAGGACCTGCGCACGAGCATCGACCTGCGCGTGCAGTACCTCGCCTATCGCGAGCTGAAGTCGGCCGTGCAGGAAAACGGGGCGCAGGCTGGCTCGATCGTCGTGCTCGACGTCGAGACCGGCGAAGTGCTCGCGATGGCAAACCAGCCCGCGTTCAACCCGAACGATCGCGAGCAGTACCTGCCGTCGCGTTACCGCAACCGCGCGACCAACGATTTCTTCGAGCCGGGCTCGAGCATCAAGCCGTTCATCGTCGCGGCGCGGGCATGAAGACGGGCCGCTACCACGCCGACACGCTGATCGACGCGACGACCGTTCCGCGTGGGCATCAAGACGATCCGGGACAAGCACGACCTCGGCACGATCGACGTGACCACGGTGCTGGCGAAGTCGAGCAACGTCGGCGTCGTAAAGATCGCGCTCACGCTCAAGCCGAAGGAGATGTGGACCGCGCTGAACGGCCTCGGCTTCGGCGCGGTGACGGGTTCCGGTTTCCCGGGCGAATCCGCAGGCATCCTGCCGGGCTACGAGCACTGGCGCTCGATCGGCCAGGCGACGATGTCGTACGGTTACGGCCTATCGGTGACGCCGCTGCAGCTCGCGCAGGCTTATGCGGTGCTCGGCGCTTGCGGCATACGCCGGCCGATCAGCATGCGACGCGTCGATGCGGTGCCGGCGGGCGAGCGCGTGATCGAGACCGGCTGTCACGACCGAACTGCGTGCGGATGATGGAAGCAGTCGTCAGCGACGAAGGCACGGCGCGACGCGCCGCGGTCATGGGTTACCGCGTGTCGGGCAAGACCGGCACGGCGTGGAAGGCAGCCGGCGGCGGTTATGCGACGACGAAGTACATGGCGGTCTTCGGCGGCGTCGTGCCGGCGAGCAATCCGCGACTGGCCGTGTCGTCGTGATCGACGAGCCGAGCAAGGGGCGTTTTTACGGTGGCGACGTCGCGGCGCCGGTGTTTTCCGACGGTGCATGTCTGGCGCGTTGCGGCTGCTCGCGATTCCGCCCGACGACCTGCAGCGCGTGCCGGCGACGACGCTGGTGCAGGCGCAGGATCCGTGGTGAATCGCCCGATGAACGCGAACGCACAAGTTCCTCCGGCAGCGACTTATCGCATGACGCTCGGCAAGCTGCTCGAAGGGTTCGATGTCGCGACGCCGCATGGCGTGCAGGTCACCGGTCGTCACGCAGGACAGCCGCGAGGCCACGCGCGGTTGCGTGTTCCTGGCGTGCCAGGGCCGCACGACGCACGGCTTGATGCACGTCGAATGCGGCCATCGAGCGCGGCGCGCAGGTCGTACTCTGGGAACCGGCTGCAGGCCTCGAGCCGCCCGTGCTGCCTGACGGCGTCACTGCGCTGGCCGTTCCGCACCTCTCACGACATGCGGGCGCGCTTGCGGATCGATTTTTCCGCCGGCCTTCGGCCGACATGCGCGTTGCCGGCATCACCGGCACCAACGGCAAGACCACGGTTGCGTACCTGCTCGCGCAGGCTTCCGAACTCGTCGGCCGGCGCGGCTGGTATATCGGCACGCTTGGCCACGGCCGGGCCAACACGGTGGCCGGCGCCGGGCTCACGACGCCGGATGCGGTCACGGTGCAACGCTTGCTTGCCGAAGCACGCGACGCCGGCGCGGCAACGGTCGGGCTCGAGGTTTCATCGCACGCCCTGGACCAGGACCGCGTGACGGCCGTGCAGTTCGACACGGCCGTGTTCACCAACCTGACGCGCGACCATCTCGACTACCACCTGACACTCGAAGCCTACGCGGCCGCCAAGGAGCGCTTGTTCCGCGTGGCAGGATTGAGTTGCGCCGTGCTGAACGTGCGCGACGCGTTCGGCCGCGAACTGGCCGAGCGACTCGATCCCTCGATCGAGAAAATCCTGTTCAGCACCTCCAACGAGATCTGGGCGGAGCCGGGCACCGGCGTGGATACGCGTCTCGGAGCTGCGTACGACGCCGCAGGGATTGACACTGCAACTCGAGAGCAGCTGGGGCGCGGGCACCTTGCGCTCCCGCCTCGTGGGCGAATTCAACGCCGAGAACCTGCTGGCCGTGCTCGGCGTGCTGCTCGGCTGGCGAGTGCCGCTGCAGAAAGCGCTGGCAGCACTCGCGCTCTGCGTGGCACCGCCGGGCCGCATGGAAACGTTCGGCGGCAACACGCAGCCGCTGGTGCTCGTCGATTACGCGCATACGCCGGATGCGCTGGCCAAGGTTCTCGAGGCCGCGCGAACGCATGCGCGCGGACGACTCTACTGCGTGTTCGGCTGCGGCGGCGATCGCGACGCCGGCAAGCGCCCACTGATGGGCGCAATCGCCGAAGAGCTGGCGGATGTCGTGGTCGTCACGGACGACAATCCGCGCACCGAGGCGTCGCGCTCGATCATCGAACAGATCGTCGCCGGCATGCGGTCACCGCAGGCAGTGCAGATCGTAGCGGATCGAGAGGAAGCGATAAGACAGACACTCGCTGACGCGGAGGCGGGCGATGTGGTCGTCATCGCGGGCAAGGGGCACGAGGACTACCAGATCGTCGGCACTGAAAAACGGCCTTTCAGCGATCGTGAGCTGGCGCGCACGGCGACCAGCGAGGGGCACGCGTGATGTTGCGCGATCTGCAGACCCTCGCGCAGGCGGCCGGCGGCGAATTACGCGGTGAGAACGCGTCGTTTGGTCGCGTATTGACGGACTCGAGGCAGCTCGAGCCCGGTGCGCTGTTCGTGGCGCTGTCGGGCGAGCGCTTCGACGGTCACGATTTTGTCGCGGACGCGGCGGCACGCGGAGTCGCTGGCGCGCTGGTCAACCGGCGGCAGGATATCCCGTTGCCCCAGGTCGTCGTGCCGGACACGCTGGTGGCGCTGTCGAGATTCGCACGCGACTGGCGCCGCGAATTCAACGGCATCGTGATCGGCATCACCGGCAGCAACGGCAAGACCACCGTCAAGGAAATGACCGGCGCGATCATGTCGCAACTCGGTCCGTGCCTCGTCACCCAGGGCAACCTCAACAATCATATCGGCGTGCCGTTGACATTGTGCCGGCTCGAATCGACGCAGCGCTGCGCAGTGATCGAGATGGGCGCCAATCATCCGGGTGAAATCGCGCACCTTGCTGCGCTTGCGGAGCCGGATGTCGGGATCGTGATCAACGCGGGCCCGGCGCATCTCGAGGGATTCGGCGGGATCGAGGGCGTCGCGCGCGGCAAAGGCGAGCTGTTCGAGGCGCTCGGCCGGCGCGATATCGCGGCGATCAACGTCGACGACCGGTTCGCGGCGCTGTGGCACGGGCTGGCTCGTGAAGCGGGCAGCATCGTCACGTTCGGCATGCGCGAACGCGCCGACGTGAGCGCGGCTGACATCCGTACCCGGTTGAACACGACCGGTTTCGCCACCGTCTTCAACCTGATCACGCCGCAGGGCAACCGGCGCATCGAGCTCGCGCTGGCCGGCGAGCACAACGTCATGAATGCGCTTGCCGCGGCCACCGCCGCGATGGCGGCCGGGGCGGGCATCGACGCCGTGCAGCGTGGCCTGCAGTCGATGCGCGGCGTGGCGGGTCGCCTGGAAGTGAAGCAGGCGCTGCAGGGCGCGCGACTCATCGACGATGCATACAACGCAAATCCAGGCTCATTGCGTGTCGGGCTGCGCGCGTTGGCCGACATCCCTGGCGAGCGCTGGCTCGTGCTCGGCGAAATGGCCGAGCTCGGCGAGGACGGCCCGAGGCTGCACGCCGAGATGGGCGAGTTCGCGCGCGCTTGCGGGGTCAGCCGCATGTTCGCGCTCGGTGCCGGTGCGCGAGCGGCGGTGGCGACGTTCGGCGAAGGCGCCGCCTGGTTTGCGGACGCCGATGAACTGGTTGCGGCGTTGCGACCGGAGCTGCACCCGCACCTGACCGTGTACATCAAGGGCTCGCGCGTGAATCGCCTCGAACGAGTGACGGCGGCGCTGGTGCCTGCCGGCAACTCCCCGGCGGAGAGTCACTGATGTTGCGCCACGTCGCCGCCTGGCTTGCCGAGTACTACTCCGTCTTCCATGTCTTCGGGTACCTGACGCTGCGCGCGATCCTCGCGGCGCTGACGGCGCTTGCGATCTCGTTGCTGGTGGGCCCGACGATGATTCGCAAGCTGGCCGAATACCAGGTCGGCCAGCGCGTGCGGTCCGACGGTCCGCAATCGCACCTGACGAAAGCCGGCACGCCGACGATGGGCGGCGCTTTGATCCTCGCGGCGATCGTCGCCGCCACATTGCTGTGGGCCGACCTCGCCAATCGCTTTGTCTGGGTGGTGCTGCTCGTGACGGTCGCGTTCGGCCTGATCGGGTTCTGGGACGACTACCTGAAGCTCGTGGTCGGCGACTCGCGCGGGCTCATCGCGCGCTACAAGTATTTCTGGCAATCGGTCGCCGGGCTTGGCGCGGCGCTCGCGTTGTATTTCACGGCGGAGTCCGCCGTCGATACGACGCTGTACGTGCCATTCTTCAAGAACGTGGTGATCCCCCTCGGCGTGCTGTTCGTGCCGCTCACGTATTTCGTGATCGTCGGCTCGAGCAATGCGGTGAACCTGACCGACGGCCTCGACGGGCTCGCAATCATGCCCGCCGTGCTGGTGGCCGGAGCCCTCGGCGTCTTTGCCTACGCCTCGGGCAACGTCGTCTTCTCCAACTACCTCGCCATCGCTTACGTTGCGGGTGCGGGCGAAGTCCTGGTCATCTGCGCGGCCATCTTTGGCGCCGGACTCGGCTTCCTCTGGTTCAACACGTATCCAGCCCAGGTCTTCATGGGTGACATCGGTGCACTTGCGCTCGGCGCGGCGCTCGGCGTGATCGCCGTGATCGTGCGGCAGGAACTGGTGCTCGTGATCATGGGCGGCGTGTTCGTGATGGAGACCGTCTCCGTCATCCTGCAGGTGGCGTCCTTCAAGCTGCGCGGCAAGCGCATATTCCGGATGGCGCCGATCCACCATCACTTCGAACTGAAAGGCTGGGCCGAGCCCAAGGTGATCGTCCGTTTCTGGATCATCACCGTCGTGCTCGTGCTGCTCGGTCTAGCGACGTTGAAGCTGCGATGATGCAGGCGCAGCCCATGGCACCGGTTCCGCTCGAAGCCGGCACGCGCGCGCTGGTGCTCGGGCTCGGTCGCACGGGTCTTTCCTGCGCCCGCTATCTGCAGCGCAAGGGCCTGCGTGTCTGCGTGGCCGATACGCGTGCGGAGCCGCCGGGGCTTGCTACGCTGCGCGCGCAGGTGCCCTCGGCGCGCGTGCATACGGGCGCGTTCGATGAGTCACTTCTCGAAGGCATAGCGCAGGTCGTGATCTCGCCGGGACTCTCGGTCGAGGAGCCGATCGTCCAGGAAGCGCAGCGTCGCGGCCTGCCTGTCGTCGGCGACGTCGAGTTGTTCGCGCGGGAAGCCGAGGCCCCGATCGCGGCAGTGACCGGCACCAACGGCAAGAGCACGGTGACCACGCTCGTTGCGACGCTGGCGAACGCCGCAGGCCGACGTGCGGTGGCCGGCGGCAATCTCGGCGAGCCCGCGCTCGACCTGCTGGAGCAAGCCGTACCGGAGCTGTACGTGCTCGAGCTGTCGAGCTTCCAGCTCGAAACCACCTACTCACTGCAGACCGCGACGGCGACCGTGCTCAACGTTACGCCGGACCACATGGATCGCTACGCGACGCTCGAGCACTACGCGGCGGCCAAGGCGCGCATTTTCGACGGCTGTGCCGTGGCGGTCGTGAATCTCGACGATCCCGTCGTGCGCTCCATGCCCCGGCCGGGACAGCAGGTGCTCACGTTCAGCCTCGAATCGCGCGACGCCGACTACACGCTCGACCAGCGGCCCGCGCCGACGATCGTGCGGCGCGGCGAGCCCCTGCTGCCGTTGGCGAGCCTGCGTGTGCAGGGCCTGCACAACGCCGCCAACGCGATGGCGGCGCTCGCGATGTGCGAGGCGCTCCGACTGCCCGAGGCCCCGGTGCTCGAAGCGCTGGCAAATTTCGGCGGCCTGCCGCACCGCTCGCAGTGGGTTGCGGACGTCGATGGCGTGCATTACGTCAACGACTCCAAGGGCACCAATGTCGGCGCGACGCTGGCCGCGGTCGCCGGCATGAGTGGGCCGCTGGTCGTCATCGCGGGAGGCGACGGCAAGAACCAGGACTTCGCGGCGCTGCGTGCAGCGTTTCGCGGCAAGGTGCGGCACGTCGTCCTGATCGGCCGTGATGCCGCCGAGTCTCGAACAGGCGCTGCAAGGCGTCTGCGCAACCGAGCGTGCCGGGCAAATGGTCGATGCCGTGCGTGCCGCCCGCAACGCAGCACAGCCTGGCGATACGGTGTTGCTCTCGCCCGCCTGCGCCAGTCTCGACATGTTCCGGGATTACACCCACCGCGGTGACGAGTTCGTCGCGGCCGTGCAGGGATTGGCCTGATGAGCGCCAGCACCAGCACGATGTCCGCCTACGCACGCTCGAGCGGCCAGGGCCGCCGTCTCGTGCTCGACAGCTGGACCGTCGGGACGGTTGCGGCGCTTGCTGCTGATCGGCCTGACCATGGTCGCCTCGGCGTCGATCGGCATCGCGGAAAAGGAAACAGGCCAGGCGTTCTTCTATTTCCAGCGCCAGGTCGTGTACGTGCTGGCCGGTCTCGTCGCGGCATTGATCGGCGTCGCGGTGCCGACGCGCATCTGGGAGAAGTACTCGATTTTCCTGCTCGGTGGCGCATTCGCGTTGCTGCTGGTCGTGCTGATACCCGGACTTGGGCACAGCGTGAACGGCGCGCGGCGCTGGGTGCGGCTCGGCTTCATGAATTTCCAGATGAGCGAACTCGCGCGCGTGATGTTGCTGACGTACATCGCGAGCTATGCCGTGCGTCGCGCGGACGAGCTGCGCTCGGACTTCCTCGGCTTCATGAAGCCCGTCGCCGTGCTTGGCGCGGCGGCGCTGCTCCTGCTGCTCGAGCCGGATTTCGGTGCGGCAACGGTGCTGCTGGCGACCGGGCTCGCGGTGCTGTTCCTGGCTGGCGCTCGACTGCACCACCTGCTGGTACCCATCGTCCTCGGCGTCGCGGGCCTCGGCACGCTGGCCGTCACGTCCGCCTATCGACTGCGCCGCCTCCTGGCGTTCCGCAATCCCTGGGACGACCCGTTCGACGGCGGCTTCCAGCTGGTGCAGTCGTTGATTGCCTTCGGCCGTGGCGAATGGTTCGGCGTCGGTCTCGGTGCGAGCGTGCAGAAACTCCTCTACCTGCCTGAGTCTCACACCGATTTCGTGTTCGCGGTGTTCGCCGAGGAATTCGGCTTCGTCGGCGTGGTGACCGTGATCGCGCTGTTTGCGCTGCTGGTCGGGCGCGCGCTCAGGATCTCGCGTGCCGCCGCCGCGGCCGGCAATGCGTTCCAGTCGCACCTGGCCGCCGCGATCGGCATCTGGCTCGGCTTGCAATCGTTCGTGAACATCGGCGTCAACATGGGATTGCTGCCGACGAAGGGCCTGACGCTGCCGCTGCTGAGCTACGGCGGCAGCAGCATGCTGGTCACGCTCGGCTGGATCGGCGTGCTGCTGCGTATCCATCACGAGACGCAGGTCAGCGGGCGCGGCGGTGCAGTACCGCGCGAGGCGCGACGCGCATGACACGCAAAGTCGCACTCGTGATGGCGGGCGGCACGGGCGGCCACGTGTTCCCGGCGCTGGCAACGGCACGCGTGCTGCAGCGACGCGGGTTCGACATCGTCTGGCTCGGCACGCAGCGCGGCATCGAGGCGCGGCTCGTGCCCGCAGCCGGGATTCCGGTCGAGTGGCTCAGCGTCGGCGGTCTGCGCGGCAAGGGGCTGCTGACGTTGGTGGCGGCGCCCTTCCGATTGTTCATCGCGGTGTCGCAAGCCTTGCGCGCGATCCGCAAGCATCAGCCGCGAGTGGTGCTCGGCGCGGGTGGCTTCGCTTCCGGTCCCGGTGGCATTGCGGCCTGGCTGTCGCGCCGGCCGCTGGTGGTTCACGAACAGAATGCGGTGGCCGGCCTGACCAACCGCGTGCTGGCGCGAATTGCGACGCGGGTGCTCGAAGGCTTTCCCGGCAGCTTCGGCAAGCGTGTGAACGCGCAGCGTGTCGGTAACCCGGTGCGTCCCGAGATCGTCGCGATCGCGCCGCCCGAGCGCCGCTTCGCAGGACGCGAAGGTGCCGCACGCTTGCTGATATTCGGCGGCAGCCAGGGTGCCGCGCGCCTGAATGCCGTGCTGCCTGCGGCGATCGGCGAGTTGCCTGTCGCGCTGCGCCCCGAGGTGTTGCACCAGACGGGCCAGCACAACTTCGACGAGACGGTGCAGGCCTATCGCTCGCGCGGCATCGAGGCAGACGTCCGCGCATTCATCGACGACATGGCGAGTGCTTACGGTTGGGCCGACCTTGCCGTGTGTCGCGCGGGTGCGCTCACGATCGCGGAACTTGCCGCGGCCGGCGTGCCGGCGGTACTGATCCCGTTCCCGGCTGCCGTGGACGATCACCAGACGCGCAACGCGCAATTCCTGGTTGGCGCGCGCGCCGCGGAGTTGCTGCCCGAGGCCGAACTCACGCCGATATCGCTGGCCGCAAGGTTGCGCATGCTGCTCGAGGCGGGGCGTCCGCGATTGCTGCAGATGGCACAGGCCGCGCGCGCCACCGCGATCGTCGATGCCGACGAGCGGCTTGCCGACGCGTGCATGCAGGCGGCGGGGGAGGCGGCATGAAAGACCGCATGCGACGGATCCACACGATCCACTTCGTCGGTATCGGCGGCAGCGGCATGAGCGGCATCGCAGAAGTGCTGCTGAATCTCGGCTATGCAGTGCAGGGATCCGACCTCAAGCCGGGCGAGGCGGCGCTGCGACTCGAAACCATGGGCGCGCGGCTGCTCGTCGGCCACCGCGCGGAAAACGTCGACGGCGCGGACGTCGTGGTCGTGTCGAGCGCGATCAACGCCGAGAACCCCGAGGTCTTGAGTGCGCTCGAGCGCCGCATACCCGTCGTGAAACGCGCCGAGATGCTCGGCGAGCTGATGCGCTTCCGGTACTCGATTGCCGTCGCCGGCACGCACGGCAAGACGACGACTACGAGCCTCGTCGCGAGCGTGCTGGCAGAAGGTGGCGCCGATCCCACGTTCGTCATCGGCGGTCGCCTCAAGAGTGCGGCGAGCAATGCCCGGCTCGGCGCCGGTGAATATCTCGTCGCCGAAGCGGACGAAAGCGATGCGAGCTTCACGCACCTGCAGCCGATGATCGCCATCGTCACGAACGTGGACGCCGATCACCTCGGCACGCACGGCGGCGACTTCGAGAAACTCAAGGCGAGCTTCGTCGAATTCCTGCACAACCTGCCGTTTTACGGCCTGGCCGTCGTGTGCAACGACGACGCCAACGCGCGCAACCTCATTCCGGCGATTGCGCGCCCGTACCTGGCCTATGGCTTCGACGCCGACGCCGATGTCCGCGCGGTCAATGTCGAGCGCCTCGGTGGCCGTACGCGCTTCGACGTCGAGCGCCCGAACGTTGCGCAAGCCTTGTCGGTGACGCTGAACCTGCCGGGCCGGCACAACGTGCTGAATGCGCTCGCCGCCATTGCGGTCGCGACCGAACTCGAAATCCCGGACGAGGCCATCCAGCGCGCGCTCGCCAATTTCCAGGGCATCGAGCGTCGGCTGCAATGGCTCGGCGATCTCGAGACGGACGCAGGACGCGTCACGCTGGTCGACGATTACGGCCATCACCCGACCGAGATTGCCGCGACGATGGAAGCCACCCGCCAGGGCTGGCCCGATCGGCGCGTCGTGCTGGTATTCCAGCCGCACCGTTACACGCGCACGCGCGACCTGTTCGACGACTTCGCCAAGGTGCTCGCGGACGCGGATGCGCTGATCGTCGCCGAAGTCTACCCGGCGGGCGAGCCGCCCATTGCCGGCGCGGACGCGAAGGCACTGTGTCGCGCGATCCGCACGCGTGGCCGCGTCGAGCCCGTGTTGCTCACTTCGCTCGAGGAAATGCCGTCCGCGCTTGCCGACATGCTTTGCGATGGCGACGTCGTGCTGACCATGGGCGCCGGGCAGATCGGCGCCGTCGCCCAGGAATTGCCGCGCTCGCTGCCTGCAGCCATTGCCGCCAGAGGAACACGTTCATGACCGCGCCCCTGCGCATTACCGACCCCGCCGCATTCGGCCGCGTCGCTGTCCTGCTGGGCGGCACGTCGTCGGAGCGCGAGGTTTCGCTCGACTCTGGCCGCAATGTGCTCGCAGCGCTGCAAGCCCGCGGCGTCGACGCCACCGCGGTGGACGGGATCCCCGCGCTGGTGGCGGCGTTGACTGGTCCGGCCGCGCAGCGGTTTGACCGCGTATTCAACATATTGCACGGCAATCGTGGCGGCGGCGAAGACGGCGTACTGCAGGGACTGCTCGAAGCACTGGGCGTGCCATACACGGGCTCCGGCGTGCTCGGTTCTGCGCTCGCCATGGACAAGATCCGCACCAAGCAGGTCTGGCTCGCGCTCGGCCTGCCGACGCCGGCCTATGTCAGCCTGCAGCGCGGCGAAGACGTGATTGCGGCCGCGCACAAGATCGGCTTGCCGGTGATCGTGAAACCCGCGTGCGAAGGCTCGAGTGTCGGCGTCACGCGTTGCTTCGGCGATGCGGACCTGCCGTCGGCCGTCGAACTGGCGGCGCGCTACGAGGGCTCGCTGCTCGTCGAGCAGTTGATCCAGGGCGACGAGTACACGGTCGGCATCCTGGGCACCGAGGCGTTGCCTTCGATCCGGATCGTGCCGGCGGGCGAATACTATGATTACCACGCGAAGTACGTCGCAGAAGACACGCAGTACCTCTGCCCCGGACTCACCGGTGCCGCCGAACAGGAAATAGCGAGCGTTGCGCTCGCGTCGTTCTTCGCGGCCGGCTGCAACGGCTGGGGCCGCGTCGATTTCATGCGCGATCGTTCCGGGCGCCTCTGGCTGCTCGAGGTCAATACGGCGCCGGGCATGACCAGCCATTCGCTGGTGCCGAAGGCCGCACGCCAGCGCGGCATCGAGTTCGACGAACTCGTCTGGCGCGTCCTCGAAACGAGCCTCGCGCCGCGCAGCATCGGCGAGGTCGCTCGATGAAGCTGCCGTGGAACCAGGCGAAGCGTCGCCAGGCCACGGTCGGCGAGCCGCATTGGTGGGAGCGCGTGAACTGGCGGGCTGCAGGCGTCATCGCCAGCGTGCTCGCGAGCTGCGCGGTGTTCACCATGCTGCTGCTGTTTGCGCTCGATCGCCCGGTGCGCCGCGTCGTGCTCGAAGGCGCGTTCAAGCGCGTCTCGCCACCGGAAATCGAAAGCGTCGTCACCGAGCACGCGCACGGTGGCCTCGCATCGGTGAACCTCGCACAAATCCGCAGCCGCGTCGAAGCGATCGACTGGGTCGACAATGCCGTCGTCACGCGCGTGTGGCCGGATGCCATCAAGGTCGTCCTGACCGAACAGGTCGCGGCGGCGCGATGGAATGACGTCGGCCTGCTGAACGCTCGCGGCGAACTGTTCCTGCGCAAGGCCCGCTACGTGCCGCCGGAGCTGCCATTGCTCGAGGGCCCCGAAGGCAGCGAAGGCGCAGTGGCGCAACTTTTCATCGAAGCGCAGGGCCGGCTGCTCGAAGCCGGTTTGCGTCTGACCGGCGTCCGTCTCGACGAGCGCGGCGCCTGGGAACTCGAACTCACGAACGGATTGCAGGTCAGGCTCGGCCGCCAGGCCGTCAAGGACCGGCTCGAACGCTTCATCGCACTCGCAAGCCCGATGGTGGCCAAGCGAGTGGCCGAAATCAGCTACGTGGACATGCGCTACACAAACGGGTTCAGCGTCGGCTGGAACGCTCGCTCTGCACTGGCCGTGGCTCCGCAAGAGGACGCGACACCAGATGCCTAGAAAACCAGAAAGAAACCTCATCGTCGGGCTCGATATCGGCACGTCGAAAGTCGTCGCGATCGTTGGCGAACTCGGCACGGACGGCACGATCGAGGTCGTCGGTGTCGGCTCCCATCCGTCGCGCGGCCTGAAGCGCGGTGTCGTCGTGAATATCGACGCCACGGTGCAATCCATCCAGCGCGCCGTCGAGGAAGCTGAACTCATGGCCGGGTGCCAGATCCATTCGGTGCTGGCCGGCATCGCCGGCAGTCACGTGCGCAGCCTGAACTCGCACGGCATCGTCGCGATTCGCGATCGCGAAGTGACACCGGGCGATGTCGACCGCGTGATCGACGCCGCGCGCGCCGTGGCCATTCCCGCTGACCAGAAGATCCTGCACATCCTGCCCCAGGAATTCATCATCGACGCGCAGGACGGCATCCGCGAGCCGGTCGGCATGTCGGGCGTGCGACTCGAGGCGAAGGTTCACATCGTGACGGGCGCGGAAAGCGCCGCGCAGAACATCGTCAAGTGCGTGCAGCGCTGCGGGCTCGAAGTCGAAGACATCGTGCTCGAGCAACTGGCCTCGAGTTACGCGACGCTGGCCGACGACGAAAAGGAACTCGGCGTCTGCCTGATCGACATCGGCGGCGGCACGACGGACATCGCCGTGTTCGCGGGCGGCGCCATCCGCCACACGGCCGTGATCCCGATCGCCGGGGACATGGTCACCAACGACATTGCGCAGAGCCTGCGCACGCCGACGCACCATGCCGAAGAACTAAAGGTGAAGTACGCGTGCGCGCTGTCGCAGCTTGCCAACGCCGACGAGACCATCGAAGTGCCCAGCGTAGGTGACCGGCCCGCGCGGCGCCTCGCACGGCAGTCCCTCGCCAGCGTCGTCGAGGCGCGTTACGAGGAAATTTTCGTGCTCGTGCGCGACGAACTGGCGCGCTCGGGCTTCGACGACAAGATCGCGGCCGGCATCGTGCTTACGGGCGGCAGCGCAAAGATGGACGGGGTCATCGAGCTCGCCGAGGAAATATTCCATGCGCCTGTGCGGCTCGGCTTGCCGCAAGGCGTCAGCGGACTCGTGGACGTCGTCCGCAACCCGATCCATTCGACGGGCGTCGGCCTGTTGCTGTTCGGCCGGGGTCGCTACCCGGTCCATGGCATCAAGCGCGGCCGCTCGGTAATCGACCGCATGAAAGATTGGTTCAAAGGCAACTTTTGAAGCAAGGCATTTTAACTTTCGCAGCAGACCGCTCAGCGTCACCTCTCGCACTCATCTCATCGGAGCAGCAACCAATGTTCGTACTCGCAGACAAGGAAAATCAGGGCGCAATCATCAAGGTCATTGGTGTCGGCGGCGGCGGGGGCAACGCCGTCGCACACATGATCACGTCCGGAATCGAAGGAGTCGATTTCGTCTGCATCAACACGGATGCGCAGGCACTCAAGCACTCCAAGGTCAAAATGAGCCTGCAGATCGGCTCGAACATCACCAAGGGTCTCGGCGCGGGTGCAGATCCCGAAGTGGGCCGCCAGGCCGCCATGGAAGACCGTGACCGCATCGTCGAGCTGATCGACGGCGCAGACATGATCTTCATCACGGCCGGCATGGGTGGTGGCACCGGTACGGGCGCCGCGCCGGTCGTGGCGCAGGTCGCCAAGGAACTGGGGATCCTCACGGTGGCGGTCG
The DNA here is from genome assembly GCA_963784225.1 of uncultured Gammaproteobacteria bacterium. Taxonomy (GTDB): domain Bacteria; phylum Pseudomonadota; class Gammaproteobacteria; order Steroidobacterales; family Steroidobacteraceae; genus RPQJ01. The sequence goes on from CAWAQN010000014.1 coordinate 704,331, forward strand.
TCACCAAGCCGTTCGAAATGGAAGGCCGCAAGCGCCTCGCCCTGTCGGAGCAGGGCATCACCGAGTTGAGCAAGTACGTCGATTCGCTGATCACGATTCCGAACCAGAAGCTGCTGACGGTGCTGGGTGGCGAGGTCTCGTTGCTCGACGCGTTCCGCTCCGCGAACCAGGTGCTGCAGGGCGCCGTGCAGGGCATTGCCGAACTCATTACGCGGCCGGGCCTGATCAACGTGGACTTCGCCGACGTGCGCACCGTGATGGGTGAAACCGGCATGGCGATGATGGGTTCTGGCTCTGCGACGGGCGAGAATCGTGCACGCGTCGCGGCGGAAGCTGCCGTTTCCAGTCCGCTGCTCGAAGACGTGAACCTCTCCGGCGCGCACGGCCTGCTGATCAACGTGACGGCGGGCATGGACCTGCGCACCAGCGAGTTCCACGTCGTCGGCGATACGGTCAAGCAGTACGCGGCCGAAGACGCGACCGTCGTGGTCGGTTACGTGATCGACCCGGACATGACCGACCAGATCCGCGTCACCGTCGTCGCGACGGGCATCGGCCGGCCCGTGCCCAAGGTAATGCCGCAACAACCCGCGGTCGTCGTGAACAACGACCGTCGGCGCGCCGCGGACACCGTTCGGCCAGAACACCGACTACGACGTGCCGCCGCACATGCGCAATCGCTCGCAGCGCGTCTCGGGCCATGACGTAGCGCCGGCCTTCGACGAAGACTCGACGCTCGACATCCCGGCCTTCCTGCGCCGCCAGGCCGACTGATCGAGCCGCCGCCCCCTCTCTTTAATATGTAGGGGGCGGCTCGGCGGGGACCCGTCCGGCATCGGTTGCGGGGCGACGATGAACTATGCGTATAATTCGCATGGTGTGGACACCGTCCGCCGCGCTGTCCACCGCTGATCGGGGCCGGTTTAGAATCCCAAGTTCGACGGCGCCCCTCGACGACGCCCTCTGGTGCCCTGGACCCGCGGAGAAGCCATGCCGGACAACACTCCTGTCGTAGCCATCATTGGCGCCACCGGTGCGCTAGGTGGCGCGATTGCGCGACGCCTCGTGAAAGCAGGCGAAGCCGTGGTCATCGGCTCGCGCGACGGTGCCAAGGCATCGGCCGCGGCCGCGGCGCTGGCGGCCGAGACTGGTCGCAAAGTCGGGTCGGGTGCGAATGCCGAGGCGGCCGCTGCCGGCGACATCGTGATCGTTGCCGTGCCGTTTGCATCGCAGAAGGCCACGCTGACCGAAATTGCGAACGCCGTTGCCGGCAAGATCGTCGTCGACACGACGGTGCCGCTGGTGCCGCCGAAGGTCATGCGCGTGCAGTTGCCGCCGGAGGATTCAGCCGCGATGATCGCGCAGAACATCCTCGGTCCCGGCGTGACCGTCGTTTCCGCGTTTCACAACGTTGCGGCACACAAGCTTGCAACCGACGAGGAGATCGAGTGCGACGTGCTCGTATTCGGCGACGACCGCAAGGCGCGTGATGCCGTGGTGCGTCTTGCCGAGTGCTGCGGATTGCGCGGCCTGCATGCCGGCGCGCTCGTGAATTCCACGGCCGCCGAAGCGCTGACCTCGATCCTGATTTTCATGAACAAGACCTACGCCGTCGACGGAGCGGGCATCCGCATCACCGGCACGCTGATTCCGCCTTCCCCCGGTTGAACGATGACCCGGGGGCCGCTCTCCTTTTGCGCGCTGCCCGGCGTGCCGGAGATTGCGCCGGGAGCCGACCTTGCGGACGTTGCCCTCGCCTCGCTCGCACTGGCACGGCTCGCGCTGAGCGCCGGCGACATTCTGGTGTTTGCCCAGAAAATCGTCTCGAAAGCCGAGGGACGGTTCGTCGACCTGCGCGACGTGCAGCCTTCGACGCGTGCCCTGGAGCTGGCGGCACGCTGTGACAAGGACCCGCGACTGGTCGAACTGGTGCTCGCGGAGTCGACCGAAGTCGTGCGAGTCGCACCCAACGTGCTGTTGACGCGCCATCGTTGCGGGTTCGTGATGGCCAATGCCGGCATCGACCATTCGAACGTCGGCGATGCGGACGGCGAACTCGTGCTGCTGCTGCCGCTCGATGCCGACGCATCGGCGCGCGGCTTGCGCGCGGCACTCGAACTACGCACCGGTCTTGCGCCGGGCATCGTCGTCAGCGACAGCTTCGGCCGCCCCTGGCGCTACGGCACGGTCAACGTCGCGCTCGGTGTTGCCGGCCTGCCAGCGCTGGTGGACATGCGCGGTGGTGTGGACCGGGACGGGCGTACGCTGCTCGTCACGCAAGTGGCCGTGGCCGATGCGATCGCGGCCGGGGCGGGCCTGGCGATGGGCGAGGCCACTGAAGGCGTGCCGATCGTGCACGTGCGCGGCTATGCCGCAACGGCGCCCGACAGTGACGGCAGGGCGCTGCTGCGGCCGGTGCACGAGGACCTGTTCCGATGAGCGCAGTGCGGGTGCTCGCCATTTCGGGTGGAATCGGCGGGGCGAAGCTCGCGCTCGGTTTGCAGCGGGTACTTCCGCCAGGCGAGCTTGCGGTGCTCGTCAACACCGGTGACGACTTCCGGCATCTGGGACTCGCCATCGCCCCGGACCTCGACACGGTGCTCTACACGCTGGCCGGAGTCGCCAACACGACGCTGGGCTGGGGCCGTGAGGACGAGACCTGGAACTTTCATGCGGAACTGGCGCGCATCGATGGCCCGGCCTGGTTCAAGCTCGGCGATCGCGATCTCGTGGTGCACGTCGAGCGCACGCGCCGGCTCGCTGCCGGCGAGTCGCTGACTTCGATCATGGCCGACCTTGGCCGGCGATTTCGGGTGCCCTCGGCCATCCTGCCGATGACCGATGACGTCGTCGCGACGATGCTGGAAACCGACTCCGGCACGCTCGAATTCCAGGATTACTTCGTGCGACGGCGATGCGAGCCGCCAGTGCGTGCAGTGCACTACGCCGGGGCCGCCGCAGCGCGGCCCAGTGCCGCCGCACTGCAACTGTTGGCGGGCGACGACCTGTCCTGCGTCGTGCTGTGCCCGTCGAACCCGTACCTGAGTGTCGGACCCATCCTGGGCATGCCGGGCATGCGCCGTGCCTTGGCGCAGTGCGCCGCGCCGATCGTCGTGATTTCGCCGGTGATCGGCGGCCGTGCCGTGAAAGGCCCGACGGTCAAGCTGATGCACGAGCTCGGTGTGGAAGTTTCGCCATTGGCGATAGCGCAGCACTATAGTGGCCTGATCGACGGCTTGATCCTCGATGCCGAAGACGCCGACCTCGCCTCGACCACCGGGCTTCCGACACTGGTGACGCGCACGCTGATGCAAACCCTCGACGACCGTGAAATGCTCGCTCGCGCGGCGCTCGACTTCGCCGGCACGCTGGTCGCAGCGCCACAGCGGCGGAGGGCGGCGTCGTGAGCGTGTGCGCGATCGTGCCCGTACGTGCGAGCAGTGACGGCAAGACCCGCCTCGCGGGTGTGCTGACACCGCCGGACCGTGCGGCGCTCGTGCGCTCGATGCTGGAGCGAGTGCTCGATGCATTGCGCAACGCGCAGGGCGTGGACCGCATCCTGATCGTTACGTCGGAGCGCGCACTGGTGCCGCCCGACGTCGAACACCTGCTCGACGGCGGCGACGGCATGAACGCCGCTGTCGCACAGGCACTGGCGCACGTGCGCGGCGCAGCCACAGCAGCCATCGTCATCGCGGCCGACGTGCCCGAAGTGACCACGCACGAAATCGAACGGCTGGTTGCGGCCGTGCGTGCAAGTGCCGTCGTCGTCGTGCCGGACCACCGCGCTACAGGCACCAACGCGCTCGGTGTGCAGCTACCCGCGTTGATCGAACCGCACTTCGGCCCGGACAGTTGCGCGACCCACGTGCAGGCCGCGCGCAACGCGGGTGTCACGTGGGAACTGTTGCGGCTCCCCGGTATCGCGCGGGACGTCGACGAGCCGGGTGACCTGGGCGGCTACGAGTTGCCGAGTCGCAGCGAGGCGCTCGCGCTTGCCGGGCAAACGGATCTCGCCACGCTGATGGACCGCGCGGCGGCGCTGACGCTGCAGGGTTTCGGGCGCCGCGTCAGTTATTCGCGCAAGGTTTTCATTCCACTGACGCAGCTATGCCGCGACGTGTGTCACTACTGCACGTTCGCCGGTCCGCCTCGCAAGGGGACACGCGCGTACCTTTCACCGGACGAGGTGCTCGCGATCGCTCGCGCCGGCGCCAGCGCGGGCTGCCATGAAGCGTTGTTCACGCTCGGCGACCAGCCCGAGTTGCGCTTCGCGCAGGCGCGCACGGAACTGCAGGACCTGGGCTTCGCGACCACGCTCGATTACCTCGAACACTGTGCGCGCCTCGTCCACGAGCAGACGGGACTGCTGCCCCACCTGAATGCCGGCAGCATGACGGCCGGGCAGTTCGAGCGGCTGCGGCGTGTCTCGGCGTCGATGGGCACGATGCTCGAGTCGAGCGCCGTGCGCCTGAGCGCCAAGGGCGGGCCGCATCATCGGTCGCCCGACAAGCATCCCGACGCACGACTGGCCACGTTGCGCGCGGCGGGTGAATCGCGCGTGCCGTACACGACCGGTTTGCTCGTCGGCATTGGCGAGACACGGCGTGAGCGGATCGAATCGCTGCTGGCGATTCGCGACCTGCACCAGCGCCATGGCCACATCCAGGAAATCATCGTGCAGAATTTCCGGGCCAAGCCGGGCACGCGCATGGCGCGCCACCCCGAGCCCACGCTCGACGAACTGCTCTGGACGATCGCCGTCACGCGCCTCGTGTTTGGCCCGGGCATGTCGATCCAGGCGCCGCCCAACCTGAGTCCCGGCCAGTTGGGGCCGCTGATTGCCGCCGGCGTGAACGACTGGGGTGGCGTTTCGCCCGTCACTCCCGATCACGTCAACCCCGAGGCACCGTGGCCCGAGATCGGCGCACTCGAAGCCCAGACGACGGCAGCCGGGAGGTGGCTGGTCGAGCGCCTGGCGATCGTGCCGTCCTTTGCGATGCACGGCGAGCAGTGGCTCGACACGACATTTCGCACTCCGGTCCTGCGGCGTATCGATGCCGACGGCTATCTGAAAGATCGTGACTGGTCTGCAGGCGCCGGCGATGCGCCGCCGGTGCGGCAGGCGGCATTGATCGGTGTGCGCGGCAAGGTCACACCGCTTGCCAAGGTTGCAGGACCGTTGCACCGGGCACTCGCGGGTGCGCGGCTCGATGAACGCGAGATCGTTGAACTCTTTGCCGCGGACGGCGCGGACTTCACCGCGGTAACGCGTGCCGCCGACGACCTTCGGGCAAACACCGTCGGTAGCGAGATCACTTACGTCGTCAACCGCAACATCAATTACACGAACATCTGCAGTTACTCGTGCGGCTTCTGCGCATTTGCGAAAGGCCGCGGTGCCCGCTCGCTGCGTGGGCCGGGCTACACACTCGAGATGCACGAGATCGCACAGCGCGTGACGGAAGCAGTCGAGCGCGGCGCGACCGAAGTCTGCCTGCAGGGCGGTATCCATCCGAACTACACCGGTCGCACCTACCTCGATATCCTCGACGCAGCGTTGCGCGGCGGCCCGGACATCCACGTGCACGCATTCTCGCCGCTCGAAGTCAGTCACGGCGCGAGCACACTCGGCTTGTCCCTGGCGGACTACCTCGAGCAGTTGCGGCAGGCGGGGCTGCGCACGTTGCCGGGAACGGCCGCCGAGATTCTCTGCGATGACGTCCGAGCGACGATCTGTCCGGACAAGGTCACGACGGCCGAATGGCTCGCCGTGATGCGCACGGCCCACCGCATCGGATTACGCAGCACGGCCACCATCATGTTCGGCCATGTCGAGCGTCCCGTGCACTGGGCGCGGCATCTGCTCGCGATCCGCGACCTGCAGGCCGAGACCGGCGGCTTCACCGAGTTTGTCCCGCTGCCGTTCGTGCACATGGAGGCGCCGCTCTGGCGACGCGGATCAGCGCGCTCCGGGCCCAGCTTCCGGGAGGCGATCCTGATGCACGCAGTGGCGCGCCTGGTGCTGCACCCGCTCGTGCCGAATATCCAGGCATCCTGGGTCAAGCTCGGACGCGCGGGTGCCCTGATGGCGATGGCGGCGGGCGCGAACGACTTCGGCGGCGTGTTGATGAACGAGTCGATCACTCGCGCGGCGGGTGGCGTGAACGGACAGGAAATGGATGCCATCGCGATGCAAGCGGCGATTCGCTCGATCGGTCGCGAGCCGCGGCAGCGAACGACGCTCTACGGGTCGATCGACAGCGCGATGCGACCGACGGCGGTGCGGTTCTCGAGTGCTTCCAGGGCGGACGCCGCCTCCGTAAGCTGAAACGTCGCGCCGATGAGCGGTCGCAGGTGCCCTTGCGCGGCCCACGCCAGCAGTTCATCACGACTGCGCGTGGCGAGTTCGGGTTCGCGGCGGACCGCTTCTCCTGCCCGCACGCCCATGATGCTGCAGCCCTTCAGCAACAGCAGGTTGCTGGGAACACGGCCGATCGTGCCGGATGCAAAACCTACGGCGAGCAGGCGGCCGCCCCAGGCACAAAGCCGGATGCTTTCCTCCGACAACGCGCCGCCGACCGGATCGAAGACGACATCGACGCCACCGGGCGCGATCGTCTTGACCTGCGCACCCATCGCCGCCGCGGAATAATTGATCAAATGCTGTGCGCCGCGTGATGCCGCGGCTTCGAGTTTGGCGCTCGAGGACGCGGCGGCAATGACCGTGGCGCCCAGCAGGCGGGCGATCTCGACGGCCGCCAATCCCATGCCGCCGCCCGCCCCGAGCACGAGTACGGTCGCGCCGGGCAGGACGCGACCGACCTCGCGCAATGCGTGACGCGCCGTATGCGCGCCGACGCGAAAGCAGGCAGCTTCGGCATCGCTGAAGCTCGCGGGGGTGCGCCAGAGCGCCGTGGCCGCAATCACCGCTTCGGTCGCGTACATGCCGGCCTGTACGTTGGCAATCACGCGATCGCCCGGTACGAAATCGGTGACCCCGGCGCCACATTCGATAACGTTGCCCGCCGCTTCGAGGCCGGGCACGAAAGGCAGCGGAGGTTTGTACTGGTAGAGCCCGCGCGTCATCAATGCGTCAACGAAGTTGACGCCCGCGGCACGCAGCGCCACCCGCACCTCGCCCGCAGCAAGGTCTGGCCGTGGATAAAGTCGCGGCTCGAGCGCACGCGGCCCGTCGAGCGCCGCGCAGGTCATGCCGAGCCAGCTGCTGGTGGCGCGTGCCAATTGCTTATCGTGAGCGCGCGATGCGCCCCGTGCGCTTACATGCCGCCAGCGACGATGATCGTCTGGCCCGTGACCCAGCTGCCGGCAGCGGAGGCGAGAAAGAGGGCCGTCGCGGCGATATCGTCGACGCGGCCGAGCCTGCCCAGCGGTACTCCCCACTGCCTGGCAACCTCGTCGAAGTCGGCCTCGCTGACCTTGCGCACCTCCTTGAACTTCTCGGTCGGCACGGGACCCGGTGCAATACCGTTCACCCGGAAGCGCGGTGCAAGGTCCTGCGACAGCGACATGGTCATCGTGTTGAGCGCCGCTTTGGCCGCGGCATAAGCGCCGCTGCCGCCTTCCGGGCGAAAGGCCTTGATCGACGACATGTTCAGGATCACGCCACCCTCGGTCATGAGTGGCACGGCTGCCTTGGTCAGGCGCCAGACGCTGGTCAGGTTCAGGTCGACCTGCATCGTCCAGGATTGTTCGGTGAGTTCCATCGTCGGACGCGGAGCCTCGTCGCCGCCTAGCCCGCCCACATTGTTGACGAGGATCGTGAGCTTGCCGAGCTGCGCGATCGTCGCCTTGACGATCTCCGCTGCCGAAGCCGGGTCCGTGACGTCGGCCGGAATCACCGCGCAGCGGCGGCCGCGAGCCTCGACCTCGGCCTGGACCAGCTCGAGCGGGGCGCGGGTGCGGCCGACCAGCGCGACGTCGGCGCCCACGTCTGCGAAGGCGCGCGCGATGGCTCCACCGAGGCCGCCGCCGCCGCCCGTGATCAGCGCTACCTGGCCGTCGAGGCGGAACAGGTCAAGTATGGGCATACTGCGCACTCCTCGAACTATCGAAACATAGATAATATTAGCATAGAATATGGATCGCACCGGACGCGGGGATGGTCGGCATTCCCGCCCCGACAGCAACACTTGAGGGGGCTTGCATGGGACCGCTCGCGGGTATGACCGTCATCGATGCCAGCTGGGGCATGCCTGGCAGCGTTGCGTCGCTGCTGCTCGCCGACAATGGCGCGAGCGTAACCAAGGTCGAACGGCCGGGCTCCGGGGTCAACGCGGACCCGTTGGCGCGCCTGGCGTGGGAACGCGGCAAGCAGAGCGTGGAACTGGACGTCGGCGCCGACGCCGATCGCGAGATCCTGTTCGGGCTGCTGGCCCAGGCGGATGTCTTCATCGAGTCGTTCGGGTTCGGGCGCGCCGAAACCCTTGGGCTGGATCACGGCACGCTGCGTGCGCGGTTTCCGAGACTCATCGTCTGCTCGATCACGGCGTATGGCCGCGAAGGCCCGTGGCGTGATGAGCCGGGTTATGACGCGCTCGTCGCCGCGAAGCTTGGCGTCATGACCGAGCAACCGAGTGCCGGTCGCGAAGGCCCGATCTTCCTTGGCCATCCCCATATCTGTTACGGCACGGGTTTCGTGGCCGCGATCGGCGTGCTGGCCGCCGTCCGTGCGCGGCGCGTGACCGGTCGCGGGCAACGGGTCGATGCGTCGCTGTTCGACGGACTGTTGTCGCAGAGCCCGATGAATTACTGGTTTCATCCCAAGAACATCTCGTACGTCGAGTCCACCGGCGGCAAGCGCACGGGTTTCGGCCGCAAGCGACTGATCACGGCGTGTTTCGAATGCGGCGACGGGGAATACATCCAGATTCACACCGGCGGCCAGGGCGGCTTCAAGCGCACGATGGAGCTGTTCGGCTTCGGGGACATCACGCAGACCGTCACGCACGGCTCGGAGATGGCGGTCCCGCTCAACGACGAAGAACTGGTGATTGCGCGCGACTACATTCCAGAGGCGTTCAAGCTGCGCCCGCGGCAGGAATGGATCGAACTGTTCCATGCGGAGGACCTGGCCGCGCTGCCGGTCACGCGCCCCGGCGAAGTGCTGGCCGACGACCAGGTCGTGCACGCCGATGCGGCGATGGATGTCGAGCATCCGACCCTCGGGCGCTTGCGACAGTCCGCGCCCCCACTGAAGTTCTCCGGCGCGCCGGTTGACCGGCCGCGTCCTGCGCCGCGCGTCGGCGAGCACAATCCGGAGGTCCGCGCGCGCGCCGCGGCAGCCCCGCAAGCACTGGCCGACTCCACGCCCACGAAGCCTTTGCAGCACGCATTGCAAGGTATCCGTGTGCTCGACTTCGGCTCGTTCTTCGCCACGCCCTACGGCTCGAAGATCCTGTCCGACCTTGGCGCGGACGTCATTGCGATCGAGACTCCGGGCGGCGACCAGATGCGGCCGCTGCCGAATCCATTCGAAGCGTGCCAGCGCGGCAAGCGCAACCTCGTCATCGACTTGAAGTCGCCCGACGGGCGCGCACTCGCGCACGATCTCGTGCGCACTGCCGACGTGGTCGTCCACAACCAGCGTCCAGGCAAAGCCGAGAAGCTGACGATCGACTACAAGTCGCTGGCAGCGATCAACCCGCAACTCATTTACTGCTATCTGCCGGGATATGGGTCGAGCGGTCCCAAGGCGCATCTGAAGGCTTTCGCGCCACTCATTTCAGGATTCACGGGTCTCTTGTTCGAGGGGGCCGGCACGGGCAATCCACCGGTGCGCAGCGTCGAAGGCAACGAGGACTACTACAACGGCCTGTTGGGTGCGACGGCTGTGTTGATGGGCCTGGAACACCGCGCGAAAACCGGCGCGGGCCAGTACATCGAAAGCCCGCAGCTGCACTCGAGCCTGTTCGTGACCTCGCATCACTTTCTGGGTCCGAAGGGCGAGTCGATCGACACCCTGCAACTCGACCACGAACAGATGGGCTGGGGACCGCTGTACCGCCTTTATCCAACGGCGGATGGCTATCTGTGCATTGCGGCGGTCGGCGACGGCGCGTTTCAACGCCTTGCCGCTGCTGTAAAACTTTCCGGCGGGCTCGTCAAGAAGTGCGCAGACGCCGCCGGTCGTCGTGAACACGCCGCGGCGTTAGCCGCCGAACTGACAGAACGATTTGGCCGCATGACGTCGGCGGTGGCCTTTGAAACACTGCGGTCGCACCGGGTACCTTGCGAGATTCCAGCATCCGAACCCGTATTGCCGCGTCTCTTCTTTGAAAAATGGTTTGAGCAAAGCGGCAGGATGTTCGAGCACGCGGAGTCGCCATTCGGCCCGATTCGTGAGATCGGCATGTACGTGCAGCTTTCGGAGACGCCCGGGCAGCGCAAAGGCCCGGCACCCCGATTAGGCCAGCACTCCGTCGAAATCATGCGCGAACTTGGGTACGGCGAGAAACGCATCGAGGATTTACTGGAGCGCCGCGTCGTTTTCCGCGACGCGGTTGCTGAATAGTCGAGACGCGAGGATCATTCGCCCCGCTGCGAGGCGCAGCGATGCAGGGGCGACTGGTGCGGAAAACGACGACAACAAAGAGCCGGGCTGCCACATTGAAAATGCCAGCGCGGGACAAGCCGAAAACGATGCCGCGCATGATGGCGCCGAGGTCTGGAATGCGACGCGACCGGCGTATCCTGAAAACGTCCGAACTCATCGCCCGGGACATCATCCTCGATATTTCCGAAGGGGGCATGAAGGCGGGCGATTCGTTGCCGCCCGAAGCCAGCATGCTGCAGCACTACGAGGTAGGCAGGGCTTCGCTGCGCGAGGCGCTGCGCCTGCTCGAAGTGCAGGGACTGGTGCGGATCCGCGCTGGCGCGAAAGGTGGGCCCGTCGTCGGCGCCGCCACTGCGGAAAACCTGGCGCGCATGCTGACGCTTTACTTTGGCCTGGCCGGCGCCACGTATGAAGATCTTACCGACGTGATGCTGATCGTCTACCCGCAAGTCGCGGGCGTTGCCGCGTCCCGCAAGCTCACGAAGCTGGAAGTGCAAGCCATCAACGATTCGTTGGAGCAGGCCTGCGGCAATCAGATGCCGCGCCTGGGCAACAAGGTGGAGGCACTGCAGGATTTTCATCGGCTGCTGGTCGCGGTCAGCAAGAATTCGGTGTGGTGCCTGCTGGCCGACGCCGTCGGCCTGGTGTTTACCGAGCACGTGATGGCAATGACCGACAGCAGGCCGTTCCATGCGGCGGCAGAAGCCGACCACCGCGAGATCGCCGCGGCAGTTTTTGCAGGCGACATCGCCGCCGCCGAGAAGGCCATGCTCGAGCACACTCATCGCATGATCAAATTCTACCGCTCGCAGACGCCGGCGATTTTTTCGCAACTCATCGAGTGGCGCTGAAGGCGACGGCGATTGCAGGCGAGGGTAGTCATGGGCCACGCAGAAACTTCGCCGGTCGCCGGTGGCTTCCTGTCGCCGTACCGGGTGCTCGACCTCACGGATGAACGTGGCCTGCTGGCAGGCTGGATGTTCGGACGACTCGGCGCCGAGGTGATCCAGGTCGAGCCACCCGGTGGTTCCCCGGCGCGAAATGTCGGTCCGCTCGACGAGGCCGCACCGGCAGGATCGCAATCGCTCTTCTGGTCGGCGTACGCGTCGGGCAAGCGCGGCATCACCTGCGCACTCGACGTCGCGGCCGGTCGCGACCTGTTCCTGCGTCTCGTCGCGCAGGCCGACGTCGTGCTCGAATCAGCCGCTCCGGGCGTCATGCTCGCCCTCGGACTCGGCTATGCGGACCTGCGTGCTGCCAATCCGCGAGTCGTCCACGTGTCGATGACGCCCTTCGGCAGCGACGGTCCGAAAGCGAACTTCGCCGAAACCGAACTGATCGTGTGGGCGGCGGCAGGGCCGTTGTCACCCAACCGGGGTCACGATGGCAGGCCGCTGCGGCTCAGCATTCCGCAGGCTTACCTGCATGGTGCGGCCGATGCCGCTTCCGGGGCGTTGCTGGCATTGTTCGCGCGTCGCCGCACCGGACACGGCCAGCACGTGGATGTCTCGGCACAGCAGGGGGCCGCACTCTGCACGCTTTCCACGACGCTCGCCGCCGCGGTAGGACATGGCAATTTCCAGCTGCGCGCCGAACCCAAGAGCAAGAAGAAATCGCTCGACCTGAGCGGCTCGGGCGCACGCACTCGACGCAGCAAATGGCCAGTCAAGGACGGCTTGCTGGAACTTCACATGGGCATCGGACCGGCCGCGGGCGGCTCGGCCAACAAGATCTTTGCCTGGATGCGCGAGCACGGCGCATTGCCCGAGAAGTATCACGGCTGGGATTGGGTCAAGCTGCCCGCGCAGCTGCAGAACGACGAGATCAGCGAGGAAGAACTGACCGAGGCCCGCGAAATGGTCGGCCGCTTCGTGGCGCGGTTCACGAAGTCCGAATTACTGGCCATCGCGCTCGAGCGCAGCATCCTGATGGCACCGGCATACACGGTCGCGGATCTCGCGACCAGCGAACATTTTGCAGCGCGCGGTTTCTATGCGCGCGTTACGGAGGCTGGTCGCGACCGAACCTTGCCGGCCTACTTCGCCACCGGGTGTGAGGGAGCATTCGTCCCTCTCACGGCTGCGCCGGCCGTTGGCGAGCACAACGCGGACATTTACCTCGGCCGCCTTGGGCTGAGTCGTGACGAGCTGGAGCGGCTGCGCGCGCAGGGAGTCGTCTGATGGTCAAGCGCACCGCTGACGATGTCGAAGGCGCTTGCGGCCCCGCTGGCCGGACTCAAGGTGCTCGACCTGGCATGGGTCGTTGCCGGCCCGTTGATCGGCCGCGCACTCGCCGATTTCGGCGCCACGGTCGTACGCGTCGAATCGTCACGACGCATCGAGACGGCGCGGCTCATGGGCCCGTTCCCGCAGGGCAAGATGGATCCGCAGCAGTCCGTGCTGTTCGAAAACTGCAACGCGAACAAGTTCGGCTTGACGCTCGACCTGGGCAAGGACGAAGGCCGCAGCATCGCGCGCGAGCTCGCCTGCTGGGCCGATGTCATCGTCGAGTCGTTCATGCCCGGACAGATGCGTCGCTTCGGGCTCGACTACGCGACACTCAAGGAACTCAATCCGCGGCTGATCATGGTCAGCACGGCGCTGATGGGACAAACCGGGCCGCTCTCGCAGATGACGGGTTATGGCAACGTCGGGGCGGCGCTCGCCGGCTTCCAGATGCTGGTCGGCGGTGTCGGTGAAATGCCCGTCGGCCCTTTCGGACCCTACACGGATTACGTCGGTCCGCGTTTCGGGCTCTTCACGTTGCTCGCGGCCCTCGATCACCGGGAACGCACGGGCGAAGGCTGCTTCATCGATGTCTCGCAAGCCGAAGCAGGCGTTACGTTCCTGGCTCCCCAGATCGCCGAATATTCCGCGACGGGACGCGATCGCCGCCGCGCAAGGCAATCGCGATACGGCGTTTGCGCCACACGGAGTCTTCACGGCCTCCGGCGAGGATTCATGGGTGGCCATCGCGGTTCGCACCGATGCGGAGTGGCAGGCCTTCGCGACGATCATCGGTGGCGTCGACCTCGCGAACGATGCGAGGTTCACCTCGCTTGCGGCGCGCAAGCAGAACGAAGACGCACTGGAATCGATCATCGATGCGTGGACCGCGCAGCATGAGGCGGCCGAGATCGAGGCGCAGCTGCAGGCGCTCGGCGTGCCGGCCCATCGCGTCGCTGCCAGCGCAGATTTCATGCACGATCCCCAGCTGCAAGCGCGTGGACATTTCGTCCGCATGTCGCATCCGCTCATGGGCGAATCCGTGTTCGAATCGGCGCGCTATCGGCTCGAGCGACACACCGGCCACCTACGAACGCACGGCGCCGACGTTCGGTCGCGACAACGAAAGAGTGCTCGGCGAATTCCTCGGCTACGATGCGGCCCGGATCGTCGAACTGCGCGAGAAGGGGGTGCTGCAATGACCGCAGCCGTAACGGGACTCGCGCAGGCCACGATTTTCGCGACGAGTGCGATGCGCTGCATGCGGCGCTGGCCGCGGCGCCGGCGGCCGCCTGGCAGCGCCCCACGCAGTTCAAGTCGTGGACCTTCGACGACATCCTCGGGCACCTGAATCTGTTCGACTACGCCGCGGAGCTCGCTGCACGCAGCCGCGACGAATCCAGGCATTCTTCAAGCAGATCTTTGCGGGTCGCGCCGGTGGCATGACGCTGACCGAATACACGCGTGACTGGCTTGCCGGCTGCACGGGGGCCGCACTGCTCGAGCGCTGGCGCGAGCAGTATCGAAAACTCGCCGATATTTACCAGCCGCTCGATCCGAACCTGCGACTCGCCTGGGCCGGTCCCGACATGAGCGCGCGTTCGTTCATGAGCGCGCGTCAGATGGAGACCTGGTCACACGGTCAGGCAGTCTTCGACTCGCTGGGAATCGAGCGCGTCGAGCACGATCGCCTGCGCAACATCGCCGTGATGGGCGTCAACACGTTCGGCTGGACGTTCACGGTGAATCGTCGCGAAGTGCCTGCCGTAAAACCGTTCGTGCAGCTGACGAGCCCCTCGGGGGCCACCTGGGAATGGAACGATCCCGCCGGCAACGACCGCATCGTGGGCTCGGCCGTGGACTTTTGTCGCGTCGTCACGCAGACGCGCAACGTCAGGGACACGAGCCTGCGCGTCACCGGAGCGATCGCGCAGGAATGGATGTCGATCGCACAGTGCTTCGCGGGGCCGCCGGAATCGCCGCCGGCCCCAGGCAGCCGCAGCAAACAGACGGTGGCGTGACGGCGATCACCACCGCTGCGGTCGCGCGAACGGCGGGGAATCGCTGGTACGCGCTCGGCGTGTTGATGGTCGTCGGCCTGTTCAATTACATCGACAGGCTCTGCATGTCGATCCTGCAGGTCCCGATCAAGGCCGAACTCGACCTCACCGACACGCAGCTCGGCATCATGACCGGCCTCGCGTTTTCGTTGCTGTATACGACGATGACGGTGCCGATCGCGCGACTCGCCGACATCACGCAGCGGCGCTATGTGATCGCCGGCGCACTCGCGGTGTGGAGCCTGATGACACTCGGCTGCGGCTTCGCCGGCAGTTTCGCTACGCTCGTGATCCTGCGCATGGGCGTCGCTATCGGCGAGTCCGGCTGCGTGCCTGCGTCGCACGCGATGCTCGCGGACTATTTTCCGTTCGAGCAGCGCGCGCGAGCCATCTCGACCTGGGCACTGGTCTTCCCACTGGGCACGCTGATCGGCATCGCCTCGAGCGGGTGGCTGAGTGCGGCGATCGGCTGGCGCCACACGTTCATGCTGCTCGGCGTCATAGGACTCGTGCTGGCGCCGATCGTGTTGTTTACGCTGCGCGAACCGCCTCGCGGCGGCCAGGGCGCGCACCCGGGTGCCGCCGCCGATCACCGCGACGCCACGGCGCCGCCATTCGCCGACAGCCTGCGCACCCTCTGGAATTCACGCACGTTCCGCTTGCAGGCGCTGGGCGGCGCGTTCACGGCCTATCCACTGAATGCCGTGCTGCTCTGGAATGCGCCCTTTTACAGCCGCGTGTTCGGCATGTCGCTCGCCCAGATGGCGTTCTGGCTGGCGCTGCTCGCAGGCGGCGCCGGGGCCGTGGGACTCTTCGCCAGCGGCATCGTGTCCGACCGTCTCGGCCGCCGCAACCCGCAGTGGTATCTGCGGTTGCCCGGCCTCGCGTGCATCGCGGTCGTGCCATTCATGCTGCTGCAGTTCTTCGCCACGGACGTCTGGGTCTCGCTGGCCTTCGGCGCCGTCGCGGTGATGCTGTTGAATGCGTTCGTTTCACCCCAGGCCGCCGCGACACAATCGCTGGTGCCGCCGAGCCTGCGCGCACTGGCAGCGTCGAACAATGTCGTGCTGGCAGGTGTGGTCGGTGTCGCACTCGGGCCGTTCCTGACCGGCGTGATCAGCGACGCACTGACACCGCGTTTCGGCACTGATGCCCTGCGTTACGCGCTAGGTGCAGCGTCGCTGTCGGCCGCACTCGGCGGCGTGTTTTTCCTGCTCGCATCGATGACATTTGGCCGCGAGCTGGCAGGCGGTCTTGGCGCACGTGGGGACGCGGGGACGACGCGTCGCGATTGAAGCTGTCGACGAACCAGAAGGTCGGAAGTGTGCTGGTGCGCAGGACTGAGGATCCGCCAGAATAAGGAACCATGGACAGGCTGCGGTAACAAATCGACCGGAAGCCACCACGATGCGATTATTGACAGCGTCAGGCGATCCCGCTTGAACGGCAAGGCCCGGTATCTCCGCGGCTGCGTTATGTTCAAGCGAATTGCAGTGTCCCACAAGCTCTGTCGGTCCGACCGCTTGATTTATGGGCTGCAACCCGGAAGGCTAGCGGTGCGGTCCGCGTTCGATGACGAGCGGATGTCGCCGCGTCGATGAATTGGGCGAGCGAAGGTCGACGCAGATCAACCAGCAATGGCGGGCATGATGAAGGAGCGATCGATGTGTAGAGGTTCCAGGGTCCCGGCGGCAGTCGCCGCCATCTTCGCATGCGTGAGCGTTCACGCCGCCGAACCCGTGCAGGGGCCGACCAGCTCCCTGCCGTCCTATTTCACGCCGACTGCGACGGGCTGGACCGCCACGTCGCTGATCACGGCGAGCGACCCTGCCGAAAATAATGGGTATCGCCTGGTCGGCAACGGCGATGGCATGGGCGCGATCGCCGGACGATGGGACCCGAACCTGAAAAAGTACATCGACACCACCACTCTACATGACTGTGTACATGGACCACGAGCTCGATGCGGATGTGGGCATCGCCCGTGCGCACGGCCAGAAGGGGTCCTTCATTTCGCAATGGACCATCGCGCTCGAAAGTCTGAAAGTGCTGAGCGGCGAGGACCTCATCCGCAAGGTCTGGACGTGGAACAACACGACCAAGACGTACCAGGACACGACCGGCACGACGCTCTTCGAAAAGCTTTGTTCGGCCAGCTTGCCGCCGCCGGCGGCGCTTTACGACGCCGCCAGCGGCAAGGGCTATACGGGGCGCGTGTTCCTGAACGGCGAAGAATCGGGAACCGAAGGCCGCGCCTTTGCGCACTTCATCAGCGGCCCGCAGAAAGGCACGTCCTATCAATTGCCGTATATGGGCCACACGTCCTGGGAAAACATCCTGGTCCGTCCGTTCGCGAGTCCGCAAACCGTCGTCATCGGGCTCAATGACAACGATCCCGGCCAGCTCTACGTCTACGTCGGCAACAAGCAATCCACCGGTACGCCGCTCCAGAAGGCGGGCCTGCTCGGCGGCAAGCTCTACGGCGTCAAGGTGTTCGACGGCGGCCTCAACTACGGCAACGGGGAAGTGTTCGAGGAAAACAACGGCGCGATCACCGGCCGTTTCGGCTTGGTTGACGTTTCCTCCGCGGCGCTCGGCACCGGTAGCGCCCTCGAGACGGCCAGCGACGCGGCCCGCGTCACGCAGTTCGCGCGGCCCGAGGATGGCAGCTGGGACCCTTCCGACTCGCAGAATTTTTACTTCAACGTCACGGGCACGGACACGCAGACGGCGCGCGTGTACAAGCTTCGTTTCTACGACACGACATGGCCCACCGGCGGCACGATCGAACTCGTCGTCGATTCCGCGGCACTCACCGGCAAGGACGGCCAGACCGCGCGCTCGTTCGACAACATGACCGTCAACAGCGTGGGCGAAGTGCTCACGCAGGAAGACAATGGCAGCACGCCCTATCTCGCCAAGACGTGGAAGATCAAACCGGGCGACCCGCTCGCGGCCGTGCAGGTGCTGAGTTCGAATTCCGCGTTCTTCACGCTGGGCTCACCGACCTACCACACGCAGACCGAGGAGCACTCGGGAATCATCGAGGTGACGAGCCTGCTGCGCAAAGCCTCGTGGTTCAAGGGTGGCCGGCGCTACTACCTGAGCAGCGTGATGGACCACAAGGCGTCATCGGATCCCGAGATCGTCACGGGCGGTCAGCTGAACCTGGTGTCAGGACCGAAGTAGAAACCAGGCGAGGCGCCCGCCAGCATTGCACCGCAGACGGACCAGAAGATGCGCTTCAGCCTGCAAAAACCAGACCGCCCTCAGAATCCTTGCAAGGCGGCGTAGCGATCGCGGTGGAACGACGCATTGCCAAGCATCGCCTGGACGACGCGCGCGCGCTTCAGAAAGAGACCGACGTCGATGTTGTCCGTGACGCCGATGCCGCCGTGCATCTGCACGGCTTCGTTCGAGATCAGCTGCAAGCGCATCGTTGAGCCGCGCCTTGCAGACGGACGCGAGGCGTGGCACGTCGGCTTCGCGGCCATCGTCCAGCGCCGTAAGCGCTTCGTAGAGCACCGACTTCGATAGCTCGAGCTCCGTGTACATGTACACGGTGCGGTGCTTGAGTGCCTGGAACGTGCCGATCAGCACGCCAAACTGGGTGCGCTGTTTCAGGTAGGCGAGCGTGGTCTCGAACAGCTCCTGCGCCATGCCAAACATCTCAGCCGCGAGCAGGATCCGGGCGCGGTCATAGACATGATCGAGTACAGCTGCGCCCGCGCCTTCCTTGCCGAGCAATGCCCCGGAGCCCACCTCGACATTTTTCAGTTCAATGTCTGCGCTGTTACGGCTGTCCGTCATGCTGAGCCGACGGCGGACCACTCCTTTCGCGTTGGCATCGACCAGGAACAGTGACAATCCGGCGGCATCGCCCGTGGCGCCGCTGGTACGTGCAACGACGACCAATGTGTCGGCGACGTGACCGTCGACGACAAAGCGCTTGTGTCCGTTCAGCACATAGCCATCGCCCTGGCGACGCGCCGTCGTCGCCACGTGGGTCGGCTGGTGCGAGGGTGTTTCCTCGGCAGCGAACGCAACCACGGCGTCGCCGGCCGCGATCTTGCCGAGCAAGGCGCGCGCCTCCGGGTGGTCCGGCAACTGCGCCAGCGCCGTACCGGCCAGCACGACGGTCGAGAACATCGGCGACGCTGCCAGCGTGCGTCCCAGTGCTTCGGTGACGAGGCCAAGACCGTAATAGCCAAACCCATTGCCGCCCAGGTCTTCGGGAATCAGCATGCCGGTCCAACCGAGATCTGCCATTTCCTTCCAGGCGGCCCGGTCGAAACCCGTCGGATCGCCGGAATCACGCAACTGACGCAGGTTCGCGACCGGCAGGCGCGTGCGCGCGAAATCGAGTGCGGAGTTGAGCAGCAGCGCCTGGTCGCTGTCGAGGACGAGTCCCACGTGGCTACCTCAGTCTGGCAAGCCAAGCACTTGCTTGGCGACGATGTTGATCTGGATTTCGCTGGTGCCGCCTTCGATCGAGTTGCCTTTCGAGCGCAGCCAGTTGTGACAGATGGCGACGGCCTCATCGGAAAATGGCGCGCCCTCCCAGCCGAGCGCGGCCTGGCCCATGATCTCCAGCATCAATTCGTGCTTGTCCTTGTTGTGCTGCGCGCCGAGCGCCTTCGTGATCGACGAGGCCGCGGACGGGCCTGCCTTGCCGGATTCCTCGGCCACGCGCCGGATCGTCAAGGCAATGGCTTCGCTGTGCATCTCGTGCTTCGCGACGGATTTGCGGAGATGGCTGTCCGCGATGCGTCCATCCGACTCGCCGCCGTATTGCTTCGCCAGTTGCGCGAGTGACTGGCCGGAAGGCGTGCCGCCCAGGCCGGACTGCACCGCGGACGAAATATTCGTGCGTTCGTATTGCAGCAGGCGCTTGGCAATCTTCCAGCCTTCGCCGACCTTGCCGACCAGGTTTTCCTTCGGCACGCGGACGTTGTCGAAGAAGACTTCGCAGAATGGCGACTTGCCGGAAATCAGCTGGATCGGCCGTGGCTGGATGCCAGGGCTCGTCATGTCGATCAGCAGGAACGAGATGCCGCCGTGCTTCGACTCGGAGTTCGTGCGCACGAGGCAGAAGATCCAGTCCGAGAAGTCGGCATACGAAGTCCAGATTTTCTGGCCGTTGACGAGCCAGTGGTCGCCCATGTCCTCGGCCTTCATTTTCAGGCCCGCCAGGTCCGAGCCCGCGCCGGGCTCGGAATACCCCTGGCACCACCGGGCCTCGCCACGCGCAATGCCGGGCAGGAATCGCTGCTTCTGCTCTTCGCTCGCAAATTCATGCAGCACGGGAGACAGCATCATCAAGCCAAACGAGAAAACGGCGGGGCGGCAGCCGGCAGCGGCGAGTTCTTCGCGCAGCACGCGGGTCTCGTCGGGTGACAGGCCGGCGCCGCCATGTTCGGGCTTCCAGTCCGGCGTGACCCAGCCGCGCGCAGCCATGCGCTGCAGCCATAATTTCACGTCGGGGTTGGTGTAGCGCGTCCGCGGCCCGCCCCACGGCGTGTCGTCGCCGTCGACCTGCAAGGCCGACCGCATCGAGTCGGGATAGTTGCGCGCGATCCAGTCGCGCACTTCGAGTCGAAAACTTTCGAGATCGCTCATGTCAGCTCCGCCAGCCAAGGTCAGAAGACGGCATAACCGCCATCCACGAGTATTTCGTCGCCGGTGTGGAAGGCGCTGGCCGGGCTCGCAAGATACACCGCAATGCCTGCGAGTTCCTCCGGCCGACCCCAGCGGCGCATGGGCACGCGGGCAATCGCCTTATCGGTGAACGCGTCGCTTTCCTGCAGCGGTTTCGTCAATTCCGAGGCGACCCATCCCGGCAGCAACGAGTTGCAGCGGATGCCATAACGCGCGAATTCGACCGCCACGCCGCGCGTGATGCCGTTGACGCCGCTCTTGGCCGCGCCGTAGTCCTCGTTGCGCGCCGTGCCGAAGCGCGAACCCATGCTGGAGACCACGACGATCGAGCCGCCGGCATCGCCGGCGGTGGCGCGAGCCTTCATGTGACGGCAGGCTTCGCGGACAGTCCAGAAGACGCCATCGAGATTGATGCCCATGACGCGACGGTATTTGTCGCCGCCGATGTCGAGGAACGACGGGTACTCGTTGCTGGTGCCGGCATTCGCGAACACCGAATCGATGCGACCCATGGCCTGCACGGCTTCCTGCATCGCATCGGCGACGACCTGCTCACCGGAAACGTCGACGATGCGCGACTGCACCCTGGTGCCATGTTGCGCGAGCCGTTCCACGGCGCTCGCGTTCTTGGCGGGGTTCGTGCCCCAGATCATCACGTCGGCGCCCGCCTGCGCGAGGCCTTCGGCCATGCCGAGCCCAATGCCACCGTTGCCGCCCGTCACGAGGGTGACGTGGCCGGTCAGGTCGAAAGGTTTGAACATTGCTGGATTCCCCGCTCGTTATTGCAGATGCGCGCTACGACGACACCGCGCCCGCATGACCCGCATCCGGCTCCTATGATGCCCGCTGCACCCGGATTCTAAATATGCGCATATTATGCTTGATTGAAACATGACGAGCGTGTAAAAAGAAAGCGTTCGGTTCGGGGGCTCCGCGCGCCGCGTTTCTGCAGGCCACGGTGCCGAACCCGCCGCCCTTCGAGGTGGTGCACCAGGACGTTGGCATGATCGCTGCTGCCGGAACCTGCCGCCAGCCGTACAGCGCCCGTCCTGCTCCCCGAGCATGCCCGCGACTGGCCTTGCGTAGCCGGCCGCAGACCGTTCGACCCGGAGCAGAAGACCAATGACGAACTATTTCGACATGAGCGGCAAGGTCGTGCTGGTGACGGGCGGCAGCCGTGGCATAGGCTATGAATTCGTGAAGGGTTTTGCCGACCAGGGGGCCGACGTCGTGATCGCCAGCCGCAAGCTCGATGCTTGCGAAACGGTAGCCGCGGAAGTCCGCGAGATGGGCCGACGCGCGCTGCCCTACGCCTGCCACATGGGCAAGTGGGACGATCTGCCCGGGTTGGTCGATGCGGCGTATGCCGAGTTCGGCAAGATCGACGTGCTGATCAACAACGCAGGCATGTCGCCGGTGGCCGGCGCCTCGATCGACGTGACCGAAGACCTGTTCGACAAGGTCATCGACGTCAACTTCAAGGGGCCGTTCCGGCTCACCGCCCTGGTGGGCGCCCGCATGGTGCAGGCAGGCAAGGGCAGCATCATCAACGTGACCAGCACCGGCTCGATCCGGCCGTTGCCCGAATTCGGGCCGTACGCCGGCGCGAAAGGTGCGCTCAATATCGTCACGCGTGGCCAGGCACTCGAATACGGGCCGGCAGTGCGCGTCAATGCAATCATGGCCGGGCCGTTCTGGACCGACGTATCCAAGGCGTGGCGCGAGCAACTCGACAAGACCTCGGACTCCGCCGTGCGCCGGATCGGCCGCCCGCAGGAAGCGGTCACCACAGCGCTGTATCTCGCGAGCGATTTTTCCAGCTACACGACGGGTGCCGTCATCGAACTCTCGGGCGGCATTCGCTGACGACGGGCCCGACACCAATTACCGGATGCACCACATGAGCACGGGCGGCAAGAAATACCTGGGAGAGACCGTCGAGGTGAAGGCAGGTCACGGCTTCGACGCCGCCCGCCTCGAAAGTTTCCTGTACGCGAACGTGCCCGGCTTCGCGGGTCCGCTGCAGGTCAAGCAGTTCGAAGCGGGCCAGTCCAACCTGACCTACCTGCTCACGACACCGAGCCGGTCGTACGTGCTGCGCCGCAAGCCGCCAGGCAAGCTGCTGAAGTCGGCGCACGCGGTGGACCGCGAATTCCGCGTCATGCGGGCGCTCGGGTCCACCGGATTTCCGGTGCCCGAGGCGCTGGTGATCAGCGACGACGAGTCGATCGTCGGCACCATGTTCTACGTGATGAGCCACGTGCCGGGCCGCGTCTTCATGGACTGCTCGATGCCCGACCTGACCCCTGACGAGCGCACCCGCGTGTTCGATTCGGTCAACGCGACGCTCGCGGCGCTGCATCGCATCGATTACGTGGGTCTCGGCCTCGAGGATTTTGGTCGGCCGGGAAACTACTTCGCCAGGCAGATCACGCGGTGGTCGCAGCAGTACGAGTCGTCGAAGACCGAAGAACTGCCCGAGATGGAGAAAGTCATGGCCTGGTTGCCCGGCGCGATCCCGGCCGACGACACGGCTCGACTGATCCACGGCGATTTTTCGTTCCACAACGTGCTGGTGCACCGGACCAGGCCGGAAGTGGCGGCCGTGCTGGACTGGGAACTGTCGACGATCGGCCATCCGTTCGGCGACCTGATGTACCACATGATGGAATGGTACCGGCCCGTTAACACCGATCTTCGCGGCTCGCTCGAAGCGCGTGACCTTGCGGCACTAGGCATTCCATCGTTCGAGGAATACCTTGAGCGTTACTGCGAGAGGGCGGGGTTGCCGATCCCGGAGAACGTGGGGTTTTACCGTGCCTACAACCTGTTCCGTGTCGCGGCCATCAAGCAGGGCATCGCCGGCCGGTTGCGCGACGGCACGGGCGTTTCGCAGGACGCAGCTTTGATGGGCCAGGACGTCAAACCCCTCGCGCGCGCGGCCTGGCTCGAGGCGCAGCGGGCCGGCGCGGTCTGACCCGGATGTCCTCTGACGTGGCGACCGGCAGCGACATGAGCTACGAATACGACGACAGGCATCGATGAATAACGTCCGCCAGACGCGTCGCTGGGTGATTGCAGCGCGACCCATCGGTCGCGAACTGCAGGACACGGATTTCACGCTCGAGACGGCGCCGGTGCCGGCGCTGCGGGAAGGCGACGTGCTGGTGCGAACGACGCACCTGAGTTTCGATCCGGCGCTCAAGGGCTGGATGGAGAATGTCGCGTCCTATGCGAATCCGACCGAAATCGGCGGCCTGATGCCTGGCGACGGCGCGGGCGTCGTGGTGGAGTCGCGGTCGAAGGATCTGCCGGAAGGCGCAACGGTCAGTGGTCCACTCGGCTGGACCGAACATCGTGCGATCGATGCTACGCAGTTGCGGCGCGTGCCCGAGGGCTTGCCGGCCACGGCCGCGCTCAGCGCCGTCGGCATGACGGGACTCACCGCGTACATGGGCATCCTGCACGTCGGCAAGCCGAAGCCCGGCGACGTGGTCGTGATCACGGGCGCGGCGGGCGCCGTGGGTTCGATCGTCGGCCAGATCTCGAAACTCGCGGGCTGCAAGGTGATTGGCATCGCGGGTGGCAAGGCCAAGTGCGACGCGCTGGTCGGGCGACTGGGCTTCGATGCCGCGATCGACTACAAGACCGAAAAGGTGCGCTCGCGGTTGCGCGAACTTGCGCCACAAGGCATCGACGTGGTGTTCGACAATGTGGGCGGTCCGATCCTGAACGATCTGCTCGCGCGTCTCGCGTTCGGTGCGCGCGTGGTCATCTGCGGCGCGATTTCCCGTTACAACGACGATCCACGCAGCGCCGCGCAGACCGGCCCGCAGAATTATTTCAACGTGGTGTTCACGAACTCGACGATCCAGGGTTACCTGGTCATGCATTACGAGCAGCACTATGCGGTTGCCTACCGGCGGCTCGAAGCCTGGGTGCGCGACGGCAGCCTCAAGCCGCTCGAGGACGTGGCGACCGGATTCGAACAGGCGCCGAAGGCGTTGATGCGCATCTTCAGTGGCGCCAACCTGGGCAAGCAACTGCTGCAACTTTGACGCGCGCGCAGGCGACGCGAGGAGCGATGAAGCGATGAAAATTCCACCGGGCTCGCGCTGGAAGAGCGCTGTATGCGACACCGAAGTCGTCGTCGTCAAGCCACCCAAATCGGAAGCCGAACTGCAATGCGGTGGCGACTCGATGCTGGCGCACAACGCCGCCAAGCCGGCGGACGCCAGCTGCAAGTCAGGCCAGGACGGCGGCAGCCTGCTCGGCAAGCGTTACGGCGACGATGCCGCCGGACTCGAGGTGCTGTGCACCAAGGCGGGCCAGGGCACGCTGAGCGTCGATGGCCGTGCGCTCGTGATCCGGCAGACCGTACAGTTGCCGTCGTCGGACTGATCCCGATGCACACGGCGCTGCTGCTCGAGATGGCGGGATCGGGGCTGGCCGACCGCATCGCGGTTGGCTCGCGTGCCGGCGGCCTGTCCTTTGGCACGCTGCTCGACCAGTCGCGCGCTGCGGCGGCCTGGCTCGCTGGCGATCCCTCGGCGCAGACGCTCGTTTATCTCGGCCTCAATTCGGCGGCCTTTCCACTCGCGCTGTTCGCGGCCGGCCTCGCGGGCAAGCCATTCGCACCGCTCAACTACCGGCTTCCCGACGCCGACCTGCGCAAGATCCTTGCCCGCACGGCACCCAGCATCGCGATCGTCGACGATGACATCGTTCCTCGCGTGACCGGTGTCGAGGGTGTCAAGATCGTCAAGCGTTCGGAATTCGAGGCGCGGGCCAGTGCGCCGCCGCCCGACGTAGAGGCTGCCGCGGATGCAGAGGGCATCGCCGTGCTGCTGTTCACGAGCGGCACCACGGGCGAGCCCAAGGCCGCCGTGCTGCGCCACAAGCACCTGACCTCGTACGTGATCTCGACACTCGAGTTCATGGGTGCCGCGGAGGATGAAGCCGCGCTCGTCAGCGTGCCGCCGTATCACATCGCGGCCGTGTCGGCCGTCCTCACGTCGACGTACCTCGGCCGGCGCGTCGTGCACCTGCAGGCGTTCACGCCCGAAGAATGGGTGACGACCGTGCGCGATGAGAAGGTTACACACGCCATGGTCGTGCCGACGATGCTCGGGCGTGTGCTCGACGTGCTCGAGTCGCTGGGAGAATCGCTGCCGAACCTGCGCCACCTCTCGTACGGTGGTGGCCCGATGCCGGCGGCGACGATCGAGCGCGCGTTGCGTCTGCTGCCGCACGTGGATTTCGTGAATGCGTATGGGCTCACGGAAACAAGCTCGACGATTGCCGTGCTCACACCTGACGATCACCGCGCCGTGCTCGCGAGTGACGATGCGAATGTCCGGCGCCGCCTCGGTTCCGTCGGCCGGCCGCTGCCCTCGATCGAACTCAGCATTCGCGATCCGGAAGGCCGTGCCGTCGCCGCGGGCGGCGAAGGCGAGATCTGGGTGCGCGGCGAGCAGGTGTCGGGCGAATACCTGAACGTGCGCAGCGATCGGCCAGAGGGCTGGTTTCCGACGAAGGATTACGGCTGGCTCGACAGCGAAGGCTTCTTGTTCCTGGGCGGACGGCTCGACGATGTCATCGTGCGTGGCGGCGAAAACATTTCGCCCGGGGAGATCGAGGACGTGCTGCGCCTGCATCCCGCCGTGCGCGACGTGGCGGTAATCGGCCTGCCGGACCAGGAGTGGGGTGAACGCGTGGCCGCCGTCATCGTCAGCGACTCACAGCCAGACGCGGACGAGCTGCGCCGGTGGGTGCGTGAGCGGTTGCGCTCGACCAAGACCCCGCAGGACGTCGTCTTTCGCGATGCCTTGCCCTACAACGAGACGGGCAAGCTGTTGCGACGCGCGCTCAAGCTCGAGCTCGCGAAATCGCCCGGCGCCTGACATCGACTCATGCTGGCGCGGCGCGAACACCCGTTCGATCACAGTGCGCTCGCGCTCGGCCTGGCCGTGGTGGAGTTGCCGGATTCTGCTGCCGGCGCTGACGAGAACCCCTTGGTCCAGGCTGCGTCGGATCGGGGCATCGTCATCGGCATCGACCGTACTGGGACACTGCCGGACGTCGCTCCCGCGCGGTTCGACGTGCTGCTGACGACTGCGGCGAACGCGCTACGGCCCTGGGTCGTCGTTTCGCCGGACGCTCTCGAGGTGTTGCTCGCAGCCTTGCGCACTCGCATCGCGACCTATCCGGCGGCGGCCGCAGTGTTCGCCCGAGTGTTGCGAATCACCGAAAGTCTGTCGTTCGCCGACGCCTTGCACATCGAATCGCTTGCCTATTCCGTGCTGCTCGGCGGCAGTGAGTTTCGCGCCTGGCGCCGCAGCCGGCCGCAACGCGCTCCCATCGAAAGCGGCCGTCCACGCGTGGCGCTGTTCCGAAGCGGCGATGACGTGACCGTGCGCTTGACCCGGCCCGAACGACGCAACGCCTTCGACGCACGCATGCGTGACGAACTCGTCGATGCGCTGCAGTTCACGCTCGACGACGTCAGCGTAAGCCGGGTTCTGCTGGAAGGCGAAGGTCCTGCGTTCAGCGCCGGCGGCGACCTCGATGAATTCGGCACAGCGACGGACCTTGCGCAGGCCCACGTGATCCGGACGACCCGGTCACCCGCGCTGCTCGTGCATTGCCAGCGTGCGAAGGTGCACGCGCATCTGCAGGGCGCCTGCGTCGGCGCCGGCATCGAGATTCCGGCAGCCGCTGGCCACGTGGACGCCACCGGCGATGCATGGTTCCGTCTGCCCGAAATCGGCATGGGGTTGATCCCGGGCGCCGGTGGCACCGCCTCGATTCCGCGCCGCATCGGTCGTCATCGCACGTTCTGGTGGGGGTTGCAGGACTTGCGCCTGGACGCGCGCGTTGCGTTGGAGTGGGGACTGGTCGACGCGATCGTACCGGCGGCGCGGCCATGAGCGCGGCGTTCGCCCAACCTGCTGCGACGGGCTTCTTCACTGGGCTGGACGGGAGACATGCACTCGCTGTGGCGGACGGGATACCTGCAGCCACTGCGGCCTGGGCGAGATCGGGCCTGATGGCCCTCAGCGGGCCTCGGCACGGCGCGCCCGTTGTGCCCCTGTTCGATGCGATGGCGCCGATCCGCGAATTGCTGGAGGGCGTCGTCGATCGCACCGGCGCGCTCGGTCGCCGCGTGACACTCGACGAGCGCTGTCTTACGGAGCGCGCAGTCCTGCAAGGCTTAGCTCGCGCGGGCCAGGTGTCGTGCAATGGAACCTGCCGCCTGATCGAGACGCGCGATGGCTGGGTTGCGGTCAACCTGCCGCGCCCTATCGATCTCGAGGCCGTACCCGCGCTGGTTGGCGGTCCTGCAAGCGACGAGCCTTGGAGCGCATTGGCACGCGGCGCGCGCCGCCGGGATTCGCAGGACCTGGCCGAGTCCGGCCAATTGCTGGGACTTGCCGTCGCGCGCGTTCCGGCCGTCGCTGAGGACCTGCGCGAGCGGGTGAACATCGGCAGCGACCACGCGTTGACTGCGAGCATTCGTTACGCACCGCCGCAGCCTGGCCGCACCCGCTTCGCGGACACACCTCCGATCGTGATCGATTTTTCCGCGCTGTGGGCCGGTCCGCTGTGCACGCACATACTGGAGGCCGCCGGGGCTCGCGTGATCAAGGTGGAAAGCGTCACGCGGCCGGACAGCGTTCGCGAATCCTCGCCGCGAATGTTCGACTTGCTGCACGCGGGCAAGGAATCGGTCGCGCTCGACTTCACCGCGGCCGACGATCGCGCACTGCTGCGTGCGCTGCTGGTCCGTGCCGACCTCGTCGTGTCGAGTGCCAGGCCACGCGCGTTTGAGCAACTGGGCCTCGCTCCCTGCGACATCATCGAACTGAATCCCGCGCTCACGTGGATCGCCATCACCGCGCATGGTTGGGCGGGGCCGGCCGGGCAGTGCATCGGGTTCGGTGACGATGCTGCGGCAGCAGGCGGCCTGCTCGGCTGGAGCGACGATGGCCGTCCGGTCTTTCTTGGCGACGCTCTCGCGGATCCGCTGACGGGTCTCGCCGCCGCGTCGGCAGCCATGGACGGTTGGGCGGGCGGGGGTGGCACGCTTGTCGATATCAACCTGCGAGGCGTGGCGCGATGGGTTGCGGCCGCACGCGCGTTGCAAAACTCCGAGCGTGGACAAGTCATGTTGAATGACAACGGACAATGGCAGCTTGCCGCGGCAGGGCGGCCAGTCGAGATCGCCGAGCCACGCTCACGTCAGGCCACAAAGCCCGCGACAGACTTCGGCGCCGACACGCACAAGGTCGTGCGCGAGTTCACCCGAACATCCACGAATCGATCCAGAAAGCGAACAGGAACATCATGAGCGACGCGAATACACCAGTCATCGTCGGGGTAGGCCAGTTTACGGAGCGTCTGGATGCTCCCGATTATCGCGGCCTGTCGAACGTCGAACTTGGCGTCGAATCGGCGCGTCGCGCGCTCGACGACGCTGCGGGTGCCGCCGCCCTCGCACCGCAGGTCGACACGGTGGTGGGCTTGCGCACTTTCGAGCATTCCACGCCGCGTTACGCGACGCCATTCGGCAAGTCCAACAACTACCCGCACTCGGTTGCGCGCCGGTTGGGCATCACGCCGAAGCATGCGATCTGGGCGACGGCGGGTGGCGACACACCGCAGACGATGCTGAGCGAACTTTGCGAGCGCATTGCCGCCGGTGAATCGCGCGTTGGCCTGATCGTCGGGTCCGAGGCGATCTCGACGGCGAAGCATCTCGCCGCCGAAGGCAAGCAGGTCCAATGGGCCGAGGAAATCGATGCGCCCGTCGATGACCGAGGCCTCGGCATGAAGGGCCTGTTCACGCGCTACACGCGCCAGCACAAGATCCTGGGCGGCCCGGACGGATATGGACTCGTGGAGAACGCGCGTCGCGCGCGGCTCGGTGTTTCACGCGAGGCGTATTCGCGGCAGATGGGCGAACTGTTCGCGCCGTTCAGCCAGGTTGCGGCCAGCAACCCGTACTCGATGGCACCGACGGCGTATTCGCCGGAGCAACTCTCGACCGTGACCGAGCGTAACCGCATGATCGCGGATCCCTATACGCGACTGCTCGTGGCGCGCGACCAGGTCAATCAGTCGGCATCGATCGTCGTCATGAGCGTTGCCGCCGCGCGCGAACTCGGCATTCCCGAATCGAAGTGGGTCTACCTGCACGGGTACTCGAAGGTCGCGGAACGGGGCCTCATGGAGCGCGCCGATCTCGGCGCCGCGCCTGGCGCGCAGGCCGCCGTGATGCAAGCCTTGAAGTCGGCAGACATTACGCCGAAAGACTTGAGCTTCATTGATTTCTACAGCTGCTTTCCGATCGCAGTGGCGAACGTGTCCGACGTGCTGGGCCTGAAGGCCGACGATCCGCGCGGCCTGACCGTGACCGGCGGTCTGCCGTATTTCGGCGGGCCCGGCAACACCTACTCGACGCATGCGATCGCGACGATGATCGAACGACTGCGCGCCAAACCTGGCTCGTACGGGTTGATCGGCGCGAATGGCGGCATCCTCTCCAAATATGCGGCCGGCGTTTACTCGACCCGACCCAGCGCCTTTCGCAAGTGCAGCAGCACGGCGTTGCAGGCCGCCGTGGACGAGGCGCCGGCCCCCGCCATGACCCAACTGGCAGACGGCGAAGCGACGATCGAGACTTACACGATCGTCTACGGCAAGACCGGGCCGGCCTATGCGATCGTGATCGGCCGTCTTGCAGCCACCGGAGAGCGCTTCCTGGCCAACACGCAGGATGGCGACGAGGCCACGCTGCGCGAGATGCTCGAGCAGGATCCGCTCGGCCGCCGCATCGTCGGTGCGCTCGTTCGGCTTCGGCAATCGCTTCGCATTCTCGGCGCAGCGAATGGAGGAGTTGTTCCCGGCGCGACCCCGCCTGATCCGCGCGGACTTCGAGCACATCAAGGCCGAGCGCCGCGGCAATGTCCTCGAAATCACGATGAACCGGCCCGAGGCGCGCAACTCGCTGCATTCGCCAGCGCACGAAGAACTCGACGAAGCGTTCGATGCTTTTTTTGCGGACCCCAACTATCCGTGCGCTCTCGTTCACCTCCGCCGCCCTGCTTGTCGTGGGCTTCGCGCCAGGCGGCCAGCGGGACTACCCAGTCGTGAAGCCGCTCGCCGCGCTCGCCGAGCGGGTTCTCCTCGTTGTGGTTCGGGCCGGCGACAAACCGTCCACGGAGATCGAGATATGACACCTAAGCTTGCTCATCGCGCCTCCTGGGCAGGGAGCGGGCTGGGGCCGCGGGCTCTCACTGCCTACGACCAGTCCGCGTCAGAAAACTAATCGCGGCTGCGCTGCCAGCGCACGGCCGAGCCTCGATCCCTGGAATCGGCGCGCGGCTCGTTCCCCAGGGCGCCGGACATCTCGCGCGCACTACGTCGCGGATGGTCAGGGGACTCCGCGCGTCGTCTCGCAGGTGGCGGTGTCGGTCCCCTTCTCGCCGTCGCAGGTGTCGGGTGAGCCGTCGCCTCCGTCGAGAGCATCGTCGCCGACGCCACCGCGCAAGGTGTCGATACCCACTCGCCAAAGAGTCGATCGTTTCCTGCTTCCCCGCGCAGCGTGTCGTTGCCGATTCCGCCGCAGATCACGTCGTGGCCTGCCCGGCCCTGACGTCGTCGTCGCCCCCCAGCCAGCGATCACGTCTGCGCCCTCGGTGCCGACCAATGTCGCTCGCCTCGGTGCCCGAGATCGTCGGCGTCGAGCCCAGCGCAGCCGGCGCGGGGATCGTCGGGTCGACGGCTCGTGAATCCCGTTCGGATCGCTGTAGTAGAGAGGGTCCGCGGGGCCTCGCTCGACGGACAGCGGCGCGGGGCCAGGCGTCCCAATAGACCGGACGTCGGAGACGATCGCGGATCTGCGTCACTCAGAGTGGCGGCGCGAATTTCGCCGAGACCGTCGTCGTGTAGTCGTAGTCGACCCAGAACAGCCGTCCCTCGTAGGTGGAGCCGAGGCCCAACGAGCAGAAGCAGCGCCGGTGATGCCGCTGGCCACTTCAGTTCGAAGAGCGCCGGCATCACCGGGGATAGACCGTCGCGGTTGGAGTTGGCAGGAGCCGCAGATCACTGCGCAATTACCCGTCGGACCCCAGGCAGGCGAACCCTTGATACGAGGTTCCCCTCGTCGTTGCAGCCGCCGTTGGGCCCCGGCCCGCGCGGTTCGTCCATAGGTTCCCTCGGGCCCGTTTCGGTCGCCCAGAGGCGGCCGGTCACCGGGTCGGAGTCAAAGCCGAAGACGTTCCGAAAGCCCCGGGCGAAAACGAGGTTGCCGTTAGGATTGTCGGCCGGCACACCGCGGAGGCGGCCATGCGCGAGGATCTCCCCCTTGACGCTGCCTGGCTCTTGGGCCTTGGCGCGCTGGGCTCGGGCGTCGGCAAGCGTCGGCAGCCCGAATGACCCATCGCCGGTCGAGACGTAGAGGTGTCCATCGGGGGCCGAACAAGAGCCGTCCACCTACGTGGGCCCCGACATAGGGATCGCTGAGCAGAACGTCCATGCCCAGGCGGCCCTTTCGGATCGGGCGTATTCGGAGCACCTGGTTGTGGCAGCTGCCGTCAGCGGTCCTCCGGGTCGCGTAGGCGTACACGGTCTCGGTTCGCGGAAAGTCCGGGTGCAGGGCCACACCGGAGAGCCCCTGGTCAAACGGGCATAGGTCGGTTACCTGGAAATACGTCGCGGTCGATCCGTTGGCCGGCGTGAAGACGCCTAACCGTCCCGTGTTCGTCTCCGTGTAGAAGATGCGGCCGTCCGGTGCGAACGTGAACATCGTCGGTCTCTGAAGGCCGGTGACGACTGGCTGTGCAGTCGGCGCAGCCGTGGAGGTCGACGCCAAGGACAGCCAGGCGGCCAGCACCAGCCACAACAACCACAAAGCGCGGCCCTTCCTAGCGGGACGCTTCGATCCGTTGTCCAGACTTGCGGCGAGCGGTTCGTGTTTTCGCATGAGCCTCTGGCCGCCGAAATGCCTTCTCAAATCTGGCCCCACTTCTCGGGGCCGCCCAAGAAGAGCAAACCTCGAACCGGCCCTGGGGCGATCGACGGCCGCTCTGTGCGCCCAACGTACATGCCGTGAGCGCGTACCGCAAACGTGGTCCAAGGGACCAGTTTGGTGCGTCGCTCCCGTCCGCGCGGGCCGTGGGACGCTGCGAGGCGCCGATTCGCTTCTCGAACATGACACTCGGCAACCGTGGGCCATCAACGCACCAGCGCAGCTAACTCCAAGCGAACCGCGCAGCCGCTCGCAGCGCTCGCCGGGAGGTCACGGGCCTGCCACACTGAATTTGTTGGAGCAAAGAATGGACCAGTGATGGGTCCAACCGGAGCCGGCGACCGGGGGAGGGGACCCCGGCCACGGCCAGCGAGGCGTGGTGGCGCCTAGCCCGAGCGGCGCGCGCTGGGCTCACGTGTGGATGTTCGCGGCGCCGGCGCTGGCGGCCACGCTCCTCGTGGTAGTAGCGATCTTGCGATTTGCCTATCCCGACGAGCCCGGGATCATGCTCTTCGCATGCGTGCCGATCGTCGCGTTCGGGATGATGTTCGGTGTCCGCGGGGGGATCCTCGCGGCCACCTTCACGGTCGTGGTCTTCCTGGTCTGGGCGGCGCTCGAGGGCGAGCCCTGGCCCGTGGAGTACGCCGAGCATCCGCTCGTGTGCTTTGGCCTGGGCTGGCTCAGCGGGCACTACGCGCGCGGCGCCCTCGGCGATCACGACCTGCGCCGGGCGCGCGCAAACGCGCGTCTGCGGGACGCCTGCGCCCATGGGGAGGTCGAGCTCGTACTACCAACCGATCGTGGCCGCGTCAGGACACGCGTTGCTGGCTTTCGAGGGCCTCGTGCGCTGGCCCTGCAACGACGGTGTCTTGATGCCCCACGACTTCCTCCCCGACGCAGAGCGCGACCGGCTGACGATCTGGACCCTGACGGTGCACACGCTGGAGGTGGCAGCGCGCGACGCGGCCAGCTGGCCGAACGGGCAGGCGCGGGTCTTTGTGAACCTCGCGGCCCCGGTCATCGACCAAAACGAGTTGCCGCACGCTGTGGTCGACATCCTTGGCC
Organism: uncultured Gammaproteobacteria bacterium; assembly: GCA_963784225.1. Classification (GTDB taxonomy): domain Bacteria; phylum Pseudomonadota; class Gammaproteobacteria; order Steroidobacterales; family Steroidobacteraceae; genus RPQJ01. Next base: position 737,946 of record CAWAQN010000014.1, read on the forward strand.
GGACCGGGTTGCCGGCCGGCCGGCTCGCTGTCGAGGTCACCGAAGGGGGCATCATCTCCGCCGGCGCGGCGGCGGCCACCGGCCTTGCACGACTGCGAGACCTGGGCCTGGGCGGCGTCGCGATCGACGACTTCGGAACGGGCTACTCGTCGCTATCGAGGCTCGACCGGCTTCCCGTCGACACGCTCAAGATCGACCGGGGAGCTCGTCGGCCGGCACTGCCCGCGACGAACGCGGGCGCTCACCCACGGGATCGTCGAGCTGGCCCATTCGCTCGGGCTGGCCGTCATCGCCGAAGGAGTGGAGAACGCCTCGACCCGCGAGGTGCTCGAGGCGCTCGGCTGCGACGCGATCCAGGGCTACCACGTCGCCACGCCGCTCCCGCCGGATGCGGTGTCTGCGTGGCTGCGCGAACGCGAGGCCTGAGCCGCCGTTGCTCCGGGACGTCGGGTGGTGGGGCCGCGGGGCAACGAGCGGTGACAGGGCGCCGGCAGCGTGTTCAACGGCTGATCCAGCTGGGGGGTGCGCGCTAAGGCGGCCGCCTGCCCCGTCCAATGCGTGTGTGTGGGCCCCAGTCGCATAACTCGCCGCATCGACATGGCCCCGCTGGGCTTCACCGACGACTTGATCGGCCTGGGGAGCTCGCACAGCGCCCGTCTGTGGAGAGGGCGGTCTCGGCGGTGTGGAGCTGCTTGGAATGCAGGTGGCTTTTACGTCGCGCTTCGTCGAGGGCCAACAGGTGTTCGAAGTCGTGGGTGGTGACACCGAGTCCTTTGGTTTCCACCGAGGGTTTGCATTGCCCTTGGAACAGAGCTACTGCCAGCGCGTGTTGGGGGGCCGGCTGCCGCACCTGATTCACGACGTGCGTGCCGATGATCGCGCCGCATCGCTGCCGGTAACCAAGGCGGCGGGCATCGGAGCCTTCGCCTCGGCGCCCTTGACCTTCTCCGACGGACGCTGCTACGGGACCCTTTGCGCTGGCAGCCATGAGCCAAAGCCCGAGCTCGGCTACAGGGAGCTGCAGCTCCTGCACGTCTTCGCGCGGATCGTGGCCGACCAGCTCGAGCGAGACGCGCTCGCGCACAGAGCACAGGAGCTCGAAGACATCGCCCATGGGATGGAGCTGCAGGCGGCGGCGGGGTCGGCGTTGATCACGGCGCTCCAGGCCCGCGACTCCTACACGGGCGATCACTCCCGGGCGGTGGTCGACCATGCGGTCGCGGTCGCGCGCCAGCTGCGGCTCGGCGAGGCAGACGTGACGGACGTGAAACACGTCGCGCTTCTTCACGACATCGGCAAGCTCTCCGTGCCCGACGCGATCCTCAAGAAGACGGTCCGCTGAACGATGAGGAATGGGCGCTCATGCGCCAGCATCCGGTCTACGGCGAGTCGATGATCTGCGATGTCCCGGCGCTCCGCCACCTGGCCACGATGGTCCGCGCGGAGCACGAACACTGGGACGGCACGGGCTACCCGGACGGGCTCGCCGGCGAGGCGATTCCGATCGCGAGCCGCATCACGATGGTTTGTGATGCCTACCACGCGATGACCAGCGATCGGCCCTACCGCGGCTCCCTTCCAAGGTCAACGGCAGAAGCCGAGATCAGTGCGAAGCTCGGAACGCAGTTCTGCCCTACCGCCCGGAAGCGCCTTTCTCCACGGTGCTTGCTAGCCGCCGATCATTTCGCATAGCTCGCGAAGGTGGAGGCCATGAGCCACCCGGCGATGGCGGCGATTCTTCTCTTCGCAGGCGATTGAGCTACCGGGTCAGCCATCGGACCGTCTACCCCCGTTCTCCGGGCTTGAACCGCGCAACGACGGAGGCAACCTGGCGCGCAGTTGCTGGGATAGGGTTGCGCCGGACTCGCAATCAAAGAGGAGAGCGTCATGCACGCAGTCGTACTAAGGGTGTCCATCAGCGACAACGAGGCAGCGACACGCTTTCTGCACGAGCGGATCGTCCCTGGTGTCTCACAGGCGCCGGGCTTCGTCACGGGCCACTGGATGCAGTGGGACGACGGCAGCAAAGGCGCTGCCATGATGATCTTTGAGTCCGAGGACGCTGCGAATCAGGCCAAGGAGACGATTCAGCCACCGCCAGACAACTCGGCCGCAATCGAGAGGCTCGAGGTCGGCGAAGTCGTAGCGAGCGCCTGACCCGCGCGGCGTCACGGCCAGATCGTACCTCGCCAGCCGCTCAGCCCGCCTCGGCCGGCTCGACGTCGAAGCTGAACATCATTCCGCTCTCGTGATGCTCGGCGATGTGGCAGTGGGCCATCCAACGCCCGACATGTGTCACGTCCAGCAGGATGTCGACGGTCTCCCCCGTGCGCAGGAGCACCGTGTCCTTCCACACCAGGTTTGGCTCGTCGACGCCGTCGCGGGATAGGACGAGGAACCGACCCGCACCGTGGACGTGGAAGGGGTGGTGCATAGGGTGGTCCCCTGCCATCTCGTTGAGTAGGCGAATCTTTACCTGGTCACCGACTCGAAGGTCCAATCGATCGCGGCGTTTTCCGCCTCGGTCGCACGGTCGATGAGCTTCCAGCGCATGTTCGCGGGCGTTGTCATCCGGTTGACCTCGACCATGTCGTCCTCCCACTCGATCCCGCCGGCGGCATCGTCCCCGTGTCCCTCGCCGTGGTGGTCGTGCCTCGCCGTGGTGATCGTGCTCGCCGTGGTGATCGTGCTCGCCGCCGCGCCGAGGCCACAAGCTGCGAGGGCAGGAGCTTCATCCCGCACTCGGGGCAATGCCCGGGCTCCTCGCTCACCACGGCGGGATGCATCGGGCAGGTGAAGGTGGTGGCCACCGCCAGCAGCTTCATGCCGCACTCCGGGCAGCTGCCGGGCTCCTCGCTCACGACCTCCGGATGCATCGGGCAGGCATAGACGACCGGCGCGTCGCCTTCGGGCGCTCCCATGTCCATCTCCGCGATGAAGGCGAGCGTCTTGTCCGGGTCCCGCCAAATACGGCGCGATCCGCTCACGCTCCGCGGCCATGTCGGCGTTGTGACGCAAGACGCGGAATTTGGCCTCGAGCGCCGGCTCCGCTTGCCGCTCATCCACCTGGATCGTGGCGAGCGGGTAGATCCGATCCGGGGTCCGATGCTCGAGCGTGAGATCACCGGCCTGGGGAAACAGGACGTCGATCACACCCCGTTCGGACGGTGCGAGTATCACCTCCTCGACGAACGCCTCCCGCTCGACGTGTCCGCTGTCTGAGCCCACGAGCTTCATCTGTGCCCCCGGCAGCTGCCACCTTGAAGACTCGAGTGTTCGCTGTGTTGGTGAGATAGAAACGGACGACTTCACCGCGACTGGCGCCCAGCGAGAGGTCCGTCTGGCCGCTCACGAGCAGGACCTCGCCGAAGCGGCCCATCGCCGAATGCGTGGTCTCTGCAGGACTGAACGGCGCGACCTTGCCCTCTTCCAGCAGGATGTCGTCGAGGGTAAGGGGGATCTCGCGGTGAGCCGGAGCCCAGTAGTCGGGGTCCGCCGGCTCGACCAGCACGTTGCCGTAGAGCCCCATCTCCTGGTTGTAGTCCTGCCGGATGTGCGGGTGATACCAGTAGGCGCCAGCGTCGGGAAACGGCACGCGCGCGGTGAAGCTGCCGCCCACGGGAATCGGCGCCTGCGTCTCGTGGGTCCCGTCGTAGCGGTTCTCGAGGCGCAGTCCGTGCCAATGCACAGTGGCCTCCATGTCGCCCTCGTTAATCACGTTCACGAGGATTTCGGAACCCTGTTTGACCTTCAGCGTGGGCCCTGGGATCGAGCCGTTGTAGGCGAGCATCCGCACGGTGTCGCCGCCGATGCGCTTGACCACGGGCGCGATGCGCAAATCGAGCGTCTCGCCGTCGGAAAGCTCGACGAGCTCTGGCGCGACCGCCTCTGGCAGTCCGGCGGTCTCTGTGGGAAATCGATGCGTCGTGGGGTTCATCTCGTTCTCCTTGTTTCAGCTGGAGGCGTGCGCGAGAGCGGTCGACTGAAAGGCGGCGATCCTCTCCGCGAGGAACTCGGCGTCGTCCTTGACCCAGCCCAGGAGCGCCGAGCCCCGCGTGTGCTGCCACGTAAGCCCGAGGAAGTAGAGGCCTGGCGACTGCGTCACCCCGCGCTCGTGGATAAGCCGCTGATCGGCGCCGAACACCGGCACGTCGATCCATTCGTGATCGACTCGGAAGCCAGTGGCCCAGATCACGCTGCGCGGGTCGAGGCTTCCGCCGTCTTCGAAGGTGACGGTCGACCCGCTCGCGTCCACCGCGCGCCCATGCAGCGTGACGCCGTAGCGGTTGCGCAACGCGCGAGGGCTGGAGCCGATCAGCGTGTCACGCCCGCCCAGCCTCTGGCCGATCCGCGAGGAGCTCGTCTTGTAGATCAGGCCCGTGCTCTCCAAGTACCAGAAGAGATCGCGGCCCAGGACCGCGCTGGGGCAGCGGGGTCTGGCGCGAGCCGATAGCCAGATGGACATCGTGGGAAGGCGATAGCTCGGCCGCTATCTGGAAGCCGGTGTTGCCCCCGCCCACCACCAGAACAGGGCCAATCGGGATGTCCTGGGCCCGCCGGTACTCGCTGCTGTGGATCTGAAACACGCGCTCGTCGAGCCGATCGGCGATCTCCGGCACGCGCGGTACCTGGAACGGACCGGTGGCCACCACCACCTGGTCGGCCTCGCAGGTGCGGTCGTCCAGCTCCACGAGGTATGTCTCGCCGCTCCGGCGAATCGCTCGCACGCGGCTATCGAACTGCAGCGGGAGGTCGAAGTGGCGGGCGTAGTCGGTGAGGTAGGCCACCACCTCGTCGCGGTCGGGATAGTGAAATGGCTCGCCCGGAAAGGCAAGCCCCGGAAGCGAGTCGTAGCGGGCAGGCGTGAAGAGCCTCAACGAGTCCCAGCGGCCCCGCCAGGCGGCTGCGGGCTCGCCTGCAGCCTCGAGGATCGTGAAATCGCGGCCTTGCCGGGACAGGAAGTACCCCATGGCCAGGCCGGCCTGGCCACCGCCGACGACGATTACCTCGTAGTGCCTGCTCACGAGGTGCGGCAGCGCGTGGCGAACGCTGAAACTGACTGCTTCAAGATTTACCCCCTGGGTCAGTAGGGGAAGGGCGGGTCTGCAGCCAACGTACACCCGAGTCGGGCCGCGCAAACGGCGCGAAACGAGCCTGGCGCGGGAGCGTCGCGGCGAGCCCCGGTCGCGTCCGCTGCGATGACGGCGACGCCTGGCTTCGCGAGCACAGCGCTAGCGCGCCGAGGCGGCCGGGTGTACGGTCGCACCGTGCCTCGTAAAGGCGGCCTATCGATCGCCTTTGCGGTGCTCGGCGCGATCTGCCTGCTCGTGGCCGATCTCAGCACCTACGCCGACCGCGCGCTCTTTGACTCGAAGTCGTTTGCCGATCGGGCCACGAGCACGCTGGACGATCAAGACGTGAGGGGCGAGATCGGCGACGACGTAACCGACACGCTGGTGAAGGCGGCGCCCAACCTGCTGGCCACGCGACCCATCGTTCAGGCAACAGTGAGCGGCGCAGTGGCGTCCGCGCCGTTCCAAAGCCTCTTCCGCGACGCGGTCGAGGACGTGCATCGCTCGCTCTTCGGCCGTGATCGCGATACCACGGTGCTCAAGGTCGCTGACGCTGGGGTGCTCGTGAGCAGCGCGCTCGGGCAGGTTGCCCCGGGTGTCGCAAAGCGGATACCGGACGGCGTGCAGGTCGAGCTGGTGAAGTTCTCGGACGACGGCCCGGATGCCATCGGCACCGACCTCGCGCAGAAGGCCGAGGACAACAGGCAGCGCATGTTCGTAGCCCTTCTCGCGGCAGTCGTCTTCTTCGCGCTCGCGATCCTGGCCGCACCGGAACGCCGGCGCGCCGTCTGGCGCGTTGGGGTCGCGGTGGCTGTGGTCGGCGCACTGGTGGTGGCGGCGTACTATCTCGCGCGCTCGCGCGTGAGCGGGTACGGAGATGACGACCAGGCCACAGGGGCCATCCGCGAGATATGGAGCGCGTTCTTCCTCGACCTGCGCAACTGGAATCTGTTCCTGACGGGCACGGGCCTAGTGATCGCGGCCGCGAGCGTGGGTGCGGTGAGGCCGGTGAGCATCGTCCCGGCACTGGAGCGGGCCTGGGCGATTGCCACCGCTGTGCCGACCGAGCCGTGGCGGCGCGCGCTGCGGGCGGTGGTGCTCGTGATCCTCGGCGTGATCATTCTGACCTCGCCGCAGGCGGTGATCGGCGTCGTGGTCTTCCTGGCGGGCGCCGCGGCGCTGTATACCGGCGTGACCGAACTGATGCGGCTCGTCTTGCCAGCGCCGGTGGAGAAGCCGAGCAAGCCCCGTCGGGCCAGGCCGCGCGTGCCGGCGCGGGTGCTTGCCGCAGCGCTGGGAGTGGTGCTGCGTGGCGTCGGTCGGCGCCGCGGCGCTAGCGGCCACGAACGAAGATGAGAAGCCGCCGTTCGAAATCAGGGCATGCAACGGAAGCGCCGCCCTCTGTGACCGCACACTCGACGAGGTCGTCTTCCCAAGCACGCACAACTCGATGTCGGGCGCGACCGAGCCGAGCTGGCTGTTCGCCAACCAGAACGACGGAGTCTCGGCGCAGCTCGAGGCGGGCATACGCGGGCTGCTGATCGATACGCACTACGGGATAAAGACCAAGAAGGGCGTCTACACCGTGCTGCAACCCGGCGGCAAGAGCCGCGAGAAGCTGGCAGGGCCCCTCGGGAAGGAAGGTCTCGGCGCCCTCGATCGGATCCGCAAGAACATCGGCTACCGGGGTGGCGGACAAGAAGGAGATCTTCTGGTGCCATGCCTTCTGCGAGCTTGGCGCCACTCCCGGGGTGCGCCCTGCTCGAGGAGGTCAGCGAATTCCTTGCCACTCATCCGTACGAGGTGCTGATGATCAGCATCGAGGACGACGCCTCGCCGGAGGACACAGCCAAGCTCTTTGAGAAGAGCGGGCTGCTCAATTACGTCTACCGCGGCCCGCTGCGGCCGATGCCGACGATGCGCAAGCTGATCGAGAGTGGCGAGCGCGTGGTGGTGATGGGCGAGGAGAACGTAGGTCGCGTGCCGTGGTTCCGGCAGCAGTTCGACTTCGTGCAGGAGACCCCGTACCGCTTCGGCAACCTTCCGGAGCTCGTGAGCCCGGCGAGCTGCGACCTCGAGCGCGGCAGGCCCGGGAATCCGATCTTCCTGCTCAACCACTGGATCGACACCAGTCCGGCGCCGCGTGTGACGCTGGCGCGCAAGGCGAACTCGAGGAGCGTCTTGCTGGGCCGCGCCCAGCGCTGTCAAAGGGCCCGGGTACTCCTCCCGAACCTGGTTGCGGTGGATCTCTACCGGGAGGGCGACCTGTTCGAAGTGGTCAGGACGCTGAACCGCCGCTGAGCCCGCCGCGCTCGTGGGACGCTGGACGACTTGCGGAGGTCTGGAAACCTGCGGTCTGATGCGCACCGATGCGGACTCGCATTCTCATCTTGGTCGCGGCGGTCCTTGCGGTGCTCGCAGTACCGGCCTCCGCGGCTGGCGCTGCCCCCACACGCATCACCTACGTCTCAGACGAGCAGTGGCAAGTGCCTTTCTGCGGCTTCCCGGTACAGGTCGACATAGAGGGCCGGCTCGCGGTGATTATCTTCAGCGACGATGAGGGGAACGTCGTGCGGACTGTCGAACCCGCCGCGGGGCCCGTCCTCGCGAAGCTCACAAATCTCGATACCGGCAGGGTGGTGAGGCTCCACCCATCAGGACCTGGCCAGTTCCATGCGCTGGCCGACGGCTTCTCGTTCACGACCTACGGTCCTTGGCTCTCCTTCTGCGGCCCACGGACGGCCTCGAAGGCATATGGCTCGTCAGAGGCAACCAGACCAAGACCTTCACCTCCTCCGATTTCACCTGGGACTTCCACGGCACCGTCCTGGACCTCTGCGCGCAGCTCGCGCAGGGCTGAAGCGTCCCGACTCAGGCAGCGGCAGCCATGATGCGACCGGCGTTCTCCGGCCCGAAGAACTCGGGCGCGGGCAGGGTGGTGGCCATGACGCTCGCAAAGCCGTCCATCGCATCCTGCGACTGCGAGACCGCGGCCAGCAACTGGCCCATCTCGGGCGGAGGGGGCTCGATCCTCGCAAAGTCGCACGTGAACTCGAAGGCCGGGAGGGCCGCCTCGTCGCGTGCACGCTGGTATTCGGCCATGGCCTCGCCATGCGGCGTTCGGCCGGCAAAGGAGTCGTCGAGTGCGCGCGCCAGCCCCTCGGCGTCGCGGAACGCGTCGTTGATGCCCATGGCCGTGATCGCATCCTTGTGGTAGCCGGCATCGCCCACGAGCGCCCAGCCCGGGCCAAAGGGCTTACGGAAGTAGTTCGGTTGATCACCCGTGCCGACGATGCGTGACTCACGGGTTGCGCCGCGCACGCGATCGGCGAACTCGGGGTCAAGGTCGAAGGCCCGCATGTAGTTGCCCTCGACGTCGCTCTTGTTCGCGGCGAACTCGGCCATGGGCCAGCCGACCACGACGCACGTCAGGTCGTCGTGGGTGGGAAGCGCGCCCCAGCCGCGGCTGTGCTCGTCACGGATGTGGGTCTCGAACTCCTGGGTGGGCAGATTGCTCCAGTAGGCGTAGTAGGCGGCCGAGCGCTTGGGCAGCTCGTTGTACTTGGCCGCATCGACTGCCTTGGCGACGGACGAATGCTTGCCGTCGGCCCCGATCACGACCTTCGCCCGCTCGGTGACGGTCGCGCCGCCGCGCGCGTGCCCCCGGATACCGACCACGCGTCCGTTCTCCATAACGAGTCCCTCGAGCGTGAAGTCCTCGCGCACCTCGGCTCCTGCCTGGGCGGCAGCATCCACCAGAAGCGCATCGAGGACGGTGCGGCGGGGCCCGAACCCGCGCGCCTCGCCGTCGGCGGGCCTGGGTGACCCCGCGATCGAGAACGGGCCGAAGTCGTAGGAGTACGTGGTAACCGGCGGACAGCCGGTTGCCTCAAGCTGGTCGAGCAGACCCCACCGCGCGAGCGCCGCCACGCCGGGCGCGTGGATGAAGTGAGTGGACATCGTGTCGCTAGGGAACTTGGCCTTGTCCACCAGCAGCACGGAGTAGCCACGGCGAGCAAGCAGCATCGCAGTGGGAGATCCGGCGCAGCGTGCTCCGACGACGATGGCGTCGTACTGGTTCGTCATGGCCAGTCCCTTCGTTGATCGAGATCGGCTCTCGCCCTGAGGCGGGCCGCGGTAACAGCGAGATCACTATCGCGCGGCATCGTGCCGATGTGAAGAACGTGGCCTGCCCCGTTCCCGTTCTGTAAGGAGCGCTTCGGGACGCGAGGACCGGGCCTCGCGCGCCAAAGCGCTCGAAGTTCAGGATTCGACGGCGTGAACGGGGGTAGCCTGTAGCGAAGAACCTCGGACAAATCCCAACACGGGGAAATGTGATGTGGATTGCAGTCGTAGTGGCGCTTATCTCACTGATCCCGTTCGGCTGGATGCTCAGTGTGGCCATCTCCGAGGGCCTTGGCTTCTTCGTCCTGCCGCTGGTGGTGCTCGAGCTGCTGTTCCTCCTGGCGGTGGCGTGCATATGGCGTGCGCTCGCCGACGACGACGACGAGCCCGCGCCTCGTCCGCGCTACTTCGCCCAGCCCGATGAGGAGATGCCGCAGCGTATGCGGCAAACCGAAACCTCCCAGGGCTCGCGGGGGTCCGGCTGGGCCGACTGGTGGTTCAACGGCCTGCGCGACTCCCGCCGGCAGGGTTAGGGATCAGCCGGCACCGCGTCAACGACCTCATCCCCTTCGTCCACGTCGAGGACGTCCAGCGCTCGGTCGACTTCTACAGAAGCTCGGGTTCGAGGTGCGCAACACGCACCACCATGGGGAGCGGTTCGTCTGGGCGATGCTCGTCAGCGGGGACGCGCAGCTCATGGTGGCGCTAGCCAGCGCGCCGATCGACAGTGGAGTGCAGGCCGTGCTGTTCTATCTCTACGCGGAGGATCTCGAGGGTCTCCAGCATTTGCGAGAGGACCTGCTCGGGCATGGCCTTGAGGTCGGACAGATCGCTGAGGGCAATCCCGCACCGAGCTATCAAATGCGACTGAACGATCCGGACGGCTACTGCCTCATGATCGCGGTGAGGTAGCCCCACCCTTCTCCATGAGCGACTCGCAGGTGCCTCGCGTAGTGGTGGTGGGCGGAGGCTTCGCCGGCCTGCAGGCCGCTATGCACCTCCGCGATGCCCAGGTCGAGGTCACGGTGATCGACCGGCGCAACTTCCACCTGTTCCAGCCGCTGACGTATCAGGTGGCTACAGGCGCCCTTGCCAGCAGCGAGGTGGCATATCCGCTGCGCTCGATCTTCAAGGACTGCCCGAACGTCCGCGTGCTGATGGGCGAGGCGCGCGACTTCAACCTCGAGGCACGGCAGGTACTCCTCGAGTCGGTGGCGGGGCTCCCCGACCCACCCCCGATTTCGTACGACCACCTGATCGTGGCCGGCGGCTCCCATTACTCCTACTTCGGCCATGACGAATGGACCGACGTGGCGCCGCAGGTGAAATCCCTGGAGAGCGCGCTGGTGGTGCGCCGGCGCATCCTCCGCGCCTTCGAGGCCGCCGAGATCGAGTCAGACGAGACTCGCCGACAGGCGTGGCTCACGTTCGTGGTGGTGGGTGCGGGCCCCACGGGCGTCGAGATGGCTGGCCAGATCGCAGAGCTGGCCCGCGACACCCTCCCGGGCGACTTTCGGGCGATCGATACGAGGAGCGGCCGCATTCTGCTGGTGGAGGCCACCGACCGCGTGCTCACGAGCTTTCCGCCGTCTCTCTCCGGCAAGGCCGCCTCCGCGCTCGAAAAGCTCGGCGTGACGGTGTGCCTCGAGCAGATGGTCACCGAGATCGACCACGAGGGCGTGTCGGTGAAGTATCCAGAAGGCCGGGTCGAGCGCATTCCCGCACGCACCGTCATCTGGGCGGCCGGTGTGGCGGCATCGAGCCTCGCGGCGCGGCTAGGCGAGCTCACCGGTGCCGAGGTGGACCGTGCCGGCCGTGTGACCGTTGAACCCGATCTGTCGCTACCTGGTCACCCCGAGGTCATGGCCCTTGGCGACATGGTCCGTGTGCGCGGCCCCGACGGCTCGCCCCAGGCGCTGCCGGGGGTCGCGCCCGTAGCCATGCAGGAGGGACGCTATGCGGCCCGCGCGGTGATCGGCCGGCTAGAGGGCACACCAGTAAGACCCGTTCAAGTACCACGACAAGGGCAACCTGGCCACGATCGGTCGCGCACATGCCGTGGCCGATCTACCGTGGGCGAGGCTGAGCGGCTTCCCCGCCTGGCTGACCTGGCTCGTGGTGCACCTCTTCTACCTCGTGGGCTGGCAGAACCGGGTGCTGGTGTTCATGCGCTGGCTGTTCAGCTTCATCACGCGCGGTCGGGGCGGACGGCTGATTACCGAGGAGTCCGCGCCGCCGCTGCGCTAGCCCGGCGCGCGGGCGAGGTAGCTCTTGCCACGTCGCAGGCTGATGTTCTTCTTGCGGCGGAAGTCGCGCACGGCCACGCGCCCGCGCGAGACCTTGGTTAGCGTGCCGTCGCAGCGGTCGGTGGTGGTCCAGATCGTGCCCCTCACGGTGGCGGACGAGTAGCGGCCGCGCGTGCGGAACCTGCCCTTGGCATTGCCCCGCAGCCTGCCGGACGCACCGTCCGGCGGCGGCGGCGCTGCCGCGGACGCTGTTTCTTCTTGGCGCGGGGGTCCGGCCGGCAGCGCCGGAAGGTCGATCCCTTGAGCCGTAGCTCGGTGAGACCGCTCGGCGCTGCGCTTGCCGGACTGCAGAACCTGGAAGAGGCCGGTGCTGAACTCCCGGTCTGCGTCCCGCGCGCCGACTCGGGTTGCGCTCGTGAGCCGCACCGTGCCGCGCTTGGTATCGAGGAACGAGCGCACCGGAATCTGCTGGGCCCCCTTGAGCGGCACGAACTTGAGTCCCTTCTGCGCCGCTCGCGCCGAGCCGCTCGCGGGCGCTGCCGGCTGGAACCGCGATCAGCACCCGGCCCCGCACCACCGCACGTTCACCTCTTGCCGAGCACGGGCGGGGGCAGCGGCGTCGGCCGCCGGCACTGCCGGCGTGACCGCATCGACGTGACGGATCCGGTGGTTGAGGCTGTCCGCGACAGGTAGTCGCCCTCGCCCGTCACGTCGACGCCGATCGGCTGGTTGATCCGGGCGGCGGTGGCCGGACCGCCGTCGCCGGTGAAGCCCGCCGATGCCGGTGCCGGCCACGGTGCTGATCGTGCCCGACGGGGACACCTTGCGAATCCGGTTGTTGGTCCGGTCGATGACCAGGAAGCCGCCGTCCGATCGTCGCGGCGAGGTTGATCGGCTTGTTCAGCGTGGCGGCGGTGGCGGGGCCGCCGTCGCCGGTGAAGCCCGCGGTGCCGTGCCCGCGGCCGTGGTGATCGTGCCCGTGGGCGAGACGCGCCGGACCCGGTGGTTCAGCAGGTCGGCGATCAGGTAGCCGCCGCCCGGGAGCGAGACGACGTCGGAGGGATCGTTCAGCTGCGCGGCTAGTGGCAGGGCCGCCGTCGCCGCCGAACGCCCGGGGTGCCCGGTGCCGGCCACCGTCGTGATGGTGCCGCTCGGGCGAGACACGCCGGATGCGGTTGTTGTCGTTGTCGGCGATCAGGTAGGCGCCGTCCGAGGTGGCCGCGAGCCCACCGGGAAGCTGAGCTGCGCGCTGGCGGCGGGACCGTTGTCGCCGCTGAAGCCGGCAACACCGGTGCCCGCGACGGGGGTGATGACCCCGCCGGAGATGCGGCGCACCAGGTTGTTGTTCGAGTCGGCGATCAGGACCGAGCCGTCGGGCAGCCTGAGACCCCGTTGGGTGCATTCAGCTGGGCGCTGTGGCGGGGCCGTTGTCGCCGCGGAAGCCCGGCGTGCCGTTGCCGGCGATCGTCGTGATCGTGCCGTTTGGCCCCACCCGCCTGATCCGGCGTTGCCCTGGTCGGCGAACACATAGCCACCGTCCGGCATGGCGGTCACTTCGGTCGGCACGCTGAGGCGGGCGGCGGTGGCGGGGCCCGCCGTCGCCCGTGAAGCCGGGGACGCCCGGTGCCCGCAACCGTGGAGATGAGGCTCGTGGCGGCGAGCGCCGGGCGCGCCCGCCACCAGCAGGCCACGGCCAGAGGGAGAAGGCCCAATGCGAAGCGGGTGCGAGGCGACCGAGCACGCCCAGGCTACACGAGCCTCAGGGAGACTTCTAGGCGAACCGTCTGCGTCGAGAAGCTGATGGCGGAGAGTCGCGAGGCCCCGGCAGTCTCGGAACGCGCCAGGGGAATGTCGCATCGCCGGCCACGAAAGGCTTGCGCTACGAACAAGAGGCGAGTACGTTCGAAGGAGGGACGGGAAAATTCGCCCGGAGCATGTGAAGCTCGCCCGCCCCGCTGGACGCTTTGGACTCGGACCCAGGGAGCAAGCATGAAACGAGAGAACCTGGCCGCACGCGCCGCGCATTGGGCGGCCGAGCACCGTAAGGCCGCAATCTTCGGATGGCTCGGCTTCGTCGTGGCGGGGGTGATCATCGGGGGAGCCGTGGGGCAGAAGCAGATCCACGGCGCTGATGAGTTCTCAGGCGAGGCCGGCCGCGCGGAGAAGATGCTCTACGACGCGGGGCTACGCCCCAACGACGAAAACGTCCTGGTTCAGAGCAAGACGCTGACGGTCGAGGATCGCGAGTTCCGCACGACCATCGACCAGCTTACGACCCGCCTTGGGGAGGCAAAGGACGTGAAGAACGTCGTGTCGCCCCTCGAGAAGGGGGGCACGGTGTCGGCCGACAAGCACTCGGCGCTCGTCGCCTTCCAGATCACCGGCGACGACCTCGAGGCGCAGGATCGGCTCGATGGCGCGCAGAGTGCGGTCGCCGACGTGCAGGACGCTCACAAGGCGCTGCGCGTGGAGCAGTTCGGCAGCGTCAGCTCCCAGAAGGAGTTGCAGGAAGTGTTCACGGAGGATCTCCTCAAGGCGGAGACACTCTCCTTCCCGCTCACGTTCGCGATCCTGATCATCGCGTTCGGCACGATCGTTGCGGCTCTGGTGCCGTTGTTCGTGGGGATCACGGCGGTGATCGCCGCGATGAGCCTCGTGGCGCTTCCGAGCCAGATTTCGCCGGTCGACAGCAACATCTCCTCGGTCATCCTGCTCATAGGCCTGGCCGTGGGCGTGGACTACACGCTCTTCTACCTCAGGCGTGAGCGCGAGGAGCGTGCCAACGGTCGCAGCGAGCGCTAGGCGCTCGGGACCGCCGCTTCCACGTCCGGGCACGCCGTGCTGATCTCGGGCCTGACGGTGATGGCGGCCATGGCCGGGATGTTCCTCAGCGGCGACAAGACCTTCTTCTCGTTTGCCGAGGGCACGATCCTCGTGGTGGCGATCGCCATGTTCGCCTCGCTGACCGTGCTGCCGGCGATGCTGGCGTGGCTGGGAGATCGCGTCGAGAAGGGACGCATCCCAATCCTCGGCCGACGCCGGGCGGCAGGCGAGTCGCGCGTGTGGTCAGCGATCGTCGACCGCGTCATGCGGCGGCCGTGGGTGGCGATCGCTGCTGGCGGGCGGCCTGCTCGTGGCCCTCGCCATTCCCGCACTTGGCATGAACATCACGGTCACGGCGTCGATGACCTGCCCCAGGACCTCGAGGTCGTCAAGACCTATAACAGGATCACGGAGGCCTTCCCCGCGGAGGGCGTCACCGTGGACGTGGCGGTCAAGGGGGACGACCTGCGCACGGGTGACGGTGCCGCAGGTATCGCGGAGCTGCGCAAGGAGGCAAGCACTTCCACCGGCGCGCTCGGGCACGTCGGAGCTCACACTCAGCGAGGACGGCAGGACCGCTCTCGTAGAGATCCCGACGAAGGGGAACGGCAACGACGACGAGTCCACGGCCGCCCTCGACGGCATCCGCAACACGGTCATCCCGGCGACCGTCGGGGGAGTCGGCGGCCTGACCACGGCGGTCAGCGGCGACGCCGCCCAGTCAAAGGACTTCCGCGACCTCCTCACGGACCGTTTGCCGCTGATATTCGGGTTCGTGTTCCTGCTCACGTTCTTCCTGATGCTGTTCACGTTCCGATCGATCGTGATCCCGATCAAGGCGATCCTCCTCAACCTGCTCTCGGTGGGCGCCGCCTACGGGGTGCTCGTGCTCGTGTTCCAAGACGGCCACGGGGAAAGTCTGCTCGGATTCACCTCGAACGGGGGGGTGGTCTCCTGGCTGCCGCTTTTCCTGTTCGTGATCCTCTTCGGCCTCTCGATGGACTACCACGTGTTCATCCTGTCGCGCGTGCGCGAGGCCTACGACAGCGGAATGAGCACGCCTGAGGCGATACGACACGGCATCTCGACCACCGCCAGCACCGTGACAAGTGCGGCGGTCGTGATGGTGGTGGTGTTCTCGGTCTTCGTGACGCTCAGCTTCCTCGACATGAAGCAGATGGGCGTCGGGCTTGGCGGTGGCCGTGCTGATCGACGCCACGATCGTGCGCGGCGTACTGTTGCCGGCGACGATGAAGGTGCTGGGCGACTGGAACTGGTACCTGCCCAGATGGCTCGAATGGCTGCCGAACGAGCACGAGCGCGACGTCCGCGGCGTCAAGCCGGAGCCGCTCCCCGACGCATAGGAGAGAATGGGGCGCGTGTCGCTCTGCGAGCACCTCGACCAGGTCGCGCCCCAAAGTCCGAGCAGCATGGCCGGCTGCTCGGATTGCCTGCGCACGGGCGGGCACTGGGTGCACCTGCGGCTGTGCCTCTCCTGCGGGCACGTTGGTTGCTGCGACTCCTCCCCCAGCCGCCACGCGTCAAAGCACGCGCGTGAGGACAAGCATCCCATCGTGGCGTCCTTCGAGCCAGGTGAGGAGTGGTCCTGGTGCTATGTGGACGAAGTCATGTTCGTCCTCGAGGGACTTGACCTCCCGAAAAGGGAGTCCTACCCGGCAGAGCGCTAGACGCCGCGGCTGACACTAGGGTGTCCCGATGCGTAAATCACCGCTCGTGTTGCTCGTGGTCCTTTCGCTGGCAGGCGTCGCCGGCTGTGGAAGCTCGGACGACGGCGATGAGGGTGGCGGTTTTACCGAGAGCGATCGCCAGGCGGCGCGTGAGTTCGTCAGCCTCAAGGCCACGTCGCCGGGGTTGGACACGCTGTGGAGACGGGCTCATCAGTTACGCGAGGCGCAACAGCCTGGCGCCCGCCAAGAAAGAGCTCAGGGAACTCCGCCGCTCGGCGCGGAGATTTCGCCGACTGGTCCCCAAATTCGATGACCGGCGCGCGCGCCGCGCCATGCAGGCGTTCGCGGACGGCACTGCCGACGTGGCTTCCTCCTATGGCAAGGTTGTCGGCATCATCGAGCGCAAGGACACAAGGCTCACCAAGGTGTACGTGACGGTCCGCGAACTCGATACGGCTATCGACGAGACGAACGCCGCCGATCGCCGCCTGAGCAACCTCGAGGCACCCGGCTAGCTGCCGCCCTAAGAAAAACGTTGGGGGTGCCGATACGGACCACATGCTCGTTCGGCTGGCCCTCTGCGTCGCGGCGGCCGTGGCCGCGACCGCCCTGCTCTGCGCCCCCGCCATGGCGCGATCGGGCAAGCCTGCGCCCAACACGGGAAGGCCCGGTAGTCCGTGTAAGCCCCAGCCCTTCGACGGCCCGGATCCGGGTCCAGCCGCCGACGTGGACACCACGTCACTGGGGAAAGCAGCGCCGGCCAGCTACGAGATCGGCATGCCCACGAGCGCGCCCGCGCCGGGCGAGCCGCCACGACGCGTGATGATGTTCGTGCATGGCGGTGCGTGGACGACCGTCGGCCGCAAGGCGATGCGCACGGAACGAGAGGTCGCCACGAAGTGGCGGGCGGCGGGCTGGGAGACGGTGAGCGTGTCCTACCGCGGGTGTAGGCGAAGCATCCGCGACGTGGTGCGCTTCTACGACCTCATCCGGGCGCGCGTGGGTCCGAGCGTACCCATCTGCCTCCGCGGACAGTCGGCGGGCGGGCACCTGGCGCTGATGGTTGCCGCGAAGCGTCCGGACGTGGCGTGCGTGATCTCGCTGGCCGCGCCTACGGACCTGCGATCCGTGAAGCCACAGGGGCGAATCGAGGCCGCCAGCGGAACCGCCCCCGCCAGGGTGAGGGCGGGCTCGGCCCGCGTGAGGAACCTGGCCGTGGCGGCGTTTGGCAAGCGCAGGCTTCGCGCCATCAGCCCAGTTACCTACGCGCGGCGGATCGCGGCCCGGCTACTGCTGGCGACCGCGATGAACGACGTCGTGGTGCCCCAAGGGCAGGCCACCGAACTGGCCCGGGCCGTGACCTCGGCGCGAGCCGGGTGCTTACGCCGATGTGGTGCGACTCGACGCAGGGCCGACCGAGTTCGTGCACGGCTCTGCCAGCGCCCCGGCGACGCACGACTTCGACGCGCGCGCCGCCCGGCTCGTCGCGCCGTTCGGCAGGGCCCCGGTAGATGCGGGACCGCCGCTCAAGCCGCGCCCGGCCAACCCGCTCGGCGGCATCCTGAACGGCATCCTCGGGTTGTTCGGCCGCGGCCGCTGACCTTCAGCGGCGACCGCGATCCCGACTTAGCCCGCCGGAATCGCCTCGTAGCTCTCCGTTCCTGAGCAGTTGATGAACGTGATCGCGTTCGTGAACGGGTTGTACTTCGAGTCGCTGAAGGACATCGTGCGCTTGCCCGTGATCTTGTTGCCCGAGCGGGTGGAGGTCATCTTGTAGGTGATCGTGCGCTCGCCCGATGACACGAGCTGGTTCACCGCGATGCTGCGCTTTGTCTGGGTGGTGGTCTGATTGCCGAGCTTCCAGGGGCCCAGCAGGTTGAAGAGCTCGAGCGACGAGCTGCTGCGGTAGGAACCTCCCATCTCGAAGCAGGAAACGAAGAGCATCGTCTGCTTTGAGAGCGTGATGTTGTCGCCGTTCAGCGTGAACGCGAAGTCGTCGTAGGCGCCGGTCGAGCCCTTACGCGCCACCCAGCGGTTGCTCGCCCCGGGCGTCTGGCCGCCGCCGCCACCTCCGGAGGGCTTGCGTGCCGCCGGCTTCTTCTTTCTGGCTGGAGCCTTGAGCGTCAGCTTCTTGCGGCTGACCCCTGCCTTGCCGATCGGACCCTTGACCTTTGCGGTTGCCGTGGCGCGGAGCTTTCGCAGCTTACGCAGCTTGCGCATCGCCTTCGCCGAGAGCTTGACCTTGAGGGACTTGCGCGCGCTGGCAGCCAGGGACACTTTGGCCTTACCGAGCTTGAGCTTGCCCGCGGTGAGGCTCAGCGCACCCTTGACCGCGTACGCGTTCGGGTTCGTGATCTCGATGGAGGCCACACGCTTCTTCGAGACGGTCACCGCGCCGCCGCCGATCGTGACCTTCGGACGCTTGCCGGTGCGAAGGGATGCCAGGGGATCGGGCTTGGCCGTGACCACTGGCTTGGGCGCGGGCGGGCGGACCACGGGAGCCGGAGTGGGCTCGAAGGTCGCGGACAGGAATAGCTCGAAGGGCCCATCGGGCTCTGGGGACAGGTTGCCGTCGGCGCTGAACTGCAAGAGGTTGGTGGTGTCCGCGTCGGCCGATCCGTCGCGCGCCCCCACCTCGCCCGTAGCGGCGATCTGGATGCCGATGAAGTCCCCGGCACGGACGGCTACGGGGGTGTTGAACGTGTAGGCCTCGTCGCTGCCCGCGCCCTCACCCGCTATCTCGGTCGACTGGGTGAGAAAGGTGAGGTTGGAGTTCACCACTCGCAGCACCACGAAGCGAAAGTTGCCCACCGCGCCCTGGACGCGGAAGCCGGTGATCGTGCCGGCCGACGGGACGACGTTCACGTTCGGATCTCCATTTACCGTGCCCTGGGTGAGGATGCAGGCAGACCCCGTGCCGCAGCTGATCTGCTCTTTGGCTCCCTGATGGCTGCTGCCGATCTGCTGGGCCGCCGTGGCGGAAGCCGGAACGGCGAGCAGGGCGACGAGTACGGCCAGGCAAACGCGAAGCATCTTTGAAGGACTCCTTGTACTCCAAATACAGGGCGCAGTTCAAAATAGGTCAGGTTCCTTGATCGCGCAAACGGAGGTGGCGAGCCCCTTGACGCGCTGGCGCCTTCAGCCACGATGGCTAGGTGCCGATGTATGTCACGGACACCTACTACAGTATGTGTCCAGTACATCTACCAGCGAGGACCACGATGTCCCACCACTGCTCAGACTGCGACGTTGGCTGGTGGCCTTACCAGACGAAGGCCGGGCGTTGCCCGCAGTGCGGCGGAGGAACCAAGCGCATCTCCGAGCCGCCCAGCGACGACTCCGTCGAGCGGCATCAGGAGGCGCTCGCGGAGGAGGACCGCCGCATCCTTCACCGCCGTTTCGAGGCCTACTACGCCGCGCGCCAGTCCGGCGAGGCCGCCTGACCAGAGCGTCCCTCTGAACCAGGCCGCGCCGCTAGGAGGACTCGGGCCACTCGCCGTGCTCGGCGAAGTACTCGCGCGCCGCCTCCTCGTCGTCTCGCTCGGAATCCCCGCGCACCCCGATCCGGTAGAGCACGCTGAGCAGCAGCAGTGAGAGCCCGGCGCCCGTGAAGAGCGCCCAGCCATGGAAGGCCGAGCCCGCGGGGGCGGCGAACAAACACACCAAGCCGGCAAGGATCAGAGCGGCGGGCAGCCCGTAGCGCACGAAGAGAACGCCGTTTGAAGGGCGTTCTCTTCTCTCGGATGTGGCCATATGTGACCTCTACCCGCCGTAGCGGGGCGAAACACGGGAGGGGACGCGCGCTGCGGCGGCCCCCTCCCGCCAGAACGGCTTAGTGGTTGCCCTTGTTACGGCGCAGCTGCAGCCGCAGCTCGCCACCGGGCCACTTGGTCGAGTGGACGTTCGCGTAGGTCACGCCCGCGCGTATCGCACGGACGAGCTCGGCCATCTGCCCCGGATCGATTCCCTGAGCCGTCGGGCCCGATCACGTCTGCCGCGGTGAAGGAGCCGCTAACGGTGGCCGGCCCTGGCGGGCAGGCCGGCGTGCCGGCGGGCCCGTTTCCGAGGTTGCTGCAGAAGAAGACGGCGATACCGCCGTTCACGCTCTTCTGCCCGAAGTGGATGTGCGCCTGGGTGACGTTACCCTCGAGCGCCGAGTACTTGAGGGTGTAGTTGACCCTGTCCCCGCCTTCCACGATCTTGGCCGTGAACGAGCCGGTCGCGCTCGTCGAGACCGCGGGCACCTCCTGGTAGCCCTTCAGCGTGCCTCCAACCCTGGGCGAGCCCGCTCGTGGCGATCGCGGTCGCCACCACCGCCGTCACCGCTACTGCAGCCAGGCCCCCTGCCCAAAGCAGTCTGGTCTTTCTCTGCTCGCATCGTGCTCCTCCCTGTCGTTTGCGGTCCGATCCCACACGGGCCTGGGGCAGACCGTACGCTGCGCAACCGGTCAAGTCAATGCTTCGCGATAGCGCGAACGCGTCAGGTAGCGCGGCTGACCCTCGCGCGGGCGCGCGAGGACGCGCGCCGCGAGGATGCCGCCGAGCGCCCCGAAGAGGTGGCCCTGCCACGAGATCCCCTCCTGGGGGAGCAGACCGCCGAGCAGCGCCGTCCCCCATATCGCGCCCACGGCCAGCCCGATCGCCAGCCCGAGCAGGTCGCGGTCGAAGAAGCCGCGGCTGAGCAGGTAGGTGGCGTATCCGAAGACCACACCGCTCGCCCCGATGTGCACGGTGTTCGCCGGGCCGACCAGCCACGTGCCGACGCCACTCACGAGCGCGACGATCACGGTGACCGCGACCACCCGCATCGCGCCCTTGAAGGCGATCACGAAGCCCATCACGAGGAACGGCACGGTGTTCGAGATCAGGTGGTCGAAGCCGCCGTGAAGGAACGGGGCCGCCACGATCCCGGTGAGCCCGTCGACGTCGCGCGGCTCGATGCCGTAGGCGTCGAGCCGGTGGTTGGCGATCGCGTCCACGATCTCGCTCACCCACATGATCGCGACCATCGCGAAGACCACGAGGAAGCCGTCGTAGCGGCCGTCGCGGCGGGAGGAAGGGGTGTGGCTCACCCGGAGAGCATGGCCGATCGTGCCGCGGTCACCGCCCGACGAGCGCCGGACGCGTGCCGGAGATGCGTGCGGGGAGGAACCGCGTCCGCTCTACTCCGCGCGCGGAGAGCCTCAGCCTGAGGATGCCGGTGCGTGGACGTGGCACCCGAGCCCGCCGCCCACACGAAGTTGCCCAGGCTGTAGGCGATCACCCTGCGGCGTGTTCGCGACGATCGGCTGCAGCACGTGCGGGTGCGCCCCGATCACGTGCGTGCGCGCCGCCGGCTAGCGCGGCGCGCGCGAGCGCGCGCTGCCTGCCGGTGGGCCGGCCCGGTTCGCTCGACGCCCCAGTGGAAGGTGGCCACCACCACGTCCGCCCGCCGGGCGGCGCGGCGCACGTCGCGCACCACTCGTCCGGGGCTCGCGAACACCGTGCCCGGCCGCCGCGGCCCGGCCCCGAAGCCCGGCGGGATTGATGTCCGAGAATCCGACGAAGGCGATGCGCAACCCCAGCCGCCTCACGATCACCGGCGCGGCGTGCGCGCGCAAGGCTGCGCCCAGCTCCCACCGGGCGCATTCCGAACCGCCTGACCCAGCGGATGCGTGTCGAGCAGGGCCGTGACCCCGAAGTCCCCGCTGTGGTTGTTCGCGAGGTTGAGCACGTCCATGCCCGCGTACCGCGCCGCCTCGCGCAGGGCGGCCGGGATGTCCGCGGAAGTTGTACTGCTTGTTCGGGACCTTGCGGCCGCGGAGTCGAGACCGCGGACTCGAGGTTGCCGAACGCCACGTCCACCGAGCGCAGCTCGCGCGCAACGCCGCTCCACGGAAAGCGCGGGCCGCGAACGGCGATCACGTCAGCCACGCCGTCGCCCATGTTGATGTCGCCCACCGCGTCGAGGGTCACGTCGCGCGAGCGCACGCGAACGGCCGGCGACGGTGGCGCGCCCGCCACGACGGCGCGCAGCCGGTAGCGCGAGGCCAGGCGGCGCGGCCGCACGCGCAACCTGTAGCCGCCCGCTGCGTTCGTCCTCGCCCGCTCGAGCGGCGCGCCAGCCGCCACGGCGACGCGCGCGCTCGATGGTCACACGCGCACGCGGGCGCGGCTCCCGAGCCGCGCAGCGGGATCGCCGTTCCGGTGGCCACCACGCGCGGCGCAACCAACTGGCCCGAATTCGGCGGGGGCGCGACAGCCGCTTTCGCGGGATCTGGCGACAG
>CAWAQN010000015.1:0-42056 GCA_963784225.1 uncultured Gammaproteobacteria bacterium
ACGAAGAACTCGACGAAGCCTTCGATGCTTTTTTTGCGGACCGAACCCTCTGGGTGGCGATCATCACCGGTGCCGGCTCCGAGGCTTTCTGCGCGGGCAACGATTTGAAATGGGGCATGAAAAACGTCGTCTACCTGCCGAAAAACGGCTTTGCCGGCCTGACGGCCCGCGACAACATGATCAAGCCGATCATCGCCGCCGTGAATGGCTTCGCGATGGGCGGCGGTCTCGAGATCTGCCTCAGCTGTCATCTCGTCGTCGCCGATGCCAACGCGAAGTTTGCGCTCAGCGAAGTGAAGGTCGGTGTCGTGGCCGGCGCCGGCGGGCTGGTCCGCTTGCCACGGCGCATTCCGAAAATGGTCGCGAACGAGTTGATCCTGACGGGGCGGCGCATCGGCCCCGAGGAAGCGAAGTCCCTCGGCATCGTCAGTCGCATCACGCCCGCGGGTGAGGCACTCGCAGGTGCGCGCGCTTTGGCGAACGAAATCATCGACGGGTCGCCGACTTCAGTACGGCTCTCGCTTGCGATCATGCGCGACACGGAAAAAATGCCGGATGAACTGGCGGCGGTGCGCTGGAAACACCCCGCGCTCGACGAGATGCAGTCGAGCGAAGACATGATCGAGGGTTCGGTGGCGTTCGCGCAGAAGCGCAAGCCGCAATGGAAAAATCGATAAGGTATGCGTGCGGTCGGGCGCCGGGGCGCTGCATGCGTTGCTACGGCGCATCGACACAGCCACGTCCCGAGCGGTTCCTGCTGCTGCATTGCGGCAATGCCGCCGGACGTTCGCTGAGTGAAAAGCACGGAAAAAATAGTACTTTTCAGCGATATCGCCGCGACGAACCGCAGCGCGCGGCTCGACGGTCGCCGTAGGCAAAAAAACAACACTAATATAGTAATTGACCAAATAAGCGCATAGTTGTAATACTTCGCACCTATCGGGGCCGCCCGGCGTTTCGTCTACATCAGGCTGCTGTGCAAGCAGGGGGAAAAGTGAAAGACCAATCGTTGAATCGCGTGATCGCGCAGGTGCTTGCTCTGTCCGTGGCCGGCTTCGGCGCTGGCGCCGCATGGGCCCAGGACCCCGCCCCCCACCGCCTCCTCCTGCCCCCGAGGTCATGGCCGAGGGGACCGAGCCCGAAGGCGGCGGGCTGGAAGAAATCGTCGTGCAGGCCCAGCGCCGCACGGAGTCGTTGCAGGAAGTGCCGTTGTCGATCGCGGCCTTCAACCGGAAGACCTCGGCCGCATCAACGCGGTGACCCTCGAGGACCTGAACATCCTGATGCCGAACGTCGAACTCGAGCACGTCGGCCTGTTCCGCAGCGCGGCTTCGTTCTCGATGCGCGGCATCGGCACCTCGGGCATCGAAAGCTTCGCCGACCCGGTCGTCGCGGTATTCGTGAACGGCGTGTACCAGGCGCGCAACGCAACCGCGCTCAGCTCGACACTCGACATCGAGGGCATCGAAGTCATGCGCGGCCCGCAGGGCACGATCTATGGCCGCAACGCCTATGCGGGCGCCATTGCCGTGCGCACCAATGCGCCCGGAAATGAACGAGTTCGAAGGGTCGGGACGCGTGACGTTCGGCAACTTCAACACACTCGATGCCGACGCGATCATGAACATGCCGCTCATCGACGACACGCTGGCGGCGCGCGTCGCGGTCCGTTCGCACTCGATGGATGGCTACTACCGCAACAACGGTAAACTCGACACGGCAGGCACACGGGATCCGAACCTCAAGGACGATCACGTGATGGGTGAGAACAGCACCTATATTCGTCCGAGCCTGCGCTGGACGCCCAACGACGCCCTCGATTTCACGCTGTTCGGCGAAATCTACAAGGACCGCAGCGAGGCCGGTGGCGCCCTGAACCAGACCTACGATCCCGAAGCCGTGACAAACGCGAACTGCGGCTCGGTCGGCCCGGTGGACGGTCCGGTCCCTGCTGGCACCGGCATCCAGTGCCCGGTCAGCACCTGGGAATTTATTGGCTGGCCCGGCAAGGATCCGTGGGGTGATCACGGCCGCAACATCGACGGCGACGGCTCGAGCCCGTGGGTCGTTGGCAACAACATGCAGCAGAATGTGCAGGACATGGACTCGTACAACCTTACGCTCGAGTCCAATTACAAGACGGACTACGGCGCCTACACGCTGACGCTGAACTACGGCGACGTCGTTGAAGAAATCTGGTCCGACACGGACGGTGAAAACGTCAACCTGTTCACCTCCGCGCGCTGGCAGGATTACGAGACGTACTCCATGGAAGGCCACTTCGTATCCGACTTTTCGGACACGTGGGACCTGGTCGCGGGCGTCTTCTATTTCTTCGACAAGTACCAGACCGGCCAGATCACGTTCCCGGCGGGCAACCCGGCCGGCAATCCGGTATTCGACACCAACATGACTACCCTTTCCTACGGCAGCAACGGCCACAAGCGCGATTCGTGGGCGGCCTATGCGCAGGTCGAGTGTCACTTCACCGACCAGTTCTCGGGCGTCGTGGGTGGCCGGTACTCGTACGAGAAAAAGTACGATGCATTCGGCCAGCCGATCCTCTCGATCGCCAGCTCGGGCATCCCACCGGGCAGCGACTGGTCGAAGTACCCGATCGGTACAGCGCCCACGGCCGTGTACTTCAGCGGTCTGGAAGACGAGTGGGACAATTTCGCCCCGCGCCTCGGCCTCAACTACCAGGCGAGCGACGATCTGTTCCTGTTCGGCTTCTGGCAGCGCGCGTACAAGTCCGGCGGCTTCAACATGAACGCGAACGTCGCGGAAGTGTTCTTCACGCCTTTCGGTCCCGAGCAGGTCGACAACTACGAAGTCGGGTTCAAGAGCGAGTGGCTCGAAAACCGCCTGCGCGTGAACGGCAACGTGTTCTTCGCGAAATACAAGGACGTCCAGCGCAACATCCTGCGGCCCGCGGCCACCGGTTCCGGCGTCATCACGTTCACGGACAACGCGGCCGACATCGATTCGTTCGGCGTGGAACTCGAGACCGTATTCCAGGCGACCGACGCGTTCCGGATCTATGCCAACCTGGGCTACCTGGATGCGGAGTACGCCGACTTCTGCGCGGAACTGGACGGCGCCGAAACGACGACGACGCCGCAAAACGGCCGCTCGGTTTGCGGCGACGAGACGACCATCGCCACGACGTCTGCGTTCCGCTACCTGACCGAAGTCGACTGGTCGGACCTCGAACTGGTGCGTGCGCCGGAATGGGACGGCAATATTGGCGCATCGTACGACTTGGCCGTGGGCGAGGCGGGCGACTTGACGATCGACGGCAACTGGTCCTACACCAGCGAGCTGCAGACCGACCTGTTGAATCGCCCGCGTTCCGACCGTGCTCCGCTCGACATGCTCAATGCGAGCCTGACGTGGAGGCCGGCGAGCGAGGCCTACAGCGTGATCCTCTGGGGCAAGAACATCACCGACAACGTGGAACGGCTGAACGTTGCGATGGTGGCCAACCTGTTCGCCTTTGCGAACGGGACCCAGCCACGCACGTACGGCATCACGGTGCAGGCGAACTTCTGATCGCAGTCGCGACCTGATCGGGCGCCAGCCACTGGGCGCGCCTGCGGCAACGCAGGCGCGCCTTTTTACTTGCAGGCACCATGAACACACCGCTGCTGCCGCGCCAGGCCTGGATCGTCGTTGCGATGCTGGTCGCGGCCTCGGTGATCTCATACCTCGACCTGCAGGTCCTGGCGGTACTGGTCGCGCCGATCAAGGCAGACCTCGGCATCGACGACGGGCGCATCGGCCTGTTGTATGGCGTGTTCGCCGTGTTCTATGCATTCGCCGGGGTCCCCGTTGCACGACTCTCCGATCGCTACAGCCGCAAGCGGCTGATCACGGCCGGCATGTGCCTGTGGAGTGTCATGACGCTGCTGGCCGGGCTCTCCCGCACGTTCGAGCACCTGCTGCTCGCGCGCATCGGGATGGGTATTGGCATGGCCGTGTTGACGCCGGCGGCGACATCGCTGATCGCGGACTGCTTCGCCCGCGAGCGCACTGCGCTCGCCGTCAGTATTTTCCAGACGGGATCGGTCGTCGGATCCGGCCTCGCTTTCGTGATCGGCGGCGTGTTGTATCGGCTCGCCGAGCACCACGGGCCGGTCAGCGTCCTCGGTCTGCAGCGCCTGGAGCCCTGGCAACAGGTCATGCTGTTGAGCGGCCTGCCGGGCCTGCTGCTGGCGCCGTTCATGCTCGGCCTGCGGGAGCCACCGCGCAGCTTCCACGCCTCGGCGCGCACACCCATGGCGAGTTGGGTCGACGTGGGCCGCTTCTACCGCCGTAACGCGCAAACGCTCGCGCTGCACCACGGTGGTTTCCTGGCGCTGGCGCTCGTCGGTTTCGGCTTCGTGTTCTGGAGCGTGACCTTCCTGATCCGCACGCACGGCATGGCTCCAGCCGCGGCGGCGCAACGCTTCGGTTGGATCTACCTGATTGCCGGCACGCTCGGCTCGTTGTGGGCGCCGCTACTGGCCGCCCGCTTTGCGCGTTCGGGTCGCCGCGATGCAAACATCTTCGCTGCCATGCTTGGCGGCGCCGGCACGGTCATCGCGATCGTGGCCACGCAATTGGCGCCGAACGCCTTCTGGGCGCTCGTCTGCTATGTGCCCGCGCTTTTTTTCATCACGTCGCCGTTTGCGCTCGCCTACGGGTCGCTGCCCGTGATCACACCCGCGCCGATGCGAGCCGTCGTCACGAGCATCTTCATGTTTACGGTAAACCTCGGGATCCTGCTCGGACCGCCGCTGACCGGGCTGCTGAACGAGCGCGTGTTCGAGGGGCACGACGGCGTGCGGTCATCGCTGCTGGTACTGACCATCGTGTGCGGCGGTGTGGGCCTGGCGTTGCTGGCCCTGGCCCGCAAACCCTACGCGCGTAGTCTCGCCGAGGCGGACGCGGGCAGTCCTGCCGCGGACATCGATACCGCTATGCGTTCCAGGTGACCAGCCCGTCGAGCGCTTCCACACGGTCGCCATCGACGAGCAGCGGGTTGATCTCGAGCGACGCGAGGTCCGGCCCCAGGTTCAGGGCAGCCGCGCCGACCTTGACCACGACGTCGGCCACGGCCACGAGGTCCGCCGCCGGCGCGCCGCGAAAACCCTGCAGGATCCTGGCCGCGCGCAGGCTGTGCAGCATGTCCAGCACGTCGCCCCGATCCACGGGCAAGACGCGCACCGCCGTGTCGCGCAGCGCTTCGACCCAGATGCCGCCGACGCCGACGGCGATCACGGCGCCCCAGTCGGCATCCCGTGCGGTACCGACGAACAGCTCGATGCCGCGCTCGCGCATCGGACTGACCAGCACGCCATCGATGCGCGCCGCGGGTGCTGCCGCCTGCACCGAGGCGAGGATTTCGTTGAACGCCTGCGCAACGGACTCTTTGCCCTCGAGGCGCAGCTTCACGCCGCCGACTTCGGTCTTGTGCGCGATGTCCGGCGACGCGACCTTGAGTGCCACGCGACCGCCCACCGCCTCGGCGTGGGCAGCGGCCTCGGTCGCCGTCTTTACGACGAGCGATGGAATCACCGGCACGCCGCTCGCGGCAAGATAATCGACCACTTCGCGCTCGGAGGTCTGGTCGCGTCCGAGCGGTCGCGCGCCTGCGCCGGTGCCGGCGGCGGATCGCTCGCGTCGCTGCCGACGCTGCGCAGACCACCAGATCGCCTGGCCGGCAGCGCGCACGGCATGGTCGAGTCCGCCAGTCACGCCGGGGATGCCGCATTCCTGCATGGTCCGGCGACTCACCTCGGTAATGGGCTTGATCGTCTGTACCGACGAGCAGTCCGGGTTTCGACGACGCGCGTAGACCGCTGCCGACCGCGGCGAGCATCGTGCGCGACGGAGTATTCACGCCCTCGACGTTAGGCAAGTTCAGGATCGCGAGCGTCACGGCGATGTTCGGGTCGCGCCCGACGATCGCCAGCGAATTTTCGAAAATGGTGACGTCGCGCACGGCCGCACCCGTGATGTCGAGCGGATTCAAAACCGAGGCATAGCCGGGTAACGCGCCACGCAACGCCGTGACGGTTTCCGGCGTGAAAGCCGGCAACGGCACACCGGCCGCCTCGGCGATGTCGCCGATCAGCGTGCACGCGCCGCCGGAAATCGAGGCGACGCCCAGCCCGCCCGGCGCCAGTTCACCGGTCTGAGCGAGGAACGCGCCCGTGATCACGAGCTCTTCGATCGTGCGCACGCGGATCACGCCGTACTGCAGGCAGACGGCCGAAAACACGCGATCGTCTCCCACCAGCGAACCCGTGTGCGCCTGCGCGACACTCGCCGAGATCTCGCTGGCGCCGACCTTGCAGATCACGATCGGTTTGCCGCGTTCGAGCGCGCGTTTCGCGGCGCTGACGAAGCGCGCGGGATTACGCACGGTTTCCAGGAAAGCGAGAATGACCTTGGTGCCGGGATCGTCGACAAGGTAGTCGATCACGTCGGCGCTCGAAATCTGTGCCTCGTTGCCGGTGGCCGTGAAAAAGCTGACCGCGACGCCTTGCTGCTGCGTGAACTCGAGGATCTCGACCGTGGTCGCGCCGCTCTGCGAGACGATGCCGATCTTGCCGTCGGGCAGCACCTGCCCGCGAGGATTGATCGACGTCAGGGCCGCGCCGGCGGCGAGATTCGCGAATCCCATGCAGTTGGGCCCGAGCATGCGGATGCCGTGCTGGTCGGCCTGGGCAACCAGGTCGCGCTCCTGCTGCTTACCTTCCGGACCGGCCTCACCGTAGCCGGACGTCAGTACGACGACGTTGCGGATACCGGCTCGAGCCACGTCCTCGAGCGCTTCGCGAATGCCTTCCTGGGGCACGCACAGATAAGCCGCGTCCACCTTGTCCGGGATGGCGGTACACGAAGTAAAGCCTTTCATGCCGCAGGCGTCGCTGCCGGACCGGTTGACGGCGTACATGGGGCTGCGCACGCCGAAAGCCTCCATGCTGCTGGCGATCACGCGCGTCCACGCGGATTTTTCCGATGCGCCGACGATGGCGACGCAGCGCGGCTGAAACAGTGTCGCGAGCGGATGAGCGGCAGTGACGGTCATGATTTGGGTCCCCGGTTTTTCATTCGGCCAGCGTCGCGGCGAGCGTCGCGGCCGCCTCAGCGTAATCTTCCATGAATTCCAGTACCACGCTGCGCGCGGACTTGACCTCGTCGAGCAGGCCGATCCCCTGGCCCACGAAATACGTCGCCAGGTCGCGTGCCTGCGCGTTGCCCTTGTTGGCTTCCGCGTCGGCCCGGCGCAGCGATGGATCGCTCAGGAAGATCTGGTAAGGCATCGGCAGGGGGCCGGGGCTTTCGCCGCTGGCCCAGGCGTCCGTCCAGGCCGAGCGCAACTGTCGCGCGGGCTTACCCGTACGACTTTTCGAGCGCACCGTGTCGCGCGAGCTGGCTGCCGCAAATTTTTGCTGCATCGCTGCAGAAACTTCGGACTCTGTCGTCATGAGCCACACGGAGCCGGTCCAGGCGCCTGCGGCGCCGAGCGCCATCATGGCCGCCATCTGTCGTCCAGTAACGATGCCGCCCGCAGCGAGCACCGGTACGTCGCGAACGGGTTTGATGGCGCGCAGCACTTCGGGCACCAGCACCAGCGTCGAGACTTCACCGCAATGGCCACCGGCCTCGGTGCCCTGTGCGATCAGGATGTCGACGCCGGCCTGCACCTGCCGCACGGCATGTTCCCGCGCACCGATCAGCGCTGCGACCGGCACCTTTGCGGCATGCGCGCGCTCGATCATCCTGGGAGGCGGCACGCCGAGCGCATTGGCAATCAGGCGGATTGGATGTGCGAAAGCGACATCGAGCAGGCGATCCGTGGTCTCGGGCAGCAGGTTCACCCGCCGGCTGGTAAATGCGGGATCGTCGAAATCGACCTGCATGCCGTGGCGGGCCATGAGTGCCACGGTGAAATGCTTATGAGCTGCCGGCAGTTGCGCTCGCAGGCCTTCCTCGCCGATGCTGCCGTCGGCGCCGGCCATGTTTTCGGGAATCAAGACATCGAGGCCATACGGACGGCCGCCGACATGTTCATCGATCCACTTGAGCTCGAGTTCCAGTTGCTCCGGCGTGTGGCTGCTGGCGCCGAGCACGCCGAACCCGCCGGCATTCGTGACGGCGGCGACGACGTCGCGGCAGTGGCTGAAGGCGAGCAGGGGAAACTCGATTCCCAGCAGCGCGCAAAGCGGGTTATTCACGTGGCTTCCCAGGGCGAGTGGCGCCGCGCCCAAAGGCTCTAAAGGGTGCAATCATTCGAAAAAGTCGCATAATTAGCAAGTCGCTTGTGTGCGGCCGCCGCTGCTGACCGGGCCGGCGCCGTGAGACCACGCTTGTCGGGGGACCTATGAAGTACACCACTCTCCAGGCGGACGTCGCGGACGGCATCCTGGTCGTCACGCTGGACCGGCCGGAAAAACTGAATGCCTTCACGCTCGTGATGGCCGACGAACTGATCGACGTGTTCGCCAGTGCCAACACCGACGACGCCGTCCGGGCCGTGATCGTGACCGGCGCCGGGCGTGGCTTCTGTGCCGGCATGGACCTGACCGCCGGCAATGCCGTGAACCTCAGCCTCACGCCGACCCTCGACGACATGTACGACGCCGAGAAACTCGCAGACCCCACGTTCCAGCACGAAGTGCGTGACTCCGGTGGCCGCGTCGTGCTGGCGATCTACGACTGCCTGAAACCCGTGATCGGCGCCATCAATGGCGCGGCGGTTGGTATCGGCGCCACCATGACGCTGCCGATGGACTTTCGTATCGCTTCGCCCGCCGCCCGGATCGGGTTCGTGTTCGGACGCATCGGGCTGGTCCCGGAGGCGTGTTCGTCCTGGTTCCTGCCGCGCATCGTCGGCATGCCGAAGGCCCTGGAATGGACGTACTCGGCCGACATCATCGACGCCAATACCGCGCTGCAGGCGGGACTCATCCAGGCTGTCGTGCCGGCCGACAAACTGCTCGAAGAGGCGAAGGCCCTCGCACACCGTTTCACCGACAACCGCTCGGCGGTCGGCACCGCGATCACGCGCCAGATGATGTGGCGCAATTCGGCGCAGTCGCATCCGCTCGAAGCCCACCGCACCGACTCGCTCGCAATTTTTCACCAGATGAGCGGCGACGGGAAGGAAGGCGTTGCGGCTTTTGTCGAAAAGCGCGCGCCGAATTTCCCAAGCCGCGTGTCGCACGACCTGCCGTCATTCGTTGCGCCCTGGATCCGCGATGACACACGGCGCAATGACAAGATACGCGTTGCCGCAACGCGCGACGACCAGACACAGTAACGCGACGACAAGAAACAGTAACTGGAGCTAGCGATGGGACCACTCAAAGGCCTGAAGGTCATCGAACTCGCGGGCATCGGCCCGGCCCCTTTTTGCGCAATGATGCTGGCGGACATGGGCGCGGAGGTGATCCGGGTCGACCGCGCCTCGGCCAAGCCGGGCGATCCCGAACCCGTCGATTGCCTGCTGCGCAACCGCCGGTCCATTGCGCTGAACCTGAAGAGCCCAGCCGGGACCGAGGCGCTGTTGCACCTGATCGACGGCGCCGACGCATTGATCGAAGGCTTCCGGCCCGGCGTTGCAGAGCGACTGGGTGTCGGCCCCGACGTCTGTCTCGCCCGCAATCCCAAGCTGGTCTACGGGCGCATGACGGGCTGGGGCCAGACCGGACCGCTCGCGAACGCTGCGGGCCACGACATCAACTACATCGCGATCACCGGCGCGCTGCACCTGATCGGTGAACGTGGCCGCAAGCCCGTGCCGCCGTTGAACCTGGTCGGTGACTTTGGCGGCGGCGGCATGATGCTGCTCGCCGGACTGCTTGCGGCGCTGCTCGAAGCGAGTCGCACCGGCAAGGGCCAGGTCATCGATGCCGCGATGGTCGACGGCACGGTTGCGTTGCTCGGCTATCTTTTTTGCCACGCGCGCGGCCGCGCCGTTCTATGACGCCACGGGCGAGGAATTGCTCGCCGGCGCGGCGCCCTATTACGGCACGTACGAAACCAAGGACGGCAAGTACGTTGCGGTCGGCGCGATCGAACCTCAGTTCTACGCATTGTTGCTCGAGAAACTCGGCGTCGACGCGAAACACCTGCGTGCGGGTTTCCCGGCAGATCGCGAACATTGGCCCGAGGCCGAGGCGGCGATTGCGAAGGCCATCCGCACGCGTACGCGCGACGAGTGGGCCGCGATCATGGAGGGTTCCGATGCGTGCTTTGCCCCGGTGCTCAGCCTGACCGAAGCCGCACGGCATCCGCACAACCTGGCGCGTGGCCTCTTTATCGACGTCAACGGCGTCCAGCAGAACGCGCCGGCGCCGCGATTCAGCCGCACCCAGAATGCGCCGGTCCAGGCCCCGCATCGCGCGGGGGCGGATACGGATTCCGTCCTGCGCGACGCGGGCTTTGGCCAGGAGCAGATCGCTGCGCTGCGCGCCGCGGGCGGCCTTGCTTGAGATGGCGGGTCGGTCCCGCGTTGGCAGCCTGCGTCGGGCAAATCTGTAGCTGCGAATGAGTGCAATTATGCGCATGGTATGGCATCCTCGGCCCCGCATCGCACCTTGGCCCGATGCGCTTGTCGAACCGATGGCCGTCGCGATTCGCACGGCTTGTCGTCCCGTAGAGGCTGCCGATGACCATCACGCTCAACGTCAATGACGTCGACCGCAAGATCGAGGCGGACGTCGATACGCCGTTGCTCTGGGTGTTGCGGGACGAATTGCAACTGACGGGCACGAAGTACGGCTGCGGCCTCGCACAGTGTGGCGCCTGCACCGTGCACGCCGATGGCGCGCCCATTCGTGCCTGCGTGACTCCGGTCGGGGCCATGACCGGCTACAAGATCAGGACGATCGAGGGACTGGGCGGCGAACATCCGCTGCAGAAGGCCTGGGTCGCGCACAACGTGCCGCAGTGCGGTTACTGTCAGTCCGGCCAGATCATGGCGGCCGCGGCGCTGCTGGCGACGAATCCCAAACCGAGCGATGCCGATATCACGTCCGCGATGGCCGGCAACATCTGTCGCTGCGGGACATACTCGCGAATCCGGGCGGCGATCAAAGACGCGGCGGGGGCCTGACTCCATGCGTCATGCCTTGGATAGGAGACAGCGAACCGGACCGTGCGAACGTGACGATCACGCGCCGCGACTTCATCGTTGGCGCCACGTTCACCGGTGGCTGCCTGCTGATCGGCAGTTTGCCTGTCGGTGCGATCGCGGCAGAAGGCTGCCGAGCCTGCGGTCGCGGAGTTCGGGCCCTTCATCCGGATCGCTGCCGACGGCTCCGTGACGGTCATTTCGAAGCACTGCGAGTTTGGACAAGGCGCGCAGAGCGGCATGGCCGCGATCGTCGCCGAGGAACTCGACGCGGACTGGTCGCGCACGAGTGTCGTCACAGCGCCCGCGGAGGTGAAGACCTATCACCACTCGGTGATCAAGCCGCTGCAGATTACCGGTGGCTCCTCCTCGATCAGCAACTCCTGGTTGCAACTGCGCCAGGCGGGCGCCGGTGCGCGTGCGATGTTCGTCGCCGCCGCCGCGAAGACGTGGGGCGTGCCGGCAGCGGAAATACAGGTTCAGTCCGGGATCGTGCGGCACGACCCTTCCTCACGCAGCGCAGGCTTCGGCGAATTGCTCGAGGCCGCAGCTCTGGAAAAACCGCCCGCCGATCCTCCACTGAAACCCATCGACCAGTTCCGGCTGCTGGGAACCGAACGCGTCACGCGCCTCGACGCGCTCGATAAGAGCACCGGCGCCGCGCGTTTCACGATCGACGTGCACCTGCCCGGCATGCTGACCGCGCTCGTCGCTTACCCGCCGCGCTTCGGCGGCAAGCTCAAGAGTTTTGACGCCACGGCCGCCAAGGCGGTGCCCGGCGTCGTCGACGTGTTCGAAATCCCGTCGGGCGTCGCGATCGTGGCCAGCGGGTTTTACGCGGCAAAAAAAGGCCGTGACGCGCTGCAGACGCAGTGGGACGACTCCAGGGCCGAGATGCGATCCTCCAGCGAAATACTGGCGGACTACAAGTCGATCGCATCCGGCAAGACCGACGCCACCTGGGTGCCATTCCAGCAGAAGGGCGATGCGCCGGCGGAACTCGCCAAGCCCGGCGGCAAGGTGCATGCGTTCGAGTACGACTTTCCCTACCTTGCGCACGCGGCGTTGGAGCCGATGAACTGCGTCGCGCAGGTGGAGGGCACGCGCGTCAAGCTCACCTACGGCGCACAAAGCCAGACGGTCGATCAGATGAACGCCGCGGCCATCGTCGGCGGCAAGCCGGAAGACGTGGAAATCGAGACGCTGACCGCGGGTGGCAGTTTCGGGCGTCGCTCCGCGGCCTCCTCCGACTACGTCAGCGACGCCGTGCACATCGCCAAGCATGTCGGCGGGTTCCGTCCGGTCAAATTCCTGCGCACGCGCGAAGATGACATGGGTTGCGGTCATTATCGCCCGCTCACGCATCATGCCTTGCAGGTGCGGCTCGACGCGGACGGCTACCCGGCGGCCTGGTCACATCGCATCGTCAGTGCATCGCTGATCGCCGGTACGGTCCTGGCCAAGGGACCCGCGAGGGGCGGGGCAGAGGGGACGGTCGTCGAAGGCGTCCAGGGTTCGCCGTATCTCGCAGCGATCCCAGCCGTGCACGCCGAGGTCACCTACCCGACATCGCCGGTAACGGTCACCTGGCTGCGCTCCGTGGGGGCAACGCACACCGCGATGGTCATGGAGCACACGATCGACCGGCTGGCCTTTCGCGCAAAGATCGATCCGGTCGAATACCGCCGCACGCTGTATCGCCGCGCCAAGGCCGACAAGCAACTCGCGGTGCTCGACCTGGCCGCCGCGAAATCCGGCTGGGGCAAGCCGCTGGAGAGTGGCTGGGCACGCGGCATCGCCGTGCACGAGAGCTTTCATACCGTCGTCGCGAACGTGGCCGAAGTTGCGCTCGTCGATGGCCAGCCCAAGGTGCGCCGCGTCGTATGTGCAGTGCACTGCGGTTTCGTCGTGTCGCCCGACCAGGTGCGCGCACAGATCGAAGGGGGGCTCAACTACGGGCTCGGCTTTTACCTGCACGGCGACCTGCAGCTCGAGAAGGGGCTGGTCACGCGTCGCAACTTCGATACGTATCGGGTGCTGCGCATGGACGAGGCGCCGGTCGTGGAGATTCATATCGTGCCATCCACCGACCCGCCAACCGGCACCGGCGAACCCGGCACACCGGTGATCGGACCGGCGGTTGCCAACGCGATCATTGCGCTCACCGGCAAGGCAACCACGTCGTTGCCGTTCATCAAGGCCTGAACCGCCGAATCGAATAAGCAGCGGGGGACACATGCGTCGTTTTGAATTCGCGCGCAGCGCGTTGGCTCTACTCGGCCTCGGCCTGGTGACGGCGGTCCCGGCAGCTCCGCGGCCGATCGACAACCGCGCTTTGGCCGACGAGGCCGACGGCACGAACTGGGCGGCCTTCGGGCGCACGTTCTCCGCGAATCATTACAGCCCGCTGGCACAGATCAACGACGGCAACGTAGCCAAGCTCGCGCTCGCGTGGTCATACGATATCCCGCCCGTGCCCAGCGTATTCACGGAGCCGCTCGCGGTCGACGGCGTGCTCTATTTCGCGGTCGGCCTGAGCGTCGTGCATGCCATGGACGCGAAGACCGGGAAATTACTCTGGCAATACGACCCGGAGATCTACAAGACCGCCGGTGAGAAAATGCGCGTGAGCTGGGCCGGGGTGCGCGGCATCGCGTATTGGCAAGGCAAGGTCTACACCGGGACGTCCGAAGGCCGCCTGATCGCCCTCGATGCGAAAACCGGCAAGCCGATCTGGTCAGTCCAGACCCTCAAGGACGGCGATGGTCGCTATGTGAGCGGCCCGCCGTGGGTATTCAACGGCAAAGTCGCAATCGGTCATGGCGGCGCCGATTTCAACCTGGTGCGTGGCTACGTTACCGCGTATGACGCTGAAACCGGCAAGCAGGCCTGGCGCTTCTACACGGTGCCCGGCGATCCTGCGAAAGGCTTCGAAAATTCAGCCATGGCCATGGCCGCCAAGACGTGGACTGGCGAGTGGTGGAAGTTCGGCGGCGGCGGCACCGTCTGGCACGCCATGGCCTACGACCCGAAATACAACCGTCTCTATGTCGGCACCGGCAACGGCACGCCGTGGAACCAGAAAATTCGCAGTCCGGGCGGCGGCGACAATCTTTTCCTCTGCTCGATCGTCGCGCTCGATGCCGACACGGGCGATTACGTCTGGCACTACCAGGTCAATCCCGGCGAGACCTGGGATTTCAACGCGGCGATGGACATCGAACTCGCCGACCTCGAGATCGACGGCAAGCGGCGCGCGGTGCTGATGCAGGCGCCGAAGAACGGCTTCTTCTATGTCATCGATCGCACCGACGGCAAGCTGATCTCGGCCGAGAAATTCGCGCCCGCAAACTGGGCCGAGCGCATCGACACAAAGACCGGGTCGTCCCGTCGAAAATCCGGCGGCGCGCTATGCCGACGGCAAGCCCTTCGTGATGTTCCCGGGCCCGGTCGGCGCGCACACGGTCCAGGCAATGTCGTTCAGCCCGCGCTCGGGGCTGGTCTACATTCCGACCAATGACATCGCGACGGTCTATAGCGACCCACCTGGTGAGCTCTCCGCATGGCGCCCGAAACCGGGAATGGTCATCAACAATGGCATCGGCAAGCCGCCAGCCGACATCAAGATGCCGCCCAGCCGCAGCTGGCTGCAGGGGTGGGACCCGGTAGAACAGCGCAAGGCCTGGGAGGTTCCGCTCACGGGCTCGTTGAACGGCGGCACGGCCGCGACGGCCGGCAACCTCGTGTTTCAGGGACAGGGCACCGGTGAGTTCAACGCCTATGCGGCCGACACCGGCGCAAAACTGTGGTCGTTCGACGCGCAGGCGGGAGTCATCGCGCAACCCATTACGTACAGCGTGGACGGCAAACAGTACGTGACTGTAATCGCCGGCTGGCGCGGGCCCGGTGGAACGCGTCCCGTCGAATGGGATTACTACACGCAGCCTCGACGCGTGCTGACCTTTACGCTCGATGGCGCGGCGAAGCTCCCCGTCGAGAAGCGGCCCGTGCAGCCCTTCGCCGACGATCCTGCGTTCGTCGTAGACACGGCGAAGGCCGCACTCGGCAAGGAAGTATTCGCGACGCGCTGCTTCCTGTGCCACGGTTCCAACGCCGTGTCGGGTGGAACCGCGCCCGACCTGCGCCGAGCCGCAATTCCGTTGTCGCTCGATGCGCTGAAGGCCGTGCTGCACGACGGCCTGCTGATGCCGCGCGGCATGCCGCAATATCAGGAATTGCCGAACGCGGAAATAGAAGGCTTGCAGCATTACATTCGCCAGCGCGCGCGCGAGTCGATCGCCGCGCAGCTGCGCTGAGCCAGGGTACGAGTCGTGAACAGCCGGGGAACCAGTCGATGAACCGCTCGCAAGGACAATCGCAAATGCTAAACAAGGCAACGTCGGTCATCACTGCGTTGGTGTTGACCGTGGCAGTCGGCACAGCGTCCATCGCGCAAGCGACGACGGTCAACAATCGCGTGCTTGCCGACGAGAAGGACGGCCGCAACTGGGCGTCGTTCGGCCGCACGTTCAGTGAAAACCATTACAGCCCCCTCACGCAGATCAACGACAAGAATGTCGCTGGCCTGGGGCTGGCCTGGTCGTACGACCTGCCGCGTGTTTCGAGCGTTTTCGCCGCACCGCTCGCGGTCGACGGCGTGCTCTATTTCGCCATCGGCTACAGCGTCGTGCATGCGATCGATGCCAGGACGGGCAAGCTGCTCTGGAAATACGACCCCGAGGTCTACAAGGTCGCGGGCCGCAAGTTGCGCATGGGCTGGGGCATCCGTGGCATCGCGTTCTGGGAGGGCAAGGTCTACACGGGCACCCAGGAAGGACGCCTGATCGCGCTCGATGCCAAGACGGGCAAGGAAATCTGGAGCACGCAGACCATCCCGCTCGATGACGCGCGCTACATCACCGGCGCGCCCTGGGTATTCAACGGCAAGGTCGTGATCGGTTTCGGCGGCGGCGATTTCGGCACGGTGCGCGGTTACTTGACGGCCTACGACGCCAACACGGGCAAGCAGATCTGGCGCTTTTACACGGTGCCCGGCAATCCGGCGGACGGCTTCGAAGACGAAGCAATGGCGATGGCGGCGAAGACCTGGAACGGCGAGTGGTGGCGCTTCGGTGGCGCGGGCGGCACCGTCTGGAACGCCATGGCGTACGACCCGAAGTACAACCGGCTCTATTTCGGCACGGGCAACGGCGCGCCGTGGAACCAGAAAATCCGCAGTCCTGGCGGTGGCGACAACCTGTTCCTGTGCTCGATCGTCGCGCTCGACGCCGACACGGGCAAATATGCCTGGCACTACCAGGTCAACCCGGCGGAGACCTGGGATTACAACGCCGCGATGGACATCCACCTGGCCGACCTGAACATCGGCGGCAAACAGCATTCGGTGCTGATGCAGGCGCCGAAGAACGGATTCTTTTACGTGATCGACCGAGCGAACGGTAAATTGCTGTCCGCCGAGAAATTCGCGCCGGCGAACTGGGCCGAGCGCATCGACCTGAAGACGGGACGTCCCGTGGAAGATCCCAATGCGCACTTCACGAACGGACCGTTCGTGATGTGGCCGGGACCGGTCGGGGCGCACAGCGTGCAACCGATGGCGTTCAGCCCGAAGTCGGGTCTCGTCTATATCCCGACCACGGAGTACGCGACCACCTACGCCGATCCGCCGGACCTCGCGAAGTGGTCGCCGAAGCCCAACAACGTCGTGAACAGCGGCCTGGGACCGCCGCCTGCGGATGCGAAGCTGCCACCGGTGCCGCCCTCCGCAGGTTACCTGCAGGCCTGGGATCCGGTGAAGCAGGCGCAGGTCTGGAAGGTGCCGCAAGTCGGCTTCATCAACGGCGGTGTCGCCGCAACGGCCGGAAATCTGGTCTTCCAAGGGCAGGCCACAGGCGAGTTCCGGGCCTACGCGGCGGACACCGGCAAGCTGCTGTGGGATTTCGATGCGCAGACGGGCATCACGGCGAATCCGATTTCGTATGAGGTCGATGGCAAGCAGTACGTCACGGTAATTGCGGGCTGGCGCGGCATGGGCGGTCCGAGTGGTGCCAAGCCCGACTGGGACTACACCACGCAACCGCGTCGCGTGCTGACCTTCGCACTTGATGGCAAAGCCAAGCTGCCTCCGGCCGACAAGACCGTGCGGCCATTTCTCGACGATCCGGAATTTGTCGTGGACCAGGCCAAGGCGGATCTCGGCAAGAAGACATTCTCGTCCCACTGCATCCTTTGCCATGGGTCGAACCTCGTTTCCGGAGGCGCGGCGCCGGATCTGCGCAAGTCGCCCGTGCCGTTGTCGAAGGAGGCCATCACGGCAGTGCTGCACGATGGGGTGCTGCAGGTGAATGGCATGCCGCGCTTCGAGGAGTTCACACCGGAGCAGATCGAAGGCATCCAGCATTTCGTGCGGCTGCGCGCGCGCGAGTCGATTGCGGCGGCGAATGCTCCGCCGGCGAAATAAGACCGAGCCGGGGCGCGAAGTATTATCGCAACGCCCCTGGTCGGAACCGCTGCCAGGTCCGCGCCACTCGTACGCGGGGGCTCCTATGTTGAACAAAACGTTTCACGCACTCGCGATCGCGCTGGCCGGAGCGCTGTGCGCCGTCACGCTTGCTGTTGCCGAGACGAAGCTTCCGGCTCTGCGGCACGTGGCCGGTCCCCCCGCGGCCGAAGATTTATTGACGATTCCAGGCACGCGCTGGGTACTGGTCAGCGCGGTCAGTGTCGGCGCCGAGACCGCGCCTGGGATTTATGCCGTGAGCAACGATCCGCCACACCTGGAAAAACTTTCGATAGCACTCGCCGAACCCAGGATTGGCGCGTCAGGGTGCGCGTCCCCACTCGAGCTTGCGGGATTTTCGCCGCTGGGCATTTCGTGGCGACAAGGTGGCAAAGGCGACCGGCAATTGCTGGTGATCAATCGCGGCAGCCGCAAGGCGGTGGAAATATTCTCCGTCACCAACGTCGAGACCGTGCCGGCACTGCACTGGCAAGATTGCGTGCCGCTGCCCGCGCAGATCAATGCGAACAGCGTGGCGTCGCTGCCGGATGGCGACATTCTCGTCACGCAGAATTCAGATCCACGCGACAAAGATTCGTGGGCGAAAACGCAACGCGGCGAAATCACGGGTCGACTCTATCGATGGGACGCCGCTGCCGGCTGGAAAGCAGTGCCAGGTACCGACCTCTCCGGACCCAACGGTGTCGCGGCATCGAAGGACGGTTGTTTTGCGGTGATCTCCGGCTGGGCGGATCGGCGATTGATTCGCGCGCCGCTCGATTGCGCCGCAGGACGATCGAGTAAGACCGCTGTAGTCTCGCTGCCTTACATGCCGGACAACCTGCGCTGGACCGATCGTGACACGGTGCTGGCGACTGGCCAGATGACCACCCCGGACGCCTTGCTCGCGTGCGTCAAGAAGACCGGCCCGTGCCCTCGGGAGGTGACCGTTACCGAGATCGACCCTGCGGACATGTCCGTAGTGCAGGAATGGCATTTCGACGCAGGAGAAACGCTTGGGCTGGGCACTACCGCGACACAGGTCGGCAATGAAATCTGGGTGAGCGGTATTCTCGGTCGCGTGATCGGACGCTTTACGCCCGCGCCATCGTCGTCGGATTGATCAACGCTGCGAGCGCTTCAATGCGAGCCGGTGCCGATGCAGCGCCGGTTCGGTGTAACCGGAGGGACTGCGCGTGCCTTCAAACACGAGGTCGCACGCAGCCTTGAAGGCGATCGTATCGAAGCCAGGCGACATCGGCCGATACAGCGGGTCGCCGGCGTTCTGCTGATCGACGACGGCCGCCATGCGCTGCATGACCTGCATGACGCGATCCCTGCTCACGATGCCCTGATGCAGCCAGTTGGCAATGTGCTGCGAGGAGATGCGACAGGTGGCGCGGTCTTCCATGAGCCCGACATTGTTGATGTCGGGAACCTTGGAGCAGCCGACCCCCTGGTCGATCCAGCGCACGACGTAGCCGAGAATTCCTTGCGCGTTGTTCTCCAGCTCTGCCGTGATCTCGGCCTCGCTCCAGTTCGTATCCTTCGCGACCGGAAGCGTGAGGACGTCGGCAAGCTTGCCGCGACGGCCAAGCCTGGCGATTTCAGCCTGGCGCGCGAGCACGTCGACTCGATGATAGTGCGTCGAATGCAATGTGGCGGCCGTGGGGCTGGGCACCCAGGCGCACGTCGCGCCGGCCTGGGGATGCGCGATCTTTTGTTCGAGCATGTCCGCCATGAGATCCGGCATGGCCCACATGCCCTTGCCGACCTGCGCGCGACCCGACAGACCGCACGCCAGTCCGACGTCGACGTTCGCAAGCTCGTACGCGGCGATCCAGGGCTGGCTTTTCATTTCGGCCTTGCGCACCATCGCGCCGGCCTCCATCGACGTGTGGATTTCGTCGCCGGTGCGATCGAGAAACCCGGTGTTGATGAAGGCCACCCGCGATTTCGCGGCGCGGATGCACTCCTTCAGGTTGACGGTCGTGCGGCGTTCCTCGTCCATGATCCCGATCTTCACGGTGTAGCGCGGCAGGCCAAGCACCTGTTCGACGTGCGTGAAGATGTCGTCCGTGAACGCTACTTCATCCGGACCGTGCATCTTCGGCTTCACGACGTACACGGAGCCCTGCGTCGAATTTCGCAGCCCGTCCGTGCGGCGCAGGTCGTGCATCGCGATCAGGACGGTGCACATTGCGTCGAGCAGGCCCTCGTGGGCTTCCTCGCCGTTGCGATCGAGCACGGCGGGGTTGGTCATCAAGTGGCCGACGTTGCGGATCAGCATCAGTGCGCGGCCATTGACGCGGTAGCCGGATCCGTCCGGCGCGACGTACTCACGGTCCGGGCTCAGGCGGCGCTCGATGGTGCCACCAGCCTTGGCGACGGATTCGACGAGCGTGCCGCGCATGAGTCCGAGCCAGTTACCGTACGCGATCACCTTGTCTTCAGCGTCGACGGCCGCGACCGAGTCCTCGCAGTCCATGATCGTCGTGACGGCGGCCTCGAGCAGCACGTCGGCGATGCCGGCCGGATCCGCCTTGCCGATGCGATGCGCGCGGTCGATCGAAATTTCGACGTGCAGGTTGTTCTGGCGCAGCAGCACGGCTGACGGCGTACCGGCGCTGCCCGTGTAGCCCGCGAAGAGTCGCGGATCGGCGAGCGCGGCGTCGCCGGCAGGCGTGGCGACGACCAGTCTGCCATTGTCGATCCGGTATCCCGTGGCGGTCGCGTGGCTGCCCTGCGTCAACGGCGCAATCGCATCGAGGAAGTTCTTTGCCCACGCGATCACCCGCGCGCCGCGAACCGGGTCGTACGCACCGCCTGCCGGCGCATCGCCCATCGCATCGGTGCCGTACAGCGCGTCATACAGGCTGCCCCACCGGGCGTTCGCGGCATTCAGTGCATAGCGTGCGTTCATGATCGGCACGACGAGCTGCGGCCCCGGCGTGCTCGCGATCTCGGGGTCGATGTTGGACGTGTCGATCGAAAAATCTGCGCCTTCCGGCACGAGGTAGCCGATTTCCGCGAGGAAGGCCTGGTAAGCCGCAGCGTCGTGCGGCGTGCCCTTGCGGGCGCGATGCCAGGCGTCGATGCGCGCCTGCAGGTAGTCACGGCGAGCCAGCAGCGCCTTGTTGCGCGGTCCTTCTTCGTGAATCAGGGCCGACAGTCCTCGCCAGAACTGCTCGGACGTGACGCCCGTGCCGGGCAGCGCGTGCTGTTCGATCAGGTCGTGCAGCGGCCGGGCCACCTGCAGGCCAAACGTGTTTATGCGATCGGTCATGCGCCCATTATTTATCAACCCTGCCCCGATCCGGCAAGCAATAAACCGAATGGACCCGGCTGCGCGCCTAAGTAAATAAGGCCGCTGGCCGGGCCGCCGCTCAGCCCGCGGGTGGTTTCATTTCGGCGAGCAACGCATAGAGCGGATCGTCCGGCTTGCGATGACTCATCTGCTCCGGTGTTGCCTTCGCGATGAAGTCGTCGGTTGGCCCGAATGTCTGCGAGTAGTCATGCAGCCCGCGCCGGTACGCAATTTTCCAGACGCCCTCGCGACGCTCGAATCGATCGAGGTAACGACCCTTGAGGTACCAGTATTCCTCGCCGTCGCCGGTCTTTTTCGGACGGCGATGGTGCGACAGGAAGTGGCACTCGGAAATGGCCTTGTCGCCATCGATCACGATCAACGGATTCGTGATCATGTGCGATGTGCCGATGACGCTCTTGACGCCCTTCATGCCACCCGTGACGAAGTCCTGCGACTTGCCCTTGAAGCCGCCGTGCTGATGCATCGAGTCGGGCCAGAAGCAGGCGCGAATGATGTCTTCGTCGTAACGGTCCCAGCCGCGGGCATAGAGATAGAGCACGTCGGTGATCTGCTGGTGCGAAACCAGCCAGTCGAGCGTCTGCTTGTTGTCGCCTTTGCGCTTGTCGGCCGCATGCGCCGGTGTCGTCATGGCAGCGATACCCACAAGGCCGAGTGGTACGGCGAGCAGCGCGCGCAGCGCCGAGCGCCGTTGAGTCTTGTCTTCCAAGTTCCCCTCCTGATCTGCATGTTGGGACCCTCACGGTCCGGATCGGTCGAAAACCCTACTGCGCCGCAACATATTGATTCGTAAGGCGCCGGCGCCATTTTACGCATCGTTGACTAAATAGGCGCATAAATGCAATAGTTCGTATCAATCTGGCCGTGCGTCCTGCCCGGCCGATATGCCTTACCCGCCCGCGCATGGTGCGGGTAATCTCGGCACAGACGGGGGAATACAGCCATGGTGGCTATCGTCGGCGTCGGCGAGACCGAATTCAAACGCGGCCATACCCGCGGG
The DNA here is from genome assembly GCA_963784225.1 of uncultured Gammaproteobacteria bacterium. GTDB lineage: Bacteria > Pseudomonadota > Gammaproteobacteria > Steroidobacterales > Steroidobacteraceae > RPQJ01. Next base: position 21,977 of record CAWAQN010000015.1, read on the forward strand.
ATCGATTCCCTGTGCGTGGAAGCCGGCCGTCGTGCCATCGCGGACTCCGGCCTGGCGCCGGCCGACATCGATGGCTTCATCACCTGCATCCAGCAACCGCCGCTCGACGAGATCGCGGTTGGCGTGGGCGCCAGGCAGCGCCGCTACAGCGCCATCAATGCATACGTGCCGGGTGCGGGTCCGACCGCGGCGCTGGTCGAAGCCCGGTTTGCCATCGAGGCGGGGCTCGCAGAGAACGTGCTGGTCACGTACGGCTGCCAGACCTCGCTGCCCGGTGGTCCCTACGCGTATCACGCGAAAGACCCGCTCAAGGCGGATCTCGAAATGCCCGTGGGGTTCTACGGCCAGCCGCTGTACTTCGCTGCCGTGGCGCAGCGTTACAAGCACGAATTTGGTCTCGAGCCCGAACAGCTCGGATCGCTTGCGGTGGCGCAGCGCGAGTGGGCGAGTCGCACGCCAAATTCGCAAAAACCGCAGCGCATCACCATGGCCGATTATCTGGCGTCGCCGACCATCGCCGAGCCGCTCCACAATCTCGACTGCTGCTTGATTACGGACGGCGCAGGGGCGTACATCGTTACGAGCCGCGAGCGTGCGCGGAAGCTGAAAAATCCTCCGGTCCTGGTCGCGGGTGTCGCGGCCGGCTCCAACCCCTGGACGTTGACCGAAATGTTCACGCAGAGCCCCGACTACCTGAACATCGGCCCGGGCGAGGCCGGTCGCGAAGCTTTCCGGCAGGCCGGCATCACGCATGCAGACGTGGATTTCGCCGAAGTTTATGACTGCTTCACCGTATCGATCATCCTGCAGCTGGAGGGTCTCGGGTTCTGCAAGCGAGGCGAAGGTGGCCGCTTCGTGGCGAATGGTCGTACCGGACCGGGCGGGGACTTCCCCATCAACACGGACGGGGGTCACCTGTCACACGGCTACATTCCCGGCATTACGCACGTGATCGAGGCCGTGCGTCAGTTGCGCGGCACGCGTGGCGAAGCGCAGGTGCAAGGTGCAAAGACCGGTGTCGTGTCGACGTTCGGTGGCCCGGACCATGCCACCGCGGTCCTCACCGTGGACAAGGGCTGAGCGATGGCACTGCCTCACATCGCACCGCGGTTCGATTCCCCGATCGTGCGTCCGTTCTGGGATGCGCTCGCCAACGGCGAGTTACGACTGCCCGCGTGCTCCGTGTGCGGTGCCTGGCAGTGGTATCCCTACGAGTTCGTGAAGTGCCACGACGGCGCGCACCACGAGTGGAAGGTGTTGCCGCAGACGGCGACGCTCTTTTCGTTTACGGTGGTGCGTCGTAGCCTGATGCCGGATGGCGATCAAGGCGTCGTGCCGTATGTTGCGGCCCTCGTCGAGCCCGATGGCGCGCCTGGCGTGAGGCTCGCCACGGTGCTGACCAACCTGGGTGGGCGAGAACCAAAAATTGGCATGCGCGTGCAGCTGGCGTTGACGCCGGCCGGGGACTATTCAATTCCCGCGTTTGAACCCTGCGCCTGATCGCATCTAGCCGTCACACACCGGGCATTGAAGCAATGGCAGTTCCCGATTCGACGATGATTCCCGCTCCGGGCGTTGCGCGAAACGAGGCTCTGCTCGGCGCGGATGGGTGGCCGGTTCGCCGCCTGGCGTGGAGTACCGTTGCGGTGCTTGGCGTGGCGCAGGCCGTCAACGCGGTGGACCGGCACCTGATCAACCTGCTGGTCGGTCCGATCAAGGCCGACCTGCAGATCACCGATACCGAAGTCGGCTTGTTGCTGGGCTTTGCGTTTGCACTGTTCTACACGGTCATGGGGCTGCCGATCGGCCGCTGGGCAGACAGCCACAGCCGCCGCATCATCATTGCGTGCGGTGCGATTTTCTGGAGCGTGTCCACGCTCGCCTGCGGTCTCGCGAATACGTTCCGACAACTGTTCCTGGCGCGCATGGCTGTCGGCGCGGGCGAGGCGACGCTCAATCCTTCCGGATATTCGCTGATCAGCGACTATTTTCCGCCCGAGCGACGCGCGCGTCCCATGGGCGTGTTCATCATGGGTCACACGATCGGGACGGCGATCACGTTGTTCATCGGTGGCGCGTTCGTCCAGTACCTCGTCACGAACGGCATCACGTGGACGCTGCCGTGGGGTGCCGTGCTGAAACCCTGGCAGATTGCCTTCGTCTGCGCGGGGATGCCGGGCTTCCTGATTTTCCTGCTGATCCTGACGCTGCGTGAACCGCCGCGACGCGAAATGCTCGTGGCCCACGCGGGCGCGCGCACCGGCGCCGCTCTCAGCAAGAGCCTGCCCGTGCGCGAAATCGTTGCGTACTTTTTCCAGCACTCGTCCATCTACGTGCCGATTTTTCTCGGCTTCGGCCTGGTACTGCTCTGGGAAATGGGCAAGCAACTCTGGGCGCCGACCTACTTCATCCGGACGTTCGGCTGGGCGCCGCGCGAGACCGGCATGTTGCTGGGCGTCATGACACTGATCTTCACTTCGGGTGGCGCACTCGCGAGCGGTTGGGTCTCGGAACGACTGGCGAGCCGCGGGTACAAGGACGCCAACCTGCGTGCGGCACTTTGGGCGACGGTCATTTCCCTGCCATTTGCCGTCACGGCCATGTTCATGCCGACACCGCTGCTCGCGGTCATCTTTCTCGGCCCGGCCTATTTTCTCGGCGCGTTTCCTTTCGCGCTGGCGCCGGCGGCGATCTCTGCGTTCACGCCGAACCAGATGCGCGCGCAGATCACGGCGTTGTACCTGCTCGTGGTCAACCTGCTGGGCTTTGGCATCGGCCCGGCCGTGATCGGCGCGATCACGGATCACGTGTTCCATGATGAATCGATGCTGCGCTACTCGATGGCGCTGACGGCAGCGCTGGCGATCCCCGCGGCCTCTATCATGCTCTGGCGATCCATGGGGCCGTACCGCCAGGAAGTGCAGGCGCGTGAGGACAGGGTTGCCATCAGTCCGTGACGTGCAAGCTTTTTACCGACGCAAATTTTCGCCTCGAGGATTGACGCCATGCGAATGACACTGCGCTACGACATGCGCCAGCCCGATCCGGCCGTGAACCTGCACGAGTTCTACGAGGCGTGCATCGAGCAGTGCGTCTGGGCCGATCGCCTCGGTTTCGAGGAAGTGTTCATCGGCGAACATCACGGCGCCGACGACGGGTATATCCCATCGAGCATCGTGCTGGCGTCCGCGATTGCGGCGCGCACGAAGAACATCAAGGTGCACTTGAGCGCGCTGCTGCTGCCGATGCACCATCCGCTGCGCCTGGCAGAGGACCTTGCCGTCCTCGACATCATCAGCAACGGTCGTCTCAACATCACGGCCGGCATGGGGTATCGACCGAGCGAATTCGAAATGCTCGGCGTCGATCACAAGAAGCGCCTGCGCATCTACCTCGACGCGATCGACACACTGCAGAAAGCCTGGAAGGCCGAGCCGTTCGAGTTCGAAGGGCGCACGGTCTGCGTCCGGCCGAAGCCGATCTCGCCGGGTGGCCCGAAACTCATCATGGGCGGTTCGGCCGAAGCTGCCGCCGAGCGCGCCGCGCGCATGGGGCTCGACTTCATGCCGGGTCACCCGAAGCTGTACGAAAACTACAAGGAGGAGCGCGCCAAGCTCGGCCTGCCGCCGCCGCCGCCGCTGCCGAATTTCGGTCCGACGTTCCTGTACGTGACGCACGAGCCCGAAAAGGCCTGGGCCATCGTCGGTCCGCCGATCCTGCACGCGACCAATTCGTATGCAGCCTGGGCCAAGGAACGCGGCACCGGCTCGACGCTCTACAGCGCCGCCGACAGTCTCGATGAGATCAAGGCCAATCCGCTGTACCAGGTCGTGACGCCAGAGCAGTGCGTCGAGTTCGCGCAATCGCTCGAGCCCCACGGTGAACTGCAGATTCATCCGCTGTTCGGTGGCCTCGATTCGAAGCTGGCGTGGGCGAGCCTCGAGCTCTTCGAGCGCGAGGCACTGCCGCTGATGAAACAGCGGGGACTGCGCTGACGATGGCCGTCTCAACCCCACTCGGCAGCGACGGCTGGCCGACGACTCGTGTCGCCTGGACGGCGGTGATCGTCCTGGCGATCGCGCAGAGTGTCAACGCGGTCGACCGCTACCTGATCAACCTGCTGGTCGGGCCGATCAAGGCCGACCTGCAGATCACGGATACGCAGGTTGGACTGCTGCTCGGTTTTGCGTTCGCGTTGTTCTACACCTTCGTCGGGCTGCCCATCGGTCGGCTGGCCGACACTTACAGCCGTCGCGTGATCATCGCCATTGGTGCGACGTTCTGGAGTGCGATGACCATGGCCTGCGGCCTGGCGCAGTCGTTCGGCCAATTGTTCATGGCGCGAACGGCCGTGGGCGCCGGCGAAGCGTCGCTGAACCCGGCCGGCTATTCGATCATCAGCGATTATTTTCCGCCCGAGCGCCGTGCGAAACCGATGGGCGTCTTCATCATGGGCGCGACGATCGGCAGCGCGCTCGTGATGTTCATCGGCGGGGCGTTTGTCACGTACCTGACGACCAACGATGATCACGTGGACTACTCCCTGGGGCGTCGTGCTGAAGCCCTGGCAGATTGCGTTCGTGATCGCTGGCCTGCCCGGCTTCTTCGTCACGCTGATGATCCTGCTGTTCCTGCGCGAGCCGCCGCGCCGCGGCATGCTGACGAAAGCCGGTGTCGTGGGGGCAGCGCCTGGCGCGGCAGCCGTGCGACCGGCCAGCATCCCGGTCAAGGACGTCGTGGCCTACCTGGGCAACCACTGGAAGGTCTACCTGCCCATCTTCCTCGGTTTCGGGCTCGTGCTGATGTGGCACATGGGCAAGACGCTCTGGGCGGCCACCTACCTGATCCGGACCTTTGGTTGGAGCGCCAAGGAAGCGGGTTTCGCGCTCGGCATGATTGCACTCCTGTTCACTTCGTCGGGCGCGGTCTGTGGCGGATGGCTGGCGGACCGGCTCGCCAAGCGTGGTTATCGCGATGCGCACCTGCGGGCGGCGTTCATCGGCACGATGATCGGCCTGCCGTTCGCGATCGCCGCCACGATGCTGCAGAACGCGACGTTGGCCATGATGATCTTTGCTCCGACATATTTTTTCGGCGCTTTTCCGTTTGCACTTGCGCCGGCGGCCATTTCGACCATCACACCGAACCAGTTGCGCGGCCAGTTGACGGCCCTGTATCTGTTCACGGTCAACCTGCTCGGTTTCGGCGTCGGGCCTGCATTTATCGGGTTCGTGACGGACAAGGTATTCAAGGACGAGAAGATGGTCGGCTACTCCATCTCCGTCGTCGCCGCACTCGCCGTTCCCATCGCACTCGTGCTGATCTGGCGCGCGATGGGTCAATACGCACAGGAAGCCGAGGGCATGTCCCGCAGTGCTGCGGCCACTGCCTGAACACGTTAGTCCCGCCCCGGAGAATTCAATGACGACGCAACCACTCACGCTCGCAATCCGCAACGCCCGCATCGTTGACGGAACCGGGCGGCCTTCGTATCTCGGTGACGTCGGCGTGGTGGGCGATCGTATCGTCGCCATGGGCAAGGTCACCGGAACGGCCACGCAGGAGATCGACGCCGATGGTCGAGTCGTCGCGCCCGGCTTCATCGACGTTCATACGCACTACGACCCACAGCTGTGCTGGGACAAGCTTGCGACACCCACGCCCGAACACGGCGTGACCACGCTGATCATGGGTAATTGCTCGGTGACGCTCGCGCCGGTGCGACCCGAGCATCGCTTTCGCCTGATCCAGCTCTTCGGCTCGGTCGAGGACATGGACAGCAGCCTGCTCGAAAGCACCATCGCGTTCGATTGGGAGTCGTTTCCCGAGTACCTCGAGCGCCTGAGCGGCACTCTCGGGCCCGAACGTTGGCGCGTTCGTCGGCCACGCCATCCTGCGGCTGTATGTCATGGGCGCCGCTGCGCAGGAGCGGACCGCCACTGATCTCGAAATCGAGCAGATGCAGGAGGCGCTGCGTCTCGCGTTGCGCGCCGGCGCGTTTGGATTGTCATTCACGTTTCTGCACCTCGACGAGCAGGGGCGGCAATTGCCCTGTTACTTTTCGGACGGTAAGGAACGGCTCGCGCTGATCAAAGTGCTCGCCGAAGAGAAGCGCGGTATCGTCGAGTGCGCATTGCCATTGTCGTACGGCGACGAACTCGCGATGCAGCACGTGGACGAATTTTCGAGCTATGCCCTGCAGACCGGCGTGACTTGCTCGCTCTCGCCCGTATCTGCAATCGCCCCTGTTCGAAGGCTTGTGGCGCCGGCTGCTGGATCGCTTCGAAGAGTGGCAGGCCAAGGGCGCGCCTATTTTTGCGCAGAGCCAGGTCCGGCCGCTCGACATGACGATCCAGCTGTCCGAAGGCTCGGCGATCCTTTCCAAGACGCCACACTTTCGTGCGGTATTCGAGTTGCCCGTGGCGGAGAGAATCAAGGCGTTCCAGGACCCGAACGTGCGCGCCAACCTGCGCCGCGAGGTCGGCGACAATGAGCGCGTGAAGCGTCTCGTCGTCAAACATGTGCATTCCCCGGGCAACGAAAAGTACCTGAATCGTAGCGTGGGCGAGATTGCACGCGATGAAGGCAAGAACCTGTTCGACACGTTCGTCGACATCGCGCTCCCCGACGACCTGAAGACGGAGTTTGCACTGACGGGCCTGATTCACGCCGACACGCAGGCGGTCGTACAGATCCTCGAACACCCGGCCATCCACATCGGCTCGGCCGATGCCGGCGCGCACATCAACCAGTTCTGTGGTGCCGGTGATTCGTGCTACCTGTTCGAAAAATTCGTTCGCACGGAGAAGCTCATGTCGATCGAGCGCGCCGTGCAGCGATTGACGTCGGACCTGGCCAAGGGTTTCGGTATCGCGGACCGAGGGGAACTCTCCGCGGGCAAGTTCGCCGGACATCGTGATCTTCGACCCGGACACGATTGCGAGAGGTGAAGAGACGTTCGTGCACGACGTGCCGGGCGGCAGCGGCCGTTACGTGCGCAGGCCCACCGGCGTGCACCAGGTCGTGGTCAACGGTCAACTGCTGGTCAACGAAGGCAACTACACCGCGGCCCGGCCCGGGCGCCTCGTCTGATATCGATCGCCGTGCACCTGACGAGGACATGTTCGTGAATGATGTTGCTGCCGCGCGCGCTCCCGCGATGCATACCCGCGTCACCGAGATGCTTGGCATCCGGTACCCGATCATCCAGGGCGGCATGATGTGGGTCGGTCATGCGGAACTGGCCGCGGCGGTTTCCAATGGCGGCGGCCTCGGCATCCTGACGGCCCTGACGCAGCCGACCCCCGACGCGCTCGAGAAAGAAATCGCGCGGTGCCGCACGATGACCGATCAACCGTTCGGCGTGAACCTCACGATCCTGCCGAGCATCAATCCGCCGCCGTACGAAAAGTATCTCGACGTGATCATCGAGTCTGGCGTCAAGATCCTGGAGACGGCCGGCAACAATCCGAAAGAGTTCATCCTCAAGGCCAAGGCGGCGGGCGTGAAGATCATTCACAAGTGCGTCGCCGTGCGGCACGCGCTCTCCGCCGAGCGCAACGGTGTCGATGCGGTCTCGATCGATGGCTTCGAATGTGCGGGACACCCGGGCGAGGATGATATCGGCGGGCTGGTGTTGATCCCGATCGCTGCGCGAAAACTGCGCATTCCGGTCATCGCCTCGGGCGGGATCGGCGACGGACGTGGCATGGCCGCCGCGCTGACCCTGGGCGCCGACGGCATCAACATGGGCACGCGCTTTTGCGCAACCCGGGAAGCCCCGATACACGACGCGATCAAGCAGGCGCTGGTCACTGCATCCGAGCGAGACACGCGGCTCGTGTTCCGGACCTTGCACAACACGGCGCGCGTGCTCAAGAACGAAATCGCGGATGAGGTCGTGGCGATCGAAAAACAGGGCTGCAAGTTCGAGGACATCCGGCACCTCGTGTCCGGGGTACGCGGCAAGGCGGCGCTCGAATCCGGAGACCCGAATGGAGGCGTGATCACGGCGGGCCAGATCGTCGGGCTCATCGACGACGTCCCGACCTGCGACATATTGATCCAGCGCATCGTGCGCGATTGCCAGGAGCGCCTGCGCGTCACGAGCGGCATGTTCACTGCGGCCGCGACGGCCTGATCCGCGCGCCGCCCCATCGAGAGACCATCCTGATGAAGATCAACGTGAATCGTTCCCTGTGCAGCGGCCACGCGCGCTGCTGGTCGCTGGCCCCTTCGATCTACCAACTGGACGAAGAAGGCTACATCGCCGTGGAGAGTTTCGAGGTGAAACCCGGCGACGAGGCCCTTGCTCGCCGCGGCGCACGCGCCTGTCCCGAGCGTGCGCTGACCGTGGCCGAAGACACGGCTCCCGGTGAGAAGAAGTGAGTTTGCCCGCGCCTGTCTCGCGATCCTGACGATCGTGTCTTCGGGCCTGGCAGACGCGGCGCCTCGAGTCCGGTCGGCCGAAGGCTGGGTGCAAGGTTCGGTCGAGCAGGGCGTTGCCACTTTCAGGGGCATCCCCTATGCCGCGCCGCCGACCGGCGAGTGGCGTTGGCGACCGCCGCGGGCCGTGACGCCGTGGACCGGTACGCGTGACGCAACGGCCTTCGGCCCGATCTGTCCGCAGCCTTCGCTCGACGGCACGCCGATCGCTGCGGACGCGATCAGCGAGGACTGCCTGACGATCAACGTGTGGACGCCTGCCCGGCACACGCGCAACGCGAAGTTGCCAGTGATGGTCTGGATCCACGGCGGGGCTTTTTTTGTAGGCTCGAGCGCGCAGTGGCTCGACCAGGGCCCGTCGGACCTGGCACGCAACGACATCGTGCTCGTGTCGTTCAATTACCGGATAGGCCGGCTCGGCTTCTTTGCACATCCCGCGTTCACGGCCGCGCACCCGGGCGAGCCGATCGCGAATTACTGGCTGATGGACCAGGTCGCCGCGCTGCAATGGGTGGCCCGCAACATCGCCGCGTTTGGCGGGGATCCCGCGAATGTCACGATCTTCGGCGTCTCCGCCGGCGGCTCGAGCGTGAACGCACTGGTCGCGACACCGAAAGCCAAAGGCCTGTTCGCGAAGGCGATTGCGCAATCGGGCGGCGGCCTGATGAATGCCGGCACCAGCCTCGACGACGCCGAACAGAACGGTGTCGAGTTCGCGTCGCGGCTCGGGGTCGAGGCAACGGATGCGTCTGCCGCAGCGAAGCTGCGCGAATTCACGCCCGCACAGATTCTCGTCGCCGAACGCGGCCCGCCAACGTTCAATGCAATGTATGACGGCACGTACCTCGCCAGCTCGATCGCGTCGTACTTCGTGTCGGGCGCGGCCAACGACGTGCCGTACATCGCCGGCACCACGAGCAACGAGTTCAGCGTCTTCGCGATGATGGGGCTCGACGCAGAGAAGTTCCGTCAGCGCTTCGACGTCGACCTCTCGAGTCTGCGCACTGTTTACGAACGCTCCGGACCGATCACCGATGCGGAACTGGTCCGGCAGGCGGGCACGGACGCGATCTTCACGACAGGCGCCCACGGGCTCGCGCGGCTGGCATCGCGGTCAGGCGTGCCAGCCTATACATATCAATTCGCCTACCTGCCCGCGGCCAAGCGGGGCGTACTGCCCGGCGTGCCGCACGGGGGCGACCAGCCCTATCTGTTCGGCGTGGACTACCGGTTTCCCGGCGCGTCCGTGCCGAAGCCTTCAAGCGAAGATCGCGATATTGCCGCGATCATGCAGGGATACTGGGTGAATTTTGCGCGAAGTGGCGATCCGAACGGACCCGGGCTGCCACCTTGGCCCGCGTACGATCTACAGTCACCGCAGACACTGGTGATCGACGAGACGACCCGCGCCGTGCCGCGGTTTCGCGAAGGGCCACTGCAGGCGTGGTTCGAGATTCTCGAACACCGCCTCGGCGTTGCGCTGCCATGAGGTCGGGCGGCGTCACGGGGGCAAGTGGTGAAAATTTGAGCATATGGTATAATTATGCGCATAGTTAGTCCCGTCCTGGCGGGGCGAGTCATCCGAGCCGGGCCGGAGGGGGACGGGGAACGGGCATGAGTGCAACCGCACAGCAACTTTCGAGTGACGACCGCCAGTTATTGCGGGACTCGGTGCGCGGCGTCCTGGAACGGTATTGGCCCGCGGCTAATGCCGTTACCGCTGCTGCGGATCCTGCGGCCATGCGCTTCATCTGGCAGACGCTTTGCGAACAGGGCCTTGGCGCGTTGGGCGCCGATCCCGCCGCCGGCGAGTGGCGCCAGATCTTACTGGTCATGGAAGAACTGGGGCGTGCCGCATGCCCCGCGCCTTTGCTCGAGACGGCGCTGTTGAATCGCGTCCTGGCGTTGTCGGCAAATCCCGCCGCATCCTTGGTCCAGCTGGCCGAAGCGTCGCAGGCAGGCACGGCAGCGCCGGCGGTCGCCTTCGGTGCGCTCGACGGCGATCGCAGTGCAGGCCGGGCCCAATACGCTGCCGGCGTGCTCAATGGCCAGGTGAACCTCGTCGAAGGCATGAGTTTCGCGACCGACCTCGTCGTCGTGCTCGACGGACGGATTGGCCTTGCTGCAAGCGCAACAACCCGGCGTGGCGACGACTGCGCAGCCTGGATTCGCGGTGCCGGCGCTCGCCTCGATACGGCTTGACGATGCGACCGCGGACTGTCTGCCGGTCGAGCGTCGTCTGCTCACGGAGCTTGCGCTGCTCGCGCGCCTCGGGCTCGCGGCGCGAGCGCTGGGAGCTGCGCGCCGCTCGTTCGAACTCGTGGTCGAGTACGCCAAGGAGCGCAAGCAATTTGGCCAGCCCATCGGCCGTTTCCAGGCCATCCAGCACAAGCTTGCCGATTGCCTGATCGGCCTCGAAAGCACCAGCCTGCTGCTCGAACAGGCCGCCGACGCGGTCGACCGTACGGCGTTCAACCAGGACGCGACCGACCGCACCGCAAGCGACTGGCGGCCGCTGGCCAGCGCGGCGTTCGCGCACGCCAGCGCGACACTGCGTCAGGTGGCACTCGAAACCCACCACACATTTGGCGCGGTCGGCTATGCCGAGGAACACGAAGCACCGCGTCATTTCCGCCGGGTTCACGCCGACCTCGCCCGGCTCGGCGGCGTGCGCAAGGCGCGTGAGGAACTCGCAGACCATCTATTGAGGCCGGGCGCGGCCGGGATGCCCGACCTCGATCTTGGCCCGGCGGCCAACGCTTTCCGGCGCGAGGTACGCACCTGGCTGGCGCAGAACTGGAGTCCGGAGGTACGCGCCCGGCATCGGCAAAAGCCGTTCCACGAGCGCGACGTCGACCGTGACTTCACGCGGCAACTGGGTCGCGATGGCTGGGTGGCCGTATCGTGGCCGAGCGAGTTCGGCGGCCAGGGGCGCACACCGCTGGAACAGTATGCCTTCGTCGAAGAAATGAACTACGCCGGCGCACCGACGGGCGCCCATACCTGCTCATCCGAGCTGATCGGCCCGGCGCTGATCGCCTTCGGCACGCCCGGGCAGAAGGCCGAGTTCCTGCCCGCATTCCTGCGCGGCGACGCGATGTTCAGCCTGGGTTACAGCGAATCGGGCTCCGGCTCCGACCTTGCGAGCCTGCGCTTCAGCGCCGTGCGCGATGGCGACGAATGGGTGCTGAACGGCGAGAAAATCTGGACCACGCGCGCCGAAATCGCCGATTACCACTGGCTCGCGGCGCGGACCGATCCGCAGGCCAAGCCGCCGCACGCCGGCATCACCATGTTCATGGTCAAGCTCGATCGGCCAGGCATCACGATCCGGCCGAGCATGGCCTTGTACGGGCATACGTTCGCGTCCGTGCATTACGACAACGTGCGCGTGCCCGACAGCGCGCGGGTCGGCGAAGTGAATGGCGGCTGGAAGGTCATCACGCACGCACTGGCGGCCGAACGCGTGCTCATGGGCGGTTCGGTGGCGACCATGCGTGGGCTGTTCGACGAGCTCGTAGCTTACCTTGCCGTCGCAACGCAGGATGGCCGGCCCATGCGGGACGACCCGTTGGTGCGCGATCGCATCGGAGCGCTGGCCGCCGAGATCGAGGCCGCCCGGCAGCTGGCCGCGAATGGCGTGCGCATCACCGAGCTAGGCCGTGTCCCGGTGTATGAGGCCGCCATGAGCAAGGTGTATTCGGGCGAGTTGATGCAGCGCATCACCGAAACCGCGATCGACCTGCTCGGCGCCGCCGCGACGCTGGACGAGGACAGCCCCGACGTGCCGATCCGCGGCCGGGTGGAACAGATGCTGCGCCGCTCTATTATGATGGTGGTTGGCGGCGGCACGGCCCAGATCCAGCGAAACCTGGTTGCGCAGCGCGGCCTCGGTTTACCCCGTTAGCTGCAACGCAGATTCAAACGCCATGCTGGTTCCCATGCCAGCGCGGCCATACCGGAGTGACAGCCCATGGCAGACGCATTCATTTACGACCACGTACGCACGCCGCGCGGCCGCGGCAAGGCCGACGGCTCGTTGCACGGCACGACACCGATTCAACTGGCGGCGCAGGTGTTGGGCGCCGTGCGCGATCGCAACGAGCTCGACACGGCACTGCTGGACGACGTGGTTCTCGGTTGCGTTTCACCGCTCGGCGAGCAAGGTGCCGATATCGCCCGTGTCGCCGTGCTGGTCGCGGGTTACGACGTGACGGTGCCCGGGCAGCAGCTGAATCGTTTCTGCGCGTCGGGCCTCGAGGCCGTGAACAATGCCGCGGCGCAGGTCATGTCGGGCCAGGCGCAGGGCGTGATTGGCGGCGGCGTGGAATCCATGTCGCGCGTGCCGATGGGCAGCGACGGCGGCGCCTGGGCGGCCGATCCGGCGGTTGCGTACAACACCTACTTCGTGCCGCAAGGCGTCGGTGCCGACCTGATCGCCACGATGGATGGATACTCGCGCACCGACGTCGATAGTTTCGCGGCCGAGAGCCAGCGTCGCGCTGCGGCCGCCTGGGCCGACGGCCGGTTCGCGAAATCGGTCATGCCGGTCAAGGATATTCTCGGCAAGGTCGTGCTCGACCGTGACGAACACATGCGGCCGGATACCACGGTGCAAAGCCTCTCGACCCTGAAGCCGTCTTTTGCGGGTATCGGCGAGCAGGGGGGGTTCGACGCGATCGCGCAGATGAAGTATCCCCAGGTCGAAACGCATCAACCACGTGCACACCGCGGCCAACTCGAGCGGCATCGTCGACGGCGCGGCGGGCGTGCTGATCGGCAACAAGCGCTTCGGCGCGAAGGCCGGGATCAAGCCACGTGCGCGCGTGCGGGCCTTCACCTCGATCGGCACGGAGCCGGCCATCATGCTGACGGGCCCGGCGATCGTCACGCAGAAGCTGCTCAAGCGCGCCGGCATGAGTGTCAAGGACATCGACCTGTTCGAGGTCAACGAGGCGTTCGCGTCGGTGGTCATGCGTTTCATGCGCGCAATGGACGTGCCGCACGAAAAGGTGAACGTGAACGGTGGCGCCATCGCAATGGGTCATCCGCTCGGGGCCACGGGCGCCATGATTACCGGAATCGTGCTCGACGAACTCGAGCGCCGTAACCTCAACACGGCCCTGATCACGCTCTGCGTCGGCGCAGGCATGGGCACGGCAACGATCATCGAGCGCGTCTGACGCGCACCGACCGAGCAGGAACAACAACCATGTCGAAGCATTTCAACCTGGCCGTCGACGCCGACGGCATCGCCCTGATCACGATGGACAGCCCGGGACGTTCGATGAACGTGTTCGCACCGGACGTCGAGCGGGAATTCGGCGAGGTCGTCGAGCGCGTCGCGTCCGATGCGGCCATCAAGGGCGCGATCCTCACGTCCGGAAAATCGAGTTTTCTCGCGGGCTACGACCTGACGGAACTCGTGCAGAAGTTCGATCGCAACGAGACCGCGGTCCAGGCCTACGACGGCGGGCGCGGCCTCACGGTGCTGTTCCGGCGCATGGAGACGAGCGGCAAGCCCTGGGTCGCGGCGATCAATGGTCTCGCGCTGGGAGGTGGCTTCGAGGTTTGTCTCGCATGCCACTACCGCGTCATGACCGACGATCCGAAGGCCTTCGTCGGCCTGCCCGAAGTCAAGGTGGGCCTGCTGCCCGGGGCCGGCGGCACGCAGCGCATGCCGCGCCTGGCCGGCATCGCCAACTCGCTGCCATTCCTGCTCGAAGGCACCAATATTTCCGCAGCGGAAGCCAAGAAGCTCGGCCTCGTGCACGAAGTCGTGCCGGCGGGCGAACTGATCGCCGCGGCGAAGCGCTGGCTGCTGGCGAGCCCAAGCGCGGTGCAGCCGTGGGACCAGAAGGGCTACAGGGTTCCAGGCGGGGCGGGCTTTGGCAGCGCGGCCGTGGCCGGAACGTTCCTGGGCGCGACGGCACTCGTCGCCAAGAAAACGCTGCACAATTACCCGGCGCCGGCCGCGATCCTGTCGTGTGTTTACGAGGGCACGATCCTGCCGATCGACAAGGCGCTCGAAATCGAGTCGAAGTATTTCGCAACGCTGGTCACGGGGCCCGTCGCCCGCAACCTGATCCGCACGATGTTCGTGAACAAGGGCAACGCGGACAAGCTTTCCGTGCGTCCCGAGGGCGTGCCCCGGTCACAAGTCAAGAAGCTGGGCGTGCTTGGCGCCGGCATGATGGGTGCGGGCGTTGCCTATGTGTCGGCCATGGCCGGCATGGACGTCGTGTTGATCGATGCCACGCTCGAGTCCGCGGAGAAAGGCAAGGCCTATGCCGCGAAGTCGCTGGCCAAGGAAGTCGAAAAGGGTCGGCGCAAGCAGGAGCAGGCCGATGCGATCCTCGGTCGCATCAAGCCGACCGTCGATTACGCGCTGCTCGAAGGTGCCGACCTCGTGATCGAGGCGGTGTTCGAAAACCGCGGCATCAAGGCCGACGTCACCGCGAAAGCCGAGGCGGTCATCCCCAAGACGTCGGTGTTCGCCAGCAACACGTCGACGTTGCCGATCACGGGTCTCGCGAAAGCGTCGCAGCGGCCGAAGAATTTCATCGGCATCCACTTCTTTTCGCCGGTCGAGAGAATGCCGCTCGTCGAGATCATCGTCGGCAAGCAGACCAGCGACGAGACGATTGCGCGCGCGCTCGACTATGTCGGCCAGTTGCGCAAGACACCGATCGTCGTCAACGACAGCCGCGGTTTTTACACGAGCCGTGTTTTCGGCAGCTATACGTTCGAAGGCCAGACCATGCTGGGCGAGGGCATCGATGCGGCACTGATCGAAAGCGCCGGCAAGCTTGCCGGTATGCCGGTGGGCCCGCTCGCGGTGACCGACGAGGTCAGTCTCGAGCTGCAGTACAACGTCGAGAACCAGACGCGCGCGGACCTCGGTACGAAGTACAAGGAAAGGGTCAGCTGGCCGGTGCTGAAGCATTTCGTCGAAGACCTGAAGCGTGTCGGTCGCAAGGGCGGCGCGGGCTTTTATGATTACCCGGCAGGCGGCAAGAAGGTGCTTTGGGAAGGCTTGCGCCGCGAATACCCGCAACTGGAAAAGCAGCCCGCGGTCGAGGAACTGAAGACACGCCTGCTGTACATCCAGGCACTCGAAACGGCGCGCTGCTTTGAGGAAGGCGTGCTGCGCAGTGCGCACGAGGCCGACCTTGGTTCGATCCTGGGCTGGGGTTTCCCGGCCTACACGGGAGGCACGCTGTCGTTCATCGACACGGTCGGACCGGCGCGGTTCGTCGCCGAGTGCAAGCGCCTCGCGAAGCTTTACGGCGAGCGCTTCAAGCCGACCAAGGGGCTGCTCGCGCGCGCGCAGACCGGCGAAGGCTTCTACGCCAGCGCGGCAAAGGACACCGCGAAGGCTTCCTGAGCCGGCCACCACGCAACGGAAGGCCTCGCCCCACGCGGGGCCTTCGCTTCCTTCCCGGTACGATCGAAGGTAACACCATGAGCGAAGTCCTCCTCGAACGGCGCGGTCGCGTCGCGATCGTCACGCTGAATCGTCCCGAATCGCTGAACGCCTTCACGGACGGCGTGCGACTGGGCCTGAAAAAGGTACTGGAGGAGGTCGCCAGCGATGCGGCGATCCGTGCCGTGGTGCTGACGGGCGCCGGTCGTGGCTTCAGTGCCGGTGCCGAATTGAAAGCCGGAGATTTGACCAGTGGTGCCGAGGTCGAGCGCCAGCTCAACGACGAATACGGCGCGTCGCTGCGCTTGATCGCATCGATCGACAAACCCGTGATCGCGGCCGTGAACGGCTTCGCGACCGGCATCGGTGGCTCGTTCGCGCTGGTCTGCGACCTCGTCGTGATGGGCGAGAAAGGGTTCTTCCAGGTGCCGTTCGCCAAGCTCGGCCTCGTGCCCGACGGCGGCATGACCTGGTTTCTTGCCGAGCGCCTGGGACACCGTCGCGCGTTCGAACTGGCCATCAGCGGCGAGCGCGTCCCGGCCGCGCGCTGTCTCGAGTGGGGGCTCGTGAACAGGGTCGTCGCGGACGATCGCGTGCTCGAGGAGGCGCTCGCATGGGCCGAACAGCTCTGCGACGTCGCGCCGATTGCGCTCGGTTACATGAAACACCTGGTGCGCGCGGCGCCAGGGCTCGGCTACCTCGAGACGATGAAGGCCGAAGCAGGCCTGCAATCACGCTGCATCGACAGCCAGGATTTCACTGAAGGTGTCACGGCTTTCCGCGAAAAGCGCGCGGCGAAATTCAAGGGTAAATAACGCTCAATGGACTTCTCACTCGAACCCGGGCTGCGCGACCTGCAGCAACGCGTCCGCGAATTCATCGCCGCGGAAGTCATGCCGCTCGAGAATGATCCACGCCAGGGCGCACACGGCCCACACGAATCGTTGCGACACGAACTCGTGTCGCGGGCGCGTAGCGCCGGCCTGCTGACCCCGCATTGCGCGCCTGAGTTCGGCGGCCTCGGCCTTTCGCACATTCAGAAAGCAGTCGTGTTCGAAGAGGCGGGTTACTCGCCGCTCGGGCCGGTCGCGCTGAACGTGCACGCACCGGACGAAGGCAACATCCACCTGATGCAGGAGGTGGCGACGCCGGCACAGCAGGAGCGCTGGCTGCGGCCGCTCTGTGCCGGAGCGACGCGCTCGATCTTCGCGATGACCGAACCGGCGCCGGGCGCGGGCGCCGATCCGTCGATGCTGAATACGACGGCAGTGCGTGACGGTGACGAATACCGGCTGAACGGGCGCAAGTGGTTCATCACCGGTGCCGACGGCGCCAGCTGGGCGATCATCATGGCGCGCATGGAAGACGGCTCGGCCACGATGTTCCTGAGCGACATGAACCGGCCGGGCATCAAGGTCGAGCGACTCATGGACTCGATGGACAGCTGTTTCACGGGCGGTCACGGCGTCGTCGATTTCAACGAGCTGCGTATTCCGGCCACGGACGTGCTCGGCGAAATCGGCAAGGGTTTTCGGTACGCTCAAGTAAGGCTGGCGCCGGCGCGTCTCACGCATTGCATGCGCTGGCTCGGACAGGCGCGTCGCGCCCACGATGTCGCTCTCGATTACGCGCGCCGCCGCCAGGCCTTCGGCAAGTCGCTCGGTGAACACGAAGGCGTCGGGTTCATGCTCGCCGACAATGACATGGACCTGCACATTTCACGCCTGGCCATCCAGCACTGCGCGTGGGTGCTGGACCAGGGCGAGACCAGGAAACTTCGAGTCGAGCCGCGCCAAAGTGCTGGTCTCCGAGGCCGTCTGTCGCGTCGTCGACCGCTGCGTGCAGGTGCTCGGTGGGCAGGGCGTCACGGGCGAGACCATCGTCATGCGCATCTACAAGGATATCCGCGGCTTCAGGATCTACGACGGTCCGAGCGAAGTGCATCGCTGGAGCCTGGCGCGCAAACTCCTGAATCCCGGCGGCAAGCGCGCGACGACGGAGGCCCACGCCCGATGATGATCGTCCCCAAAGGTGCGAGCGCCGCCGCCACCGCAAGCTCGGCGGAAGCGGCCACCACGCCGATGCGCGCCGGCCTCGAGATCGACGTGGCGCGCCTCGAGACCTATCTCGCCGGGCAGGTCCCCACCTTCAAGGGTCCGCTGACGGTCCGGCAATTCAAGGGCGGGCAATCGAACCCAACCTACCTGTTGATCACGCCTTCGCACCGCTACGTGCTGCGGCGCAAGCCGCCCGGACAGTTGCTGGCTTCGGCCCACGCCGTCGATCGCGAATACAAAGTCATCAGCGCGCTCGGCACGCATACGGACGTGCCGGTGCCGCGCACTCATGTCCTGTGCAAGGACGACTCCGTGATCGGCACGTGGTTCTACGTCATGGATGCCGTCGAGGGCCGCATATTCTGGGATCCCGCGTTTCCGGACCTCGCCGTCGCCGATCGCCGCGCCTACGCATTCGGGTTGTGCGATGCGCTCGCGCGGCTGCACCGTGTCCGCCCGGAGGCGGCCGGACTCGCCGATTACGGCAAGCCCACCGGTTACCTGAGCCGGCAGATCGCGCGCTTTTCGAAACAGTACCTCGAGGACACGGCAGGGCCGCGGGTCGAGGCCATGGAGCGGGTCATCGAATGGCTGCCGCTGCACATGCCGAAGCACGAGCCACCCGCGGCCATCGTGCACGGCGATTATCGTGCCGATAATGCGATGTTTCACCCGACCGAGCCCCGCGTCGTCGCGATCCTCGACTGGGAGCTCTCGGCGCTCGGGGACCCGCTCGCCGATTTTGCGTACCACCTGATGGTCTACCGGCTGCCGACGCTTTCGATACCCATGCTGGCGGGCCGCGATCTTGCCGAACTGGGGCTGCCGTCCGAAGCCGAGTACATCGCGTATTACGAACAGGTGACCGGCTGGAAGCTCGACCCGCAGGACCTGGAGTTCTACCTGGCTTTCGGCATGTTCCGCCTGGCTGGGATTTTCCACGGCATCAGCAGCCGCGTCGTGCGCGGCACGGCCGTCAGCGCGCAGGCGCGCGATTACGCGCAGTTCACCACGGCGATCTGCGCCCTGGCCTGGGAGCAAGCGTGCAAGGCAAGCTAATCCGATCAGGATCAATGGCTTACGACACGATGGAGCCTTGTGCTAGGATGCGCGGCTAATTGCAGACCGAACCGGGACCATGCTGAAGCAACGCACGCTCAAGAATTCGATCCGTGCTACCGGTGTCGGGCTGCATACCGGCCGGAAAGTGCTGATGGTCTTGCGCCCCGCCCCGGCGAACGCCGGGATCACGTTCCGGCGCACCGATCTCGATCCGCCCGCCGACATCCCTGCGCGAGCCGAGAACGTCGGCGAGACGACGCTCGGCACGACCCTCTCCGTGGGAGGCGCCAAGGTTTCGACGATCGAGCACCTGCTTTCAGCGCTCGCAGGCCTCGGCATCGACAACATCGTCATCGAGTTGAGTGCCGACGAAGTGCCCATCATGGACGGCAGCGCAGGCCCGTTCGTGTTCCTGCTGCAATCGGCCGGCATCGAAGAGCAGAACGCTCCCAAGCGTTTCGTGCGCATCAAGAAGAGTGTCAAGGTCGAAGACGGCGACAAGTGGGCGCGCTTCGATCCCTACGACGGTTTCAAGGTTAACTTCGAAATCGAATTCGACCATCCGGTGTTCAAGCGACGCTCGCAAGTGGCGTCGATGGACTTCTCGACGACGTCATTCCTGCGTGAAATCAGCCGTGCCCGCACGTTCGGGTTCATGCGCGACCTGGAATACATGCGCTCGCGCAATCTGGCCCTCGGCGGCAATCTCGATAACGCGATCGTGCTGGACGATTACCGGATCCTGAACGAGGACGGCCTGCGTTACGAAGACGAGTTCGTGAAGCACAAGATCCTCGACGCGATCGGCGACCTCTACCTGCTCGGGCACAGCCTGATCGGTGAATTCAGCGGGTTCAAATCCGGGCATGGCCTGAACAACCGGCTGCTGCGGACGCTCGTCGCTGATGCGTCGGCCTGGGAAGAAGTCACCTTCGAAACACCGGCCGATGCGCCGATTTCGTACGTGACGGCCGCCGCTGCGCCGGCCTGAACCGGCCCGCGATCAAGCCCCGCCGTAAGGCTGCGGCTTGAGCAACAACACATCCGACCGATCCCTGCTGCCCGGGCTCGCGCTCGCCGCGGCGGGTTC
>CAWAQN010000016.1:0-203023 GCA_963784225.1 uncultured Gammaproteobacteria bacterium
ATCATGCCGAGGCCGACGATGAGATCTTCACGAGGACGTGTTCTCTTCTTGCTGGCAACGATGTCGGCTGGGGGAGGGTCCGAGTCCGATGGCGAGATCGTCCAGAATCCACCGGCCGACGCGATCTTCTGTCCCGCCGACTACGACCGCGACGGCTTGATGGACGTCGCCGTCAAGGGCGGGAACGTCGCATCGCGTCGCGAAGTGCTCGGTGCCGGTCGAACCTGAGACTGACTGCGCCAACTTCGTCGACGACGACCTCGACGGTTTCATCAACGATGGATGTCCGGCCGTCGGGACTCGGAAGCCGCGATCGCCAACGGGTGCTCCGCGCCGTACAACACCGCGTTCGACGATGACAACGACGGCTACATCGACGACGGCTGCCCGACGAACAACCAGTGCCTCGGGAACGACGTCTTCGGCGGGCGCTGGGATTTCGCGTATCCCGGTTACGGCGACAACTCCGCGATCCCGATCCCGGCTGACTACGGCACACTGAACAACGGTCCAGCCGACAGTCGAGCCGATCTCGCGATCAAGGACGCGAGCGGCATGTTCGCGATCGACTACGCCGATAACGGGTTCGGTACGTTCGATCAGATCCTGTTCGGGTATGGGTACGCGAGCGCCGAGCCGTGGGTCGGTGACTTCGATGGCGACGGCCGCGCCGACCTCTCCGTGCGCACCACCGACGGGAGCGGCCTCTGGTACTTCGACTACTCGAGCGACGGTTTCGGCGGATGGAACGTTCCGTGTACCGGCGGCTGCCCGTGCACGGTCCAGCCCGGCGCCGGGCATCCGATCGGCGGCTACGGCGGTGGCCTCGATACGCCGGCGATCGGTGACTTCAACGGCGACTCCTGCGACGACCTCTCGGTGAAGACGCAGCACGGCTACTGGTACTTCGACCTGTCCGGAGACGGTTTCGGGTGGCAAGCGCCGTGCCCCGGCTGCGCCGTGCCGCTGCCGGGTACGGCAACGCCGACCACCGCCCTGTCGTCGCCAACTACGATCCGGACTACGATGACAAGGCCGATCTCGCCGTCCACACGCCCGATGGCTACTGGGCGATCGACTTCGCCGCCGACGGCTTCGGCACGTGGAACACCTATCCGTTCTATTCCGCGGCCTGGGGCAGCGGGGTCGCGAAGCTGGTGCCCGGACACTACACAAGCACGGGCGGCAATCTCGATCAGGGCATCAAGTCGAGCAACGGCTACTGGCACATCGATCGCGCGTCGAACGGCTACGGGAACTGGGACGGCACGTTCGGCACCGACTCCGCCGCTCGTGGATACGAGGCGGGCGTACATCGACTGTCATGTACATCACGCGTCCCCGGGTGCCGGCGGTCCGACGACGGGCAACTTTTCCGAGGTCGCGGTCTTGCCGAGCGAGCTCAAGATCGGCGTGCGTTACACCGCCAACGTCCACCTGAACCGGGCACCGAGTGCATGGCGAGCCTCGACGAGGATGGCGACAGCTTCCCGAACGACGGCTGCCCGCAGGTCGGTTTTGGGGAGATCAAGTGCAGCGATACGATCGACAACGACGCCGACGGCTTCGTCAACGACGGCTGCCCGGCGAGCTTCGAGAGCGAGTCGACGCCGGACGAAGCGTCCGTCCGCGTGAACCCGGATCTTCGCGTACCGGCGGCGTTGAACGTCGAGGATGTCGGCGGGCATACCGTGCAGGGCACGTCGCTGCCGATCGTGTATCCACACTCGCGGCGGTTCGGCTTCACGTGCAGCCAATGGGGCTCGTTCCCACTCGGCTTCATGGTCTCGGGGGTCCATACAGCCACCGCGCTCAACGCCGACTACGGAACTGGCGTGACCTGCACCGCGGACTATCCGGGTCTTTATGGCTGGGTGAAGAACAAGAGAACGGGAGCCGCGATCCCGGACGCATCGGTCACCGTCGACGGCGTGCCTGTTCCGATCGACGTGAACGGTCTCTGGAAGCTCACGACCGCGACCGGTGGTCCCCATCGGATCCTCGTCACGCGTTCGGGATTCGCGCCCGTCGAGGCCGTGAACGTCCGCGTCCCGCCGTTCGGCCTTCCCGCCGGCATCCAGGTCGACGCCGCGCTCGAGGAGGCCTTTCTCCTGCAGAGCGGCATCTCGTACAAGACGTACATCGATTACTCGCGCGGCCACACGATCCTGCACACCATCGCCATCGACGTCACGATGGCGCCGATCACGCTCGGCAAGGTTCCGCAGCAGGGGACCGAGTTCCAGCCGCTCCTCGACGTCGCGATCGCGCAGGGTGCGCCGGTGCTGACGAACGGCATCTGGTGGACCAACGCGTTCCCGAGCAAGAACGGCGTGAAGATCATCGGCCAGAACGAGTGCGTCGAGGAGGTCGGGCCTGGAGTTCTCGCAGACGCGATCGATCGGCTATCTCTACATCAACGGCTTCGTCGCACCGGGTACGTGTAGCGGCGGTCTGTGCCGGCCCTCGGACGTCGAGTGCTCGTCGGGAGAATTCTATGCGGAGCCCCAGGCCGGCCGCCCCCCGAGCGTCGACGGGCCGACCCGGATCCAGGACGTTTGGCACGTCCCGATGTTCGGCATCAGCGGAACCGGAACGAGCCGCCGCGCCCAGATCATCATGACGGACACCGACTTCCTGGGGTCCACCAACGGTTGGAAACGGATCTCGTCCGTGCCGAACTGCCCGGCGGGGAACGTCTGTCCGATCTACGACGCCGTGGCGCCCACCAACCAGAGCGACTTCCAATACGCGTTTCAGATGGGACACGTGTTGCTCTGGCAGGGCAACGTGATCGCGCGCGGCATCCACGCGAAGCTCGGAACGACGTTTCCCGGCGAGTTCGCGTTCGCGCGCACGACGATCGGCGTGGACGCCGCCGGTACGCGCGCCTGGCTCGTGATCGCGGACGGCGAAGGCATCGACGGCGGGAACGGCGGTACGCCGAACCAGCTCGGCGAGTTCTACCGCGACATCCTCCAGGCGAGCGCCGCGATGATCATCGATAGTGGCGAGTCCACCGAGCTCGTTCTGCGCGGTACCAACGGGCACCGGCGCGTGAACACGCTCTCCTCCGAGAACCACGCCGCCGACGGCGTCGCGCCCGATGGCGACTACGTTCCGAGCGGCCGCGTGTTCAGCTACATCAAGGTTGGCATGTGATCGTCATCCGGGGCATGGCGGAGATCAAGAGATAGGACGCTTGGCTCGCACTTCTCGTGCGCGTGTCTCGTTAACTCAACGAGTGCGGCCCGCACGGTGGCCGTCCACAACGCTCGCGATACTGCCGTGTCCATCACCTCGGTGGCGCTGTCGGGCACCCATGCGGGCCAGTTCGGCCGCAGCCACAACTGCGGGACCTCGTTAGCGGCGGGCGCAAACTGCACAGTAAGCGTCGTATTCAAGCCGGCCTCGAGCCGTGGCAAGTCGGCGATCCTGACCGTGAACGGCACGGGAGGCGGCCTGCGCACCGTTGAGCTCACCGGCACCGGCGTCACCGCTGCCGCAACGTACACGGTCGCGCCCTGGAGCCTGAGCCTCGGCTCCCGCGCCGTGGGCACCATGAGCGCCGCGAAGACGGTGACAGTGCAGAACACCAGCAGCGTCACGCTGTCGTTGAACGGCATCTTCATCATCGGCGGGCAGAATCCCGGGCAGTTCGCACGAACCACCAATTGCGGGATCTCGTTGGCCGCCGGCTGCAGTTGCACGGCGATCGTTGTGTTCAAGCCGCCCAGCGAGGCACCAAGTCCGCAGGCCTAGTAGTCATGCCGCGCGGAGGTGCGGCCCCAACCACTGTTGCGTTGTCGGGCGCCGACACCTGACCGGTTAGGTTCCGCGTGTCGCAGCCGGACTTAGCGAGGCTCAGAAACTGGAACAGCTTGCTGGTCAGCTTCCTGCGGCAGTACGTACCGGCCGCGGCGACGGTGTTGCGGCGATGGGCCGACGAACTCGAAAACTTGGAGACTGAAACGGGGATTGCGCGCACGGCGTTCCTTGGGCAAAGTGGCAACCAGAAAAAGAAGAAGAAAGTATCCAGAATGGATGGCCCACTACGGTCCGTGGCTCGCCGGTTGATTGACGAAGGCAAGCTCCGAGAGACCCTGCTTTGCGGGTTTACGGGGGACCCAGTGCAGGGACGATTTGTCGATTGTGCGGCCTGCCCATCCCCGCACGGGCTCCCGAAATCGAAATAGAAACGGATGAGCCAACCGGCGTGCTATTGCACCCTGACTGTTATGCCATCTGGCTCGCCGAAGTTCGGTCAAAAAACGGGACGTCGAGGAAGACGAACCGCGAAGAACGCGAACCGCGCCTCCGGGTCATCAGGTTCGTAGAGCTGGCGGAAGAAACCGTTCTATCCGCCCGGACAGTCGCATCTTCAGTGACACGACGTGTGAGACTAACCTTTCGACGGCCCGCAACCGTTCGCTGCAGCGCGTGGTAGGCCGCCCTGTCATCGGCGCGACTCCAAATCGCTAACTTTCGCACCCAGATCAAAAACGAGGCACTTAAGTCCGGGCAATTTTTTGAATGACCCATATCTCGAAAATCGTTGCTACTGAGTTCTGGTGTTGCTATTCGTAAACGTCTCACCTTTTGGTCTTCCTCAAATCGTCGATAGTAAGGTGAAATTGATCAGGCAACTCGACGCGACCACCTTCAGCAAACCAAGCCATAGCACGGCTAATACTTTGGAACTCCAGACAGAGATATCAGGAGAAGTGGCGTAGCGTTAAGTGATAGCCCTACTAAGACTGCTTGTTAACGGGCCTGGACATCCTAATCAGCCCAGCCGCTTGCGCTTCACCTTGCTGCTGCCGAACGTGAGCCTGTCCTCCGTCTTATCGAGGTGCTCGACCGTGCACGCGCTCTCGCTGTGACCCGACTCACCGTCTCGCCAGACCTCGATCTCCTGCAACGTGAAGTGCCAGCCGAACTGCGCCCGTCCGTTCCTTTGCTTCGTCACCCAGATACCTCGACCACCATCCTTGGTCTGCACTTGGATTTCCGAGTCCACGGCTGCACGCAGGACCGACGAGCCGCGAGCACCCTTCGTCGCGTCCTTGCCGTTGTGATGGATGATCAATAATGTCATGTGGAGGCTAGGGTCGGAATCGAACCGGCGTACACGGCTTTGCAGGCCGCTGCATGACCACTCTGCCACCTAGCCTCGATGGCTCAAATTCGCCCGCCAGAAAAACATAACCCCGGGAGGGCCCGGGGTCATGCCAGGAACTGGAGCGGGTAACGAGGCTCGAACTCGTGACCTCGACCTTGGCAAGGTCGCGCTCTACCAACTGAGCTACACCCGCTTGGGCTCACAAAGCGATCTTTCGTGAGCCGCGAATTTTGGCTTCCGACACCCTGCCTGTCAAGCGATCGGAGCCCGGCGCAGCTCCGGCCAGGCGGCCTTCATGTAGGAAACCATCGACCAAAGCGTCAGCGCGGCCGCGATCACCAGCAACCACACGCCCATTCTGTAGATCGGCAGCCCGAGCAGGTCGAGCCGGTACATCATGAAACTGAGGCCGACCATCTGCAGGATGGTCTTCCACTTTCCCAGCGACGAGACGGCGACTTTCGCCCGTGCGCCCAGCAGCGCCATCCACTCGCGCAGCGCAGAGACCGCAATCTCGCGGCCGACGATGACCATTGCGGAGACGACGATGACCCAGTCCTGGTCGTGCGCGACGAGCAGGATCAGCGCGGTCGTTACCATCAACTTGTCGGCGACGGGGTCGAGGAATTCGCCGAGCGGCGTCGTGACGCCGAGCTTGCGGGCGAGGTAACCATCGACCCAGTCGGTGATGGCGGCCATGATGAACACGAGTGCGGCCAGTGGATCGCCCCAGGGGCCGCCCCAGTAGATACAGCCCCACGACGAGCGGCACCGCGATGATGCGGCCGAGCGTGAGCGTGTTGGGCAGCGACTGTAAATTCAAGACGGGCGGCTCGGTCAGGATCCCGGGTTCATGCGTTCGTAGATCTCTGCCGCGAGCTGCCGGCTGATGCCGTGCACCTTTGCAAGGTCTTCCACCGACGCCTGGCGCACACCCTGCAACCCTCCAAAGGCCTTGAGCAACTCCCGGCGTCGCTTGGGGCCGAGGCCCGGGATTTCTTCGAGCCACGATTCGCGCCGCGTCTTGTCACGCGACTGCCGGTGCCCGGTGATGGCGAACCGATGCGCTTCATCACGTATACGCTGGATCACGCGCAGCGCCGGCGAGTCCGCGGGCGAGTATAAGCGGCAGCTCCTGCCCCGGAAAGAATATCCGCTCCTGCCCTACCCGGCGGTCGGCGCCTTTCGCCACACCGACGACCGCAAGATCCGCGATGCCCAGGCGCGTGAGCGCTTCCACCGCAGCGTTCAGTTGCCCGGGGCCGCCGTCGATCAACAGCAGGTCGGGCATCGGCGCCTCGCCACGCAGCACGCGCGCAAAGCGTCGCTCCACGGCCTGCTGGATACCGGCGTAGTCGTCGCCAGGCGTCAAGCCACGCAGGTTGAAGCGCCGGTAATCGCTCTTGATCGGCCCTTCCGGACCGAGCACCACGCACGACGCCACGGCGCGATTCGCCCATCGAATGACTGACATCGAAACATTCCAGGCGCTGCGGCGTCTTGCCCAGGTGCAGCTCGACGCCTACCGATTCGAGCTGGTCGGCGATCGACGCGCGCGTCGAGGCACGCATGCGCAGCCCGAGCGACGCATTGTTGCGCGCCATCTCGAGCCAGCGTGCGCGCGCGCCACGTACGCTGCTGCGGATGTGCACCGGGTGACCCGCTTTCTGCTGCAGCACTTGCTCGAGCGCAGCGCTCTCCTCCACCGCACCGTCGATGAGGATTTCCGACGGCGCCTCACGTGCGAGGTAAAATTGCGCGAGGAACGCGCCGAGCACCTCGCGGTCGCCGCCGAGTCCGCCTTTCGGGAAATAGTTCGAGCTGCCGAGATTACGGCCACCGCGCACGAAGACGACCGACACGCAGAACTCGCCGCCATTTTCGGCGATGCCCACCGCGTCGATCTCCTGGCCTGCCATGCGCGTGATGACTTGCGTCGCCTGGATCTGCTTCAGCATCGAGATCTGGTCGCGCAGTCGCGCGGCCTCCTCGTATGCCAGGGTCGCGGCCGCGGTTTCCATGCGCCGGCCCAGGTCCGCAATCACTTCGGTATCACGTCCATCGAGCAACTTGATCGCGTCGGCAACGTCCTGCTCATATTTCTCCGGCGTAACGAGGCCGACGCAGGGACCGCTGCAGCGCCCGATCTGATACTGCAGGCACGGCCGTGAGCGGTTCGCGAAGAACGTGTCTTCGCAGGGACGCAGGCGAAACAGCTTCTGCAACAGCAGCAGCGTCTCGCGCGTTGCGACCGCGCTCGGGTAAGGACCGAAGAAGCGGCCCGGCAACCGCCTCGATCCGCGATAGAACGCAATGCGCGGATACTCATGGTTCGAGACATGAATGAACGGGAAGCTCTTGTCGTCCTTCAGCAGCACGTTGTAGCGCGGCTTGTGCTGCTTGATCAGGTTGTATTCGAGCAGCAGCGCTTCTGTTTCCGATGCGGTCACGGTGACTTCGACGCTGGTCACCTGTGCAAGCAACGCCAGGGTCCGGTCGGCATGCGCGCGCCCGTGGAAATAGCTCGAAACGCGGTTCCGCAGGTGCCGCGCCTTGCCGACGTAGAGGATGTCGCCGTCCTTGCCGAGCATGCGGTACACGCCCGGCTTCGCCGGTAGCGAGGCCAGGAAGCTCTTCAGGTCGAAAGTGGCGTGGTCGGACACGTGAACAACAATTCTAGATGAGCGTTCAGGTTTCGCGAGCCAGCCGGGTCGCCCGGCCAACGACGTCGCGGAACATCTGCGTCGTCAGGCGGCCGGTGTTCGTGTTGTAGCGGCTGCAGTGATACGAGTCGATCAGCCGCAGCCCGCGTGGCAATGCGTGCTCGGCCCCGTGCCCGAATCGATACGCCGCCTGGCGCAAACCCAGCGCGCGCAACACCGCACCGTGCGCGATGGCACCGAGCGCCAGCAACACGGTGCCGTCCGCAATGGTCTGCAATTCCGCCGCCAGGTAGCGATTGCACGTCGCGATCTCGGCCGGCGTCGGCTTGTTGCCGGGTGGCACGCACTTGACGGAGTTCGAGATGCGGCAACCGACCAGGCGCAGGCCATCGTCAGCCGACACCGAGACGTGGCGCGTTCGACCAGCCCGAACGCATACAGCGTCTCGTACAGCAGTATGCCGGCGTAGTCGCCCGTGAACGGCCGTCCGGTTGCGTTCGCGCCGTGAAAGCCCGGGGCGAGCCCGACCAGCAGCAGGCGCACGTCGGCATCGCCGAACGGTGCCACGGGCCGACAGTGATACGTCGGGATACTGCTCGCGCCCCTCGGCCAGGAACGTGGCGAGCCGCGGGCAAAGCGTGCAGGTGAGGTCGAACACGGTCATGCAGTTGAGGATAGCAGTCGAGGTTCCCGCGGCAGCGGGCTGGGCAGCAAACGAAACGGCCCGGAGAGCGTTGCCCGCCGGGCCGTCGCGATCGTCGCGGTGGGGCGTTACGGCCTCAGGCGTGCGCCGCCTGGAACTGCTCTTCTTCGGTCGAACCATGCATGGCCGTCGTGGAGGAATGACCGCCCTGGATCACCTGGGTCACGTCGTCGAAGTAACCGGTGCCGACTTCCTGCTGGTGCGACACGAACGAGTAGCCGCGGTCGCGCGCGGCAAACTCGGGTTCCTGCACCTTCTCGACGTACGCCGTCATGCCGTTTTTCGCGTATTCCTGCGCGAGGTCGAACATGTTGAACCACATCGAGTGGATGCCGGCCAGCGTGATGAACTGGTACTTGTAGCCCATCGCGCCGAGTTCGCGCTGGAACCTGGCGATCGTCGCGTCGTCGAGGTTCTTCTTCCAGTTGAACGACGGCGAGCAGTTGTACGCGAGCATCTTGCCCGGATACTGCTTGCGGATCGCCTCGGCAAACTTCTTCGCGAATTCGAGATCGGGCTTGCCGGTCTCGCACCAGACCATGTCCGCATACGGCGCATAGGCAAGGCCACGCGAGATCGATTGGCCCACGCCCGGCTTCGTGCGGTAGAAGCCCTCCGGCGTGCGCTCGCCCGTCAGGAACGGCTTGTCGTTCTCGTCGACGTCGCTCGTGATCAGGTCGGCCGCTTCGGCGTCGGTGCGCGCGAGGATGATGGTCGGAACGCCCATGACGTCGGCCGCGAGACGCGCGGCCAGCAGCTTCTGCACGGCTTCCTGCGACGGCACCAGCACCTTGCCGCCCATGTGACCGCACTTCTTGACGGAGGCAAGCTGGTCCTCGAAGTGCACGCCGCCCGCGCCCGCGCGGATCATGGCCTTCATGAGCTCGAACGCATTCAGCACGCCGCCGAAGCCGGCCTCGGCATCCGCAACGATCGGCGCGAAATAATCGACGTAATCCTTGTCGCCCTGGCGCGATGCCCTTGGCGCACTGGATTTCGTCCGCACGCTTGAATGTCGAGTTGATGCGCTCGACGACCTTCGGCACCGAATCGACCGGATACAGCGACTGGTCCGGATACATCGACATGTACGAGTTGTTGTCGGCAGCCACCTGCCAGCCAGAAAGGTAAATGGCCTTGATGCCAGCCTTGACCTGCTGCATGGCCTGGCCGCCCGTGAGCGCGCCGAGGCAATTCACGTAAGGCTCGGTGTTGACCAGGTTCCAGAGTTTCTCGGCGCCGAGGCGTGCCAGCGTGTGTTCGACCTGCACGCTGCCGCGCAGCCGGACGACGTCGTCGGCCGAGTAGGTGCGGGTGATGCCCTGCCAGCGGGCATCAGACTCCCACCCCTTGCGCAGCTGCTCGGCGGCCTTGTTCATCATTGCGTCGTCCTCGTATGTCGTTATTGCGTGTCGCAAGCTGTGCATTGCCCTGTCGCAGGGCACGGGTCTGCACCGTGTTGCAGCGCACAATGAAGAATAAACTTGGCACCCTGCCCGGGCAAGGGCCAAATGTGCCGATTCACTGTCCCAGACCAAGCTGTGCGCCTGATTCTGTTGAATAAACCGTACGGCGTACTGCCGCAGTTCACCTCGAGCGATGGGCGACCTTGCCTGCGTGATTTCGTGCCGCTGCGCGAGATCTATCCCGCCGGGCGTCTGGACTTCGACAGCGAAGGCCTGATGTTGCTGACCGATTTCGGACCATGGCAGGCACGCATCAGCCAGCCAGGGTCGCCGCTGGCAAAAAAATATCGTGTGCAGGTCGAAGGCACACCGACGGACGCCGCGCTCGACCCCATCCGCAAGGGACTCGCGCTCAAGGACGGCCCGACGCGGCCAGCCCCTGCTCGGGTGATCGATGAACCGACGGACATCTGGCCACGCAGCCCGCCCATCCGAGTGCGTAAAGCCATTCCGACGGCCTGGATCGAGTTGGACCTGAGCGAAGGCCGTAATCGGCAGGTGCGCCGCATGACGGCCGCCATCGGCTTCCCAACCCTGCGGTTGATTCGTTGGGCCATCGGCCCTTGGTCAGTGGAGGGCCTGGAGCCCGGAGCCTGGCGCGCAGTGGCGCGCGAGCAGGCCGAGCATGTGCTCAGGCGCTGAAAATACTTGCGGACCAGCGTTGTTGCTGGTTTCCTGCACTGCCAAATCGACCGCCGCGGCGAATCGGAACACGCATGAA
Source organism: uncultured Gammaproteobacteria bacterium (assembly GCA_963784225.1). Lineage (GTDB taxonomy): Bacteria > Pseudomonadota > Gammaproteobacteria > Steroidobacterales > Steroidobacteraceae > RPQJ01. Next base: position 10,676 of record CAWAQN010000016.1, read on the forward strand.
ACAGCTTTCACCGATCGATTCGATTTTCGTCTTCAACGAGCAGCCGAACGCGCCACTGCACATCAGCCCGCTGATGTTCTATGACCCGAGTTCCGCTCCGGGCGGGTTCGTGCGCTTCAAGAACATTCTCGAAACCTTCGAGGCGCGTCTGCATCGTTCGCCGGTCTTTCGCCGCAAGCTGGTCAGGGTGCCGCTAGACCTCGGCAGCCCGTATTGGTTGGAGGACGAGAACTTCGACCTGGAATTTCATGTCCGTCATATCGGCTTGCCAAAGCCGGGCGACTGGCGCCAGTTCTGCATCCTGCTCGGCCGCCTGCACAGCCGCCCGCTCGACCTGACGCGGCCACCGTGGGAGGCCTATGTCATCGAAGGCCTCGATAACATCGACGGCCTGCCCAAGGGCGCCTTCGCGCTGTACATGAAGATTCATCATTCGGCGATCGACGGCGCCACCGGCAACCAGATGGTCGAGGCGCTGCACGATGCCAGTCCGGATGAAATCCCGACGTTGCCGGCAAACGACCCGTGGCAGGGCGAACGAACTCCGGGCGCCGCGGAATTGCTCGGCCGTGCGTACGTCGGTGCGTTGCAACAACCGCTCCGGGCCATCGATCTCGTCCGCCACACTATAGCGACCAGAACGTTGCCCGGTTCGCAGACGGAAAATACGCCAAGCCACGCGGTCAAGGAGAAAACGCGCTTCAACGCGAAGGTGACCGCACACCGCGTGTTTGGTGGCGTGCGATTCCGGCTTGAACAATTGAAGGCCGTCAAAAATGCGGTCGGCGACTGCACGCTCAACGATGCCGTTCTCGCGGTCGTCAGCGGTGCGATGCGGCGTTACCTGCTCGCGAAAAATGAGCTGCCTGCCACTCCGTTGATCGCCGGTGTGCCGATCAGCACCCGCACGTCGAGCGCCAGCGCCGATGGCGGCAATGCAGTCGCCGGCATGCGCATAAACCTGCGCACCGACGTTGCCGACCCGGTCGAACGGCTTCGGCTCATCAACGAGGACGCAGTCGCGTCGAAAGCGTATGCGAGCGCGGTAGGCGCGCAACGCATGGTCAACGTCGCAGAATCGATTCCGTCAAGCGTCGCGGCGCTCGGCATGCGCGTGGCCGCTGCGCTCAATCTAGGTTCGCGCAGCCCGGTCGTACACACGATCGTCACGAACGTGCCAGGGCCGCAGATGCCCATGTACATGCGCGGCGCGCGGGCCGTCAGCTGGTATGGCGCGGGTTGTCCGGTGGACGGCATGGGTCTGTTCCACACGATCAACAGCTATTGCGGGCAGATTGTCGTCGCGTACATCGCGTGCCGCGAAATGCTGCCCGATCCGGCGTTTTACGATGAGTGCATTCGCGAGTCGTTCGCGGAACTCGAACGTGCCGCGCTCAGCGCGACGCGTACCGCCGCCGAACCGAAGCCTGTGGCGGCACGTCCTGCGAAAGCTGAGCCTGTAGCGGCGCACCCTGCGAAAGCCGAGCCTGTCGCTGCGCGTCCTGCGAAGTCGAAGTCCGGCGCGGCGCGTACCGCCAAGTCGAGGCGTGTGGCGGCGCATCCACGTAACAGCAGCAAGCGACGCGTGAATTCGAAGCAGGCTGCTCGCGCTTAGGTCGAACGCGCGTTCGACGCGATGCGCATCGCGAGTTCGAGGGCCTGCTCGTAGTTGAGGCGGGGGTCGACCTGGGTCCGGTAGGCTCGCGCAAGGTCGATATCGGCCAGACCCGCGTGCGCCACCCGTGCACTCGGTGACGTCTTCGCCCGTGAGCTCGAAATGCACGCCGCCGAAGTGGCTGCCCATCGCCTTGTGGACGCGAAACGACGCCTCGAGCTCGCTGACGATATTTTCGAACCGGCGCGTCTTCACGCCGAGGCTCGTGCTTTCGGTGTTGCCGTGCATCGGATCGCAGATCCAGAGCACGGGCACACCGGTTGCTTGCACGGCCTCGATCAGCGGCGGCAGCTTGCTCTCGACATGTTGGCGCACCCATGCGATGGATCAGCACCAGTCGACCCGGTTCGCTGGCCGGGTTGAGCACGCGACACAGGCCCTGGACCCAGGCCGCATCCATCGAGGGCCCGACCTTGACTCCGACCGGGTTCGAGATGCCGCGGCAATACTCCACGTGGGCTCCGCCGAGATCCGCCGTACGCATGCCGATCCACGGCAGGTGCGTCGAGAGGTTGTACCAGAGGCCCTGGCGCTCGATGTAGCGCGTTTGCGCCTGCTCGTAATGCAGGTGCAGGGCTTCGTGGCTCGCATAGAACGGCGCCCGGCTTGCCTCGTGCACGCGACTGCCGCTCATCGCCTCGAAGAAATCGAGCGCGTCGGCAATGGAACTTGCGATCTGCTGGTACTGGTCGCGCCACGGTGAATGCTTGACGAATCCCAGGTCCCAATATTCCGGATGGTGCAGGTCGGCGAACCCGCCATCGATCAGCGCGCGGATGAAGTTCAGCGTGAGCGCCGCGCGTTCGTAACCGCGCAGCAGCAGTTCCGGATCGGGCTCGCGCTCCTCGGCCGTAAACCCAGGGCGGTTGACCAGGTCGCCGCGGTAGCACGGCAGGGTCACGTCCGTCGCGGGTTTCGGTGTCGGTCGAGCGCGGCTTGGCGTACTGGCCGGCAAAGCGACCGATCCGCACCACGGGCTTCTTCAGGCCGTGCAGCAGCACCAGGCTCATCTGCAGCAGGATCTTGAGCTTGCGGGCGATCTGGCCGGAGTCGCAGTCGGCGAACGATTCGGCGCAATCCCCACCCTGCAACAGGAACCGCTCGCCGCGCTGGGCGTCGGCGATCTGCTGCTTGAGCGACTCGATTTCCCAGGACACGACGATCGGCGGCAGCCGGCCGAGCGCCTCCACGGCGCGCGCCAAGGCGACCGGATCCCGGTAGCTCGGCTGCTGCTGGGCGGGACGCGACGTCCAGCTCGTCGGGGACCATTCCAGGGGCTGCAGGGCGGCGTTCATCGGCCGATCGTACCGGGAAATCTTTGCATTGCAAAAGAAACAGATGTGACGCCCGGCCTGGGTTTCGTCAGAATCGCGCCCCTCAAAACATCGAGTCCCGCGTTGCCGACCGCCCCCGCGGCGGCCGCGACCGCGGGCGCACCGGAGAAGAAATGCAGAAGGTCCTGATTCTCGGCGCCGGCAAGATCGGCGCGCTCATATCCGGTTTGCTGGCCGAATGCCGGGATTACGAAGTGCACGTCGCCGACGTGAACGGCGCGGCTGCCCGCTCCGTCGTCGCCGCACATGCCTTGCCTGGCCTGCACGCCCATGAGTTCGACGCCCAGGACCCTGCCGCGCTCGAGCGGCACCTTCGGGACTATCCGGCCGACGCGATCATTTCGAGCCTGCCCTTCTACTGCAACATCAAGGTCGCGGAGATCGCGCGCAAGGTCAACGCGCATTACTTCGACCTGACCGAAGACGTGGCCGTGACACGTGCCGTGCGCGCGCTGTCGCAGGGTTCGAGCCGCGCTTTCGTGCCGCAGTGCGGGCTCGCGCCCGGCTTCATCAGCATCGCGGCGAACGCCCTGATCCAGCACTTCGACGCAGGTCCGCAGCGTCAAGCTGCGCGTCGGCGCCCTGCCCCAGCATCCCAACAACGTGCTCAAGTATTCGCTGACCTGGTCCACCGACGGGCTCATCAACGAATACGGCAATCCGTGCGAAGCGGTCGTCGACGGTCGTGCGGTCGAAGTCGCACCGCTCGAAGGCCTCGAGGAGATCGAGATCGACGGCACGATCTACGAGGCGTTCAACACCTCCGGCGGGCTGGGGTCGCTCGGCGCCAGCTATGGCGACCGCGCCCAGATGATGGATTACAAGACCATCCGTTACCCGGGCCACTGCGCACAGATGCGGCTGCTGATGAACGACCTGAAGTTGAACCACGACCGCGCCACGCTGAAGCGCGTGCTCGAGAACGCCGTGCCGCAGACGCTGCAGGACGTCGTGATCGTCTATGTCGCGGTCGCCGGCCGGCAGGACGGTGAACTTCGCGAGGAAAATTACGTCAGCAAGATCTACCCGCAGGTGATCGCGGGCCGGCTCTGGTCGGCGATCCAGGTCACGACCGCGGCGGGTATCTGCGCAGTAGTCGACCTGGTCCTGCAGCACGAAGGTCGCTTCGCGGGCTTCGTGCGGCAGGAAGACTTCAGCCTGGTCGACGTGCTCGCCAACCGATTCGGCCGGCACTACGCCGACGGTGGCTCCAAGGACATAGGGGCACGCATGGTCGTCGCCGGCACAGACCGGCCATCAACGCATTACGCAGGGGACGCCTCGATGATCGACAACATATTGCAGAGCCTGGGGCTTGCGAAAACCAATGCCGGCACCTGGTGCGGCAACGGGCGGCTGGCTGCAGGACGACGGCGCGAGACGCATCGACTCCATCAATCCCGACCACCGGCGACGTCATCGCCAGCGTGCTGGCCACGACTCCTGCGCAGTACGAGCAGGTGCTGGCTTCAGCGCAAGCGGTGACCAAAGCGTGGCAACGGGTACCGGCGCCGAAGCGCGGCGAGGCCGTGCGTCTGCTCGGCGAAGAGCTGCGCAAACACAAGTCCGCACTCGGCAGCCTCGTGTCGCTCGAGATGGGCAAGATCAAGGCTGAAGGCGACGGCGAAGTGCAGGAGATGATCGACATCGCGGACTTCGCGGTCGGCCAGTCCCGCATGCTCTACGGCCTGGAGATGCATTCGGAGCGTCCGAATCACCGCATGTTCGAGCAATGGCACCCGCTCGGCGTCGTCGGCGTGATCAGCGCGTTCAATTTTCCGGTTGCCGTGTGGGCCTGGAATGCGTGCCTCGCGGCGATCTGCGGCAACGTCACGATCTGGAAGCCGTCGCCGAAGACGGCGCTGTGCGCGGTGGCCGTGCAGCACATCTGCAATCGCGTGCTCGAGCGCAATGGACTGCCGCCGATCTTCCAGCTGTTCATCGACGACGGCGTCGACCTGGCCGTGCGCTTCGTCGAGGACCGTCGCGTGGACCTGGTGTCCTTCACCGGCTCGACGCAGGTCGGCCGCGACGTCGGCGTGCGCGTCGCGCGTCGCCTCGGCAAGTCGCTGCTCGAGCTCGGCGGCAACAACGCGATCATCGTCGACGAATTCTCCGACATGAATCTGGTCGTGCCGGCAATCGTCTTCGGCGCGGTGGGTACCGCCGGCCAGCGCTGCACGACGACGCGACGCGTGTTCGTGCACGAATCGCGGATGCAGGAACTCGAGCAGCGCCTGACGACCGCGTACAAGCAGGTGCGCATCGGCGATCCGCTCGAGCCCGGTACGTTGATGGGACCGCTGATCGACGAGGCGTCTGTCGGCCGGTATCAGGCCGCCGTTGCGCAGGCTGTCGCGACCGGAGGCAGGTTACTGACGGGCGGCAAGCGCATCGACCGCAAGGGTTTCTTCGTCGAGCCAGCGATCGTGGTCGCACAAGGCGAATGGGACATCGTCAAGACCGAAACTTTCGGCCCGGTGCTGTACCTGGTCCCGTTCGCGCATCTCGACGAGGCGATCGCGGCGCAGAACGCCGTGGCGCACGGCCTTTCGTCCGCGATATTCACGGATCGCCTGCAGCATGCCGAACGCTTCCTCGCGGCGAGTGGCTCGGACTGCGGCATCGCCAACGTCAACATCGGCACGTCGGGGGCGGAGATCGGCGGCGCGTTCGGCGGCGAAAAAGAAACCGGCGGCGGGCGTGAGTCTGGTTCGGACGCCTGGAAGGCCTACATGCGCCGTCAGACCTGCACGGTGAACTGGGGAACCGACTTGCCGCTCGCGCAAGGCATCAATTTCGACGTATCGGCCTGACCGGCGCGCCGAAAATGTCCGCTGCCCCGCTGCCCGAACGGCAGGCGACCCCGGCTGGTATCATGCCGCCATGGAGACCTCGTCGCGCCAACCCGGGCCGCGCCGCTGGTGGCCGGCACGGATGCTGGCGTTGGTCGTCTGCGCGTCGGCGATACTGCATGCGGCTCCAAAACCCGTCGACCATCCCCAGGCAGTACTGATTCCGGTCCATGGCGCCATCGGGCCCGGGACCAGTGATTTTTTTGTTCGCCAGGTTCGGTGCGGCCGAGGACGCGGGCGCCGACTTGATCATCGTCCGGATCGACACGCCGGGCGGACTGGAAACAGCGATGCGCGACATGGTGCAGGCCATTCTCGCTGCCGATGTGCCCATCGTGTCCTTCGTCGCACCGAGCGGCGCGCGGGCCGCCAGCGCGGGCACGTACCTTGTTTACGCCAGCCACATCGCCGCGATGGCTGCCTGCCACGAGTATTGGCGCGGCGACTCCGGTGCAGATCGGCGGCACCCCGGCCGACACTGACGCCGACGACGAAAAAAAAGACGACGACAAGCCGACGAGGCCCGGCAACGCGTCGGAGCGCAAGGCCGTCAACGACGCCGTCGCGTCGATTCGCGGCCTCGCTCAGCTGCGCGGTCGCAATGTCGAATGGGCGGAACTCGCCGTGCGCGAAGGCGCCAGCCTGCCGGCGGATGAGGCGCTCGCCGCGAAAGTGATCGACCTGGTCGCGAGCGACGTGCCCGGCCCTGCTGCGGGCCATCGACGGCCGTACCGTGAAATTGCAGACGCGCTCGGTGCAAATTGAAACGACGGGCATGGTCCTGCGCGAAGTGCAACCCGACTGGCGCACGGAACTGCTGCAGCTGGTCACCAATCCGAATGTCGCCTACCTGCTGATGCTGATTGGCATCTACGGATTGCTGCTCGAAGGCTATCACCCCGGCGCGGTGCTGCCCGGCGTCGTGGGCGCCATCAGCCTGTTGCTGGCGTTATTCGCATTCCAGGTGTTGTCGGTGAATTACGCGGGGCTCGCGCTGATCGCGCTCGGCGTGCTGTTGATCGTCGCCGAGTCGTTCGTGCCCTCGTTCGGCACCCTGGGGCTCGGTGGCATCGTCGCATTCGTGATCGGCTCGATCATGCTGCTCGATCGCGACGTGCCCGGCTTCAGCATCGCCTGGCAACTGATCGGCGCCATGGCGCTCGGCGGCGCGCTGTTGCTGTTCGGCATCGTCTCGTTCGCGATGCGGGCACGCCGCCGGCCTATCGTGAGCGGAATCGAGGGCCTGCTCCGCGAACGCGGTGAAGCGGTCGATGCCTTCGAGCGGCAGGGTTTCGTTCGCGTGCACGGCGAGGTGTGGCGCGCGGTTTCCAGTGTGCCCGTTCACGCAGGCCAGAAATTGCGGATCCTGCGCGTGGATGGACTGACGCTCGAGGTCGAGCCATTGCCGGATTGAGTGCTCGAATGGCCTGCGCGGAGTGATTCGCGCCATGCGCGTGTATAACCGGAGGCGATCGTATGTTGAACCTAACGACACTGGCCATCGGCGTGGTGCTGCTGGTCGTCATTGCCACGCAGATCTTCAAGGTCCTGAATGAATACGAGCGCGGCGTGATCTTCACGTTCGGCCGTTTCACGGGCGTAAAGGGCCCGGGCCTGATCCTGCTCGTGCCACTCGTGCAACGCATGGTCAAGGTCGACCTGCGCGTGATCGTGCTCGACGTGCCGACCCAGGACGTGATCTCGCGTGACAACGTCTCGGTCAAGGTGAACGCCGTCGTTTATTTCCGTATCGTCGAACCCGACAAGGCGATCATCCAGGTCGCCAATCCGTTCGAGGCCACCAGCCAGCTGGCGCAGACGACGCTGCGCTCCGTGCTTGGTCAGCACGAGCTCGATGAGATGCTGTCGCAGCGCGACAAGCTGAACGTCGACATCCAGCGCATCCTCGATTCCGCCACGGATGCATGGGGCATCAAGGTCTCCAACGTGGAAATCAAGCACGTCGATCTCGACGAAACGATGATTCGCTCGATCGCCAAACAGGCCGAGGCCGAGCGCACGCGGCGCGCGAAGATCATCCACGCCGAGGGCGAGAAGCAGGCTGCCTCACAACTCGTGGAAGCTGCGCGGATGCTTGGCGCGGAACCGAAGGCGCTGCAGCTGCGCTACCTGCAGACGCTCGCGGACCTTTCGAGCGACAAGAGCACGACGATCGTTTTCCCGCTGCCCCTCGACCTGATCAAGCCGTTCCTCAACGACCGCTAGCACGCCCGCCGCGGGCAACCGCGACGCCAACGCCGACCGGAGCCAGCCCCGCTTCGCGCTGGGCAAGCAGGACCTGCTCGTCGAGCCGCTTTGCCGAAATCGGCAACAGCGTTTTCATGTCCTGCGCGAACAGCGACAGGCGATATTCCTCGATCATCCAGCGCAGGCGTTCCCGCTCCGGGTCGGCCTTTTCACCATCGGCCGCCGCAACCAGCTTGCGCAGGAATGCCTCGTAGGGGGCCACCAGCGCCTGCACCTTTGCATCGCGCGCAACGTCGCCGCGCGCACGTTCGAGACGCCTCGAAAGCGCGCGCACGTATTTCGGTAATTGCGTCCACCAGCCGTCGGGCATCGTACGAACCCAACCCGGCCCCGAGCAGTTGCTGCAGTTGCCGGGTGACCGAGTCACGCACGGTAGCGAACGCCGGCGCGCGTCAGCGTTCCGAGCAGGCTTCGCACTTCGCGAGCGGCACTGAGCACGTTGCGCACCGTCCGCGCGATATCGGCGCCGCGATCGACAACGCTGTGAACGCCCTGCTTCGAGCAGCGCATCGAACTCCGCCCTGGTCGCCGGTAGCAGTCGCGCCGGTCCGAGCACCGCATCTGCGATGGCGCGGTCCGCGACCTCCGCCAGCAGCTCCTTGCCAAACCCTGTCGCGGCAACGAGCAGGCTGAACTCGTGGTCGGCCGCAAGCTGCCGGCGCACCAGGTCGTGTTGCTGCGCCAGCGCCAGTGCGGCAAGGCGCACGACGCCACGGCGGGTAGCGCGTTGCGCCGCAGCCGCGCTCGAAAAAAGACGCAGACGGACCGACGCGCCATCATCCTGCAAACCCGGATAGGCGCGCAGCTGCACTCCTGCGGAGCGCAGCGCGATCTCGGCGGGCAGGTCGCCGAAATCCCACGCGCGCAGGCCCGTACGTTCCCAGTCCGGCTTGGCCTGCGCGAATATGCTCGAGCCGACGTGCGCCCGAAACTCCTCGCGCAATGCCGCAAGGTCGCGACTCGACCGCAGTGCATGCCCGCCGTGGTCGACGACGCGCACGTTGAATTGCAGCCACGGCGGCAGTACTGCGGCGGCGACCTGGCCCGGCTCGACGTGCTTGCCCGCTGCTTGCGTCACGAAGGCGGCCAGGCTCTCGAACAAGGAGCCCTCGCCGAACGTCCCGAGCCCCGCCATGAACCGGTCGGCGGTGTCTGGAATCGGCACGATTTCCCTGCGGATGTCTTTCGGCAGACCGCGCAGCAGCAGGACGACCTTTTCGCGCAACCAACCAGGGATCAACCATTCCAGGCGTCGCGAATCGAGCACGCGCAGCAGCGGCAGCGGCACGTCGACCGTCACGCCGTCGTCATCGGGCGAGGTTGGATCGAACTTGTAATGCAGGGCGCACGAGATTGCCGTCGACGTCGAGTTGCGACGGATAGTCCCGAGGGTTCATGCGCAGGTAGCGGCTGTGCGAGGAACACACTCTCCGGTGCGTCGAGCATGTGCGGGCGCTGGGCTTGCTCGCCGCGCCACCAGCGCTCGAAGGCGCGCGTCGACGCGATGGTCGGCGGGATGCGTTCGATGTAAAAGCGCACCAGCGACTCGTCGCCCGCCAGCAGGTCTCGCCGGCGCAAGCAAGCCTCGACCTGTTCGATGCGGGACCGGCGTTGCATCGTTGCGATCGAGGAATGCAAACGGCATCGACGGCTGCCGGCGCACCAGCGCCTCCTCGATGAACATGCGATGCGCGGCGACCGCGATCGACGGTCGCGAAATTGACGCGTCGCCCGCTGCTGCAGCACGCGTCCGTACAGCGACACGGTCTCGCGTGCGAACGCCAGCCCTTTCGCCGGGTCCCATTCCGCGTCGCCGTAGGTCCGCTTGACGAGGTGCGCACCCGCCGACTCGATCCACGACGGCTGCACCTGCGCCACCATGCGCGCGTACAGGCGATGGGTTTCGATCAGGCTCGCGGCCATGATCCAGTGCGGATGGCGTTTCTGGACCGGCGTGCCCGCGCGCGATCACGAAACGCGTATCCCGGGCGCCGAGGTAGGTTCGCGCTTCGTCGAGCACGCCGATACCGCCGAGGAAGCCCGTCAGCAGCGTCTGGTGCAGGATCGAGTTGCTGACGGGCTGCGCCGGCTGTACCGAGCTGGCAGCGTGCCTTGCACGATCCCGGCGAGCTGGTCGCGCAGGTCCGCCCATTCACGCATGCGCAGGAACGACAGGAAATTCTCGTGGCACCAGTGGCGCAACGTCCGGTTGCCGCCGGCAGCGGGCTCCCGCGATGCGGACCAGAGGTTCAGCACGGTCATGAAATCCGATCGATCGTCGGCGAACACCGCGTGTCGTTCGTCCGCCGCGTCGGCCTTGTCGGCCGGGCGCTCGCGCGGGTCCTGGATGCTCAGGAATGCCGTGATCACGAGGCATTCCTCGACGCAGTGCGTGCGACCGCTCTCGATCAACACGCGCGCCAGCCGCGGATCCACCGGCAATGCGGCCATCTGGCGGCCCAAGCCGCGTGATGCGCCGGTCGCCGTCCACCGCTCCGAGTTCCTGCAGCAGCCGGTAGCCATCGTTCAGGAACCGTGCATCGGGAGCATCCAGGAACGGGAACTGCTCCGGCGTCGCCGAGCGCCCAGCGCCGCCATCTGCAGGATCAGGCTCGCCAGGTTCGTGCGCAGGATCTCCGGATCCGTATAGCGCGGACGCTGCTCGTAGTCGTCCTCGGCGTAGAGCCGGATGCAGATGCCCTCGCCTTCGCGGCCGCAGCGGCCGCGGCGCTGGTCGGCGCTCGCCTGCGAGACCGGTTCAATCGGCAGCCGCTGGAATTTGGCGCGCGGGCTGTACCGACTGATGCGCGCCAGGCCCGCGTCGATCACGAAACGCACGCCGGGAATCGTCAGCGAGGTCTCGGCAACGTTGGTCGCGAGCACGACGCGCCGTCGCGTATGAGGTGCGAACACCTTTTCCTGGTCCGGGCCGGTCAGGCGTCCGTAGAGCGGCAGCACGTCCCAGTCGACACGGCTGCGCGTGAGCAGCTCGCGCGTCTCGACGATCTGCTTCTCGCCCGGCAGGAACACGAGCGCGTCGCCCTTGATGCCGCGCGACGTGGCGTCGAGTTCTTCGAGCGCGTCACGCACGGCCTCGGGCAGCGGCGGCGCCGCCTCATCGTCTTCCTGCAAGCGGCCGATACCGTATCTCGACCGGGTAGCTCTGGCCTTCGACGTCGATGACCGGCGCGCCATCGAAGAATTCCGCGAACCGCCGCGTCTCGATCGTCGCAGAGGTCACGATCAGCCGCAGCTCCGGCCGCTTCGGCAACAGCCGCTTGCACACGCCGAGCAGGAAATCCACGTTGAGGTTGCGTTCGTGCGCCTCGTCGACGATCAACGTGTCGTAGCGCAGCAGCAGCGGATCGTGCTCGAGTCTCGCGCAGCAGCAGGCCGTCGGTCATGAGCTTGACGAGCGTGCGCGGACTGGTGCGGTCGACGAACCGGACCTGGTAGCCGACGAGATCGCCCGTGGTCGTGCCGATCTCGGCGCTGATGCGATTCGCCAGCGCCTGCGCGGCAATGCGTCGCGGTTGCGTGTGGCCGATCATGCCACGCACGCCACGACCGATTTCCAGGCAGATCTTGGGCAACTGCGTGCTCTTGCCGCTGCCGGTGGCGCCACTCACGATCACCACCTGCGAGCGTGCGATGGCTGCGCCGATTTCATCGCGACGCAGGTGCACCGGCAGCGTGTCGTCGTAGCGAATCGGCGGCACCGAGGCACGTCGCGCCTCGACCTGCGCGACCGACGCCTGCATCCAGGTCTCGAGTCGCGCCAGCTCACGCGGATCGGCACGTCGCGCCAGACCGGTCCAGCGTGCTCCTGAACCGCGGCCGGTCGCGCAGCAAGCAGCACGACAGCAATTCGCGCAGCGCCGCGAGCCTCGCGGCGATATCGTCAGCGGGTCGCCCGGGCATCGCGGTCAACCGAGCTCGCGCTTGGCTTGCCGCCAGAGCGATTCGAGTTCGTCCGCGTCCGCTTGCACCGGCTGCCGGTCCTGCTTCTGCGAGTGCCGCTTCCATGTGCCGGAAGCGCCGCTCGAACTTGGCGCCGGCATCGCGCAGCGCACCTTCGGCGTCGATCCCGAGGTGCCGCGCAGTTTGTGCCAGGCTGAACAGCACGTCGCCCAGTTCCTCGCGAATCCTGGCCCGGTCCTGCGTCGCGAGTTCCGACCGTAGCTCGCGTATCTCTTCTTCGACCTTTTCCAGCACGCCGGCAATGTCCGCCCAGTCAAAGCCGACACGCGGCTGCTCGCGAGCCGAGCTTCATGGCACGAGTGAGTGCCGGCAGGCCCAGCGCCACACCGTCGAGCGCACCCTGGCCTTCGCCTCGTGCGCTGCGCTCGGCCTGCTTGAAGTGTTCCCAGGCGCGCGACTGCTCGGCGGCGTTGGCAATCTGGGCGGAACCGAAAACATGCGGATGCCGGCGCTCGAGCTTGTCGGCAATCGAGGCCGCCACCGCGTCGAAATCGAAGTGACCGTGCTCCTGCGCGATGCGGGCCTGGAATACGACCTGGAACAAGAGGTCGCCCAGCTCGTCACGCACCGCTGCCGGGTCGCCGCGCTCAACCGCGTCGGCAACTTCGTAGGCTTCCTCGATCGTGTGCGGCGCAATCGACTTCCAATCCTGCGCCACGTCCCATGGACAGCCGCGATTGCGGATCACGCAGCCTGGCCATGACCTGCAACAGTCGCTCGAGCGAATTCACGGCGTGCTTTCCCGCAGCATGCGATACAGGGTCAGCAGCATGTTCGCCGTCGCGCCCCATATCTGGCGCCCCGCGTACTCGATGTCGTACGTGATGATCGTCTGGCCGGCCAGTTGCCGGTCACGCGGCAGGTGGTTATCCGGGTCGAGGATGAAATCGAGCGGAACTTCGAATACGTCTTCGACCTCGGTCTTGTCGAGCTTGAGCGTGAATGCCGGATCGACGAACGCGACAGCCGGAGTCACGCGGAAGCCCGTGATCACGACGTGGTCGCGCAGGAAATCCGGCGCGCTGGATGAACCGTGGCTCCAGTCCGATCTCCTCGTACGTTTCGCGCAGGGCCGCTTCCCACGGTCCGCGATCGTGCGATTCGACCCGGCCGCCAGGAAAACTCACCTGGCCGGCATGATTTTTCAGGTGCGAAGCGCGCAACGTCAACATGACCTGCAGGCCTTCCGGTCGCTCGACGATCGGCACGAGCACCGCGGCCCGCGCCAGGTTCGCCAGCGGGAACAGCTTCTTTGCGGCCGCAAGTTGTTCCGGCGTGAAACTGGCCGCGTAGGGGAATTCGAACTCGCCGCCGGGCTGCGTGTCGCGCAGCACCGTGGCGATCTGCTGCCGCGAGGACGGCGCCATGATCCCTGCCGGCGTGGACAATCAGCGCTCCGTACCCGAGCCGCCCCGTTCGCCGCCGCGAGTGAGGGCCGCCGGGTCGAGCAACCGCGCGAGGCGCTGCTCGTCGATGTCGGTGAGTTCCGCGGCGACGTCGAGCACGGTGCGTCCCTCCGCGTACGCCTTCTTCGCGATCGCCGCGGCCTTGTCGTAGCCGATCACGGGATTGAGCGCGGTCACGAGCATCGGGTTGCGGCTCAGCGCGAGCGCTACCTGTCGCGTATTGACGCGCGAATCCCGCGATGGAACTGCGTGCGAGTGCGCGCGCCGAGTTCGCGGCGAGCTCGATGCTCTGCAGCAGGTTGTAGGCGATCACGGGCAACATCACGTTCAGCTGGAAGTTGCCGGCCTGGCCCGCGATCGCGATGGTCACGTCGTTGCCCATGATCTGCGCGCCCGCCATCGCGACGGCCTCGGGAACCACGGGATTGACCTTGCCCGGCATGATGCTGCTGCCGGGTTGCAACGCAGGCAGCGTGATTTCCGCAAGCCCGGCCAGCGGACCGCTGTTCATCCAGCGCAGATCGTTGGCGATCTTGACGAGCGTTACGGCCAGCGTGCGCAAGTGACCCGAAAGCTCGACGGCCGTGTCCTGCGAAGCCAGTGCGGCGAAAAAATCCCGCGCGGGCCGCAGGTCGAGCGCATGTGCGCGCCGACAAATGCGCGGCCACCTTCGCCGCAAACTGCGGGTTCGCGTTGATTCCGGTGCCGACCGCGGTGCCGCCCTGCGCCAGGGCATGCAGCCGTGGCCGGCACCCCTGCAGTCGCGCGACGGCGTCTTCGAGCTGCGTGCGCCAGGCGCCCATTTCCTGTCCCAGCGTTATGGGCATGGCGTCCATGAGGTGCGTGCGACCCGTCTTGACGGTTTCCCCGACATCCGCAGCCTTCCGACCCAACGTCTCGATCAATTCCATCAGGGCCGGCAGCAATGTCTCGGAAAGCGCGAGCGCCGCGCTCAAGTGGATGGCGGTGGGGATGACGTCGTTGCTGCTCTGGCTGCGGTTGACGTCGTCGTTCGGATGGATCGGCGCGGTGACGCTGCCTGCATAAGACGTTGCGAGATGTGCGATGACCTCGTTGGCATTCATGTTGCTGCTGGTGCCCGAGCCCGTCTGGAACACGTCGATCGGAAATTGCGCGTCGTGACGGCCTTCCGCGACCTCGAGCGCCGCGCGCTGGATCGCGAAACCGCGCACCTTGTCGAGCTCGCCGAGTTCGAGGTTGGCGCCGGCGGCGGCCCACTTGATCAGGCCGAGCGCCCGGATGAAGCCGCGCGGCATGGTCAATCCGCTGATCTGGAAATTATTGACTCGCGCGTTGTGTCTGGGCGCCCCAGAGCGCCCTGGCGGGCACGCGGATCTCGCCCATGCTGTCGCGTTCGACGCGGTATTCGTTTTCGGCCATCAAGATGCGCTCCGGAAGCCGCGCAGCCGCCGCGCGGCGGGAGCCTGCGGTATCATGGTGGATCGTAACATCTCCCGGATTCCGGCATGAGTCTCACCCCGCTGACAGCGCTTTCGCCCGTGGACGGCCGCTACGCCTCGCGCTGTGCAGACCTGCGGGCAGATTTTCAGCGAAAAGGGCCTGATCCGGGCACGCACGCGCGTCGAAATCGGCTGGCTGCACGCGCTCGCCCAGGAACGCCGCATCAAGGAAATGCAGGGCATCACGACGGCCGACCTCGCAGTGGCCCAGCAGGTGGTCGACGAGTTCAGCGACGCCGATGCCGCAGCGGTCAAGGCGTTCGAGCGCGAGACGAACCACGACGTAAAGGCGGTCGAGTATCTCGTCAAGCAGAAACTCGGCGCGCACCCGGCCTGGGTGTCACGGCTCGAGTTCGTGCACTTTGCCTGCACGTCCGAAGACATCAACAATCTGTGCGTATGCATTGATGTGCCGCGAGGCGCGCGAGCGCGTACTGCTGCCGCACATGGATGCCCTGATCGGTGCGTTGCGCTCGATGGCGCACGCGCATGCCGAGGACGCGATGATGTCGCGCACGCACGGGCAGCCGGCGACGCCCACGACGCTCGGCAAGGAAGTCGCCGTGTTCGTGCACGCGTCTGCGCGTGGCGCGCGAGACGTTTTCACGCGTGCCGATTCGCGGCAAGATGAATGGCGCCGTCGGCAACTTCAACGCCCACGTCGCCGCGTATCCCGGACGTCGACTGGGCCAGGCTCGGCCGGCGCTTCGTCGAATCGCTCGGCCTCGCGTTCAATTCGCACACGACGCAGATCGAACCGCACGACTGGATGGCGGAATACTTCGATGCGCTGGCGCGCTGCAACTCGATCCTCACCGATCTCTGCCGCGATTTCTGGGGTTACGTGTCGCTCGGCTATTTCCGGCAGAAGGTGGTCGCCGGCGAAGTCGGCTCGTCGACGATGCCGCACAAGGTCAACCCGATCGACTTCGAAAATGCCGAAGGCAACTTCGGTGTCGCCAACGCCCTGCTGCGGTTCATGTCCGAAAAACTGCCGATTTCGCGCTGGCAGCGTGACCTCACCGACTCGACCGTGCAGCGCAACATCGGCGTCGCGCTGGCACACTCCGATATCGCCATCCAGTCGGTCTCGCGCGGCCTGGCGCGAGTCGAGATCGACCGCAAGCGGCTCGCGGACGACCTCGCGGCGAACTGGGAATTGCTCGCGGAACCCATCCAGACCGTGATGCGGCGCTATGCCGTGCCCGAAGCCTACGAGCAGCTGAAGGCGCTGACGCGCGGCCGCCGCATCGACGCGGACGCCATCGCCAGGTTCGTCGCCGACATTGCCGATCCCGGCGGCCGAAAAGGCGCGGCTCACGCAAGCTGACGCCGGCGGCCTACATCGGCATCGCGGCGCGCCTCGCGCGCGAAGTCTGAGCACGGCATGCGCCAGTTACGGCCGTTTGACATAACCCCGCGGAACACTGCGCTGACCTGCCCGACATCCTGCCGATGTACACGTCGAGATCGCCGCGTGGCACGGATGACCGCGCCGGCGATCGAGCAGGTGCGGCGCAGCGGTTTTCATCGAGGAACAACGCATCCCGGAGCGCGACGAATTCGACGAGATCGACCCGGTCGCCATGCACGTGCTCGCTTATGTGCGCGCGGTCGCGGGAAAACGTGACGCAGTTGGCACGGGCCGACTGGAGCCGACCGGTAAGATTGGCCGCGTCGCAGTACTGCCGCAGTATCGCGGCACCGGCGCCGGCGTCGCAATCATGCGTCGCCTCATGGAACTCGCCGCCGAGCGGGGTTTCACCGAGGTGTACCTGAACGCACAGACGTCGGCCAGCGGGATTCTACGAGCGGCTGGGTTTCCGGGCCGACGGCCCGGAATTCGACGAGGTCGGGATACCGCACCAGCGCATGCGCCGTGCGGTAGGGAATGGATGGGATGGACAACAGGCCGGACACGACGGGGACACGGAGCATCCTGTCGAATCTCGATGAGTACCGCGGCCGCGGTGGCGGAAATCGCCACGCGCGCCAGGCGCACGCTGTCCATCTACACGCCCGATCTCGAACCGCAGATCTACGACCACGATCTCTTCCTCGAGCCGGTCAAGCGACTCGTGCTGGCCCGCAGCCATGCCCGCCTGCGCGTGCTGATCTCCGATCCGGGTCGCGCCGTGCGCGAGGGCAATCGTTTCATGATGATGGCGCGTCGCCTGACGAGCTACATCGACCTGCGCAACGTCGCGCAGCGAATACCGCAGCAACCCCTGCTCGTTCATCATCGCCGACGACAAGGCCATCGCGTTCCGCCAGCAGTGCTCGCGCTGGGAAGGCATCGTCGAGTTCGACGACATCGCCATCGTCAAGCGCTACCTCGCGTTCTTCGACGAGGTCTGGGCCGGCAGCCTGATCCAGCCGGAAATGCGCGCCACGGCGATCGACTTCTGATCGACGTCCGACAGGCGGCCGTCGCGCCGTAGGCGCCGCGCCTGCGCCGCGCTGAAGTCCCGCATCGCACCGGCGACCCCGCTATAATGCCTGCCATGGTGTGGAAGCCTGACGTGACCGTTGCCGCCGTCGTCGAACGCGACGGCACGTTCCTTGTTCGTCGAAGAACGCGCCAGCGGGCGGGTGGTCATCAACCAGCCGGCCGGACACCTCGAAAACGGCGAGACGTTCCTCGCAGCGGTCAGCCGCGAAACGCTCGAGGAAACCGGCTGGACGTTCGTGCCCACGCGCCGTGATCGGCGTGTACGTCTGGCAACCCGAGCACCTCACGCGCACGTTCCTGCGGGTCGCGTTCAGCCGGCACGCTCGACGGCCACGACCCGCGCCGCCCGCTCGACCACGGCATCCTGCGCACGCGCTGGCTGGACCGCGACCAATTGCTCGCCGCGCAGACCGCGCCTGCGCAGCCCGCTGGTCTTGCGCTGCGTCGACGATTATCTCGCGCGGCGCGCGCTATCCGCTGGAGCTGCTCGTCGCACCTGCTGCCGGCAGCCCGGTCAGGCCGCTTCGCTGGCCGCCAGCGGCTGATCCTCGCCCGGACCGCGGAGCCCGAGCTCGCCGTATAATTCCGCGGATGCGCTCCAGCGCGTCGTTCTCGCCCTCTCGGGCGGCGTCGATTCCGCCGTGTCCGCCGTGCTGCTGCAGCGGGCGGGCTACGACGTGCACGCGCTGTTCATGCGCAACTGGGACGAGGACGAAGACGGCTACTGCACGGCCGCCGCCGACCTGCAGGACGCGCGCCGGGTCTGCGAGGACCTGCGCATCCCGCTGCATACCGTCAGCTTCGCCGCTGAATACCGCGAGCGGTCTTCGCGCACTTTCTCGCCGAACTGGCACGCCGGCCGCACGCCCAACCCGGACGTCGCCTGCAACCGCGAAATCAAGTTCGGCGTCTGTTTCGCGCACGCGCTGCGCCTCGGCGCGGACCTGTTCGCCACCGGCCACTACGCGCGGACTGGTCGAGGCCGCCTGCTGCGCGGGCATCGATCCCGGCAAGGACCAGACGTACTTCCTGCATTCCGTGCCCGGCGCCATGCTGGCGCGCACCCTGTTTCCGATCGGCGACCTGCCGAAGAGCGAGGTGCGGCGCATCGCGCATGCGCGCGGCCTTGCCGTGCACGACAAGCGCGACAGCACCGGCATCTGTTTCATCGGCGAGCGGCCGTTCGCCGAATTCCTGGCAAACCTACCTGCCTGCCCGGCCCGGGCCGATCGAAACTCCGGCCGGTCGTCGGCTCGGGACGCACCGCGGGCTCATGTACTACACGCTCGGCCAGCGCCAGGGGCTCGAAGCTGGGCGGCGTGCGCGGCGCTGCGGAAAAGCCATGGTACGTGGCGCGCGAAGGACCTCGAGCGCAACGTGCTGGTCGTGGTCCAGGAGCACGACCATCCGCTGCTGCTCGCCGACGAGATCGCGACCGAGGTCGGCGCACTGGATCGCCGGGGCGCCGCCACCGGGCCTGACAGCGCGCACGCTTCACGCTGCACCGTGAAGCTGCGTTACCGCCAGGCCGACCAGCGCTGCACCGTCGAGGTGCTGCGCCGACGGCCGCTGTGTCGTGCGCACGACCACGGCCCAACGAGCCGTGACGCCTGGGCAGTCGGCGGTGTTCTACGAGCGGTGACAGCGTGCCTCGGTGGCGCGTAATCGCGCAGTGTCACATGCCGGTCCGGATCCGGGGATTCGCGGCTGTAATTCCGCGGCTATAATCGCCGCAGGTTCGCCGCGCTCGATGCCCCAGTTTCGGCTCGCTCGGAGGTTTCATGAGAGACAGCTTCAAGACCCGCACGGCGCTCGCGGTCGGCCCAGCTCGTACGAGATCCAGAGCCTCCCGGCGCTGCAGGGCTACGACCTTGGCCGTCTCCCCTTCTCGCTGAAGATCCTGCTCGAGAACCTGCTGCGCTTCGAGGACGGCGTCAACGTCACGCGCGAGGACATCGAGGCGTTGCTGAAATGGGATGCCAAGGCGGTGCCGAGTTACGAGATCGCGTTCACGCCGGCGCGCGTGATCATGCAGGACTTCACCGGGGTGCCGGCCATCGTCGACCTCGCCGCGATGCGCGAAGCGATGGTGCGTCTCGGCGGCAACCCGCAGGACATCAATCCGCTCGCGCCGGCCGAACTGGTGATCGACCACTCCGTGCAGGTCGACGAATACGGCGGCGCCGATTCGCTGCGCAAGAACAGCACGATCGAGTTCGCGCGCAACGGCGAGCGTTATTCGTTCCTGCGCTGGGGCCAGACCGCATTCAGCAATTTCAAGGTCGTGCCGCCCAGCACGGGCATCGTGCACCAGGTCAACGTCGAGCACCTCGCCCGCGTCGTCTTCTCCGAAGACGAAGGACGGCGTGCAGCGCGCGTATCCCGACACGCTCGTCGGCACCGATTCGCACACGACCATGGTCAACGGTCTCGGCGTGCTGGGCTGGGGCGTCGGCGGCATCGAGGCCGAAGCTGCCATGCTCGGCCAGCCCGTCACGATGCTGATTCCGCAGGTCATCGGCTTCCGGCTCACGGGCTGCCTGCCGCCGGGTGCGACGGCCACGGACCTCGTGCTGACCGTCACCGAGATGCTGCGCAAGAAGGGCGTCGTCGACAAGTTCGTCGAGTTCTTCGGCGACGGGCTCGCCGCGCTGCCGCTCGCCGATCGCGCGACGATCGCCAACATGTCGCCGGAGTTCGGCAGCACCTGCGCGATCTTCCCGATCGACGAGGAGACGATCCGTTACCTCGAACTGACCGCGCGTCCGGCCGAGCAGGTCGCCCTGGTCGAGGCCTATGCGAAGGCGCAGGGCATGTGGCGCACGAACGGCATGCGCGAAGCGGATTACACGCGACGTGCTCGAACTCGACCTCGCGACGCGTCGAGCCGAGTCTCGCGGGCCCGAAGCGCCCACAGGACCGCGTGCCGCTGCGCGTGATCGAAGGAGATCTATCGCAAGCACCTCGCGCTCGCCTGTCGCCGAGCGTCGCGACCAAGATGCCCGGCGCCACGGGCACCGCGACGGTCACCAGCGACGGCAAGACGTTCGAACTGAAGGACGGCGCCGTGCTGATCGCCGCGATCACAAGCTGCACCAACACCTCGAACCCTGCCGTGCTGATCGCGGCCGGCCTGCTGGCGCGCAATGCACGCAAGCGCGGCCTGTCATCGCAAGCCGTGGGTCAAGACGAGCCTCGCGCCCGGTTCGCGCGTCGTCACCGACTACCTGCAGAAGGCCGGCCTTGCTCGCCGAACTCGAAGGCGGTCGGTTTCTACACCGTGGGTTACGGCTGCACGACGTGCATCGGCAACTCGGGCCCGCTGCGTCCCGAGATCTCGGAGGCCGTGCGCGCCGGCGACCTCATTGCCGCCTCGGTGCTATCGGGTAACCGCAACTTCGAAGGCCGCGTGCACCCCGAAGTGAAGATGAATTTCCTCGCGTCGCCGCCGCTCGTCGTGGCGTATGCGCTGGCCGGCACGATGGACATCGACATGAACAACGAACCGATCGGCACCGACGGCGACGGCCAGCCGGTGTACCTGAAGGACATCTGGCCGTCGCCGCACGAGATCCAGCAGACCATCGGCGCGGCGGTCGACTCGGAGATGTTCCGCAAGAGCTACGCGAGCGTCTTCACGGGCGACGAGCACTGGCAGGCGATCCAGGTGCCGCAGGACGAGGTTTACCAGTGGCAGGAAACGTCGACTTACGTGCGTAATCCGCCGTACTTCAAGGGCATGTCCATGACGCCGCGCGCGGTTGCGGACATCCGCGGCGCACGCGCGCTGGCGGTGCTCGGCGATTCGGTGACGACCGACCACATTTCACCGGCCGGCAACATTGCGAAGGCGAGCCCCGCCGCGAAATACCTCATGGCGCAGGGCGTGCAACCCGTCGATTTCAACCAGTACGGCGCGCGTCGCGGCAACCATGAAGTCATGATGCGCGGCACGTTCGCGAACATCCGCCTGCGCAACCTGCTGGCGCCCGGGCACCGAAGGCGGTGTCACGATTCACGTGCCGACGCGGCGAGCAGATGTCGATCTACGACGCCGCGATGAAGTACAAGACCGAGGGCACGCCGCTAGTCGTGCTTGCCGGCAAGGAATACGGCACCGGCTCGTCGCGCGACTGGGCGGCCAAGGGCACGATGCTGCTCGGCGTGAAGGCCGTCATCGCAGAGAGCTTCGAGCGCATCCATCGCTCGAACCTGATCGGCATGGGCGTGCTGCCCTTGCAGTTCAAGGACGGCGAGACGGCCACGTCGCTCGGACTTGACCGGCAAGGAGAGCTTCGAGATCTTCGGTTTGAACGGCGGGGCCGCCAAAGTGGTGACCGTCGTCGCGACGCCTGCCTCCGGCGCGCCCATACAGTTCGAGGTGCGCGTGCGCATCGACACGCCCAAAGAGCGCGAGTACTACCAGCACGGCGGCATCCTGCAGTACGTGATCCGGCAACTCGCTTCAGGCAGCAAGGCCGCCGCGTAGGCGCGGTGATCGCAGGTGCTGGCAGCACGAACCTGCCAGCGACTCGCTCAGCATCCAGTGACGATGCGAATGCCCGGCACGCAGGATAGCGATCGCGCACTTGGATCCGTGGCTGCACGGCTCGAGACCGCGCGTCACGTCTGCGTAGTGACCGGGGCAGGCATCTCCGCCGAAAGCGGCGTGCCGACATTTCGTGATGCCCAGACCGGCATCTGGGCCCGGTTTCGCGCGGAAGACCTGGCGACGCCCGAGGCATTCCAGCGCGATCCGCGACGCGTCTGGCGACTGGTACGAATGGCGCCGCGAACTCGTGCGCCAGGCCGAGCCAAACGCCGGCCACCGCGCGCTCGTCCAGTTGGCACAGCTCGTTCCGCGCCTCACACTCGTCACGCAGAACGTCGACAGCCTGCACCAGCGCGCGGGCAGCACGCGACGTCATCGAGTACCACGGCAAATCCTGCGCGACCGCTGCACGGTCGAAGGCGACGTGGCCGAGCGCGCGGCCGTGTCCGTCACGGGCTTGCCCGAATGCGCCCGCTGCGGCGAGCTGCTGCGTCCGGACGTGGTCTGGTTTGGCGAAGCGATCCCGGCCCGCGCGCTGCTGGAGGCCGAGCAGGCCGCGACCGACTGCGACGCGTTTCTCTCGATCGGCACCTCTGCCCTCGTCTACCCGGCGGCAGGGCTTGCCGAACGGGCCTTGCGCTCCGGGGCGACCGTCATCGAAATCAACCTCGAGCCGACGGATCTGTCGCGGTTGGCGGACTTCGTCGTGCGCGGGACTGCTGGAACCCTGCTGCCAGGCCTCGTGGGGCTGCTGCGTCCAGCGCGCGCGTGAATAAGCCTGAAGTAGCAGAAAATTCCCTGAAGAAATAATGAGTTACAACAACTTATTCGAAGTTATCACAGATAAGACTGTACCTGCCGGTGGCAGATCAAGGCCTGACTGGCGCGAGCCCTTGCTCTATGTCGCGATCTACGCCGTGCTGATGGGTTGCGATGGTACAGCGTAGCGCAGGTCTGTGGCAGCAACCCGTCATGCGATCTCGCTACTTGAGCGACTCGGCCGGCAGGGGTTCGCGCTGCAGGGCCGCGTGCGCGAAGACGGCCCCCAGGATGATCGCGAGCCCCAGGTAGAACTGCATGCCGAGTTCGCGCTGTTCGCCGAGCAGCAGGATCGCCAGCACGACGGCGTATACCGGCTCGAGGCTGATGGCCAGTTGTGCACTGAAGGCACTGATACGGCGCAGCGCCACGAGCGCCAGCGCGAATGGAAACAGCGTGCATGCAAGGGCGAGCAGGAGCAGCAGCAGCGTATCGCGCAGGCCGGGCAAGGCGAGGCTCGCGCCCAGGCCCGGCGACGATCACGGCGACCACGGTCAGGAATGCCGTGCCGGCCGCGAGTTCGACGCCCGTGACGCAGAGCGGTTCGCCATGTTCGACGTATCGCTTGTTGAGCGACCCGAAGATCGCAACGAGAAACGCCGACAGCACGCCCACGGCGATACCGATGCGCATTTCCGCCGGGGTTCCACCCACCACGAGCATGACGCCGGGGATTGCGACGACGCCGATTGCGAGTTCACGCAGGTCGAACCGGCGTCCGGTCAGCCAGGGTTCGATGATCGCCATGAAGAGCGGAGCCGTACCCATGCACGTGGCGGCGATGGAGGCATTGGCGAGCTTGATCGCACCGTAAAAGGTGATCCAGTGCAGCGCCACGATGACGCCGATGCCGGCAAAGATACCGGCCGTGCGGTAGTCGATCATTCGCAGGCTGCGCCAGAAGGCGGGCATCACGCGAGCGCGATGACGACGATCAACATGCGCCACCACACGAGCGCGAACGCAGGCAGCGAGATGAGCTTGCCGAGGATCGCCGTAAAGCCCCAGATCACCACGCAGAAGTGAATCTGCAGCAGCGCCTTGCGGTCAGGGGTCATGGCGGGCAAATCGCGGCGTACGCGGCCGTACGCGCGCCGGCTCAGTCCAGTCTTGCGCAGGTAGCCCTGCACGATCTCGAGCGCGCTCCTGTCGCAGGGCGGCAATTCGACGTCGCTGACGCCCTTGGGCGTCACCCGATCGCCCCAGCGCACGAGGTGCGCGCACCAGGTGAGGCCGGCGCCGAACGCCGGCAGCAGCAGCAGGCTGTTTGGCGCCACCCGCCCTTCTTCCAGTGCCTCGACGAGCGCGACCGGAACTGTTGCGGCCGACATGTTTCCATAACGCTGCACGTTCACGAAGACGCGTTCCATCGGCACGCCGGCGCGCTTGGCAACGGCCTCGATGATGCGCAGGTTCGCCTGGTGCGGCACCACGAGGCAGATGTCTTCCGGCTTCACGCCCTGCGAGGCCAGCACGTCGGCACACGCGCCGGACATTCCCAGCACCGCGCGCTTGAATATTTCCTGGCCCTCGAAAATCCACGCCGTGTCGCCGTAAAGCCGGCCGACATTGGCGTAACGCCCACCCATGCCCTCGACGACGAGCGTGTCGCGGGCACCCACGTCGCAGCCGAGTTTTTCGGCGATCACGCCTTCTTCCCGGTCGGTCGCCTGCAGCACGACCGCGGCGCAGCCGTCGCCGAACAGCACCGACACGCCGCGATTGCGCCACTCCATGAACGCCGAGATGACCTCGCCGCCGACGACGAGCGCATTGCGCACGGTACCGTTGCGGATCATCGCGTTGGCCGCACTGAGCGAAAACAGGAAGCTGGTGCACGCGGTGTTGACGTCCATCGGCGCGGCGCGCTTCGCTCCGAGTCGCTCCTGCAGCCCGGACGCCTGGTTCGGCACCTGGTCGTCGAAGCTGCAGCTGCCGAGCACGATCAGGTCGAGTTCTGCGGCGTCGAGACCCGCCGCGGCGAGCGCGTGGGCTGCGCTGACATAGGCCAGCTCGCCGAGCGGCACGTGCGAGATCCGCCGCGTGCTGATGCCCGTGCGCGAGGTGATCCACTCGTCGTTCGTGTCGAGGAACGTGGCGAGGTCTTCGTTGGTCAGGACGGCAGGCGGCAGGCACTTGCCCCAGCCCGTGATGGCAGCGTAGGTCACCATGACCCCCGGCGGTGAAAAGTGCGACACTTTACCAGTCCGGGAGGCGCATGGAATCATCCCCGGCCGCCAGGCGGCGCCGAGAAGGAGCAAAAAGAAATCCGTTTCGTCACCACGTTGTACGACTGGCTACGCGACGTGTGAGCCCTCCTTCCGAGCGCGCGGCTAACGGCCGGCATTGGCTCGTCTTCGGATCACTCGCCGCGCGGACTTGCCGCAGGGGCGCTGCTACCGAGCGACGGCGGTGCAATCATCGATGGCGCCAGCGACCTGATCGCGACCATCGGTACGCTGTGGCTCAACGCGCTGCGCATGACCGTCGGTCCGCTGGTGTTTGCAATGCTGGTGTCGGCCATCGCCGGTGTCTCCGATGCGTTGGCGACGGGCCGTCTCGCGACGCAAGCGGCGACTTGGTTTCGTCGTGTTGCTATTTGCGTCAGCAGGGCTTGCCGTGGTGCTGTCGCTCGGGCTACTGGCGGCGTGGCCGCTCGACCCGCAAACCGCGGCAGACTTTGTTGCAGCGGCCCCGCAGGCTGGCGAGGTCGCTGCAGTCGCACGGCGGCTGGCAGGAAGGCATCCAGGCCCTGCTGCCACCGAACATCATCGCTGCTGCCGCCGACAACGCGATCCTCGCGCTCGTGATCTTCGCCGTTCTGTTCGGATTCGCCGCCACTCGGCTCGCTGCTGCGCAACGTGCGGCATTGACCAGTTTTTTCAGCGCCATGGCGGAAGCAATGGTCGTGATCGTGCACTGGGTGCTCGTGATCGCCCCGCTCGGCGTATTCGCGCTGGCGTTCGGCGTCGGGCGGCAGGCTGGGTTTCGCGCGGCAGGGCTCTTGCTGCAGTACGTCACTTTCGTGTCGCTGGTCATCATCGGCGCCAGCCTGTTCGTGTACCTGCTCGTGGCAATGCGGGCGAGCGTCTCGACACGTCAGTTCGCGACGGCGATCGCGCCGGTGCAGGTCGTGGCGGCGAGCACGCAAAGCTCGCTCGCAACGCTGCCGGCGATGATCGAGTGTGCGCGCGAGCAGTTGGGCTTTTCGCCGCGCATCGTGCACCTTGTATTGCCGCTCGCGGTCGCTGTGTTTCGCTACACGAGTCCGGTCGGTAATCTCGCGGTCTGTTTTTTCGTTGCCGCACTGTATGGCCTGCAACCGGGAATGCTGCAGATCGGTGCCGGCGTATTCGTGGCAGTCGCAATCAGCATCGGGTCTGTGGGACTGCCCGGCCAGGTCTCGTTCCTGGCGAGCGTCGCACCCATATGCTATGCGCTGGGCCTGCCAGTCGAAGTGCTCGGCATACTGCTTGCGGTCGAGATCGTGCCGGATATTTTTCGCACCATCGGTAACGTGACTGCCGATCTCGCCGTAACGACCGTGCTCGAACATGATAATCAACACTAGAACAAGAACACTCGTGCGCGTGGACTCCGCGGATAGCGCCGGGTCTGACGCCGGCTACCTGGCGACGCATCCGCCTGCACACGATCGCTGAGAGGTAGACATCCCTCGGCAGTGGCCGTCACGTCGGCGCTGCGGCCGGCAATCCGGCCAGTCGGATGCGGCGCCTACGCAACGTTCGCCTTTTTCTTGACCGGTGCAGGCTTCGGCTTGTGCACGCGCGCCGAGAATTGTGGTTGCCCGCGGCGGCTCATGGCCTGTCTCGGCCAGACAACGTCCCTTCAATTCGTCGATCGACTCGAAACCGCGATTGAACAACGGCACCGGGCCGCGCTCGGCCGTGAGTTTTGCGCGCAAATTCCCGGTCGCCGCGACGTCGGCCGTCAGGTCCGCATTGACAACCACGCCATAGGACAGCGCGCCGTGTGGCGTGACGAGCCCGGCCTGCACGTCGAACACGACCTTTTCTACCTCGCGCTCGAACGGGTCGCCGCAACCGCCGCCGCCCCAGGTATCGGCCAGCAGCAGGTCGCCGGCCGCGACCTTGACCCGGTCGATCTTGGAAGGCAGCAGCACCTCGGAGCCGTCGGCTTTGACCAGCGTCTTCTTGCTGCGGGCGCCCGGCAGCCCGCCATTGACGCCCCACGGATAGGTGAGCCAGCGATCGTCGTGGATCGAGATCTCGCCGGGCTCCAGGAACCGGTAGCCGATGCGCAGGCCGTTGCCGCCGCGGTTCTTGCCGGCGCCGCCGGTGTCCGCGATCGTTTCGTACGTCTCGATGCGCAGCGGAAAATAGCTCTCCAGGAATTCGTTCGGCACATTCGTGAACGAAGGCCACAGCGAGTGGCCGTCTGGCCCGTCGCCGAACGGCTTGCCCGGAATGCCACCGAACGTGATCTGGTACAACTGGTACCACTCGCCGTTCTTGTCGTACCCGGAATACATGAAGTGCGGGCTGTCGGAGAACCCGGCGGCGCACATGAATGCGGGGTTACCTTGACCCAGCAGGCCGCCAAGGATGTCGAAGATGCGGCCGAGCGCGTGCGTGCGGCACGAGAGCGCTGCGGGCTTCAGTGGCTTCAGCAACGTGCCTGGCGGAATGCGCACGTCCATCAAATCGTAGAACCCGTCGTTGAACAGGATCTGCGGGTCGAACACCATGATCATGTAGACGCCCGCGAACATCTTGAACATCTCTTCGTTCAACAGGAAGTTGATCGAGGAGATCGACTGCGGGTCGGTGCCGGTGAAGTCGAAAATGCACTTATCGCCTTCGCGCCACATCGAGCAGGCGATCTTGTAAGGCCCCATGTGGAGTCCGTCGTCGCAGATGTAGTCTTCGAAGTATTGCTTCGTCTCGGGCACCGTGCGGCGGATCAGTTCGCGCATCGCACGCTTGTTGCGCTCGAGCATGGCGTCCATGGCCGAGTAGAACGTGTCGTCGCCGAAGCGCGTCGAGATCTCGACGCAGCGCATCGCCGCGGTGCGCAGCGCCGCCGCAATCGCGTTGAAATCCGAGAAGTTCCAGGTGGGCAGGCGGCAGTTGTGGAGGATCACCTTGAGCAGGTCGTCCTGCATCTGCCCGGCCTTGATGATCTTGATCGGCGGCACCGAGACGCCTTCCTCGTAAATCGTGCGCGCATCTGTCGGCAGCGAACCCGGCACCTTGCCGCCGACGTCGGTCATGTGGCCGAACATCGCCGACCAGGCAATGATGCGCCCGTGCTTGTAGACGGGCATCAGCATCAGCCAGTCGTTCTGGTGACTGATCGCGCCGTTCACGGAGTACGGGTCGTTCGTCAGGAAGACATCGCCCTCCTCCACGGTGCCGTCGTAGCCCTGCAGGAAACCATGGATGAACGAGCCGAACTGGCCAACGACCATCTTGCCGTCGAGGTTCGCGATCAGCGGAAACTCGTCGTGCTGCTCGCGAATGCCCGGCGACATCGCCGTGCGGAACAGCACCGTGTCCATCTCGAAGCGCGCGTTGCGCAGGGCGCTTTCGATGATGTCGATCGTGACCGAATCGACCTTCACCTTTTTCATCGGCTTCGTGTTGCGCTGAATGATCCTGGCGGGCATGAGTGCTTGCTCCGAAATTCGTTCTCAGGCAGTGGCGGCGTTGCGCCTCGTGTGGGCTGGCTCGGCGTTCATCGGCTCTTGCGCACGGCTTTCCTGACCGCGCGCTTGATCCTGGACACCACGGACTTTTTTACGACTTTTTTCGGGCGTGCTGCACCGACGCCTGTCGAGGCTTTCGCAACCGAACGTTTTCTTGCAACCGGGCCTTTCGCCAACCGGCCTTTCGCAACGGAGCCTTTCGCAATCGGACCCTTCGCAACTGAGCCTTTCGAGGCGGGGCTCTTTCTTGCCGCTTTGTAATCATCTGGAAAAATCAGGATGTTGCCGTAGGCATCGACCTTGCCGTGATGCTTCGGCAGGATCACTGACGTCGAATCCATTTCCATGACGATCGCGGGGCCCGCGAGCCGGTTACCGGCCTTGAGCATCGCGCGGTCGTAAACGGTGGCGACGCACGCGCGGCCGTCCATGTACGCCTTCTGGCGGCCGACGACCGCACCGGCGGCAGACGAGCCACCCTTCGTCGCAACCTGCCGCTTGATGTTGACGCCCTTGCCCTGCACCACGGCACGCAGCGCCACGAACTCGTGCTCGAGCGGCAGCGCAAACGTGAAGAGTCGCGTGTGCTCGGCATCGAAGGGCTGCGTGATCGCCAGCAACCCTTCGCGCTCGAGGCGTTTCAGGTCGATGTCGATCGGTGAGCCGCAGCCCCTGGCCGTGATAACGCACGTCAACCTGGTAACCGAATTCCATCTCCGAGGCAGCGACCTTTTCGCCCGCGAGCGACTTCGCCGCATCCGCGGCGAGCGTCTTCAACTGCTTCGCGATCTCATCCGGATTCGTTTCGGAAAACCTCCGGATGTAGGTGCGCGACGATTCATCGCGTACCGCCGTCGTCGCATCCCCCAACGCGCAGAGCACGCCGGGACCGGGTGGGATGATCGAGGGCCAGGAGCCGAGCAGGCGCGAGAGCGCGTTGGCGTGCAGCGGTCCTGCGCCGCCGAACGCGATCAACGCGTAGTCGCGCGGGTCGTGACCTTGCTCGACCGACACGAGGCGCAGCGCGCCCACCATGTTCTCATTGACGATGTCGTAGATGCCGAGCGCAGCGTCCTGCACGGTCTTCCCGAGCGCCTTGCCGATCTTCTCGACCGCCTGGTGTGCGAGCTGGCGGTCGAGGGCCATGTCGCCGCCGAGCTTCTGCAACTCGGGCAGATACCCCAGCACGACGTTCGCGTCGGTGACCGTGGGCTCGGTGCCACCCTTGCCGTAAGCGGCGGGGCCGGGGACCGCGCCGGCCGATTGCGGGCCCACACGCAGCGCGCCCGTGAGCTCGGGAACGTGCGCAATCGAGCCGCCGCCTGCGCCCACGGTGCGGATGTCGACCGAGGAGGCGCGCACCGTGACGTCACCGACCGTGGTCTCGCGGCGCAACCGCGGCTGGCCATTCATGATCAAGGCGACGTCGGTCGAGGTGCCACCGACGTCGACGGTCAACAGGTTTGGAAACCCGGCCTGGACCGCGACCCAGAGCGCGCCCGTGACGCCACCGGCAGGGCCGGACATCAGCAGGTTCACCGGAAAATCCTCGGCGGACCGCGCCGAGGCCAGCCCACCGTCCGAGCGCAGGATGTGCAGCTTGACGCTGCGCGTCGTCGCATCGAGCTTTGCCTTGAGGTTGTGCACGTACTTCTGCACCCGCGGCCGCACATACGAGTTCGCCACCGTCGTCACGGTGCGCTCGTACTCCTGCATCTCCGGTACGACCTCCGACGAAATCGACACCGGAATGCCGGGCAGCATCTCCTGGGCGATGTCCTTGATTCGTCGTTCGTGCGTGTCGTTTGCGAACGCGTTGATCAGCGACACGGTGAGCGCCTCGATGTCCTTGCCGCCGAGCGCCTGCAGGCTCACACGCAGCGCCGGCTCATCGAGCGGCGTGACGATTTCGCCCCTGGAGCTGACCCGCTCGGTCGCCTCGATCGTCAACGCCAGCGGCGCCATCGGCAGCGACTTGTTGTAGATGACCCAGCCACCGAGACCGCCCGGCACGAAGCTGCGCGCAATCTGCAGCACCTGCCGGTAGCCTTTGGTCGTGACGAGGCCGACACGCGCGCCGGTGCCTGTCAGCACCGTGTTGGTCGCGACCGTGGTGCCGTGCATTACGTGATCGATCACGTCGGGCGCGATGCCGGCGAACCCGCAAACGCGCTCGATGCCGCGCAGCACGCCTTCCGACTGGTCGTGCGGCGTGGAGGCAATCTTGGCCTTCCAGGTTTGACCGGTCTTGTCGTTCACCAGCAGCAGGTCGGTGAAAGTCCCGCCTACGTCGACGCCGAGTCGGTAAGTCATGCAGTCAGTCCCCTAAAAACAGGCACCGCGCAACACTTTGGGTCGCGCTCGCCTGCTGCGTGTTGTTAGTTGTTCAGGCCGCAGCGGCCTGCGGAAAACCGCCAGCTTTGGTCAACATGCCGGGCACCGGGTGCCCGAGTTGCTCGCCGAGCCACTGGCCGGTTGCAATCGCTGCTTCCAGCGACACGCCTGTCTCGTGACCCGAGCGCTGCAACAGATAAACCAGGTCCTCCGTCGGAATGTTGCCGGTCGCCGCGGGCGCGAACGGACATCCACCGATGCCGCCCATGCTGGCGTCGAGCGTATGCACGCCCGCCTGCACTGCCGCGTAAGCGTTGGCGAGGCCCGTGTTGCGTGTGTTGTGGAAATGGCAGCGCAGGTTGATACCCGGAACGACTTCGCGCACGCGTGCGATCAATTCGGAAACCTGCGAGGGAACACCGACCCCGATCGTATCGGCGAGCGCAATCTCGAATGGGCGCGCATCGGCTACCCGTTTCACGATCTCGATGACGTGGTCCATCGATACTTCGCCTTCGAACGGGCAGCCGAATGCAGCGGAGACGGTGACCTGGGCACGGATGCCGGCCTGCTCGGCGGCTTGTGCAATGGCCAGCCACGCGGCGATCGACTCGTTGGTCGAAACACCCTGGTTGCGGCGATTGAAAGTATCGGTCGCCACGACGGCCATGCCGATCTCGTTGCAACCGGCCGCGACTGCGCGCTCGAAACCTTTCTGGTTCAAGACGAGACCGATGTAGTGCACGCCTGGGCCGGGTTTCCCCAGTGCTTTCAGCACTTCGTCAGCGTCCGCCATCTGTGGCACACGCTTCGGGTTCACGAAGCTGGCGACTTCCACCCGGCGTGCGCCGCCGGCAACGACGCGACGGATGAACTCGACCTTCGCTGCCGTCGGCAATACCTTGGGCTCGCTTTGCAGACCGTCGCGCGGCCCGACTTCGACGATCTCGATCCGAGTCTTCATGGCAATCGTCCGGTGAGATCAGGGAAGTTCCGAGAATACCAATCAGTCGTTCGGCCGGCCAATCCGAACGGATACACCGGGCGAACCGTGCAACGCCGTGCCCCGCCTTGACCGGCACCAGTCTGCACGGTTACAACCCTTCGTCCCGCTTTTCAGGTAAATCGATGACCAGCCCCGCTGACGGCTTCCAGGCCGGCCCGCTGACCGGGTTGCGCGTACTCGAACTCGGCACGTTGCTGGCGGGCCCGTTCTGCGGCCAGTTGCTCGGCGATTTTGGCGCCGAAGTCATCAAGATCGAGCCTCCCGGCCAGGGCGACCCGATGCGGGTCTGGGGCCGCGAGAAGGCCCACGGCAAGTCGCTTTGGTGGCCCGTCGTGGGGCGCAACAAGAAAGCAATCACGCTCGACTTGCGCGAGGCCGAAGGCCAGCAATTGCTGAAGTCACTTGTTGCGAAAGCCGATTTCGTGCTGGAGAACTTCCGGCCCGGGACGATGGAGAAATGGGGACTAGGTTGGCCCGAACTTTCGGCGATCAATCCGGCGCTCATCATGATCCGGGTCTCCGGTTATGGGCAGACCGGCCCTTATTCCAAACAGGCAGGGTTCGGCGCTATCGGCGAGGCCATGGGCGGGTTGCGCTACGTCGTCGGCGATCCCAGTACGCCGCCCTCGCGCATGGGGATCTCGATCGGCGATTCGCTCGCGGCTACTTTCGCCTGTGTCGGCGCGTTGTCCGCGCTGCATCATCGTCACCAGACCGGTCGCGGCCAGGTCGTCGATTCGGCGATCTACGAAGCTGTCCTGAACATGATGGAATCGGTCGTGACCGAATACGACAAGGCCGGCTTCATTCGGGAGCGCACGGGCGCCATCCTGCCGAATGTCGCGCCTTCGAACGTGTACCGGACCAGGGACGCGTTGGTGCTGATCGCGGCGAACCAGGACACCGTGTTTCAACGACTCGCGGCAGCGATGGGCCAGCCCGGCCTGGCCACGGATCCGCGTTACGTGTCGCACGGCGCGCGTGGCGAGAATCAACGCGAACTCGACGCGGCCGTAGAGGCCTGGACGCAGACGCTCACGACGCGTGAAGTGCTCGATTTGATGGGGGAATTTGGCGTGCCCGCCGGCCTGATCTATCGTGCGCCGGAAATGCTGGAGGATCCGCATTTCAAGGCACGGGAAGCCATCGTCAGCGTGGCGCATCCCGATTTCGGTTTGCTGCGCATGCAGAATGTCGCGCCCAAACTGTCGGAAACGCCGGGCGGTATCCGCGCGCCGAGTCCGGGGCTTGGCCAGCACAACGACGAGATTTACCTCCAACTGCTGCAACTGGACCCGGAACGATACGACCAGTTGAAGGCGCAACGAGTCATCTGAACGCAATGACGGCCACGCTCAACGAGAGTTATTCGGGCGGCGGCTTCGGCCACACGTTACAGCCAGGCCCGCGTCCCGCACTGGTCGTGGTGGACTTCGTCATGGCTTACCTGACTCCCGGCTCGCCGCTGTATGCCGGTGTCGAGTCGGCGCGAGATGCCTGCGCGACGTTGTTGCACGCTGCGCGCAGGGCTGGCATTCCGGTCCTGCACACGAACGTCCGCTACCAAGTAGGTGGACGGGATGGCGGAATTTTTTTCCGCAAACTTCCCGCGCTGCGTTGCTTCGAGGCGGGCGTGCATCCCGAGCTGGCGGCGTTCGATCCAGCACTGACGCCGGCGCCGGGTGAAACGGTGATCACCAAGCAATATGCGAGCGCTTTTTTTGGCACGACGCTGGCCTCGACACTGGTCGACGCGGGCGTGGATACGCTGTTGATCGCCGGGGTCAGCACGAGCGGCTGCATACGGGCCACGGCGCTCGACGCCTGCCAGCATGGATTCATTCCGCTCGTCGTGCGCGAGGCCGTAGGCGACCGGCATCCGGCCCCGCACGAGGCCAGCCTGTTCGACCTGCAGGCGAAGTACGCCGAAGTCGTGCACCTGGCCCAGGCCGTCGAGTACCTGGGCACCCTGCGCGGGTGAACTCTGGCCGCCGCGCTGGTCGAATGCTTAGTGCCGCCTCCATCGGTACAATGCCAACTTAGGACATTTTTACAGCCGCAGGGACAGACGATGAAAAAAGCGAATCTCGTGTTGATGGCTGCCATGACCGCCGCCGGCCTGGCCGGTGTGGCGGGCGGGTCATTGCTGCCCGTGACGGCTGCCTATGCCAAGGAAAAAGACAAGGCGGAGGCGCCCGCTACCAAGGAAAAGCTTAGCGCGACCGTAGCGAAGCCGCTCATGGCCGCACAGGCTGCCATCAATGAGAAGAACTGGGACGCAGCCCTGGCGCAGCTCCAGGAAGCGCAGGCCGTCGAGCCCAAGACCGAATACGACGCTTTCATGATCGACGAGTTGGGCTGGTACGTGCAGCTGCAAAAGAAAGATTACGTGCAGTCTGCTGCCGCGCTCGAGCGCATCATCAATTCGCAATACATTGCCGAGGCCGACAAGCCGCAGCGGCTGCGTGCGCTTACGCAAATGGAGCTGCAGAACAAGCAGTTCGACAAGGCGCTGCAGTACGGCACCGCCTACCTGCAGACCAATCCGGGTGATACCGAGATCGCACTGGCAATGGCGCAGGCCCGTTACCTGGCAGGTGATTTCGCCGGAGCCAAGACTGCGTCGGAGCAACTGGTCGCATCGAACGCGAAGCCGCCGGAGGCAGCGTTG
This sequence comes from uncultured Gammaproteobacteria bacterium, assembly GCA_963784225.1. Lineage (GTDB taxonomy): Bacteria > Pseudomonadota > Gammaproteobacteria > Steroidobacterales > Steroidobacteraceae > RPQJ01. The sequence goes on from CAWAQN010000016.1 coordinate 45,199, forward strand.
CTGCTTGCGCTGCGCTCCAATTACGAGTTGAAGAACGACGCCGGCACCTTCCAGGCACTCGAAGGGCTGGTAAAGCATTACCCGCAGCCGAAGTACTGGGAAGACCTGCTCAACAACCAGCTGTTCCGCACCAAGGACGACCGTGGACTGCGGGCGCTCTACCGTCTCATGGATGACACGGGGACTCTCGACAAGGGCGAGGAATTCGCCGAAATGGGCGCCACGCTCGTGACCGGTGGCTTCCCCAATGAAGCCAAGCAGATCCTCGAGCGCGGGCTGTCCTCAAATACGCTCGATGCGCAGGCAAAGACGCGCGTCCAGGCGGAACTCGAGCGTGCCAAGTCGGGTGCAGCCCTGGACGCCAAGGAATTGCCGAACGCCGAGAAGCAACTGGCTGGCGCCAAGACGGCCAACCAGATGATCGGCATCGGCAAGCTCTACTTCAGTGCGGGTGACTACGCCAAGGCGGCGGACGCACTCCAGAAGGGCTTGGCGAAGGGCGGTGCCACGGACGCGGACGACGCCAACTTACTGCTTGGAATCGCCCAGGCGCGAGCCGGGCGAGCGGCCGACGCCCAGACGGCGTTCTCCGCAGTCAAGAACCCGACGCTCGCCGACGTAGCACGGCTCTGGAAGATGAAACTAGAGACGCCGGCAACCGCGCCGGAACCTGCACCTGAGCCCGCCGCAGGCTGATTCCAGCCGCTCGATCCTTGCGATCGCAACGAAAAAAGCCCCGGCAGGTTCCTGTCGGGGCTTTTCTTTTCAGACGCGGCCCGCACTGAACGGACGTGCTTTCTTGACCTTAGCGGGTTACCGGGAAGCGGTTTTCCAGAGTCGGCCGATCTCCGCAAACTTCGGGTTCCTTGATCGCGTCGAATGCCTTCACCGCGGCAGCCATGTTGCCCTGCCGCTTGGACGCGATGCCGAGCAGCATGTTGGTGGCGTCGGCGTCCGGCACGCGGCCCAGGCTCAACGCCTTCTGCAATGCTGCCGACGCCTGTGCGTAATTACCTGCGCTGAAATACAGCTTGCCGATCGTTTCTGCATCCGCACCGGTCTTGGCGGCAGCGAGTTGCGAGGCAGCTTTCGGCAACAAGGCTTTTTCGGCGGTCGCCTTGCGCGTGGCCGCCTCGAGCGTGCGCTGGGCGCGGCGCCAGTTCCTCACCTGCGAACAGGTTGGCCGCGATGCCCTGTTTCATGACACGCTCGCCCTCCATGCCAAACCCGCCGATGACCAGCGCCTGCGTCATGTCGGTGTATTGCCGTGGCTCCTTCAGGACCCCAACGTCTTCGGCGAGCCGGTAGAGCGCCATCAGATCGTGGTCACGCTTCGCGGCCTTGAAGTAGCCGTCGAGCACGCGCTGCCAGGTATCGGCGCTCGGGTAGTACTTGAGCAGCAGGTCGAGTGCGCGGGCTGTGCCTGCCGAATCGTTCAGCTCGTAATTCGAGCGCAGCACGAGCTGCAGCAAGTCCTGGCTCGGCGTGCCGCCGCCTTTCATGAGGCGATCCGCCGCCGCGATCGCAGCCTTGTAGTTTTTCTGCTGGAACGCCGCATTGGCGACGAGCAACTGCATGTCCTTGTCGCCCGGAACGGACTTCAGGTATTCGTTGGCGACCTGGGTCGCCTTGGCATAGTTACCGGAACGCGAGATAAAGCTGGGCGAGCGTCTTGGTCCGCTGCACTTTTTCGCCGGCCGGGCATCTGACCCGAGGCGAGCTGGGCTTCGAGGACGCGTGCGGCGTCGCCGTTGCGCCCCTGCTGCAGGTAAACGTACCAGAGCAGTTCGTTGATCTTGTACTGGTCGAACGCCGTCTTGCCTCCGCATGGCGTCGGCTTCCTTGATCTTGCCGAGCGCGGCATCCCAGCGCTTCCTCGCGATGGCATCCTGCGCTGCCTTGAGGGGCACGCCGATCTTGCGCGCTGACCTTCTGCTGGGCTTGAGCGGTGGCCGGGACGACCAGCAAACTGCCGGCCAGACCCGCATACCCCGCCACTGCGAGCGCAGCGCTCAGTACAAAACTCGCCTTGCTCATCGAATGCCTCACTGGATTACTTTGCGATCCGCTGACAAGAGAAAAGCCGCCGCAGCGCTTCGCCCGCGGCAGCTCCCTTGGATACAAACGGTCCCATCGCCGGCTCGTTGACGGGACTTGCCGACGACTTACATGAACTGCTCGTTACCCACAAACCCGATCTTGCGCATGTTATTGCGTTGCGCAGCCGCCAGCACGCGGGCCACGACGTCATACGAAGCGCGCTTGTTCGGCCGGATATGCAGTTCGGGCTGCGGCTCCGTCGACGCTTCGCGCCGGAAGTAGGCGTCCAGCGAGTCGACGGTCACAGCCGCACCATTCCACAACACCGTGCCGTCGAAGTCGATTTCGAGGTTGATGACGATCGGCTCGGCCAGCTTCGGCGCGTTGGTCGGCCGCGGCATGTCGAGTTTCACCGCATGGGTCATGACCGGAATCGTGATGATGAACATGACCAGCAAAACGAGCAGGACGTCGATCAACGGCGTCATGTTCATTTCCATCATCGGCTCGTCTTCGCCGCCACCACCAATACTCATCGACATCGCTTGATACTCCTGCTACCGGTCAGCGCGCCAGAGCGCGGTCGGGCTCAGTGATGAAACCGACTTTCTGGATTCCACCACGCTGTGCCAGCACGATCACGCGGCCGATGTGCTCATAGGCCGTCGCGCGATCGCCGCGCACGTGCACTTCGGGCTGCGGGTCCAGGACGGCAATCGCCTTGAGCCGGGCGAGCAGCGCCTCCTGGGTCGGCACCAGCGCGGTGTTCCAGTAGACGTTGCCTTGCGCGTCCACCGCGATGTTGATGTTCTCGGGCTTGGTCTGCGTCGGGATGTTGGCCGCCTTCGGCAGTTCGACTTTCACCGACTGCGTGATCACCGGAATCGTGATCAGGAAGATGATGAGCATCACCAGCATCACGTCGACGAGCGGCGTGGTGTTGATTTCCGACATCGGCTTTTCGTCGAACTCGTCGATCGAGATCTTTGCGGCCATGCGACCTGACTCCAGCGGCGGTTTTGTTAGGTTTTAACCTGGCCGGCTCGTTTACTTCTTGACGGCGATCGGCGCACCGCCGATGACCTTGGCGCCGGTGCCTTCGATGCGCGAGCCGCTGACGATTACCTGTTCGAGATCGTTCGAGAACAGCTTGACCTTCTCGAGGATCCGCTTGTTGCGGCCGAGCAGAAAGTTGTAACCGAGCACCGCGGGCACTGCGACCGCAAGGCCGATGGCGGTCATGATCAAGGCCTCGCCGACGGGACCGGCGACCTTGTCGATGGAGGCCTGGCCGGCCACGCCAATCGCGACGAGCGCGTGGTAAATGCCCCACACCGTGCCGAACAGGCCGATGAACGGCGCCGTCGAACCGGTGGTTGCCAGGAACGGCAGCTGTGTGGAAAGCGCGCTGCCGATGCGCGCCACGGCGCGGGCCAGCACGTTGTCGATCCACTCGTGCAGCGGTACCTGCTGCGTCAGACGCTCGTCATGGTGCTCGGCCGCATCGATCGCCTCTGCGGCCATGACCTTGAAAATATTGCCCTTGCCGGTCAGCTTCGTCGACACCCGTCTTGATGTTGTCGGCGGCCCAGAAGTTCTTTTCGGCTTCCGCGGCCTGTCGCAGCAAACGGCGCTGTTCCCACCACTTCGTAAAGATGATGAACCAGGAGTACGCAGACATGATAACGAGGAGGACCATCACGCCCTTTGCGACGAAATCACCCTGGGCCCAGAGGGCGGTAATTCCGTACGGGTTGTCTACGGCAATGCTTTCGGTGGCCATTGGGATCTGTTCCTGTGTCTGTTATCTGCTGGGTAAGTATTAACTGAGGTCAACGATGCGGCAAATCAGTCGGTGAGGCGGAAGGTTACGGCGAACGTGTGCCACATCGACAGCGGGCTTGCCGTCCTCCTTGCCGGGAACGAACCGCCAGTTGCGCTGCACTTCCTTCACCGCGGCTTCGTCGAGTTTCGGGAAGCCACTGGACTTGGCGATCTTGACGTCACCGGCGCGGCCGGTTTCGAGCACGTAAACCTGCAGCGTGACCGTGCCCTGCTTCGCCGGCACGACGCGAGGCCGGCGGATATTCCGGCTGGGTGATGCGCGCGCCCTTGCCCTGCGTCGACGGCGGCACCTTTACCGATGCGCGTTCGACCGGCTTCGGCGGCGGCTGGGCCACCGGGCGCTCGCTGGTGGCACCGGAAATGGCTGTGGTGTTGGCCGGTCTCGACGGCGAGATCGATCGAGACCTCCGGCGGCGGCACGTACGGCGGCGGCTGCTCGATGTCCGGCGGCGGCGGCGGCGGTTCGTTCTCTTCGTCGGGCAGCTCTTCGATGATCTTCGTTTCGACCGGTCCCAGGACCGTCTGCACCATCTTGGCGCCGAGGCCGGACGCCAGCACCCAGAAGAACAAGATATGGATGATGACGACGAGGACGAACGCGAGCGTACGCTTGCTGTTCTTGGCCGGGTCGTCGATGGAATAACTGTAAGCCACTTCCCCTCCACACTGTGGGCGTTGCACCGACCGCCCCCAGTTCTGCGGCCGTGGTCCCGGGACCGCCGACACTACAAGACCTAACAGACCCCCGCAACCCCTCGCCCGGGTCGGCACAATCCTACCGCGGCCTGCGAGCGCCCTCCGATCCGCCTCACACGATCGCTGCGACGAACGGATGCATTGATGCAGTGCATCATGCGCAAGCTGTATAGACGCGGAATCGTTCTGAGATCGAAACCGCAAGCGTTGCGTCGAACTGTACCGCACGCAAGCACGACAATAGCAATCAGCACTTGGGCTCGCACAACTGCTAGCGTCTTGCGTTCATGCGCCGCGCGCCACGCGCCAGGCCGCGGTCGGTCACCGCCCCGAGCGATGCACTGCTCACGAGCTCCGCATATTTTGCGAGCACGCCCCGCGTCGCGTATGGCGCACGCGGCTGCCATGCGTCGCGACGCTGCGCAAGTTCCTGCTTGCTGACATCGAGTGTCAGATCACGCGCTCGTCGCGTCGATGCGTGATCGAGTCGCCGTCGTGCACGAGCGCGAGCGGGCCGCCGAGCGCGGCCTCCGGCGCGACGTGACCGACGACGAAGCCGTGGCTGCCGCCCGAGAAACGGCCGTCGGTGATCGAGCGCGACCTTGTCGCCGAGGCCCTTGCCCATGATGGCCGCCGTCGGGCTCAACATCTCGCGCATGCCCGGGCCCGCCGCGCGGCCCCTCGTAGCGCACGATGATCACGTCGCCGGCGCAACACGGTGCCATCGAGGATCGCCTGCAAGCGTCGCTTCCTCGCCGTCGAACACCCGCGCGCGGCCCGCGAAGCTCAGGCCTTCCTTGCCGGTGATTTTCGCGACCGCGCCTTCCGGCGCGAGGTTGCCGTAGAGCACGACCAGGTGGCTCTCGGGCTTGATCGGGTTCGTGAGCGGCCGGATCATGTCCTGGCCCGGCCGGATACGGCCGCACGCGCGCGCAGGTTCTGCGCGAGCGGTCTTGCCGCGTCACGGTCAGGCAGTCGCCGTGCAGCAAGCCCGCGTCGAGCAGCGACTTCATGAGCGGCTGGATGCCGCCGATCCGGACCAGGTCCGACATCGAATAGCGCCCGCTCGGCCGCAGGTCGGCGAGCACCGGGACGCGGGCGCCGATCCGCGTGAAGTCGTCGAGTTCGAGCGGCACGCTCGCGGCGTGCGCGATCGCGAGCAGGTGCAGCACGGCGTTCGTCGAACCGCGCGAGCGCGATCGTCGACGGTGATCGCGTTCTCGAACGCTTCGCGCGTCAGGATGTCGGACGGCTTGATGCCGAGCTTGATCAGGTTGACGACCGCCCTGCCCGCGCGCTCCGCATCCGCGCGCTTGGCGCGTGACACGGCTTCCTGCGCCGAGCTGTTGGCCAGGCTCATGCCGAGCGCCTCGATCGCCGAGGCCATCGTGTTCGCCGTGTACATGCCGCCGCAGCTGCCCGGCCCGGGAATCGCGGTGCGCTCGACCTCGCGCAAGCTGCGTCGTCGATCTTGCCGGCGGCGTGCGCACCGACCGCCTCGAAAACGGAGACGACGTCGCGCTGCTTCTCGCCCGGGCGGATCGTGCCGCCGTAGACGAACACCGCCGGCCGGTCGAGCCGCGCGATCGCCATCATGCAGCCGGGCATGTTCTTGTCGCAGCCGCCGATCGCGACGAGGCCGTCGAAGCCTTGCGCGCCGACGGCCGTCTCGATCGAATCGGCGATGACCTCGCGCGAGACGAGCGAATAGCGCATGCCCGGCGTGCCCATCGAGATGCCGTCGGAGACGGTGATCGTGCCGAAGATCGTGCTCTTGCCGCCCGCCGCGTCGGCGCCCTTCGCTGCGGCAATCGGCGAGCTTGTCGATGTGCATGTTGCAGGGCGTGACGTTGCTCCAGGTCGAGGCGATGCCGACCTGCGGCTTGCGGAAGTCGCGTCCTGCGAAGCCCACGGCGCGCAGCATCGCCCGGCTCGGCGTCTGCTTGACGCCGTCGAGCACGAGCCTGGAATAGGGGCGAACGTCGATATTGCGGCGGGTCATCGTAGCGGCTCCTCGGCGACGGACGGCGGGCAGAACGTAACCCGGTCAGAGCGCGACTATTGTGCGTGTTGCCGGCGCACGGGTCACGCCGGCAGTTCGATGCGACCGCTGCGCGCGGTGCATCGCCTGGAAGCGCCGCGCCCCGATTGACCACGAGCACGAGCGGCAACAGCAGCGCGTACGGAGCCCGGCCAGCCCGGATGCCATGCTCCAGCAGGTAATAGAGCGCCGATCGTGAGCGGCGGCGCCACGAGACCGCGCATGCCGGTCAACGTTACGTGCAGCGCCATGTAGCGCGTCTCTTCGCCGCGCGGCGCGAAATCGTTGTGACCCAGCGTCCACCCGAGACTGCCCGCCGGCGGTGCTGACCCCCATCAGCAGTGCACCGGGCAGCAACAGCCAGGACTGCTGCAGCAGGACGGCGGCGACCAGCAGCGCCATGGCCGCGACGTTGACCCGGCCGTGCACGGCACGGAACGCGAGCACGCGATGACGGTCCAGGTAGCGCGCCCACGGCTGGATCGCGAACGGCACCACGAGTACCGGCAATGCCGTCGTGACCAGCACCTGCATGAATGCCGGCAGGCCCAGCACCTCATTCAGGCACACGATCAGCAGCGGCATCAGCGCGAGGTTGCCCGCACCGAAGACCGACATCGCCGTCTGGTAATCACGAAAGGGTTTGTCCCGCGCCAGCAGCTCGCGCATGCCTGCAGGACCAAAGGTACCCCCTGCACGCAATCGCGCGCGTTCGGCGTCCAGCAGGTCCTGCTCCCGGCGCACCCGGAATCGGCTGAAACGCCATCGTGCCAGCGATACCGCACGCGGCGCCCGCGACGATCGCAATACGCCACCAGGGCCCCTCGCGACCGAGCAGCCAGCCGACGCCAAGGCCGACGAACGCCAGGGCGATCGAGGTGTTGATCGTGATGCGACCGGTGATGCGCGCACGCAGGCGCGTCGGGTAGTTCACGCTCCAGAGCACCGAACGCACGGTCTCGACGCCGGCCCACAACAGGCGCGCGACTGCGTAAAGCACGAAGAAGACAATGAGTCCGGTGCCGGTCCTGGGCACGAACGCAAGCGCGGCGACGCAGACGCACATCGCAACCAGCAGTGGCACCAGGAAAGCGATCTTCGGGCGGCCCTGCGCACGTCGCGCGTAGGCGAGGCTGGCGAGGTTCGACCACGCCGGCGCCGAACTGACGATGGCAAGGACCAGGTCGACCGCCATCGCGCGGCGCCTGGTTGCCGAACAAGCGCGCGCACCATGACGGCTGCCGTGCCGCCTTCGACGAGGCCGAGGCACAGGTAGATGAGGGTCCACGCCCTGCGCTCGATACCTCAGGTCCATGCGGCGCGCATGCTCAGGGGCCGTAGCGCTCCGTCAGCAGCGAATGCAGCGCGCGCACGGCCTGGGCCTCTGCGCCGACGGGCCGGCCCGGCCGATCCTTGGGATTCCAGGCGAACAGGTCGACGTGCAGCCAGTCGCTGGTCTGCGTGACGAACCGTTGCAGGAACAGTGCGCCGATGATCGCGCCGGCAAAAGCGCTGGCAGAAACATTGTTGAGGTCCGCCACTTTGCTGGCATGTCGTCGTCGTAGCCCGCCCCATAGCGGCATCTGCCAGAGCGGGTCCGCAACCTGCGTGCCGTGTCGCAGCAGCGCATCGACTGTCGTCTGTTGCGAACCGAACACCGCGGGCAGCTCAGGCCCGAGCGCGACGCGTGCCGCACCCGTCAGCGTCGCCAGGTCGATCATGAGGTCCGGCTGCTCCACGTCGGCCGCCGCAATCGCATCGCAAAGCACCAGCCGGCCTTCGGCGTCCGTATTGCCGACCTCGACCGTGAGGCCCTTGCGCGTGCGGATGACGTCGCCGGGCCGATACGCGTTGCCGCCGATCGCGTTCTCGACGGCCGGGATCAGCACGCGCAGGCGCACCGGCAGCCGCGACTCCATGACCAGTCGTGCGAGCGCGAGCGCGCACGCGGCTCCGCCCATGTCTTTTTTCATGAGCAACATCCCGGCGGAGGGCTTGATGTCGAGTCCGCCGGAATCGAAGCAGACGCCCTTGCCGACGATCGTCACTTTCGGATGAGTTGCGATCGCCCCAGGCAAAATCGACCAGCCGCGGCTCGCAACTCGACGCTTGGCCGACCGCGTGGATGCTGGGGTAATCGCGCTGCAACGCCTCGCCCAGGACCTCTGCTGCAGTGACACCATTCCGGCGCGCCAGGTCCAGCGCTTCAGCCGCGAGACGCGCCGGCGTCATGTCGCACGCGGGCGTGTTGATGAAATCACGCGCCATGCCGGTCGCGCGTGCCGTGCGCTCCACATGGCCGAGATCCGCGCCGTCAGGCGCATGCAACGCGGGACGCTCGAGACCGGCAGCATGAGGCCGCTTGTACGCTTCAAAACGATACGAGCCGTAGGCCCAGCCAAGCGCAGCGCTCGTTGCGGCCTGCTTCGTCAGCGGAGTCGCGATCCGCCATGGCTGGCCGCCCGCCCCGGGCAGCCGATCGGGCAGCGCGGCCGTATGCCAAAGGTCGATGTGGTCGACGGACGCGAGGTTGCCCAGGCCCAGCGCTGCTCCCCTGATCGATCCGTCGGTTGCTGGAATCAGCGCCACCTGGAGGCGCTCGGCCTTGAAGCCCGTGGCTTCGAGCCATGTACGAGTCGCGGGGTCCTGCTCGCCCAGCCATCGCGGCAAGTCGGCCTGGGTCACCAGCCACACCTGACGCGCGGCTGGCGCGCCGGCACTTTCAATAAAGAAGGACACGGGAACCCGCCACTGACTATCGTCGCGCTAGCTTAGCGGATCTCGTTTGCCGCGATGCCGCGTTGCAGTGTCACTCGTGGGGCGCAGGTCTAGCGCGCGCGTTGACAAGCGAGTGCTTTCATTCCGCCAAAACGCGCCGCCACCGTGCATCGCGCTTTCTCCGCGACCACAGAAAGGCCCGTCGGGGTCAGGTCGTTATTTTGCACTGCGGTTGACAATGGCCGGTGCGCTGTGCTGCTATCGCACACCTTCTATTTCACTCAGCTGCAGGCGCTTGATGAAGTCGTCGCACGACACTTCCACTCGCAATCTGACGGCCCCGCTGCGGGCCGGCCTGCTGCTTGCGTCCCTTACCCTGCTTCCCCTGCGGAGGTGCGGGGCCGGGGGCTGAAAGCGCAAACGGCGCTAACGGATACCAGGAACCCCGCACGGCGATAGGCCGGAGCGGGGTTTTTCGTTATTAGATCCTGTCATGAAGCTCGAAATTTTGAGGAGATTGTAAAGATGCGTGCCTATTCGAAGAAAGACGTCGACAAGAAGGCCCTGAAGCATGCACGGATTGCCATCGTCGGCTACGGCAGCCAGGGTCGCGCGCACGCGTTGAATCTCAAGGACTCCGGCCACGACGTCGTGATCGGCGTACGCAAGGGCGACAGCTGGAAAAAGGCGAAGAAAGACGGGCTGGCCGTTGCCACACCCGCCGCAGCCGTCAAGGGCGCCTCGCTCGTCGCACTGCTGACGCCGGACACCACGCAGGCCGAGAATTACGCCGAAATCCTGCCGAACCTCGACGAGGGCGCCACGCTGCTCTTCGCGCATGGCTTCAACATTCACTTCGGCCAGATCAAGCCACGCAAGGATCTCGACGTCGTGCTGATCGCGCCGAAAGGACCAGGCGACCTGGTGCGTCGGCAGTTCCAGCAGGGTCGTGGCGTGCCGTGCCTGATCGCGGTCGCACAGGACGCAACGGGCAATGCAAAGGCCAGGGCTCTCGCGTATGCCCATGGCATCGGCGGCACGCGCGCCGGCGTGATCGAGACGACATTCGCCGAAGAGACCGAGACCGATCTGTTCGGCGAGCAGGCCGTGCTTTGCGGCGGCGCCACCGAACTGGTCGTGAAGGGCTTCGAGACGCTGGTGGAAGCTGGCTACCAGCCGGAAGTTGCGTACTACGAGTGCCTGCATGAACTGAAGCTGATCGTCGACCTGCTGCACGAGGGCGGCATCGCCAAGATGCACAACTTCATCTCGCACACCGCGAAGTACGGCGACCTGACACGCGGGCCGCGAGTCGTGAATGCCGCGACCAAGAAAGAGATGAAGAAGATCCTCACGGAAGTGCAGGACGGCACGTTCGCGCGGCAGTGGATCAAGGAAAACAAGACCGGCCGCAAGAAGTACGACGCGTTGCTGAAGAAAGACCTTGCGCACCCGATCGAGAAAGTTGGCGTGCAGCTCCGCGCCCGCATGCCCTGGCTCAACGAGGGCCGGTAAGTCCGCCCTCGCCTTTCATATTAATGGGTAATTAAACATGGCCACCCGAGACCCGAACCGCGTACTGATTTTTGACACGACGCTGCGCGACGGCGAGCAGTCGCCCGGCTGCAGCATGACGCAGCCCGAGAAGCTGCGACTGGCCCGTGCGCTGGCGGAACTCGGCGTGGACGTGATCGAAGCCGGGTTCCCGGCCGCCTCGCGGGGCGACTGGGAGGCGGTGCACGAGATTGCCAGGGAAGTGAAGGGCCCGGTCATTGCCGGACTCGCGCGTTGCAACCGCGAGGACATCGACAAGGTCTGGAGTGCCGTGAAAGTGGCGGCGAGACCGCGCATCCACGTGTTCCTGGCCACGAGTGCGATCCACCGCGAGCACAAGCTCGGCATGGCGAAAGAGCAGATCATCCACACCGCGGTCGAGGGCGTGAAGTATGCCCGCAGTCTCTGCGAGGACATTGAGTTCTCGCCCGAAGACGCTTCGCGCACGGAACTGGATTTCCTCAGGGAAGTGGTCGAGGCCGCCATCGAGGCCGGCGCCACGACGATCAACGTGCCGGATACGGTCGGTTATACCGTGCCCGAGGAGTTCCACGAAATGTTCTCGTATCTGCGCAACAACGTTCGCGGGGCTGCGGGAGTGACCTTCAGCGTGCATTGCCACAACGACCTCGGCATGGCCGTGGCCAACAGCCTCGCCGCGGTGCGCGCGGGCGCGCGGCAGGTGGAATGCACGATCAACGGGATCGGCGAGCGCGCGGGCAATTGTTCGCTCGAAGAAGTAACGATGGCACTGAAGGTGCGCGAGGGCATCTTCGGCCTGCACACGGGTATCGACACGAAACGCCTGTTTCCGACCAGTCGCCTGCTGTCCAGCATCACGGGCATGCCGATCCCGCGCAACAAGGCGGTGGTCGGTGAGAACGCTTTCGCGCACGAGTCCGGCATCCACCAGCACGGCATGCTGAAGCATCACTCGACCTACGAAATCATGCGGCCGCACGATGTCGGCATGTCGCGCACGAATCTCGTGCTCGGCAAGCACAGCGGCCGCGCGGCCCTGCGCGAGCGCATCAAGGAACTCGGCTTCGAGTTGTCTGATGCGGAACTCGCGCGCGTGTTCGACGACTTCAAGTCGCTCGCCGACAAGAAGAAGGAACTTTTCGATGGCGACATCGAGGCACTGGTGCTGAAGGCCGAGGTTGGCCAGACCGGCCCCTGGCATCTCGAGAACCTGCACGTCGTCAGCGACTCGACCCGCTTTGCGACGGGCCGCCTCGTGCTGCGTCACACGGACGGCCGCATCGTTACCCAGGAAACCTCGGGTGACGGTCCGGTGGACGCCGCGATCAAGGCCGTCGAACAGGCGACCGGTGTGTTCGTGAAGCTGCGCAAGTTCGAAGTTCGCAGCGTTTCGATGGGCGAGGACGCCCAGGGCGAAGCCGTCGTAACCTGCGAATACAATGCGCGCAGCTATCGCGGCACGAGCGTGACGACCGACATCGTCGAGTCTGGCGTGCGTGCCTTCCTGGAAGTCGTCAACTCGATCGAGTCGTCGCGTCGTCGCGGGATGGACGCGGCGGACGCGCCGGCGACGGCTGTCTGACGATGCCCTCGTCCGGATCCGGAGCCTGAATGATCGCGCAGACGTTATTCGACAAGGTGTGGGAACGGCACGTGGTCGTACCCGAGACGGCCGAAACGCCGGCCGTGCTGTTCATCGACCTGCACCTTACGCATGAAGTGACCTCACCGCAGGCCTACGACGTGCTGCGCGCACGCGGACTCAAGGTGCGCCGCCCGGACCTTACGCTCGCAACGATGGATCATTCGACCCCGACGGACACTGCGCAGGTGTTCGGCGGCGTGCCGATTGCCATGGAATCGGCGGCCAGGCAGATTCGCCAGCTCGAAAAAAACTGTGCCGAGTTCGGCGTGGACCTGATCGGCCTGCAGGACCAGCGTCGCGGTATCGTGCACATCATCGGCCCCGAGCTCGGCGCGACCCAGCCTGGCAAGACGATCGTCTGCGGCGACAGCCACACCAGCACGCACGGCGCCTTCGGTGCCCTGGCCTTCGGCATCGGCACGACCGAAGTCGGCTACGTGCTGGCAACCCAGTGCCTGCTGCAGCGCAAGGCCAGGGCTTTTGCGATCGACGTCTCGGGCAGGATTCCGGGCGGCGTGACAGCCAAGGATCTCGTGCTCGCCATCATCGGCCAGATCGGCGTGAATGGCGGCACCGGGCACGTGATCGAATATCGCGGTGCGGCCATCGCGGCGCTGTCGATGGACGAGCGCATGACGGTCTGCAACATGTCGATCGAAGCCGGCGCGCGTGCCGGCATGATCGCGCCGGACGACACGACCTTCGATTACCTGCGCGGACGGCCCATGGCGCCGACCGGCGCCGCCTGGGACGCCGCAGTCGCGGACTGGCGTTCATTGAGCACAGACGCCGGCGCCAGGTTCGACAAGCAGGTCTCGATCGATGCGTCGGCCTTGGCGCCGATGATCACGTTCGGCACCAATCCCGGCATGGTCACCTCGATCAGTGGCTCGATCCCCGAACGTCCGGGTGATGCCGTGTTTGCGAAATCGCTGGCGTACATGGGCCTGCAGCCCGGCGAAAAGCTGGCCGGCAAGCCGGTACAGGTCGTCTTCATCGGCAGCTGCACCAATGCGCGCCTTTCCGACCTGGAAGCGGCGGCGGCCGTGATGCGCGGACGCAAGGTGGCCAAGGGAGTGCGCGCGCTCGTCGTACCCGGCTCGCAGCAAATCAAGCGTGAGGCCGAGGCCAAGGGCCTCGCCAAAGTGTTCATCGACGCCGGCGCCGAGTGGCGCGAGTCCGGTTGCTCGATGTGCCTCGGCATGAACGGCGACCTGGTGGGCAACGGCCAGTATTGCGTCAGTACGAGCAATCGTAATTTCGAAGGCCGGCAAGGCATCGGCTCGCGCACCCTGCTGGCGAGCCCCGCCACGGCAGCTGCGGCCGCGGTGCGCGGCCAGGTCACGGATCCGCGCGAATTCCTTGCGTGAAGCTCATTCGCAATAATCGCGACCACAACTCCAGCATTCATCGATACGGATACAGCTCGTCCCCATGGACCCGATCACAGTCTTGCGCTCGCGCACCGTCGCCTTGCCGTCGACCAACATCGATACCGACCAGATCATCCCGGCGCGCTTCCTGACGACGACGACCCGCGACGGACTCGGCGTCTCGCTGTTCGCCGACTGGCGTTACGACAAAGACGGTGCGCCGCGAGCCGATTTCGTGCTGAACCAGCCTGCGGCAGCCGGTTGCCAGGTGCTCGTTGCCGGTCGCAACTTCGGTTGCGGCTCGTCGCGCGAGCATGCACCGTGGGCCCTGCTGGACTTCGGCTTTCGTGCCGTCATCAGCACCGAGCTCGCCGACATTTTTCGGAGCAACAGCCTGAAGAACGGGCTGTTGCCGATCGTGGTCGACGAAGCGACGCACGCGTGGCTGCTCGGCCATCCTGGCGTCGAAGTCGAAATCGACCTGCCCGCCGCCGAGCTGAGGCTGCCGGATGGCCGCGCCGTGAAATTTCCGATCGAAGCCTTTTCGCGCTATTGCCTCATGCACGGCATCGATGAACTCGGTTACCTGTTGAGTCAGGCGCCCGTTATCGAGGAGTACGAGCAGCGGCAGGCCACGCGATGAAGGCTCGTATCGCCGTGCTCGGCGGTGACGGGATCGGTCCCGAAGTCACCGCCGAAGCGGTTCGTGTGCTGCAAGCCGTCGCCACTCGCTTCGACCACGAATTCGAGTTCACCGCAGCGCTGATTGGCGGCGCGGCGATCGACTCCTCGGGTTCGGCGCTGCCCCCGCGCACGATCGACGCGTGTCGCAGCAGCTCCGCGGTCCTGCTGGGGGCCGTCGGCGGTCCCAAGTGGTCTGCCCCTTCGGCGCGCGTGCGCCCCGAGCAGGGGCTGCTCGAACTTCGTCGCACACTGGGCCTTTTTGCAAACCTGCGTCCCGTGCGTACCTGGCCATCGATGGTGGACGCCTCGCCACTGAGGCCCGAAGTGATCGCGGGCGTGGACATCATGGTCGTGCGCGAATTGACCGGCGGCATTTATTTCGGCCGCAAGAGCCGCACCGCCCATGAGGCCGAAGACGTGTGCACCTACACGACCGCGGAAGTGGAACGCGTCACGCGGGTGGCCGGACGCCTCGCCATGGGTCGCCAGAAGCGCATCACGTCAGTCGACAAGGCGAACGTACTCGAGACATCGCGGCTGTGGCGTGCGGTGGCCGAGCGTGTGCTCAAGCAGGAATTTCCCGAAGTGGCATTCGAGCACATGCTGGTCGACGCGGCCGCCATGCACCTGATGCGACGCCCCGCTTCGTTCGACGTGATCCTGACCGAGAACATGTTCGGCGACATCCTCACCGACGAAGCGTCCATGATTGCTGGATCGCTTGGTCTGTTGCCCTCGGCATCGTTGGGCGAGACAAAGGTCGGCCTGTACGAACCCATTCACGGCTCGGCCCCGGACATCGCGGGACGGGGCATCGCGAATCCGTTCGGCACGATCCTGAGTGCCGCAATGCTGCTCGATCATTCGCTCGGCCTCGCCGCGGAGGCTGCAGTCGTGGCAGCCGCCGTCGAGGACGCGGTCGGTGCGGGCGTGCGCACCGCGGACATCGTGGCTGCCGGTAAGACCCCTGTCGGCAGTCATGAGGCGGGTTCGGCCGTCGTTGAACGCGTGATGTCAAGACTATAAATTTCAACGACTTACGAAGTTATCCACAGTTACTGTCAAGCCAGGGTTGAGAACCGCGGCGGTGGCTAAAATTTCACCAATCGGGCTTTACCGGCAGCCGATTCGCGGCGCTATACTGGCTGCCTGCGGTGAGCCCTCGGGCTCCTGCTCCCCGTCTGGATGATCAATCGACGTTCTACGAATGGTGAGGACTTGAGTCGGGTTAGTCTTTGTCTCAGGGAATGAGGCAGCTCGGGTCCCAACCCCGGAAGGCCAGCAGCAATGCTGGCCTTCTTTTTTTGTGCGGCTCGCACCGGTTTCTTATGCGTCAGCGAAGCGGGCCTTCGCCTGCTGCACGAGTTCAATGAAGCGGGTGTCGTTCCGAAGTGGATCGAGATCGGTATCCTGATCCAGCCACATCAGCCAGCCGCGCGACGCCTTGTCGATGACTGTCCCCAGCAGCTCTACGGCAGCATCGATCTCCCGCAGCGTGGAGAGCGCGCAAACGAAATTGAAGTGCAGGATCGTATTGTTGGGATCGACCAGCGTGCCGCGCTCGATCCATTCCTTTGCTCGCTCGCCCTCGCCCAGGAACGCCAGCAGCCCGGCCCCATAGCCGAGCGCGCGGCCATGATCGGGTTCGGCGGCAATCACTCTTTCTACGCGGGCGAGCGCTCGCTTTGCTGCGATACGCGCCCCTTGCGTGTCGCCCTTGGCTTCGTAGCATTGCGACGCGAAGCTGGCGGCGGCGAATTCCGTCTCGACGACCGTGGCGGCGGCCTCGAAGTAGCGGATGGCATCGTCGTAGCGACGCAAGGCCAGGCTGCACATGCCGGCCACGCGATTGCCTTCGTAGGATTGTGGATCGAGCCGCAGCGCCGACTCGCAGGCCTGCAGGCCGACTTCGTAGCGCCCCTGGCCCTGGTGCGCTGCGCCGAGCGCGGCGTGCGCATCTGCGAGTCGCGGGTCGAGCTTGATCGCTTCACTTGCCGCATCCTGCCCGTCATCGGTCGAAGCACTGCGCCGATGCATGTCCCACTGGGCGATCGCAATCGTTGCCCAGGGCGCCGCGTACGACGGATCCAGTTCAACTGCCCGCTTGCACAGCCGGATGATGATTTCCTGGTGCCGCTCGTTGCCCATCACGCTGAACTGCCGCGCCATCAGGTAGAACTTGTAGGCCTGGACGTTCGACGTGGCACGTTGCTCGAGCGCCCGCTTTTCCTCCGGCAGCAACGTCAGCTTGAGCGCGGCCACGATCGCTTTGGAAATTTCGTCCTGCAACGCAAAGATGTCGTTCAGGTCGCGGTCGTAACGATCGCCCCAGACCTGCGCCTCGTTGGCGGCATTGATGAGCTGCGCCGTGATCCGCACGCGTTGCCCCGCCTTCCTGACGCTGCCGACCAGCACGTAGGCAGCCTTGGTCTGCTTGCCGATTTCGCTGACGCCGCCCTTAGCACCCTTGAACGAGAACGCCATGTTGCGGGACACGATCGACAACGCGGAGACCTTGCCGAGATCGGTGATGATGTCCTCGGTGATGCCGTCCGAGAAGTATTCCTGCTCGGGGTCGCCGCTCATGTTGGCGAAGGGCAGCACGCAGATACTGACCTCCGGTTTCTTGTCGGCAAGCGTCTGCGCCGGCGCCGGTTTCTTCGGTGCGCCAAGCTTCGATTCCAGGGCCTTGCAGAGCCCGCGGAACGCGGCGCCCTTGCGGTCCTCGCCCCAGCTGTCGAGGTCCGTGGTGTGCACTGCGCGAAAATCGATGGGCAGCTTTGCGTTTTCGAACCGCACGGGCACCAGCACGCCGCGATCGGCGGCGTCACGGGCTTCACCGCGCACCCAGCGCGAGTCGACCGAATGCGGAGTCCAGACGACAACAAGGGCGCGCGCGCCCTCGAGCTCCCGCGAGATCAGCGAATCGAATTCTTCGCCAGGTGTGATCTCGGGATCCCACCAGACGGACCAGCCTTCCGCCTCGAGCGACGCAACGAGTGGCGCGACGCGGACTTTGTCCTGCCTCGAGTAGGAGACGAAAATGTCGGCCAACAGAGCCCCCGGGCCTTAGGATTTCCCCCTAGCATAACCGCAGCGCACGGCCGCGGCCCCATCCGTGGACCGGTTAATCCGGCTCAGGTCACACTCAATGCCGCGTCGAGGCCGTCTTTCAGGTCGCGAGCGAGGTCCGCGCCGTCCTCGACGCCGATCGACAGACGCACCAGTGTGTCGCCGATGCCGGCGCGAGTACGCGCTGCTTCGTCCATCGCGGCATGCGTCATGCTGGCCGGATGGGCGATCAGGCTTTCGACCCCTCCCAGCGACTCGGCGAGTGAGAACAGGCGGGTGTGGTTGAGCAGCACCTTGACGTTCTCCACGGACCCGTGCAGGTCAAAACTGACCATGGCGCCGAACCCTTTCTGCTGCGTGCGCGCGAGCTCATGGCCTGGGTGCGACGGCAGGCCTGGGAAGTAAACCTTCGCCACGGCCTCGTGTTGTGCCAACAACTCGGCAATGCGCTGGGCATTTTCGCCGTGCGCACGCATGCGGGCATGCAACGTGCGCAGGCCCCGCAAGGTCATGAAACTGTCGAAAGGTGCCCCGGTAACCCCGATGCAATTACCCCACCACCGCAGCAGCTCGTGCAGTTCCGGCGTGGAGGCAATGACCACACCGCCGACCACGTCGCTATGGCCGTTGAGGTATTTGGTAGTCGAGTGGACCACCAGGTCCGCGCCGAGCTCGAGAGGCTGCTGCCAGACCGGCGACAGGAACGTGTTGTCGGCCGCGACGAGCGCTCCCGCCGCCTTGGCACGCGTCGCGACCGCGCGAATATCGACGATGCGCAGCAGCGGGTTGCTCGGCGTCTCGATCCAGACGAGTGCCGGCTTGTCCGCGAGCGCCGCGGCGAGCAGGTCCGGCTGCTGATAATCCACGAAACACACGTTGAGTGAGCCGCGCGCGTGCAATGCATTGAACAGCCGGTAGGTGCCGCCGTAGCAGTCGTGCGGCACGACGATGAGTTGCTTGGGCCCTACCAGATGGGTGACGAGCGAGACAGCGCTCATGCCGGAAGAGGTGACCGTCGCGCCGACCCCGCCTTCGAGATCCGCGAGCGCACGACCGAGTGCGTCGCGCGTGGGGTTGCCGGAACGCGAATAGTCGTATTCACGCTTCTCACCGTAACCGCCGAACGCAAACGTCGAAGTCAGGTGGATCGGCGGCACGACGGCGCCGTGCTGCGTGTCGGTTTCGATGGCGGCTCGCACCGTCCGGGTCTTGATCGAGTCTTTGTGGGTCATAGTGTCCGCTCGAGTGACTGCGCGAATACAGCGCGCAGGACAGCCGTTTCCTTGAGGAAGGCATCGTGGCCATACAGGGAATTGATTTCGACCAGCTGGCAGGTGCCTGCCAGCCGGTCACGCAAAGTGCGCACGTCGCCGATCGGCACGAGCTGGTCTTCTTCGAACCGCGACGACCGTCGTCGGCATCGTGATCCGTTCCGGCTCGATGCGATGCAGATCGATCGACTCGGACAGGCACACAAACGCTTCGGGCTGGTACTGCGCTGCATAGGCCTCGCCACGCGAGATCAGGTAGGCCTCTACGGGGAAGACGAAGTTCCCGTCGCGCAGTTCGGCCTCGCCCGGGAAGCGCTCTTCGAATTCGCGCCCCGATCGATACGTCGCCATGGCCAGCGCACGCGCCAGCACGAGTCCGCGCTCGCCTTCTCCATGACTCAATGCGTAACGCACGATCGCGCGCTGCACGCTGCGCCAGGCGGTAGACATCGGATGGGTGCGATGCGCCGCACTGATCACGACGGCATGGGCGACTCGATCGGGATGCCGTTCGCCCAACGCCAGGGCGACCATGCCACCGTACGATGCTCCGACACAGCCGTGCAGGCTCGCGATGCCAAGATGGTCCATGACCGCCATGAGGCACTCGGCCTGGTCGTAGACGCTGATGCTCGGGAACTCGGTGCCGCGCACGGGTCCCGTCGATTGATGACCACCGCCGAGGTAATCCATGCCGAGTACGCGGAACCGGTCGGTATCGAGCGGCCTGCCCGGACCCACCATGTCTTCCCACCAGCCGTGGTCACCGGGCCTGACGCGCCCAGATATTCCTGCCGCCAGAAATGCCGCCCAACGCCGCGACCACCGGGGCACCCGGCGCGCCGGCGAGCCTGTACGACAGGCGCACGTGTTCGAGTCGGCCACCGAAATGCAGTCGCAGCGGCGCCGCGAGCTCGAACGAACCTTCGTGCAGCTCATGGCCCTCAGGCAGTAGCGTCGCGGCGGACGCAGCCGTGGAGCAGGATGACGGTGGCGACGGCGGCAGCTTCAACTACGACTCCCAACGCGGCCGATTCCGGCCGAAAAACGTCGATCGAGTCCACGGAAGCGCGCGCGATGGTTGCCGCGACCAACACCCCCGGATTGCTCCAGGGCAGCCTCGCAGCAACTCATCTTCCGGCGGACGCAGTCCCCGTGGAGTTGGCACCATTTCGGAAAGGTTAGATCCGATGGTTGCCCCGGCTTCAAAGGGCCATTCCCTCAGCCGGTCTCGATGAGCGGAGCGAAGTTTAGGGTCCGGCGCGCCGGAGCGCAACCAAAGCGGGTTGCCCGGCGCGCTGCAATGTATTAGTGTGTTAACACGTTAATACAAAGCCCATCCCGAGCCATCCGGTCACCAGTGAAAAATCATCGCGGCGTTTCACCGCGCCAGGAAGCCGCCGCCGAACGCGCGCTGTTCCAGGCGATCCTGACCCTGCGCACTGTCGAGGAGTGCCGGGATTTCTGCAGGGATCTCTGCACTCCGGCCGAGTTGCAGGCGCTCGCCGATCGGTGGACCGTGGTCGGGCTCCTCCAGGGCGGCATGTCATACCGCGAGATCTCCAAACAGACCGGCGTCAGCGTAACGACGATCGGGCGCGTCGCTCGTTATCTCGCCGCTGGCAATGGCGGCTACGCACTGGCTGCCCGGCGCCTGGGAGAGCGCTGACATGGACAAACAGCAGCGCCTGCGGATCGCCGTCCAGAAGTCGGGCCGGTTGACCGATGAATCGCTCGACCTGCTGCACCGCTGCGGGCTCAAGTTCAGCCGCGGCAAGGACCAGCTCATGTGCTACGGCGAAAATATGCCGCTCGACGTGCTGTTCGTACGCGACGACGACATCCCGGACCTGGTCCAGGAAGACGTCTGCGATCTCGGCCTCGTCGGCTACAACGTGCTGGAGGAAAAACGGCTGGCCATGGCCGCGCGCGGTACGCCCCCTACTATCGAACTGCTGCAGAAGCTGGATTTTGGGCGCTGCCGGCTGTCACTCGCGGTGCCGGAAGGCTTCGCTTATGCAGGCCTCGGCAGCGTTGCAGGCAAGCGTATCGCGACGACCTATCCGCATGTGCTCGGACGCTTCCTGCGCGAAAACTCGATCGAAGCGGAAGTCGTGACGCTGTCGGGCGCGGTCGAGATTGCGCCGACGACTCGGGCGCGCCGACCTGATCTGCGACCTGGTCGCAACCGGCTCGACGCTGACTGCCAACCGGCTGCAGGAGGTCGCCGTGGTACTCGATTGCCAGGTGACCCTGGTTCGCACGCCGCTGCCGCTTCCGGACACGAAGGCCGACTGGGTGCGCCGCCTGCTCGTCCGCATCGACGGCGTCCAGCAGGTCCGCGAAAGCAAATACATCATGCTGCATGCGCCCCGCTCGGCATTGCCGCAGATTCGCTCACTGCTGCCCGGCAGTGAATCACCGACGGTCATCCCGCTCGAGGGCACCGGCGACAAGGTCGCCGTCCATGCGGTCTGCCGCGAAACCGTGTTCTGGGAAACGCTGGAAAGCCTGAAGGCAGCGGGCGCCAGCGCGATACTGGTCCTGCCCGTCGAAAAGATGCTCGCATGACCCCGACGCTGGAAATCCTCGAGTGGTCGCAGCTCGACGAGACGCACCGCGCAGCCATGTTGCGTCGTCCGGCACAGCGGGATGCCGCGGGCCTGTTAACGAGCGCGCAAAAAAAATCGTCGATGACGTTCGTGCGCGCGGTGATGTGGCGTTGCGTGAATACACGGCAGCCTTCGACAAGTGCGCCCTCGAATCTTTCGCGGTGACGCCGGCCGAGTTCGATGCCGCCGCAGTTGGCCTTGACCGCCGCACAACACGCCGCGCTGGCTCGTGCGATCGACACCGTGACGCGCTTCCACGAGGCGCAGACGGTCTGCGCCGCTGCGTATCGAGACCGCACCCGGTGTCGTCTGCGAACGCATGATCGTGCCGCTCGATGCGGTTGGACTGTACGTGCCGGCCGGGACTGCACCGCTGCCTTCCACGGCGATCATGCTGGCGATTCCGGCACGCATCGCCGGGTGCCCGGTACGCGTCATGTGCACGCCGCCGCGGCCGGACGGTGCCGCCGATCCCGCGGTGCTCGTTGCGGCACGGCTTTGCGGCATCGAGCAGGTGTTCAAGCTCGGCGGCGCGCAGGCGGTCGCCGCGATGGCCTTCGGTACCGGCAGCGTCCCGAAAGTCGGCAAGATTTTCGGGCCCGGGAATTCGTGGGTCACGGCCGCCAAGCAGATCGTCGCGCAGGACCCCGAGGGCGCGGCGCTGGACATGCCCGCGGGTCCGTCGGAAGTGCTGGTCATTGCGGACGACGGCGCGCGTGCCCAGTTCGTCGCGGCGGATCTGCTCGCGCAGGCCGAACACAGCAGCGACGCGCAGGTGGTGCTCGTCACGACGTCGCGCGCGCAGGCCGAAGCCTGCATCGCCGAAGTGATGCAGCAGATGACCGTATTGCCCCGGCGCGCCATCACCGAAGCTGCCATTGCCGGCAGCCGCGTCATCCTCGTCGCGGATCTCGCCACCGCCATGCAGGTCAGCAACCGTTACGCGCCGGAGCACCTGATCCTGCAGGTGCGGGAACCTCGCGCGCTGCTCGCCGAGGTGCGCAACGCCGGATCCGTGTTCCTGGGCGCCTGGACACCCGAAACCATGGGCGATTACTGCAGCGGCACCAATCACGTGCTGCCGACCTATGGGCACGCCCGCGCCTACAGCGGGCTCGGCGTCTCCGACTTCATCAAGCGCATCACGGTGCAGGAACTCACGCCGGCCGGCCTGTCCGACCTTGGCCTGACCGCACGCACGCTCGCACGCCTGGAATCACTCGATGCGCACGCGCATGCGGTGCAAGTGCGACTCGACGCCATCGCCGCGGGACGCCATGGCCGCGGATGCGTCGGCACAGGGGGTCGGCAAATGACTCGCTCCGTACTGGATCTGGCACGTCCCGACATCCGCGAACTGCAGCCTTACCAGCACGCGGCGTGGGATCCATCGCTCGAGCGCATGCACGCCAACGAAATGCCCTGGCGCGCCCAGGGCGACAACACGATGGCAGGCCTGAATCGCTATCCCGAGCCACAGCCGCACGCACTGGTCGAGCGCATGGCGCTGCTCTACGGTGCGCCTGCAAACCGGTTATTGATCGGGCGCGGCAGCGACGAGGCGATCGACCTGCTGGCGCGGGCGTTCTGCCGGGCCGGCACGGACAGCGTCGTGATAACTCCACCCACGTTCGGGTTCTACAAGGTCGCGGCCCGGATCCAGGGCGCCATGGTGCGCGAAGTCCCGCTCGTTGCCGGATTTCAGCTCGACGTGGACGCCGTCATTGCGGCCGGACGCACGGCGAAGCTGGTGTTCCTGTGCTCGCCCAACAATCCGACCGGCAACCTGTTGAACGTCGCGGACATGCTGACCATCTGCCAGGCGTTAGCGGGGTGCGCCGTCGTAGTCCTGGACGAGGCGTATATCGAGTTCTCGGGTGGCGCGAGTCTGGTCCCGCGTCTCGCGGAATTCCCCAATCTCGTGATCCTGCGGACCTTGTCGAAAGCCTATGCGCTGGCCGGGGCGCGCCTCGGCACGCTGCTGGCCAGCGACGAAATCGTCGGGCTGCTGAAGCGCATCATTCCGCCGTATGCGATCCCCGCGTCGACCGTGGAGGAAGTGCTTGCGCTGACCGAGGCGCCGCAGCGGGCACTGGCCGCGGCACGAATCCGAACCTTGCTCGCGGAACGCGGCAAAATGAGTGCCCGTCTCGCGCAGTGCAAGGCCGTGGCTCGCATCTACCCGTCGGACGCCAATTTCCTGCTGATCGAATGCCGCGAGCCGCAGGGGTTTCTCCAGGCCGGCAAGGCAGCCGGGCTTCTCGTGCGCGATTTCAGCACGGCACCGGCACTCGCAAATTGCCTGCGGATCTCGATCGGCACGCCTGAGCAGAACGAGCGACTGCTGGCCGCGGTGGCAGCCCCATGACCGGGGCACGTGTGCTGTTCATCGATCGCGACGGCACGCTCGTCGAGGAGCCGCCCGATCAGCAGGTCGACAGCCTGCAGAAGATTCGCCTGCTGCCTGGCGTGATTCCGGCGCTGCTCGAACTGAAGCGCGCGGGCTACCGGATGGTGCTCGTCAGCAACCAGGACGGGCTGGGCACGACCTCGTTCCCCCAGGAGACTTTCGCGCAGCCACAGGAATTCATCCGGAACCTGTTCGCCTCGCAGGGAATCGAGTTCGATGCCGAGTTTTTCTGCCCGCATCGGCCCGAAGACGACTGCGCTTGCCGCAAGCCAAAGACTGGCCTGCTGACGCAGTACCTGCGTGAGAATCCGCTGGATCGTCAGGACAGTTACGTGATTGGCGACCGCGATACGGATTTGCAGCTCGCGGCGAACCTCGGCATCGCGGGACTCAGGGTCCGTGCCGATGGGGCCGCCGGCGCCACCTGGCCTGCGATAGTCGCGCAGTTGTGCCGGCGCGAGCGTGCCGCGGAGATTCGACGCACGACCAAGGAAACGGATATCCAGGTGCGCGTGAACCTCGACCGCACGGCGCCGATCGCGATTGCAACCGGGATCGGCTTCTACGATCACATGCTCGAGCAGGTCGCACGTCACGGCGGCTTTGCCCTGGAATTGACCTGCCGCGGCGACCTGCAGATCGACGAACACCACACGGTCGAGGATTGCGCGCTGGCGCTCGGCCAGGCGTTGCGCGAAGCGCTCGGCGACAAGCGCGGCATTGCGCGTTTCGGCTTCCTGTTGCCGATGGACGAGGCGCGCGCCCAGGTGGCGATCGATCTTTCCGGCCGGGCCTATTCAGTCTTCGAAGGCAAGTTCGGACGCGAGTCGGTCGGTGGCCTGCCGACGGAGCTCGTGCCGCATTTCTTCCGGTCGCTGGCCGACAGCCTCGGCGCAGCAGTGCACGTCTCTGTCCAGGGTGAGAACACGCATCACATGGTCGAGGCCTGCTTCAAGGCAACAGGCCGCGCACTGCGCCAGGCCGTACGCCTCGAAGGCACCGAATTGCCGAGCAGCAAGGGCGTGCTGTGAGCCGGGTTCATGAGTGACGTCGCCATCGTTGCGAATGGCGGCGCGAACATCGCGTCGCTGCGCTTTGCGCTGGACCGGCTGGGCGTGTCGTCGCACGTAACGGCCGACGCCGACGAACTGCGCCGCGCGCATCGTGTGATCCTGCCCGGTGTCGGTGCGGCCGGCGATGCCATGGCGCGCTTGCAGGCACTTGGGTTGGCGGACGTCATTCCGCAACTGACGCAACCGGTGCTCGGGATCTGCCTCGGCATGCAATTGCTGTTCGCCGGCAGCGAGGAAGATGCCACACCATGTCTCGGCATCATTCCAGCACGCGTGACCCGGCTGCCGCCGCGCGAGGGCTATCCCGTCCCGCACATGGGCTGGAACCAGCTGCGCATCCGGCAGGAATCGACCCTGACGCAAGGATTGACCGACGATGAATACGTGTATTTCGTGCACGGTTTCGTCGCGCCACCCGGGCCGTGGACCCTCGCGACGACCGATTACGGTGGCGAATTCTCGGCGCTGGTTCGTGAACGCAATTTTCTCGGCGCGCAGTTCCACCCGGAACGCTCTGCGCGCGCAGGCGCGAGACTGCTCGCCAATTTCATGAACGTCGCCTGATGCAAGTGATCCCGGCCATCGACCTGCGTGGCGGCCGCTGCGTACGCCTGTTCCAGGGACGCTTCGACGCCGAGACCGTCTATGCGACGAACCCGGCCGAAATCGTTGCGATGTATCGGGGGCTCGGCGCGTCCTATCTGCACGTCGTCGATCTCGACGGTGCACGCGACGGGTCGCGAGCCAACCGTGCAGCCGTGCAGGCGCTGCGCGCAGCCGGACGCGGGCGTATCGATCCAGGTCGGCGGAGGCGTGCGCAGTCGCGCTGACGCGGCCGAATTGCTCGATCTCGGTGCGCAGAAGGTCGTCGTTGGCAGCGTTGCCGTGACGCGTCCGGCCGAAGTCGAAGCCTGGCTCGCCGAATTCGGTGCCGACCGTATCGTCCTGGCGTTCGACGTGCGCCTCGATGCCGCAGGCACACCGCGCCTGACGACGCATGGCTGGGCAGAACAGACCGAAGCGAGTCTCTGGGATGCTGTCGCGAGTTACATCGCCCGTGGTGCGCGCCACGTGCTCTGCACGGACGTCGCGCGAGACGGTGCCTTGTCGGGCCCGAACCTGGCACTGTATACGGAAGCAACTCGTCGCTTCCCTGGGGTGC
Organism: uncultured Gammaproteobacteria bacterium; assembly: GCA_963784225.1. Taxonomy (GTDB): domain Bacteria; phylum Pseudomonadota; class Gammaproteobacteria; order Steroidobacterales; family Steroidobacteraceae; genus RPQJ01. Next base: position 71,377 of record CAWAQN010000016.1, read on the forward strand.
GATGGCAGGCGTCGGGTGGCGTCAGCAGCGGCGCAGACCTGCGCGCGCTCGCCGATACCGGTGTCGCCGCCGTGATCAGCGGACGTGCGCTGCTCGAAGGCCGTATCCCCGCCAAGGAGCTCGAGCCATTCTTGCAAAACGCATAATCCCTTGCCTCGATGTCCGCGACGGCCAGGTCGTCAAGGGGGTTCGCTTTCGCGAGCACCGGGTGGTGGGCGATATTCTCGAACTTGCCGAACGTTATTGCGCGGAAGGCGCCGACGAACTCGTGTTTTACGACATTACCGCGAGTCCTGAGCAGCGCACGGTCGATCGCGCGTGGATCGGCCGCGTCGCCAGCGTGCTCGACATTCCCTTCTGCGTGGCCGGCGGCATTCGCAGCGTGGCCGAGGCCGAGGTCGTGCTGAACGCGGGCGCCGAAAAAATATCTGTGAACTCCCCTGCCCTCGCGGAGCCCGATCTCATCGATGCACTCGCGCGTCGTTTCGGCTCGCAGTGCGTCGTCGTCGGCATCGACAGCCAGACGGTGAACGACGATTTCGAGGTCTACCAGTACACCGGCGATCCGACGCGTTCGCGGGGTACACGCCGCCGCACGCTCGACTGGGCCCGCGAAGTCCAGGAGCGCGGTGCGGGTGAGATCGTGCTCAACTGCATGGCGAGCGACGGAGTTCGCACGGGTTACGACATCGAGCAGTTACGGGCCGTGCGCAACATCTGCGCCGTGCCACTGATTGCATCCGGAGGTGCGGGCGCGCCTGAGCACTTCGCCTCCGTGTTCGCCACAGCACGCGTCGATGGCGCATTGGCCGCAAGCGTGTTTCACGACGGAACGCTCGCCATTGGCGACCTGAAGGAATTTCTGCGCCGTCAACATGTGGAGATCCGCAGCATGAACGCACTTGCGCCTGCGTTGCAGACGCTCGACTGGGCCAAGGGCGATGGCCTGTTGCCTGCAATCGTGCAGCACGCCGCAAGCGGTCGCGTGCTGATGCTGGGTTACATGAATCCGGAGTCGCTGCGACTGACGCTGAGTTCCGGCCGCGTGGTGTTTTACAGCCGCACACGCAATGAGCTGTGGACCAAGGGTGAGACCTCCGGGAATTACCTCGACGTCGTGCAGGTGAGCACCGATTGCGACAACGACACGATCCTGGTGCTGGCGAACCCGCTGGGGCCGACCTGCCACAAAGGCACCGTGTCGTGTTTCGCGGACGCCTGGGAGACCGCTTCAGGCCGGCTCACCTTCCTGGCCTTGCTCGAGGGAACGATTGCACGGCGAATCGCGGAAAGCCCGGAAGGCAGTTACACCGCGCGGCTGTATGCGGCGGGTCTCGGGCGTATCGCACAAAAGGTGGGCGAGGAAGGTGTTGAAACAGCGCTCGCCGCTGTTACGCGCGAGGACCCGGAGCTGATCGGCGAGTGTGCGGACCTCATGTATCACCTTCTGGTGCTGTTGAAAGCCCGCAATCTCTCGCTCGACCGCGTCGTGCAGGAGCTGGCATCGCGGCACGGGCAGCGTCCTTAGGGACGGGCCGTCCAGGAAAGTTGCAGCATCCACACCGCTGCGCCCGCCGTGATGACGGCGGCAGTGGCGAACGCAGTGCTCGATCCAAATGCTTCCCAGAGCGAGCCAAAGATGACTGCGCCCGGCAGCACCAGGAGTCCACTGGCGAGGTGGTAGAGGCCGTATGCCGTGCCTCGTTGCTCCGCCCGCGTGGTCGCCGATCAAGGAACGTTCGGCAGGTTCGGTGATTGCCAGCGTCATCGAATAAGCGATGAACAAGACCCAGACGATGTACGCAGACGGCGCATGTATGAATGCGAGCAGCAGCAGGATGGCCACGCGTGCGCCCCAGCCGCCAAGCAGCACCGGCGTCCGGCCCAGGCGATCCGATAAAATGCCCGCCGGCATTGCGATCAGCATCTTCGCCAGACTCGCCGCCGCCCAGACGAGCGGCACCCACTTGATTGCCATGCCTGCCTGCGTGGCCCAGAGCACCACAAAGACTTCGGGTACGCTGGCGAGAGCGAGCCAACCCGCCGCGACGATCATCGCGCGCAGCCGGCCGTGCAGCTTGCGCCATGAAAACCGTACCTGCGGTGGCGCGACGAGACGTTCACCGGCGGGTAGTCCAAACATCAGCAGCAGCAGCACCAGCAGGCCCGGACCGCTCGAGGCCAGGAACACGTGTCCGAGATCCGCATTGGCACTCAGCAAACCAAAAGCCAGCAGCGGACCGATGACTGCACCGGCGTGGTCCATCGACCGGTGAAATCCAAAAGCGCGGCCACGCTGCGCGGCCGGCACCGCCCCTGCGATCATCGCGTCACGAGGCGCCGTGCGTATGCCCTTGCCGACACGATCGAGGAACCGAAGGAGAATGACTGCGCCCCACGCACTCGCCAGTCCGATCAGCGGCCGAACGGTGTTCGACAGTCCGTAGCCCGTCAGTACGAGTGATTTCGACGGCACGCCACGATCGGCAAGACGGCCCGAGACAAGTTTCAGGACACTCGCCGTCGCCTCGGCGAGGCCTTCGACAAGGCCGACGATGGCCGGCCCGGCGCCGAGCGTAGCAGTCAGGAATATCGGCAACAGCGGCGTGATCATCTCGCTCGCTGCATCATTCAGCAGCGACACGAGCCCCAGTACGACGACTGTGCGTGGCAACAGCGCGCGACCCACGCGGCCCAGGTCGTTCGCCTCCGGTTTCAAATCATATGTGCCGTGTCAGTCATCGTTACCAATGCTAGCGTGCCCCGGCGCGAAAGGCCGAGGCATTTGCCGACAGCGCCGCGAATCGCGCAGGCGACGCGAAGCGGCAATCTTTTACTGATCGCCTTGCGCCCGTACACTGCGTCTTCAGGGCCAGGGTTGGCCCGCCACGACAGTAAAGGAATAGCATTATGAGTGTATTCGGCAAGATCCTCGAAAAGCTCGGCATGGGGAAAAAGGCGCAAGGTTCGACGGGCGCGGGCACCTCGAGCACGAGCGCCACTCCTGGCACCGCGAATCGGCAAGGCTCGACGCAGCAGACCCAGGCACAGCCTCAGACGCAACAGCGCGGCGCGGGACAGACAGGTTCGCAGACGCCGCCGCCGCAGATGCCCATGTCGGAGGTCGATATCGCCGTGAAGCTCGATCGGCTGGCCGCGGACAATGCCCAGAAACTCAACTGGCGCACTTCGATCGTCGATCTCATGAAACTGCTCGGCATGGAAAGCAGCCTGGCGGAACGCAAGGAATTGGCCGAAGAGCTGGGCTATCCGCGCGAAGGCATGAGTGACTCGGCCAAGATGAACATCTGGCTGCACAAGGCCGTGCTGTGGGAGATTTCTAAGAACGGCGGCAACGTGCCGAAGGAACTGCTCGACTAGCGATTTCAGGAGCCAGGTCCCAGCACGATCGTTGCGATCTTCAGGCATTCAACCGCCTCATCGTCCTCGGTGAGGCGGTTTCCTTGCCGTCACTGTATTTCGCGGCTGCCGCTCATCAGTCCCGGCTGGCGTCGTACTTGCGCGGGCTACCCCTGAACTCGGCAACCGGATATTTCAGCGCGTTGAGTGCGATCTTGCGATGCGCCGCGCCGAGCAGGTCGATGCCGCTCTTGTCTGCGAGTCGGACGAGATACAGCAGCACGTCGGCCATCTCGAGCGCGACGGCGTCTCTCGTCTCGGCAGGCAGCTCCGAACTTTGCGCCTCGGTGAGCCACTGGTAGTGCTCGAGCAGCTCACCCGCTTCGCCGGCCAGCGCCATCGCGAGGTTTTTCGGCGAATGAAACTGGTCCCAATCGCGTTCCCGTGCAAATTCCGCGAGACGCCGGGCCAGCGTCGCGAGCTCCGACCCGGACTCGCCGGACGTCACGACTTCGCTTCGACGAGGATGCGCAGCATGCGCCGGATCGGCTCGGCCGCGCCCCAGAGCAACTGGTCGCCCACCGTGAACACGGTGATGTATTCGCCGCCCATCGCCAGCTTGCGCACGCGACCGACCGCGATATCCAGCGTGCCGCTCACGCTGCGCCGGTGACAGTCCCTTGATCGAGGCGTCGCGCGTATTCGGCACGTAGCGCACCCATTCGCTGCCACTGCTTAGCGCCTGCTCGATCTCGGCGAGAGGCACGTCGCGTGTCAACTTGATGGTCAATCGCCTGGCTGTGACAACGCATCGCACCGATGCGCACGCAGATGCCCTCGACCGGGATTGCCTCACCCGCCGCCGTCCCGAGAATCTTGTTGGTCTCGGCGCTGCCCTTCCATTCCTCGCGGCTCTGGCCGTTACCCAGGTCCTTGTCGATCCATGGAATCAGGCTGCCGGCGAGCGCCGCCCCAAACTGGCTCTTCGGAAAATCAGCCGAACGCAGTTCCGACGTCACGACCCGATCGACGTCGAGAATGGCGCTGGCCGGGTCGCGCAACAACGAACCGGCCGCGGTGTGCAGCGCACCCATCTGCTCGATCAACTCGCGCATGTTCTGCGCGCCGGCGCCCGACGCGGCCTGGTAGGTCATCGCCGTGATCCACTCGACCAGGCCTGCGCGGAACAAACCGCCCAGCGCCATCAACATCAGCGAAACGGTGCAATTGCCGCCCACGTAGTCGCGCTTGCCGGCCTCGAGGCCCGCATCGATCACGTCTCGGTTGACCGGGTCGAGGATGATTACCGCGTCGTCCCGCATCCGGAGTGCAGACGCCGCATCGATCCAATAGCCGTTCCAGCCCGCCGCCCGCAATTGCGGGTGAATCGCATTCGTGTAATCGCCGCCCTGGCACGTGACGACGACGTCGCAGCTGGCGAGCGCCTGCACATCGCTGGCGTCCTGCAATGGCGCCTCCTGGCGCCCGCAAGGCAGGGCCCGCGCTGCCGGCCTGGGACGTGCTGAAAAACACCGGGTCGATATGATCCCAGTCACGCTCGGCGGCCATGCGTTGCATGAGCACCGATCCGACCATCCCGCGCCAACCGACGATTGCAGTCTTCAAGCCGCTACTCCGCCCGCTACCGGGCCGTCAGACGATCACTTCACGCGCCGGTTCGCGCAGATTGTAGGACGAACTCATCGCATGGCCATACGCGCCGGCGTTTGCGATCAACAACACGTCACCTTCTTTGGTCGGCGGCAACAGCCGCTCGTGACCGAGGTAGTCGGCCGACTCGCAGATCGGGCCGACGACGTTGTAAACCTCGCTGCCCGGCTCGCCGTACCGTGTCAGGTTCACGATGTCGTGATGCGCACCGTACAGGGCCGGCCGGATCAGCGAATTCATGCCGGTCGTAACGCCGATGTACTGCACGGCTCCCTTGCCCTTGAGTTGCGTGACTTCGGCCACGAGCGCGCCCGCCTGCGCGACGAGGTAGCGGCCTGGCTCGATCCAGATCCCGAGGTTCGGCAATCGCTTGCGCAATTCATCGATGACGCCCTGCATGGCCGCAAGGTCGACGGGCACCTGGCCGGGCTTTTCGGGGACCCCGAGGCCACCGCCGAGGTCGATTGCGCGCACGTGCGGAAATCGCTGCGCCAGGTTGCCGAGCAGCTGGCCGACTTCCTGCCAGTTGCGAACCTCGAAGACACCACTGCCCGTGTGGGCATGCAGGCCGATCACTCTGGCGCCGCAAGCCTTGACGAGTCGCTCGAGTTCGTCGAGCTCGAACAGCGGGATCCCGAACTTGGCATGCACACCGGCCGTGCGGACGTGATCGTGGTGACCCCGCCCGAACCCGGTATCGATGCGTGCCAGCACGTCCTTGCCCCGGAACAGCTCGCCCCATTCGCGCAAGGCGTAGAGATTGTCGATCGTCAGGTGCACGCCCGTGTGCGAGCGCCCATTCGTACTCCGACCGGGGCGCGAAATTCGGCGTGAACAGGATCTTGTCCGGATTGATGCCGGGCACGACCTCCATTACCCGTTCGCATTCACCCTGCGAAACGCACTCGAACGACAGGCCGAGCCCTGCAAACGTGCGCAGGATGTCCCGGTGCGGATTCGCCTTCATGGCGTAGAACACGCGGTCGATGCCCCCGATGTCCAGCAGGCGTTTGGCCGCGAGTTCGAGCGATGCGCGGTCGTAGACGTAAGCGCTGCCGTGCTCGTGCGCAATCTGCATGAGCTCCTTTCGACGGTCCGGCCCACCACGGCGGCCCGCCCGAGGGGTGCATCGGCGTCAGGCCGTGGATCTGTTCCCAGGTCGGGCCCGAGCACGTGGTCCGAAGGTGCGTTCCAGACGATGACGTCATGCAGGCGCCGCACGAGCCGATCGCCCTGCTCCTCGTCTACGACGAACGTGATGTTCAGGTCGTTCGCGGCCTGCGAGACGAGGTAGATCCGCTGCTCCTCGAACAACTCGAGCGCGTCGCCGAGGCGATGCAGCGTCGCGCGGATGCTGCGGCCGACGAGGCTCACGGCGGCGCACGGGCCGATCACTTCCACGCGGCAGAGCTTCGAGAGCGCATCCAGCAACGCATCGAGCATGCGGCCGTCGAGCGCGTTCGCGGCGGGATCGAGCGACACCGTAACGCTGGTCTCGGAGGTCGAGACGAGGTCGATCGACAGCCCATGGTCCTTGAACACCGCGAATGCATCGGCAAGGAAGCCGACCTGGTGCCACATGCCGAGCGTCTCCATCGAGAGGAGCGTGATGCCCTTCTTGATGCAAACCGCCTTGACCCGCGCGCCGCCATCGCCGCCCGTCGGTGTCACCACCGTGCCCATCAACTCCGGTGTCTGAGTCGCGTGCACGTAGAGCGGAATCGCATACTGCTTCACGGGCAGGATGCAGCGCGGGTGCAACACCTTGGCGCCGCTGCTCGCGATTTCCTGTGCTTCGTCGTAGTCGAGCGATTTCAGCAGGCGCGCGTTCGGCACCGACTTCGGATTCGACGTGAACATGCCCGGCACGTCCGTCCAGACTTCCAGTCGCCGAGCGCCGAGCTTGGCCGCAAAATAACTGCCGGACGTATCCGAGCCGCCGCGCCCGAGCAGCACCGTATCGCCTCTCGCGTCGCTCGCGATGAAACCCTGCGTGATCAGCACCTTGCGGCCCGCAGCGAGGCGCTCTGGAACTCGGCGATCGGGTTCGAAGTTGCAGGTGGCCGAAAGGTAGTTCGATCGCGCGGAAGCGTTGGGGCGCTCTTCGGCGTGCAGCAGCGTCCGTGCGTCGAGCCACTGCGCGTCGATGCCCTCGTGCGCCAGGAACGCGGCACCGAGTCGCGTGGCCATCAACTCGCCATTGGACATAACGCGTGCGCGCAAGCGGTCGCTGACTTCGCCGATCAGGTGGATGCCTTCGGCGCTGCGGCGCAGGTCCGTGAAGTGGTCGTTCGAGGTCGGCGAGCTGAGGTCGAGGCCGAGGTCGCGCGCGAGGTCCATGTGGCGACGCTCGATCTGGTCCATGACCGGTTCCCAGTCGCCGGTCAGCGCCTTGCGAGCAATTGCTCGAGGCGGTCCGTGATGCCGGAAAGCGCCGAGTGCACGATGAACGGGTGCAGGCCTTCAGCCAGCCGCTCGCGCACGACGGCCGCAATATTTTTCCAGTTGCTGACGCTCGAAACACTGGTGCCCCCAAATTTGAGGACGACCCAGTTGGATTCGGTGTGGCTGGCCATCGAGCGGACCCCGGGGCGACGCGTACTGTGGCGCCGCTTTCATTCTTGCCTGACGAGGTCCGGCGTCTGAGTCGATCCGGACCGTCACTGGCTCCCCGAGTCAGGAGCCGGGGGCCCGTGTCTTTGCGCTACTTGTCTTCGTAGAAGTCTTTCAATTCCTTCTGGAGGCGTTTTTCGGCAAGCACGTCCTCGAGCTTGCTCCACGCAGCCTTGCCTTTCTTGACGGCCTGTTTACGGCGATCAACGCGTTCGATGAAGCGGTCGTAGTCCTCGCCTTCTTCCGCGCCTGCCACGAATTCTTCGTCCAAGTCGAAGTGTTCCTCGTCTCGTTCCATTTCGCGATCCTGAGAAAACCCTTGTTTATCAAGATGCTGCCTGCATGTGGTGCAGGCACAAGGCTGCGAACTATACACGGATCGGACCGCATCTCAACAAGTCCGTTTTGCATCGCAACGGTCTTGCCGCCCGGCCGGCTTGGCGGCCCCGCATCAGCCCTTCCACGGCGGGAAGCTGAGGCGAACCGGCCCGACCATGAGACAGCGACGCAGGCTGCCGGGTTCCCCTACCGAATCAAACGCTTATGGGGCCCCGCGGGGGCATACGGTGACCGGTGCGCCGCGGTCCAGGCCCAGCCCTTCCGCGGCGCTCTTCTCGGCCCGGGCAACCTCGAGGACCCCGAAAGAGTTGATCAGGGCCAGGTAGTCCCCGGGACGTACGTCCGCATAGGTGCGCCGAACCGCAATTTCATGACCCCCGGCACGCACGACTGGCTGTACCAGTCCCGTGAGGTGGGTCGCGTCGATATTCGTGAACAGATTGCCGAAGTGGTCCACCGTGATCACGGCGCCCGTGACCTGTGACGGCGTGACCACCGGTTCCTCCATCCAGCCAGGTGTCAGCTCTTCGACCTCCGGGCCGAGCGCGGCCAGCGCCAGTCGGCCCGCGGCAATCTCCGCCGCGAGGGGCGCGAAGATGTCGCGGCCATGGAACGTCGCGCTCGGGACGATGGATGCCGAGGCCGGGAAGGATTCGCTCGTCGACGTGTCGCAGCACCGGTCGCTGCGGGAGGCGCTCGAGCACGCCGGCCAGCAACCCGTTATCGGGCGCCAGGAAGACGTGGCCCTCCGCTTCGACGACGGCAATGTCGCGCGCAGCTGCCGACGCCCGGGTCCACCACCGCCACGTGAACGGTGCCCGTGGGGAAGTACCTGAACGAGCGTCCGAGCCAGAAGCCCGGCCTCGGCCGGCCAGTGCGCGAGCACTTCATGCGTCAGGTCGACGAGTTGCGCGGCGGCGAACCGTCGCAGCACCTGTCCTTTCATGACGCCGACGAACGGGTCGCGCAGGCCGAAGTCGGTCGTCAGGGTGATCACGCCGGAAGGCTGGAACGGTGGCTGGAGGATCGGTGGGTCACGCGTGCGCCTCGCTGCACTAAACTGCGATGCGTTATGCCCTATCTCTACCTCGTCCGCCACGGCCAGCCGGACTTTACCGGCAACTACGATTCACTCACCGCCCTCGGCATGCAGCAGTCGAACTGGCTCGGCGAGCATTTCGCTGCTCGTGGCCTGCAGTTCGCGCGCGTCGCCTCGGGCACGCTTGCAGCGGCAGGTGGCACACGTGCGACCTGATGCTGGAGTCGATGTCGTGCGAGGTCGCTCGCCGGTCCGCGACGCGCGCTTCAACGAGTACGACCATGCGAGCCTGCTCGCGTTCTTCGAAGGCGACCGGATGCAGGCGCTTGCGGGCGGCTGGCGACCGGCAGCGGCTACTTCAGGGCGATCCGTGAATCACTGTTTGCCTGGGCGCGGCACGACGGACCGATCAGTCAACGGCGAAAGCTGGGACGAGTTCGGCGGACGCATCGGCTCGGCGGTGCGCGCGAATTGTGCGACGGTCTCGAGCGCGACGCGAACGTGCTGATCGTGAGTTCCGGCGGCGTCATCGGGCGCTACACGGCGGCGGCGCTCGAGGCCGGTCCGCAGGCAGCGATTCAACTCAACCTGCAGACACGCAATACCGGCGTTACCGAAATCGTTCGTGCCAGTTCAGGGGCACGGGTCGTCACGTTCAACGGCGTGCCCCATCTCGAGCGACCCGAACGCGCGCACGCCGTTACGTACTCGTGAGCGAGCGAGCGCAGCTGCCGAACGTCGACCGTGTTTCAGACCTGCTTGACCAGCGACGCGAGGCGACGCATATCGATCGTGCGGGCCGCGTCCTGGATCTGCGTCTGGTATTGCGGTGCGATGCCACGTGCCTCCGCCAGGAGTGCCGTGAACGTCTGCTTGAGCGTGGCGGTGTCGAGCGTACGCCCGCCGGCGTAATACCGCTCCGCAACCCGGCCGAGTGCGTAGGTCGTCGCAAAAGTCAGCCCGGAACTCGCGGCTTGCCTGCCAACGCCGCGACCGAGACCGCCTGCGACGGTGCCCAGCAGGCCGCCGAGCAACTTGCGGACGAATTGCTCGAGGTACTGGGACGTCGACCCCGACGCCGAGCGTCGCGAGGAAATCCTTTGCATGGGAGCGGTCCATCTCGTAGCCGTAGGCCTTGCCGATCCGGTAGACCAGGCGCATCTGCAACGGAATGATCGCCATCGAGGCAAGCGACTCCGGCAGCAGTTCGAGCGCGGCGTTCGTGATCGAAGCCTTCACGATGGTCTGGTCCAGTTGGGCCTGGCTGATGTTCGCCTTCCCGAGCACGGTCCCCGTGCGAGCGGTGCCGACAGCGTCCAATGGTGCCGCCGGTATCGGTTCGCTATCGATTGCCGCGTCGGCCACGGCCATCGCTTCGGCGTTGACCGCTCCTGCAGCGGCCGTGGGTATCTGCAATGCCGCCGCCAGCCGCGACAGGAATTCGCTTTCGGCGTGCCCCTGCGCGCCGTCCGCGTTGATGACGCCCACGGCCATTTCATACGCGAATTGGCGTGAATCGGAGGTGGTCAGCGGTGCGACGACGGAGACAAGGTCGGGCTTCTGCAGCAGCACCTCGCGGTACAACGCCGGCAAGTCCACGCCGCTTTCCGGCCCGAGCGCCTCCGTCAATTGCTTGATCGAGGCGCGTTCGCGATCGTCGTTGAGCCCGTCCGCGAATGCCGCCATCAGCGCGACGGTCAGGGTGGCTCGAGTCTGTGCGGTGTCCATGCGCCAAAGATAGCGCAAGTTCGGCGCTGCTAAATCTGGGATTCCGGCAGATGCACGACCAGGCCGTCGTGCTCCGCTGTAATCTCTATCTGGCAACTGAGGCGACTTTCGCCAGGACGCACGCCAAGCGCGAATTCCATCAGGCCTTTTTCGTCGTCGGACTGCTCGGCGACCCGCCCGCCCCAGGTGTCATCCAGGTACACATGGCACGTTGCGCACGCGAGGTTGCCGCCGCAATCGGCCAGCACGCCCGGCACCATGTTCGACGTCGCTGCCTGCATCAGCGAGTCGCCGATCCTCGCCTCGACAAAGTGCGTCTGGCCCGCATGCGTGATGAACGTGATCTTTGGCATCAAGCCTTGTCCCGGAAGTAATCGGGCCAGAGTTTCGGGGCAATCGGGCCGTCCGCCGCGTGAGAAATGCAGGTATCGAGCAACCGCGGCTTGCCGTCCTTGCCAGGACCAAACGTACTGTGGACCGCCTGCCGGCCGCCTTCATGCCTGCGCGATCCTACAACCGCGTGCAGTGCAACGGTAGCCATCGCTTCGATCAGCGAGACGATGTGAGTGCAACCCGCAGTGCCGCCGATCCGCAAATGGACCTCTTTCTTGAAGCCGCTGGCGACCTTGACGCCGATGAGGCGCTGCATGTTCGGCACGGCGCCGTGACAGGTCGCGTATGGCGTTGCATCCGTGGCGCAATCGACGCTGACGATTGTCAGCGCCTGGTCAATCGTGAGACGCACCCACATATCGTGAATGGCATCGCCCTGCTTGACGGACCGGGAGATCGTGCCGACCAGGTCATGACCACGCGAGTCGCGCAAATGTCCTTCGATGTCGAGCAATCCGTCGTCGCGCAGATAACCCTCACAGGTGATTTCGCGACGGTTGAGCAGGCTGCGCGAGACCGGTGCTGGCAGTGGCATTGGAAAATCCTCGGAACGGGGCAGGCATTGCGCGGCGTCGAGCCACGCGGCGCGACGCGCCGGTGTATGCGAATGTTGCGCAGATTAATCGCCGCCCGGGGCCCGGTCAAACCGGTGCGCTGGAGTTGAACGCCGGGAACGAAAAGGCCCGACGCTGATTCGGGCCTTGGGGATTCGAGCTGGTCGGAGCGCCGGGATTCGAACTCGGGACCCTTCGGACCCGGTTTGCGGGGTGCGTCGATCGGCTTTGCCGTCGAGATTTCTTACATAACGCGGCGCGGCGAGCCCGGTCGATCGTACGGCCGCTCACCTAACCTTCTGATTATTCGTATCACGCATGCGACTGGCCCGCAACTTGCAGCCTTGAAGTGCCATACCCGCGATAAGAACGGGGAATCTCATGGGTTGGAATTTCTCATCCGATACCTGGTTCAGCCGCCCGATTTCGATTACGTTCGTTTGCGCTGCGCTAATGGCAGCGTCGCCGGTCGGCGCCGAAATCACATTTTCCAATGTGTCCGCCCCGGCAGGATTCACTGCCAGGAGCGTGTCGTACGGGGCATCCTGGGGCGACGTGAACGGGGACGGCTACCCGGATCTTTTTCTCAACAATCACGCGCGCAAGCATTCCATTTACCTGAACAATAGGAACGGAACGTTCACCAATGCGATTACCCAGCTCGACCCCGAGCGATATTGGACAGGCGCCGGTGCTCTCGAGGATACCCACGGCGCGAGTTGGGTGGACTTCGACAACGACGGCGACCAGGACCTGGTCGTTTCCAACGGCATTTGCTGCAACATCCAGTTCATGGTCAACGTCAACGGCAAGCTCTACAACCGCACGACTCAATACGGCTTTGCCTTCGATGCTGACCTGGGCGGCCGGATGCCCATCTGGTTCGATTCAGACGGCGACCGATTACTGGAAACGGCGCTTCTGACCTTCTACGCGGCGCCACTGTTCAAACAGAGCGGAGGCGTCTTCGTCAATGGCAAGGGCGGCACCGGATTCGTCTGCAACGACAACCAGTACGCGGTGCTGATCGACCTGAATAATGACGGCGTGCTCGAGCTTGTCTGCGTCAAGAGCGGCGGCCCCTTCGCCCAGGCATGGAATATGTCGAGCAGGCCCTGGCGCGACGTCACGTCGTCGCTTCCGGCGACGACTAACGTCAATGACATCGTAGTCGGCGATTTCGACCGCAACCTGCGCAACGACATGCTGCTGCTGCGCGGCGCATTGCGACCGTCCGAGGTGGTCGCCTTTAACGGCAATCAGGTCGAGGCGCAGTTCATCGGCAAAGACCGCGGCTTCAGCTTCAGGTCGGCCGGTGTTCTGCAGGTCAGGCTGGACTGGAACAAGACCTTCGTCAATTTCACCAACATCATATATCGGACAGAACGGTGTGCATCCATCGGCGAACACCTTCACGCTCGATCCGTCGAGTTCCTCTACGCACGGGATGAAACCGCGTAATCCGGCGGCGACCAATGCCGAACTGTACGTTGGCTACGATCCAGGCACACAGACCTGGACCTTCAATCAGTATTTCAACGGCAAATGGACATACACCTATATCGAAGTGCAAAGTTCCGCGCCCGTGACCGGTCTCGTGGCAACAGGGATTACCGGCGAGCGACAAGCCGCTTGCGCCCGTTCTGCTGTCGAACCTGCCGACACGCATCACGGACCGTACCGCGGCCAGCAATTTGAGCCACCAAGATTTCCTGCGTGAGCGGCGTAGCCGGCGACTTCGACAACGACATGGACCAGGATATCTTCCTGGCCTGTCGCGGCGGCGTGCTGAACGTCGCGGACATTCTTCTGGAAAACGATGGCAATGGAGTATTTCATCAGGTCCCCGGAGCGGGTGGCGCGGCCGGGCCGATCGGCGTCGCGGTGGGCCAGCAGGCAGGTGTCGCTGAGACAGTGGTAAGCGCCGACTATGACCTGGACGGGCGGCTCGATTTCCTGGTCGCCAACGGCATGAACCTGCGGCCACAACAACGCAACAACGGGCCCTACCAGTTATTCAGGAACACCAGCCCGGTTCGAAACTGGATCGAGATCGACCTGGTGGGCACGTCATCGAATCGTGATGGATTGGCGCCAAGGTCTTTGCCACGGCTGGTGGTGTAACTCAGGTGCGGGAACAGAACGAGGGCTATCATCGCTGGTCGCAGAACCAGAGGCGGTTGCACTTCGGTCTGGCCAACAACACCACGGTAAACCTGACCGTGGAATGGCCCAGTGGTGCGTCCGATACCTATAACAACGTGGCAGCCGGACATATCTATATCGCGACAGAAAACAGCGGGATTCAACTGGCCAGCTACTGAAGGCATCGGGCGGTTCAACAATCAGCCGTTTGTTGGGCACGGATGCGACCACGAAGGCTTTTGTGGTTTTTTAGTTGGTCGGAGCGCCGAGATTCGAACTCGGGACCCCTTGCACCCCATGCAAGTGCGCTACCAGACTGCGCCACGCTCCGACCGGGCGCGGATTATAGCCGATCCGGTCAGCGGCGCAGGATCTTGATGAGTTCTTCGAGCTCGACCCGCAGCTGCCGCGCGAGCTGGTGCGACTGCGTGACATCGACACGGGCTTCCTCGCCATCGAGGCGATTGCGCGCTCCGCCGATCGTGAAGCCCTGGTCGTAAAGCAGCGCGCGGATCTGGCGGATCACGAGCACGTCCTGGCGCTGGTAGTAGCGACGGTTGCCGCGCCGCTTTACCGGCTTCAGCTGCGGAAATTCCTGCTCCCAGTAGCGCAGCACGTGCGGCTTCACGCCACAGAGTTCACTGACCTCACCGATCGTGAAATAGCGCTTGCCGGGTATCGCCGGCAGCTCGTCGTTATTGGCTGGTTCCAGCATAAGCTTCCACCCTCGCCTTCAGCTTCTGGCCGGGACGGAAGGTCACGACGCGGCGAGCGCTGATCGGGATCTCCTCGCCGGTCTTTGGATTGCGGCCAGGACGCTGGTTCTTGCTGCGCAGGTCGAAGTTGCCAAAACCGGACAGCTTCACTTGTTCACCGTTCGCCAGTGCTTTCCTTAGCTCTTCGAAGAACAGATCGACGAGCTCGCGGGCCTCACGCTTATTGAGACCGAGCTGGTCAAACAGTGCTTCGGCGATTTCCGCCTTCGTCAATGCCATTTTAGTAGTTATCTATCTCGTATCGTGGCACCGCACTCACGCTCTAAATCCGCGACGACCCGGGCCACGACGGCATCCGTCTCTTCGTCAGTAAGCGTGCGGGAAACGTCCTGTAAATTCAAGCCTATCGCCACACTCTTGCGACCTGTTTCTATGGCCGCGCCGCGATATATGTCGAACACGACGGCGTCGTGCAGCAATGCTCCGGCCGCACTGCGGATGCGATCCAGCAGGTTCTGCACGGTAACCGGCTCTGCGACGACCACCGCGAGATCACGGCGCACCGCTGGGAATCGCGAAACGTCGGCGAATTGGGGCACTCGCGCCGCAAATGCCGTTTCCAGTTCGAGTTCAAACACCAGGGCGGAATATGTCAAGTCGAGCTTGCTCTCGATACTTGGGTGCAAGCGACCGATCCAGCCCGTGGCCAGTCCGTCACGAACGATGCGCGCCGTTTGTCCCGGGTGTAGCGCCGGATGCGACTGGGTCTCGAAGCGAAATTCAGCGTTCGCGCCGGTTGCGCGCGCCAGCGCTTCGACGTCCGCCTTGACGTCATGAAAATCGACGGGTGCCTTCGCGGCACCCCACTGCTCCGGCAGCGCCGAACCTGCCGCGATTCCGGCTACGACCGCGACCTCTCGCAGCGCGCCTACAGGGTCGATCACGAATTTTCGGCCTACTTCGAACAGCCGCACCCGCGGCTGCTGGCGCCGCTGATTCGCGGCGAGCGCCGTCACGAGTCCGGGCCACAGCGAGGCACGCATCGAAGCAAGGTCTGTTGAAATGGGGTTCGTCAGTTCGAGTGTCGCGGCGTCGGGAACGAACAGTCTCTGCAGCGCTGGTTCGATGAAGCTGTACGTGATGGCCTCGTGGTAACCGCGCTGCACGAGCAAGTCCGTGATCGTGTCGATGCCGACCCTTGTCTCGGTAACCGGCGCCAGCGGTTGGCGAGCCGGCTGCACGGTTTCCGGGATGCGCTCGAAGCCGTACACGCGCGCGACCTCCTCGATCAGGTCCTCTTCGATCGCGATGTCGAAGCGCCACGGCGGGGCGACCGCGTCCCAGCCCGCCGCATCGCGCGTCAGGCTCATGCCGAGATTGCGCAGGATCTCTTCGATCGCTGCGTCGCCGATGTCGGCGCCGATCACGCGTCGCGCACGTTCGGGACGCAACCGCACGATCGGTTGTTGCGGCAGCTCCGCGGTCAGTTGTGTGAGCTGCGTCGGCCCCGGATTGCCCCCCGCGGCCGCGCAAAGCAATTGCGTCGCGCGCTCGATTGCGCGTTCCTGGAGCGTGGGATCGACGCCGCGTTCGAAACGTTGCGAGGCATCCGTGACGATTCCATAACGGCGGCCACGGCCGGCAACCGCATCGGGCAGGAAAAATGCGACCTCGAGCAGCACGTCGGTGGTCGTAGCGCCGATGCCCGAATGCTCGCCGCCCATTACGCCGGCCAGCCCCAGGGTTTTTTCTCGTCGGCAATCACGAGCACGGTCGGGATCGAGCGTGATGTCGCGCCCGTCGAGCAGCTTCAGTGATTCGCCTGCCGTCGCGCGGCGCACGACGATGCCGCCCTCGAGTTCGCGCAGGTCGTAGGCGTGCATCGGTTGGCCGAGCTCGAGCATCACGTAGTTCGTGACGTCGACGGCCGCACTGATCGAACGCAATCCCGCGCGGCGCAACCGCTCCTGCATCCACGCCGGCGCTTTGGCCTGCGGATCCAGGCCGCGGATCACGCGCGACGCAAATCGCGCGCAGCCCGCGCCAGGCACCAGCGTCACGGGAAATGTCTCGCTCGAAGTCGCCGGAACCGGATTCATGACCGGACCGTTGACGCGACCGCCGGTCAGCACGGCCACCTCACGTGCCACGCCGAGCACGCTCATGCAGTCCCCGCGGTTCGGCGTCAGGTTGATTTCGAAGATCGTGTCGTCGAGCGCGAGCGCTTCCACGAGGTGCGCGCCTGTCTGCAGTTCGGGCGGCAGTTCGAGCAGACCGCTCGCGTCGTCGTCGAGTCCCAGTTCACGGGCCGAGCAGAGCATGCCGAACGAATCGATGCCGCGCAGCTTGGCTTGCTTGATCTGCAGGCCGCCCGGCAACTGGGCGCCAATCATTGCGAGCGGCGCCTTCAGGCCGGCGCGCGCATTCGGCGCGCCGCAGACAATCTGCACGGTCTCCTTGCCGGTGCTGACCTGGCAGACCGCGAGTGTGTCGGCATTGGGGTGTGGCACGCACTGCAGAATTTCGCCGACGATCACGCCTGCCAGCGGCGGCGCCGCGGCGGACGACGCCCTCTACCTCGAGGCCGGCCATCGTGAGACGCGTCGCGAGCTCGCGTGGCTTCGGCACGTCGCGGAGCCAGTCACCCAACCATTGCAGACTGATACGCATCCAGGTTCCTTGGTCGGTCGCTCGCGGTCTCAGCCGAACTGCCGCAGGAAGCGCAGGTCGTTCTCGAAGTAGAGCCGGATGTCGTTGACGCTGTAACGCAGCATGGTCAGGCGTTCAATGCCCATGCCGAAGGCATAGCCCGTGTAACGCTCGGGGTCGATGCCGACGTTTCTGAGCACGTTGGGGTGCACCATGCCGCAGCCGGCAATTTCGAGCCAACCGGTCTGCTTGCAGACGCGGCAGCCAGCGCCGCTGCAGAACACGCACTCGATATCCACTTCGGCCGAGGGCTCCGTGAATGGAAAGTACGAGGACCGGAAGCGGATGCCGAGCTTGCGCTCGAAATACTGCTCTACGAATTCATGCAGCACGGACTTGAGATTGGCGAGGCTTACGTTCTCGTCGACGACGAGGCCTTCCACCTGGTGAAACATGGGCGTGTGCGTCATGTCGGAATCGCAGCGATAGACGCGCCCCGGCACGATGAGGCGCAGCGGCGGCTTGCCGCGCAGCATGGCGCGCACCTGCACCGGGGATGTATGCGTGCGCAGCAGGCGACCATCGGGAAAGTAGAACGTATCGTGCATCGCCCGCGCGGGATGGTTCGCGGGGATGTTGAGCGCCTCGAAGTTGTGCCAGTCGTCCTCGACTTCGGGCCCGTCCTCGACGGAGAACCCGGCATTCCGGAACAGCGTCTCGATGCGACGTCGCGTACGCGTGAGCGGGTGCAGGCCGCCGGGCTGTTGGCCGCGACCGGGTTGTGTGACGTCGATGCGGCCCGCCGCAAGCTTGCGTTCGAGTTCGACACGTTCGAGCTCGACCTTCCGCGCTTCGAACAACATGCCGATGGTGTCACGCACCGCGTTGATGCGCGCACCGGCCTCGCGGCGTGCGTCGGGCGCCAGTCCGCCGAGCGACTTCAACTGGGCCGTGATCGCGCCCTTCTTGCCGAAGAACTCAATCTTGAGCGCCTCGAGATCGGCGAGGCTGCCGCAAACGTCGACGCGTCTGCGAGCGTCGGCAGCGAGTTCGTCGAGACTGGGATTGAGGGTCGTATCGCTCATCGCGCCAGGGTTCCCATCAGTGCGGCTGCGAAAAAAAAGGCCGGGTCGCCTGCGCGCTCCGGCCTCTTCTCGATCGAGACCGCGGCCGCGCCTGCGCGCAGCCGTGATCAGGCATCGTTACGCGGCGGGGGCAGCAGCCGCGAGACTCGCCTTGGCCTGCTCGACGATCTTGCCGAACGCCTCGAGGTCGTGCACCGCGAGATCCGCAAGCATCTTGCGGTCGATCTCGAGGCCAGCTTCCTTGATGCCTGCCATCAGGCGACTGTACGAAATCTCGAACGTACGGGCACCCGCGTTGATACGCGTAATCCACAGCGCGCGGAAGTCGCGCTTCTTGGCGCGACGGTCGCGGTACGCGTACTGGCCGGCCTTGATGACCGCCTGCTTCGCCGTGCGATACACCTTGCGGCGTGCGTTGTAGTAACCCTTCGCCTTGGCGAGGACCTTCTTGTGCCGGCGTCCAGCGACGACGCCACGTTTAACTCGTGCCATGGGTCACATCCTCAGGCGTGTGGAAGAAGTTGTTCGAGACGGCAAAGATCCTGCTTGGCGACCATGGTGGTGCCACGCAGCTGACGCTTACGCTTGCTCGACTTCTTGGTGAGGATATGTCGCTTCTGCGACTGGCCGCGCTTGAAACCGCTCGCTGTTTTGCGAAAACGTTTTGCCGCAGCCCGGTTGGTCTTCAACTTGGGCATAAAATGACTCCTGTTTGTTGGCCCATCTCCCCTTGGCTTGCGCCGCGGCTCGAGGGCGAAAGACGGCCGAAGCCGTCCTTACTTCTTTTTTGGCGCCAACATCATGACCATCTGCCGGCCTTCCATCAGCGGATGCTGCTCGACCACCGCTACCGCGGAGAGGTCTTGCTGCAACCGCGACAGCATTTGCCTGCCGATGTCCGTGTGCGCCATCTCTCGGCCACGGAAACGTAACGTTACCTTGGCCTTGTCCCCTTCTTCGAAAAAGCGAATCAGATTCCTTAGCTTGATCTGATAATCGCCTTCATCGGTTCCAGGGCGAAACTTTACTTCCTTGACCTGAATCTGCTTCTGCTTCTTCTTCGCCAGGGCAGTCTTCTTGTTCTGTTCGAACTGGAACTTGCCGAAGTCGATGATTCTGCAGACCGGCGGATCTGCCATCGGCGAGACTTCGATCAGATCGAGTCCCTGCGCGGTGGCCATCTCGAGTGCCGCAAAGCGGGTCATTACCCCGATTTGCTCGCCGTCTGCTCCGATCACGCGGAGGCTTACGGCCGTTATCTCTTCATTGCGCCGGATGCGCTTGGTCGTTGGAGCAGTGATGCGTTAGTCCTCTAAAACAGTACGGCCGCGGCTCGCGACTTCTTCAGCAAGCTTCGCGGCGACGGCTTCGAGGCCCATCGATCCGAGATCCTTGCCGTTGCGCGTGCGCACGGCCAACGAGTTTGACCCTGATTCGCGGTCGCCCGCGACCAGCAGGTACGGGACCCGCTGTAAGGTGTGTTCGCGGATTTTAAAGCCGACCTTCTCGTTTCGCAAATCCATTTCGACCCGAAGCCCCTGATTTTTCAAGAATTCGGTCGCTTTGCGCACGTAATCGGCCTGCCCGTCGGTGATATTCATGACCACGGCCTGCACCGGGGCCAGCCAGGTCGGGAACTTCCCGGCGTGGTTTTCGATGAGGATGGCCAGGAATCGCTCCATGGAGCCCAGGATCGCCCGATGCAGCATGACCGGGCGGTGGGCAGCCCCATCCTCGCCGATGTATTCGGCGCCCAGGCGCTCGGGCAGCACGAAATCGACCTGCAGCGTGCCGCATTGCCAGTCCCGGCCGATCGCGTCCCGGAGCACGAACTCGAGCTTCGGGCCATAGAACGCCCCCTCGCCCGGGTTCAGGGTGTATTCGAGCCCCGCCAGTTGGACGGCGCCTAGCAGTGCGCGCTCGGCCTTGTCCCAGGTCGCGTCGCTGCCGGCCCGCTTCTCGGGGCGGTCCGAGAACTTGACCCGGACTTCGTTGAAGCCGAAGTCCCGGTAGACGCTCATGAGCAGGTCGCAAAACTCGACCGTCTCCGAATTGATCTGGTCTTCGGTGCAGAAGATATGGGCGTCGTCCTGGGTGAAGGCGCGCACGCGCATCAGGCCGTGCAGCGCCCCGGAAGGCTCATTGCGATGGCACGCCCCAAATTCGGCCATGCGCAGCGGCAGGTCGCGGTACGACTTGATGCCCTGGCTGAAGATCTGGATGTGACCCGGGCAGTTCATCGGTTTGACCGCCAGGACCCGGTCCTCGGACTCCGCGATGAACATGTTCGGGCGATAGTTTTCCCAGTGCCCGGACTTCTCCCACAGCACGCGATCGATCAGCTGCGGGGTCTTGACCTCACTGGTAGCCGGCGACGTCGAGCCTCGCGCGCATGTAGTCCTCGACGTTGCGCCAGAGCGTGTAGCCCTTCGCGTGCCAGAACACGCTGCCGACCGCCTCTTCCTGCGTGTGGAAAAGGTCGAGTTCGCGGCCGAGGCTGCGATGATCGCGCTTTTCGGCTTCTTCCAGCCGCGTCAGGTACGCCTTGAGGCTCTTTTCATCGTTCCACGCGGTGCCGTAGATGCGCTGGAGCATCGCGTTCTTCGAATCGCCGCGCCAATAGGCGCCCGCGACTTTCATCAGCTTGAACGCGCCGAGCTTGCCCGTGCTGGGCACGTGCGGGCCGCGGCACAGGTCGAACCAGTCGCCCTGCCCGTACAGGCTGATGTCTTCGTTCGCCGGGATGCTGGCGATGATCTCGGCCTTGTAGTGTTCGCCGAGCTTCCTGAAGTCTTCGACCGCCTCGTCGCGCGGCATGATGCGGCGGCTCACCGGCAGGTCTGCCTGCGCGAGCTCGTGCATCTTCGCTTCGAACTTGACGAGGTCTTCCGGCGTAAACGGCCGGCTGAAGGCGAAGTCGTAGTAAAAGCCATCTTCGATCACGGGGCCGATCGTGACCTGCGCTTCGGGATAGACGGCCTGCACGGCCTGGGCAAGCAGGTGCGCCGTGGAGTGGCGGATGACTTCGAGGCCGTCGGGATCCTTGCCCGTGACGATGGAGAGCTGCGACGTCGCGGTCGATCACGTGCGAGGTATCGACGAGCTTGCCGTCGATGCGTCCCGCGAGTGCGGCCTTCGCAAGTCCGGGCACCGATGCTCGCGGCGACTTGCGCCACCGTGACCGGCTGTTCGAAACTGCGCTGGCTGCCGTCTGGCAGGGTGATGACCGGCATGGGCGTTCTCATTTTGATTGGGCCACGATCACCTTAGTTGCGGGATCGTGGTGGGCGCACGTGGGATCGAACCACGGACCCCTACCATGTCAAGGTAGTGCTCTACCGCTGAGCTATGCGCCCTTCAAAGAGCCGCGAAGGATACAGGAAGGCGCCGCGGGATGGAAAGAGGCCCGGCCGACAGTGTTTTTCGTGCCTAACCGGCGATCGCGCCCGGCACGCCGAACGCCTGGTGCCGCAGCTTCTCGATCTGGTCGCGGACTGCGCCGCCTGCTCGAACTCGAGGTTGCGGGCGTGCTTGTACATCTCCGCCTCGAGCTTCTTGATCCGCTTCATGGCCTGCTCGGGCGGAATCAGGCTGCCCGGCTCCTCGTAACCGCGTCGGCCGCGCCTGCCTGCCCGGCCCTGCCCTCGGCCGCGCGCCTTCCATGACGTCCTGCACCGCCTTGCGGATCGACTGCGGCGTGATGCCGTGCTGCAATCGTTGTACTCGATCTGCTTCGGCGCGGCGCCGATTGGTTTCGTCGAGCGCACGCTGGATCGAGCCCGTGATGCGGTCGGCATACAGGATCGCCCGACCGTTCACGTTGCGCGCCGCGCGGCCGATCGTCTGGATCAGCGAACCCGTCGAGCGCAGGAAACCTTCCTTGTCGGCATCGAGGATCGCGACCAGCGACACCTCGGGCATGTCGAGGCCTTCGCGCAGCAGGTTGATGCCGACCAGCACGTCGAACTTGCCGAGGCGCAGGTCGCGGATGATCTCGACGCGCTCGACCGTCTCGATGTCCGAATGCAGGTAGCGCACCTTCACGCCGTGCTCGTGCAGGTAATCGGTGAGGTCTTCGGCCATGCGCTTGGTCAGCGTCGTGATCAGCACGCGCTCGTCGCCGTGCCGCGCGCAGCCGGATCTCCGACAAGCACGTCGTCGACCTGCGTGCGCACCGGCCGGATTTCGACCTCGGGATCGACGAGCCCGGTCGGCCGCACCACCTGCTCGACCAGTTTCGCCCGAGTGCTGCGCTTCGTAGTGGCCCGGCGTCGCCGAGACGAAAATCATCTGCGGCGCCAGTGCTTCCCACTCGTCGAATCGCAGCGGCCGGTTGTCGAGCGCGGACGGCAGGCGGAAGCCGTACTGCACCAGCGTTTCCTTGCGCGAGCGGTCGCCCTTGTACATGGCGCCGAGCTGCGGAATCGTCACGTGGCTTTCGTCGATCACGAGCATCGAGCCCTTCGGCAGGTAATCGAACAGCGCAGGGCGGCGGCTCACCGGCCTGCCGACCCGGACAGGTAGCGCGAGTAGTTTTCGATGCCGGCGCAATAGCCGACTTCCATCATCATTTCGAGATCGAACATCGGTGCGCTGCTCGAGCCGCTGGGCCTCGACGAGCTTGTCCTGCGCACGCAGGTCGATGCAGCCGCTCGCGCAACTCGTCGCGGATTTCGTCGATCGCACGGTCGACCCGCTCGCGCGGCGTCACGTAGTGCGAGGACGGATACACCGTGAGTCGCGGCACCTTGCGCAGCACTTCGCCGGTCAGCGGATCGAAGTAGCGAAAGGCCTCGATCTCGTCGTCGAACAGCTCGACACGCACGGCCTCGCGCTCGGATTCGGCCGGAAAGATGTCGATCACGTCGCCGCGCACACGGTACGTGCCCTGTGTCAGGTCGAGTTCGTTGCGCGTGTACTGCATGTCGGCGAGCCGGCGCAGCAGCTTGCGCTGGTCGAGCCGGTCGCCGCGCACGAGGTGCAGCACCATGCTGAGGTAGGCCTCGGGATCGCCGAGGCCGTAGATCGACGACACCGTCGCAACGATGATCGAATCGCGCCGCTCGAGCAGCGCCTTGGTCGCCGAAAGACGCATCTGCTCGATGTGCTCGTTGATCGAGGCGTCTTTCTCGATGTACGTGTCCGACGACGGCACGTAGGCTTCGGGCTGGTAATAGTCGTAGTAGCTGACGAAGTACTCGACCGCGTTGTTCGGGAAGAACTCCTTGAATTCGCCGTACAGCTGCGCCGCCAGGGTCTTGTTGTGCGCCATGACCAGCGTCGGGCGCTGCACACGCTGGATCACGTTCGCGATCGTGAAGGTCTTGCCGGAGCCGGTGACGCCGAGCAGGGTCTGGTGCGCCAGGCCGTTCTCGAGCCCGTCGACGAGACTGCGCGATGGCCTCGGGCTGGTCGCCGGCCGGCTCGATAGTCGGACTGGAGCTGGAATGGGCGCGGAGCGTCGGACATGGCAGTGTTCGCCGCAACTAGGTTGCAATCAGGCTTGGGAGGAGCCACAGGTTAGCCTAAAATGCCGCGTCTTTTTTGCCTGCCACCGGAAAAACTACCGTGCCCGCCGTACTCGCCGCATCGCGTCAAGCGTGTCAAACCCTCCCCCACCGTCGCCCTCACGGGTCGCGTGGCCAGGCTCAAGGCCGAGGGCCACGACATCATCGGCCTCGGCGTCGGCGAGCCCGACTTCGATACGCCCGCGCATATCGCCGAAGCCGGCATCGAAGCAATCCAGGACGGGGCCACGCGCTACACGGCGGTCGAGGGCATTCCCGAACTGAAGGACGCGATCATCGCGAAGTTCCAGCGCGACAACGGACTCACCTACACGCGATCGCAGATCCTGGTGTCGGTCGGCGCGAAGCAGACCATCTACAACTTCTTCATGGCCATCATCAATCCGGGCGACGAGGTCGTGATTCCGGCGCCTTACTGGGTCTCGTATCCGGACATGGCGTTGCTCGCGGACGGCGTGCCCGTGATGCCCTACGCGGGACCCGAACAGGGTTACAAGATCACGGCTGCGCAACTCGAAGCGGCCATCACGCCGCGCACGCGCGTGTTCATGCTCAACAGTCCCAGCAACCCGACCGGCGCCGCGTACTCGCGCGCCGAACTGGAAACCCTGGGCGCCGTGTTGCGCCGGCACCCGCAGGTGCTGATCGCCACGGACGACATGTACGAGCACATCTACTGGGCACCCGAGCCGTTCTGCAGCCTCGTCACGGCTTGCCCCGATCTCTACGACCGCACCGTCACGATCAACGGCGTCTCCAAGAGCTATGCGATGACGGGCTGGCGCATCGGCTATTGCGGCGGCCCGGCGGACGATAATCACCGCGATGTCGACGATCCAGAGCCAGAGCACATCGAACCCCGCCTCGATGTCGCAGAAGGCCGCCACCGTCGCGCTCAACGGCGACCAGCAGTGCGTCGCGGAGATGAACAGAGCACTTCAAGGCGCGGCACGATTATTTCAACGCCGGCCTCAACGCAGCTGCCGGGCTTCAAGGTCCTGCCGGCCGCCGGAACGTTCTATGCGTTCTGCGACGTGAGCGAGGCGATCCGCCTGCGCGGATTGCCGGACGACAACGCTTTTGCCGAGTTCCTGCTCGAGAGAGCCGGCGTTGCGGGCGTGCCAGGCTCGGGCTTCGGCGCCCCGAGGCACATGCGTTTCTCGTTTGCCGTCAGCATGCAGACGCTCGAGCAAGCGCTTGCACGCGTCGGCAAAGCGCTCGCGCGGGCCCTGATTTTCTCGGCTTTCCTTGACTAAGTCGTGCCGCAAATCGGAAAATTCGCGGCTCGCTCGAAAACACCGTTCCGACATAGCTCAGCGGTAGAGCAGCTGACTGTTAATCAGCGGGTCCCAGGTTCGAATCCAGGTGTCGGAGCCACTCCCTTTTGTTTCGCTCGCGCCGCCGGCGCCACGAGGCTACAGATCCGCGTACACCTCACCGGAGAAGTCGCTCTCCATGCCGGCTTCGTTGATCGACTTGATCGCGAAGTACCAACGGCCCGAACCCAGCCCCTCGATGACAGCCGAGGTGATCTCAGGGTCCGAGATTTGCATCGGAGTGAAGTACAGGCGCGAGGCCGTGCCGTGAAAAACGGAGTACCCGCTGAGATCCGTCAAGGGCCGTGCCGTCCGTGTTGGTCGTCGGCCTTGTCCAGGTCAGGGTCACGGACTTGCTGACTGGCGTCGGCACGCCGCTGGGATTGTCAGGGGTGTTCCCGCTCGACCCGCCGCCACCAGAGCAACTGGCCAGGGCCAGCGTCAGTGCCATCGTGAGCACCGACGCAAAAACGAACGAGCTCGTGCGTTTTCCCATGGTTCCTGCTGCTTGCTCCGGCAGCCGTTCCAGGCGTGGGTCCGGTCCAGACGACTGCATCCGGAGGAAATTTCGCGAACCGATTATTGTATGCCAGAAAAAGCGAGCTTGGACCCAGCAGCATGATCAAGCGTGGCGCACCGCGCTTGGCGATCGCGCGTAGAACTTGAGAATCCGGATCAGCGATTGCCGCCATTGCCTTGATGAACCTGAGCAAGACCGAAATCGCGCCGGGAAGTTTTGAAACGGACCCGGCTGATCGTTGCCAGATGCGGACGCTGGCCCGCGACTATATTCGCGCAGGCCGCGACGCTCACGCACTCATCGCGCGCTGTTCCACCGCACCTGTAAGTTCGCGCAGCGAATCGACCACGATCGCGAGGCCTTCCTCCACGATTGCGTCCGACGCCGTCAGTGGGGCGAGGAACCGGATGACATTGCCGTACAGGCCGCAGGACAGCAGCACGAGTCCCTTGCTCGCGGCATGTTTGACCAGCGCCTTGGTCAAGTCGGCATCGGGCTGGTGTGCATCGCCGTTCTTCACGAGTTCGATCGCGACCATCGCGCCGAGGCCACGCACTTCGCCGATCGCTGGCAGCGATTTCTGCGCGTCACGCAATCTAGTCATCATCAGCGCGCCGATCGCGTCGGCACGCTTGCAGAGTTGCTCCTCATCGATGACCTCGAGCACGGCCAGCGCAGCTGCGCACGCGATGGGCGAACCTGCGTAGGTGCCGCCAAGGCCTCCCGGCGCCGGCGCGTCCATGATGTGCGCCTTGCCCACGACTGCGGCCAGCGGAAATCCACCCGCCAGGCTTTTTGCCATCGTCATGAGGTCGGCCTCGATGCCAGCGTGCTCTATGGCGAACATCCGGCCCGTGCGTGCAAAGCCGGTCTGGATCTCGTCGATGACCAGCACGATGCCGTGCTGGTCGCAGAGCTTGCGCAGCGCCTGCAGGAATTCAGGCGGCGCGATGTAAAAGCCACCCTCGCCCATCACGGGCTCGATGATGATTGCGGCGACACGCGCCGGCTCGATGTCGTATTTGAAGATGTGCTCGAGCGCAGCGAGGCTGTCCGCCACGCTGACACCGTGGTATGCGATCGGGAACGGCGCGTGGAAAACCTCGGCCGGAAAAGGTCCGAAACCCGTCTTGTACGGCGCGACCTTGCCGGTCAGCGCCATGGCCATGAACGTGCGGCCGTGGAATCCGCCGCCGAACGCAATCACGCCGGCGCGCCCCGTGTGCGCACGCGCGATCTTGATCGTGTTCTCGACCGCCTCGGCACCCGTCGTCACGAAGATGGACTTCTTCGGCGTTGGCCCCGGTGCCAGCTTGTTCAGCTTCTCGGCAAGTTCGACCGCGGATTCATACGGCGTGATCATCAGGCACGTATGGCTGAACGCCTCGAGCTGTCGCGCGACAGCGGCCTGCACCTTGGGGTGCACGTGTCCGGTATTCAGCACGGCAATGCCGCTGCCGAAATCGATGAACCGACGGCCTTCCACGTCCCACAACTCGGCATTGCGTGCGCGCTCGATGTAGACCGGCAACTGGTTGCCGAGGCCGCGTGCGAACGCCGCGTCGCGGCGTGCTTGTAGATCGAGGTTCTTCGACATGTCTGCTCCCGGGCGCGTGCGATCAGCCACGCAGCCGGTCGGCGACCAGGCGTGCGAGGTAGTTGGCGAACTGGTCGCCAAGGTTCTCATGCTTCAGTCCGAATTCGACGGTCGCCTCGAGGTATCCCAGCTTCGAGCCGCAATCGTAGCGCTTGCCTTCGAACGCGTACGCGTAGACCGCTTCGTCGGCCATGAGCGCTGCGATGCCGTCGGTGAGCTGGATCTCGCCGCCCGCGCCGCGACCGATCTTCTCGAGCTTGGCGTAAACGGCGGGCGTCAGGATATAGCGCCCGACGACGGCCAGGTTCGAGGGTGCATCGGCGGGCTTGGGTTTCTCGACGATGCGCTTGACGCAGCGACAGCGCGCTCATCGAGCTGCTCGGCCGCGACGATGCCGTACTTGTCGGTCTGGTCCGCCTCGACGGTCTGCACGCCGAGCACGCTCGCCTTGCGCTCGCTTGAACACCCGCGCCATCTGCGCGAGGCAAGGCTCTGCGGCATCGATCAGGTCGTCGGCGAGATGAATCAGAACGGCTCGTTGCCGACCACGGCGCGCGAGCACAGCACCGCATGACCGAGGCCGAGGGGAGCCGGCTGGCGGATATAGATGCAGGTGGCATACGACGGCACGATGCCACGCACGGCCTCGAGCAGGTCGAGCTTGCCTTGCGCGTCGAGCTCCTGCTCGAGTTCATGGTCGGTGTCGAAGTGGTCCTCGATCGCACGCTTCGCGTAGCCCGTGATGAAGACGAGCTTCTCGGCGCCCGCCTCGAGCGCTTCTTCGGCCGCGTACTGGATCAGGGGTTTGTCGACGATAGGCAGCATTTCCTTGGGGCTGGCCTTCGTCGCCGGCAGGAAGCGCGTGCCGCGCCCTGCGACCGGAAATACAGCCGTCGTGATTTTTGCCATGCGGATCCTGTGGTCAGTGCGAGCCCGAGCGGGCTTGCGCATGATACTGGATCGCGCCGAGCGGCCCTCCATGCGAGGACGCCATAGCGGGCACGCGAGACACCGGACCCGGCCGGCGCCCCGCGCTCGGCTGGTGCTCGAGTCCCCGCGGCCGCTTCGAGGCCGACTTCGCCGGCGGGCTTCTGGGCCGCCTGGCCGGCGCCGCTCCGGCCGCCTTCTCGAGGCGAATGTTGCCGCGGTTCTGGTCGAGCACCTTCTGGCCGATGCCTTCGACCTTGAGCAGGTCTTCGGCGGAGCGAAAAGGCCCGTTCTTCTGCCGGTACTCGACGATCGCCTGCGCCTTCGCGGGGCCGATGCCGTCGAGTTCCTTGGCGAGCGTCGTTGCGTCGGCCGTGTTGAGGTTCACGGGCCCGGCCAGACGCGCCGGCCAGCGGCAACAGGCTGATGATCAGGCTCTGCACGAGCGCTCGATTGAAATTGTCGGTTCATGATTATTGCGCCTCCTTGGCTGCTTGCATGACGCGGTCCGGAATGGCCTGCGGTGGCAGCCAAGTTAGTGGGCGCGCCGCACGCTGGCTTGCGCACAATCTGCCGCGTTGGGCCAGATTTCGCCGGCCAGGCAACGCGTGCAACGGCTTAGGTCGAAAGACGTGCTCTCATGGGCCCGGTGATCGGGGCCGCGCCGCACGCGGCAGGAACTCGAGCGCAGCGACGCCACGCAAGCGTGTCCCAGGAATGGCAGCCCGGGCAATGCCAGAGGAACGTCGAGCTGTCGAGACCGCATTCGCTGCACTTGTAGCGCGCGTGGCGCAGCACGACGTTGCGCAGCGCGCCGGCAATCCGCGCAACTGCTCGCGCGTCATGTCGCGCGCCCGACGGGCAGGAACGCGGCCGCCATGTCGCGCAGGTCGCTGTCGATAGTGAGCATCTCGCGCACGCAATCGAGGATCAGCGGATCGTCGTAGTAGCCGCTCACGATGGCCGCGTAGGCGATTTCCGCGTGGTTTCCTGCGCCTTGGCGCAATCAGCTCCTCGAGCGGCTACGTCGAACGCGTGCGGCTCGCCCGCTTGGCGCGCGCTTCTGCGAGGCGCGGCAGTACGAGCGCGAGCAGGTGGAAATCGCGCCGCACGACGCGCTGATAGAGCTGCAGCGCGAGCGCAGGGTCGCCCTGCTTGCGTGCCACGTCGCCGCGCAGGATGCGCGGCTGCGGCCGAAGTCGTTCTGCTCGTGGCTCGCGCACTGCGCAGGTGCCCAAGCGCCGTCGTCGAGTCGCCGGCCGCGATCGCCGCTTCGGCCATCTCGCAGTAGTAGTGCGCGATCGCGGCGGGCTGGTCGGGCACGCCGATGGCGCGCAGCCGCTCGTGCGCGGCGGCGGCCTGGGTCCAGTCGTGCTGGACTCTCGTAGATCCGGACGAGGTGCTCAGCGCCAGCGCGCGGTCACCGCGCCCGTCCTCGGCGAGTTGCTGAGAAGAGCTTCTCCGCGCGGTCGAAGAGCCCGGCGCGAAAGTAGTCGCGTGCGAGTTCGGTCACGCGCGGCATCGCGATGGCTGCTGGTCGAGACTCGCGTTGTCGCTAGATGTGCTGGTGGACGCGGATCGCCCGGTCGACCTCGCCACGCCGGCGGTACAGGCTGCCGAGCGCAAAGTGCGTGTCGACCGTCTCGTCATCGAGCTCGGCGAGGTCAGGAACGCTTCGAGCGCACGGTCGGGCTTGTCGTCGAGCAGGAATCGCACGCCCTCGAGGTACCGCGCTCGCGGCGGCGGTGGCGCCGTTGTCGCCGCGCGAGCGTTGCGATAGTCGTGATCGCCCAGCCGACGGCCAGCGTACCTGCCAGTGATCAGCCAGAAAATGGGACCGGATCAGCGTGCATCAAGCGGCGCAGGCACGGACGAGTCGACGGCGGCAGCGGGACTCGTGTCGGCTGGCAGCTCCGCCACGGTGGCGCCATGTCCATGCTGGGACTCGAGCTTGGTGACTTCGCCGAGGCGGCCCTCGGCGAGCCGCAGCGCATGGCGCAGCCGTCCGCGTTCTGCGAGCAGTTCGGCTACCCAGCGCGAGCGGACGAATGCACCGGCGAGCAGGCCGGCCGAGAACGCGATCAGAAGCGCGAGCCCCGAGGAGACCTCGAACGTGCCGAACGCGACGTCGACGTCGAAGCGCTGCTGGTTCAGGGCCGTGAACAGCATGCGCCAGCACGACAGGAACGCGAGGACGATACCGAAGGCGACGCGACGGCAGCATGCCGGCACACCGTGGACGGGCTCAGGAGACGGGCGGGAAGTCTAGCACCCGCCCGCTGCAGCCGGTCCGCGGTCAGTCGAGGTCGTGGCGTTGGCCGAGGACCGCGAGCGCGGCGGTGACGAAGGAGCATCGTCATCGTCGTCGTCGTCGCGGGCATCCCGGGCTCGCCGTCGGGATCGTTGACGCGCTCGCGCAGGTCCTTGCCGGGCTTGAAATGCGGCACGTACTTGCCGGCGAGCGCCACGGTCTCGCCGGTCTTGGGGTTGCGGCCCTGCCGCGGCGGGCGGAAATGCAGGCTGAAGCTGCCGAAGCCGCGGATCTCGATGCGCTGCCCCTGGGCGAGGGCATCGCTCATGATCTCGAGGATCTGCTTGACCGCGAGCTCGACGTCTTTCGCGGGCAGGTGGCCCTGCTTGGCCGCGATGAGCTCGATGAGCTCGGACTTGGTCATGCTGCGCTCGCCGTCCACTCGGAATCCCCCCGGATCGTTCTAGTTTGTATGCTGCCGCGGCAGCCCGCGGCGGCTCATCGCCGCCGCGGAGCCCGTGCGGTCGAGCTGTCGTCCTGGCCGGAGATCTGCTCCTTGAGCAGGTCGCCGAGGCTGGTGCCGGTCGTCGAATCGGAGCGATAGCTCTCCATCGCCTCCTGCTTCCTCGGCCATGTCCTTCGCCTTGATCGACAGCGCCACGGTGCGCACCTTGCGATCCACGGCCGTGAACTTGGCCTCGACCTCGTCGCCGACCTTGAGCACGCGTGCGGGCGTCCTCGACGCGGTCACGCGCGAGCTCGGAGGCACGCAGGTAACCGTCGATGCCGCCGCCCAGGTCGACGATCGCGCCCTTGGCATCGACTTCGCGGACGATGCCGCGCACGATCGTGCCCTTCGGGTGTTCGGCGATCCAGGTCGAGAACGGATCCTTCGCCAGCTGCTTGACGCTGAGCGAGATGCGCTCGCGCTCGGGGTCGATGGCGACGACGACGGCTTCGACCGTCTGGCCCTTCTGGTACTGGCGCACGGCTTCTTCGCCGGTGACGTCCCAGGAGAGGTCGGAGAGGTGCACGAGGCCGTCGATGCCGCCGGCCAGGCCGATGAACAGGCCGAAGTCGGTGATCGAACGGATCTGGCCGCTGACGCTGTCGCCGCGGTTGTAGTTGTCGGCGAACTCACGCCACGGGTTCGGCTTGCACTGCTTGATGCCGAGCGAGATGCGACGACGCTCCTCGTCGATGTCGAGCACCATGACCTCGACTTCCTCGCCGATGTGCACGACCTTCGACGGGTTGACGTTCTTGTTCGTCCAGTCCATCTCCGAGACGTGCACGAGGCCTTCGACGCCCTCCTCGATCTCGACGAAGCAGCCGTAGTCGGCGATGTTCGTGACCTTGCCGAAGAGTCGCGTGCCCGACGGGTAGCGACGCGCGATGTTCTGCCACGGATCGGCGCCGAGCTGCTTCAGGCCCAGGCTGACGCGCTGGCGTTCGCGATCGAACTTGAGGATGCGCACTTCGATCTCGTCGCCGACGTTGACGACTTCCGACGGGTGCTTGACGCGCTTCCACGCCATGTCGGTGATGTGCAGCAGGCCATCGATGCCGCCGAGGTCGACGAACGCGCCGTAATCGGTGAGGTTCTTGACCACGCCCTTGACGACCGCGCCTTCCTGCAGCTTGTCGAGCAATTCGCGTGCGCTCGGCGCTGTATTCCTGCTCGACGACCGCGCGACGCGAAACGACGACGTTGTTGCGCTTCTGGTCGAGCTTGATGATCTTGAACTCGTGCACCTTGCCTTCGAGGTAGCTCGGGTCGCGCACGGGGCGCACGTCCACGAGCGAACCGGGCAGGAACGCGCGCACGAAATCGATCTCGACCGTGAAGCCGCCCTTGACGCGGCCGTTGATGAGGCCCTTGACGACCTCCTGCTTCTCGAACGCCGTCTCGAGGCGCTCCCAGGTACGGGCACGCTTGGCCTTCTCGCGCGAGAGGCGCGTTTCGCCGGAGCCGTCTTCGACGCTGTCGAGCGCGACTTCGACGTCGTCGCCGACGCTGACTTCGATTTCACCGCGCTCGTTCTTGAACTGCTGCGACGGGAATGACGGCTTCGGACTTGAGTCCTGCGCTGACCACGACCACGTCGGGACCCACTTCGATCACGCGGCCGGTGAGGATCTGGCCGGGGCGAATCCGCTGGCTCGCCAGGCTCTCTTCGAACATTTGGGCAAAACTTTCGCTCATGCTCTCACTCTCTAGTGGGCCTCTGTGGGCCCGGTTCCTCGCGAGCATCCTGCCCGCTGAGGGTTGTTGATGACACGACGACCGGCATCCTGCCCGTGCGCCAACGACAAACGGCACCGCCCCCGCACGCGCGGGTCACGGCGCCGTTACGAATCATCGCTGGGAAGCCGGCTCCTGGCGAGCCCGAGGACCTGGTCCACGACCTGCTCGATGGTGAGCCCCGTCGAGTCGAGGATGCGATTGCGTCCGTCCGCCGGGCGCAGTGGCGCCACCGGACGGCTCGAATCGCGCCGATCCCGCTCCAGGATCTCCTGCGAAAGGTCGGCGAGATTAACAGTAAGTCCCTTTTCTTTCAACTGCTTATGACGCCTGCAGCGCCCGTTCTTCCGGGCTCGCGGTCAGGTAGATCTTCAGCGCGGCGGTCGGGAAAACCACCGTGCCCATGTCGCGGCCGTCGGCGACCAGGCCCGGGGGACGGGCAAACGCCTGCTGGCGCTCCAGCAGCGCCGTGCGCACCGGTGGCATCGCCGCGACGCGCGAAGCGGCGGCCCCGGCCGTTTCGGTGCGGATGCGCCGCGTGACGTCCTCGCCCTCCAGCGAAATCGACCTCCTCGCCGGCTGCATCGGCCCCGAACTCGACGTCCAGGGCTTCGGCGACCTGCGCGTGGCCTGGCATGTCGTCCGGGTCGAGAGCCTGCGGCGACTGCCGGCCAGCGCCACCAGGCGATAGAGGGCGCCGCTGTCGAGCAGGTGAAATCCGAGCACGGCCGCCACCCGGCGGGCGATCGTGCCCTTGCCCGAGCCGCTGGGACCGTCGATCGTGATCACGGGGATCAGCGTGTCGATCATGCTGGGACTAGCGATCGGGGCTCGGGGCGTCTGCGGTCATCGGTGATGGGGCCTCAGGCAGTCGCTCAATCCACGTTCACTAGTCCAAGCTACTGGAGGCGAGCGTCGCGAACCCCGGGAACGACGTCGCCACGTTGGCGACGTCCAGGATTTCGATCGGCGCCGTGGCCCGCAGGCTGGCGACCGCGAACGCCATCGCGATGCGGTGGTCGCCGCGGCTGTCGATCGTGCCACCGCTGAACGGGCTGCCGCCGTGGATGCGCATGCCGTCCGGCAGCACCTCGTGCGTCGATGCCGAGCTCGCGAGCCCCCGCGCCATGGCCGCGATCCGGTCGCTTTCCTTGACCCGCAGCTCCTCGGCACCCGTCACGACCGTCTCGCCTTCGGCGCAGGCCGCCGCGACGAAAAACGCCGGGAACTCGTCGATCGCGAGCGGCACGAGTCGTTCGGGCACGCGCACACCGCGCAGTTGCGCGGGCCGCACCTCGATATCGGCGACCGGCTCCATGCCCCAGGTGCGGTGATTGATGAGCCGGAGGTCGGCACCCATCAGCGCGAGCATCTCGAGAATGCCCGTGCGCGTGGGGTTGACGCCCGACGTCGCGGATCGTGAACGGCTCGCGCGCGCCGAGACAGGCCGCGACGAGGAAGAACGCGGCCGACGAGATGTCGCCGGGAACGCGAATCTGCGCCGCCTGCAGCGTGGCGGGCGGCGCCGAAGCGTGACGACGCCATCGCGGGCACGCGACGTCGACAGCCGAACGCCCGCAGCATTCGCTCGGTGTGATCGCGCGTGACGGCGGGCTCGACGACGGTGGTCTCGCCCGTCCGCATACAGACCGGCGAGCAGCACGGCGGACTTGACCTGCGCGCTCGCCACCGGCATCTCGTAGCGGATGCCACGCAGTCTGGCGCCGCCGTCGGATACGCACCGGCGGCTTGCCGTCCGTGGTCTCGACCTTCGCGCCCATCGCGCGCAGCGGCTTCGCGACACGCTCCATCGGGCGCCGCATCAACGATTCATCGCCGACCAGCACCGAGTCGAACGGCTGCGCGCTCAGCAGGCCCATGAAGAGCCGCATCGCCGTGCCGGCATTGCCCATGTCGAGCGGCACCGCCGGCCGCCCGCAGGCCGTCGCAGACCGACGCCGTCGACGATCACCTCGCCCGGCGCGGGCCGCTCGACGTCGACGCCGAGCTGCTCGACCGCGCGCATCGTCGACAGGCAGTCCTCGCCCTCGAGAAAACCCGATAACGTGGGTGCGGCCCTCGGCGAGCGCCCCGAACATCACCGCGCGATGGGAAATCGACTTGTCGCCGGGCACGGTGATACGTGCCGGCGACGGCCGCCGGCCGGCGCGACGACGTACGCACGCCATGAGTTAGAGAATCGCCTTCGGGTAGGAGCCGACGATCTTGTACAGCGACGCGCGATTCTTGAGTTCGGCGAGCGCTGTCGCGAGCGGCTCGCGCTCGGCGTGGCCGTCGACGTCGATGAAGAACACGTAATCCCACTTGCGCTTGCGGGAGGGCCGCGACTCGATCCGCGTCATGCTGATCGAATGCTGCGCGAGCGGCTCGAGCAGGCGGAACAGCGCGCCGGGCGAATCGGTGTTCGCGGCCGATACCAGCAGCGTCGTCTTGTCGGCCTCGCTCGGATTGACCGGCTTGCGGCCGATGACCAGGAAGCGCGTCGTATTGTCGGGGCGGTCCTCGATCTCGGGCATCAGCAGGTTGAGGCCGTAGACCTCGGCCGCGGCCGCTCCGGCGATCGCTGCCGTGCCGTCCTCGTCTCGTGCGCGGCGTGCGCCCTCGGCGTTGCTGCTGACCGTCACGCGCTCGACGCCGGCAGGTGCTCCTGCAGCCAGCCGCGACACTGCGCGAGTGACTGCGGATGCCCGCAGACGCGACGGATGTCGCCGAGCATGGTCATGCGACCCATCAGGTTCTGGTGGATGCGCAGTTCGACTTCGCCGCAGATCTTGAGCGGCGAGGACAGGAACATGTCGAGCGTGTTGTTGACCGTGCCTTCGGTCGAATTCTCGATCGGCACGACGCCGAAATCGGCCGCGCCCGACTCCACTTCGTGGAACACTTCCTCGACCGAGGTGAGCGGCAGCGGCCGCACCGAGTGCCCGAAGTATTTCAGCACGGCCTGCTGCGTGAACGTGCCCTCGGGGCCGAGATAGCCGATCTTCAGCGCGTCCTGCTGCGCCAGGCACGCCGACATGATTTCGCGGAAGAGGCGCAGGACCTCCTCGTCACGCAGCGGCGCCGCCGTCAGCGCGGTTGCGCTGCAGTGCCAGGCGCAGCACCTGCGCCTCGCGCTCCGGGCGGTAGAAATCGACGATGTGACCGGCCGAATGCTTCGAGACGCCGACCTGCTGCGCGAGCAGCGCCCGCTCGTTGATCAGCGCATGCAGTTGTGCGTCGACCGAATCGATGCGTTCGCGAATGTGCTCGAGCGGAATCCTGGCGGGCGTTTCTCGCGCGCCGGCCGGGGTCGGCGATTTTCTTGGCGGAGCGGCGTTCTTCGCCGCCACCGGCTTGCGGCCAGCGCGCTTTGCGGTCTTTTTCCTGCCGACAGCCATGGGACTCACACGAGCCGCGCGGAAAGGACGCCCGGGATCGAACGCAGGCGCTGCAGCAGCTCGGCACTGATCGGCGCGTCGGTGTCGATCAGCGTGTAGGCAACGTCACCACGCGACTTGTTCAGCAGGTCGGCGATGTTGAGCCGTTCACTGGCGAGGCAGGTCGAGATCTGGCCGACCATGTTCGGCACGTTGGCATTGGCGATCGCGACGCGGTTGTCACCGACCCGTGACAGCACGGCCTCCGGGAAGTTGACGGAATGTCGCACGTTGCCGTTTTCGAGAAAATCACGCAGCGTGTCGGCAACCATGATCGCGCAGTTTTCCTCGGCTTCGCCGGTCGACGCGCCGAGATGCGGCAGCGCCACGACCTTGGGATGATTCTTCACGGCATCCGTTGGAAAATCGCAGACGTAGGCGGAAAGCTGGCCGGAATCGAGCGCCGCGAGCACCGCTGCTTCGTCCACGATCTGCGCGCGCGCGAAATTCAGGATCACGCTGCCGCGTCGCATCAGCTTGATGCGTGCCGCGTTCACGAGCCCGCGTGTCTCGTCGACCAGCGGCACGTGCACCGTGATCATGTCGCTGCGGGCAAACAGATCGTCGAGACTCAGCGCCTGCTCGACGCCCGAGGAAAGCTGCCAGGCGCGCTGCACGGTGATCTTGGGGTCATAACCAAGCGCCTTCATGCGCAGGCCGAGCGCGGCATTGGCGACTTCGACACCGATCGCGCCCAGCCCGACGACGCCGAGCGTGCGACCGGGCAGTTCGTAGCCCGCGAATTTCTTCTTGCCCTGCTCCACCGCTTCTTCGATGGCGTGGTCGTCGCCCTGCAGCGCGCGCACGTAGCCCCATGCCTGGCAGATGTTGCGCGCCGCCAGGAACATGCCTGCGAGCACGAGCTCCTTGACCGCATTCGCGTTCGCGCCCGGCGCATTGAACACGGGCACGCCGCGCTTGCTGAGCTTCGCGACGGGAATGTTGTTGGTGCCGGCGCCGGCGCGCGCCACGGCCACCACACTCTCGGGTATCTCCAGCGCGTGCACGTCCGCGGAGCGCACGAGGATCGCGTCCGGATGACCGATCTCGGAAGCCACTTCGTACTTATCGCGGGGCAGCCGCTCGAGGCCGCGCACCGAGATGTTGTTCAGCGTCAGGATCTTGAATGACATGGCGCCGGCCTAGCCGTGGCTCCGCTGGAATTCGTTCATGTAGCCGATGAGCGCCTGCACGCCCGCGAGTGGCATCGCGTTGTAGATCGAGGCGCGCATGCCACCGACCGAGCGGTGTCCCTCGAGCCCCACGAGGCCCGCCTTGCGCGCGCCGTCGAGAAACGGTTTGTCCAGTTCGGCGTTCGGCAGCGTGAACGGCACGTTCATCCAGGATCGCGCCTCGACCGCGACCGGGTTGCGGTAGAAGCCCGATGAGTCGATCGTGCCGTACAACAGCGCCGCCTTGGCGCGGTTCAGCGTTTCCATGGCGGGCAGGCCGCCTTGACGCTTGAGCCACTGGAACACGAGACCCGCGACGTACCACGAATACGTCGCCGGCGTATTGAGCATCGAACCGTCGGCCGCCATCGCCGCCCAGTCGAACACTGTCGGCGTATCGGGGCGAGCACGGCCGAGCAGGTCGTCACGCACGATCACGACGACGAGGCCCGCGGGCCCGATGTTCTTCTGCGCGCCGGCATAGATCACGCCGAAGCGGCTGACATCGACAGGGCGCGACAGGATGGTCGACGACATATCGGCGACCAGCGGCACGTCACCCGTCTCGGGAATGAACGGAAACTCCACGCCACCGATGGTCTCGTTCGGCGTGTAATGCAGGTAGGCCGCACCGGGCGAGCGCTGCCACTGCGCCTGCGGCGGCACCGAGCAATAGTTGCCGCCGGCGTCCGCCGCGACGTTGACGGTGAGATAGCGCTTCGCCTCGCCGATGGCCTTCTTCGACCACGCCCCGGTGTTCACGTAATCGGCTACGGCGCCCGGCGCCGTGAGGTTCAGCGGCACAGCGGCGAATTGGGCGGTGGCGCCGCCCTGGAGGAACAGCACTTTGTAATTGGCCGGGATCGACATGATCGAACGCAAGTCGGACTCGGCCTGCTGTGCGATGCCGACGAAAGCCTTGCCCCGGTGGCTCATCTCCATCACGGCCATGCCGTGATCGTGCCAGTCGAGCATCTCCTCACGCAGTTGCTCGAGTACTTCC
Source organism: uncultured Gammaproteobacteria bacterium (assembly GCA_963784225.1). GTDB lineage: Bacteria > Pseudomonadota > Gammaproteobacteria > Steroidobacterales > Steroidobacteraceae > RPQJ01. The sequence goes on from CAWAQN010000016.1 coordinate 109,668, forward strand.
TGCGGCAGCGCGGCCGGGCCGGCGCTGAAATTGAACACACGGGTCATGGGCGGGGCGGTCTCCGAAGATCTTGTGTAGGCACTCCGCAGTTTAGCAGTCCGCCTGCGCGATGAGCCTGCGGTGCGGCATGACCTTATGCAGTCTGAACGCCGTGCCGCCTATGCGCTGGCGACTCGGACCTGCGTTCGTGCCGTCGGTGTCGTCGCCGGCCGCTGTGACTTCGGCCACAAAATCGGTCGCCTCGCCCTCTACGACGTCGCTCTCCGGCTCCGGTTCGACGGACTCGACGCCGATCAGACGCTCGCCCTCGTCCAATCGGATCAGGCGCACGCCCTGCGTATTTCGCCCGAGGATCGAGACCTCCGCCGCGCGCGTGCGCACGAGCGTGCCGCTCGAACTCATGAGCATCAGCTCATCGTCGGTGGTGACCTGTGTCGCCGCCACGACCTGGCCGTTGCGCTCGGTGGTCTGGATCGCGATGACACCCTGGCCGCCGCGACCATGCACCGGGAATTCCTCGACGGACGTCAGCTTGCCGTAGCCATTTTCGGAGGCGATCAGGATCAAGCCCTGCGGATCCGGAATGATCAGCGAGATGACCGTCTCGCCTTCCGGGATGCGGATACCGCGTACGCCCGCGGCATTGCGGCCCATCGGGCGCACGTCGTCTTCGGAAAAGCGAATGGCCTTGCCTTCGCTCGTGAACATCATCACGTCGCACGTGCCGTCGGTGATGTCGACGCCGACGAGCTTGTCGCCCTCATCGAGGCCGACGGCGATGATGCCGGCCGTGCGCGGTCGCGAGAATGCGACGAGCGACGTCTTCTTCACGGTGCCCTCTGCGGTCGACCATGAAAATGAACCGGTCTTCGGTGTACTCGCGGATCGGCAACACCGCGGTGATGCGCTCACCGTCGTCGAGCGGCAGCAGGTTCACGATCGGCTTGCCACGCGAGCCGCGGCCCGCCTGCGGCAGCTGGTAGACCTTCAGCCAGTAGAGCTGGCCGCGGCTCGAAAAACACAGCAGCGTGTCGTGCGTATTCGCCACGAACAGCTTGTCGACGAAATCCTCGTCCTTGACCGCCGTGGCCGAACGTCCGCGACCCCCGCGCCCCTGGGCACGGTACTCGCTGACCGGCTGCGCCTTGGCGTAGCCGCCATGCGACAAGGTCACCACGACGTCCTGCGGCGTGATCAGGTCTTCCATCGTCAGGTCGGACTCGTCGTGCTCGATGCGCGTGCGTCGGGCATCGCCGTACTGGTCGCGGATCTGGATCAGTTCGTCCCGGATCACCTGCAGCAGGCGTTCCGGTCGCGCCAGGATGTCCGACAGATTGCGGACTATGTCGAGCAGTTCGCCATACTCTTCGAGGATCTTGTCCTGCTCGAGGCCCGTGAGCCGGTGCAGGCGCAGGTCAAGGATCGCTTGCGCCTGCGACTCGGAGAGCAGGTAGGTGCCACCGTGCAGGCCGAGCGCCTCCTCGAGGCCGTCGGGGCGCACGTTGATCGCGCCCGCTCGCTCGAGCATTTCCGGGACGACGCCGCCACTCCACGTGCGAGCGACCAGCGCCGGCCTTGGCTTCGGCCGGCGACGGCGAAGCCTTGATCAGCGCGATGACCTCGTCGATGTTCGCGAGCGCAACGGCCAGGCCCTCGAGCAGGTGGGCGCGTTCGCGGGCTTTGCGCAGGTCGTATACCGTGCGACGCGTGACGATTTCGCGTCGATGCCGCACGAACGCATCGATCATTTCCTTGAGGTTCAGCAGGCGCGGCTGGCCGTCGATCAGGGCGACCATGTTGACGCCGAACACCGATTCCATCGGCGTCTGCTTGTAGAGGTTATTGAGGACGACCTCGGCGTTCTCGTTGCGCTTCAGTTCGATGACGACGCGCATGCCGTCCTTGTCGGACTCGTCGCGCAGCTCCGAGATGCCCTCGATGAGCTTGCCGCGCACCAGGTCGGCGATGCGCTCCATCAGGCGCGCCTTGTTCACCTGGTACGGCAATTCGGTGATGATGATGGCCTCACGGCCGTTGTCGTCGTATTCCTCGATGTCGGCTTTTGCGCGCACCACGATACGGCCGCGGCCCGTCGTGTAGGCGTTATAGATTTCGCGCGCGCCGTTGATGATGCCGGCCGTCGGGAAGTCGGGCCCGGGCACGAACTCCATGAGCTGGGGAATCGTGATCGCCGGGTTGTCGATCACCGCGATGCAGGCGTTGACGATTTCGACGAGGTTGTGCGGCGGAATGTTCGTCGCCATGCCGACCGCGATGCCCGAGGAGCCGTTGACGAGCAGGTTCGGCACGCGCGTGGGCAGTACCGAAGGCTCGGACTCGGACTCGTCGTAGTTCGGGACGAAATCGACCGTTTCCTTGTCGATGTCCGCGAGCAGGTCGCCCGCCAGTCGCGACATGCGAACTTCGGTGTACCGCATGGCCGCCGGGGCATCCCCGTCGACCGAGCCGAAATTGCCCTGGCCGTCGACCAGCAGGTAGCGCATCGAAAACGGCTGCGCCATGCGGACGATCGTGTCATAGACAGCCGTGTCGCCGTGCGGATGATACTTACCGATGACGTCGCCGACGACGCGCGCCGACTTCTTGTAACTACGGTTCCACTCGTTGCCGAGCTCGCGCATGGCATAGAGCACGCGCCGATGGACGGGCTTCAGCCCATCGCGCACATCGGGCAAGGCGCGGCCCACGATCACGCTCATCGCGTAATCGAGATAGGACTTCTTCATCTCGTCTTCGAGATTGACGTACAGCAGTTCGCGAGCGATTTCGACCATGGAATCCGTTGTCCGAATTTGACAGGAAATGATATCACGAAGGGCGTCTGGACGACCGCCTCAGGGTGCTCTTCGCGCCATGCCGCAAGGCATCGACCGGTATACTGCCGTCCCCGAATCTCGAGACGTGGCATGGAGCTGGTTGACACGCTGATCTGCGCGCGCTGGGTGTTGCCCGTCGAGCCAGACGGACCGGCATTCGACGATCATTCCGTTGCGATCAAAGCCGGCCGCATCGTGGCGGTCCTGCCGACGGCCGAAGCGCGCGCGCGATTCGACGCAGCGGAAGTGCTCGAGCGGCCGCACCACGTGCTATTGCCGGGGCTCGTGAACGCCCATACGCACGGCGCCATGTCGTTGCTGCGCGGCCGGGCCGAGAACATGACGCTCGGCACGTGGCTGACCGATGCGATCTGGCCCATCGAGCGTCGCTGGATCGATCCGGAGTACGTGCGCGACGGCACTGAACTCGCGATTGCGGAAATGCTGCGCGGCGGTATCACCTGCTTCGCCGACATGCATCTCTGGCCAGAGGTGGTGGCACGCACGGCCGCAGAGCTGCATATCCGGGCCAGCGTTGGGCTCATCGTGGTCGAAGCGGAGACTCGCTGGGCGTCCGGCCCCGACGGCTACATCGAGAAGGGCCTGGCGCTGCGCGACGAATATCTTGGCGACCCACTCGTCGGTACGCACTTTGCACCGCACGCACCGTACACCGTGGACGATGCCACGCTGATGCGCGTGCGTCGGCTCGCCGACGAACTCGAGGTTCCGGTCGCAATGCACCTGCACGAGACGCAGTGGGAAATCGACCAGAGTCTCGGACCGTCATGGACTGCGCCCGCTCGCGCGGCTGGCCAAGCTCGGTCTCGCCAGTCCGCTGATGGTCGCCGTGCACATGACGCATGCCGATGAGAGTGATCTCGAAATACTTTCGGCGGCGGCGGCCAACGTCGTGCACTGCCCTGAATCGAACCTGAAACTCGGCAGCGGCGTATGTCCGGTGCCCGAGCTGCTCGGTCGCGGCGTGCCCGTTGCGTTGGGAACGGATGGCGCGGCCTCCAACAACGACCTCGACCTGTTCGGCGAGATGCGCACGGCGGGACTGCTCGCGTCCGGTGTCGGCTCTACGCCGGGAGCGCTGGTATCGAGAGACATCTTGCGCATGGCAACGCTCGAAGGCGCTCGCGCCCTGGGGTTGGGCGACTGCGTCGGTAGCCTCGTTCCCGGCAAGTGGGCCGACCTCTGCTGCGTGAATCTGCGCATGCCGCGCACGCTGGCCGGTGCACGACGTGCCAGCCACGCTGGTCTACGCCGCTTGCTCGGCACAGGTCACCGATACGTGGGTTGCGGGTCGGCACTTGTTTGCCGATGGCACACTGCGCTACATGGACGAGGCCGCGGTACTCGATCGCGCCGAGGCGTGGCGCGAGCGTATCGACGCCGGACCGGGAGCAGGAAACCAGTGACGACTTAGCCGCGACAACGTCGATCCTGCCGAAATCGCGCGCTTCGAAGCGGCCGCCAGTCGCTGGTGGGATCCGCAAGGGGACATGCGCCCGCTGCACGACCTGAATCCCGTGCGCCTGCAGTATGTCGAGCGTGCCGGCCCCTTGTCCGGACGCAAGGTGCTCGACGTAGGCTGCGGTGGTGGCCTGCTTGCCGAGGCCATCGCCCGCAAGGGCGCGATCGTGACGGGCCTCGATCTGGCGGACGACCTGCTGCAGGTTGCCAAGCTGCACGCGCTCGAATCCGGCGTCGACGTGAATTACCTGCTCGAGTCGGCGGAGGCAGCACGCCAGCGCCCATGCGGGCGGTTACGACATCGTCGACCTGCATGGAAATGCTCGAGCACGTACCTGACCCGACCGCGATCGTCCACGCGTTCGGGACGCTGGTGCGACCCGGCGGCAACGTTTTCGTTTCGACCTTGAACCGGACGCCGAAGGCGTACGCGCTGGCCGTGATCGGTGCGGAGTACCTGCTGCGCCTGCTGCCCGCCGGGACGCATACCTACGACAAGTTCATCAAGCCTTCGGAGCTTTCGCAATGGGCGCGCGGCGCGGACCTCGCGGTGCTGGACATCGCGGGACTCGACTACGATCCTTTCGCACGCACGGCAAAACTCACTTCCGACGCAAGAGTAAATTACCTGATGCACCTCAAACGCAACGAGGCCGCATGAAGCGAGCGGCGGCAGAATTCTTCGATATCCGCGACTGGCTCGACCTGCGACACATAGAGCGGGCGGTTGCCGAATGATGCAGCTCACCTACCAGGGCATCGTCTTCGCCGCACTCAGCGCGCTGGTCGGCCTGCTGATCGGGTGGTTGCTGGGCAGGCGACGCGCGCACGCGGTGGAACTGGAGCTCGCGGCCGCTCGTGCTTCGATCAGGTCGGCCGACGAGATCGAGCGGGAGCGCGAACAGGCGCTGGAACTCGCGATGCAACGGCTGCGCGCGGGATTCGATACGGTCGCCGGACAAGCCTTGCGCGGCAACAACGAGACGTTTCTGCAGATCGCCCGGCAGGTCTTTGGGCAGCAACAGGAATCGGCGCTCCGCACGCTAGGCGAGCGCGAAAAAGCCGTCGAGGCCATGCTCGCGCCGGTTCGCGAAGCCTTGCAGCGAACCCACGAGCAGATCGGGCGCATTGAACTGGAGCGCGCCGAGAGTTTCGGAGCGCTGCGCAACTCGCTCGAAACAGTGACGCTTGGCCAAGCGGCCTTGCAGCGCGAGACACGCACGCTCGTGACCGCGCTGCGCCGGCCGGAGGTTCGCGGCCAGTGGGGCGAGATGACGTTGAAGCGTCTCGCCGAGCTCGCGGGCATGGTCGAGCATTGCGACTTCATCGAACAGGTTCACGTGCAGGGTGACGATGGCGCATTGCGCCCCGACATGATCGTGAACATGCCCGACGGCCGGCAGCTCGTGGTGGACGTTAAGACACCGCTCGACGCGTATCTGTCCGCCGCCGAAGCGACCAGTGACGACGAGCGTGCCAGCGCATTGCGCCGTCACGCGGCAGCCGTGCAGGAGCGCGTGCGCCAGCTCGCACAAAAATCGTACTGGTCGCAGTTCGAACAGAGCCCGGATTTCGTGATCTTGTTCATCCCGGGCGACCAGTTCCTGAGCGCCGCGATGGCTGAAGTGCCGACGTTGCTGGAAGACGCAATTCGCCAGCACGTAATCGTCGCCACGCCGACGAGTTTCGTCGCCTTGTTGAAGGCAGTAGCGTACGGCTGGCGGCAAAATGCGCTGACCGAGAATGCGCTGCAGATCCAGCAACTCGGCAACGAGATGTACAAGCGGCTGGTCACGTTTACGACGCACCTCGCAAAGGTCGGCAAAGCGCTGGGCCAGGGCGTCGAGGCCTACAATTCTGCGGTCGGTTCACTGGAACGGCAGGTGTTGCCTGGAGCGCGCAAGTTCACGGAACTCGGCTTGCGCCCTGCCCGCGAACTGGAAGAACTCGACCCGGTCGACAAGCTGGCCCGCACGCTCATGGCAAGCGAGGCCGAAGCCGAACCAATGGCGTCGCCTCCCGCAGAAGCGCCGCATGCATGACGGCACCGGCCATGATGCGGCCGGCGATCCACTCGCGCAGGGCACGCCGCCCGGATCGCTGCGACACTTCGCCGTGCTGTATTCGGGATCGCACGCGACCGACTCGCTGGTCGCGCTCTACGCGTTCGAGAAGGAAATCGCGGACACGGTCCGCGCACTCAACCACGAAGTGGCGCACACGCGGCTGCAGTGGTGGCGGAGCGAGATCGACAGGGTGCTGGCAGGCCAGGCATTGCACCCGATCGGTCGTGCCCTGCAGTCGCTGCCGGGGCCGGTACCGGGAGATCGCCGCGCTGCTGCATGAGTGCCTGGTCGCCGCGGACATCGACCTTTCGCGCATGACGCTCACGAACCGCAGTGAGCTCGACGCGTACTGCTTCCGTGCATCGGGCTCCCTGCAGACACTGGCAGCGCAGGCGTGCGCCGGCAATCGCCCTCTTGCCGACAACGAGCGCCGCTTTGCGCGCGAACTCGGCGCCGCCATGCGGCAGGCGGAACTGCTGCGCGACATGCGCTACGACGTGGCGCAAGGCCGCTTGCGCGTGCCGCTGGAGCGGCTCGAAGCTGCCGGTATCGATCCGGCGGCTGTGCGACCCGATACGGTTATCGCCCCGTTGCTGGACGTGCTGCACGAATGGCGTGACGAGGTGCGAACGCAGCTTGCTCGCTCTCCCTTCGATGCTCGCACCGCGTGAACGTGCCGCACAACGACACGGCATCATCCTGGCCGCGCTGTACGTCAAGCTGGTCGAACGTATCGAACACCGGGGCGAGTTGTCGCGGACGCGTGCCGAGGTGCCGTCCTGGAGCCGCCTGTGGACGGCATGGCGCACCGCCACTCGCTGCCGCTGATTACGATTTCCGAGTTGGAGCAACTATCTATGCCTGCCGTCACTTCCGCAGACCTGCGCCGGTACGAACCGAAACGCGACTCGCTGGCGGGCCGCGTGATCATGGTCACCGGGGCGGGTGGAAGCATCGGCGGCGCGCTGGCAAGAGCGTGCGCGGCAGCTGGCGCACAGGTCGTCCTGAGCGGACGCTCCGTGCGCAAGCTCGAGGAGGTCTACGACGCAATCGTCGCGGCCGGTGGGCCCCGGCCCGCTATCGCGCCACTCGACTTCGAAAAGGCGGACGCCGTTGCGTACGACGCGATGGCCGAAGCGATCGACAAGGAGTTCGGCCGGCTCGACGGCCTTGCACATGTCGCCGCGCTGCTGGGTGACCGTTCCCCTATCCTCCACTACGACGTGCCGACGTGGCTCAAGGTGATGCACGTCAACGTCAACGCGCCGTTCATCCTCACCAGGACGCTGCTGCCACTGCTGTCGAAATCGAGCGATCCGGCGATCGTCTTCACGACCAGCAGCGTCTCGATCAAGGGTCGCGCCTACTGGGGCGCCTACGCTGTCTCGAAATTCGCGGTCGAAGGGATGATGCAGGTGCTGGCCGACGAACTCGACACCGAGCAGCACAAGGTGCGCGTCAATAGCGTGAATCCGGGGCCGGTGCGGTCACCGATGCGAGCCAAGGTTTATCCGGGCGAAGACCAAACGACGCTCACCGCGCCGGAATCGGTCGTGGCGCCGTTCGTTTACCTGCTTGGTCCCGACAGCCGCGACGTCAGCGGTTGCCGGTTCGACGCGCAGCAGTAGTGGGCTTGCGACGCCGGTCCGGCGGCGGACGCTTCGTCGCGCGCGCGGATTTTTTCCTGGGCGGTTCGTCCGTGCCACGCCCAGCGAGCCCGTAAAGGGCTTCCAGATCCGGCCCGGCGAGCGCACGGCTGCGGCCGCGTGGCAGGTCGCGTGGCAGCGCGATCGGTCCCCATTTCACGAGCATCACGCGACTGACTTTCAGCCCTGCGCCGTCGAACAGCGCGCGGATCGCGCCGCGAGGCACCGTTCGATCTGCGGCGACCTTGAACCACATGTTGGACTCGCTGCCGCCCGCGGGCTCGACTACGGAAAAAGTTACGGTTTCTCGTGCAAGGTCCACTTCTCGAGGAAGCTCGGGCCACTCCGGCCTCGGGACTCGGTCGCAGCGCGCGCACGCGATATTCCACGCCGAGCTCGTGACCGCGACGTGCGATGGCCAGCGCGAACGGTCCTTCGCTCGCGAGCAGCAGCAGGCCGTCTTCGCCGAAACCGAGTGCGTTGATCGCGACCCAGCGTCCGGCATGCAACGCGGGCAGGTGCATTTCGACACCTTCGCGTTCGTCGCCCGCACGCCGCCGCAGCATCTCGCCGGTCGGCTTGTGGTAAGCGATGACCTTCAGGTTGCGCTCGACAGCCAGCAGGCGCGTCACGTCGCGCCCGTCGAGCACCACGCGGTCGCCGCTATTGAGGCGCCTGTCCGACGACGGCCGGCCGGCCATTGACCAGCACGCGACCTTCGCGAATCCAGGACTCAACCTGACGACGTGAGCCGAGGCCGTGCTGGGCCAGCAGCTTATGCAGGCGTTCGCTCAAGATCCGCGTCGCCTTCTGCGTCCGCCTCCAGGTCGCCATGGGCGTCGCCAACTGCAGGCTCGGCGGCCATACGTTCGGCTGCCTCCGGCAGTTCGAGTTGCACCCTGATGTCCTCGAGGTCCTGCAATTCGGCGAGCGTCGGCAGGTCGTCGAGGTTCTTCAGGCCGAAGTAATCGAGGAACTCGCGTGTCGTGCCGAGCAGTTCCGGGCGACCTGGCACCTCGCGGTGGCCGACGACTCGGATCCAGTTGCGCTCGTGCAGGGTGCGCATGATGGTCGTGCTGACGGTGACGCCACGGACATCTTCGATCTCGCTGCGCGTGACCGGTTGCCGGTAGGCAATCAACGCCAGCGTCTCGAGCAACGCCCGCGAGTAGCGGCTCGGGCGCTCCTGCCAGAGGCGCGAAACGACGTCGGCGAACTGCGGACGGATCTGCACCCGCCAGCCACTCGCGACCTCACGCAACTCGACACCGCGGCCGGTGTAGCACTGCTGCAGCGACTCCAGCGCGAGCCTGATTTCGTCCGCGGGCGGACGCTGTGCCTCTTCGAACAACTCGAGAATCTGCTCGATGCTGACGGGGCGACCGGCCGCGAGCAGCACCGCTTCCACGACACTCGCCAGGGGATGGATTTCAATCATGGTTCTCTGGTCTGGTCTGCGGGCCCGCATCGGCCCGGTCGTTGTCGCCGTCGAGGTTCATGCGGCGCGGTGCACCGGCACGCACGTGGATCGGCGCATAGGGTTCGGATTGCACGATCTCGAGCAGCCCTTCGCGCAGCAACTCGAGAATGGCGATGAAAGTGACGGAGACGCCCATGCGCCCTTCCTCCGGCCGGAAGAGCTGCACGAACTCGACGAAGGCCTGGGACTTCATCATGCCGAGCACTTCGGACATGCGCTGGCGGACCGACAACCGCTCACGGCTGATGTGATGGTGCGCGAACATCTGCGCACGCGACATGACGTCTTTCAGCGCAACGAGCATTTCCTGCAACGTCACGTTGGGTTGCAGCCTGACGACACGGCGATCGACCAGCTCGGCTGCCGCCGGGAACGTGTCGCGGTCGATGCGATGCAACTCCTCGATGTCGAGCGCAGCGCGCTTGAATCGCTCGTATTCCTGCAGTCGCCGCACCAGCTCGGCGCGCGGGTCGGATTCCTCCTCGGCAGCGCCCTGTGGCCGCGGCAGCAACATGCGCGATTTTATTTCGGCAAGTGTCGCCGCCATCACGAGATACTCGCCCGCCAGTTCGAGCTGCATGCCACGCATCACGTCGATGTACTTCATGTACTGGCGCGTGATCTCGGCAATGGGAATATCGAGGATGTCCAGGTTCTGCCGGCGGATCAGGTACAACAGCAGGTCGAGCGGGCCTTCGAACGCCTCCAGGAAAACCTGCAGCGCATCCGGCGGAATGTAGAGGTCTTTCGGTAATTGCGTGACGGGCTCGCCGTCCACGACAGCGAATGGCATCTCGGACTGCTCGTGCGGCGGCGGCTCGACGAAATGATGCTCGGCCGACTCGCGTCGACGCCGAGCGCCCGCCTTCGATCAATCTTAGTTCCGGCTTGGTCATGCGCTTCCCTTGAGCCTCAACGATAGACCAGGCCGATCGCCTGCTTGACGTCGTCGAGGGTCTGCCCCGCCACCGCGCGCGCTTTTTCGTTGCCTTCGGCAATGATGCCGCGCACCAGGTCTGGATTCTCTTCGTATTCCTGCGCACGCATGCGCATGCCCGTGACTTCTTCAACGATGCGGTCGATCAGCGGGTTTCTTGCATTCGAGGCAACCGATTCCGGCAGTGCGGCAACCGTGCGCCGCCCAGCGTTGCGTCTCTTCGCTCGAGTACAGGCGATGCAAGTCCCAGACCGGGCATTTATCCGGATCGCCGGGGTCGGTGCGGCGCACGCGTGCCGGGTCGGTCTGCATGGTCTTGAGCTTGGCCGTCACCGCGTCCGGATCTTCACGCATGCCGATCGTGTTGCCATACGACTTCGACATCTTGCGACCATCGAGCCCGGTGACCTTGGGCGTGGCCGTCAGCAGCGCTTCCGGCTCAGGTAAGGATCGAGCGGCCGGTGCCCTCGAAGTAGCCGAGCAATCTCTCGCGGTCGGCAAGCGTCAGCCGTGAATTCCCGTCGAGCAGTGTACGCGCACGCACCAGCGCATCCGCGTTCCCCTGTTCCTGGTAGTTTTTGCGCAGTTCGCGATAGATCGCGGCGTTCTTGCTGCCGAGGTGACGAATGGCGCGCTCTGCCTTGGCCTCGAAGTCCGGCTCGCGGCCGAACACAAAATTGAAACGGCGTGCGATCTCGCGCGTGATCTCGACGTGGGCGACCTGGTCTTCGCCGACCGGGACGTGCATCGGACGATACAGAAGAATGTCCGCGCTCTGCAGCAACGGATAACCAAGGAAGCCGTACGTGGCGAGCTCCTTTTCCTTCAGCTGCTCCTGCTGGTCCTTATAAGTGGGCACTCGCTCCAGCCAACCGAGTGGCGTGATCATCGAGAGCAGCAGGTGCAGCTCGGCATGTTCAGGCACGCGTGACTGTATGAACATCGTGCAGACGGCGGGATTGAGGCCTGCGGCCAGCCAGTCGATCACCATCTGCCAGACGTAATTCTCGAGCTGGCGCGTGTCTTCATAACCCGTCGTCAACGCGTGATAGTCCGCGATGAAGTAATAGCAGTCGTACTGGTACTGCAGTTCGGTCCAGTTCTTGAGTGCGCCGTGATAGTTCCCGAGATGCAAACTTCCGGTCGGGCGCATCCCGGAGAGCACGCGGCGTGGCGTCGTGGCAGTGGAGCTCAAGCGCGAATCCTGCGACTAGGTCGCGTTCGTAATCTTATGAATTTCAATGGTTTATGAAGCGAACCTAACGCCCTGCTAGAAGGAGCCGAAAGCCCGGGACATACTGGAAAGGCGCGATTATACGCAGGCCTTCGGATTGCCGTTCATTCGAACGCCGACACGTCGCCCTTACCCCGCCGGACGATGGCCGGTGCACCCGATGTCAGGTCCACCACGCTGCTCGGTTCGACTCCGCCACTGCCGCCCTCGATCACGAGGTCGACCAGGTGATCGAGGCGCTCTTTGATTTCCGTCGGGTCGGTCATCGACTGCGTCTCGCCAGGCAGCAGCAGCGAAGAACTCATGATCGGCTCGCCCAATTCGGCCAGCAGCATGCTGACGATAGCGTTGTCCGGGACGCGGATGCCGATCGTGCGTCGCTTCGGGTTCTGCAGACGCTTCGGCACCTCGCGCGTGGCCTCCAGCAGGAACGTGTACGGACCGGGCGTGAAGGCTTTCAGCAACCGGTACTGGATGTTGTCGACGCGCGCGTAACGTGCGATTTCCGAGAGGTCGCGACAGACCAGCGTGAAATTGTGGTTCTTGTCGGCGTCGCGGATGCGGCGGATGCGCTCCATGGCGTCCTTGTCGCCGATGAGACATCCAAGCGCGTACGTCGAATCTGTCGGGTACACGACAACGCTGCCGTCCCTGAATGCGCGAAATGGCCTGCCTGACGAGCCTCGGCTGCGGATTCTGCGGGTGAATTGAGATCTGGAACGCCATACGTGCCTGGCCAACCGTGGGCATCGCGAGCAACTTGCTATGATACGCGCCCCTTTGCCGAGCCGCGCCGCACCCTCCAGGCGCATTACATGCAGCTATTGTTCGACCTGTTGCCCGTTATCGCTTTTTTCATCGCGTACAAAGTCGCAGGAATTTACGTAGCGACCGGCGTGCTGATCGTCGGCGTCCTGGCGCAAACGCTCTACAGCTGGATACGCCATAAGAAGGTGAGCCCGATGCTGCTCACCTCGGCAGTGCTGGTGCTGATATTCGGCGGCCTGACGCTGCTGATCCACGACGCCACGTTCATCAAGTGGAAGCCAACGATCGTCAGCTGGCTGTTCGCGGGTGCGTTTCTTGCCAGCCAATTCATGCGGGGCCCCACGCTCGTGCAGCGCATGATGGGTGAACAGGTCACGCTCAGCCCCGCGCTGTGGAACCGGCTGAACCTCATGTGGGTCGTTTTCTTCATCTTCGAGGGCGCGCTGAACATCTACGTCGCGAAGCACTACAGCGAATCGACGTGGGTGAATTTCAAGCTGTTCGGCCTGATGGGCATCACGCTCGTCTTCGCCCTGCTGCAGGGCCTGTGGCTCTCGCGGCAATCGGGTGCCTTCGAGCCCCGCGCCGGCTCCGCCGACGTCACCAAAGCCGAATAGGCCGGCGGCGATGCTGTACGTAATCACGGGCAAGGATATTTCCGGGAGCCTCGAAGCACGTAAGAAAGTCCGTGCCGAGCACCTTGCACGCGCGCGCGAACTCGCGGACGCCGGCCGATTGGTTATCGCCGGACCGTGTCCCGCGATCGATTCACCGGACCCTGGACCGGCCGGCTTTTCCGGCAGCGTAATCGTTGCGGAGTTCGACTCTCTCGATGATGCCCGGGCATGGGTACAGGCGGATCCTTACGTTACCGCCGGCGTCTTCGAATCCTGGGAAGTGAAACCGTTCCTGAAGGTGCTGCCGTGACAGACAGCTCGTCTACTCGCACCGCCCGGTTGAACGCGAGACTGCGTGAATCCCTGGCGCCATTGCAACTCGAGGTGGTCGACGACAGCCACCTGCATGCGGGTCATGCGGGTGCCCGCGATGGCCGCGGCCATTTCACTGTCAACATCGTTTCGGAACGATTTACCGGTGTGCCGGTCGTACGTCGGCATCGCCTCGTCTACGAAGCGGTTGGCGACATGATGACGACCGACATCCACGCTTTGTCGATCAAGGCCCTCGCCCCTGGCGAGGGCTCGGTTTCCTGATCCGACTTTTCCTGTTTCCGCGCCCGCACAGGCGCACTGACGAACTAATCAACGAGGCCTCATCGATGCGTAATCCCAGAATCGCCCTCCTGCTCGGCGCGCTAGTGGCGCTCGGCATCGCTGCGTGCACGAAACCCGCCGGCGACGCCGCGAAGCCTGGCGACGCCGCCGCGACCGCTGCTCGGCGGCAAGCGCGAAACCGGTCGCAACGGTCAACGGCAAGGAGCTCAGTGCCGAAATGTTCGACACGTTCCTGCAGGCCGTCACGGGCAAGCCGCCCGCGGAGGCGACCCCGGAGCAGAAACCCAGTTGCTGGACCAGCTCGTGAACATGACGCTGGCCGCGCAGGCCGCGGAGAAAGAAGGCCTCGCCAAGGACAGCAAGGTGCAGACGCGTCTCGACCTGCTGCAAGACGCAGATCCTGGCCGAGGCGGCCAGCGAGAAATACATCAAGGCACATCCCGTCTCCGAGACCGAAGTGAAGGCCGAGTACGACACGCAGGTTGCCGCGATGCCGAAGGAGTACAAGGCGCGGCACATCCTCGTGGAGAAGAAGGAAACGGCCGAATCGTTGATTCGCGACCTGCAGGCGGGCGGCGATTTCGCAAAGCTTGCAACGGCCGAGTCCAAGGACCCGGGCAGCGCCGCGAAAGGTGGCGACCTCGGCTGGTTTTCGGCGCAGAGCATGGTGAAGCCATTCGCCGATGCGCTCGCGACGCTCGAGAAGGGCGCGACGACCAAGACGCCGGTGCAGACGCAGTACGGCTGGCACGTCATCCAGCTCGAAGACACGCGGTCGCCCGAAGCCCCGGCGTTCGCCGACGTAAAGCAGCAGGTGGAAATGCTCACGCCAGCGAAAGAAGTTGCAGGCTTACCTGGATGAACTCCGCAAGACAGCGAAGATTCAGAAGACCAGCTAAACGTCAAGCGCATTTTTTGTGCGGTACGGCCGGCTTCTCCGCGAGGGAAGTCGGCCGTTTCTTTTTGCTGGAGGCCCTCCTCACCGCGATGACGCAAATGCGATACATCGGATTCGCTCCAGTCCGCGCGGCCATTCTGACGAGTGTGGCGATGCAGCCGCACCAGCCCCATACGGGTCGACTCAAACCCCAGCATCAACTGTTTTCTACGATTACATCGTAACTGCATGATTGTCATTACGAAATATCGCCTATCATTCAAACTGTGATCTCCATCACAGACAGTAGCCTGCGCGGCCATCATTCCTAAGCCAAGCGCGCAGCGGACGTTTACATAACCGTTTTTGGCCGACTGGCCTGACCGGCCGGGCCAGACGACCCGCCATTCTTTAAGCGACACGCGCAGGTGGCTGATGTCGTTCAGAAAGCTGTCAGACGGGCTCGCTGTGTACAGCCAGAGGAGGCCTTAGCTCCGTCACGTAAGTTGCCGATTATGTTGAAGTCTTGACCCGGCAAGACCCACGGATATAGTTAAGTTCCAAAGTTAACAATAACCCGACCCCCTAATAAATGTCCGCGGCACTAGCAATTTCGTCAGCGCCGCCCGAATACGGGCTGAGAATGACCGAGAACTTTAAAGCGACGCTCCTGGCCGCGTTTAAGCCGCTCATGCGGCCGCTCATACGGATCTTGGTTCGAAACGGCGTGTCATTTGGGGAGTTTTCAGAGCTCTTAAAGACCGTCTTTGTTGAATCTGCCCAAGACGTGCTGCAACTACCCGATTCGAGACAGTCAGTTTCGCGAATTGCGATAACCACTGGCCTGACTCGGCTAGAGGTCTCTCGCCTACTCACACAGTCCGACGAGGACGCGGAAGCGCTCGTAGGGCGTCTGAGTCGAGTTGGACGCCTACTTACGGGTTGGCATCAAGATTCCGATTTCACAGGTCCGTATGGCATCCCGTACGAAGTTCAACTCGATGCTCCGCGCGGGCGCAGAAGTTTTAACGAGTTGGTTCGGCGCTACACGAGTGACGTACCAGCCGATGAAATGCTCGATGAGTTAAAGCGAATCGGAGCAGTACTGGATTTAGGGAACGGGTATTACCGAGTCTTAATACGGTCGTACATCCCTTCCGCGGCCGACCCCGCGAAATTTCACGCGATGTCTGTCGCTTTCACAGACCTTGCCAAAACACTCGACCAAAACCTGCGTCCAGATGGGGACCACAAACTCTTCGAACGCAGAGTTTGGGCTCCGCACGGGATAGCCCAGCCTGATGCGCTGAACTTCGATACCTATGTAAAAGACCGCGGCCAGCAGTTTCTTGAATCACTGGACGATTGGTTGTCGACCCGCGAAACCGAGGCAATGAAAAATGCGTCGGATCCGCGAGTGAAAGTTGGTGTCGCCGTTTATATGTTTGTCAGGCCGGCTGACGAACAACAAGAACCTGGATCACTACAGTAGTAGATAACTTTGCTCGCGCGTGACGACGCGGATCGAACAGAAAAAATAAGGGGTTTGCCGTTATGAACGGGAAAGGTCTAAGGTCTACGTCATTGGCGATTTCTATCGCAGCTGTGCTTGCGATTAATCTCGCCTGGGCACCTAGTATCGGAGCCAAACCGAACACGGCGGGTGCCATCATCGGCACCGGCACGAACGCGATCATCACACCAACGCCATCATCGGTACGGGCACCAACGCCATCATCGGTACCGGCACCAACGCCATCATCGGTACCGGCACGAACGCCATCGTGGGCACCGGGCGGACGAAGTCCAGCAAGGCCATCATCGGTACGGGTACCAACGCGATCATCGGTACCGGCACCAACGCCATCATCGGTACCGGCACCAACGCCATCATCGGCACCGGCACCAACGCCATCATCGGCACCGGCACAACGCCATCGTGGGCACCGGGCGGACGAAGTCCAGCAAGGCCATCATCGGTACGGGTACCAACGCGATCATCGGAACGGGCACCAACGCCATCATCGGCACCGGCACCAACGCCATCATCGGTACCGGCACCAACGCCATCATCGGCACCGGCACCAACGCCATCGTGGGCACCGGACGGACGAAGTCCAGCAAGGCCATCATCGGTACGGGACCAACGCCATCATCGGTACCGGCACCAACGCCATCATCGGCACCGGCACGAACGCCATCGTGGGCACCGGGCGGACAAGTCCAGCAAGGCCATCATCGGTACGGGTACCAACGCGATCATCGGAACGGGCACCAACGCCATCATCGGTACCGGCACCAACGCCATCATCGGTACCGGCACCAACGCCATCATCGGCACCGGCACCAACGCCATCATGGGCGGCGACACCGAGGCCGGACCAATCGGCGGGCAGCCAACGCCATCATCGGTACCGGCACCAACGCCATCATCGGTACCGGCACCAACGCCATCATCGGTACCGGCACCAACGCCATCGTTGACGCCGGACGGTCGAAATCTTCCTCTGGCGCAAGCATCAGCAGCCGGAAACTCCAAGTAGTCTTGGCGGGACCGGTTGACCGGTTTGATGCGGCATCGAATAGGGTCGAGATCTTAGGAAAAGCGTTCGCGCTACCGAAGTCCAATGCGGTAATCGATCAGCTTCAAGCTGGACGGCAGGTAGAAGTAATAGTGATGGGAGTTCTAGGACACGACGGGAAATTGGCGAAGGCTTCGCTACGGATGGCAAGTGCGGATTACGTCGCTGGAAGCTCGACTGTCGTCATAACCGGTCGCGTATCCGCGGCCAATTTGGGAACGAATTTCTTAAAGATCGGCAAGGCAACCATCGACTATTCGTCGGTCCAGCCAGCGCGGACTCCGCGAGTGGGCAGCCTTGTGATAGTCGTCGGGACGCAACCGCAGCGTGGTGGAGTCATCTTAGCTACGGCGGTCGGATCTCGGTAACCGCAAGGTTTGGCCAAAAAAAAGCGCGCCTTGTGCGCGCTTTTTTTATTACTCGTTCCTGGGGATGGGGACCTTATCTGCCTCGGGCCCCTCGTAATAAAAGACACCCACTCCCACAATACCTTCGTCCTTTGGGGGGTGTGGATCGACTCGATCCTCATGTGTGGCGATCCAGTCGTCGATAAGCTCGATAAATTTCGTGGCTTCCGTACGCGACCATTTTCTGAATGCGAGCTTTTCACCAGCCACAAGTTTGTTCGAGTACGCGAATCTTTGAATAAAACCGTCTGAATTCCGATTCGGATTAGAGTTGTGATCAACGCTCCCCAGCATCGGAAAAAGTATGCCGGAGACGATTGTTATCGCCTTCTCGTCAAAGTCGCCGGGCACGAAGTAACGCTTAATTGGACGAATTAGCGCGTCATCGATATCGACTACAGCGCCAGCACGCTTAAGCTCGGCTCGGACCGCTCCTGGTGGCACATCTCCCGCGACGGCTCTCACTAGGCCTGTGAAACTGGGTTCGCTGCCCTCAAACGCCAGATCCAACGGCTCGCCCGAAGTGCTAAGAAAGCGAGAGTCCGCGTGCCATGCATGGAGAACTTTCGCAGGTGGTCCGGAATGATCCACCCGAAAATTCGACTCAAGAGAGTTATTCAAAGTCTCATCACACACACGCCGTACTTCCTTCCGAGAAATACCAGTCCTTACCGCGATGCGAGAAGTGTTGGTTGCGCGTCCTTTCGAGTCCCGTTCTAAGAACGCCTCGTGGACAAACGCTCGTTTCGCAACTTCACCGAAGGTCTTGTATGTAATACCGGACCGCAGCAGGACTCGGGCCAAAGGGCGCATGCATCGCGTATAGCGCAGCTAGCAACCGAGCATGAACGTTGCTATTCACAAGGGCTGACCTAACGAAGCGTCGGAAAAACGAGCTGTCATCCAACCCTCAAAAAATGGCGCCTGTAGTGCTCGAGCTCCGTGATGGACTCGCGAATGTCGTCAAGGGCAAGGTGAGTCGAGGTTTTCTTCACGCCCTCCAGCACATGCGGTGCCCAGCGCCGCGCCAGTTCTTTCACCGTACTCACGTCGAGATTGCGGTAGTGGAAGAACTTTTCGAGCGACGGCATCTCGCGCGCCAGGAATCGCCGGTCCTGGCAGATGCTGTTGCCGCACATCGGTGAGGCGCCCGGCTCGGCATAAACGGAGAGGAACGCGAGCGTCTGCGCTTCGGCAGTCGCGGCGTCGATTCGGCTTTCTCGGACGCGTTTCAGCAGGCCGGTAGCGCCGTGTGTCGTCTGATTCCATTCATCAAGGCCCGCGAGCACCTGCTCGGTCTGGTGTATGGCCAGGACGGGTCCCTCCGCCAGCAGGTTCAAGGATGCATCTGTCACGATCGTCGCGATTTCGATGATGTGATCAGACTGTGGATCGAGGCCCGTCATTTCTAGGTCGATCCAGACGAGATGGTCTGCCTTCACTTTGTTGAACCTGGCCTCTTCGCCGGCGTGTCGTTTCGGGACGGCTCCTGGAGCCTCGATTGTGGCCAATTCTAGCAAAGGCTAAGCTGCTGACCCGTTTTGGATTATGTTGACTTGATGCACTGGCTCACTTTCGCATTTGTTTCTGCGGTAGCACTGCACGTTGCCGTGCAATTCTGGCTATCCATGCGGCAGGTTCGCTTCGTTTCCGACCAGCGTGAGACCGTGCCCGCAGCATTCGCCGAGGCCATCTCGAGCGCCGACCATCGCAAGGCGGCTGATTACACCGTGGCGAGGCAGCGCTTGAGCCGCCTCGAGATACTGATCGATGCAGTTGTGTTGCTCGCCCTGACATTGGGCGGCGGCATCGCCCGGCTGCGCGAGGTGGCCGCCAGTTTCGCCCTTCCCGAGCTCTTGACCGGGACGTTGCACGTACTGCTGGTATTACTGGTATTGGCGGCCATTTCCCTGCCTCTATCGGTCTGGCGCACATTCGTTCTCGAGCAACGCTTCGGCTTCAACCGCACGACGCCCCGCACATTCATTGCGGACCTGCTCAAGTCGCTGCTGCTGGGAGGCCTGCTCGGCGGTGTCGTGGTCGCCACCGTGTTGTGGATCATGGCCACTGCGGGTCGCACCTGGTGGTTGATTGGTTGGGTCGCCTGGACCGGATTCTCGCTGACGCTGCTCTGGGCGTGGCCACGCTGGATCGCGGGCCTGTTCAACAAGTTCGTGCCTCTCGAAGACCAGACGCTGCGCGCACGTATCGACGACCTCGTTGCACGCTGTGGCTTCAGGGCAAGCGACGTCTACGTCATGGACGGCTCGAAACGCTCGGCACACGGCAACGCTTATTTCACCGGGCTTGGCAAGGAAAAGCGCATCGTGTTCTTCGACACGCTGCTGCAGTCCCTGAGTCCGGTTCAAGTCGAGGCCGTGCTCGCGCACGAACTCGCCCATTTCAAGTTGAGGCACATCCCCCAGCGAATCGTCGTCGGCGCCCTGATGACGTTTGCGGGTTTCGCGCTACTTGGATGGCTTGCCACGCAAGATTGGTTCTATGCCGCGCTCGGCGTCGACCGGCCCAGCGACTCGGCGGCCTTACTGCTGTTCCTGTTCGCATTGCCCGCATTTTCCTGGGTGTTTTCGCCCTTGATGGCCGCCTGGTCGCGACGCCATGAGTTCGAGGCAGATGCCTTCGCCGCGCGCTACAGTGACGGTCCGGAGCTCGGGCGCGCCCTCGTCAAGATGTACCAGGAGAATGCGAGCACGCTGACGCCCGACCCGATTCACTCCGCTTTTTACGATTCGCATCCTCCGCCGGTGGCACGTATTGCTCACCTGGCGACCCAGGCACCTTCAACTGCTGGTCCTGCCGTGCTGCCGTCGTCGACGTGAATCAGCGTCGCGATTCCCGAAGTGCCCGCCAGCCGGGTCCCACTGCGGACGCGAAGACAGGTTGCGTCGTCGAGTCCTATGGGCGCCGCGTGGTGGTGCGGGCCGATTCCGACGCCGAGCGCATCAAATGCAAACTGCGCGGCCGCAAGCTGGAGGTCGTCGCAGGCGACAACGTCCGATTGGAACAGGTGGCGCGCGATGGCGAATGGATCGTCGCGGAGCGTTTGCCACGGCGCAATGTACTGAAGCGGACGGACAGCCGTGGCGTCGATGAGTCCATTGCGGCGAACCTGGACCAGCTCGGGGTCGTCATTGCCCCCCGCCCTGCCAGCGATCCCTTCATCGTCGATCGTTATCTGGCCGGTGCCGGCTATGCAGGTATTGAGACGCTACTGATCGTTAACAAGCAGGATCTGCTGGGTGACGGACCCAGCCCGGACCTGGAGTTCCTCGCAGTCTTCGAGAAGATCGGCATCCCGGTGGTGCATGTCTCCGCCAAGCGGGACATGGGCCTGGAGGCGCTCCTGGAACGCCTGCAGGGACGACGTACGTTATTAGCCGGGCAATCCGGGGTCGGCAAATCGTCGCTGACCAACGTGCTCTGTGGCGGCATCCCGCGTGCGACCTCGGAGCTCTCCGAGGGGAGTGGCCAGGGCAAGCACACGACCGTGTCCTCCGCGGTAATGCAGCTGCCCTGGGGAGAACTGGCGGATTCTCCGGGGGTGCGGGACTACGCGCCGCCGGTCGTCCCGGTCAAGGAGGTTCAGCATGGGTTCGTGGAGGTTGCCGCGCGAGCTTCGACCTGCCGATTCCAGGACTGCATCCACGTCCGGGAGCCGCAGTGCGCCGTACAGGCTGCGGTGGCTGCGGGTGAAATCGACGCGCGTCGCTACGAGAGCTATCGGCGCCTGCTCAACCTGACCCGTCAGCTGGATGAAAAACGCGGGTGGTGAGCCACCATCGGGCCTGAGCAGCGCGCCTCGCCGGCAGCTGTTTCCGGCCGCGATACACAGCGGTCGCAGTTCGGTCCGGCGCAGATCAATGCCGACCGGACTGGTATGATGTTTAGTTGCAAAAGGTGCTGGGTCCGAGCCCATTCGCCGCAGCAAATCCGTGCCGTCATAGTCCGTCATGAACGGGCTTTATAGAGGAGTGTAGCGCGTGCGCAGAATCATGGTCGGTGTCAAACGCGTGGTGGACTTCAACGTCCGCGTTCGGGTCAAGCCGGACAACACGGGCGTCGTCACCGAGGGGGTCAAGATGAGTATCAACCCCTTCGACGAAATCGCGCTCGAAGAAGCGCTCCGTATCAAGGAGAAAGGGCTCGCCGACGAAGTGCTGGCCGTCAGCATCGGTCCGGCGGATACGCAGCAACAACTGCGCACTGCACTCGCCATGGGTGCCGACCGTGCGATTCTCGTGCAGACGGATTCGTCACTCGGGCCGATCTCGATCGCCCGCGTATTCCACAAAATCGCCGAAGCCGAACAGCCCTTCCTGACGCTGCTCGGTAAGCAGGCGATCGATGACGACAACGGACAGACGGCCCAGATGCTGGCCACGCTGCTCGACCGTCCGCAGGCCGTGAACTGCTCGAAGGTGGAAATCAGCGACGGCAAGGCGACGGTCACCCGCGAAGTCGACGCGGGACTCGAGGTGCTGGAGATCGATTTGCCGGCCGTGCTGTCGGTCGACCTGCGCCTCAACGAGCCGCGCTACGTGAAGCTCCCCGACATCATGAAGGCCAAGAAGAAACCGCTCGACATCAAGGCGGTCGCCGAGTTCGGCGTACCCGAGTCGAGCGCCTTCAAGACCGTCAAGATCGAGCCACCGCCCACCCGGTCCAAGGGCATCATCGTGAAGGACGTGGCGGAACTCGTGAGTGTGCTGAAGCAGAAGGGGTTGGTCTGATGAGCAAGATCCTGGTCATCGCCGAACATGACGGCGGCAAATTGAATGCAAGTACCCTGAAGAGCGTCACGTGCGCGACCAAGGTTCCGGGCGCCTCGGTTGACGTGGCGGTGCTGGCCGCCGACGCTGCCAGCGTCGCAGCGGAAGCCGCCACGATCGCAGGCGTCAGCAAGGTGCTCGTGGTCGAGAACCCGGCCAATGCGGAACCACTCGCAGCGGTATACGCGCCCCAGATCGCGAAACTGGCAGCCGGTTACACGCACGTGTTCGGCCCGTCGACGACATTCGGCAAGGACGTCATGCCGCGCGTGGCGGCGCTCCTCGGCGTCAGCCAGGTGTCGGACATCATGGCCGTCGAAGGCACGCACGTCTTCAAGCGCCCGATTTACGCCGGCAACGCGATCCTGACGGTCGAAGCTCCCGCAGACGCGCCGGTCGTCGCCACGGTGCGTGTCGCCTCTTTCGAAGCCGCGGCACTCGGTGGCAACGCGACGATCGAGAAAGTGGACGTCGCTGTGCCGCTGCCAACGCACACGCGATTCGTGTCGCGTTCGGCTGCCACGTCGGGTCGGCCAGACCTGCAATCGGCGATGCGCGTCGTCTCCGGGGGTCGCGCGCTCGGCAGTGCCGACAACTTCAAGATCATCTACAGCCTCGCGGACAGGCTCGGTGCCGCCGTCGGCGCCTCACGCGCGGCCGTCGATGCCGGGTATGTTCCGAACGAGCTGCAGGTCGGCCAGACGGGCAAGATCATTTCGCCCCAGGTCTACTTCGCGATTGGCATCTCCGGCGCGATCCAGCACATGACGGGCATCAAGGACGCGCGCACGATCATTGCGATCAACAAGGATGCGGAAGCGCCGATTTTCGAGGTCGCCGACGTCGGTCTCGTGGGTGACCTGTTCACGATCCTGCCGGAGCTGGAGAAAGCACTCGGCGGCTGAACGCGTTCCAGAAGAAAAGAGCCCCGGCAGTTCCACAGAATTACCGGGCTTTTTTTCGGGTCAGGTCATCGAATCGAATGCACGATGAGGTAACCGGACAGGCCCAGGATCGTCAACCCAGGTGAGAAGCGATCCTGCGAAACGCCCAATGGACCGGCCCCGGTTGCCGCTGAGTCCGACGGCGTGCAGGACGCGCGCGATGACGAACATGACTCCGGCCGCATGCAGCAGTCCCACCGGTGCCATCGCCAATTCGGCCACCAGCAGCAGCACCAGGAAGATCGGGACGTTCTCGGTGAAATTGGCATGGACACGAACGGGCTGCTCGAGCAGGCCGCCCTCCCCGACGCCGAGGCCGACCTTTTTGCCGAGCCTGAGCCGGACCACGTTCAGCGCCAGCATGACCAGCAGGATGCCGAGCAACCCGGCATACAGCATGGTCACCGTCGGGACCAGTACCGCCATACCGCTCAAAGCTGGCTCAGCACGTGCTCGGCGCTCGACACCTTGAACTCGCCGGGGCCTTCGACGAACAGCCCGGTCACGGTGCCGTTGTCGACCACGACGGCGAAGCGCTGTCCGCGCATGCCCATGCCGAAACCGGTACCGTCCATTTCGAGGCCGAGTGCCTTGGCGTATTCGCCGTTGCCGTCCGCCAGCATCATCACCTTGTCGCCGACATTGGAATTCTTGCCCCACGCGTTCATGACGAACACGTCATTCACGGCCATGCACGCGACCGTATCGACGCCCTTCTTCTTGAGGTCGGCCGCGCGCTCGACAAAGCCCGGCAGGTGCTTCGCGTCACAGGTCGGCGTAAAGGCGCCCGGCACCGAAAAAATCACCACCTTCTTGCCGGCGAACAACTCGTCGGTCGTGAGGTTCTTCGGCCCATCCGTGGTCATGCGCTTGAACGTGCCCGCAGGCATCTTGTCGCCCGTCTTGATCGTCATGTCGAATCCTCCAGGATTACGTACCGGTTTGGTCGGGACGGTGGGAAAGCCCTCGATTCTACCAGCCCGGATCCGGGGAGCCGGCGTCCGCGTCGTGTCAGCGCAATCCGGCCCGGAAAAGTGGATTTTCCGGCCGATTCTCCTGCGCATTGTCAGGCATCGCTGAGTAACATAGCGGCCCTGAAATGTCCCTTGGTCCCCGCGAGGATTCCCCGATGAGCGGCTTGTCGTTACGCGAGCAGTTGCTGCAGGCCGGCCTGGTCACCGAGAAGCAGGCCCGGCAGGCCGAGAGTTCGCAAAAGCGGCAGGCTTACCAGGGCAACAAGAACCTGAGCAAACGCGACCGCGAGCAGAAAGCCGCCGCGCAGGTGGCCGAGCAGCAGAAGGCGGCGGCGGCCAAGACCGCCCGGGACGCCGAGCTCAATCGCAAGCGCGAAGAAAAAGCTGCCGCCAAGGCGCGCTGGGCCGAGATCCGCCAGATCGTCGAGCAGCATCGCATCGCCAAACCGGAAAGCGACGACTACTTCAATTTCGTGCTGGGCAAGAAGATCGGCCGCGTGGCGGTCGACGCGGCCCTGCGTACGAGCATCATCAGCGGTGCGATCGCGATCGTCCGCTGCGACGGACGCTACGAACTGCTGCCCGCGGATGCCGCCGAGCGCGTCCGTGAACGTGAGCCGCGGGCCGTGGTGTCACCGAGTGCGACGGCGGAAGTCAGCACACCGGTCGACGACGAGTACAAGGAGTTCGTCGTGCCGGACGACCTGATGTGGTGAGCGGCTCAGGCCGCTGCAGAGCCCTTCGCAAACCGCGGCGCTGAACGCAGGCGCTGGTCCAGCATCAACAGCAGTTTTTCCGTCGTCTCCCAGTCGATGCATGCGTCCGTAACCGAGACGCCGTATTTCAGTTCACCCAGGTCCGCCGTCAAGGGCTGGCTGCCCCAGTGCAGATGGCTTTCCAGCATGAAGCCCACCAGTGACCGGTTGCCTTCCAATATCTGGTTGACCAGGTTCTCGGCGACCAGCGGCTGCAAACCGGGGTCCTTGTTGGAATTGCCGTGACTGCAATCGACCACGATGTTTTCCGGCAGGCTGGCTTTCGCCAGTTCGCGCTCACACAGCGCCAGGCTCACCGAATCGTAATTCGTGCGCGAGCCACCACCGCGCAGCACGATGTGGCCGTACTTGTTGCCACGCGTGCGGAACACGGCGGATTGCCCCTGTTGCGTGATGCCTAGAAAGTGATGCGGGTGTCGCACCGACTGCAAGGCATTGATCGCGACCGTCAGCGAGCCGTCGGTGCCGTTCTTGAAGCCGACGGGCATCGAAAGTCCGCTCGCCATTTCCCGGTGGGTTTGTGATTCAGTCGTGCGGGCCCCGATGGCCGTCCAGCTGATCAGCTCCGACAGATACTGCGGCATGATCGGGTCGAGCGCCTCTGTCGCGGCCGGCACGCCAACCTCGGCGAGGTGCAGGAGCAACTCCCGCGCGATACGGATGCCCTTCTCGATCTGGAACGAGTCGTCCATGTCGGGGTCGTTGATGAGCCCCTTCCAGCCCACGGTCGTCCGGGGCTTCTCGAAATAGACCCGCATCACAAGCAGCATCGTCCGGTCGACACGCGCGGCCAGCTGGCTCAGGCGCTGCGCGTATTCCCGCGCCGCCGCGGGATCGTGAATGGAACAAGGCCCCACGACGACGAACACCCTGGGGTCCTCGCGGTCGAGAATCCGGCGCACGGTATGCCGGCTGCGGTAGACGAAGTCCTCGGCCACCGCGACCAACGGCAGGTCGCGCTTGACCGCCTCGGGCGTCGGAAGCAGTTCGCTCGAGACGACGTTGATGTTCTGGAGTCTTTCCTGCATTGGGCGGTGCCGCGTGTGGGCCGGGATGACCCGAAACGGGCGCATTCTACACACCGCTAGATCGACGTGCGGACACTCCAGAGTTCCGGGAAGAACCGCAGCTCCATGGCCTTGGCCAGGTAGCCCACCCCGCTCGTGCCGCCCGTGCCCCGTTTGTGGCCGATGATCCGCTCCACGGTCTTCAGGTGCGCGAACCTCCAGAGCTGGAAGCGCTGGTCGAGGTCCACCAGTTTCTCGGCCAGTTCGTAGAGGTCCCAGTGTTCCTCGACGTTGCGGTAAACGGTCAGCCACGCCTCGAGCACCGCCGTATTCTCCTTGTAGGGCTCGCTCCAGTCGCGCTCGAGGTACTCGGACGGAATCGCGAACCCTCGCCGTGCCAGAAGCCGCAGGCTTTCGTCGTAGAGGCTCGGGCTGTGCAGCGCGTCGCGCAGGTTGGCGTACAGCTCGGGCGCCTTGCGGTGTACCTCGATCAAGGCAGGATTCTTGTTGCCGATCAGGTATTCCAGCGTGCGGTACTGGTAGGACTGGAAACCGGAACTCTTGCCGAGCGCTTCACGAAATGCCGAGTAGTCCGCTGGTGTCATCGTGCTGAGGACATCCCACGACTGCGCCAGCTGGATCTGCACACGTGAAACGCGCGCCAGCATCTTGAATGCAGGACCGAGGTCGTCGCCACGGACATGCTTGATCGCGGCGCGCAGCTCGTGGATGCACAGCTTCATCCACAGTTCGGAGACCTGGTGCATGATGATGAACAGCATCTCGTCGTGATGCTGCGAGAGCGGCCGCTGCGCGCGCAGCAGCGGATCCAGGTGCAGATAGTCCCCGTAGCTGGGCGATTCCCCCAGATCCCAGTGTATCTCCGCCTCGCCAGCGTGCGTGGGGAGTGCCGGGTTGGGCGTCGTCGGATCGTCGTCGTCCGGCGAACCGCTCATGCAAATACCCAGGCCGGGACGTGACGCCAGCCCTGCAGCAACTCGCGGTCGAGCGATTTCCAGTTGGGTTCGTACGAGGCGACCAGGGCCCAGAAGCGCTTCGAGTGGTTCATGTGCCGCCGGTGACAGAGTTCGTGGATCATGAGGTAGCGCACTACGTCCGGTCGTTGGAACATCAGGCAGAGGTTCAGGCTGATCGTGCCCCTGCTGGAGCAACTCCCCCAGCGTGTGCGCTGCCGTCGCAAGTTCATGCGTGCATAGTCGATGCCCAGTTCGCCGGCGAGGGCGGTCAGTTGCCTGCCCAATGTTGCCGTTGCAAGTGCAGTGAGCCAGGGCACCAGCGCGCGGCTCGCATTGCCATCGGTTGCCTCAGGGGCATGCACCCGCAGCTGGTTTTCGGCGACCTCCTCGGCAAGCACGCGTCGGCCGGACACGTATTCGACGCCCCAGGTCCGTTCGAGCAGACCGAGTTCCACGGTCTCAGGCTTGCGCTCCATCGAACGCGGCGCCAGCCGCAGCAATTCGCCCGAGCGACGCTCCGCCCAGTCGCGATGCCGCGCGACGAACCGCTCGATCGCAGGTATGCCGACCCCGGGAGGCACCACGACTTCGACGCGGCCGCCAGGGTAGACGCGCATCGTCAGTCGGCGCGCTCGCCTGCTGATGCGCACGTTCCACGCTGTCCCCACCTCGCGGTCGGACCAAAGTGTCAGTTGCAGTGGCTGGGCGTCGACGGTCCTGTTGGCCGCCGCCCCGACGCAGGCTTCCCACGGCTAGAGTTCCCTCAATCCCGTCGTCACTGGCATTCTCGCCGCCCTTATCCCAGGCAGCAGTCCGCCGATGATTCCTAGTATGAGTGAATACCAGAGGCCCGTCATGAGCAGCTTGGGCGTGACCGTGAACGCAAAGGAGATCTGGCTGAAGCTCGCCCAGTTGAGCGTGGAGGCCTGGTAACCGTTCAATCCGAAATAGACGACCAGTCCGCCCACGACTCCGCCCAGAATACCGAGCGTCGCGGCTTCGAGCAGCACCGAGGCGATCACGGGCGAGGCGCCGAATCCAAGCGCGCGCAGGGTTGCGATCTCGCGGGTTCGAGAGGATACCGCCGAATACATGGTGTTCAACGCTGCAAATATTGCACCGATGCCCATCAGCACGGCAATCGTGTTACCGACGTACTTGATCAGCGCGACCAGGATACGAGACTGGTCCGCATAGAATTCGCGTTCGGTGCGGATCGATACGTTGACGCGCGGGTCGCGCCCAGCGCGGCCTTCAGGGCCGCCAGCGCCGGCGCGGAGTGAGTCTGGCGCGCACGACCTGTACGGTGTTGCCACGCCGGTAGACGCCCTGCAGCACGACCAGGTCGGTCCATACCTCGGATTCAGAGACGCTGCCATCAGCCGCAAATACGCCGACCACCTTCCAGTCCTGCGAGCCCCACCTGACGATCGCGACCGAGGTCGACATTGCCGAATTGAGCGAACACGCCGCTTGCCGACGATCACCTCGTTCTTACCCGGGTCGAACATGCGCCCTGCGATGATTCGAGAAACTCTCGCGCACTTCGATTGCTCGTGAAGTGACGCCACGAAACGGCACGTTGCGCCGGGGTACCCGTACTGCGCATCGGCAGGTCGACGATCGTGTAGAGCTCGCCCGAAGCGATCGGGCCCGCTGGCGTCGCGTGCCACTGCCGGGCGCGAGCACGATGACATTGAATTCCTCGCGTTGAAAAAGAGCTCGAGAGTTCGTCGGTCGAGCCTCCGCGCAGCACCAGCGCAACGTCGTCACTGCCGGACATGTCGAGCGCGGCACGAAAGCCTTCGCCCATCGAGAGCAGCGCCACGAGCACCGCGACGACCCCGCCAATGCCGATCACGGCGACGAGCGAGGTGCCGAGGCGGGCCGGCAGGTTGCGGATATTCATCGCGGTGACACTTGTCACCTGGTTCCACCACGACCGTGTCTTCATGGCTCAATCACGACGCAGCGCTTCGACGATGCGCAATCGCATCGCCTGCACGGCCGGCACGGAGCCCGCAACCAGCCCGAGGGCGACCATGTAGACCGCCGCGGTCGCGAATGCTGCGGGCGGCACCTTGAAGCCTGGCAGGTACTGCCGCATGACGGGCTCGAACTGCACGCCCATCCACCAGGCGGCCAGCATCCCGAGCGTGCCGCCGAGCGTCGTGATCAGCACCGACTCGGACAAGACCAGCCCGAGCACGCCGCCATTGCTGAAGCCCAGCGTCTTCAGCACACCGATCTCATTCGTGCGCTCGCGCACGGACTGGGCCATGGTGTTCGCCGTCACCAGCAGCATCGTGAAAAAAACCGCGCCGACGATCGCGCTCAATGATCGCTCCGATGTTGCCGATCTGGTTCACGAACGACTGCGCCATCGCGCGTTCGGACGAAGTCTTGGTTTCGGCTGGAGAGTTCGCGAACATGGCATCGATCTCCCGCGCGATGGCCTGGCCGCGCTCGACATCGGCCACCTTGATGACGTACCAGCCGACCATGCCCTTGCCGACCTGCTTGGCCTCCTCGAAATAGTCGTTGTGCATGACGATCTGGCGCGTATCGCCGCCCTGTGGCAGGTCGAATATCGCTCGCACCGTCACGTCCCACGTATCGGAGCCGTCTTCACGCCGCCAGATCGCAGACTTGAGCGGGATCGTGTCGCCGATTTTCCAGCCGAAAAGGTCCACCAGCACGCGGCCGATCAGGACGCCGGAACGGTCGGCGATCCAGGCCTGGGCATCTTCTTCGGGTACCACGACTCTCCGGATAGATCGCCAGGTATTTGACGGGATCGACCGGAAAGGTGGGTATCTGGTTGCGCTCTTCGCGAAACCAGCCGCCAAACCACGTCTGCGGCGTCACGGCGCTGACACCGTCGACCGCACGGATGCGATTCTCGTAGCTTGCCGGCAGCAGTTGCGTGAAGGAAACCTTGTGCACCGTCATCAGGCGATCGGCGCCGGCCACATCGACGCCGGACTGCAGCGCATACCGCATCGACTCGGCAAGGCCGAACAACAGGAACGCGATCAGGATCGAGGCCAGCGTGAAGAACGTGCGCAGCCGCTTGCGGCGCAGGCTCGAAGCGAGCAGCGGCAGGTATTTGCCGATCATCGCGGGTCTTCGCTCAACGTGCCCTTGTCGAGGTGGATCACGCGATGCGAGCGTTCGGCCGCGTGTGGATCGTGCGTGACCATGATGATGGTCTTGCCGTAATCGTGATGCAGCGCTTCGAGCAGGTTCAGGATCTCGTCGCCGGATTTGCGGTCGAGATCGCCGGTGGGCTCATCGCACAGCAGCAGGGTCGGGTCGGTCACGATCGCGCGCGCGATGCCGACGCGCTGCTCCTGGCCGCCTGAGAGTTCGCGCGGCCGGTGCTGGGCGCGATCGGAGAGTCCGACGAGATCGAGTGCGGCCGCGACGCGCTGCATGCGCTGCTGGCGCGACTCAGGTCCGTGAGCAGCAGCGGCAGTTCGACGTTGCGTTCGGCCGTGAGCACGGGCAACAGGTTGTACATCTGGAACACGAAGCCGACGTGGTCGGCGCGCCAGCGCGCGAGCGAGGCATCGCTCAAGCGGTCGACACGCAGACCCCGCCGACTTCCAGCGAGCCCGAGGTCGGACGATCCAGGCCGCCAATGAGGTTCAGCAGTGTCGATTTGCCCGAGCCCGAAGGGCCCATCAGCGCGACGAAATCGCACCATTCGCGATGTCGATCGATAGTCCGTCGAGCACTCGCACGACCTCGGCGCCGCGACGGTACTCCTTGACCAGGTCGCGGATGCGGACGATCGGCGGCGCCGCCGCCGGCTCGGGCGCTGCACTCATTGCGCTGCCTGCAACTCCACGGTCGTGCCCGCGCGCAGGCGCCGCGGGCGCGTCGACGATCGACCGTCTCGCCGCCTTCGAGCCCCGCGAGGACGGGCACCGTGCCCGTCCTTCGCCGCGCCGATCTTGACCGCGTGCTTCTCGGCCTTGCCGTCGCGCACTACCCACACGAAGTCCTCGTCGTCGGCGCGCACGACCGCTGTCTCCGGTATCGCGGTGACGTGGGCTGCGTGACGCGCCCTGCTGCGTCTTCCAGGAAACTCACCTTGATGCCCATGTCGGGCAGGATCCGCGGGTCGAGCTGGTCCAGACCGATGCGCACGCGCACGGTCGCCTTCTGCCGATCGGCGGTCGGCACGATGCTGATGACGTGTCCCGGAATTTTCCAATCGGGATAGGCATCGAGCACGCACTCGACCTTCTGTCCACTGATCACGCGGTTGATGTAGGCCTCGTTCACGTCGACTTCGACTTCTCGCGAATCCATGTCGACGACGGTTGCAACGCCCGTGCGCGTGTAGCTGCCGCCGGCCGACATCGGCGAGACCATTTCGCCCGGTTGCGCGTCCTTCGAAATCACGACGCCCTTGAACGGTGCGCGGATCTCCAGGTCGGCCAGGGCCTGCTTGCTGAGTGCCACCCGGCTTTGGGCGACGCCGACGTCCGCCTGCGCCGCGGCGAGCCGTGCCGCCAGCGCGGCCACCTCGGCTTCGGACGCGTCGAGCACGCTCTGGGCGATGAGCTTGCTGTCGACGAGGCTGCGATTGCGCGCCAGCGTGCGACGCGCGTCGGCAAGCCGTACTTCGATTTCGCGCAGGCTGCGCCGTGCCGCCTCGAGGCTGCTGCACGGAGACGTTGTATTCGGCCTGCACGGTGGCAGCATCGAGGCGTGCCAGGACCTGGCCCGCCTTCACCTCCGCGCCTTCCTCGAACAGCACCTCGCTCACGCGTCCGGTCACCTTGGAGCTCACCGTCGCGATGCGGCGCGCAACGACATAGCCCGACGCGTTGAGCACTGCACCGTCTGCGCCGTCCGGCGCCTCGACCGTGACGGTCTCGACAGGCACCGCGCCGTTGAACATGCGCCAGCCAAAGACGACGACCAGCAGCGCAACGACGCCGAGGGCTACCCATCGCCAGTGTACGCGGACCGCCCCGCTCCTGATAGCGCTCCTCGCTCGGCATCCCGGTCGCGGCGCAAGCTTTCCAAGGCAGTCTTGTCGAGGGACATTTTTTCTCGCTTATCCGGCCGTACGAAATTGCAGCTGCGCTTGGACACCGCCCGGTTGCGCTACTGGCTTAGAATGCCGGCGGTTCACGGCCGCGACGAGCGGCATGAAGCCGCGAACATTATCACAGCAGTGACTGCATGAACCCGACCCCCGCGCTCGTAGACATCGGGCTGAACCTGGCCCACGACAGCTTCGCCCGTGACCGCGCACAGGTCGTGCAGTCGGCGCTCGACGCCGGCGTCGGGCACATGGTTATCACGGGCAGTTCGTTCCCAGCTCGCGCGCCGCGATCGCACTCGTGCAGGACGCACCCGGCCGTGTTCCGCGCGACGGCGGGCGTGCATCCCCATCATGCCGCGGATCTTGCGGAGCAGACCGGCCGCGCTCTGCGACGAACTGCTGTCCGCGCCGGAAGTCGGGGCCGCCGGAGAGTGCGGCCTCGATTACTTTCGCAACTTCGCCTCACACGCAGACCAGGAGCGCGCTTTCCGCTAGCAGCTCGAACTGGCCGTCGAATGCGCAAAGCCCGTGTTCCTGCACCAGCGCGACGGCCATGACGCATTCGTGGCCATCCTGAAGGACTACCTGCCACGGCTGGCCGGCGGCGTCGCCCATTGCTTTACCGGCGACGAACGCGAATTGCGTGACTATCTCGAAATGGGTCTTTCGATCGGTATCACCGGTTGGATCTGCGACGAGCGCCGCGGTCAGCACCTGCGCGAACTCGTGCGCTTGATTCCGCTCGATCGACTGATGGTCGAGACCGATGCGCCGTATTTGTTGCCGCGTGACCTGGTGCCCAAGCCCTCACATCGGCGCAACGAACCGCGCTTCCTGCCGCACATCGTCGCAGACCATCGCCGCCTGTCGCGGCGAAGACCTGCGCGACCGTTGCGAACGCCACCACGCGTAATGCGCTAGAGTTCTTCAGCTTCATCGGCACGCCACGAAAGCTCTGTTGCGCTTTAGCATTATTCCTTAAGTTATTGTTTAACATAGATATATGGATACCGAAAAGCACACGCGACCTGACCTGGAAAACCTGGGACGAACTCGATCCTGCCGCAGCTGGCCGAGTACGTCCGGATCCCGAACAAGTCGCCGGTGTTCGATCCGCGAGTGGGAAGCCCACGGTCACATGGAGGCGGCGATGCAGCTGATGAAACGCTGGGCCGATGCGCAAGAAATCAACGGGCATGAAGTCGGAGATCCTGCGCATCGCCGGGCGCACGCCGGTGCTCTGCCTGGACGTTCCGGGCAGCGTCGACGACTGCGTGCTGCTGTACGGCCATCTCGATAAGCAGCCGGAATTCACGGGCTGGTCGGAGGGCCTCGATCCGTGGACGCCCGTTTTTCGCGACGGCAAGCTGTACGGACGCGGTGGCGCCGACGACGGCTACGCCGTCTTCGCCTCGCTCACGGCGATTCGCGCGTTGCAGGCACAGGGCATGGCGCACGCACGCTGCGTCGTGCTGATCGAGGCCAGCGAGGAAAGCGGCAGTCCCGACCTCGCTCCGCACATCGACGCGCTGGGCGATCGGCTCGGCACACCGAGCCTCGTCGTCTGTCTCGACGCCGAGTGCGGCAATTACGAGCAGCTCTGGAGCACGACGTCGCTGCGCGGCAACCTCATCGGGACGCTGCGGGCGGACGTGCTGACCGAAGGCGTGCACTCGGGATCGGCGAGCGGCGTCGTACCGTCGAGCTTTCGTGTGCTGCGCGAAGTGCTCGCGCGTATCGAGGACGTGCATTCGGGCGCATTGCTGGTGGAGGAACTCAACACGCCGATTCCGTCGGACCGCCGTGCGCAGGCCAAGGCGGCTGCAGCCGTCCTCGGCACACCGTGCATGCAAAATTTCCGATGATTCCCGGCATGCGGCCGCTCTCCAACGATCCGTTCGAGCTGCTGCTGAACAATACCTGGCGGCCGACGTTGTCCGTGACCGGTGCAGATGGCCTGCCGCCATTTCGCAGCGCCGGCAATGTCATGCGTCCGTACACGAGCTTGAAGCTGTCCTTCCGCTTGCCGCCAACCACGAACCCGGTCGTTGCGGCCGAAGCCCTCAAGAGGACGCTCGAGCAAGAGCCTCCGTACGGCGCGCGCGTAAATTTCGAGGTGGAGTCCGCGATGGGCGGATGGAACGCACCAACCTTCGCGCCGTGGCTCGAGCAATCGATGCAGCGGGCCTCGCAGGTCGTACTTCGGCAAGGCTTCAATGTACATGGGCACGGGCGGCAGCATCCCTTTCATGGGCATGCTTGGTGAGCGATTCCCGGGTACACAATTCCTGGTGACGGGCGTGCTCGGCCCGAACTCCAACGCGCACGGACCGAATGAGTTCCTGCACATCGACACGGCGCGCAAGGTGACGGCCTGCGTCGCGCAGGTCCTGGCCGATCACGCTCAACAAGCAAGCCAGCGACGCGCCGCCTGATTTCGAGTATCAGCAGCATCACGTAATCCACGTGGAGCACGCGCAAGGCTAGGTCGTGGTGGCCTTGCCTTGCTCCGTCGCGACCCAGCGGGCCAACTCTCGAACATCGACCAGGTTTCTGGCCTCGGGCGGCAAGCTCGACAGTTGCTGGCCTGCCGCGGCCAGCCCTTCCACGCGCCGCGCCGAACCTGCGGTTTCGAGCAGTGCACCGACGAACAACGCATGCGCGAAATCCCTGCGGAACGAGACGTCGCTGGCACCCCGCTTGAGTTCGTCGCGGTAACGCCTCAGGTCCGGTTCGAGTAACGCACGAGCTTCGCTCGTACGGCCCTGCCTGGCGATTGCATGAGCGAGCACGACGCGCAACCGCGCCGCTTCGGTTTCCGGGTCCGCCGTGTCGAACGGATTGGGCGGCAGCTTCAACAAAGCACGCGCCGAAGCTTCCGCGTCCTCATGATGCCCCGTTTTCAGCGCAGCCCACGACGCGAGTTCGAGAGAGGTGCGCAACATTACGTTGCGCTGGCCCACATAAACGCGCCGGTCCTCTGGGAGCTGCACATCGCGTGCCTGGTCGACGTTCGACATTGCCGCTTCATATGCACCGGCAGCATCTCCCGCAAAGAACATCAGTTGTGCATGCAACATGGAATCGAACAAGGGCCAGAGGCCGTAGGCCGGATCGGCCTTGGGCAATGGTCTCAAGGCCTCTGCAGTCGCGCGCATCGACTCGCGCCAGGTCTTCTCGGCAGCCGCTGACTGGCCTGCGCGTGCCTCTCGTAATGCCAGGCGTTGATACGGCTGGGCCAATTGCGGTAACAGGCTCGCGGGCAGGCGCTTGTCGTCCTGCAGCGCCACGATGGCACGGGTATTCCGGAGCGACGCATCGATCTGACCGCGCTCCCACAGCGCGAACGAAACTGCGCCGCGTGCCCGGATCAGGTAATCCCAGGCGGTAAGGTCCGAAGGGTTCAAGCGAACGTAATTTTCCGCAGCTTCTTCACCCTGGGCCGCGTATGCCGACGCGGCCGCATAGTCATGCCGACGGAAGGCCAGCCCCCCGAGCATGCCGGCCGCGAGCAACCGGTTCTGCATCGACCGGAAGTCTCCTGGGCGCTGCACCAGTACCTTGTTGGCGATGTCATAGACTTCTCGAGACAGCCGTTCCGCTTCCTCGACCCGACCCAGCTGCAGCGCATGGCGGGACTGGGAATCACTCGTGTCGGCATAGATAGATGCGGCACTGAGATCGGAAAGATCGCGCGCGCCCAGGTCGAGCAGGAGTTTCCGCGCCTCCTCGCAGTCCTTGATGGCTTCCTCCTTGGTCAACCGCCGATGACTGATGTAGTTCAACAGGTCGGCATAGACGAGGCGCACCCTGCGCGAACTATCCGGTTTATAGACCAGCGGTTGGAGCAGCTTTTGTGCGTCGTCCAGGTCGGTGGGAGCTGCTCCAGGAGACCCGATTACGCCGAAACCGGTAAAGCGAGTGAACTTGGCGAGCGCCAGGCCCAAGCGGACCTCTTCGCCGTCATTGCCCGCGGCTCGAAGCTTCGCAAACAGGTCATAGGCCTCATCCAGCGATTTGTTTGCCTCGGCAAAGTTCCCGCGCGACACGAGCGAACCGCCCTCGCGGATCAGCGCCATGCCTCGGTAGGTCTGCGTCTGCGTCGTCATCAGTTCCGCGGGCAAGCCCGTCGTAATAACTCACCGCCATGTGCGCAAGCTTGCCCATGGTCTCGAGCCGTCCTGTCGGCTCGAGTTCGGCGTAGAAATCCTCGATCAGGAAGCCGACGAGTTTTTCGGCGTCGCCGCGCGCCTTTTCCGCCAGTGCATTCGCATGTCGTGTCTCGGCATCGGCCGCACGTGCTCGATCCAGGTTTACCCAGCCGAATACGGCGCTCGCCCCGGCGATAACCATCAGCACGCCGGCCACCATGGCGACCATGCGCGTGCGCATCAGCGTGCGGTGGGTCTCCTCTTCGCGTGCCTCCTGTGCCGCGAGCTGGCGTCGTGCCTCGTCGCGCGCTTCGCGCTGGTGCCGCATGTCGCGACTCGAGCGCACCACGCTGCAGAGCACGTCGTGCGTGAGTTCGACGCGGCGCATGTCGAGGCGGTCCTCGACTCGCAGCAAACGTCGATCGACCAGTGTGGCGAGCGCATCGGGCGCGGCACCGGCGGCAGCGAGTGCCTTGGCAACGCGCTCTTCGGCGAGGCTTTCGCGATAGCCCGACTCGGTCAGCAGTTCGTCCTCGACGACGCGCCTCACACCGGCCGGCTGGTCGGCCAATGCCCGCTCGTAGAACTCCGACAGGATCGTGTCCCGCGAACCCGCGAGCAAGTCGGCGGAGATCTCGTCGCGGCCCTGGGCCTGGCGCACGGTGTTCAGTTCGCGGCATATCAGGCTGAGCAGCGACGGCTCGACTTCGGCATTGGCAATCTCGGAACCGCCGGCTACGAAGCGCACGATCGACTCGGCCACCTCCTCCGTCACCAGACGCCCGCCCGGTTTCACGACCGCACTTAGCGCCTGTGCACCGTTCATGCGCGCCAGGCGCATACGGTTCTGCGTGATGGAGGGCATGATCGTCTTTACGCTTTCGAGGTGCGCAAGGTAGTCCTCACGCAGTGCGATCAGGATGCGGTAGTCGGCACGCGAAAAATCAAAGTCGCCCGCATCTGCTTCGTCATTGTCGATGCGCGTTTCGAGCGCCGCGGGCGGGCGGTTTTCGACCAGGTCGGCCAGGTCCTGCAGGAACAGCTTGGCCCGCAGGCGGCCGGTATCGTCGGCCTGCGCCAGGGTGAAGATTTCCTCGAACTGGTCGAAGATCAGCAACGGCAGGACGGTGCGGCCGCTCACGTCGCGCAGCAGGTCGCCGCGGTGGTGCAGGAATTCCCAGAGCGACTCGCCTTCAATTGCACTGCCCGGTCGCGTCCAGTGGCCGGCATCGGCAGTGGCCTTGAAGATCGCCTGCTTGATCTGCTCCGATGGCGTCGGCGAATCGGCCGAATAGTCGATCCGCACGTAGACCGGACAGAACGCCTCGCCACGCAGGCGTGGCACGAGTCCCGCGCGCAGCAGCGAAGTCTTGCCGAGGCCCGATTGCCCGAACAGCACCGTGAGCAACTTGCGCTGCACTCGACGTGCGAGCTCGGCGGCTTCTTCGTCGCGACCATGAAAGTACGCGCGGGTTTCTTCGGAGTACGAAGAGAGCCCGAGCCAGGGATTCTCCGGGTCGATCGTGATTGCGGTCGAAAGCTCCGGCGCTTTCATGAGCGGCGCGCGCTGCAGAGTTCCTGCAACCGGGCGATGAACTCGGGCGAAGGCTCGCCATTCGGCAGGCGTGTGATGTGCACGGCCTTGAACCGGTCGGGAACGAGCGCCTCTGCTTCGGACGTGTGCATCGATGCACACAGGCAGGATGAACACCGCCCCCTCGGCGATGTTGCGCGAGCGGTCGACCGCATAACTCCACTCGCGCCGGAAATAGGCCTCGTGGCGCCGCTGCGTGGCTGCGGAGATCACCGGCAGGAAAAAGCTGCAGCGGGCAATGTTGGCGTGGATCTTGCGGTCGTAATCGTCGCCGCCTTCGAGCCGGTCGAGGTCGAACCAGGTGATGAGGCCGGCCGCATCGAAGGACGCCTTCAGCCGTTGCACGGCGGCGAGGTCTTCGCGCGCATAGCTGATGAAGATCGCATTCTCCGGCATTTCGCGGCCGGCGGCAGAAAACGCTGCGGCGCGAGACCGCCAAGGTTCATGGCGGCAGCAGGTTTCTGCCGCCGCTGCCAGCGGCATGCAACTCCGCAACAAACGATTCTGCGCCGCTGTAGACCCGCGTCCGCACGCTGACCTGCTGCAGGAACGCGACGAGCCGGTCATCTTTCATCGTGTGGTCGTCAGCAAACACCTCGCCCACGTCTCGCGGGTCGGAGAGGCGTTTGCGCTTGGCCATGCGCAGGAACAGGCGCGCGAGCCAATTGGAGAAATCGCTGCCGATCAGCAGCAGGTGATTGTGCTCGAGTTCGTGAAACAGCTTTTCGGGCGTCAGGTGCTCGGACTGCAACGCGCAGATGAACTCGAGCATGTCTTCGTCTGAGACGACGTACGTCGGCGATGCCGAAAGCATGCCGAGCAGGTGATAGACCACCGGACGCTGCAGTTGGCCGCGTTCCGCAGGCAGGTCGGCGACCCGGTTCGGCGCATAGGCGAGGACTTCTGCGTGGGGTTGGCCGCCGAAACGCTCGAGGTTCACGGCTTGTTCCAGCAGCGGGTCGAATGTCGTCGTGACGAACAGGTCGAAATCGGTGATCTGCGCCAGCTGGCGCAGGGCCGGAGGTGGTGCGACCTGCACCTCGCGCATGATCGAGCGCAGCCGCGTGTACGCCTCCTCGCGCCGGCCGCGCTGGCCGAGGTAGCAGCACACGACATCATTCAGGGTGAGCGGCTGGGGCAACGCCGCGACGTCAACCGAAAGACGGACGGCGAGTTTCTCGGCGAGCCATTCGTACAGCAGCCGGGGACCCTGGCCGGTTTCGACGCGCAAGCAGGTCAGGCCCGACGATCGGAATGACCCGACGTTCCTCGATGTAATTGAGGAGGTCGTCCCAGGCGTCCTCATCGAGATGCTGCAGGTTCGCCGTGTCGTGCGGCACTATCACCGCACTCATCGGCACGGTGACCCGTCGCTCGGCCGGTCAATCCCATGTTCCCGCCCCTTTTGTTTCGACGCAGTCTAGCGGCAATGCCGGGACGAGCGTTAGCAGACGCCGCGGCACTAGCGTGCGAGGGGATTGGGCTGCGAGGCCTGCTTGATGCGGGACCAGGCTTCGGCGAACGCGGCGGCCGCGCCGCCCGACGCCTTTTCGACGCCCGGATACTCGTCCTGCAGCTCGTCGAGCCGGATCACCATTTCGGGCCGGCCCTTCGGGAACTCGCCGCGCATCGAGAACACGATGCGGCCCTTCGACCGCGACGTCGTCGCCCGCCAGGTGCCGCACCGCAGCCACACGGTCGTAGAGCATCGGCAACGGATTCGAAATCATGAAATGGCGCTTCGGTCCGAAGATCGACCACTGCTCCATCTTCTCGCCGGCGAACACCATGCCGTGCACATCGAACAGGTCGATCAGCAGCAGGCCTTTCTGCGTGAGCAGCAGGTAATTCACGTGGATCTGCTCGCCGGCGCCAATCGGTAACAGCACGTTGCGCAACTCGTCGTAGGCGACCGACGAGATGACGTTGTCGATCGCGCGGCGCGCGCGGATCAGCTGCACCTGCTCGCGAATGAAATACGCGGCGGCGCCTGCCGCCGCGACGCCAGCAACGATCCAGAGCCACAAGCGGCAGTCCAAGCAGTGAATTCAAGCGAGCTCTCCCGGCCAGTACGTCACGCAGGTCTTCGAGCCGCGGCGCGACGTTGGTTTGTATTGATGGCAACGATAATAGCTCGGCGAGCGCTGCGGGAACCGGCACGCGGGTGCTCGATCAGCGGTTCGACCACGTCATTGAACTTGGCCGGGTGCGCCGTGGCGACAAGCACCCAGCGTTCGCGATCGTCGCGCAGCGGGCAGCTGACGATAGACGTGCGCAGCCGTCGCGGTGTGCGGGCACCAGGTCTGCCCGAACTCCGCGTAGTCGCGGCGGATCGTCGCACGGATCTCCGTCATCGCTGACCGGCCACGGCCGAAATCTGCCCGCGCAGTCTGCGCGACCTCGCGGATACAGCCAGCGCAGCCGCTCCATGTTGCTCGGGTTGCCGACGTCCATGGCGGACGCCAGCGTGGCAACGCTCGGCCGCGGCTGCCAATCGCCGCTGCAGCAGGTAGTTCGGTTACCGTCAGGTTGGCATTTGTCGCGAGCACGACTTCGCCGATGGGCAACCCGGCACTCGCGTGCCCAAAGGCAGGCCGCGACGTTGCCGAGATTGCCCGACGGCACGATGAAATTGGGCGCGCGGCCGTCTCTTCGCCAGAGATCGAGGCTGGTACTGGCGTAATACGCCATCTGCGGCAGCAGGCGGCCAACGTTGATGCTGTTGGCCGAGGACAGCAACAGGTCGCGCGTCAATTGCGGATCGACGAAAGCTTCCTTGACCATGCGCTGGCAATCGTCGAACGAGCCGGCGACCGACAGTGTGCGCACGTTGTGGCCCCAGCAGGCGAGCTGCTTTTCCTGCCGCGCCGACACGAGCCCGCGCGGATACAGCACGACGACGTCGACCCAGGGGCGCTGATGAAACGCAGCCGCGACGGCCCCGCCGGTGTCACCCGACGTTGCGACCAGGATCGTGAGACGCCGCGGGTCGTCGCGTGGAATACGTTCAAGTGTTGCTGCGAGGAAGCGCGCGCCGAAGTCCTTGAACGCCGCCGTCGGACCGTGAAACAGCTCGAGCACCGACAGCGGGCCCGGTGCGCCGCGGCGACATCGACGGTCGGCACGGGAAAGTTGAACGCGTCGCGCAGGATGTCGGGCAATACCGGCGCCATCGCATCGCCCGTCCGCAAAAGGTCGCAAGCAGACGGCCGGCCACGTCCACGATGTCGCTCGCGCCGTCGAAGCGTCGCGAGTTCGAGCGACGGCAACGTCTCCGGTACGTAGAGGCCGCCATCCGGCGCGAGGCCTCGCGCGATGGCTGCGCTCAGCCCGGCCGTCTCGTGCGGCATTGCGGGTGCTCTGGAACTGCATCAATCGCCCACTACGCGCGCGCCGGCGCGGTCGATCGCCGAAACCCAGCTGTCGCTGTCGAGACCGTGTCGGCGAAACGCCGCGACCATGCCCTGCCGCACGCTTCTCGGCGTCCTGCTCCTCGGCCCACGCAAAAACCGTGGGACCCGCACCGGAGATCGATCCGCCGAGCGCGCCTGCCGCGAGCGCGGCCTGCTTCACGTCGGCAAAGCCCGGGAATCAGCACCTGGCGTTGCGGCTCGATCACGACGTCGAGCAACGAGGCCCGGATCAGCGCGAGATCGCCGCTATAGCAGCCTGCGAGGAAACCCGCGAGGTTTGCCTGTTGCCAGATCACGTCGGACAGCGGGACGGTCTTGCTCAGAATGGCGCGCGCCTCGCGAGTCGCCAGCACCATGTGCGGGTGTACCAGCACGCAGCGCACCGTGTCGGGCACCGGGATCTGCTTGACGAACGGGTTGTCGATGCCGACGGTCAGCACGAGCCCGCCGAACAGCGAGGGCGCAATGTTGTCGACGTGCACCGAGCCGCTCGCAACCGCCTCGCCCTGCATTGCGAACATCAGCAGCTGCGTGCGATCGAGCGGCGTGTCGACGAGTGCGGCGGCGGCGACTACCGCCGCGACGGCCGAAGCCGCCGAACCGCCGAGTCCCGAACCGAGCGGTATGCCTTTCTCGATCTCGAGTTCGAAGCCGTACGTGAGTCCGAGTGCCCGCTGCAACGCAAGCACGGCCATGCCGGCAGTGTTCTTCTCGGCCGCGAGCGGCAGGTCGTCCACGCACGCCCGTGATCGCACGGATCGACACGCCAGGCTCGGCGCGCCGTCGCACCCGCACCCTGTCGCCCAGCGCCTCGACCGTGTGGCCGAGGATGTCGAAACCGACGCCGACGTTGCCGACGCTCGCGGGAGCGAATGCCGTGGCGGACTGTGCGCTGCGAGGAACCGGCGCTCACAGCTTGGCGCCGAGGTATGCGCAGACCCGCAGCAGATCGGCAAATACGCCGGCGGCAGTCACCGCCGGGCCCGGCGCCGGGACCCTGCACGATGAGCGGGTTCTGGTCGTAGCGAGTCGTCTGGAAGCGGACGATGTTGTCGGTCAATGCGATGTTGGCGAACGGGATGCGACGACGGCAGTTCGACCAGCCCGACCTGCGCGTTGCCGTCGGCGTCGATCGAACCGACATAGCGCAGCACGTGGTCGCGCGCCCGCACCGCCTGCAGTCGCTCCAGCATTCTGCGGGTCGAACTGCGCCAGTTCCGATCGAGGAAATCTTCGATGCTGCAGCCGCGCCAGCGCGGCCGGCACGAGGCTTTCGACCTTGACGTCGCTCAGTTCGATCTGCTGCCCCATTTCGCGCGCGAGGATGATCAGCTTGCGCGCGACGTCCATGCCCGAAAGGTCGTCACGCGGATCGGGCTCCGTGTAGCCGAGTGCTTTGGCCTGTCGCACGACGGAGGAAAACGACTGCGTCCC
Source organism: uncultured Gammaproteobacteria bacterium (assembly GCA_963784225.1). GTDB lineage: Bacteria > Pseudomonadota > Gammaproteobacteria > Steroidobacterales > Steroidobacteraceae > RPQJ01. Next base: position 152,344 of record CAWAQN010000016.1, read on the forward strand.
GTCCCAGGTATTGAACAGGTAGGCCAGCGTGCCGGAGAACATGCCTTCGATGCGCTTGATCTCGTCGCCGGTTTCGCGCAGATCGCGCAGCGTCTGGATCACGGGCAGGCCGGCGCCCACGGTGGCTTCGTAGAGGTAATGCGCGCCGGCCGCGCGACGCGCGTCCTGGACGCGCTGGTACTCGCCGAAAGCCGCGCTGTTGGCTTTCTTGTTCGGCGTCACGATGTGGATGCCTTCCGACAGCCAGTGCGCATAGTGCCTGCGCCACTTCGGCGCTGGCCGAGCAATCGATGATCACGGCGTGCGGGAAATGATCGGCGTGCACGTGGTCGGCGAACTTGTCGAGGTCCACCGGATCGCCGCCGGCAGCGTACTCGTCGCGCCAGCGGCGAAGGTCGATCGCAGCCTGCCGCGAGCCGCATCGTCTTCGAGCCGGCAATCGCGCGAATGCGCAGGTCGAGCTTGAAGTCGCGCTCCAGCCGCACGGCCTGCGATGCAATCTGTTCCAGCAACGAGCCGCCGACGAGCCCCGGGCCGATCAGGCCGATCGAGACCGTGTGCGCCGACAGGTAGAAGCTCGAATGCACTGCGCGCAGTGCGCGCGCACTGCCTCGACCGTCGATCACGACCGAGATGTTGCGCTCGGAAGCGCCCTGCGCAATCGCGCGAACGTTGACGCCAGCCGAGCCGAGCGCCGTGAACACCTTGGCGGCGACGCCGTGTGCGCCCGCCATGCCGTCGCCGACGACGGCCAGGATGCTGCAGCCGTGATCGATCTCGATGCTCTGGATGTGGCCGTCGCGCAGTTCGGGATCGAAGGCCCGACGCACGACGCGCTCGGCGCGCTCGGCCTCCGCCTGCGGGCACCGCAAAGCAGATCGAATGCTCGGAGCTGCCCTGCGAGATCAGGATCACCGAGATCGATTCCTCGCGCAGTGCGCCGAACAGCCGGTGGGCCGTGCCCGGTACGCCGATCATGCCGGCGCCTTCGAGGTTGACGAGCGCGATCCGGTCGATCGTCGTGATGCCCTTGACCAGCGGATCCGGCGCCGAGCGCTCGTGGATCAGCGTGCCCGCCTTGTCGGCGGCGAACGTGTTCTTGATCCAGATCGGGATGCGCTTCTGCACGGCCGGCGCCATCGTCGACGGATGGATCACCTTGGCGCCGAAATACGCGAGTTCCATCGCCTCGTTGTACGAGAGCGCATCGATGACCTGCGCCTCCGGCACGAGCCGCGGGTCCGCGCTCAGCACGCCGTCGACGTCGGTCCAGATCACGATCTCGCCGGCGTCGAGCAGCGAGCCGAAGATCGAGGCTGAGTAATCGCTGCCATTACGGCCGAGCGTCGTCTGCAGCCCGTGCGTGTCGGTGGCGATGAACCCGGTGACGACGAGCGTGCCCACGAACTGCGGGCGACACGAGCTGCTGCAGCTGTGCGCGCGACTGCTCCCAGCGCACGCCGGGGCCCATCGGCCCCCATTCGACGAGCAGCGCCTTGCGGGCATCGAGCCATTGCACGTGCCCGGCGGCCCGGCGGCGCAGCAGTCGCTCGAACAGCCGCGTGGACCACAGCTCGCCATAGCCCGAGATCAGGTCGCGCATCGTGGTCGACGCGCTGCGGACCAGCCGCACGGTCTGCAGGATTCCGGCGACGTCGCGGCAGTCCTGGTCCAGGATCGCGACGAACTCGTCGTAGAGTTCGCCGCTCAGCAATTCGCGCGCGAGGCCGACGTGGCGCTGGCGCAACTCCTGCAGGCGGTCATCCAGCGCGCGGAATCGTTCTGCTCGGCGAGTCGCAATCGAGCGACAGCAGCGCGTCGGTGACACCGCGGCAGGCCGACAGCACGACCGCCTTGCGCGGTGCGGTGTCCGCTTCGATGATGCGCGCGACGCGCTGCATGCACGCGGCATCGGCCACGCTCGACCCACCGAACTTGTGAACTTTCCAGGCTTGCACGGTCTGACGCTCGCTCTTTCCGACGCCCAACCGCCGTGCGCACCATTCGCGGCATGGCGACGGCCAGATGGCGGCAGACTCGCGGGAAAAAATCGTTGTTTCTAGCCGGCGAACTGTATCTTCTTGCAGCGCGGCAGGCAAACTAGGCAGACCATGGAAGACAGTCGATCTGGGGCTGCACGCCGCCGATCCTCGCCGCCGGGGCCCGGGACGCGCTTCGGCGGCGTCAAGCAGCTGGTGCGGCTGCGCGGCGAACCCGTGCTGCACCAGCTCGTCGCCAACGCCGCGTTCGTCGCCGGCCAGTCGGTATCCGTCGTGCTCGGTGCGCACGCGCAAGATGATCGCGTCGTCGCTGCGCCAGCGTGCCGTCACGATCGTGATCAACCGCGGCTGGGAAGAAGGCATCGCGAGTTCGATCCGCATGGCCGTGCAGTCGGCGCCGCCCGGCCTCCTCGGCGCTGCTGCTGTTGCTGGCCGACCAGGTGGCGGTGACGGCGGACGACCTGCGAGCGCCTGCATGCGAGCTGGCGCCGGCACCCTGTCCTGATCGCGGCCGCGTCTGCACGGGGTGCGCCGGGATTGCCGGCGATTTTTCCGCGCTGGGCCTTCAGCGACCTGCTCGCGCTGCGTGGCGACCGCGATCCGCGGCGGTGCTGCGCAGCAGCATCGATCGCGTCGTCCGGGTGCCGATGGCAATGCGGGGATCGACCTCGACACGCCCGAAGATCTCTTACAATTGGAAGCAGCGCTCACCGCGGGCGAGCCCCGGCCTGTCCTAGGTATTATGTCAATCAGCGGGGCGCCAGATTGAGAGCCGTGTCGTGCTTTCGACGGCGTGCGCCAAGGGGCTTCGACCGAGCGCGCATAGACTCGCCCGGTCGAGTACTTTTCCCGGAGGAGAGCACATGCGTGGGCATCGATTGGCAGTCGCACTGGTCACCGGCTTGCGGCCTCGTTGATCGTTGCCGCGGCCGCATCGCCGGGACCGTCAGCAGACCAGTTCCGCAGCGGGGCCTTCGGCCTGCCGTGGAACGCCAGCAAGACTGCCATCCAGGCCAAGTATCCCGGCGGCAAGTGGGACAAGGACGAACGCAGGCGCCGAGCGCTATTGCGCCCCGAGCCGGCAGACGCTGCTCAACTGCCCGCCACAGCACCAGACGCGCGAACTCTGCTTCCTGATCGGCAGCGACGGCACGCTGGCGAGCGTCACTGCGCAACATGGATGCGTCGCTTGCCGTCGTTGCTCGCGGTCGTCAATCGCTCGCGCACGATGTTCGGCGATTTCGACGCCGTGCGATCGCGACGAAGGCGCGATCCAGTCGCGCTTCACCTACATGCTGTGGACCAAGGACGCACCGATCGTCGTCGTGGTCGGCAGCGCGAACGACGCCGACGGGCGGCCGAACATGGTCGCGTTCACCGTGGCTGACGAAGCGTCGCTGTTCACCGCCGGCGCCGAGAACGGTCTCGAACCGCCCGGCTGGCAGCGACCTGAGTCACACGCCGGGGCCCAGGCACGGCTCGCCGTCGGTGATCAGCGTGACAGGTGCGGCGTGAGTACTTCGACTGGTGCCGCGCGTCGACTCGTCCACGGCGATTCGGCGAGTTCCACGCCCAGCAGCGGCGTGCTCCGGCGTGCGTCGATTCGAGCCAGTCGATCAGTGGCTTGCCAGCTGTCCAGGTCTTCCTGGAGCAGCGCACCCTTCATCTCGTGGATCCCCATGCCGCACTCGGCCGAGCGCACGTAGGCCTGCGAATCGCGCAGCACGGCGGCGACGGGTATGCGCAGGCTCTGCAGGAAGCGCATCAGCGACGTGTACGCCTTGGTGTAACGCCGGGCGCGATTGGCGACGATCACGATGCGCCGCTCCGAGCGATGGACTTGGCGACGAGCAGCAGGTCGGCGATGCAGCGCGACGCCGCGTGGATGTCGATCTCGGAGGGCAGCACCGGCACGACGATCGCGCTGCGCGTCTTGCGTGAGTTCCGGCATCTGCAGCGACGAGACGGCCGCCGGCGTATCGACGATCAGCCGTTCCGTGCCGGGCGGCGTGCGCAGCGCGAACGAACGCGTCACGCCCAGCTTCTTCTCGATAGGCGGCGATGCCATGGATCGGGCGGCAGCTCCGGCGGGCCGCAGCTTGAGCCAGCGCATGCTCGACCCTTGCGGATCATGGTCCATGAGTGCGACGCGCAGCCCCCTCCACGCGTAATACGCCGCGAGGTTGGTCGCGATGGTCGACTTTCCCGAACCGCCCTTGGGGTTCAGGACCAGGATTTTCTGCAATTGGGGCGGTTGTGTGGGCTGGTCCATGGCGCGCGTGCCGATTCTTTAAGCGGACCGTACCCGAGCAAGCCCCGGCGCCGCAAGCTCGGCAGCAGGAAATTGCGACGCGATCGGGCGAGTCTTTGACGACGCAGGCGCGTATTCAGCGACACCGGTCACGCTTCCGGCGCGTTCGCGCTCGGCCCGCAGCTTGGCAGCGATAAACCCCGAGTGCGGCACGTGCAGCAGGTCGGCAATACGCCGGATCAGGTGTTCTTCGTACTTGTGAACCACGGCGTCGTCCGCCTGTGGCGACGCGCCAGAGCTGCTCGAGCACGCGCAGTTTTTCGGCGTCCGAGAACGAGCGATTGACCTGCGACGTGAACTGGTAAAGGTCGTGCGAGCTGTCGATCTCGCGCTCGGCATCCGCCACCAATGCCCCGCTGGCCTCCGCGGCGAGCCCGAGCAGCCGCACGACCGAGCGCGATCACCTGTTCGCGTTCCGCGCCACCCACGTCGTAAGTCGGCCCGCAGGATCTCCACCAGCAACGCCGCGACAGCCAGGTTGAGCGCCTGGCGCGGGTCCGCATCGGTGACGTCGTCGCCGGAGAGGCCTAGCCGCCGGTTCAATCCATGACTTGAAAGACTGCATGCGGGTCGTTCGTGGGGTGGGACGTGCATGCTGCCATTACGCTTCCGCATGCGGGCAACGTCCGTCGCGATGGCGCCTCCGGGTGGCCGCCCGCATAATTGCGGCTCGGGCGTGCTTCTGCACCCAACCCGCCGCCCGCATGGCGACCGCAATGCAGGTGTCGGCCCCGACCCACACATCGACAGGAGGCTCTAAATCGCATGCAACCGTGAAAACTTGACCATCGCTGCCGCCATTGGCGCCCTGCTCACCGGCGGGGTAGCCACCGCCAATCATCACGAGGGCGCGGCGCACCGAGAGACGTCAAATGCTTATGGTGTAGCCAAAGCCGGCAAGAACGACTGCGCCGACGAGCAGTCATTCGCTGCGCCGGCGCTGCCAAGACCGACAACGATCCGGCCGATTGGAAGAACATGCCGAAGGACGAGTGTGAAAAGGCCGGCGGCAAGCCGGAGGCGCCAAGCAAGGAATAGGCCGGCTCGATGGCGCAGCCACTCGTGGCCCGGGCTGGAAGCGGGCCGATGCCGGCGCATGCCGGGATCGGCTTGCGCTCGCCTCACCATGCCGCAGATTGCAGCGGACCGTCCCGCACTCGGCTGGCTCGAGGCGCACACGGAAAATTATTTTCACGACGGCGGCCCGGCCGTCCGCGCCCTGTTGCGGGCGCGCGAGTACTATCCGCTGAGCCTGCACGGCGTCGGCCTCGGCCTCGGCTCGGTCGGACGCGCTCGACATGCGAACACTTGTGTCGGGTGCGCAACGCCGTGCGCCGATTCGAACCCGGCCTGGTCAGCGAACATGCCTGCTGGGGGCATATCGACGGCGAGCATTTCAACGACCTGCTGCCCTTGCCCCAGACCGAGGAAGCGGTCGAGCCATCTCGCCGCGCGGGTCACGCGAGGTGCAGGACTTCCTGGGCCGGCAGATCCTGATCGAAAACCTCAGCGCCTATGTAACGTTCGCCGCGTCGCAACTGTCCGAGGGGCAGTTCCTGGCCGCGGTCGTCGAGCGCTCCGGTTGCGGACTGCTGCTGGACGTCAACAACGCGTATGTCAATTCGATCAACCTGGGCCTCGACCTCGAGGAGTTCTTCAATGCCCTGCCGCAGCGACGCCGTGCAGGAAATACATCTCGCCGGTCATTCCCGACGCCGCATCGGCGACGGCGAATTGCTGATCGACGATCACGGCTCGGCGGTCTGCGACGCAGTATGGTCGGTCTATCGGCGAGCGCTGCAACGGTTTGGACCCGTGCCGACGCTGATCGAATGGGACAACGAGATCCCGGCGCTCGAGGTCCTCATCTCCGAAATGCATCGTGCCGAGAACTGCCTGCGTGAGTGGCATGCCGCCGCCGCCTGAACGCAGCTTGCGCGAGCTGCAATCAGCCTTCGCGGCAGGGCTGCGCGGCACGGACGATCGCGCGTGTCCACCCCTCGACTGGGCCGGCAATGGCGGGGCTGCCGCGATCGATGCGGCGTCACGCCTCGGCGTGTACCGTAACAACACGCGCTATTTCTTCCGGACAGCGCTGGAGCGCACGTATCCAGTGCTGCGCCACCGCGTCGGCGACGAGTACTTTCGTCAGTTGGCCCACGAATACCGCGCCGATCATCCTTCCACGCACGGCGATCTGCAGGACGTCGGCCGGCATTTCCCCACCTGGCTGGCGAACCGGCAACACGGCACGCAGTACGAGTGGCTCGCCGAAATCGCCCGCCTGGAATGGGCTTGCGAAAGCGCCTCGACCGCAGCCGACGCCGCTCCCGTATCCCTTGCGGTGTTGACCGAGATCCCCTCCGATCGTCTCGATGACATACATTTTTTCTTGCAGCCATCGGTACATTTCGTTGCGTCGACCTACCCGGTCTGGTCGGTCTGGCAGGCGAACCAGGGAGCACAACCCGGCCCGGCCGTGGACCTGGCCGCGGGCGCCGAGCATTGCGTCGTGGCATGCGGTGCAGATCGGGTCGCGGTCTATCGCCTCGCGGCAGATGACTACGCGTTGGTCATGCAACTTGCGCACGACGCGAGTCTTGGCGAGGCCATCGCCGCGCTGAGCTACGACGTCGTGGCCTTGCCGCCGCTGCTGGCCTGGTTATTCGACGAGAGGCTGGTGACTGGCGTGCATTTCGCGCCGGAACGCTAATCCATGCGTTCGGGCTTCACGCTCACCAGCTCACCCGCGCTGCCGATCTCGCATGTCAGCTCGATCGGCTGACAGCAGACCTGGCAGTCTTCGACGTACGTAAACGAGCCGCCGGTCAGGTCGACCTGCGTTTCGTATCGTTCCCAGCAATAAGGGCACAGCAGCGACACGAATTCCGTGCCGACCTGCGTAGCGCGCGTCGGGCCATCGGGTTCGAACACCGGCTCGAGTCCGTACAGCTCGTCGATCACGGCCTCGTCGAGTTCGCTGACCCTGCGCGTGAGCGCCTCGATCGCGGTTTCAGGGCGTCGTTTCATGGCACGAACCTACCATGCCACGTCGGCGACGGCATCCGGGACAGGGCTCTCGACGGAATTTTTTTCAGAAGGCCAGACGCCCGCCGGGCGTGATTGCACGTTGTGGTTTGGTGCTACACCGCTACCCTGGCAGCGATTCTTTGCATAGCATCCAGCGAACCAGGCACCGCGCGCAGACCGCCACGGCGGCCCGGTCTAAAATGCAGGAGTGCGCATGGAACGCGAGCCCTGGGACGCAATCATCGTGGGCGGCGGACCCGCCGGGCTCAGCGCCGCCCTGGTGCTGGGTCGCTGCTGTCGCAGCGTGCTGCTGTGCGATGCCGGCCATCCACGCAATGAACGCGCCGTGGTGATGCACGCGTACCCGACCCGCGACGGCTTTCCGCCGGACGAGTTCCTCGAGCTCGCACGCGACGAACTCAAGCGTTACCCGAGCGTTCATGTGTGGCGCGGCGCGAGGGTCGTCGATTCCCGCCTGCATTCCCGGTCGTTCTTGGTCACGCTCGACGACGGGCGCACGGCGCGGGGCCGCAAGCTGCTGCTGGCAACAGGGGTCGTCGACGACCTGCCGAAACTCGCGGGCATCGAGAGCCTGTACGGGCGCAGCGTGCATCATTGCCCGTACTGCGATGCGTGGGAAACCCGCAACCAGCCGATCGCCATTTACGGTCGTCGCGTGCGCGGGTTCGAGATGGCGAGGGCCATGACCGTCTGGAGCAACGACCTGGTGCTCTGCTCCAATGGCGCCTCTGGCCTGCAGGCGGAACAGAAGCGCCAGCTTTCGCGCAACGGCGTGCGACTGATCGAGGATCGCATCGAGAGGCTCGTGGGTACCGATGGACAGCTCGAAGCCATCCTGTTCGAAGAGGGCCGACGGCTGCCCCGCCGCCACCTGTTCTTCGACATGCCCTCACACCCGCAAAGCGAACTGCCGCGGCTGCTCGGCTGTCGCATGCGTCGTGACGGTAACGTGCATTGCAGTGCGTACGAAGCGACCGACGTGCCGGGAGTCTTCATCGCCGGCAACATCGTCGGCGACGTGCAGCTCGTGGTCGTGGCGGCGGCCGAAGGAGCCAAGGCCGCTTTCGGGATCAATCGTTCGCTGACCCGCGAGGATTTCGAGTTGAACGCGACGGGTCGCAGGATAGTTGAACACCCGTCGGAGGCCGGCGATAAGTGACGTTCGCGTGGGCCTCAGAAGGCGTAAATGCAGCGCCATGCCACCGTATCTGTATTCAGTCGTGACGCAGCTCGCGCTTAATGTTCGTCTCGCTTGAGCCTTGAAGGCTCGACGGCACCCCGCAAAAAGGTTGCAGTCAGGCGCGTACCGGTGCAACGTCACCGGGCACCGGGGAGAAACGACTTGGCAATGGATCGCAGGGCGTACGAGCGACGCCGCATCACGGAACGAGCGTGACGGCGCGACGAACCATACGTCCGGCCGACGACGATTCGACGTCTGATCGGCAAGAGTTGCAATCGTTGCAACGTCAGCTCGCCGAAAGCACCCTGGACCAGCATCGCGAGGCGATAGCGCGGGCCGAGAGCGAGCGCACCCAGCACTCGCTGTTCGAAAACATGCTCAATTCCGTGGCGCACTGTCGCGTGATCTGCGACGCCTCGGGCCGAGCCGTCGATCTCGAATTCCTGCGCGTGAACCGGGCGTTTGCAGACGCCTCCGGGCTCACCGGTGCCGCTGGCAAGCGCGCCACGGACCTCATCCCGGACGTGATGGTCCAGGACCCGCAGCTGCTGGAGGCCTTTTCGCGCATCGCGTCGACCGGCACGGCAGACCGGTTCGAGACCGAACTGCGCTCACGCAGGCATTGGCTCTCGATTTCGGCCTACAGCCCGTCGCCCGGGGAGTGCGTCGCGGTCTTCGATGTCATCACCGACCGCAAGCGCATCGAAGCGATCAGCCGGATGCAGGGTCGGCATCATGGAATCGATCGCGTCCGGCAAGCCGCTGCGCGCCGTGCTCGAAAGCCTTTGCCTGCAGATCGAAGCGTTCGATGCGGGCACGCTGGTGTCCGTCCAACTCCTGGACGAGGATGGCATCACGCTCCGCCATGGCGCAGCGCCGAGTCTGCCCGCCAGTTTCAACGAGGGCATCGACGGCCGGAAGATAGGCCCCGACGTGGGCTCCTGCGGTAGCGCTGCCTATACGGGCAAACCCGTCATAGTGGAGGACATCGGCACCGACCCGCTCTGGGAGAAGTTCCGCGAGCTTGCGGTGACGCACGGCTTGCGCGCCTGCTGGTCCACCCCAATTGTCGATCACGCAGGTTCTGTCGTGGGCACGTTCGCGCTTTACCGACGTGAGCCCTGGCGGCCGAGACCCTACCAGGACCGCATCGTCGCGATGGCGACACACGCCGCCGCCGTGGCGATCGGGCGTCATCACGAGGAGCAATTGCTGCGCAAGCTGTCGCTGGCTGTGGACCAGAGCGCAGAAAGCATCGTGATCACCGACCTCGCGGGCAATATCGAATATGTCAACGATGCGTTTACCCGCATCAGTGGTTACACACGCGCGGAAGCCGTAGGAAAAACGCCGGCGATCCTGCGCTCCGGCCGGACGCCCGACGAGACGTATCAAGCAGTTGTGGGCAAAGCTCGGCCGCGGCGAATGCTGGCGCGGCGAATTCATCAACAGGCGCAAAGACGGCCGCGAGTTCCACGAGAACTGCATCATCACGCCGCTGCGCCAACCCGACGGCTCGATCACGCATTACCTTGCGATGAAATCTGACGTGACCGAAACAAAGCGCATCACCGCCGAACTGGCCCTGCACCGCCATCACCTCGAGGAACTGGTGGAAAAGCGCACGGCTGAGCTGGCCCAGGCGAAGCTGCAGGCAGAGTCGGCGAGCCGCGCCAAGGGCACGTTTCTTGCCAACATGAGCCACGAAATCCGCACGCCGATGAACGCGATCCTCGGCCTCACTTACATCCTGCGCGAGGACACGGCAGATCCTGCCCACCAGGGCTTGCTCGCGAAGTTGAATGACTCGGGCCGACACCTGATGCAGGTCATCAACAATATCCTCGACCTGTCCAAGATCGAAGCCGGCAAACTGACGCTGGACCATTCGGAGTTCGCGCTGGACGAGGTGTTGCAAGGCGTCACGGGGCTGCTCGCGCACGAGGCGCAGGCCAAGGGGCTGCAACTCGTTGTGCAGATCAACGAAGTGGACCCGGTCTTGCGTGGGGACGCCACGCGCCTTTCGCAGGCGCTGCTGAATTACGCGACGAACGCAATCAAGTTCACGCAGCGGGGCGCCGTGACCATCCGGGCCCTTGCAGTCGAGCAGAGCGACGCTGAACAGCTGGTGCGCTTCGAGGTTGAAGACACCGGTATCGGCATCGATGCGGAACAGCTGTCGAAGCTGTTCAACGCTTTCGAGCAGGCCGACTCTTCCTTGACGCGTAATCACGGCGGCACGGGTCTCGGGCTTGCCATCACGCGCGGACTCGCCCAGCTCATGGGCGGCGCGGCCGGAGCACACAGCACGCCTGGTGTCGGCAGCACGTTCTGGTTCACGGCGGTGCTCGCGCGCGCCAGCATTGCTTCGTTTCCGACGGATATGAACGGACGCGATGGGCGTAGTGCAGTAGCGGCTGAAGCCGACCGTGATCCAACCATCGAGGGGCGCATCCTGCTGGCCGAGGACAACCCGACCAACCAGTTCGTAATGACGAAACTGCTGCGCAACATGGGTCTGCAGGTCGATCTTGCCGAGAACGGGCTGGAGGTAATCGAGCGCCTGCGGCTCCAGCCGTATGACCTGATACTGATGGACGTGCAGATGCCGAAAATGGACGGACTCGCGGCCACCAGGATCATTCGCGCGCTGCCCCAGCGCTCCGATACACCGATCGTCGCGTTGACGGCGAACGCATTTGTCGACGACCGCGACCGTTGTCTCGACGCAGGAATGAATGGCTTCCTCTCGAAACCGGTCGAGGCGCGGCTGCTGCGCGAAACACTCGAGCAGTGGCTGCACGGAAAAGACAAAGCAGGTCCTGCAGAATAAATCGGCGCGAGCGACGGCACCGCAATCGCGGCTCGCTGCGTTTATCATGAGGCCCGTCGCCGCAATGAGATGGTGCCTCGATGGCCGTCGATTTCTCCGCAGTACTCGCTTCGATGCGCAAGTCCGGCACGGGCACGTCCGTGATCGTTCCAGCGGACTGGTTGCAGGGCCGCACGGCGTTCGGGGGTCTGCAGGCGGCGCTTGCCGTACGAGCCATGCGCGACGCGCTCGGCACCGGAGCCGACGCGATGCCACTGCGGTCGCTGCAAGTGACGTTCGTCGGTCCGGTGCCAGGCGATGAGGCAATCGAGGCGCAGGCTACGGTGCTGCGCGTCGGACGTTCGACGAGCCACGCGCGCTGCGACCTGTTGCATCACGGCGCAGTCGCCTGCAGCGTGATTGGTATCTTCGGTTCGCCGCGTAATTCGCGGTTCGTCAAGGAAATACCGCGACCGGATCCCGGCCTCGGACCGGACGACTGCGTCCACGCCACCTTTGACGCGTCGTCGGCGCCGATCTTCACGCAACATTTCGATCAGCGCTGGGCTTACGGTTCGGTGCCTTTCTCCGGTGCGTCTGAGCCGCGTTCGATGATCTACGTGCGCCTGAAGGACCAGCGGTGTGAACCGGAGGATGCCCTGGTGGCTCTCTCCGACGCGGTCCCGTCACCGGTCCTTTCGATGTTGCACACGCCGGCACCGGCGGTATCCCTGTGCTGGATGCTCGAGGTGCTGCGCGATCCGGCTGACCTCGCCTGGCACGATTGGGTGCTGATCGACACGGAGGTTCGCGCAGGCACCGATGGCTATACCAGCCAGAGCTCGGTGCTGTTCGGCGCCGACGGGCACGCCTATTCGGTCAGCCATCAGACCGTTGGTGTGTTCGCCTGAGCCACGGCCAGTCCCGCCACATCGAGTCGAACGAGCACTACGTCCAGAGGGTACTCATGAACGGCGCACAATCCCTGATCCGAACCCTGGCCAATTGCGGGATCGATGTCTGCTTCGGAAATCCCGGCACATCGGAAATGCATTTCGTCGCGTCGCTCGATGCCGTGCCATCGATGCGCGCCGTCCTTTGCTTGTTCGAAGGAGTAGCGACCGGAGCAGCCGATGGCTATGGTCGCATGGCAGGCAAACCCGCGGCGGTCTTGTTGCACCTCGGCCCCGGCCTCGCCAATGGACTGGCCAATCTGCACAACGCGCGCCGCGCGCTCACACCGGTCGTGAACATCGTCGGCGATCACGCGACCTATCATCTGCAATACGATGCGCCGCTGACGTCGGACATCGCTGGGTTTGCGCGTCCTGTGTCACATTGGGTGCACGAATCGAAATCGGCGCGAACCGTCGCGTCTGATGCGGCACGTGCCGTCCAGGCGGCGCGAGCGGCGCCCGGCGGCATCGCAACGCTGATCCTTCCGGCCGACACGGCATGGAATGAAGCGGATCACGCATCGCAGCCACTTGCCGACATTCCGCCGGCCCCCGGTGCCGCCGAGGCGATCGCAACAGCGGCGTCACTTCTGAAGAACGGTAAACGCTCGATGCTGCTGCTGCGAGGCGCGGCGTTACGCGGTGCCGGACTCGAGGCTGCCGGCAAGATCGCCGCGCACGCTGGCGCCCGCCTCGCCTGCGATACGTTCGCGCCGCACACCGAGCTCGGCGCTGGACGCGTAGCGGTGGAACGGATTCCCTACTTCGCCGAACAGATCGTCGAGTTCATGGCCAGCTGCGAACAACTGGTCCTCGTTGGCGCAAAACCGCCGGTCTCATTTTTTGCTTATCCGGGCAAACCCAGCTGGTGCACTCCACAGGACTGCAGAATCCTGCAGCTGACCCATGAGCATGAAGACAGTGCCGGCGCATTACGCGCCCTCGCAGAAGCACTCGGTGCGTCGAGCACGCAGGCAGCGCGACAGTCATTGGCATTACCCGAATTGCCGCGTGGCGCACTTGATGCGCAGAGTGTCGCGCAGGTCATCGCACACCTGACGCCCGAGCACGCGATATTCGCGGACGAGTCGGCGACTGCCAGCTTTCCGCTGGCCGTGATGATGCCGCGTGCCCGTCCGCACGATCATCTCGCACTTACCGGCGGATCGATTGGCCTCGGCCTGCCGCTGGCCGTGGGCGCCGCCATTGCGTGTCCGGATCGCAAAGTCATCTGCCCGCACGGTGACGGCGGCGCGGCTTATACGATGCAGGCGCTGTGGACCATGGTGCGTGAAAACCTGGACGTCACCGTCGTGATCTATGCGAACCGCTCCTATGCAATCCTGAACATCGAGTTGCAGCGTGTGGGCGCGTCCGGCGCCGGACCCAAGGCGCTGTCGATGCTCGACCTGCACCATCCCGAAATGAACTGGACGCGGATCGCGAACGGACTCGGTATGGAAGCGACACGTGCCACGACCGCGGAGGAGTTCGCGGCTCACTATCAGTCGGCCATGCGCCAATGCGGGCCGCGGCTGATCGAGGCGCTGATCTAGGCCCGACGCATCACGTTGCAGGCGACGGTTTTATTTACAGGTGACCGTTGGGCTCCTGAGTAGCGCGTGATCTTTCGTGTCCAACCTACTGAATTTACTAACAAACATACGGTTGGCTTGATACTTGCTTCGTTAGTCCTATGTACAAGACCCCGCTGACGATACGTAGGCGTGCGGGAACGATCTCTCGCATGTTTGGTCATTGTCGCTGTGCCCAACCCCCGGGCAAAATTTACCAACGTAAGCACCCGTCGGCACGGAAGTAGTAACGCTCCATGGATTCGAAAACGACTTTTTTACCTCATGAGCCTGTTCGGCGGCAGCACGGTGCGCTCGCATTGCTGATGGCGTTTGCGGCGACGCTGGCCACCGCAACCGCTTCCGGAGCGATCTCGTTCAGCGACGTTTCGGCCGCGGCAGGTGTCAACCGTACCGGCGAAAGCTATGGCGCGTCCTGGGGCGACCTGAACGGTGACGGGTACCTGGATATCTTCGCCAGCAACCACCGCACCCAGCCCAGCATGTTCCTGAACCGGGGCAACGGTCACTTCTTCGAGACGGGGCCCCAGGTTCTCACCTGGCGCAACCGCCCCCGTGCCGATACCCACGGCGGTTCCTGGGCCGACTACGACAACGACGGCGACCAGGATCTGCTGGTCAGTTCGGGGACCGGCAACCTGAGCCAGCTTCTCATAAACGAACATGCCCGCCTGGTCGACCGTACCATTCAACGTGGGCTCACCACGGCAAATGTCGGTGGGCGTCTCCCGGTGTGGCTGGACTACAACGGCGACAAGCGCCCCGACTTCGTGATGACCCAGTACGGCGGCATCGCGAGGCTGTTCGAACAGGACGCGAACGGTATTTTTTCGGAGACGACTTCCCCCGCGAAGATCGTCTGCAAGAGGTTCCATTACGGGCACCTCTACGAGACGAACGGGGATGGCCAGCTGGACTTTCTGTGTCCCGACGAAGGGGTTTTCCCGCAGAAGATCTATGACCCCCAGCAGTTCCCATGGAAGAAGCTGTTCGACAACACGGCACCCACGAACTTCTTCCCGATCGTAGAGAAAGTCGCCGATTCGATCATTGCCGACTTCGACAATGATGGCTTCATGGATATGTTCCTGCTGAGCGGTGTCCAGCTGCGACCGGCGTCGGTCGTGCAGAGCGGGTCGAACCACCTCGAATCGCAATTGACCGGCGGCACCAAGGGTTTCAAGTTCGTGACGTCCGGCGATGTCACGATCACTCCCGACTGGAACAAGGCCGACGAGTTGTCGACGACAGACCTGCAGAAGATCGAGATCGGCGCGAACGCGACGCACCCGACCACGCTGCCTTTTACGCTCGATCCGGCGGATAACAGCGTCCAGGGCATGCCGCCGGCACCGGCGGTCCAGGGCGATTTGCCCGTCATGCAGATCGGCTATAACGCCGGCACCCAGCAATGGACCGTCGTGATCCAGACGAAGCTGACGCCAACCAGCACGAATGTCTTCAGCGAGGCCTACTTGCAGGTCGATTCGACCGCGACGATCTCGAACGTGACGAGCACGGGATTCTGGCCCAGCGATAAAACCGGGCGGCCGACACTGCTGATGAAGCATTCGGGCGGTTACATCGACAACACGGCTGCTGCGGGCCTCGACACGCCGGTGCAGTGCGTAAGCGCAACCGCGGGCGATTTCGACAACGATATGGACGTCGACCTGTATCTCGCCTGTCGTACTGGCGCCAGCAACATTCCCAATATTCTCTATGAGAACCTGGGCAACGGCACATTCAGTGCGGTGCCCAACGCGGGGGGCGCGGCGGGACCGGTCGGCATCGCCGTTGCCAGCGGCGCGGGCACTGCGGATTCGGCAGTGGCGGGAGACTATGACGTGGATGGGTTCCTGGACCTGTTCGTTACTAATGGCTTCAACCTGCGCCCGTTGAATTTCGGCGGCCCGAACAAGCTGTTCCGTAACAACGGCAATGGCAATCACTGGATCGAACTCGACCTCGTCGGCATGGATTCCGACCGTGACGCGGTCGGTGCGCGGGTGTATGCCATGGCAAATGGCATTACGCAGCTCCGCGTCCAGAACGGCCAGTACCATCGCTGGTCGCAGGATGCAAAGCGCAGCCACTTCGGCCTGGCGGGCGCGTCGCTGGTCAACCTGCGTGTCGAATGGCCGAGCGGAAATGTACAGACGTTCAATAACGTAGCCGCCGACAAGTTGTACCGAGTCACGGAAGACGCAGGCATCGTGCCCGTGACGCTCGGCGAGGCACCGGCTTACCAGTGTGGTCCGCCGACGATCAACAGTGCGGTCGACATAGCGGTATTCATCTGGCGCGACTGTCCGACAGGAGAGTGGCGCATGAAGACGTCGGCGGGTGGCGGCAGCGTGACTTATACCGGCAAGATCACTTCGGCCGCCAATTACTCGAGCGTCAAGGGCCAGGGTCTCAATAGCCTCGACACGTTGAATACCAGCAATCCGAAGGAGATTGCGTTCACGTTCAAGACCAACGGCACCGGCAAAGATGGTGTCAATTTCCGCGCACCGGACAACACGGATATCTGCTTGAGGATCGATGCGCCAACCGGGGCGAAGGTTCTGTACGGTCCGTTCCGGATCGAAGTGACGGAGCCCTTTGACCTGGAGACCCAGGAAAGCTGTACGTCCTGAGGCGGCGCAGGAGGCGCTCCCGAGCCGGCTGGACCCTCACACAGGTCAGCCGGCTTTTTCTCAGGCCGTCGACGGCGCCCAGGCCGCGCAGGAACGTCGAATTTCGATGCTCCGTTGGGTTCTCGCGCCGTTCCTGCTCGCGACGGGTGGCATGTATGCAGAAATGCCACCACAGCGCCCGCAGGGGCCCTGGTTGCAGCCAGCAATCCGGGGGCGCCTTCATCCGCCGGAGCCATGGCTCGAACAGGTCCAGGTGAAGCGGATTGTCGACAGCGCTCATGGCCCGAAATGCGGACTTGCGTGCGGCGCCACGCCGCCCCATCAGGGCACAGGCGCTCATGAACCGGAACACGTCGAGATGCTGCGGTCGCTCACCCTCCGCATGTTCCCAATCGATCAGCCGGGTGACAGTTCCGGGGCCGGACGAGTTGACAATGAAGTTGTATGGGCTGAGGTCGCCGTGCACACGGCCATATGGAAGGCTGGCGCCGGTCGCGGCAATCACTTCCGCAAAGCCACGGGTCCGGTCCGAGACCATCGCGGGAAAATCGGGAATACACGCTTCCAGCCATGCCAGGTCGCTCAGCAGGTCGCTCGCAATGATGCCCGGGTCCGCCGGGCGCGAATCCGTCTCGTGTAGCGCAACCGCGCTCTCCAGTGCCTGCCTGGCGAACTGGCGCACCAGGCGCGACCTCGACGTGAGTACTCGATTGCGGAAGATCGACACCATCGTGCGCCCTGGAACCGCCGCATAGACGTAATAGTCGGCTTCATCGAGCGTGAAGCGCGCAAGGGTGTCGGGCAGCATCGCGGCGAGCCCCTGTTCTTTGCGCAACAGGGTGACGACATTCCATTCCCGGCTCACGGCGTGGTGCAGGCTCGGCTCGCGCGGCGTCTTGATGATCGCCCGAGGGTTTTTCTCGCGGCCAACCCACGCGTGCAGAATGATGGCACCGGTGGCACCCGCTGAACTGGATTGCAGTACGTGCACCTGGTCTGGTGCAGGCGCACCCGTGGCCTCGGCAATGGCCTCGTGCAAGCGAACATTCAACATGGCTTGCGCCCGACCACGAAATAGTAGGGATACAGGCGAGGCATCAAACCCGCGTGCACCAGCAGGCCGATACTGGCACGGGCCAGGGCGCCCGCCAGGGTCGGGCGTTTCCACGCCTGGCCTACTGCGAATTTCTGCGCTGCAGCGGGACACGGCGGCTCTACAGGGATGATTGCTCGCGGCCGATTGAAGTGTGGCAGCGGCGCATAGCTTTGCAGCACTTCAGCGCCGGTCCCGCCCAGCAGCTTGCGATAGCCCGCCAGCGTGTATGAGACCGCGCGTGTCCCGCTTTCTGCGGTCTTCCTGCTCAGCCCCCACTTGTTCGTACCGGCAATCACCAGGTGCCCGCCGGGTTTGAGTATCTCGAATGCCTGCAACAACACCTTGGCGTGCACGTCGCGAGGAGAGCTTTCGTCAGCGCGCCCTATCCGTTCGAGCACGCCGCTGAAAAATATCCAGTCCATGCTGGCCGGACGAAAATGCAGCTGTCGCAGTTGGCCGTGGATCAACGTCAGGTTCGGAACCGCCTGCTTCTCCAGCAGGATTCGCTGGAACTCCACGCGTTGCTTGACCTCCTCGAGGCTGTAGAGATGGCCTACCCAAGGCGCCAGGGCGAACGCGAGTTGTCCCCAGTTGGAACCCACTTCGAGTACGCGGTCACTGCGTGAAATGCCGAACAGTAATCGCCAATCGACCCGCGTAGGCTCGAGAAAATTGCCGCGATACGCCGGGTCGACGCTCCTGGCCAGTTCTTCGATGGCGCCGTCAGTGTCGCGCCGTCGCGCCTGTGCCATCAGCTGCAGGCTACGTTCGTGACGCGAGGACACGCGCTGTTTCTCCTGGTCGACGTTGGAATTGACGGCGGTTTGGCATGTGTACCGGGCTGCCCGATTCGTGGCATCTCCCAACTGTAGCAGGAGAGGCCTGCATCCCCCGCGGAACCGGTCGCAGTCTCTGACTGCAAATACCGACGAAAAGCGCCACCAAGTGCGAGGTGATCTGCCGCCGGCGCTTTTTGCACCAGCTGCGTAGTAGGCTGCATGGAAATGTTCGCTGGAGCCTGCCCATGCCTGTTGCCCGTCGCGCCCGCGGCGCCCAGATCCTGCTTGCCGCTGCCGTCGCCGGTCCGCTGGTCATGTTTGCGCCCGGTCAGTGCGACGCGCAGGCGGTGCAGCCCCGCGAGGCGCTGGAGGACGCCAAGCTCTATTTCACGGCACCCTTGCGCTGGGACGGGCGCGACTGGCTCGAATTCGGCGGCACCCTGCTCGGGCTGGTTGCCGTGCAACAGGTCGACGACGACGTTCGTGACCATTTCGTCGGAGACGCCGACGACTCCCTGGACGGCGACGACCCGCACAGTGGGGACGATGCCCTGCCGTTTGCCGTGCTGCTGGCAGGAACCTGGGTACTCGCAGGCATCGCGGACGCGCCTGAAGGCTGGCGCGAGGTCGGGTCCATGCTCGAAGCCTCGGCATTCACGGCCGTCAGCACCGAATTGTTCAAGTACACACTCGGCCGGCCGCGCCCCAACGAGACGACCGATCCGGATCAATGGTTCGACGACGGGGATGCGTTCCCGTCCATGCATACCAGCCTCGCGTTCGCGATCGGCACCGTGTTTGCCGAATCCGGCGACGATCGATATCGATGGCTACGGCGCCTTGCAGGGTACGGGGCGGCGGGCGCAACCGCCTACCTGCGGCTCGATCACAACCAGCACTGGGCCTCGGACGTCGTGGCCGGAGCCGCGCTTGGCCTCGCGACGGCCCGATTCACCATGGATCGACGTAATGACGGGGCTGAGCATGTTTTCTCCGTGCAGCCAATTGCAGACGGCGGAGTCATGCTGAGTTTTTCGATGGCGCTGCATTGAGCCATGGCGCGCACGCGTGCTAGCGGTCGAATAACGCAAACGACAACGCTGCTGCAACACCGATCGCAGCGATGCTCTGGATCAGCACCGCGGCGGCCCCCAGGTCCTTGACGATCTTGATACTCGGGTGCTGCTCGGGGTGCAGGTGATCGGCGAGGTGTTCCAGCGCGGTGTTGAAAAGCTCCGCTGCCAGTACCGCGCCGCTGGTCAGGCTGACCGCGGCCCACCAGATCGGGTCTGGACGCAGCCACAGCATCAATACCAGCACCCCGCCTGCCGCGACCGCCTGTGTGCGAAAGCTGTGCTCCACGCGCAAGGCGTGGGCCACGCCGCCGAGCGAAAACCCGAGTCGGTCTGCAAATGGCCGGTTCTTCATCGAAGTCCCTCGATTATTGCCCGGCCGTCAGAACAACTGCGCACTCGGACGCTCCGCGATACGGTCGCGCCAGCCGGCGAGGTGCGACAGGCCCGCGTCGGCAGGTTTGAACTTGCCGAGGCGGGCGAATTCGATGCCGCAGAACGCAGTAATGTCGGCAATCGTAAATCGATCGCCGGCCATGAACGGTCGCGACGCAAGTTGCTTGTCGAACAAGCGTGCGGCCTCGAGCATGCGCTGGCCTTGACTGGCGCCAAAGTCCGGAAATTGCGGATTCTCGAGCGCCAGCAGCCCCGGGTGGGTGTGCCTCACGAAGTGCGCGATCGTCCCGACCAGGTGAAACTCCACCTGCCGGTCCGCCATTTCAATGAAGGCTCGTTCCTCTGCCGAGGTGCCCATCAGGTTCGGCTCGGGATACAGCGACTCGAGGTAACTGCAGATGGCCCGGGATTCGGCGAGAAAACGACCATCGTCGAGTTCGAGCACGGGAACGCGCGACATCGGATTGCGTGCGGTGAATGTGTCGCTGCGGTGCTCACCGGCGTTCAGGTCCACGAGCTCTCTGGTGATTCCCTCGATACCTTTTTCCGCAATGAACATGTCCACGCGCCGGGGGTTTGGCGCGCGCGAGGCGGTGTGTAATTTCATATACGTCTCTTCCTGGCGTCGAGTTTGCAGACAAAGCTATTTGTCCTGCGCGAGTTCTGCACCGGTCATGACCATCTTCCGCGCTTCCTCTATCAACTTGAGTGCGTCGTCATCGTTTTCGGAATCGCTCCGTTTCGAAGGCGGCTTCAGGATTCCTTCCTGCACGGCGGGCCGGGCCCGGATCTGTTCGAGCCAGCGGGACAAGTGCGGCAGGTCATCTAGTGGCACGCCGGACCATTTCCAGGTGCGCACCCAGGCCCAGTTCGCGATGTCCGCGATCGAGTAATCTCCGGCGAGAAATTCGTGGCCTTCGAGCCGCTTGTCGAGCACCCGGAACAGCCGCTTGACCTCGCCGTGGTAGCGGTCGATGGCCGGCTGGATTTTCTCCGGAAAATAGCGATAGAAAACGTTCGCCTGTCCCATCATCGGCCCGATGCCGGCCATCTGGAACATGAGCCACTGCACCACCAGCGATCGACCCTTGCGGTCCGCGGGCAGCAGTTTTCCGGTCTTTTCGGCCAGGTACACGAGGATTGCCCCGGATTCGAAGACGGCGAAGTCGTCTGCCCCGTGATCGATGATGGCCGGTATCCGGCCGTTCGGACAGATCGCCAGGAACCATTCCTGCTTTTGCTCGCTCGCCGAAAAATCCAGCACGCGCAGCTCGTAGGGCAGCCCGAGTTCCTCGAGCGCTATCGAGATCTTGTGTCCATTGGGCGTCGCGGCCGTGAAAAGCTCGATCACGTCATGCTCCAGCAGGCCAGGTGTATCGGCCAGCTTAGAGCATCGGCGCGCCCGACCCAAACCGCACCGCAAACATCACGCAGCAACGCTTCTTGTCAGCCAGGAAGCGGTGAGGCAACGCAAACGAACCGGCTCAAACGCCATCCGGCGTGGCGAGCAGGTTGTACTCGATGGGTTGCAAGGGGTCTCGTGGCTTGGAGACAAACCCTCTTATCAGCGCAAGGGCACTGACCTGCCACACAATTTGTCCGAACCACGCATCGGCGACGCTTCCCGAGCTTAGCGCCCGCGCACCCACCAGCGCGGCGACGGCCAATAATGTTGCTGCCAGCAGCCATGGACTGGCAGGCAGGAGCAGCAGTCCGCCGAGGAGCCCCAGCCAGACGAGCAGACCGGCGAAAAGGTGACGCTGCGTAAGCGCAGCGCGTAGAAAGTAAGGTCGCCCCAGCGCGGCCCTCAGCAACTCACCCGATCCGTCGAGGTAACGGCTGTTCCACCGACGCGCAAGCAGTGCCCAGTTGCCCTCCTCACGCCCATGGTGCTTCACGGCCGGCGCTGCGAGACGACGCAATTGCCAGCCGGCGGCGCGAAGCCGCAACCCCAGGTCCATCTCTTCGAAACAGTGCAGGTTACGATTCGAAAAATATCCCACTTCGCGCAGCGCATTCGTGCGATAGAGCCCGCCCATGTCGAGCCATTCGCAAGCACCGGCAATGCGCTCGACCGCGCGACGTTTCCGGCCGCGGAACTGGTAACTCGCGTCGCTTTGTTCCTCGACCAGCCCTCCCACGCCACCGAGCCGCGGGTCGGCATCCATCGCCGCGAGCGCCTTGACCAGGAACTCGGGGTCGAGCTCCATGTCGCCGTCGAGGATGTAAACGAACTCGCCGCGGGCTTTCTGGTACCCAAGCTGCGGCCCGATACCGCAACGCTTTTCGGCCGGGTTCTTCAACTGGACGACGGCAATCGGATACTGCCGGGCGATCTGGACCGTACCGTCGGTGGAGCCACTGTCCGCAAGGATTACTTCGCCGTCGATCGGACGAATCGCCGCGAGCGCCGAAACGATGGCTGCCCCGATGTGGCGCTCTTCGTTCAGTGCCTTGATCACGATCGACACACGGACGCGAGATGCCTGCGTCCGCGGCGTTTCCTGCGTTGGCTGCAGCATCGGACCCATCAGTACTGGTTGTGGTGGCGCTGGCGCAGCGCGGTCAACGGTTTGCGGAGGATGACGTGCCACGGCCGCTGCAGGTCGCCCGTGAGCTTGCGGTATATCTCTCGAGCGTACTGGCGCAGCGTTTCGAGGGTCGACCAGTATTTGCGCCGCCAGGCCGCCACATCGCGGTCTGCCTCCGGCAGGTGCGTGGCATAACCGCACGCCGCAAGTGTCCTGCCGGCGATGCGTTCGAGGTTCTCGATCGTGCGCGGTGAGAAATAACCGTGCCATTTTCCGGAGTTGCGCTGCAAGCCTCGTGTCGCGCCGTCGACGACGGGCTGCAGATAGGGCTGCGCGGAATCGAGCATCTCCGCATGAAAGCCCAGACCCAGGAACACGCAAATTCGGCGCAGCGAATCCTCGGGCGTCGTGGTGAGGTCTTCGTAATGCACTTCCAGGTAGCGTGCCGAACCGAGTTGCCGGCCTTGCTCGCGGCCGCTGCCGACGACTTTTTTCCAGCGGAATACGGTCAACTCCGGTTGCCGCCGCCAGCGCCGATGAAATGAAACCGCACAATCGCGGCCGTCCCGGATCACGTGGATAAATCGTGCGGAGGGAAACTGCTGCGCCAACGCGACAATGTGCTGCGCGTGTTGCGGGGTCTTCTCGCACCAGCGTGGCTTGCCCTGCCCAGCGGCGAAATACGTGAATGTCGCGTCGAGTATCGGCGCAAGCGCGCGCGGATAGTCGCGCCAGTTCGCCGGCAGCGGCACCGGCTCACCACCGTTCACCTGCCTGAAGACAGCGAGGTTGCGCACGTCATCCCAGAGCTTGCGGAAGTTGGTGTCGACGTCGAGGTCGCCGTAGGTTTGCTCACGGGCGATAAGGTATGGGATCAGGCGCGTTTCCTTCGGAAACGCATACAGCGCAGGATGCCGTCCCAGGCAATCCAGCAACATCGTCGTGCCCGACCCGTTCATGCCGACGACGAAGACGGGTTCGGATTCTGTGTCTTCAAGAGTCACGCGTTGAGCACCTCGCGGTAGATATTCGCAACGGCTGCCGCCATCGATATGTCGGAGAAGCGCTCGCGCTGACGTTGCCAGCCACTGTCACCCATCGCCTCCGCGTCCACTTCGCTGCGAGCAAACTTCAGCAATGCGGCGGCCAGTGCTTGCGGATCGGCCGCCTCGACCAGCAGCCCGTCCTGGCCGCTCCTGACCAGTTCCGGGATGCCTTCGACGCGCGTGCTGACGACCGGAAGCCCGGCTGCCATCGCCTCGAGCAGTACCATCGGCATGCCCTCCCCGAACAGGCTCGGCAGGACGAAAAGATGCATGCGCGCGAATTCCGCAGCGATGTCCGTCTTGAAGCCGGCCCACGTCACGGCCCCTCGCAACCCGCGCGAGTCGGCCAGCGCGGTGACCTCTCGCTCGTATTCGACCGATTCGAACGGCCCGACCGCGTGGAGGCGTACCGGGACGTTGGCGGCCTGCAGACGGGCCATCGCTTCGAGCAGGACCTCGACGCCTTTGCGCGGGCGATACAGTGCAATCATTCCGAGCGTCAGCACTTCGCCCGGCCCATAGCTGCGTCGTACACGATCGCTGACGGGCACGCCGTTCGACACCTGGCGGATACGAGCTGCAGGAACGCCACGCTCGAGAAGATGCTGCTGCAGGCTGGCAGAGACGGCGATCAAGCGCGTCGCAGCGCGCAGGCCGAGTTTTTCGGCAAGGCTGTTGCGGAAATTCCGCAAGCCGCTCTCGGTGTCCCGTTCGGAAGGACTATGGACGTGGTGCACCATCGGCACGCTCGTGACAGTCGAGACCAGGCTTCCCATCAGGGCCGTGCGGGGCGTGTGTGTATGCAGCAAGCGAATCTGACGGGTGCGGACCAGGCGCGACAGGCGGCTGCACAGCGCAAGGTCGACGCGGGATCGCATCGGCATTGCGTGGAGCGTCGCATCGAGGGCCTGCCGCTTCTCGGCGAAGACGCCTGCCTTGAGGCACGCAAACTCGACATCGAACCCGTGGTCTCCCAATTGCAATGCCAGCAGGTCCTGCACGCGCTCCGCGCCGGCGTAATACTCGCCGTTGATCAGGTGCAGGACTCGGATCCTTTGGTCCGGCGCAGCCATCAGCTCGCAAACCCGCGCAGCAACCGCGTCGCTCGCTTGCCGACCACTCGCTCCACCGCACCGAGTTCGCTGATGTTGAATGGCCGCCCGATGCGCAGGAACATCACGAACAACAGCAGCGCGATTGCGCCGGCGGTGAGCGGCGCGAACCAGCCGATCAACACTATTCCCAGCGCGGCGCCGACCAGCCCGGGCAGGAAAATGGCCGTCATGCCGCGCCAGTCGACGCGGAACCAGTCGGTCTTGACCTGCAGTACGCCCGCCGCGAGGGAATTGGCCGTAATGCTTCCCGCGGTAATGATCAGGACCGCGACGTTCAATCCGTGACCGCCGAACAACCATACCATCAGCAGCGCGAGCGGCGAGACGATGGACGTAATCCAGAGCGCTCGCGTGTGCCCGGTGATCTGCATCACCATTTCCTGCACGCCGCGCTGCGAAGTGGCCACCATGTTCACGTACAGCAGCAGCAACGTCAGGCCCGCCGTTGGGGAATTTGCCGCCGCTCAGGATCAGGACGATCTGGTCGCCGCAAACCGCAATCACGACCAGGCCGCCAATCACGGCCAGCATGTTGCTCTTGAGCAGCAACCCCGTGCCTGCCTGCATCAGGTCGCTGCTGCCCTGCCCGACGAAGCGTGAAATCAGCACGGGCCGGACGAGGTTCCTCAGCAGTGTCGCGGGCAGGTACCTGCTGACGAGCCGTTCGAGGCTTTGCAGGAACGCGAAGAGGCCACTTTCGGCGAGGCCGAGGGTGTTGGCCAGGACCAGCCGCACGGCGCCCGGGCTCGCGGTTGCGCTCATCGGTCCGACCAGCGCCATGTGCCCTGCAAACCGGGCCATTTCGCGCAGCGGGAGATGACCGTTTGCGCCGGGCGAGTGCAGCGCCAGCAGG
The DNA here is from genome assembly GCA_963784225.1 of uncultured Gammaproteobacteria bacterium. Taxonomy (GTDB): domain Bacteria; phylum Pseudomonadota; class Gammaproteobacteria; order Steroidobacterales; family Steroidobacteraceae; genus RPQJ01. Next base: position 177,783 of record CAWAQN010000016.1, read on the forward strand.
TTGCGCTTGATCCCGAACCACATCAGCACGACACACAGCCCCGTAACCACCATATCGACGAGCAGCACTTCGGTCAGGCCGACACGCGGCAGGATGGCGATCATCACCAGGACGGCCGCAGCGCGCGAGAACACCATCAGGGCCCGTGCTGCCTGCCCCGGTGCGAGCATCGCTTCGAGCAACTCGACGGAAAAACGGAACGCCGGAATGACGAGGAACAGGCCCACGGCGAGGTGCGTGCGGTCGATCTGCTCCTGGCTCATCCCGAACACTGGCCCGAGCGACTCCCAGAAGTAGCCGAGAGCGCCCGCGATCGCCGTCAGCACCAGGATCTGCGAGACGACGAGGAATGCCACGAAAGCATAGAGCTTGCGGATCGGCAGCGTGGTGAGCATCTGCGGCAAGTATCGTTGCGCCAGCGGCAGGATGCCGAACGATGCCACCTGCAGCAGCATCTCGGCCGTGCCGATGATCAGCATGTAAGCCCCATAGTCGACGATGGGGAGCACGCGCACGAGCGCCAGGACCAGGACGGCGCGGGCCGCGGCCTGCGCAAGTCGCCCACCGACGAATTGCAGCAGTGCCCGGCGAAAACGATGGACGCTATACGCCTCCGAACTCATCTTTTGTCGCACCCTCGCCGCGGACTACCTGCAGCCAGGCATGGCATATATAACCGATCAGCAGGTAGACGAAGGCCTGGAACGGCAAATGGACGACGAAAAAATCCTTGTGCGCGAGACTCAGCGTCAGCACGGCCATCGCCGCCTGCATGCCCTCGAACAGCGCGGTTCGGAATCGATCCCTGCCCCGGTAGTAGCGTGCCAGCCGCCCCGCCATGAAGAAAGCCGACCCGAACATGCCGAGCACCGTGACGAGGCCAACGATCCCCGTGTCCCAGAGCAAGGCGGACAACGCCGTGTACCCGATGTTCATGCCGGGATAGCGCTGTTCCGCCAGTGTCTTGGCGTCGGTCGATTCCGCCTTCCGTTTCGCGCGAGGCGCCCAGCCCGTGACCCAGCAGTGTGTGCGCCGGATTCGCGGTCACGTGCTCCTCGGCCCAGAAGGTCAGCGCGCTCAATCGGCTCAACTGGCTGTATCCCTGCCGCTCTTCGATCGACGCCGTCTGTCGCTGGATGACGAATTCGACGAGCTCGGTCCAGTGCTGGAACCGGCCGGTCGGATTCGTCAGCGTCAGCACGGTCATCAATACTGCAAGGACGCCGACCATGCCGGCGCCGGCGACGAAAAACTTGGCCGGCCTCGCAACGATATCGCGATAGAAAATCACCACGAACATCAGCGGCAGGTATAGCACGGCCACCTTGGCCTGGTTCACGAGCAGCGGCGTCAGCAGCAGCAGCGACAGCGACAGCTGCCGTGATTACGGACAGGACACCGTTTTTCCAGAGGGCCAGTAACCAGCCAATCACGATGACCAGGAATGCCGCCAGTACGGCGTTGGCGCCGCCGCCGAGGAGCTGCGCGCCAAACGTGCCGGCCACGACGTCGACGGGCACGATCCCCTCACCGAGTCCAATGCGCTTCGGCACCAGGAACAAGTATTGATGAGCCGCGAACGGCAGTTGCAGCAGCGCAATCAGCACCAGGCCCCACAGGAGGCCCTTGGCCAGTGAATTGTTCCAGCGCACGAAAGCCACACCGAGCAACAGGCCCCACATCTGGAAGTAGTTCTTGGTGCCGACCAGCGTGACATCCAACGAGCTCAGGTTGACCAGGACCGAGGCGATGCCGGTGACCGCGAACGCTGTCGCCCACGCGATCGGGCTCGGCAGCGCCTCGTCCTTGTCGCGTGCCGGCGTGCTGGGCGTGCTGAGGGTATCGATGATCCAGTGCAGCAGAAGCGCGAGCGATACCAGCGGCACGACATAGCGCACGTAGCGCGATCCGGGCAGGTAAAGCTGCGCCACGCCGGTCACTACCAGCGCGCCGATGATCACGAACCACAGCACGGCAACGCGGGACGACACGATCATCAATGCGAGCAGCAGCCCGAGGAAAATCGCAGTCAGTTCGGGCCGTCCGCTGGCGCCAAGCACGCCGGCAAAGAGGCCGAAAAAACCCATCAGTCCGAGAACGAGCAACAACCGCGTTGCCCGCATCCAGTCACCGTTCAAGCGGAGGCTTAATGTGCGAGCCATGTCTGCAATGACCTCCCTAGCAATGACTCGAGTTCGTGAATCTCAGGCTCGAATCTCTTTCTTAGATGCAACAAAGTCTGCTCCCGGGGTCGCGGTATAACCGTGCTGCTGGGCACGGTATTGACGCGGCGGTAAGCCGAGCGGAGCCCTGCGCCCGCCGCGGCGTCCCATAACCATTTCATTCCGGGCACTCTCGTCACGCCGTAAATCGCATCCTTGATCCCGGTCAGGCCCGGAGAGCGGTTCGCAAAACTGCGGTTGTAGCGCTCCGTCAGGCCCGACGGCACGAAGTTCTCATCGACCCCGACGAATGCATAGACGACGCGGCTGACGGCGCGTGGATCCGCTGCGACGTCTTCCATCAACACCACGAGGATCTGCTCGCGGGGAAAATGACGCAGCCAGTTCTTGAGATGGGTCGCGTAGAGACCCTGTTCGACGTACATCGGATTGTTGCCGAGGCCCGTTTCGAAACTGAGGTCGCGGCCCCGCAGGTGGCCTTCGCGTACCTCGTGCCGGTGATTCGAGAGCGCACGCTCGACCGGATCGCGCAGGGAAAGCAGGATGCGCGCTCCAGGCATGTAACGCGCCACCCGTTCCGGCACGGCCGGCTCGCTGAAATAGGACGGCGAAATCTCGCCCCGGGCGCGCGCGGGACGTGCGTCGTTGAAGCGCCGCTCGTACCACTGGTAGCCACGATCGTACCGGTATGAAAAGAAATCCACTTCCTTGACCTGCGGAACCGCGACCTCCGGGTGCTCGGCCAGCACTCGATGCAACCAGGTCGAAGCGCACTTCTGCGCGCCGATGCCGACATAGGTGGGTCGCGCGGCGGGGGCGGCTGACATGGCGCTGCTCAAGGGGTATAGCCGAGTTCGTGCAGCATCGGCTGCACTTCGTCGAGCACGCAGGCGAGTTGCTCGTTGCCCCAGTCCGACTGCCACTTGCCAGGCGCCGGCCGCAACTGCAGCGATTCGATGGCGTCGCGGTAGCTTGTCCGGGAATCGACGCCGAGGAAGCCCAGGACGCGCTCCAGCTCGCGCATCGGATCCTTCAGCAACGACTCGAATCTGAGCTCCAGCACCCTGTCCGGCGATATCTGCGCAAGTTGTGCGCGCACCGCTTCCAGCTCCCGCACCCAGTTTCGGGCGCAGATGGCGAGTCTCGGTTCACCGGCCCGCTCCATCTCCAGCGCCGTCCGACCGTCCCACCACACCGTGTGGCCGTTCCACCACTCCACGGTGGACAATGACTGCGCTACCTCGCGTCCATCGCGTACCAGATGAACGTAACGCGCGTTGGGAAAAATCGTGGCCAGCAGCCGCAGGCGGCGGTTGTTCGCCGTCCGCTTCGACAGGAATACCGGCGCGCCGGCACCCCGGCGAAGCCGCTCAAACCTGCGCCGGAGGCACATTGCGGTCGATTCGTCCGCCAGGTAGTCCGGTGCCGGAAACAAGGGCACGCCGCAGGACGCGAACACGGATTCACCTTCATGGGGCGTCGGGAAAAGCCGCTGCAACCAAGGGCGCTTTACGAAATAGGCATTGCCCCCCTGCTTGAACCACGCGCGCAGCTTGGCGTTGGTGCGCCCCGCGACGGCCCGGCACGCGAGACCATCCGGAAACCAGCGGAAGCGGTTCTCGTAATTGCTGATGTATGCCACCTGCGGATGCAGGCACAGCAGCTTGTACAACAGTGTCGTGCCCGACCGGCCCGCACCTACCAGGAAGGCGACTCGGGCGCCCGTCATCTGATCGTCGAGGTTGCGCGACATCATGCTGCCTTCGCCTCGCGCGTCAGGTAGCGCCATTCCCCGGGGAGCTCAGCGGCGAGGCATTGTTTCAGCGCCGCGACGCCGGGCGCGTAGAAGTCGATCAGCCGCTGCCGCGCACGTGGTGGCAGCGGATCGTAGCCCGCGCGCTCCTGGTTCAGGGCCTTGTATGCCCGCACCAGGGATTGCTTCAAGCGAGGATAGCGGCGCATCAGGGGTTCGACGACCGCGTTGGTCCTGACTGCAAGTCGATGCAGCGCACGGTTGCGGCCGGAGAACGTGGTGTTGCTCGGGCGAAAGTCAAAGCTCGCCCAGCAGGAGGCATCGATGCCGAGAAACTGGCTCAGCTCGACCATGAACGCGCGCGCGTCCTGCCGCAACGCTTCGAAGAACATGATCTTGATATTTTCGGCGCGCAGCTCCGAGCGGAAGATCGAAATGAAGTCGGCGTAACAGCCAAAGCGCAGCACCTTCAGATACCACTCGTCGAGTCCGAGACGTTGCGGGCTTCCGGCGCCCTTGTCGTACTCGATGCAGCGACCGACGTAATCCTCGAACGTGAGGTCCTGCGGCAGGTTCAGCCTGCCACGGTGAAAGTGATACGACGAGTACATTCGATCGATCGGGTCGCGCAGTATGAACAGCACTTTGGCGTCGGGCGCCAGGGCACGCATGCGCGGTGCCACCGTGGCCGCTTCACCGAGATACCCGGGTGACGCCTCCATGAGCACCGGTACCGGACGCTCGCAACGCTCGAAATACATCGCGTATCGGTCGGCATCCACGGTCAGGTCTCCCGTGAATTGTTCGCGAAAGAAGTCCGTCTCCTTCCGCGACGAGGCGCAGACCTCGGGGTGCGCGCTGAGCCAATCGAAGACCGACGTGGTTCCCGCCTTCTCGGTGCCGCCGATGATGAAGTTTGCAAACCGGGCATGGCTCATGACCGATCGCGTCCATGATCCAGCAATGGCTGCCTCGCTGCCCGCCAACGCACCGCTCGGGCGATGAACGCCGGGTTGCCCAGCAGGTAACGCGAAAACATTCGACGCGGCTCGAGCATCAGGCGGTACAGCCATTCGATCCGCAGGTCGCGCATCACGCGCGGCGCCCTGGGTATCGAGCCCGAATAAAAGTCGAACAAGGCGCCGACACCCAGTACGACGGGTGGACCGATGCGGTCGGCATTCCGGGCCATCCACAATTCCTGTGCTGGAACGCCCTTGGCGACGAACAGCAGTTTTGCACCCGACGCGTTCAACTCGTCGAGACTGGCCCGTTCCTCCTCCGGCGCCAGGTAACCGTGCTGGACCCAAACGATGCTCAACCGCGGGAACTCGCGCCGCATCGCGTCCGCACATCGACTGGCCACGCCCGGCCGTGCACCCAGGAAGGCGACCGGGACCCCAGCCGCCGCCGCCGCGGCACACACTTTGGGGAAGAGATCGGTGCCGTTGACGTTGTTCTGCAGGCGCAGGCCCGCGAGTCGTGCCGCGATCGCCATGCCCACGCCATCCGCGAACAGAAACGGCGCTCGCGCCAGCAGCGTCGCGTACGCCGGATCACGGGCCGCCACGTTCACGCAGTGCGCATTCACGAAATATATGCCCAACCGCTCACCGGCGATCGCACCATCGACGAGGAATCGTGCCACGCGCTCGATGTCCGTGTCCCAGAAGCGCAGGCCGAAAATCCGGCGAAATTCCGACTCGAGAGGGGTCGTGTTCGCGGCCGACCCGGGCAGGTTGGGCTCACGAGACATCGGCGAATCCGCGCGCCTCGACACCATCGCGACACTCATTCGACCTGTTCGCCGTGCGCCGCTGCCGGGTGCTGTGTCGTTTGGCGCAGCAGGGCCCTGCCCTGGACGTACGCCCGCCGTGGATTCACGAGCAACACACCGCCGAGATGGGCAAGGTAGCTGAGTCGATACCCAACTTCTACGGCCGTGGAGCCGGCTGTGGCAGGCCCACTGTCATAGCCGAGACGACGCATGAGCCGCCCGCAGTATCTTTCGGTGATGGCCACCTCGGTTTCGGTCAGGATCTCCCGCCACTTGTCGATGGCGTCGGCATGCAGCCCTCGCCGTGCGCCGCCCATGGAGGTCTGGTGCGAAGAATTGATCTGCCCCACATCGAGCATCTGCTCGTCGTAGTCGAGCCCGAGCCGCGTGCAAAGCATTCGAACAGTTGCAACGGGCTCGTGCACCAGGTCCTCGAACCGGACCAACGTGACACGCGGACGCTCCGCAAGCCCTAACGCCACGCTCGTGGCACGCGCCCACAAACGGGCCACGGTGTACGGGTGGTAATTGATCCAGACACGCAACGCTTCGTAACGAGGCACCGCCTTGCCGTCCGTCGCCAGGCTGCGCCGGCGCCAGCGCATCTTCTGGGAAGCCATCACGGCCCGCGGGTCGCGCACGATGTGAACCACGTGCGCACCCGGATAGATCTCCAGTAACCGACGCGCGTAGAAGATGTTGCGCGGGGTCTGCTCGCATGGGATCTGCTTGCCTGCTGTATGCGCCAGGTGCTGCACGACGGCTTCGAACACGCCAGCCGGATCGGATCCGCCAGGACCGAGATCGTCGACGATAGCGGCGGCGGATTTCCGGTGCCCTGGCCCTACTTTTTGCGCAAGCACGCCTTGTTCCTGGCACGCCAGCATCGTCGCGGCAGCCTCGATCGCCTCCGTGCGCGAGAAGCGACGCCGACTGTCCCTGGGGTCCCAGGCCTGGCCGAAGTACTGCAGCTCCTTGAGCCCGAATACGGCAGGGTGATTTCGCAGCACGAAGCTGAGCAATGTCGTGCCCGACCGCGACGCTCCGGTGATGAAGATGAGTTTACGTTCGGTCACGAATCAATCCCTGCATGCCCGCCTTTTTTCTCGTGACGCTGCTACACGGATCCGTAGGTGCCGGTACGCGACCGCGTCGGCACCGACTGGTACCTCTCGTCCGCGATGTCGTCGTCTACCACCGGCCGCCGCTTGTTCACGCCAACCCGTGGGTTCAGCATCTCGGCCACGACCGCGAGCAACAGGCCGAGGAACAGGCCGAGCACTACGGCACTCAGCATGTTGAGCGGCACGTTCGGGCTTGCCGGCTTGCTCGGCGGAAATGCCGGGCTCAGGATCGAGATGTTGGTCTGGTTGAACTGGCTCTCCATGACCGTCTTGTAATAGCTCTGCAGCGTCGCGTCGTAGTTCTGCTGTTCGGAATCGACCTCGCGAGCAAGCGTATCGAGTTCATCGCGCTGACTCTTCAGCAGCAGGATGTTGCGCTTCTGGTTCTCGAGCGCGCCGGCCAGCGCGCGCTCGCGCTGCACCGCGCTCAGGTACTCCGGATGATTCTGGCCAAGCTGGCGTGAACGCACCGCACTGGTCGCCATCTGCGCTTCGACCAGGTTCTTCGAGATGTCGTCGAGCCGCGTGGTTTCCGCGCCGAGTTTCTCGTCGAGTGCCACGATGCCTTTTTCGACCTGCATGTCGGTCATGCGGCTACGCGCATTCTCCAGGCGCGAGCGCAATACCTTCAGCTGCTCGTCGAACCAGGCGGCATTGCGACGTGCCGGCTCGACGGTCAGGGCCAGCGTCGTGGCGATGAACGCATTCGCATAGCCGTTGGCCATGGCAGCGGCTTCGACCGGGGCAAGCGCCTTGTAAGTCAGGCTGACGACGCGGCTGTTGTTCAGTGGCTCGACGTCGAGGTTGGCGCTGATCTGCATGGCGATCCAGTTCTCGATCGGGATCGCCTTTTCGCCGGATTTCTTGTACGCGCCGACCCAACCGGGGTTCTTCGCAAGATCGCGCATCTCGACCACCTTCAGCGCCACTTTCTGGCTGCGGATGATGTCGAGCTGGGTCGCGAGATAACTGGACGAGAGCTGGGCCGGGATGGCCGCGCTATCGAACGGACCGTCCGCCTGGAAATTCAGTACCAGGAAGGTGGCCGCCTCGAAGCGTTTGGGTTCCATGGCCGTGAGTACGCCCGCAATGACCACGGCAATGACCAGCGTGCCGAGGATCAAGAGGAAGCGCGCCCTGACGATGTCGAAAAGCAGCTTGAAGTTCATAGTCGAATACCTGTCGATGTAAGTTTTGACCGGACGTGCGTCAGAATACAGCCGTCTTGACGTATACGACGTCGTTCGGCTGCATGTGGTCGTCGAGGTCCGACGCCAGCGATTTCACCGTGTTGCCATCGCGGCGATTCAGCACGATGCCCTTGTTGCTGCCGCGCGGCGTCATGCCGCTGGCCACGGAGAGCCCCTGCATCACCGTCATGTCCTGCTCGAGCCTGTAACGCCCGGGGCGTTGCACTTCGCCGTAGATATAGAACACGTCCATTTCGGGCACCAGCACGACATCGCCCTTGGCAAGCGGAGCGTTTGCCTTGATATCGCCGTTGCGCAGCAAGCCGGCAAGATCGACACGAACTCTCTTGGGCTGGCCGTTCTCGTTGCGGATCAAGTAGCAGTAATCGGCCGCTTTCTCCGTAGGACCCCCCGCCTTGGCGAGCAGGTCGATCAACGTGCTGACGCCTTCCGGCGATTCTGGATCGAGCGAATAAGTGCCCGATCGCCCGACCTGCCCGAGCAGGGTCACGCTGCTGCTCACGACGGCGCTGCGTTCCTGGACGAAGATGCTGACGGCCGCATTCCTGACGAACCCGCCGCTACTCAGCTTGTTCGCGATCACGCGCTCCGCATCGACCGGTGAGGAACCGCCGACGGAGACTTCGCCGATCAGCGGAAAACTGATCGTGCCATTCGGCAATACGCGCGTCGTCGTGGTGAGGTCGGGATTGCCGTACACGGTTATTTTCAGCACATCGCCGGCGGCGAGGGTCGCGGAGGACTGGGCCGATGCCGTGCCGCTCGCGCCGGCGACGGCCAGCAGCACGACGAGCACGAATCGGCAGAATCCTTGTAGCGTCCGGTGGTAACTCACGGGTTATTTCTCCTCTAGTTATATGTGCGGGCGTCAGTGCGCCGCTGTGTGTTCAAAACGTCGGGTAGCGAGCGATGACTTCACGGGCGTCGTTCCAGTCCCGGGAGTCGGCCGGCTGCCGCTTGGTGCGGTACTCCCAGAACAGGTAATCGACGTGCAGCCTGTCGCGAGCGAACAGGAACATGTCTTCCATCGACCAGTAGGGCGACTGATCGCCACCGGCATTGCTGCGGCGGTGCCGGTAGCTGTCGTGCTGCATCGAGCCGAACAACTTCAGGCGCCCTCGAAATTTTTCGTAATACGGATAAACCCGCCGTGCCAATGCCGGGTTCTCCGGCAGCACATCGGGCCCTCCCAGCACAACGCCCGAGCCGCTCAGCGCCGATGCGATTTCGCCTATGTAGTCCTGCCGACCCGGCAGGAAATTCATATACCAGAACACGCGCGATCGCGGCACGCTCGCGGCCGCCGACCGCAACATGCCGACCAGCGCATCGCGATATTTCTCCGGGCTGTACCCAGTCGCGGCCAGGGTGCTGCTATCGAGGCTGGGCGACGTCTCCTGGAACGCCACGCCTTCGAAGTTAGGATCACAATCGAATTGCGCTCCGAGCTTTGCCACCAGTTGCCGGAAGCGGTCGTTGACGAACGGATCCCAGCGCACGGCCGTAAAGCCGCGATTGCGCGTGGCGACGGTGTGCTTGTCTTGCAGGTAGGCCGGCGTCGGCACCTCGTGGTCGAATGATTTGTCCTCAACCATCACCACCAGCTGCAGTCCAGCCCGCTTCGCTGTGGCAAGGTCGCGCGCAATGGCCGAAAAGTCGTAGCGACCTTCCTCGGGCTCGAGGCATCGCCCAGCGGTATCGCAGCTGCACCCCGGTAACGCCTTTGTTCGCGGCTTTGGTGATGGCCTTGGCACCCTCCGCCTTGCCGATGGCAACGTAGTGCCCCGGGTGAAACTTGCGGTCCGGTTCGCTGATCCGCGACGTGGGCGCCTTGCAGACCGGCGCGGATTCGCCCTGGGCCCCTGCAGTGCCGCCGAGCAGGCCGATCGAGACCAGTAATAGCCGTGCCCACATGACCGATCCTTGTGCCAGACGATTAATACGAGCGTCCGAGCGGCGCTCGAGTTCGGGGTGGGGGCAATTTGGCTTGGGCTTGAATCATCGTCCTATCAACGGTGGAAGTCCGGATCTGTGACAAAAATTTGAAGAACCTGCAAAAAAGAATATCCCGCCTACAGGCCGCTTCGCAGCCGCCCGGGTCGCTCTGTCGGCCCTCTGCAGCCCATAGTTCTGTAAGCGCGAGCGAAAGACCGCGTAAGACGATCGCCGGTACGCCGGCTCGTTTCGTCTGGACGGACTGCTCAAGGAGGATAACTGTACATGCTCGGCCAGGTTGACGCCCTAGCGTGGTATTGCCGCCACATTACCATCCTGCCGTAGTTGATACAGGCGTCGAGCCTGCAGGGCCGGGCTGGTCGTCGAGGTGCCGTCGGGCCACTCGACCGTTACGTCCGCCGTCGCATTTCCCGCCAGCCCGAAATGCACGCGCGTCGAGTTCTGGGACCAGCGGTGATAACCGCCGTTCTGCTCCCGATACTGCGTCACGCCGCCGGACCTCAGGTAGACCTTCGCCCCGATACCGTCGCGATTGGATCTCGTTCCGACGAGGTCGAACTCTATCCAGCTATTGGCATTGCCTAGATTGTGGAACAACTGTTTCGGGCCGCCGATATAGACCGGACGCATATTGAGACCGTTGGTCACGAGCAGGTCAAGGAAGCCATCGCGGTCGTAGTCAGCGGCGACCACGCTGTCGCTCGTGCCCGCACCCGACGCGACGGCCGCGCCGGTCCTGCCGGCTGCGCCTCCCGCGTTCGCCAACTCCTGAAGACGCCCCGGCCATCGTTGACGTACACCTTATTGGAGATGTTGCGCGCCCCGCCAGTGCAGGCCAGAAAGAGATCCTCATCCATGTCGTTATCGAAGTCGCCCGCTACGACGCTCGGGCAACGTACTCCGGCGTCGAAACCTGCGTTGGTCATCGTGATCAAGCCATTTACGGTGTTGCGGACCAGCAGTGGCTTGTAGCCTAGATCGGCCTTGCTGGCCCCAGCGTAAACGAGGTTGGTGATGGGCGCACTGGAGGACACCTGCACGTACGACGCGTTGTACGCGTTGTTGCCCTGCGAGATCGTCCACTCGCCGGTGCCCGGCTGGTAACCGATGTTCAAGCCTGGCGAACGCGTGCCGATTCCCCAGTTCCGTGTGTCACTCATGCTCAGCTGGAACACGAGGCTGGCCGGGGCTCCACTGCGCCGAACCAATGTCGATATAAGCGGGGTTGCCCTCCGGCGCCTCGCCCGCCTGCAGACTGGCGGCAATGGTGATCGTGCCCGCAGTCTTGAATCTCACGGACTTGGTGTTGTTACCCGCCGTGATGAACTGGGCTTCGAAGCGACCCGCGGCGAATTGATAGGCGTCCGACGAACGCTCCGAACCGCGCACGATGAAAAGGTCTGGCCGCAGGTCACGATTGAAATCCAGCGTCGCAGCGTCGATCACGGCCGCGAACTGGGCGTACCCTGCCGTGACGTTCCGCACGCCGCCGCTCGAAAATGCGTTTATCTTCGGGTAGCTGCCATTGCGTGGCGCACACAGCAGTTCGAGTCCCGGGCTCGCGTGAATATCCGTGAGATGCGCCCATTGGCCATCGCCCGCGCAGGCCAGTGGTGTTTCCGCCCCGAAAGTGCCACCGGGCAGCTGCGCGGACAACCCGGCCCTCGTTAGCGCGATCGATGCAAGGTCGAGGCGACCGTCGCCGTTATAATCGAACAGCAGGTTCTGGCGGGTCGCCCGGTGCGCCAGCCGGTTAACCCCGTACGCCACGGTGCGGTTGGTCAGCCGGCCACCGCTGTTGGTGTGCAGGAAATCGGCACTCCCCTCCACGGCCTGATAAAGGTCGTCATCGCCGTCATTATCTATGTCGCCCCACGCGACGCCGTGTGTGTCGACAGTAGCGAGGCCACCTGTCCATCCTGGAGTCGCGGACTGGTCGACTTGCTGCGAGACCTCCGTAAACGTGCCATCGCGGTTATTGCGATAAAGGGTCGCACGGGTGCGGTGGTTGCTCAGGAATATGTCCGGATACGTGTCGCCATTGACGTCGCCCCAGGACGCACCCCATGTCTCCGAGGCAGAGCCACCGAAGCCCGCCGATGTGGACACATCCCGGAAAGCGATCTGTGCGAAAGCGCTGGTGATCCCGCCCCCGAGTGCGAACATCAGCAGGAAATGTCCAGGACGGGCTCGCAGATAATTAAAGGGTGACTTGCACAATGCAGAGGTTTTCATGAATATCAGCGCCGGTCGCAAGGCCCGAGTCAAGTTAGGCGTCAAAAGTCGCTGATTATGTAAGCGGCTTCGCAACAAGCACGTCGGAAGGAGTCACCGTGGGAAAAACGCGTCGCACTGAGCCTCAACATTCGCGTGAGGCAGCGCGTGCAAGCGTGAGCCTCGCCGCCGGCATCGCAGCATGTTTATGCGTCTCCGCCGCCGCGGCCCAGCAGTTCGACAGTGACGAATTCGCTCGCTTGATCGATGCTGCGAATCCATACGCATCGATCGCGTTCGGCTACGACTCCAACCTGTATCGCCTGGACGATGAGGTGCCCGTTCCCGACGGACAATCCGACCAGTTCGCGGTTCTCGGTGCTGGCTTCGATGCCGACCTGCAGGTGAGCCAGCAGCGCTACGAGCTGGCCGGCTTGATCAACCATACCCTGTTCAATACATACGACGATCTCGACTACACGGGTGGGAAATTCACGGCGATCTGGCACTGGAGTGCGGGTGAACCCTGGGACGGAACGCTTGGCTACCGTTACAAGCGTTCGCTGCGCGACTTTGCCAACCAGACGCGAGTGGACAAGATCAAGGACCTGCGCAGCGAGCACCAATTGCTGGCTGGGGCCAATTACGACCTGTCGGGAAACTGGAAAGTCGGCGTGCGGGGCGACATAGCGGACATCACCTTCAGCGAGACCGACTCGCTTGATATCAAGCGGACGACCTTCGGCGCCGCGGCGGACTACATCTCGAGTGCAGGCAACCTGGTGGGCCTCGACGCGGAGTTCGTAAATGGCGATTACGACAGTAACCCAGCGTCGGACTTCGACGAGTACTTCGTGGGCCCGAAAGTCGAGTGGAAATTCGCGGGCCGGACGCAGCTCGAAGCGAAGAGTCGGCTATACCGCCCGCAACTACAACTCAGGGGCGCGAACGGACTATGACGGGATCACGGGGCGCGCCGCGTTGATCCTGGCGGACAATGGCAGGAATACCGTTCGAGCCGAGGCCTATCGCGACCTCAGCAATCTCGGCGATGAAGTTGCGGAGTACGCCGTCGTCAATGGCGTCAGTATCGAACCCAGCTGGACACTGACCGAGACGGTGAATTTACGTGTCAACGCGAGTTACGAGACGCGCGACTTCCGGGTCGACCAGCTCGAGTCCGATCGCGAGGACGATGTGTACACGGCCGGCGCCTTCGTGGACTGGGACATCAACCGCAACATCGCTCTCTCACTGGGCGTCGATGGCCAGCGCCGCTCTTCGTCACGCGAATTGCAGGACTTCGAGTTCAACCGATTCCAGGTGCAGATCGTCGGCCGCTTATAACGAGCATTTGAAAAGACCGTGCTGATGTGCGGCGGATATTTGCATGAGTTCAATTGCGAGTGTTCGATGAATTTAATTCGTGCTATCGTTTCGATCTGCACCAAATACCCATTTGGTGCGTGCTGACAGCTCCGATTTTGCGCAAACACGCGTGCATAAGCGCTGGCGGGGTGTGACCCTCGATTTTTTTTCGAATTGGCGTATGAAATTTTTCTGGTGCACTGCAGCACTCACGCCACAGCACGCTGTTACGCCGAAATACTACGTATAGCGAGTCAACGGCGTCCGACGCGCAAACTGCCAAGCGCAAATTTGGGAAATTTGCCACAGCGGCCGCGCGCGATTTATAAATAAATAAATGCTCGCTTCGCTTTCGTTGTTGCGAATCCGTCCATAGACTCGCGCCCTTTCCGAAGTATCAAATCGTTACCCGCGCGTGCGGGACATTCGCCCACATCGCACCGTGCGATGTCGCCGAACTGCGACAACGCACTGCTACTTTCGTCGGCTTTGCCGGTTCAAACTACACACTTTTTTTGTCGAGGGATCGGGATGTTTTTGAAATTCAATGCGCTGCTACTACTACTGGTGACTTCGGTCGTCTCTCCATTAGCTCTCGCTCAGCCGGACAGCGGTCTGCTGATATCAAGATCGAACAGCCAGGATTGGCAGATACGACTTGTAGGCGGCACCGAAGCCCAACAATTCAGCGGCGTCCTGGAATCGAGCATGCCGTTCCGCTACGTACGTGCCGCAACCACGGCTGGCGCCGAAGGGGCCCAGCTCACTGCGCCGGCGTCGCTCAACGTCAATCTCGCAGCGGGCCCCGGCGGTTCGGACCAGGTGAATTTCGCCGTGTCGGTAGATGCAAAGCTCTGCCTGCGCGATACCGGCAGTACCGACGTCAAGATATACCTCGGCGACTCCTTGAGCGACGCGATCCCGGTCACGGCGCCAGCATCGCTCGGTGGAATCGACGCCTGCACCGATGCGACAGGCGCGTCCGCCGCGACGACTGTCTCTACTACATCGCTGGAAACCGCTACTACATCGGTGGAAACCAGCGCCATCACGACGACAGCCATTGCAGCGGGCAGGAAATTTCATCCTGGCCATTACACCGCCCTGGTCAGGGGTCAGTCTACGCAGGCGTACATGGCTGACTCGATCAGGCCGGGCGTCGTCGGCCTCATGAAGCGGTACACCTGGCGTTCGTTGGAGCCAACGCTGGGTAACTACAACTTCAGTGAACTGCAGTCCGACCTGGCCTGGGCCAAGGCCCATAACATGCGCCTGATCGCGATGATCGAGGACAAGACGTTCAAGCTCGAGCGACCGACGCCCGCTTACCTGGATTCATACACGCCGCGCAACCGCGCGGGCGGCTACACCGTCGTGCGTTGGAACCCCTACGTGGTGGGCCGCCTGAACGCGCTGATCAAGGCGATGGGTAGTAAGGTCGACAGCCATCCAAATTTCGAGGGGATCGCGACGCAGGAAACATCGCTCGGCTTCGACGGCCCGGTCTTGAAGGCGAATGGCTACACGCCCGAGAAATATCGGGACGCCTATATCAATATCCTGTCTACGGCCTCCAAGAGCCTGCCCACGTCCCGGATCTTCTGGTACCAGAACTTCTTCGTGGGCAACCAGGCATACATCGGCAGCATCGCGAATGCCGTCGCGTCGAAGGGCGTGCGTCCTGGGCGGACCCGACGTGCTGCCGGACAATTCAGCGCTCGTGACGAAGTCGTATCCGTACTACACCCAGTTCCACGGGCGTATGCACAAGTTCAGCCAGGTCGAGCCCATGTGCTACGCCGCGTTGCACGAAACCGCCGGCTACCGGACCAAGTACTGGACCATGCCGGAGCTCTTCAAGTACGCGCGCGACAAGCTGGACGTGAACTACATGATCTGGGTGCGCATGCCGAACGCCAGCCCGGCCGATTCCTATGATTGGCACGACGCGTTGCCGGTGATCAGCACTAACCGCACTTTCTGATTGCGCGCAGGCAACAAGCCGCCTCCGGCACACGCTGGAGGCGGCTTTTTTGCGCCGGTATTGACCGCCTCGCTTGTTGCGCGGAGGCCACCGGCGTAGATTTATTGCAGTGCCCGTCTCGCTACCGACAGTCTCACACGCTGTAAGGTAATCGTCGGCGGTGTGGGCGCCTTCCTGCCTACAGGTGCAAACAAGTCGTACTCGATTGCGCCATTCGATGCTATTGCGGGGGATGTAAACACTTTAAAAAGGGTTCAATACCAACGGGGGAACGGAGGCCCGCATGACGACGTTTACGATGACCGAGTCGGTAATAGTAAAAAACGGTTTCTGGATCGGCCTGGTCGCGCTGTTACAAGTCGTCGTGCCCTCGATGGTCGCGGTGGGCGTTCTCTACTTCCTGGTGTTTACGTACGACGCGTATTTCCAGGAATACTTCTACTCGATGGCTGTGCTGGTAGCGCTGTTGATGGTGCTGCTGCCCTATCCCACCGGGAAGCCCCAGGACCAGATCCTTTCGGGCCATGTTCCGCTCGTCATTTCCGTACTGGTGCGCTGGTGCATCCTGCTCGCCTCGTTGCTCGCGGTCGCGTACGTGACCAAGTTTTCCGATCACTTCTCGCGTCGCATCGTCCTGACCTGGGCCGTGGTCACGCCTGCCTTGCTCATTCCCGTCTCGGTCGTACTGCAGGAGACGATGCGCCGGCTGATGTGCGACCCCCAGAATGCCCGCCGCACGATATTTGTTGGCTACAACGAGGTGAGCCGCTCACTGGCTACCCAGCTGAGAGCCATCGGTCACTACTGTATGTCGGTACAGGGTTTTTTCGACGACCGCGACGCTTCCCGCCTGAACCTCGATCGCAGCGACCGACTGCTGGGCGGGCTCTCGAACGTCGCGGCATGGGTAAAAAAGCACGATGTGGAAGTGATTTTCGTCGCCCTGCCGGTCGGACACCTGCAACGGGTCACGGACCTGCTGGACGAGCTTCGTGACACGACGGCCTCGGTGTACTACGCACCCGACATTGCCGTCTACGACCTGATCCAGGCACGGACCGGTTCGATCAACGGAATTCCGGTCGTCGCGATGTGCGAAACCCCGTTCGTCGGTTTCCGTGGCATTGCCAAGCGCGTTACCGACGTAATTCTTTCGTCGGCTCATGCTGGTGACCCTCGCGCCCGTGATGGTCGCGATCGCCGCCCTGATCAAGGCAACCTCGCCCGGGCCGGTCATGTTCAAGCAGCGGCGCTACGGGCTCAATGGCGAAGAAATCACCGTCTACAAGTTTCGTACGATGAGCGTGTCCGAGGACGGCAGCCAGATCACGCAGGCCAGTCGCGCCGACCCCCGCATCACGACCGCCGGCCGGATTCTGCGCAAGTATTCGCTGGACGAGTTGCCGCAGCTGATCAACGTCCTGCAGGGTCGCATGAGCCTCGTTGGGCCACGCCCGCATGCCGTGGCGCATAACGAGATGTACCGCAAGCTCATCAATGGCTACATGGTCCGGCACAAGGTGCTGCCCGGCATTACCGGGCTTGCCCAGGTGCGCGGATTGCGGGGCGAGACACGCTCGCTCGAGCAGATGGAAGCGCGCGTGCGCTGCGACCTGGAATACCTGCGGCATTGGTCCGTGAGCCTGGACCTGCAGATCCTCGCCCGGACGGCACTGCGCGTCTGGAACGATCGCGAAGCCTTCTAACCCAGACGGCCCCCAACGCCGAGAGACTCCCGGCGTTTGCCGGGAGTCTCGCTTGCAACGCGTTGGTTTTTAAGCGGATTTGCGCAGTTCGCGAACCGATGTCGGAGGCGCCGTACCGGCGGCATTGCGCAGCCGGTCAGCCACCAGCTGCGCGAGGTAGCGGGAGAAGTCCTCACTGAGGCTCGGATGCTTCAGGGCGAACTCGACCGTTGCCTCGAGATACCCAAGCTTCGATCCGCAGTCGTAGCGCTTGCCTTCGAAGGCAAATGCGTACACGGATTCGTCGGCCAGCAGGGCTGAGATCCCGTCCGTAAGCTGGATTTCGCCGCCAGCGCCGCGGCCAGTGCGCTCCAGCTTTTCATAGATCGCAGGCGTCAACACGTACCGTCCCACCACACCGAGGTTCGACGGAGCGTCCTGGGGCTTCGGCTTTTCGACGATCTGATCGATACGACTGAGCCGTCCGCCGATGAGTTTCGCTGCGACGATGCCGTACTTTTCGGTCTCGAATGGTGGCACGGTCTCGACGCCGAGCACGCTGGACCGCCGGGTCTCGAACACGTCTGCCAATTGCTTGAGGCATGGCTCGTCGGCGGCGATGAGGTCGTCCGCGAGGTGCACGAAGAACGGCTCGTCCCCTACGACCGGCCGCGAACACAACACCGCGTGACCGAGCCCTAACGGCGCCGGTTGCCTCACGTAGATGCAACTCGCATACGAGGGGATGATTCCGCGCAGCGCCTCGAGCAACTCGGACTTGCCCTGGGCCGCGAGCTCCCTTTCGAGGTCGTGGTCGGTATCGAAGTGATCCTCGATTGCCCGCTTTGCAGCGCCAGTGATGAACACCAGTTTCCTGGCGCCGGCCGCCAAGGCCTCTTCCGCCGCGTATTGGATCAGCGGCTTGTCCACGATCGGCAACATTTCTTTCGGGCTGGCCTTGGTGACGGGCAAGAAACGCGTGCCTCGCCCCGCCACCGGAAAAACGGCTGTTCTGATTCCGCTCATATATCCCGTCACCTTTAGTTGGTGTTGATCGATTTCGTCCCCAGATTGGCAGGCGATCGGGCAATTCCGAGTACGTCGACAGCGGGTGGACTACGCTCAACCTGCCCGAAAGTTTGTACGAGTCAGACTGACACGCGCCTCAAGCACCTGGCACCAGCCGATGCAGGGTGCCTCCAAGATCAACGATGTAGAGTTCTCCATCGAGGTCCTGGCCGAACGACGCGATGGACAAGCCGGTCGCGGCCAGGCTGTCGGCTGCCGTGATGACTACGGTCGGGGCGGTGTTGGCCGGGATCGACCACAGACGACCGCTGATGAAGTCGGCGAAAACATAGCGTCCGATCAGGGCCGTTATGGCATCGCCGCGGTACACGTAACCGCCGGTGATCGACTGTCCCGCATCGCGCCCGTACTGGGCGACAGGCGGCAGGCTGCTCGCGGCGGTGGGACCACAGTCCGAATTGTATGGCTGCGTGCCTTCGAAGCACCGCCAGCCAAAATTTCCTCCTGCGGTGACGCGGTCGACCTCCTCCAGCGCACCCTGTCCCACGTCGGCCACCCAGAGATCGTCGGTGGCCCGGTCGAAGCTCCAGCGCCAGGGATTTCGAAATCCGTACGCGTAGATTTCGGGACACGACCCTGTTCCGGTGCCGGTGCTGCAAAGGGCGTTGCCGGCATATGGATTGTCATGCAGGAATCCGATACGGCACGTCTCCGGTTGCACCGCGGATGTCGATACGCAGCATCTTGCCCAGCAACGTCGCCAGGTTCTGCCCGTTACCGATGGGTCCCCACGGGTCTCCCGCGTCACCACCGTCGCCGAAACCAATGTAGAGATTCCCGTCCGGGCCAAAGACGATGTTGCCGCCATTATGGTTCGCCGCAGGTTGCGGCACCGTAAGCACGACGAGTTCGCTCGATGGGTCGAGCGTGCGCCCACCGTCGGTAGATCGAAACTCGGAGATCCGCGAAACCAGTCCGCTGGAGTCATTGGTGTAAGACAGGTAGACGCGAGGATCTGAAGGGAATGCGGGATGGAATGCCATTCCCAACAGCCCCAATTCGCCGCCCGACCTGACCCGCGTGCGGATGTCGATGAAGACGCGCGTCGACGTGACGCCGGGTTGGGCATCAAAATCGCGCACGCGGCCCGCCTGCTCGACCACGAACCACCTCGAAGCGTCCGCCGGGGCCTGCAGCATTGCCACTGGATTCGCGAAGTTCGGCAAACTCGCAAACACGCGTTCGGTGGTTACCGATAGTTCCGCGACCGGTGCCGGGGGCGTCGTCGTCTCCGCCGAGGTGGAGTCCGCCGACTCGTTCGCGGGAGTGGCGCTATCGAAGGCGCGCACCGTATACGTGTACCTGGTGGCCGGTGCGAGCCCGGTGTCCGAATATCGCGTAGCGGTGACCGTGGCGACCGCAGTCGCGCCGCCATCTCGAAACACGCGATAGCCGGCCACGCCGGAGCCCGCATCGGTCGAAGCCTGCCACTCGATGAGAATCTCGGTGGCAGATTGCGCCGTGGCGGCTACAGCCTGCGGCACGCTCGGTGCCGTGGTGTCAGCAGGATCGGGACCGGGCAACGGCGAGCCGCCGCCGTTGTCGTCACCGCCTCCGCAACCAGCCAGCAGCAAGGACAGCAGAATTGCGTATTTCTCCATGACCCGACCCTAGGTTGCCCTGGAGTGCCGGGCAGTAGGTGGACATCGCCATTGCCAGTCAGAGACTGAACGTGCTGCTCGGGTGCTCGCGCAACGACTCTATTCAACACCGGGAAACTCGGGCAACCGCCGAAAGGACCCCCTAAAAAAAACCCCGGCACCGCGCGGGCCGGGGTTCTAGTGGGGCCGAGCCGATTCGGTATCGGCGCGTACTTTTTAGTTGAAGGTCGGGTTCGCACCCATGACCGGAACCGCGTCGAGCCAGTCATAGGAATCGGCCGGTGTCGCGTTCGGCAGCCGCACCCAGATCATGTAGTTCACGTGCAGCTTGTCGCGTGCGTACTTGAACTGCTCGGCCGGCGTCCAGTACTTGGTCGAATAGCCGCTCGTCATGTGCAACGCCGAGTAGCAGACCGGTTCGACCTGGCTGAAGAGGGGCATCTTGCCGTGGAACTGCGTGTAGTACGGATACGATTTCGACACCAGTGCAGGATTGTCCGGCAGCACGTCGGGACCACCCATCACGACGCCTTTCGGTGCCACGGCAGCGGCGATCTGGCCGATGTACGACTGGTTGCCCACGAAGAAATTCTGGTACCAGAACACCCGCGAGGTCGGGAGGCTCGTCGTTGCCGCGCTCAGGACATTGATGTACGCATCCCGGTATTTTTCGGGCGTATAGCCATTCGCCTTCAAGACCGTGCTGTCGAAGCCGAGCGAGGTTTCCTGCGTCGCGATCCCCTCGAAGTTTGGATGGCTGTCGAATTTGCCCATTGCCTTGATCAGCGCGTTCAGGCGGTCCACCACATACGGTGACCAACGCATGATCGTGTAGCCGCCCGCGCGGTTGCGCGGCGTGTACTGCATCGAGGTACGCGGGGTTGGGCCGTTCGAGGACGAAGGTCTTGTCCTCGATCATCACGATCAGCTGCATGCCGTACGAGCTGGCCCATGCGAGGTCGGACTGGATCTCGGCAAAGTTGTAGACGCCCTGTGTCGGCTCGAGGGAGCGCCAGGTGTAGCGCTTCATGATGCCGACCACGCCAGGCTTGATCGAGGCGGTCATCAGCTTCTGCGAGCTCTGGTTTCGCAGCATCGCGACGTAGTGACCCGTGTTGCTTTTGCGAGTCGAGGTCAGTAGCCTCTGGCGTTGCATCACCGCAGGCGTTGGCGCCCTGCAGCGCCACCGGAGCCGTGACCGGGATCGCGTCGGCAAGCGTCGTGCCGAGATAGATCTTGACGCCCGAACTGCCCGTGTCGCGCAGGCAGAGATTTGCGTCCGCGGAGACCGTGAAACTGGCCGCATCGGAACCGCCCGTCCACGTCGCGAGGGTCAAGCTCAGCTGGTTAGGCAACGTGAGTGTCGCGGCATCCGCGCTCTCCAGGCTCACGCTGGTGGCAGAAGCGAAGGCAATGCTGGAGTCGACTACGCCGCTGAACTGTTGCGGCTGTGTGCCGGAAACAAGACGCACCTGCCACGTCTGGCTCGTCGTGCGCGAAATCAGCAACCCGTTGTCGCGTGCCGTCGTCGCCGCCGAGGCCAGCGGCGCAACCAGGGTTGCCAGCAGGAGGATGGGAAGCAGTAGTCTTGATTTGATGCCCACGAATGTCCACTCCATAAAAAACCGGGTCGCCAAGTGACGGCACCGGAATTTCTCGAGAGAGGAACAAACGGCTGGTTGCGCGAACGGACCGCGGCGGCTCGTTCGAATTACGAGGTGTCTGACACCCCGGCAACCCCGCTGTCATGAGCTCCCTGAGCTTTTAGACCGGTGGCTTTGCGTCCCCGCCTTTTCGACGGGTTTGCCTTTTCATCTGCAGCTTGAATTATTGGAGGACGTGACGCGGGGGGTCAACGACGCAAGCGAAGCCGACTGGACCTATTAGATCCGATCCGGTCTCAGTTTTCATCGTGTGATCGACGCAGCAAATCGAGACCGAAGTGTTTCGACAGTCTCGCGTCGATCAGGGCTGCGGGCAGCAGTCGCTTGAGTAATGGGAGTCGCAGGCTGTTGGTGCCGCCGCGCACAATTCGTGGCGGCGATTCGCGCAACAGGGACTTCACGACCGGGATGACGAATTTCTCTGCCGGCATCGCGCCCTGCTGCCCCGCCTGGGCACGAGCACGGATGCCATGCTCCACGGCTCGATAGTTCGACCGGTCCGGTAAACGAATCGCCTCTCCCGCATGCGCGCCGAAACTCGAGCGGACGCCGCCTGGCTGCACCGACACTACGTGAATACCGAATGGTGCAAGCTCCATGCGCAAGGCGTCCGTCAAGGAATGCAGCGCAGCTTTGCTGGAACAATAGGCGCCGGCGAACGGCGTCGCCACGATGCCGACGATGCTGCCGACATTCGCGACCACGGCACTCCCATGCTTCGCGACGGCCGCCCGCAGCAGCGGCAGCGCCTGCGCGGTGACGGCAATTGGCGCGATGACATTCGTCTCATACTGCCGACGCAGGTCTTCGCGAGTCAGGTCGATCAGTGCACCGACTTGCGAGAAGCCGGCATTGTTCACGAGCACGTCGAGGTGCCCGGTGTCACGCATGACAAGGTCGCAGGCATTGGCGATGGACTCGTCCGAGTTGACGTCCAGCTCGATGGCATCGGTGCCGTCTGCTTCGAGCGTCGCCAGCGCGTCCCTGCGTCTCGCCGTGGCGAAAACCCGATGTCCACCGCGGCGAAACTCACGCGCCATGGCGGCCCCGATGCCGCTGGAGCAACCCGTGATCAGGATCGTTTTCTGCATCAGTCCCCGCAGAGCACAACTGCTAAGTCTCCTCGGCTTCGAGGATGACGAATTCGATGGTCCCCGTGTTGCCGACAGTCTTGTTGCAAGCGTGCCTTGCTTCGCTCAGCACCTGGTCATACGTCGAAAATCTAGAACCCCCGAGGAAATCGACGTCCATTTTCGTCCCCGCCTTGACCAGGTCGTCGATTTTAGCGTCGCAGTTGCTGCGGCCGGTCTTCAAGCATTTCCTTTCTTCTGGAAGGAACGAATTGCGCGTCGGGGTCATCTTGCACGAATAGAGCAGCCTGGGTGCAGCAAGCGTCTTGAATTCGGAGTACCTGGCATCCGAAATTCCACTCGGGGCCCCGCGCCATAATCCCCATGCTACGACCACGCACGCAATAATCAGGACTGGACCAAGTATTGCCCTCATCGCGGCTGCCCTCTGTCTGATACCCCAAACTCCTCGACCCTACCTGTATTCCCTGTCCCGCGAACGTGCGGTATTCACAGGTTTGCCACGCTAGCGCGCCTCGGCGCGAATGAACCTGGCGGAGACGCTGGGATTCGTGCGCAATAACGGCCTTGCCCACGGACCGCTACGAAAACCGCGACACGCTGCTGTGGCTCGTACCGGGTCCGGACCGTTCCGCTCGGAATGCGCGGTCGTCCGACATCGCCTGCTACTGCCACTTCCTTGCACCACCGTACGGGCAGACCGAAAATACAACGGGCTTCTCGCCAGGATTTCGACGGCGGGCATTGCTGACCGGCGGGCATTGCGATTCGCGGTCTGAACATTCAAATGCGAATGAGGATTTCTTATGAAAACTGCCACTGTTTCCAAACGTGCGTGGCTGCCGCTGAGCGCGGCCCTGGTTTTTGCGCTGGTTTCGCTTGGCGCGTACCCCATCATCGCCATGGCAGCAGACATCAAGGTTAAGCTGAGCGGCGCAGAGGAGGTTCCCGCGGTGAAGAGTCCCGGAACTGGCACTGGCACTATTACTATCGGCACCGACATGACGGTTAGCGGTAGCGTCAAGACTACGGGCATCAGCGGGACGGCGGCACATATACACGAAGCGGCAGCCGGCAAAAATGGTCCGGTCGTCATCCCGCTCGTCAAGGATGGGGACACCTATTCTGTTCCGCCCGGGGCAAAGCTCACGGACGCGCAGTTTGCGAGTTTCAAGGCCGGTAACCTGTACGTAAACGTCCACACGGCGGCGAATCCGGGCGGGGAACTGCGCGGGCAATTGAAACCTTGAAATTCGAGTCCTCTGGCGCCCGCTGGCGGTGTCCGCACGGTTCCGCCAGCTAACAGTGATTTTCATCGTCGCGAGTGCGATCGGTCAGGTTCGCTTTTTTCGTTTTGGTGTAACGACCCGCGGGCTCGCGGCGCGCTGTGCGGATACTCTTCTCCTCTGCGACGCGGGCCCGTCCTGCGAAAGATTCCTGCGGAGCCGCCTGAGACCCGCGGTAAGTTGTCTCCGTTCGGCGGCGCTGAAGCCAGCGAAAGCACGCTCCCGGCTCAACGACGTGATCTCCAGCAATCTCTGCATCAAAGGCGCGGCCTGCGGCGTCAGGTGTACTCGCACTGACCGGCGATCATTGGGATCGGTCTCACGCCGCACCAATTTCATCCGTTCCAGGCGCTCGAGCATTCGTATCACGGTCGCCGGCGCGACCTCCAGCCACCTGGCAAGCTGCACCTGACGGCACCCCGGGCTCTTATGCAGCAACATCAACGCGGCATGCAACTCTATGGTGAGCGGTATGGTCCGGGCTCGATTGCTGAAATCGGCGCGCATCAGACGCAGCACGTCCATGATCAGGAAGCCGAGATTCTGATCTTCGTCCACGTTAGCATCGGGAATTTTGTGCGTGACGAGTCATGGCCTGACGGGCCATTCCGAATCAGATCGTGCAGTCCATCGTCAGTCGTCGTCATAACAAGTTTATGACTGCTCGTTCCAGCCGCCCCGTAAAGACGGTGTCGCTGGAAGAGCCGTAGGCGGGGTCCACCGGTGTGATCGAGTCCTGACCGATATCGAAGCCCTCGGTATGCGAGATCCAGGTATTCAGCGTCTGCTCCACACGTCCTCGCCCGTCTTCGCGACCATCGACGGAAATGGCGACGCTGCCTCCCGGCCCGCCTGCGGCGTCGGCAGTAAAGGTCATCAGCAGATGGTGCAGGCCGGGCTGGAGGCTGGAAGCAGTGCGCACAGAATAGTGGCGAGGTGGAATGGCGTTGTAATGGAACACCACATGCCCATCGACAAGATGAAGTGCGTAGCCGCCGAAACGTCCACCGTGCGCAACGATCACGCCGCCTGCTCCGCTCGTCGGTATGACGATATCCGCCTCGATCGAGAATGAGCGATGCATCGTCGGCGGCGCGGCGCTTTCCGGTATTCCCACAACCGGACTCGTGTAAATGAATTCGGATCGTCCTGCCGCCAATGATGGCCGGGCCAGGCCCGGGGCGTCGGGCGAGTGAATTGGCAGGATGTTGTTCCGCGTGGCTTCGGTCCAGAAGAGTTCCTGCAGGCTGTGCAG
>CAWAQN010000017.1:0-281459 GCA_963784225.1 uncultured Gammaproteobacteria bacterium
TCGGGGCCGACGATTACGTGTCGAAACCCTCGATCCACGCGAATTGCTCGCTCGCATCAAGAGCGTCATGCGACGCATGTGCGCCAGGCCTGAAATGCCGGTGGCGACACCGGCGCCCGGGCATCTCCGAGTCGGCCGGTGCCGTCTCGATCTTCAAGGGCACCGGCTGTTCAGCCCCACAGGTGACGAGGTGCCGATCACTGCAATGGAATTCGAACTGCTCAAGGTGTTCGTGGAAAATCCAGGCAAGGCGCTGTCTCGCGACCGCCTGCTGACCCTGACGAAGAATAGGGAATGGGATCCCTACGATCGGTCGATCGACATCAGGGTTGCGCGCCTGCGACGCAAGCTCGAGACGGGCATGAATGGATCCGGCGTGATCCGGACCGTCCGCGGGGTGGGCTACATGTTCGTACCGACCGCCGACTGACACGCGTCGCCGACAACGATTGTTTCAGTCGTGTAACAGCCGTGCGCATGACGTCATGTCCTGCCTATACTGAAATGGAAAGGAGGCGACGGGAACGTCATGGACCGTGAATCTCAGGCAACGATCGGTGTGGTGCGCGCCCCGCACGAAAGCGATACGCGCCTGCAGCAGGTGCTGGACAACACCAGCGCGCTCGTATTCGCCAAGGATGCGCAGGGACGCTACCTCTTCATCAATCGCCGATTCGAGCAGCTGTGCGGTCATGGATCGGATGAGATTCTTGGCCGTCGCGACGAAGAGATATTTTCGCCCGAACTGGCGTCCCGGTTCCGCCACAACGATTTGCGCGTGCTGCGGGAGCAGCGCGCGATCGAATTCGAGGAGACGGCGGACTTCGGCGATGGGCCGCGAATTTTCCTTTCTTCCAAATTCCCGCTTTGCAATGCGCTTGGCGTAGCGGACGCCGTGTGCTGCATGGCCACCGACATAACCGAACGCAAGCGGATGGAGCAGGCACTGTCCACCTCGGCACTCGCCGTTTCGCAGTCCGAAGAGGAGGATCTGTACCGGCAGCTGGCGGCGTATCTCGCGACGATACTTGGCGTCGACGGTGCGTTCATTGCAACTTTTGATCCCGCACGGCCGGGGCAAGTCCGCGTGCTCGCGTTTTTCCTCGACGGCAGTATTCGCGAGAATTTCTCGTACGCACTTGCAGGCACCCCCTGCGAAATCGTGATCGAGCAGGGATCTCACATTTTTCCGTCGCGATTGCACGAGCTGTTTCCCGGTGACGGTGATTTCAGCCGTTTGCGCATGGAGAGCCTGGCCGGGCACTCGCTGACCGATACAAATGGGCGGCCGGTGGGCTTGCTCGTCATCTTTTCGCGGCGCCCGTTGAAGCAGCGCGGATTCATCGAATCCGTGCTGAAGATTTTCTCGGTCCGCGTCAATGCGGAATTCGAGCGCGCTGCAGCGGCCCAGGCGCTGCGAGCATCCGAAGCGCGATTACGGCAGGCGCAGAAAATGGAGGTCGTCGGGCAACTCACCGGGGGCATTGCGCACGACTTCAATAACCTGCTGACCAGCATCATGGGATACATCGTGCTGGCGTCGGAGCGGGAAAGCGCGGCGACCGACCACCGGCTGGGCGGATACCTGGCGCAGGCGCAACGCTCGTGCGAGCGTGCGCGCGACCTGATCCAGCAGATGCTCGTTTTCAGTCGAGGCGGGCAGGGCACGCCGCAAACGTTGAAGCTGGCTCCTTTCGTGGCGGACGCGCTGTCCAGCGTGCGTCCGGCCCTGCCAGCGGCGATGAGCATCGCGCTTGGGTTCGATACCAACACGGAAGGTTGCGTGCGAGTCGACCCGCTGCAGGCCGAGCAGGTGTTGCTCAACCTCTGCCTGAACGCGCGCGACGCGATGCCTGCAGACGGCACATTGACTATCGACGTCGTCCAGCACGCAGCGTGCGATCTGATCTGCACGGCGTGTGCCGCGCCCATCAATGGGGAGTTCATGGAGCTTGCCGTCATCGATACCGGTCACGGCATCGCGCCGGAGACCATGGCCAGGATGTTCGACCCTTTCTTCACGACCAAGGAGGCCGGCAAAGGCACGGGCATGGGCCTCGCGATGGTGCACGGTATCGTGCACGAGCACGGCGGACACATCGTCGTCGAGTCCGCCGTCGGGTCGGGTTCGCGCTTCCGGGTGTTCTGGCCCGCGATCGAGGAGGAACGCGATGCAACCTCGGTTCACCAGCGGCCCCGATCGGGAGCCGCACGGACCATGAAACCGCTCTTGCAAGGCCACGTGCTGCTCGTCGACGACGACGAGAGTGTGGCTGACTTCATGCGCGAGCTGCTGCAGGAAAACGGTCTCAACGTCACGCGCGCAGCGGGTGGCGAGGCAGCCATCGCCCTGGTAGAAGCCGATCCGCTACGCTTCGATGTGGTCCTGACCGATCAGGTGATGCCGAAACTGACGGGGCTGGAAGTTGCACGTCGGCTGCGCGCCGTTCGACCGGAACTTCCGGTCATGCTGTATACCGGTTACGGCGACGGTGTGGCTGGGCAAGACCCTGCGACGCTCGGTCTGGTCGCGATCCTGCGTAAGCCGATCGACAGTGCGGGCCTCATGGAGGCGTTGCGAAAAGCGATTCGACCGAACCGCTTTGCCCGTCCCTGACGCAACGTAACAACACCAAAAAAAGCCGCAAGAATCGCTCGCCGACACGAGGCTTTCTGCTGCCGCTGTTTGCAGGGCCGCTCCGCACGCGACGGCGTTCTCTCATGATCTATACTCCCGGCCTGTCCGGGGGACTGAATCGCATGGAACAGCCGATGACCGATTCCATTCTCGCACTGATCGGCAACACGCCGCTGGTGCGAGTCCGCTCCTTCGATACCGGTCCCTGCGAGTTGTACCTGAAGCTCGAATGCCAGAATCCCGGCGGCTCCATCAAGGACCGCATCGGCCTCTCGATGATCGAAGCGGGGGAGCGAAACGGTAAGCTGCGTCCCGGTTCCACCATCGTCGAAGCGACCGCCGGCAACACCGGACTCGGGCTCGCATTGGTCGCGGCGCAGAAAGGCTACCCGCTGATCCTGATCGTGCCCGACAAGATGTCGCGCGAGAAAATCCTGCACCTGGTCGCGCTCGGCGCTGACGTGCGCATCACACGTTCCGACGTCGGCAAGGGCCATCCGCAGTATTACCAGGACATGGCGCAACGCATCGCCAGTGAGACGCCGGATGCCTATTACATCAACCAGTTCGGGAATCCCGCGAATCCGCACGCGCACGAAACCACGACCGGCCCGGAAATACTTCGGCAGATGGATGGCCGAGTGGACGCGATCGTCTGCGGCGTCGGGTCGAGCGGCACGGTCACCGGCCTCAGTCGTTTCTTCGCGCGTGAATCGCCCGCGACGCGCTTCGTGCTCGCCGATCCGGTCGGGTCCGTGCTGGCGCAATACATCGAGACGGGCAAGCTCGGCACGGCCGGGTCCTGGACAGTCGAAGGCATCGGCGAGGACTTCATCCCGTCGATCGCGGACCTGAGCCGCGTCACGAAGGCGTACTCGATTCCCGATGCAGAAAGCATGGGCGCAGCGCGCGCACTGCTGCGGCAGGAAGGCATCCTCGGCGGCTCTTCGTCGGGGACATTGCTCGCCGCGACGCTTCGCTTCTGTCGCGAGCAGACCGAACCCTTGCGAGTGGTCACGTTCGTCTGCGACAGCGGTGCGAAGTACCTGTCCAAGGCGTTCAACGACGCCTGGATGTTCGAGCGCGGGTTCCTGCCACGCGAGCACACGGGCGACCTGCGCGACCTGATCGTGCGACGGCACGACGCCGGGCTCACCGTGACCGTCTTTCCGGAAGACTCGCTGCTGACCGCATACAACCGCATGCGCAGCGCCGACGTCTCGCAGTTGCCGGTCGTCGACCAGGCGAATCGCATCATCGGCATCGTCGACGAGTTCGACCTGTCACAGGTCGTGCGTCGCAAGGACGCCGCCGAGCAGTTTCGCCAGCCCGTGAGCACGGCAATGACGACCAGGCTCGAAACGCTTTCGCCCGATGCCGGGCTCGACGCGCTGTTCTCCGTGCTCGACGCCGACCACGTCGCCATCATCGTCGAAGGCGAGAAATTCCTGGGACTGATCACGCGTGTCGACCTGCTCAACGCGCTGCGCACGAGGATGTTATGACCGAGACGCCCACCAACCGCGCACGCTTCGGCACTCGCGTGATCCACGCGGGCCAGGAACCCGACCCGTCCACCGGCGCGGTCATGACACCGATCTACGCGACCTCGACCTACGTGCAGTCGAGCCCGGGCGTGCACAAGGGTTACGACTACGGTCGCAGCCACAACCCGACGCGTTTCGCGTTTGAGCGATGCGTCGCGGACCTCGAAAATGGCACCCAGGCTTTCGCGTTTGCTTCGGGTCTGACTGCGATCGCGACCGTGCTCGAATGTCTCGATGCCGGCGCGCACATCGTGACCACCGACGACCTGTATGGCGGCACGGTTCGCCTGATCGAACGCGTGCGACAGCGCTCGATGGGGCTCACGGCGACGCGCGTCGACTTCACGGACCTTGCGGCCGTTGAGGCGGCGATCCGCCCGAACACGCGCATGCTCTGGGTCGAAAGCCCGACGAACCCGACGCTCAAGCTCGCCGACCTTACTGCAGTCGCCGCGCTTGCTCGTCGCCGCGGCATCCTGGCCGGCGCGGACAACACCTTTGCGAGCCCGTGGGTGCAGCGGCCGCTCGACTTCGGCTTCGACGTCGTCGTGCACTCGACCACCAAGTACCTGAACGGGCACTCCGACATGATCGGCGGCGTTGCCGTGGTGGGCACCAACACAGAGCTGCGCGAGCGCCTGGGATTCCTGCAGAACGCGGTGGGCGGAATTTCGGGGCCGTTCGACAGTTTCCTGGCGCTCAGGGGTCTCAAGACCCTGGCGGTGCGCATGGAACGCCATTGCCGCAACGCGCTCGAGATCGCACGCTGGCTCGAATCACATCCGCGCGTGCGTCGAGTGCTCTATCCAGGCTTGCCCAGTCATCCTCAGCACGCCCTCGCGCTGCAGCAGATGCCGCAGTTCGGGGGCATGCTGTCCCTGGAGCTCGACACGGACCTGGAAGGTTCGCGCGCATTCCTGGAACGCTGCCGCATATTCGCGCTCGCGGAAAGTCTCGGCGGCGTCGAAAGCCTGATCGAGCACCCCGCGCTGATGACGCATTCCGGGCTCGCCCCGGATCGCCGTCGCGCGCTCGGTATCGGCGACAGCCTGATCCGGATTTCCGTCGGCATCGAGGACGTGCAGGACCTGATCGCCGATCTCGACCAGGCGTTGGGTGCGCTTGGGAAGTGACTGCGCCGTACGACGTCGCGTGAAACGCGGGACTGCCGTCGTCGGACACGTTACTAATACCGCCGGCCAGGGGCAGCCCCAACGCACGGTCCTCGGCCGCTCCCACACACGAAGCCGCGGGGTTGTATTCGACGACCAGAACTCATTTTTTACGCATCTATCGACAAAAATCCGGCAATGCAAGCATAATAGGAATACGAATCGTTCGTATTTGCATTATCGGAGATTGGTATGGCGCCCAAAAAGTCCTTGTGTACCAATGCCTTGCTGTTGGTGGCGATAGCCAACACGGCTGGGGCGAACGCCAGAACACAAGACTTGGAAGAAATCCTGGTCGAGGCCCAGCGGGAGCACGACAGCTATGCCGTGACCCGGACCCGGTCGGCCACCAAGACCGACACCCCGCTGCGCGATGTGCCGCAGTCCGTGTCGGTGGTCACGGCGCGGCTGATCCAGGATCAATCGATGCAGAACCTCGCGGACGTCGCCCGTTACGTGCCTGGCGCAGGCATGGCCCAGGGCGAAGGCAATCGAGACACGATTATTCTTCGCGGCAATAGCTCCACGGCAGACTTTTTCGTCGACGGCGTAAGAGATGACGTGGAGTATTTCCGGGACATCTACAACGTCAATCGCGTGGAGGTCTTGAAGGGCCCGAACGCCATGATCTTTGGACGCGGCGGCGCAGGCGGTGTCGTCAACCGTGTGACGCGCCAGGCTGGCTGGGATCGTGTGGGCGAAGTGTCACTGCAAGGTGGATCGTGGGACAACGCTCGCGTGTCAGCGGACCTGGGTGGCCCGGTAAACGATAGAGTTGCCGCCCGCGTTACTGGCATGTACGAGGACTCCGAAAGTTATCGCGACGGCGTGAAGCTCGAGCGGCACGGCATCAATCCGACCGCAGCCGTTCAGCTCAGCGACAACACACAGCTGCGCCTGGGTTACGAATATTACGACTACGACCGCACCGCCGATCGCGGCATTCCTTCGCTAAGTGGGCGACCGTACGAAGTGGATGAGTCCACGTTCTTTGGCGACCCGGATAAGAGCCCCACCGAGGCGACCGTGAATATCGCGACTGTCGTGCTCGATCATGAATTCAGCGATACCGTGAGTTTGCGCAATCGCACGTTGTACGGCGACTACAACAAGTTCTATCAGAACGTATTTCCCGGCGCGATCGATGCGACGGCGACCACGGTCGCGATCTCCGCATACAACAATGAGCAGCTGCGCGAAAACATTTTCAACCAGACGGACCTGCTGTTTTCCCTGGACTCAGGTCCCCTGAAACATCGCTTCCTGGCCGGCGCCGAATTGGGTCGTCAGGTGACGGACAACTTCCGCAATACAGGCTACTTCAACGACACCACCACGACTGTGCAGGCCCCGCTCAGCGATCCCACGATCTCCGTGCCGGTGACATTTCGTCAAAGCGAGACGGACGCCGACAATCACGGCGAAGCCACTGTCGCGGCGCTGTACATCCAGGACCAGGTCGAATTTTCACAGCATTTTCAGGCCGTGCTGGGTGTGCGCTACGACAGGTTCGAGATGGACTTCCGTAACAATCGTACCGGCGATAAGTTCGAAAGCTCCGACGACCTCTTCTCGCCGCGCGTCGGGCTCATCTATAAGCCGACGGACCCTCTCTCGATCTACGCCAGCTACAGCAAGACTTACGCGCCGCGCTCCGGTGCACAGATGACATCGCTGAACCTCACGAACGAGTCGCTGGATCCGGAGGAGTTCGAGAACGTCGAACTCGGCATGAAATGGGACGCACGCGAGAATCTGTCGCTCACCGCGGCGGTATTCCAACTCGATCGCACCAATGTCGTCATTCCTGATCCGAACGATCCTACGCTGTCGATTCTCGTCGACGGCCAACGCACCGAAGGCGTGGAGTTGGGTGTCAGTGGGCAGATTAACGAGGCCTGGAGCATCCAGGGCGGATACGCGTATCAGGATGGCGAACTGACAGACCAGCTGGGCGGCAATCGCCTGGCGCAATTGCCGGAACACGTGGCATCGCTGTGGAACAAGTACGATTTCGGGAATTCATTCAGCGCCGGGCTCGGCATAATTCACCAGACCGAAATGTTCGCCGCCGCGGACAACCTCGTAACACTGCCGGGCTTTACGCGCGTCGATGCCGCGCTGTTCTACAAGCTCAGCGAGCGGTTGCGCATGCAGGTGAATGTCGAGAATGTGCTCGACGAGCAGTACTACGCGAACGCGCATAGCAACAACAACATCACTCCGGGGTCGCCCGTAGCCGTGCGCGCGAGCCTGACGGCGAACTTCTGAGGCCAACGTCGCACTAGCCGCGCGCGTGCTCGATTGCATCGAGCATGCGATGCCGGCGCAACGCATCATCGAAGGTCGGTACGAGGTGCGTGCCCTTCGCCAGCCCGAACTGCAGGTGGCCATCGTTGCCCGTCATGAGCAACGTGCCTTGCGTGCCATTGATCTCCCATCGCACGTCGCGTGCGGCAGCGCGGCACGGAAGTGTACGGATGCCACAGCACCCGAGGGGAACGCCCGCTGATCGCTATGGCGTCATGCGCCGTCTGTGGAAGCTCCTCGCCACAGCCTGCGCCCGCAACAGTTCGCCGGCTGGATAGGTTTTGCGGTACTCGTGCCCGGCATCGACGGTTCGATCATCGGCGGCATCGCGGCGGATTCCGGCTTGCGCAGCGGCCGTCAGGACGGCCCGCTGTATGGCGCCCTTCGTCGTGGTGAGCTCGGTGATCGGCGCCCACGGAGGTCAGCCTCATCAGCGGTGAGCTCGGCGGCGAAGCGTATCTACGTGCGGCACTGGCCGGCACGGGCGTTGCGATCAGCGCCGCCTCACTGATAGCGTTCATAATGGCCGCCTCAAAGTTGCCATCGACTTCGCACCATGACGACGATTGAGGAAGCAGAATGTGCGAACACGCACGACGCGATTACCGCCACCCGGCAGGGAAAGTTGCGCGGATTGCGCAACGGCGGTATTCGTCGCTTTCTCGGCGTGCCGTATGCCGCACCGCCCATGGGCGAGCTTCGATTTCGCGTGCCGCAGCCCCCGGCGGCGTGGGACGGTATTCGCGAAGCGACGCAGCCTGGACCGAACGCACCCCAGATCCTGAAAACATTCGGAGCGCTGGATGCCGTGCCGCTGGTCGGTGCGGGATGGGTGCCTGGCGACGACTACCTCACGCTGAACGTCTGGTGTCCCGACGATGACGCAGAGAGACGGCCCGTCATGGTGTTCATTCACGGTGGCGCGTGGGTCATCGGCAGCAAGGATGCGCCGGTCAGCGACGGCAGCGCCTTCGCGCGCTCGGGCATCGTATGCATCGCCATCAATTACCGCATGGGTATCGACGGCTTCCTGCCGATCGACGGTGCTCCGACAAATCTCGGCCTGCGCGACCAGCTGTTCGCGCTGACGTGGGTGCAGGAGAACGCGGCGGCGTTCGGTGGTGATGCCGCCAACGTGACTGTGTTTGGTGAATCGGCGGGTGCGATGTCCATCGCCAACCTGATTGCGTCGCCTTTGTCGAAGGGGCTCTTTCGACGAGCGATCATCCAGAGTGGGCATGGGAGCATCGTTCGCCCGATCGAAGTTGCGAAGCGGCTGACGCGCAAGCTTGCGAAGATGCTGCGCGTGACGCCCGATGTTGCCGGCTTTCGTTCATGCAGCCCGGAGCAATGTGCGAACGCGGTCGTCAAGGCGCAGCTGCCAACCACCCGTGTCGACCTGCGCGACGAACACGGCCGCGAGCCCGCGTTCGGACTGAGCCGGTTCCTGCCGGTGATCGGCGATGACGTGTTGCCGCAGCATCCGCTCGAGGCGCTGGCGCAAGGCGCTGGTGCGGACATCGAGTTGCTGATCGGGACCAACCGCGAAGAGATGAATCTCTACTTCGTGCCCACGCATATCCGGCGCTGGATGTTCCGGCCTCTCGCGCCGTGGCTCGTCAGCAAGAGCGAGCCAAAGGCCGCCGAGGTGCTGCTCGCGTACGGCATGGGAAGCAGTCGCCGTACGGGCGATGCGTTTACCGAGGCGCTGCACGATCTCGTATTTCGCCTGCCCGCGCGACGCTACGTCGCAGCGTTCCAGGGGCGCACGCATTGTTACGAATTCGATTGGCGCTCACCGGCTTGTGACGGGCAGCTGGGCGCCTGCCACGGCATGGAACTGCCGTTCGTTTTCGACACGCTGGCGACGGTCACCGGTCCCAAGGGACTCGCCGGGCTTTCGCCACCACAGGAACTAGCCGATCACGTGCATGGACTCTGGGTGTCATTTGCGCGCAGCGGCGAACTGCCGTGGCCGCAATACGACGATGCGCAGCGCGCGGTGTATCAACTCGCGTGCGAAGAATGGATCGCCGATCCCGAGATTCCGGCCGCAGGCATCGTGCCGTGAAGCCTGGCACCCTGCCGGCCTCGAGCAGCCATCTCGAGACCTCGCTCTCAAGTCGACAGCACGTCCCGCCACTCTGCGTGCCGGTCAAACTGCGCCTTGGCGTATGGGCACAACGGGATGATCTTGAATCCATCCCGCCGCGCGTCCTCCACGGCCCTTTGCACCAGCACGACGCCAACGCCGCGACCGCGCAGTGCGTCCGATACGCTCGTGTGATCGATGATGATCAACGTCGGCGAGGCACGTGAGTACGTCATTTCCGATTCGTGACCGTCGACGACGACGGTCCATCGACCGCCGGACGTGCCGCGCTCCTCGCGCTGGACATCCGTGGTCGACGGAGTGTTGGGTTTATCTGGCCGATCACTCATCGGGCGATCATACCAACCTTGGAGGACCGGTTAAGGCGTGTTGAACATCGGGTTGCTTTCGATGACCGGCAGCGCATGGGTCCAGCTGTACGAGTCGGCGGGCGTCGGGCTCGGGATACGCACCCAGAACATGTAATTGACGTGCAGCTTGTCCCGTGCGAAGCGGAACAGCTCCGGCATCGTCCAGTACTTCGTCGGGTACCCGGCCGTCTCGTGCAGCGCGCGGTAGCAGATACCTTCGACCTGGATCCCCAGGTGCATCTGGTCCCGGAACTGTTCGAAATAGGGATAGGAGTTTTCCACCAGCGCATCCCGATCCGGCAGCACGTCCGGGCCGGCCATCACGAGGCCCTTCGGTCCCACGGCTTTCGCGACGGCCCCGATGTAGTCCTGGTTGCCGACCATGAAGTTCTGGTACCAGAACACACGGGATCGGGGCATGACGCTGAGCGCGTAACTGAACATGTCGATATAGGCGTCGCGAAACTTCTCGGGCGTGAAGCCGAAAGCCGTGAGCGTCGAGCGGTCGAGGCCGATCGCTGATTCCTGCGAACCGATCCCTTCGAAGTTCGGGTGGCTGTCGAAGCGCCTGCCCATTTCGGCCACCAGCGCCTTGTAGCGCGCCACGACCGTCGGATGCCAACGCACCATCGAGTAACCGCCCGTGCGGTTGCGCGGGGTGACGGAGTCGAGGTACGCGGGGTTCGGTCGATCCAGCGTGAACGACTTGTCTTCGATCATGATGATGAGCTGCATGCCGTAGGCTTGCGCCCAAAGCAGATCCGACGAAATCTTCGAGAAATCGTAGGTGCCTTGCGTGGGCTCGAGCTGGCGCCACGAGTAACGCTTCATGATCCCAACCATGCCGGGACGGCGCGCATCGTCCATGTATTTCTGCAGACCGTTATGGGTGGGCAGGATGACCGAGTAGTGACCGGGGTGAAACTTGCGAGTGGTCTGGTACGCGGCGGCGTGGGCAGCAAGTGGCAACAGTGCCGTGACGACGGTCGCGGCGCGGCGGCGATCTTAAAAATTTTCATCAATTCGTTAATCCTGGTTTGTAAGGAAGAACTGGCGTGTGATTCGACGAGGCGTGGAGTCTGCCGCGCCAAAAGCCGACGTTGGTCCGAGACCGTTCCGAATCGGTTGCGTGTCTGTTTCGTGCACACGAAACCTTCATGCAGATCTGGCGGACCAGGGCTCGGTCACATCATCAAAACCAGGGGAAAAAGACTTCGCACCGATCTGGGGCTTCTGGTTACCGGCCCACTCTCCATGCGGCGACGTCGCTACCGCCACGCGTGGATGCCGTGCTAGCGTCCGTGCATGGAAACTGTGAGCCCGACGTCCACCACCGTTCGCGAATCGCCACGCTACCGTCTGGTGGTGCTCGCGATGCTCGTGCTCGTATACACGTTCAACTTCATCGACCGGCAGATCGTCGGCATCCTCGCCGTGCCCATCAAGGCCGACCTCGGCCTCACGGACACGCAGCTTGGCTTGATGGGCGGACTCGCGTTCGCGCTGTTCTATACGGCGCTCGGCATTCCGATCGCGATGCTTGCCGACCGGCGCAATCGCACGACAATCATGACGGTGGCGCTCGCTGCTATGGAGCGCGATGACGGCGGCATGCGGCTTCGCGCAGAACTTCTGGCAGCTGTTTCTCGCCCGGCTCGGAGTGGGTGTCGGTGAGGCCGGCGGCGTGGCACCGGCGTATTCGCTGGTCGCCGATTATTTCCCGCCGCACCAGCGCGCGCGCGCACTCGGCGTCTATAGCTTCGGTGTGCCGATCGGCAGCGCCCTCGGCATCGTCTTCGGCGGCTTCATCGCACACTGGATCGATTGGCGTACGGCATTCATCGTCGTGGGCGGCGCGGGCATATTGATCGCGCCCGTGTTCAAGTACGTGGTGCGCGAGCCGCAGCGCGGGCGCTTCGACGGGGTGCGCGGCGCGGGTAGCCCGGCCAGCTTCCGCGAGGTCATGCGCGTGCTGTTCACGAAGCGCGCGTTCTGGGGGATCTCGTTTGGAGCGTCGGCGTCCTCGATGATGGGCTATGGACTGTTTTTCTGGCTGCCGTCGTTCTTCGTGCGCAGCCACGGCATGACGCTGGTCCAGGCGTCGGTTTACTACGGGGCCATCCTGCTGGTCGGCGGCATCTCGGGCATCTGGCTCGGCGGCTGGCTCGCGGATCGCTTCGGGGCCGCGCGCCGGCGGGCCTACGCGCTGATCCCGGCGATCGCTTTCATCGCGACCGTGCCGTTCTTCATCGGGGCAGTAACCTCGACCTCGCTCGTGGTCTCGTTCGTGCTGTTCCTGGTGCCGACGGCACTCGGGCTCGTGTGGCTCGGTCCTGTGCTCTCAGCGATACAGCACATCGTGCCGCCCGGCATGCGCGCAACAGCCTCCGCGATCTTCCTGTTCGTGAACAACCTGATCGGGATCGGGCTCGGCTCCGTGGCGCTCGGCGCGCTCTCCGACGTCTTGTCCGCACGCTATGGCACCGACTCGCTGCGCTACGCGATCCTCGCCGGCACGGTGTTTTACTTCGTCGCGGCGGGGCTGTTCCTGCTCTCGGCAAAGCGCCTCGAGCGCGATTGGGAACAGTAGCTCTCCCGCAGCGACCGTCTCAGCCGCGGCGTTGCGCTACACGTGCCTTGCGCGCCTTGCCATCGACGCAGAGCGCGCGGAACCCCGCCGCGCAGAAGGGGACGAGGCGCTCGTGGACGCTGGCGAAGTCGCTCGACTTGCAGGCGCCACCCGACAGCTTGTCGATGCGTCCGGTTTCCGCGAAGGTCAGCGTGAGCGCACCTGACAGGAAGTGATACGCCCAGTAGACGTCCCGGTCCGCGGCGTCCGGCAACGCCAGGCGGATGGCCTGGATGAAACGCTGCACCAGAGGATCGAAGTAGCGCGTCATCAGCACGCCGCCAAACTCGGGCGAATTGTTGATCTCCGCAATCAGCGCAAAATAACTTTTCCAGCCCGGGCTGCCTCGCGAGGCGCGGTCGAGCAACGGATGCGTGAATGCGTCGATGATGTCCTCGAGCTTCGGCGGCTTCCGGCCACTCGCCGCGAGCACTGCGTCGAGGCGCGCGGTGCGCGCGTCATTGAGGTCGGCGGCGCGACGGTTGAACACCGTCTCGAGCAATCCCTGCTTGTTGCCGAAGTGGTAGGCGACGAGGGCGACGTCCACCTCGGCAATGCCGGTAACGTCCCGGATCGACACGCCGTGAAAGCCGCGCTCGGCGAAGAGTTTCTCGGCCGCGTCCAGGATGCGTTCGCGTGTCACCTGCGAGCGCGAACCCGCGCCTGACGCGGTCCTGGCCGCGCGCGCACGCACGGTCGCTCCGCCGCCCGAAGACGTTCTTTTTTGCACTGCGTTACGCCCTTCCCCCGGCGTGGCCGCCGTCCGTCGATTCTGCGGAGGCGCGAAGATTCCTGCAACACTTGTTGAATTTCAACGAACGTTCAACTAAATTGCAACGGTCGTTGAAAGTCCGGCGCCAGCTAATGCGCCCAGCAGGGGGAATCATGAACAAGTTTGCCGTCCACTCAGTGCAGGCCGCTGCCTTCGCCGCATCGATGCTGGCCGTACCGGCCGTGCTCGCGCAGGACGCACCCGTCGCCAGGAACGCCGCCGGGCTCGAGGAAGTCACGGTCACGGCGCGCCGCCGCGAGGAATCGCTGCAGGACGTGCCGATCGCGGTGTCGGCGTTCTCGGCCGAGCGCATCGAGAGCACTGGCGCACAGGACATCACCTGGCTGCAACAGAGCACGCCGAACCTCACGCTGCAGGTCGCGCGGGGCACGAACTCGACCCTGATCGCCTTCATCCGCGGCGTCGGCCAGCAGGATCCGCTCTGGGGCTTCGAACCCGGTGTCGGTCTTTACGTGGACGATGTGTACGTCGCGCGTCCGCAGGGCGCAGTGCTCGATATCTACGACATCGAGCGCCTCGAAGTGCTGCGCGGACCGCAGGGCACCCTGTACGGACGCAACACGATCGGCGGCGCGATCAAGTACGTGACCCGGTCGCTCGGCCACGAGGCGAAGCTCGACACCAAGATCACGGCCGGGTCGTACGCCCAGCGCGACGTGATCGCCTCGGGCGTCCTGCCTGTCGGCGACACGCTGTCGCTCGGTGCCAGCGCGGCCATCTATCGCCGTGACGGTTACGGCGACAATCAGTACACGGGCCGTGAGAACCACTACGCCAAGAGCGTCGACGCGTATCGCGTGAGCGCCGAGTGGGATCCCGACGGATAGCGTCAACGTCCGGTTGAGCGGCGACTCGGTGACCGACAACTCGCCGGCCAAGCACGGTCACCGCGAGTTGCCGGGTGAAGGCCTCGCCACGGGCGAAGCCGTGCTGCCCGATATCTACGACACACGCGGCGGCATCGGCGACGATAACCAGGTGGAGACCCGGGGCGTGGCGCTCACGGTCGCCTGGGAGATCAACGACCTCCTCACGTTCAAGTCGATCACGGCGTATCGGGAAGGCCACACCGACACGCTGATCGACTTCGACATGAGTCCCGCCCCCGCGCTCGACATTCCCGGTCTGTACAAGGACCACCAGACGACGCAGGAATTGCAGCTGCTGTTCGAAGGAGAGCGTCTGCAGGGCGTCGCCGGCCTGTATTACCTGGACGCTTCGGCGGCCGGCAAATTCGACACGATCCTCGGGCTCCTCAATACGACGATCGGGACATCCGGCTATGTCGATACGACGAGTTATGCCGCCTATGCCGACGTAAGCTACGACTTCACCGACAAGCTGCGGGCATCGGTCGGCGGTCGTTACACCAGTGACGACAAGGAGGGCAGCGTCTACCGCCAGAATTTCACGGGGCTGTATTCGCCACTCTTTGGCAACGATGCCGCGATTCCTGGCCTGCTGCGCTCGGACTACACGAACGATCGCACGTTCGACAAGTTCACCCCGCGCGTCAGCGTCAGCTACGACTTCATGGACACGCTGACCACCTACGCCTCGTATTCCGAAGGCTTCAAGTCGGGTGGCTTCGACATGCGTGGTGACGTCGTACTCACGCCGGACACCGTGAACGGCTACGACGCCGAGACCGTGACCACGTACGAGCTCGGCCTGAAAGGCAGCGCGTTCAATGGTCGCGCGAGCTATAACGCTGCCGTGTTCTATTCGGACTACAGCGACCAGCAGATCACGCGACAGCAGCCGACCGTGACGGGCTCGATCGCGAGCTTCGTCGACAACGCCGGCGCTTCGACGATCCAGGGCGTGGAACTCGAGGGCGCATTTCAATTTACGGACCAGTTGTCACTGGCGTATGGCGTAGGCTGGATCGACGCCGAGTTCGACGAGTACCAGACATTTCAGGTCATACCGAACCCGGCGCCGCCGCCTGCGAGTCTGACGGTGCCTGTCGACCTTTCCGACGACGCGGTGTTCCAGAACACGCCCGAGTGGAACGGCAACCTGACGTTGACCTACTCGCAGCCGTTGTCGGCCGGCTGGGGTTCCTTGATGGGGACATTGAGCGGCTCCTACCGCGATTCGTATCACATGTTCGAGTTCGAGCAGCCGTTGATCGACCAGACCGAGTCGTACACGCTCGTCGACGCAAGCGTTGCCTGGACCTCCGCCAGCGACAAGCTGCGTCTCGCCCTGACCGGTCGCAACCTCACCGATGAGGAATACAAGATCGGCGGTTACTACTTCCCCGGTGCGGCGTTCGGTAATTCCATCAACAGCTTCTACGGACCGCCGCGCACCTGGAACGCGAGCTTGAGCTATCGGTTCGACTGAGACACCGGCAGAATCCGGTCATGAGCTGGTACGACGTACCACGGCCGCTCGTTCCCGACCTGATCGTCCAGCACGGGCGTAACCAGGCCGAGCAAGCCGGCGCTCCTCGAAGGGGAACGCCGGCTGAGCTGGGCCGAGTTCGATGCGGCAACGAACCAGGTCGCGAACGGCCTGCTGCGACTCGGGCTGGCGCCCGGTGCGCGTCTCGCAGTCTTGATGACGACCAGCATCGAGATGACGTTGACGTTGTTCGGCGCCGGCAAAGCAGGCGTTTGCGTCGTGCCGCTGAACATCTCGGTTGCCGATGACGCGGTCGCCGCCATGATTCGGGACAGCGGCGCTGCGGCGGTGGTCGCCTCGGGTGAACACTGTAAACGCATCGACGCGCTCATGGCGCGCGGCGAGG
Organism: uncultured Gammaproteobacteria bacterium; assembly: GCA_963784225.1. Lineage (GTDB taxonomy): Bacteria > Pseudomonadota > Gammaproteobacteria > Steroidobacterales > Steroidobacteraceae > RPQJ01. The sequence goes on from CAWAQN010000017.1 coordinate 16,311, forward strand.
TGGCGACGGATCTGCCGCGCATCGGTGTAGACGTCGCGGGGACCATCTCGCCATGGCTCGATTTCATCGCGTGGCGCGAGACACAGGACGCCGCGCCACCTGAGATCACCGTCGGGCCCGACACCGAGTGCAACATCATTTACAGCTCCGGTACCACCGGACTGCCGAAGGGCATCGTGCATACGCACGGCTGCCGAGCATTCTGGGCCACGGACCTTGCGGTTGCGCTGCGCTATCACAGCGGCGCGGTCACCGTCTGTTCGCTCGGGCTGTACTCGAACATCAGCTGGGTCACGATGTTGTGCACTATTCTCGCGGGCGGCACGATCGTGCTCGTTCCCGCGTTTACTCCGGCGGGGCTCGCCGAGACCATTGCGCGCCGTCGCGTGACCCACGGCGGCTTCGTGCCGGTGCAACTCCAGCGGCTCATGGAACTTCCGGAGGTCGAGCGCTGCGACTTCTCGTCGCTGCAGGCCATCATGTGTTGCGGCTCGCCGCTGCCACCTGCGCTGAAACGCGCAACTCGTGACACGCTCGACTGCGAGCTGATCGAACTCTACGGGCTGACAGAGGGCATCGTGACGACATTGGCCCCCGAAGACTTCGACCAGAAGATCGAGTCCGTCGGCAAGCCCATTCCCGGGCAGCAGCTCAAGCTCGTGCGTGACGACGATCGCGAGGCCGGGCCGGGCGAACTCGGCGAGATCTGCGGCCATGGCCGGCTCGTGATGGAGGGCTATCACAACCGGCCCGACGCCACGCTCGAGGCCACGTGGACCGATCCGGCGGGACGTCGTTGGCTGCGAACCGGCGATATCGGCCGCCTCGATGATGAGGGCTTTCTCTACCTCGTCGACCGCAAGAAGGACATGATCCTGTCGGGCAGCCAGAACGTCTATCCCGCGGACATCGAGTTGATAATGCTGCAGCATCCGTCGGTGCGGGAGGTTGCGGTGATTGGCATTCCAAGCAAGCACTGGGGCGAAACGCCGCTCGCGATCGTGGTAGCGTGCCCCGGGGAGCACGTCACCACAGAGCAACTCGTGACGTGGACCAACAGCCGTGTCGGCAAGCAGCAGCGCATCTCAGGCGTCGTATACGTCGCCGAATTGCCGCGCAACCCCACTGGGAAGATCCTCAAGCGCGAATTGCGCAAGCATTACGCGAATCTGGAGGGCCCGAACTGATGGCGAACGCGACCGAGCACTATTACCTCTCGGCGGACGGGTTGCGGCTGTATTACAAAGACTACGAGACAGAGGCCGCGGGCAAGCTGCCGGTGCTGTGTCTGCCGGGCCTCACGCGCAACTCCCGCGACTTCGAGCATGTCGCGCTCCGGCTGCAACGAGACCGGCGCGTTCTGTGTGCGGACCTGCGCGGCCGCGGCCGGTCACAGCACGACCCGAACTGGCAAAACTATCATCCAGGGGCGTACGTCGCGGACATCCTGCTGTTGCTCGCGGACGCCGGCGTCCCGCGGTGCGTCCTGCTCGGCACCTCGCTCGGCGGCATTCTTTCGATGATGATCTCGGCGACATACCCCGCGCTCGTGGGCGGCGTGATCCTGAACGACGTCGGACCGGAGGTCGCACCGGAAGGTCTCGCGCGGATCTCGTCGTACGTCGGTCGTCACTCGCCGCCGAAAACCTGGGATGAAGCGGCTGCGACAGTGCGGGCAACGTACGAGATCGGCGTGCCCGGGTACAGCGACGAACAATGGGCGGCATTTGCGCGCCGCAGCTACACCGACGTCGACGGCGTGCCGAAGCTCGACATGGACCCGATGATTGGCGAGGCGGTGCGCGGCGCGCCGACCGCCGCGGCGCCTGACCTGTGGCCCTTGTTCGGCGCACTACGCAACGTACCGACGCTCGCTTTTCGTGGTGCGACGTCCGACATTCTTTCTGCCGCGACCTTTGCGCGCATGGGACGCGAAAAACCGGATCTCGTGCGTGTGGAGGTCGCGAACCGCGGGCACACGCCGCAGCTCGATGAGCCGGAATGCGTCAGCGCGATCGACGCGTTCCTGGCACGAGTCCCCTGAACAGGTAACTCTCAGGTCATGTCTGCATGGCGCTGGTCAGCGCCTGCACATGTTCGCGAACTTACGGCTGTGGGGTGCCGGTGTCCTGGCTACCCTGCAGGAGGTCATCTCGCGCGCCCGCCGCCAGGCCTTCGTACTTGTGGCGAAAAACGTCCAGCTCCTCTTCTTCGAGTTCTTCGAGATCGAGCAGCGCGTTGTGCGCTCCTTGCGTGGCGCGAATCAACTCGTCGAGCTTGATCTGCATGGCCTCGGTATCCCGGTTCTGCGTGTTCTGGATCAGGAACACCATCAGGAACGTGACGATCGTAGTCCCGGTGTTGATGACGAGTTGCCAGGTATCACTGAAACCAAAGATCGGTCCAGAGATGCCCCACGCGATGATCACTGCGACCGCGAGCGCGAAGGTCTTAGGACGCCCGCAGAAATGCGAAGCGGCCTTGGCGAAGCCCGAGTACCACGTTTTTTTTCCGTTGCGCATGTAGCGTTCCTCTGCTGCCGGTGCACCATGACTTGCCCGGATCATGGGGCTGCGCATGCGCCAGCGCCAGCACACCGACGGTCGCTGCAGACCGGCTACCGGAAAATTATCAATTCACCGCCCGCGGCACGCGCGGACGGCCGAGTGAGCATTCCAGATCGTTGCGATTCCAATGCGCAAGGTCTGCCGCCGCGGCGTACGTCGAAGTCAGGAAAGACAACAGTGTTGCCTCCGGATCCGCCGCGAGGCGCACGACATCGTAATCGAGCACGAACTCGCCGAGTGTTTTGTCCCAGTGCGCCGCCGCCGGCTCAACCTTCGCCGCATCGAAGCCGTTCGGCGAGGGATAAGCGTAGGAATAAAACATCGGAGCGCCACCCATTGCGCCGCCTGGCCAGAAGCCTGCACTCGACACCTCGTGACTGTAAGCCTCGCGCGTAATGGTATCCGGCAGGTTGGGAATTCCGCCGGGGTGCGGCGGCGCGGGCCGACCGGAAAAACGAGTTACTGCAAGGTCGAAGCTGCCCCAGAAAAAGTGGACCGGGCTGACCTTGCCGAGAAAAGAAGAGCGGAACAGCCGGAAGATGCGGTCGGCTTCGAGCAGCGCCTGCAGCAGGCGCGTGGCGCTGTCAGGGTCATAGGCGCGCGGCGCGGTGTCGGCGCGGAATGGATTGGCGGGCGCGACTTCGTTCGGAACCTGGCTGACCCTGACTTCGTGGCCCGCCTCGGCGAGCAATGCCATCGCGCCGCCGTAGAAATCGGCGACGGACATCGGCCTCGAGCGGTAGCGTGCGCGTCCGGGACCGATCGGTGACGGTGAACGCGTGGTCGACGAAGTCGAAGCCTACCTCGAAGTCACCCGCGGACCCTCGCAGCGGCTCGGTCCTGAGCCCGCGCGGATGCACATGCAACGTGACGTGCCAGCCGTGGTTGCGCCACGGCAGCAGGGCGACGGCCATTTTTCCAGCAACCTGGCTGAATAGATGGAGTGCCGCAATGGTCGGGCCGTCCCGGCCTTCGCTAAGCTCCGGCCATTCCCTGGCCGTGTTCGGCATGTCGCTAACGCGCGCTACGACGGCCCGAAGCGGGTCGCCGCTACCGTCCGGCGCCCGGCGGCGGCACCGGCGGCGGCACCTTGTACTTCTTCATGGCTTCGAAATTGCGTTGCGAATCAGTACGTGCAGCAAGGAATTCCTGCTCGGTCAGGCAGGTCTTGTCCTTCCGCACGTGCGAGCCAAGCCTCATGGACTCCTGGCAGTAAAGCAGCCGGCCGTCTTCATCGACCACCTTGAACCCAAGCTTCAGCGCTTCATCGAGCGTTGTTGCGTCCGGGCTATCGGTCGCTGCGAACTTGGTCGGCGCGACATCGCCGCCCGACGCGGTTTCACGATCCGGGGACGGTTGCGCGGCACAACCGGCGACGAACACTGCGACAGCCAACGACCGGTACCTGCGCATGGCGCACCTCGCAATCGCTCGAGTGGATTCGTGATCCCCTTATATCAAAGCCCTGTGTCTCCACTCAATCCGGTTCCTCGCAGCCGTTCCTGCGGTTCAGGCAGAGACCCACCAGTTCCGTGAAAGTCGCGTTGTCGTCGTCGCCGATCTCCAGCCGGCCGCCGATCGCGCCGACTTCGATTTTCGCCGGCGTATCCGGCTTCACCGACATCAGGAACTCCGCTGGGACGGTCACGCTCGTCTGGGCCAGGGAACCGCGCGCCGGTAATCGCAGCGAGAACGTACGAGCCGAGCCGTCCTCGAGTTCCAGGGTGACCTCCCAGGCCTCGATTGGCACGTTCATGGGATGAACCGGCAGGACGCCATCGCCGACCAGCTTCCACAGCTGGTCGTGCGTCGCACAGACGCCCAGCGCTGCGCCCGGTTCCCAGGAGATGACGCCGCGAGAATACTGCACGTTCGTCGGAGCCGCCGGCAGCCAGTGCGTCAGCGCGCTCTGGCCATGCACGGTGGTGCCGTCGGCCGTGGTGCCATGGAACTGGTAGTTTCCCGCTGGCCACCGGCGCACGAACTGGGCCACGGTCAGGACGTCGTCGTCCGGATCCTCGGCGAGCCAGGCTCGGCACACGGGCTCGGCGCTTTCGCCGAACGACTCGGTCAGCGTCTGATCCCGCAACGGCCCGAATGCCGCGTTCGCGAAGACGCGGCGACCCTTTGGATCGACGATCTCGGTTGCGCGCAGCTCGTCACCGTCGGCCAACCATTGAAAGCCGACATCACCGTCGGTCGCGTTGATTTCGACAATCACGCGGCATTCGCCGAAGTCGCCGCAGGGCTCAGTGGCCAGCGCGGCCGGAGCCGAGAGTGCTGCGAACACTCCGGCAGAGCCGAGCGCAGCCGCCATCGATACACATGAACGGTCCGTGTTCATCGCAACCTCCTGGCCGGTAGATCCGGCGAGATGCTCGGGCATGCGGGCGTAATAACTCTTCGCTGGGCTCCCTTCGTCTACACCCGTGTAACGCAGCGAACAACATGAGCACTGGCCGGCCCGGCATCGGTGCAGTCTGATTCGCGCTCGAGCCCTGTAGGACCGCAGCGCGGCAGCAAGGCGCGCGCGGGTGCACCGCAGGTGTGCGTCAGACGCACAGACCCATGGGTCCATTGAACCTATCGTGCGGCTCCGTAAATACGCACAGCGCTTTGCCAATGCGACTCTTACGGCTAACAAAGGACCTGACATGAAGAAAACTGCACGCAAGACTGCACGCAAGACGGCATCCAAGCGCAAGCAAGCCGCCGCTCCGAAGAATGCGATCGCGCTGCTGAAGGCAGATCACGCCACGGTCAGTGACCTGTTCGCGAAATACGAAAAGACTCGTTCGGTTCCAAGGAAGCGGGCGCTGGTCGATCAGATCTGTAAAGAGTTAGGTGCGCACGCCCAGGTCGAGGAGGAGATTTTCTATCCAGACGTCAAGGCGGCGTTGAAAGACCACGAACTGGTGCCCGAAGCCGCAGTCGAACATGCCAGCATCAAGGACCTGATCGCGCAGATCGAAGGAGTCGAGCCCGACGGGGAAATGTACGATGCAAAGGTCAAGGTGCTTTCGGAGTACGTGAAGCACCACGTCAAGGAAGAGCAGGACGAGATGTTCCCCAAGGTGAAGAAGACTTCGCTGGACCTCGTGGAGATGGGTGCGAGGTTGGTTGCTCGAAAAGACGAACTGCTCGCCGGGGGCCGATGAATCGCTTTTTTCCCGGGCTGCATTACATCCGGGTTCGCTCCGCCTTCGGATCGTATAGCGGGCGGGCCGACACGATGGCCGGATAGAGACTGCCGGCGATCTCGACCTCCCACGTGCCTGAATTCAGGTAGGTCTCGTCGACAACCCGTTTCGGCTCCAGAAACGCGAGTCCAACGGCGCCGCCCAGCGTGTGGCCGTACGAGGCTGCGCGCACGTAGCCGACGGCCGTGCCGTCACGCCGCACGATCTCGGCATGAAACATTTGCGGCCCGGGGTCCTTGACCAGCACCTGCACCAGGCGTCGCTGCGGCGCGCCTTTTGCCTTGCGCTCGAGCAAGGCGTCCTTGCCGATGAAACCGTCCGGTTTCTTCAGATCGATCGCAAACCCGAGGCCGGTCTCGTACGGATCGTCGGTGTTGTCGAGGTCGTGGCCGAAATCGCGATAGCCTTTTTCCATGCGCAGGCTGCCGAGTGCGCGCAGGCCCGCGTGCACCGCACCAAACTTCACGCCGGCCTCGGCGACCTTTTCGTATACGTGCACGGCCTGTTCCGCGGGGATGTACAACTCATAACCCAGCTCACCCAGGTAGGTGATGCGCACGCACAGCACGCGCGCGTAGCCGATATCGATTTCGCGTGCGGCGCGGAACGGGAATGCGTCGTTCGAAAGATCCGTGCTCGTCAGCGTCTGCAGCAGTTCGCGCGAGCGCGGACCCTGCACGTTCAGCTGTCCGTAGCCGGAGCTGACGTCGGTGACGAATGCGCGTGCATCGTCCGGGATGTTGCGCTTCATCCAGGCCTCGGCATGGCGCACCATCGTGTCTGTCACGACGACGAAAAACCTGTCGTCCGCCAGTTTGGTCACGGTGAGGTCGGCTTCGAGCCGGCCCTGCGTGTTGAGCCACTGCGTGTACGTGATGACGCCGGCTGCGCCGTCGACGTCGTTGGCCGAGATGCGGTTCATGCACATGCCGGCGTCGCGCCCCTGCACCAGGAATTTGCCCATGAACGACATGTCCATGACGACGACGTTCTCGCGCGCGGCGCGATGCTCCGCCTGCCCAGCGCGACCACCAGGTCGGCCGTGCCCACGTGTGAGGGCCGGCGTCCGCGACGGCGCCAGGCCCGGCATACCACGCGGGAGATTCCCAGCCACTGGTCTCGATGAAGTAAGCGCCCTGCGCGGCGAGCCGGTCGTGAAACGGCGAGCGTCGCGCGCCGCGTGCGGTCTGCAGCGAATGCGTCGGGTAATGGCACTTGTAGACCATGCCGAGCGATTCGACCGTGCGCGATCGCCGGTAGTCCGGATTCGCCTGGTAAGGCAACACGCGGTCGATGTTCATGCCGGTCACGTCGACGTCGGGCAGGCCGTTGATGATCCAGTGCGCCATCACACGGCCGAGTCCGCCCCCTGTCAGGATGCCGATGGAGTTGAGCCCGGCCGCGACGAAGTAGCCGCGCAGCTCGGGTGCCTCGCCGACGATCGGCTTCAGGTCGGGCGTGAAGCTCTCGGGACCGCAGAAAAACTTCTTCATGCCGACTTCGGCCGTGATTGGCACGCGCGACATGGCCGTCTCGAGGTAGGGCGTCATGCGCTCCCAGTCGGGCGGCAAGTCGATGTACGGCATGTCCGTTGGAATGCCTTCGATCTTCCACGGCGCACACGCCGGCTCGAACAGGCCGACCATGAGGCCGCCGCCTTCCTCGCGGTAGTAACCGTAGGCGGACGGGTCCTCCAGCACCGGCATGTTCGGCGGCAGGTCCTTGATGGGCTCGGTGATCAGGTAGTAGTGCTCGGCCGCCTGGTTCGAGATGGCGACGCCGGATTGCGCGCCCAGCTCCCTCGCCCACATGCCCGCGCAGTTCACGACGTAGTCGGTCTGGATGTCGCCGAACGGAGTGCTGACGCCCGTCACGCGGCCGTTCTTCTTCAGCACGCCGGTGGCCGGCACGCCTTCGAAGATCTTCACGCCGCGCATCCTGGCGCCTTTGCCGAGCGCCATCGTGACGTCGACCGGATTCACGCGACCATCTTCCTTCACATAGAAACCGGCTTCGATGTCGTCGACCTTCGCGAGCGGAAACAACTCGCTGCACTTCGCGCGGCGAAATTTCCTGCACGTCGATACCGCAGTAGCGATTGAACGCGGCGACGCGCCGGAATTCCTCGAGGCGGTCCTTGTCGGAGGCGACCTCGATGAATCCGATCGGCATGAACCCGGTCGCCTGCCCGGTCTCGGCTTCGAGACGGCGAATAAAGATCGCGCGAGTACTTGCGAATCTCGGTGGATGTCTCCGAGGTCGAGCCGTACGTGACCATGAGCCCGGCAGCGTGCCAGGTGGTGCCCGCCGTGAGCTGGTGGCGCTCGAGCAGCACGATGTCTTTCCAGCCCATCAGGGCGAGGTGGTAGGCGGTCGACGTGCCGATGACACCGCCACCCACGACGACCACGCGCGCATGCCGCGGAAGCGACGGAAGGTTGCTCATTCCAGGATCGGGCCCCGTTGATTCTGGCGCAAGGATACACGTATCCCGCAGCGCCCCAGGATCACGGCACTGCCGACTCCTTCGCGCTCAGTGCAACATCGCCGGCGCGGTCAGGGTCTCATCGCCTCCGACATCGGTCTCACGGCGTTGTCACGCAGCACCGCATCCCGGAACGTCGGCGGTCCACCCTCGGGACATGGTTCTGCGCAGCCGTTTCAGGGTACGCAACGTCGAGTGGATCGCATGTTCGCCGAGGTCATCCTCGAGCCTTTGCAACAGGGCCGACTCCGCCGCAAGAACCGTGGACAGGAGTTCGTGTCCTTGGTGCGACAGCGACAACAGGCACGGACCGGCCGGGTCGTTGGTACGGCGGGTCCAGCCACGGTCCTCCAACGACCGCAGTGCCTGGTCGAGGACTTCCGGCGTCACCAGTTGCTTGCGCGCGAGCGTCACCAGGCTCAACGGGCGTCCCTCCCGCAGCAAGGTCTCGAGCACCGCGCGCTGCATCGATGAGATCCCCAGCGGGGCCAGTGTGTCATCGGCGACTTCGGCCAGTGCCAGCGCAACCCGCCGCGTTTCGCAAAGCAGTTTCTCGACGCAACTAGTACTCATGAACAGACTCCCGGTTCGGCCATTGGCGGCATGATTGGCCAACGGACCAACGGCAGCGAGGGGCTTGCGACGGTCTACGGTTTCCCGAGAGCGAACTACGGTACGCGAGCGTAAAAGGCCGCATGGCCATCGGGACATTGCGCATCGTGCGCAACGAACTGTAAGTTGCGGCGATGCAGTCATCGAGCAGTGGGTCGGCACCTGATGCCGAGTTTGCAATCCTTGGCGCCGGGGCCCTGGGCTCCATCCTTGGGGCGCACCTCGTCCGCGCCGGCCACGAGGTGGCACTGCTCGCGCGCGGACGGCGTGCGGAGCAGGTGGTCGCCGATGGCCTTCGGATCGAAGGGCTCGCGGAGTTGGCCGTGCCGGTTCGCGTACTGACGAACCCAGCCGACCTGGGCAGCGCGCAGACGTTGATCGTTGCGACCAAGGCCATCGCGACGGTGGCAGCGCTGCAGCCGCTGCGCCACGCGCGGATCGGCACCGCCTTTTCCATGCAGAACGGGGTACTCAAGGACGACTTGTTGCGCGACGCGTTCGGAGCAGACGCCGCGCTCGGGGCGTTAGCCAACTTCAGCGGCGAGCTGCTTCCTTCCGGCACCGTCCTCTTCACGCGCAATGTGGACCTGCGCGTGGGGGAGATGGCCGGCCCGATCTCGGACCGCGTGCGGCGAATCGTAGGCGACATCGATGCCGCCGGCATTCGCGCAAGCGCTGCAGAGAACATTCGAGGTCACGAATGGGGAAAATTCGCCGCCTGGACGGGCCTCATGGCGCTTTCGGTAACCACGCGACGTCCCACGTCGGAGTACTTGTCGGATCCCGGCGTTGCATTGGACCTGGTCCGCGTCGTTCGTGAGGTTGTCCGGTTGGCGAGAGCTTGTGGCGTAGAGATTGAAGGTGCCTCCGTGCTTCCGGTGCTCGCGCTGTGCGAGGCGTCCGATGAACGTGCCGTCGAGCTCGTCCTCGCGGTCGGTCACGGGTTCCGGGAACGAGCGCCAACCCATCGGGTCTCGGCATTGCAGGACTTCGAGGCGGGCCGGCCACTGGAACTCGAGGAAACCCTGGGCCACGCGATCAACCTGGCCAGGCAGATGGACGTTCCGACACCACAATTGCAGCGCTTCTACGACCAGTTGCGCGCGCTTGGCCGGGCGTAGTTCGAGGTCAGCCGCATGCCCGTCCAGCAGATGACACAGGAAATGATCTATGACGCGCTGTATGCGGCGCTGGGTCTCACCGACTCAATCCTGCAGATCTGGGTGACGCTGACCTTCGCGGTGATCGTATCGACCTACGTCGCGGGCAAGCGTTTCGACAGGCGGGTATACCTGCTGATCTCGTGTCTCTATGGGCTCGCTTCCGTCGTGCTTTGCACCCGGTTCTGCAGCGCGGCCTACCAGGCCTTCTACTTCAGGGACCTGCTCGCCAGCCGGGGTTTTGAGCCGTGGCCCGTGCCGAATTTCGTCTCGATCCTCATCGGCGGGGGAACGTTCCTGCTGCTGTTCGCGGGTACGTTCGGCACGCTCTGGTTCGTCCGCAATACCTGGCATGACGTCGAAGCGAACCGGATCAGGGAGGCGACGAGTCACTAGCATTATAGGACCGATACGCTATCCTTGGATCCGGGTCCAGAGGGTCACGGCATGGCGATATATCTGCTCGGCGGGCACCAGACCGATTTCGCGCGCGCGTGGTCGCGGGAGGGGCTGGATTACACCGACATGATGCGCGAGGCGATCGACGGCGCGCTCGATTCCTGCCGCCTCGAGCCGGACGACATCGACGCGATCCATGTCGGCAATGCATTCGGTGAGCTGTACCGGGGCCAGGGTCATCTGGCCGCGATCGTGTCGCAGGTCAAGCCCGAATTTCACGGCAAGCCGGCCATGCGGCATGAAGCCGCATGCGCCTCCAGTTCGCTCGCGATCCTGACCGCCACCGCGGAAATCGAGGCGGGCCGTTACGACTGCATCCTGGTGCTTGGCGTGGAGGAAGAGAAAAATCTTCCTGGCGACCAGGCGTCGCAGGTGCAGAACGCGGCGGGCTGGAAGGGCCGCGAGGGATTCGAGTGCAAGTTCCTGTGGCCGGCGGTTTTCGGTCGCATCGCAACGGAATATGGCGAGCGCTATGGCTTTGACCGCAAGCACCTGAACCGTATCGCCGAGATCAACATGGGGAACGCGAAGCGCAACCCAAGGGCGCAGACGCGCTCATGGAAATTCCGGCCCGAGACGTTCACCGACAACGACGAATTCAACCCGGTGATCGAGCCGGGCACGCGTCGACAGGATTGCGGGCAGATTACGGACGGCGCCGTTGCCGTGGTGCTCGCATCGGACCGTTTCATGCAGACCTATGCGGCACGGCGCGGCGTCCAGGCCGGCGATTTCCCGCAGATTCTCGGCTGGGGTCACACCAACGCCGGGCATCCGTTTTCTCGACAAGCTCGAACGCAGCCGCGGCCAGGAATACATGTTTCCGCACGTTCGCAAGGCCATCACCGATGCGTGGCGGCGCGCCGGGCATCGCAGGCGTAGATGCGCTCGACGGCATCGAGACGCACGATTGCTTACCTCGACCGAATACATGGCCATCGATCACTTCGGCCTGACGCCGCCCGGGGCAGAGCTGGCGCGCGGTCGAGGACGGCATCATCGAGATCGACGGCAGCTGCCCGGTGAATGCCTCCGGCGGCCTGATCGGCGTCGGTCATCCCGTCGGCGCGACCGGCGCGCGCATGTTGCTCGACGCAGGTCGCCAGGTCACCGGCACCGCGGGCGACTACCAGGTGGAAGGCGCGCGTACCTACGGCACGCTCAACATCGGTGGTTCGCTCGGCACGGTCGTGAGCTGGTCGTCGGCCGGCGCTGACTGACGGAGGGATGCCGATGCAAGCGTGGATCTACGATGCGGTCCGTACGCCGCGGGGCAAGGCCCGCGCCGAGGCGGCCTCGCCGCGCTCAAACCGCAGGAACTCGTCGGTGGACTGGTCGATGCGCTGCAGAGCCGGGGCCATGCAGCGCGCGAAGTGGACGCGCTCGTGCTGGGATGTGTCGGCCAGGCTCGGCGACCAGGGCGCCAACATCGCGCTCGTGTCGAAGCTTCACGCCGGTGTCGCGGACGAGGCCTACGCCTTCACACTGAACAACTATTGCGTGTCCGGGCTGACGGCGATCGGACAGACGGCGCGGCAGAGTCGACGCGGGCGGCATCCACCGCGCACTCGCGGGTGGGGTCGAAATGATGTCGCGCGTCCCGTTCATGGGTGACAGCGCGAGCTATTACACCGACTCCAGCTTTCCGAGGCGCACCCGCTATCATTCCCGTCGTGCTGGCCGCCGACCGGCTCGCCGAAGCAGAAGGTGTCTCGCGGCAGTCGCTCGACGAGGTTGCGCTCGTCTCGCAGCAGCGTGCGGGCGCGGCCGAAGCCAACCCGGCGTTGACAGCCTCGCGGATCGCGCTCGGCAATCTCGCGCAGGATGAATGTGTGCGGGCGCGGCAAACGACAGCGGAATCGCTCAGTGCCATGGCACCCAGCTTCGTGGCACTGGCCGCCCAGTATGCCGAGGCGCTCGGCGGGCCCGTCGATCACCGTCATACCATTGCCCACGCACCGCCGGTCTGCGATGGCGCCGGACTCGCGCTGGTCGGCAGTGCCCCCGGGGCCGGCGACAAGCCACGGGCGAGGATCGTCGCTTACGCCGAATCCGGTGGCGATCCGCACGCGTCGCTGCTGGCGGGCTTTCGCGCCATGGATCTGGCCTTGAAGCAGGCTGGGCTGACGCTGGCTGACATGGACCGGATCGAGTTCATGGAGGCATTCGCCGTCACGATCGCCAAGTTCCTGCGCGACCGACCGGTGGACGCGGACAAAGTGAACGTCGGTGGCGGGCACATTGCACGCGGCCATCCCATGGGGGCATCGGGCGCGATACTGCTCTCGACCTTGCTCGACGCATTGGACGCAGCCGACGGCCGACTGGGCCTCGGTCGTGTGTTCGGGTGCCGCGGGTGTGGGCGCGGCGATGATCGTCGAGCGGGTCGTGCCGGCGGCTAGGCCCGGCCTCGCGAAGTACCGCGGCCTGCGCCGGGATCGACGTATTCCTCGACCCGCGTGACCAGCCCGTCCTTAACGGCGATCGTGCAGCACGCGAACATGCGCATTTCGCGGCCGTTCGCCAGCGTCGCCTCCAGCACGTGTTGCTGGAACCAGCCGTCCGGCAGCAACTCGCGCCGTACGACGCGATAGTGACGCTTGGGCGCCTTGCGCGACATCCAGTCGAGCAGCTTCATGTTCTCGTCGACGGTCTGCTCGGCATTGTCGTAGTTGTGCCAGAACCGCGCGTCCGGCGCGTACATCGCACGCGCGGCCTCCCGGTCGCCGCGTTCGAGCACATCCATCAGGCGATCGGCAAACGCAAAAATGTCCTGACGATCCGTCATGCTGTTTTCCCCTTGATTCGGTTACAGTAAGTCTAATAGCGCAAGGGGTCAACGGTCCCGGCGCGGACTTTCGAGGTGACGATGCAACTCGAGTTCACGGCTGACGAAGTGGCCTTCCGGGACGACGTACGGGCGTTTCTTGCCACGAGTTATCCCACCGAATTGCGGGCGAAACAGGATGCCGGGATGGAGCTGCGGCAAGGAAGACTTCCTGCGCTGGCACCGCATCGTCGCCGCAAGGGCTGGTCGGTCCCGGCGTGGCCGGTCGAATATGGCGGCACCGGCTGGACGGCCACCGCAGCGCTACATCTGGGCCGAGGAGCATCGCGCGCCGGCACCGTGCCGATCATCGCGTTCTCGGTCAACCTGGTCGGGCCGGTCATCTACACGTTCGGCACGCCGGAGCAGAAGGCGCGGTTTCTGCCCGGCATCGTCGAACGGCAACGTCTGGTGGTGCCAGGGCTACTCCGAGCCCGGCGCCGGCTCCGACCTGGCGTCGCTGCAGACCCGGGCGGTACGCGCGAGGGCGATCACTACGTCGTCAACGGCCAGAAGACCTGGACGACGCTGGCCCAGCATGCCGACTGGGGTTTCTTCCTGGTCCGCACCGATCCCTCCGCGAAGCAAGCAGGCAGGCATCAGCTTCCTGCTGATCGACATGAAGAGCCCGGGCGTGACGGTGCGGCCGATCATCACGCTGGACGGCGCCCACGAGGTCAACGAGGTCTGGCTCGAGAACGTCAAGGTCCCGGTCGAGAACCGGATCCACGAAGAGAACCGGGGCTGGACCTGCGCCAAGTTCCTGCTGGCGCAACGAGCGCAGTGGCATCGCAATGGTGCCCCGCTCGAAGACGCTGCTCGCCCAGCTGCACGAACTCTCAGGCACGATTTGCGAGGCCGGCGGCACGCTGGCCGACGATCGCGTCTTCCGGCGCAAGCTCACCGACGTCGCAGTCGACCTGATGGCGCTCGAATTCACGGAACTGCGCATGCTGGCCGCCGAGACATGCCGGCCAGGGCCTGGGTGCCGAGACTTCGCTGCTGAAGATCAGTGGCACCGAGATCCAGCAACGTCTCGACGAACTGGCGCTCGAGGCACTCGGATCGCATGCCGTGCTGCGCGTGCCGCGCACGGCCAGCGCGGACGGCCAGGGCATCGCGATGCCCTCGGCGATCGGCGTGGCCGACAGCTATTTCAACATGCGCAAGACCACGATCTTCGGCGGCTCGAACGAGATCCAGCGCAACATCATCGCCAAGGCAGTGCTGGGACTCTAGATGGATTTCAATTTCACGACTGAACAGCAGATGCTGCGCGACAGCGTGTCGCGCTACCTGGGCGACCGGTACGACTTCTCCAGCCGCCAGCAGGCGATCCGCTCCGCGTCAGGCTGGCGCCCGCAGGTCTGGGACGGGTTGGCGCAGGACCTCGGCATACTCGGCGCGTCCTTCAGCGAAAAGCTCGGCGGTCTCGGCGGCGGCGCGATCGAAACCATGATCATCATGGAGGAGATCGGCAAGGCGCTGGTGATCGAGCCATATCTCGACACCGTCGTGATCGGCGGCGGCCTGTTGCGGCGCTGGTCCGGCGCGCGGGCCGACGAATTGATCGACGGGATCATCGGCGGGAACCGTGCGTTGCGCTTTTGCACACCTCGAGCCATGCCGTCAGGTTCGACCTCACCGACGTCAGACACGTCGGCAACGAATCGCGAGGGCGCCTGGCGCATTGACGGCGTCAAGGACGCGGTCGTCGCGGCGCCTTTCGCAACGCACCTGCTCGTGACGGCGCGAACCGGCGGGGGCCGCAAGGATCGGCACGGCGTGTCCGTTTTCGTCGTTGCGCGCGATGCGCCGGGCGTATCGCTGAGGGAGTATCCGACGGTCGACGGATCGCGCGCCGCGGATGTCCGCTTCGCGGGGGCGGTCGGCGAGCTGATTGGCGATCAGGACAACGGTCTGGAGATACTGGAGCCCGCCGTCGACGAGGCGGTGGCGGCGTTGTGTGCCGAAGCCATCGGCGTGATGCGCCGGCTGCTCGCGGACACGGTCGAATACGCGAAGCAGCGCAAGCAGTTCGATGCGCCGATCGCGGCGAACCAGGTGCTGCAGCACCGCATGGTCGACATGTACATGGCGCTCGAGCAGGCTGTGTCGATGACTTACATGGCCACACTGAAGCTCGACCGGCCGGCGCCGGCGCGTGCCCGTGCCGTATCGGCCGCCAAGGCGCAGATCGGCAAAGCAGCGCGCTTCGTTGGCCAGGCTGCGATCCAGATCCACGGCGGCATGGGCATGACCAACGAACTGGCCGTCAGCCACTATTTCAAGCGGGCAACGATGATTGAATCGCAGCTCGGCTCTGCCGATTACCACCTCGCACGAATCGAGCAGTGTGACGCCGTTGGCTGAGATTACGGTGCGCGACCCGTCGTCTGCGGCACCGGCGTGGTTCAAGGGGGCGATTGCCAACACGCCGCGGCGCGGTACCGTGCGCGTCGACGACACCGATATCGAAGTACTCGAGTGGGGCGAGCGAGGCCAGCCCGGTGTGCTTCTGATCCACGGCTACACGGCGCACGCAGACTGGTGGAGCTTCACCGCTCCGCTGCTGGCATCAGGGCGGCGCGTCGTTGCGTTGTCGCTGTCTGGCATGGGCCAATCCGGCTGGCGCGCTGCGTATTCGATGACCCAACACGCACGCGAGGCCATGGCCGTCGCCGAACACGTGGGTTTGTTCGACGCGCCGTATCCGCCAATCGTTGTGGCCCATTCCTACGGCAGTTTTGCCGCACGCATCCTGGCCCAGCGCAGCGGCGAACGGTTCGGCGGCGCCGTGCTGATCGACGGTGCGTTGGCGGCGAATCAAGAATGATGACGGGTTCGACGGCGCACCGGCCCGTGGTCATCGGCATCGTGTCTACGCGTCATTGGAGCAGGCATTGGCGAGGTTCCGGTTTGAGCCGGCGCAGACCTGTGCCAACCCGTGGATCGAGGATTTCATCGCCCGGACCTCGCTCGGACCGGTAACCGGCCCGCTGGGCGAGCCGGGATGGTCGTGGCGTTTCGATCCGGACTTGCGCGCCAAGACGACGTCGCTGTCGACCGACGAACTGGTCGCGCCGTTCGCGTGCCGCACGGCACTGATGTTTGGCGACCGGTCGTCATTGATGACTGCGGTTCGGCTCGCGTTTCTGCGTAAAGTCACACCCGTGGACGCACCGTGGATCGTGATTCCAGACGCCGGGCATCACGTCATGGTCGACCAACCGCTGGCGCTGGTCGCGGCCCTGCGCAGCCTTTTCGCCGCCTGGCAGCCCGCGGCAACGCTGGCGGTCGACGCTTCACCGCGTTAGAAGGACCACGCATGAATACGCCCGAAACTCTACGACGCAAGATCGGCCAGGAAATTGGCGTCTCCGAGTGGCTGCCGATCGATCAAGCCATGATCGACCGCTTTGCCGACCTGACCCAGGACCACCAGTTCATCCACGTCGATCCGGTAGCGGCCGTACGCACGCCATTCGGGGGGACCATCGCGCATGGCTTCCTGGTGCTCGCAATGCTTTCGAAGCTGAGCGAAGGCGCCAACGTCAAGCTCGAAGGCGCCGTGATGGGCATGAACTATGGGTTCGACAAGGTGCGCATGACCAGTCCCGTACGATCGGGCAAGCGCGTCCGCGGCCGCTTCGTACTGAAGGACTTGGCCGAGCGCGCGCCGGGCCAATGGCTGGTGACGCTGGCAGTCAGCGTCGAGATCGAAGGAGAGAGCAAGCCGGCGATCGTCGCTGACTGGCTCAGCCTGCAATTCATCGGTTGAGGAGAACGGGATGAGCATTCGATTCGATGATCGAGTCGCGATCGTGACCGGCGCGGCGGCCGGGCTCGGGCGCTCCCATGCGTTGTCGCTGGCGAGCCGCGGAGCGAAGGTACTCGTCAATGATTTCGGCGGCAGCGTCGATGGCACCGGCGGTTCGTCCGCACCCGCTGAGAAAGTCGCAACCGAGATTCGCGAGGCGGGCGGTGAAGCGCTTGCGCACGGTGCGGATGTCACGAATCCCGAACAAGTGGCGCACATGGTCGCCACGGCCACGCAGGCCTGGGGCCGGGTGGACATCCTGATCAACAATGCCGGCATCCTGCGCGATGCCAGTTTTGCCAAGGGCACGCTGCGCGATTTCCAGACCGTCGTGAACGTGCACCTGCTCGGCGCCGTCGTGTGCTGCCAGGCAGTCTGGCCACACATGCGCGCCGCGAACTTCGGCCGGATCCTGCTGACGAGTTCAACGTCCGGGCTCTACGGCAATTTCGGGCAGGCAAATTACGGCGCCGCCAAGACTGCCCTGGTCGGACTGATGAACGTGCTGCAGATCGAAGGGGTCAAGTACGACATCCGCGTGAACGCCCTGGTTCCGTCTGCGGCGACACGCATGACGCAGGGTCTGCTCCCGGAGGCAGTGCTGGCGCTGATGACGCCGGAAGCCGTCACACCGGCGGCGTTGTTCCTGGTCAGCGACGACGCCCCGAAGCGCACGATCCTGTCGGCCGTTGCGGGCGGCTACTCGCGGATCGTGCTCGCCGAAACCGAGGGTGTTTTCCTCGACGAGCAGGAGCGCACGCCGGAAACCATCGCGGCCAAATTCGGACAGATCTCGGACTTCAGTACCGCAAGTGTCTGTGAGGAACCCGGCGGCCCCGGACTCAAATTCCTGCGCAAGGCCGCCGCGGCTGCGGGCGTCTCGCTGCAATTCTGACCCGCGGCCCCGCCGTCTCGCCATGCCCATCGCTCACGCGGAGTCGAAGTGAAAGCACTACTCAGTAAACAAGCGGGTGGACCCGACACGCTCGTTCTCGAAGAAGTCCCTGAACCGACTCCCGGACCGGGCGAGGTGTTGATCGGCGTACGCGCCTGCGGTGTCAATTTCCCGGACGCGCTGCTGATCAGCGATCAATACCAGATCAAGCCGCCGCGGCCCTTCGCGCCCGGCGGCGAAATCGCCGGAGTCGTCGAGCGGGTCGGAGCGGACGTCGTCGGGATTGAACCCGGCGACCGGGTCATCGCACTGCCGGGCTGGGGTGGCATGACCGAGAAGCTCGTCGTGAACGCCGTCTCGTGCGTGCGCATGCCCGATGCGATGTCGTTCGAGCATGGCGCGGCGCTGGTTGCGACTTACGGCACCGTGTATTACGGCCTGAACCGGCGCGCACGCCTGCGTGCAGGCGAGACGCTGCTGGTGCTGGGTGCCGGCGGCGGCATCGGGCTCGCGGCGGTCGAAATCGGCCACGCCAGCGGCGCACGTGTCGTGGCGGCGGCCTCGAGCCAGGAAAAGGTCGATCTCGCGTTGTCGCGGGGCGCTGCGACTGGCTTCGTGTATCCGACCGGTGCCGATGCCAGCGATGGCCGGAAGCTCGCGCAGGTCTTCAAGCAGGGTTGCGGTCCGCAAGGTGCAGACGTCATCTGCGACGCGGTCGGCGATGTATACGCCGAGCCTGCCATCCGTGCGATTGCCTGGGGCGGGCGCTACCTGGTGATCGGATTCGCCGGGGGCCAGATTCCCCGGTTGCCATTGAACCTGCCGTTGCTCAAGGGCTGCGACGTGATGGGCGTGCTCTATGGCGCGCACGTCCAGCGCGATCCTGCGGCCGCACGCGTGGAGATCGAGGAACTGCTGACGTTATATCGTGACGGCAGAATCCGTCCGCACGTCTCGGGCCGTTATCCACTCGCCGACGGGGGCGCTGCGATTGCAAAGATCGCCGCACGCGGGGCACTGGGGAAACTGGTCGTCCTTTGCGGTCCCACAAACGGTGAGTGAAGGAGGGAATGCGCCGGGCTGGCCCTCAGCGGCACGCGCCTGGGCCACCGTGTTCCTGCTGGTAGCCTGCTACGCAACGGCTTTCGTCGATCGGCAGATTCTCGCGTTGCTCGTGGAGCCCGTGAGTCGCGATCTCGACATCACCGACACGCAGTTCAGCCTGCTGACGGGGCTCGCGTTTACGTTCTTCTACACGATCATGGGCATCCCGTTCGCGTGGCTCGCCGACCGCGGCTCGCGCCGCAACCTGATCCTGGCCGCGATCATGTTCTGGAGCGCGATGACGGCCGCCTGCGGCATGGCCAACAGTTTCCTGACGCTGTTCCTGGCGCAGAATCGGGGTCGGCGTCGGCGAAGCCGGGCTGTCCCCCGCCGCATACTCGATGATCGCCGACAGCTTCCCACCGGAGCGTCGGGCGCGCGCACTGGGGGTCTACGCGATTGGTGCCATCATCGGCGTGGGCCTCGCCTTCATCATCGGCGGCGTAGTCATCCAATGGGCGAACGCGGCCCCGCCCGTGACGTTGCCACTCGTGGGTGAGTTGAAGACCTGGCAGCTGGCGTTCTTCGTCGTCGCGTTGCCGGGCCCGTTGCTGGTCCTGGCCATGTTGCCGCTGCGCGAGCCGCGACGTCACGAGAAAGCTGCCGCCGTGGATCACGGCACGCGCACGTTCGGCTCGTTCCTGGGCGAACGCTGGCTGGTGTTTACGTTGCTGGCCACGGGGTACTCGCTGATCGGTGTGTCGATCGCGGCGTACATGATGTGGGCGCCCGCCTTCATGATGCGCAGCTACGGCTGGCCGATTGCGCGCGTCGGCGCGGTCTACGGCAGCATCCTGCTCGTGTTCAGCACGTCCGGCATCATGCTCGGCGGTTGGTGGGTCGACCGGCTCATGGGCAAGGGCATCAAGGACGCCTCGATCAGGGTCACGATTGCAGGCGCCCTGCTGGCCTTGCCATTTGCGGTCGCCGCGCCGTTCGCAGCGACGGGATCGATGGCGATGGTCACGATTGCGGCGATGTCGCTCGCGTTCGGACTGACACAGGGCCTGCCGGCCGCGAGCCTGCAGGCCATCGCGCCGAACCGTCTGCGTGCCCGGGTCATGGCGCTCTATCTGCTGTTCGGCAACATCATCGCGTTCACGGTCGGCCCGACCGGTGTGGCGCTGATCAGCGACTACTGGTTGCGGGACCCCGCGAAGATCGGCATCGCGATCGGCCTGCTGTCCGCGATCGTGGTGCCGCTGGGTGTCCTTGCCATCTGGTTCGCGCGCCGCTTGTTCGTCGAGACAGTCGCAACGGAGGCCGAGGCCTAGGACGGCGTGTTCGGCGCGATGCGCGCATCGCGTAACGCGCTGCGCCGGATCTTGCCAGCGTCGTCGCGCAATCGCTCGGTCGTGCTTTCGAAACTCCGCGGTAACTTATAGGACACGAGTCGTTCGGCCAGGAAGTGGCGCAGCTCTGCGAAATCGAGCGGGGGTGCCTCCGCGCGTACCTCGATGATGGCATGGGCGCGTTGGCCCAGGTCTTCGTCCGGCAGACCCACGACGACGCTCGCGAGCACGGCCGGGTGTGCGTCGATGGCCGCCTCCAGTTCGGCTGGATAAATGTTGGCACCTCCGGAAATGATCAGGTCCGTGCGCCGGTCGGCGAGATACAGATAGCCGTCCTCGTCGATGCGCCCGAGGTCGCCGAAGGTTTCCCATTCGCCTTGCGCGCGCGGCTCGGCGCCGAGGTAGTGGTACGTCGAGCCACGCCCGCCGGGCGGAAGAAAATAAAGCTCGCCGACTTCACCCGGCGCAACGGGCTCGCCCGCGTCGTCGAGTACGCGGATCTGCGCGCCGGCCAGCAAACGCCCCACCGAACCCTTGTGCTCGAGCCACTCGCGGCCGCCGATCATCGTCGCGGCAATGGCCTCGGTGCCTGAATACACCTCCCAGATCTTGTCCGGTCCGAGCCACTCGATCCATTTTTCCTTGAGCCAGATCGGGCAGGCCGCCGCGATGTGGCAGACGAACTCGCAGTGAGGAGAGATCGAAGCTCAGTCGCTCTGCCTCGGGCATGCGCCAGATGCGGTGCATCATGGTCGGCACCTGGTACAGCCAGTTGCCGCGATGCCGCTCGATCTGCCGCAGCGTGTCGGCCGGATCGAACCTTGGCGAGATCACGACATGGCAGCCCCAGCAGAGCGCCGAGTAGGCGAGGCCGAAGGGTGCCGAGTGGTACAGCGGACCCGGGATCACGACGGTGTCGCCGGCACGCATGCCCAGCGCCGTGGTATCCGGATCGAGTACCGCCATTGCATGATCGACGATGACTTTCGGCCGGCCGGTGCTGCCCCCGCTGGCGATCGCCTTGACGTGTTTCGAGATCCGCTCCGGCAATGGCGCGGACGAAAGCGCCGGATCGTACAAAGCCTGCTCGTCGACCACGGCCGCGCCCGCTGCACGCGCGGCGGCGCCACCGACAATCACCTTCGGTTCGAGCAGCGCGAGAATGGCCTGCAGTTCGAGCGGCGGCAGTCGATGCGACACGGGTGCAGGCGTCGCTCCGAGCGCCCAGCAGGCGAAGGCGACCTCCAGCATCGCCGGACCATTCGGTAGCGCGATTGCCACGAAATCACCATCGGCCACGCCCACGCGTTGCAGTGCGCGAGCCCTGCGATTCACGCGGGCGGCGAGTTCGGCTCGGGTGAGCGTAACGTCGCTCGCAGGAGAGGGCGGGCCGATCGGGATCGCGCGCCGCCTGCAAATTCAGCAGCCCGCCGATCGACGCGGGTTGTTTCGCGGCCGCCGGCGTAAAGCCTCGCCCCGTAGCACCACCCGAGCCGGAATTCGCGCTCGCATCGGTGCCGGATGTTGTCGCGGGGGGTTCGGTCACGACGATTCACCACGCGCCATAGTCTCGACCAGTTTCGCAAGTTCCCCGCGCACCACCTTGCCGACACTGTTGCGCGGCAACTGGTCGACGACGCAAAGCCGCTCGGGGTGCTTGAAGCGGGCTAGACCGACCGCGGCGAAGTGTGCCCGCACCGATTCGAGTGTCGGCGTCGCGCCGGCGCACGGCACGACCACCGCGCAGATGCGCTCGCCCATGATTTCGTCGCGATAGCCCGTCACTGCGCCTTCCAGCACATCGGGCATCTGCGATAGTGCGGTATCGAGTTCCTCGGGTGCAATCTTGACGCCGCCGCGGATGATGATCTGCTTGAGTCGTCCGATGAACCGATAAAACCGCAGCGAGTCCCCTCGCCACAAAGTTCGAACAGGTCGCCCGTGCGGAACCATCCATCGGCCGTGAACGACTGCGCCGTGACCTCTGGCGCGCGGAAGTAGCCGTCGAACACCGTCGGACCGGTGATCTGCATCTCGCCGGGCGTACCGGCCTCCAGGACTTCCGCGCCCGTTTCGGGATCGATGATGCGCGTGCGGATATGGACGGGCGGCGGCGGCGACCACTCGATCTCATCGCGCCCGTAGCGCGGGAACCAGAGCGCGCGATGTACCGGATCCGACGCATTGTCCGAATTGCTCAGCAACGAGACACCTTCATTCGAGCCGAACGCGTTCACGATCTCGATGCCGAAGCGGTCGTGATAACCGCGGATCATTTCAGGATCGAGCGGTGCGGACCCCGAACCGATGCAGCGCAGGCAGGAGAGGTCGACCCCGGCCAGCATGCACTCGTCCTTCAGCAGCATGTTCAGGATCGCGGGCGGCGCGATCGCGTATTGCGGTCTTTCCTCGGCGATCTGCCGCAGGTAGACGCCGAGATCGAGCGGGTGGTGCAGCACGAGCGTGCCGGCGCTGTGCAACCAGCTCATGAAGCAGCCGCCGATCGCCGCCATGTTGATCAGCGGAAACGGATTCAGCAGCCGCTCGCCGCGCCGGATGCCCGCACCGTGCAGATGGCCGTAACTGATCGAGATCCAGTGGTTGTGCGAGCGCGGCACGCCCTTGGGTTTGCCCTCGGTGCCCGATGTCCAGCAGATCGTGGCGATGTCATCGGCGGAGACCGCGATCGAGTCGACGTAGTCCCGCAGCCGCTGACGCGATTCGTCCGTGACCGCTGCCGGCAGGAACGGCGTCGTGCCCGGCGGACCATCGTCACCGAGACAAAGCACCTGCAGCGAGCGACCCGCGGCGAGTTCCACCGCATTGGCTGCATAGTCCGCACCCTTGAGCGCTCGCACCGCAAGGATCGCGCGCGCGCCGGTCAGGTCGACGATCTGCTCGAGTTCGTGACGGCGAAATTGCATCGGCACGGGGCTCACGATCACGCCAAGACGCAGCGCCGCCAGGTAGAGCGCAGGGTATTCGGCGATGTTGGGCAACTGCGTGACCAGGATATCGTCGCGACCCAGGCCCAGTTCCAGCAGGCGCAGCGCATAGCCGTCGGCCAGTTCTGCAGACCTCGGCAAAGGTGAGCCGCAACGGCTCGTCCGCCGACCAGCGCTGCGCGATTCGGCGGATCGAGCACGGCGAGCTGCGACGGAGCCGACCGGATCGCCGCGTCGAACAGGTCGGTGATGCGGGTGTCCGTCCACCAGCCGCGCGCGCGATACTCGCGAATCAGCGCTTCACTGGTCGTGCGCAAGCCGGTGTCCCTCCGTGCGGGCGAATCTGCGCATCAGGTTGCGGTCACAGGTTCCGGTCATCGATTCCGCATCGAGCTCGGTTGTCCACGCGCGGCCCCGTGCTGTATGGTCCAGTAACGAAAGCGACCCCGGTCCTGGGGCAGCCGTCATCGAGGGGAATGTTGCATGGATCGTCGCCACTTCATCCAGGGTTCTGCCGTCGCCGCCGTTGCCAGCGTGGCGGGCATTGAAAATGCGATCGCCAAGACGGAGGCCGACTCGAAGAAATTCAAGCAGTTCGCCGGCATGGTCAAGGACTGGCGTCGCAAGGACATCGAAGCGGTGCTGGCACGGGTCACCGACGATATCGTGTGGCATTCCCATGTCGGCAGTCCGCCGATCCTCGGCAAGGCCGCGATGCGCCAGACGCTCGGCACGCTCGGGGCCGGCATGAGTGACGTGCGCTGGCGGATCTTCGATTACGCGGAGAACGAGCATAGCCTGTTCCTCGAAGGCGTCGACGACTTCGTAACCCCGGAGGGCCGTCGTGTCGTCATCCCGTATTGCGGCGTGATGATTTTCCGCGAAGGGCTCGTGGCCGAATGGCGCGACTATTTCGACCGCGGCGTGTTCACGAAGCTCAAGGCAGGCGAGCCGATGCCCGCTTACCTCGACAAGCTCGCGACACGCAAAGCGCTGTTCTAGGGGTTCCGCCAGGGCTCGAATCCTTCAGCGTCCCGTGCGGATCACGGGCGCGTGCAGCATTTTCGCCATGCGCTTTTCGAGCCCCTTGGGATCGAGCTGCAGCGCCGCGCGCACTTCGACGGCCATGCGGTCGGTATCGAGTTCGTCGATGCCCCGCGTAATGGCACGCAGGCCCGCACGAGCGATGTCCTCCGGCTTTTCCTTGCCGCCCTCGACGTGCGCGGCCATGCGCGTGTCGACCGAGCCGACGATCAACGCCGTGACTTGCGTGCCCTGCGGCCCAAGTTCCGCCCGGACCGCACCCGAGAGGCTGCGTGTGGCCGCCTTCGACGGCGCCGTACCCGCCCATGTTCGGCACGCTGACCAGCGCCGCGGCCGAGAGCACGTTGATGATCGCGCCGCCGCCATTGCGGCCGAGAATGGGTGCAAACGCGCGACACATTGCCAGTGTCCCGAAATAGTTGACCTCCATTTCCTCCCTCGCCGTCGCCATGTCGGGTGCGCCGAGCAACAGCTTGTTCGCGAACAGCCCGGCATTGTTCACGACGATGGTTCACGTCGCCACCGGAGCGCGCGGCGGCTTCGATTTCGCGCGCCGTCGGTCACGTCGAGCTCGATCGCGACGCAGCGATCCGGAAATTCCTTCACGAGGTGCGCAGCGGATTTCGGATCGCGGCTGCCCGCGTAGACTTTCTGCGCGCCGGACTGCAGCAGCACGCGCACGAATGCCTCGCCAATACCGCGGTTGCCGCCGGTGACTATCGCTACGCTGCCTTTGATATCCATGAATATGCCTCGGTGCTGGTGAATCGCTCAGGACGTTGAACGCGCGGGAAGGATGACGCCTGGACCGGGCGGGTGCGCATACAGCCGCTCGACGTCGTCGGCCCTGCGGGTCAGGGCAACACGCTGATTGATCGTGCCCTTGTCGGAGACTTCGTGGTGGTCCGCGCTCGGCGGCTCGGTCAACAACAACGAGCCGCTCGGCTCGCTCGCTCGAGCCGCGCGCAGCGTTGAAACCGGCCAGCCGGGCCGAAAGGTCCGCAGTGGCCGTCGCGGCCTCGGGTGTCTTTGGCCAGCCGAGCAGCGCCACGTACTCACGGTTCTCGCCGCAGACCAGCACCTCGGCAAGCAACGGCGCGAATGCTTCGAGCAGCTCGGCGCGCAGGCGGCCTGCGGCGACCCACGTGCCCGTGGCGAGCTTGAAGTCCTCCGCAAGCCGCCCGGCAAACTTGAGCCCCTTCTGGATGTCGTCCGGATCATGCAGCTGCGCGGTATCGCCGGTGCGGTAAAAGCCCTCGTCGTCGAAGATGCCGCGGTTGGCTTCGGGGTTCGCCAGGTAGCCGGGCGTGATCATCGGTCCGCGCAGCCGCACCTCATAGCGCGGCCCGTTCGGAACCAGCTTCAACGTGATACCCGGCATGGGCAGGCCGATGCCGACTTCCTCGGTCGGGAAATAGATCGCCATGCAACCCGAAGAGGTTTCCGTCGCGCCGTAGCCCGTCGTGAAGAAGATGCGCTCGCCGATGGTCTCGATGGCGAGTCGCTGGAACCGGTCGTACAGCGTTTGCGGCAGGCCCGCGCCACCGTACAGCGCAAGACGCACGCTGCCGAAAAAGCGCTCGCGCAACTCGGGATCCTTCTCGAGGGCATCGGCCAGCATCGCGTAGCCGAACGGCACGTTGACGTAGAACTTCGGCGTGATTTCCTTGAGGTTCTGCAGCGATTCCTCGAACAGTCCGGGCATGGGCCGGCCGCCGTCGATATACAGCGTGCCGCCGCTCGTCATCGTGCCCAACTTCGTGAAGGCGCCCGAGACGTGGTTCCACGGCAACCAGTCGAGCATCACGTCGTTCCAGCCGGCCGTCTGCCCGAGCACCTGCCGGCCCTGTGCGATGTTCGACGCGATCATGCGCTGCGTCTGGATCACGGCCTTGGGCATGCTGGTCGAGCCCGACGTGAGCATGTAAGCGCTGGGCTCGTCGGGATCGATGGCACTCGATCGATTGCTGCACGGCTGCCGTCACGGGCGTCGCCAGCACCTCGGACGTAGGCGACGGCGGGACGCGACAACGCAGCCGGATCATCGGTGACGACGACGGCATCGCCGAAATCGACTTGTCTCGAGGGCGCGCCGGAACGTGCTGGCCTGCTCGGCAAACACCACCGCGGGCTTGACCAGGCTCACGACGTGCCGCAGCCGGCCGAAATCGCCGGGCATCAGCGCGTAATTCACGCTGACGGGGCAGGCCGGCACGCGTGCCGCCATGGCGCCGTACTTGATCGCCGCATGCGCGATCGAATTCCCCGACAACACCAGAACCGAGCGGCCCGGGGCGATGCGGCGATCGAGCAACCACTGCGCCACGGCATCGGCATCGCGCTTCATCGCCGCGTAAGTGTGCGATGTTCCACGGACCGCCGCGCGCAACGCGCTGCGCCAGGTAGACACGGTCGCCCGGCACGCTCCGCCCAGTCGGCCAGCACGGCAGGCAGGTTCGCAACGTACGGCTCCAGCTCCACGACCGGCGCGACGATCATCGAGCCGTCGTTGCGATGCTCGACGCGCATCGCCGACGACGGAAAATATGTCATGCGAAACGGTGCCGGGGACGTGCTCAAGGCGGCAGCTCAGAAGCGCTCGTACGATGGATCCTGCTCGTCCTTGCGGCCGCGCCGCATGCCCGGCTTGCGCCGGATCGAACAAGCCGTTGCACCAGCCTTCGTGCGTCGGGGTGTCCCGGTTCCAGTCGAACACGGTGCGCCGGTGCGCGATTTTCCAGGCCCCGTCGCGCCGCTCGAAGCGATCGACGAGCCGGCCGCCGGTGAACGTGTCGGTCGCGCCATCGTCGCCGGCAAAGCGCGCGAAGGTCCAGATGTACGTTTCAACCCAGGCCGTGTCGCCGTCGAATTCGATGTGGCTCGTGCCGAGCAGGTGCTGCATGACGCCCATCGTGCGGATGCGCGGCACGGCGCCGTCGATGTACGCGAAAGCGTTGCCCGTATAGTTGCCGCCATGCTCTTCGATGGCGTCGGGGTGATAACAGGACTTCAGTAATGCGGCATCGGCCCGGTCGACGCCGCGCGCATAGCGCGCCAGTACGTCCCGGATTTCGTCCCTCGCCAGACAGCGCTCGAGACGTTGGTCGGCTGCGCCCACGGCGCGCGGTGCGGTGCTCATGCTGGATTCCCCTTGCGGCGGGCGACGGCCGCCCTGACACTTGCTTTACAAGACTGAAAGGAATCCTCGTCGATGGTCAAGCCGGGCGTGGACACGACAGCGCGGGTGGCGATAGTCACCGGCGCCGGCACTGGGCTCGGCCGCGCCTACGCGCGGCACCTGGCGCGGAGCGGGTTGCGCGTGCTGGTCAACAACCGGCGCCGCGAGGTGGACGCGGCGGGCCGCGGCAGCGCCGATCGTGTCGTCGAGGAGATCATTGCGGATGGCGGCGTCGCGAGCGCCAATCATGACGACGTCTGCGGCGAGGGCGCGGGCGACCGCATGGTGCGCCAGGCCCTCGACACCTGGGGCCGGCTCGACGTGCTCGTCAACAACGCGGGCGTCGACCAGCACGCCGCGTTTCACAAGATCGACCTTGCGACGTTCCGTTCGATCTTCGAGGTGAATTTCTTCGGGACGGTGCAGGTAACCCATGCCGTCTGGGCCGCACATGCGCGAGCGCCGGCCACGGCCGGGTGCTCGTCTCGACGTCGTCGGCCGGGCTGCACGGTCTGCACGGCCTTTCTGCGTATGCGGCGTCGAAGGCGGCCCTGATCGGCGCTTGCCCGCTCGCTGGCGGCGGAGGGCGCCTCGCGCGACGTGTATTGCAATGCAATAGCGCCGTACGCCGCGACGCGCATGACGGCGGGCCACGTCGACGAAGCGACACGCGCAGCAATGTCGCCAGACCTCGTCGCGCCATTGGTTGCGGCGCTGGTAAGCGAACGCTCGCGCGTCAACGGCCAGGTGATCGTCGTCGGGTCAGGGCTGGGCGCGCCGCGCAACGACGGTCGAGCTGGACCCGTGTTCCGACGATGTAGGATCACGGCGCGCAACTGATGCTTTTGCGCAACAACA
The DNA here is from genome assembly GCA_963784225.1 of uncultured Gammaproteobacteria bacterium. GTDB lineage: Bacteria > Pseudomonadota > Gammaproteobacteria > Steroidobacterales > Steroidobacteraceae > RPQJ01. The sequence continues at coordinate 44,757 of CAWAQN010000017.1, forward strand.
AAGTGGCCGCTGCAGGTGTCCGGGCGTCTGCCGCGAATTCGCGGACGCGCTGCGAAGTCGTACGCCGACTTTCAACTGCTGTCGTCCAAAGGCTTGCGAGCCACGTCGTCGACGGAGTAGCCTACAGCCAGTCTAGTTGAGCAAGCGACCTAGCGTTGTCTTGGCGCAACGCACATATCCGCACACATCGTCCTGAGGGGGACTCTAGATGACTCTTGATCGCAAGCGCTTCTCCGTTCGCTCCACGCCCGTCGCCTGCGCCGTGGCCAGCGTGCTTTCTACTCGCGGCGGCGATGCCGGCGGCTCGCGCAGACAAGGTCTCGAAGAAATCGTCGTTACGGCGCAACGCCGCGAGACGTCCCTGCAGACGACGCCGATCGCGATTTCCGCGTACACGGGCGAGGCGCTGGAAGAAGACAAGATCTTCTCGGTCTCCGACCTCGCGAACAGCGTGCCGGCGTTTTCGCTCACGGCGGGCACGCCGCTCGACCAGGAACTCAACATCCGCGGCATCACGAACACCCGCCTCGACTCGCCGACGGCCGACCCGTCGGTCGGCACGTTCGTCGACGGCGTCTACATCGGCCGCACCGGCGACTACAACTTCGATTTCTACGACCTCGAGCGCATCGAGATCATCCGCGGCCCGCAGGGCGTGCTGCTCGGCAAGAACGTCGTCGGTGGTGCGCTCAGCATCATCACGGCCGCGCCGGAGTTCGAGACCTCGGGCAAGGCCCTGGCTTCGTTCGGCAATTACGCCTCGATGCTCGTGTCGGGCTCACCTGACCGGCGGCCTCACCGACACCCTTGCGGGCCGCTTGTCGTTCCAGACGCGCAGGCACGACGGCTACGCCGCGACATCCTGCACGACCGCGACGTCGAAGACCTCGATTCGATCCAGGCTCGCGCCCAGTTGCTGTGGAAGCAACGACTCCGGCTGGCAAACCCGGGGCATCTTCGACTACACCGAGGACTAGACGAACGGCATCAACGTGGTCGCAGTCGATGGCGGCACGAAGTCTTGCGAGACGAGCTACCTGCGACGAACTGCACGCGACCCTGGAGCAACCTGCGCGATTACCTCGGCATCACCGACCCGCGCCGGAACGTGGCACAGAGCTTCGAGTACACGGGCAGAGCCCCGCATCAACCAGCACCTCGAACGTGACGGTTACGGCATCACGCTCGATATCGAAAAAGAGGCGACCTCTTTACGTTCAACTCGTTGACCGGATATCGCGACGGCAGTAGCGCCAGCTCTATGACCAGACGGGCGCGGGCCCTGAGGCGCTGGGCTGGAGCGCTCGCGAACTGGGCCGCCTACATCGCGTGGATGAACGCGAAGTACGGCACCGCGTGCCGCCGACGTCGAACAACGGCCAGTTCCTGTTCGCGCAGCCGGTGGGCGAGGACGTGGACGGCGAGCGCGCTCAGCCAGGAGTTCCGGTTCACGTCCAACAACGACGACAGCCGCTTCGACTGGATCGCGGGCGCGTTCTATAAAGCAGGACGACGTCCGACAAGAAGGACGACTTCATCGGCGAGAACTTCTTGGGCAGCGTGCCCGCGCTGCCGGCGGCAATAACCCGCTGTCGACGCTGAGCGGCGAAAGCCGGTGGGACAACGAAGGCGAGGTCGACCAGTACGCCGGCTTCGCCCAGCTCGGTTTCAAGATCACCGAAGCGTTGAAGCTGAGCGCCGGCGTGCGGTACACGCGCGACGAAAAAGAGGGCGACATCAGTGCCCTCGTGGTCGAAACGGGTGACCGCTTCAACCCGAACGACCCGCGCGCCAACGTGACGATCGAGTCGCTTTGCCGCGCGCCGGATGGCACGATCATTCGGACTGCCACTGGTGGCACGGGCGTGGCTACGTGCCTCGCGCCCAACAAGTGGACCTACGGTCGAGGGCGAGGGTTTCAGCACGCGACTATTCGGAGGAGTGGACCGAGACCACGCCGCAGGCCATGCTCGAGTGGAAGATCAGCGATACGCTGTTCACCTACTTCACGTACTCGGAAGGCTTCAAGGGCGGCGGATTCGACGACACGCCGGCGAACATCCCGCAGGCGATCACGCCGTTCGATCCGGAGAGCGCCAAGAACTACGAGTTGGGCATCAAGTCGGACTTGTTCGACCGCCGGCTGCGCATCAACGCGGACGTCTTTACGATGGACTACACGAACCTGCAGGTCACGCAGACCAATGCGGCGTGTCTCTGCAACCTCACCGACAACGCGGCGAGCGCGAAGATCAAGGGTGTCGAGGCCGAGTTCGACGCTTGCTGCCACCGACGACCTGCGATTTTCACTGTGGGGCTCGTACGTCGATGCCAAGTACGAGGACTTCATCGAGTCTGCGATCAACCCGACGACGGGCCTGCCCTCGACAGTTCGGGCAACCGGCTGCAGCGCACGCCCGAGACGCAGGTCGAGCGCCGCGGCTCGACTACACGATGCATCTCGGCTCGTGGGGCAGGGCGCTCGAACTTCCGCGCGAACTACACGTGGCAGAGCGACATGTTCTGGGCGACGGACAACATCGCCAAGGAGCCTTCGTACGGCCTGCGTCGATGCGCGCATCGGGCTATCGCCGGAAGGCGCGCCCTGGGAAGTGGCCATCTGGGGCAAGAACCTGACCGACGAACTGTATCGCGTGAACATCATCTCGTTCTTCGGTGAAGAGGTTTCGCAGTTCGGTGCGCCGGCCACCTACGGCGTCGACTTCACGCTACAAGTTCTGATCGCAACACGGGGGCGGTGCGCACGGCGCGCATCGCCCCTTTTCTTTCGGCGGGGCCGCAGTGACCGAAACCACCGCCATTTGTCGTTTCTGCCACGCGACGTGCGGCTTGAAGGTCACGATGGAGCACGGCCAGGTCGTCAGCCTGATCGGCGACATCGAGAACCCGATGTATCACGGGTACTCGCTGCGTCAAAGGTCGCAACTATCACGAGTTTCATCGTGATCCCGGACGCGTGCTGCATCCACTGCAACGCGACGATGCAGGCGCAGCTGCAGCGTGTTTCCGTCGATGCGGCGTTCACCGGCATCGCCGCAAGGCTCACGCAGATCGTTGCCCGGCACGGTCCACGCGCGGTCGCGATGTATGGCGGCACCTTCAGTCACTTCTGTCCGGCCGGGCGTCATGCTGCGTGACGCCTTCATGGATGCGATCGGCTCGCCGATGCGTTTCACCAATGCCACGATCGACCAGCCTGGTAAACCCATTGCGATGGCCATGCACGGGCGCTGGGGTGCGGGCCCGCAGGCCTTCGCCGATGCCGACGTGTGCCTGCTGGTCGGCGCCAATCCGCTGGTTTCGATGTGGGGCGGCATTCCGGCCTTCAATCCCGCGAAGCGTCTGCACGAGGCTCGCGCGCGCGGCCTGAAACTGATCGTCATCGATCCGCGCCGGACCGAGACCGCCCGCAAAGCCGAATTGCACCTGCAATGCCTGCCGGGCCACGACAGTGAACTGCTGGCAGCGATGCTGCATGTGATTTTCGCCGAGCAACTGCACGACGCAGCTTTTGTGGAGAGCGAAACTCAAGGTCTGGAGGAACTGCGTGCGGCGGTCGCGCCGTTTACACCAGAGCGCGTGGCGACCGTGGCGGGCGTCGAGGCTGCCGACATCGCGACGGCGGCGCGCATGTTCGCGACGGCACGCCGCGGCAATGCGACGAGCGGCACCGGTCCGAGCATGGCGCCGCACGGTCTGCTGATGGATTACCTCGTCTTGGCGCTGAACACGGTCTGCGGCCGCTGGATTCGTGCAGGTGAGTTGCTGCCGAATCGCGGTGTACTGTTTCGCCAGTTCTCGGGTGTCGCTCGCACGGAAAAACCGCGGCTCGCGTCAGGCTTCGGCGAAACACTGCGTGTGCGTGGCCTGACCGACACGGCCGCCGGAATGCCGACAGCCGCGCTGGCGGACGAGATACTCACGCCAGGGCCCGGGCAGGTGAAGGCGTTGTTCGTCGTCGGCGGCAATCCCATGCTGTCATGGCCCAACCAGGCCAAGACGCAACGTGCGCTTGCGGCGCTCGAACTGCTCGTGGTCGTGGACCCGCAGGTTTCGGCGACGGCCCGTCTTGCGCACTACGTGATCGGGCCGCGCTTCGGCTTCGAAACGCCCGCGATCACTTTTGGCAACGAAGGCATCACGACCTACGGCTTGTCGATCGGCTACCAGGAGCCCTACGCGCAATACCAGCCCCAGATCATCGAGCCACCGCCAGGCTCGGAGGTGCTCGAAGACTGGCGCTTCTTTTATGAACTGGGCCGCGCGATGGGCATGCAGTTGGCCTACCGTGGCCACCTCTTCGACATGCAGAACCCGCCGACGACCGATGCGCTGCTCGAGCAATTCGTGGCGCGCAGCCGCGTACCGCTGGCCGAGATAAAGCGGTATCCGCACGGCCACGTTTTTCCGGACCCACAGCCATTTGCGGCGCCGAAGGACGAAGGATGGCCGCATCGCCTGCAGCTCGGTCACGCGGCGATGCTGAGTGAACTGTCCGCGATAGCGCGCGAGCTTGCTGCGCAGGCACGGTGCGCTGCGCCCGACGCCGGCCTCGGTGCGAAGACACCAGCACCGGCTTCTACGCCGGTCGCGCCGACGACGGCCGTAGCACCTCGACTTACTGCTCGTGAGTCGCCGCGAGCACGCGGTCTACAACTCGGTGGGCCAGCAGCTGCCGGCATTGCGCCGGCGCCGTCCGTTCAACCCGGCCTATCTGCATCCCGACGATGCGGCGCGCGTGGGCCTCGCCGATGGCGACACGATGCTGATCGAATCGAGCCGTTGGCGCAGTGCGGGCCGTGCTGCAATTCGCGGCCGACGTTCGACCGGGCGTGGTGTCGCTCGCCCACGGGTTCGAGCAACGTAATGGCGACGGACGGGGTGCAAGCACCTCGGCGCTCGTCGACGACGCGCATCGACTTTGACCCGATCAGCGGCCTGCCGCGCATGAGCGCAATCCCGGTCAAGGTAAGTAAGGCAGCGCAAGCCGCCGTGGTCGCTGACGTCTGAGCCGCCTCGCAGCGCATCGGCGGTAACGGTCCGATAAGAGGTCCCGGGAACACGCCGCAAGTACGTCCCTGTAGGCTCGCACTCGGCGTCCCTGCCTCGTGACGGTTCCCGGACCTCCAATCGGCCCGATCCCGCCAACGCTCGCTCGCCGACTACAGCTTGTCGCGGCGGAGGCGGATGCCGGCCTTCTCCCGGTCCCAGGTATCGGCCGTCACGCCGGCATCCCGGAATACGACCTTGCGCGGCTTGTTGGTTTCGGTCTTCGGGATCTCCGCGACGACACGCACGTAGCGTGGAACCATGAAATAGGCGAGCCGGGGGATCAGGAACTCGGTCAGTGCCACCGGGTCGACCGTCCGCCCGGGCTTGCTCGTCACGCGACCAGGACCTCCTGCTCCTCGATCTCGCTGGCCACGCCGACGGCTACCACTTCGTCGATCTCCGGATACTGGCGCACGGCGCTCTCGACCTCGAACGACGAGATGTTCTCGCCGCGGCGACGGATCGTGTCCTTGATGCGATCGACGAAGAAGAAATTGCCTTCGGCATCCTGCCGAAACAGGTCGCCCGTGTGGAACCATCCATTGCGCCAGACCGCTGCCGTCGCCTCGGGCAGGCCGTTGTAGCCGACGTTCATGGTCCAGGGCGTGTCGCTGCGCACGACCATCTCGCCGATGGTGCCATGGGTAACTTCGACGTCGTGCTCGTCGACGAGCCGGCACTGCATGCCGCTGCGCGGCCGACCGCAGGAGCCGTAGGTTTTTGTATTCACGTCCGTGACCAAGGGCGAGGAAACCTCGGTCATGTTGAAACCGGTCAGGTAGTCGAAGCCGTAGCGCCGTGCCAGTCCGACGGTTTCCTCGTTGACCGGGAACATCGTCATGCAGCGCAGCGGATTGTCGCCATCGTCGGCACGCGGCTCGGACTTCGCGAGAAACGCGGCCATTACGCCGATGAGTCCAGAGGTGCTCACGCAGTTGCCGAGGCGCACCTGGTCCCAGAACCTGGTCGTGCTGAAGCCGTCGACCAGGTAAATGCTGCCGCCCCGGACCAGTGCGCAGTACGTCGGGCTGGTGCCGCCGATGTGGAACATGGGCAGGTTCACGAGGATCGACTCGCCGTCGCGCACGTAGCCGTAGACGACCATTGCCGTGCAGTAAAGCTGCAGGTACGGCGACAGCACACCCTTCGAATAGCCCGTCGTGCCCGAGGTGTAGATGATCGACTGGATATCCCAGTGATTGATCTCGGCGCTGTCGTCGAGTTCGGCCGCGTCGCCGTAGAGCGCGGACTCGTCGAGCACGGTCAGCGCCGGATGGGCTGAAGCGGTGCTGCCACCGACCGCGATTACCTCGCGCAGGTGTGAAAGCTGCAGACCCTCGAGCCGCGGCACGAGTTGGTGATGCGCGATCATGACCGCGGCAGCAGATGAGTTGACGACGTGCGCGAGGACGTCGCCGCGATACGCCGTATTCAACGGCACGAACACGGCGCCCAGGTAATTGGCGGCAAACCAGGTGAGCACCATCGTGGCGTCCTGTTGGCAACCACGCCGCCACGCGATCGCCTTTCTTCACACCGAGACGCTGCAATGCCGCGGCGGCCGCACGCACGTCGGCGTGGCACTCGGCATACGTCCACGTGCTGCCGTCCTCGAACAGCGCAAACCGGCGGTCGGGATGGCGCGCCGCCCGCGCGTCGAGCATGGCCTTCAGGACGCAGTCTTCCCGCGCCGGCGTTGCCGGATCGAACCAGGGCGGCCGGTGTTCCGCAGCGGCCATCGACACGCTCAGGCGCTGGCGGCGACTTGAGCTGGGCGCGAACCGTCGAGCGGCAGGTCGAGCTGCTTCAGGACGGTCTGCAGGTCGAAGTAGTCACGCCATTCGCAGATCAGCGGACCGCGGAACAGGAACGTGGACATGTAGGGCAGGCTCACCTGCTTGTCGCCCTTGGTGTAATTCTCGACGCCTTCGACGACGCGCAGCGTCGCCGGACTCGAGGATCCGGAACACGTCGTAGCGCTTCGCAGTCATCCCCGCGCCGAAACGCTGAAGAACTTGCGCACGGCCGCCTTGCCGTTGATCGGCCCGATCGGGATGTTGACCGCGATCACGTCATCGGTGCACAGGCTCATGACGGCTTCGAGGTCATCGGCTTTCCAGGCGGCGTAGTACGCCTCGATCGTTTCGGTGTGGCTCATGTCGGGTGCGACCTCCGGGCGCGTGATAGCCGGGGTGCCGGCTCTGTGCAATGCCGGCCCGAGAATACGTACGTGGGTTCTATTGCGCAAGCTACAGGCGAACCAGCAAACTCCAACTGCCAGGCGCGCCGGCCGCCCGCCGCGGCAACTGAAATAAGCAACTGAGGAATGACGGGCTTGCGAATCGAGATGCCGACGACTGCCCAGGTGCGCGAACTGCCGGAACTCGTCCGCATCCGCGTGCCGCGCGAGTGGGAGGACATGAACGGCCACGTCAACGTGCAGTACCACGTTGCCATGTACAACGAGTGCACCGATCCCGATCCTGGCCATGCTCGGCATAGACGAGGAGTGGGTGCGGACCGAGCGCGTCGGGCTCTTCGACCTCGAGCATCACATCTGGTACCAGAACGAGGTCCACGTCGGCGACGAGGTCGGTGTGCATGCGCGTTTCGTCGGTGCGCAATGCCAAACGCATGCAGGGCGTCGTGATCCTGCTGAACGCCACGCGCGACTGCATCGCCAGCGTCATCGAGTTCGTCTGCGCCGCGGCCGACCTGGATGCCCGCCGCACGGTGACCTGGCCGGTGCGACTGGCGGCACGCCTCGATGCGGTGATCGACGAGCACGAGTCGCTCGCCTGGCCCGCGCCCGCGCAGCGGCGCGATAGCCGTCTGAAGCTTGCTCGCGTGGGCCTGCGCGACGGTTCAGTATTGCAAGTGACACCGCAGCGTTTTAGTCTGCGGTCTGAGCGCGCCCTGTGGCGCGCCGGGGGGTTCGGCAATGCTCGACGATCTGATTCGATTGGCGCTCGCGGACGCGGTGCTCGTTTTCGGTTCGTTTACGCTGCTGTGGGCCATCGGCCTCGCGATGCGCGACTCGAGCCTGGTGGACATATGGTTCGCACCGTCTATCGCCGCCGCGGCTGTCCTGGGAGTTTTCGTCGCCGACGGCGCCGAGCCGCGGCGCGTGCTGGTCGCCGTGCTGGCGGTCATCTGGGCGACGCGCCTTGGCGGCTACTTGCTGTGGCGCAACTGGGGCCGCGAAGACGCGCGCTATGCCCGCTTCCGCAAGCACATCGAGGACCAGGGCAAGAGTTTTGCCTGGTACAGCCTGACGCGGATCAACCTGTACCAGGGCGCGATGGTCTTCATCGGCGCTCGCGCCGATCATGGTCGCGCAGGTCGCGCCGACGCCGGAGGAGCTGGGCCCGCTCGCCTGGCTCGGCGCCGCGCTGGTGCTGATCGGTGTCTCGTTCCAGGGCATTGCCGACTACCAGTTGTCACGCTTCAAGGCCGATCCTGCAAATGGCGGCAAAGTGCTCGACACGGGTCTCTGGCGCTATTCGCGGCACCCGAATTATTTCGGTGAAGCGTGCGTATGGTGGGGCTTCTGGCTCGTGGCCTGTGAAGTTCCGTGGGGGTGGCTCACCGTCATCTCGCCGGTCATGTTCACACGCTCGATCCTCGGGATGATGGGCAAGGAACTGGTCGAGCGCCGCATGCTGAAAAAGCGACCCGGGTACCAGGAGTACATTCAACGCACGAGTGGCTTTTTCCCCTGGCCACCGCGCCGCTGACGCTGGATCGGGTGGATCTGCACATCGTGAGGGTCGATCGTCTCGCCACAGCTCGCCGCAAACGAGGTTGCCACGCAGGCGGCGATCGCAGCTGCGGTGATGCAGCTTGATGCGCGGGCCCGTGCGGCGACGCAATCCAGTGCGTGCCCCAGTCATGCAGCGCAATCGTAAAGGGGAACAGGTCCCAGCCCTTCTTGGTCACGAGGTACTCGTAGCGCGGCGGATTGTCCTGATACAGGCGCTGCTCGATCACGCCCGCCGACAGCAGGCGGCGCAGCCGGTCGGCAAGGATGTTGGTCGCGATGCCGAGCGCTGCGTTGATGTCGTCGTAGCGGCGCAGGCCGAAAAAAAGCGATGCGACGAGGAGCGCAGTCCAGCGATCGCCGACCGTGTCGACGGAGTGGAACATCGTCGTGTCCACGCCATCGCCGGCGACGGCCGGCGGGCTCTCGCGCCGGCGCGTCGCCCCACGCGGATTGCTGTAGTGCGTGGCGCCGGGCCCCGGTTCGTAGCGCACGTCGGGCGGGTAGACCGGGGCTGCGCAATGACTGCAGACCAGCACGGGATTCAGCGTCTTGCCGCAACTTCGTGTGGACGAGTCGCGGCGGCAGGCCGAACTCGCCGCCCCAGTGGCTTTCCCAGACCCAGAGACACAGCGCGACGGGGTAAAAAGCGAGGCCTTTTTCGGTCAGCCGATACTCGAGCCGGCTCGGCGCATTGCCATAGGGGCTGCGATAAAGCATGCCCTGCTCGACCAGCGCATTCAGGCGTGCCGTGAGCGTGCCGCGCGAGGCGCCCGTGCGCCGGCGCAGGTCCTCGAAGCGCCGAATACCGAGGAACGCGTCGCGCATCAACAGGAACGACCAGCGGTCGCCCATGCTCTGCAGCGTGCGCGCGCCTTCGCCGCTGCGCAGCAGCACGCGGATGGTTTCGATATTGCGGGAGCGCGGCACTCGACGCGCCGCCTGTTTTTTTGGCATTGCCGGGCGGAATCGCAGGAAGTGCCGGCAGTCTAGCATCCGGTGGCAGGCGCCCGGCGCCGCCCCCGGACCACATGAGGAAAGCGATGAATTACCAGCAATTGAAAAAGGTCGCGGCGTTCTACGGCCGGTTCACGCTGAGTTTTACGCAGGTTGGCCACCGTGCGCGACGCCTGACCTGGCCGTCATTCAACCCCGACTACCGCGGCCAGCACTGGCTCGTCACGGGCGGTTCCGGCGGACTCGGCCGGCACATCGTGCTCGCCGCCGCGCGGGCCGGCGCCACCGTCACCGCGGTGGCCCGCAGCGAATCGAAGCTTGCCGAATTGCGCGGCGCCGCTGCAGCCGCCGGCCTCAGCGGCGTCGACAGCGAGTGTTGCGACTTCAGCTTGCAGTCCGATACGGCAGCACTGCTTGCGAAGCTGGAGGCGAAGGGCCGCAAGATCGACGTGCTCGTCAATAACGTCGGCGTGCTGCTGGATGACCACACCCTCACGAAGGAAGGTCGCGAAAGTTCGTTCGTCTCGAACCTGTTGAGCCATTACCAGCTGACCGAAGGACTGATCGCAAGGGGCCTGCTGCGTACGCCCGGAGCGCTGCGTCATCAACATGACGTCCGGTGGCGGTTACAACGTGCCGCTCAACATCGCGATGTTGAACATGACCAATCCGAAGAAATACAACGGTACCGGCGCCTACGGTTTCCACAAGCGCGCCCAGATCGTGTTGAACCAGTTCTGGCGCGACAAGTACGGTGCACGCGGCATCACTTTCTACGTGATGCATCCCGGCTGGGCCGACACCGACGGCGTGAAGCGATCGCTGCCCAGATTCCGCAAGATCCTCAAATCGATATTGCGCGATGCGGAATCGGGCGCCGACACGGCTCTATGGCTCGCAGGCACGCGGCCTGCACAGCCTGAGCAGGAAGCCGTGTGGTTCGATCGCGCGCTGCGGACCGCGCACGTTTATCCGCGTACGCGAGTCTCGAAGGATACGCCGCAGACCCTGGTGGCCTACCTCGACAGCGAACTTGCGGGTCAGCCGACGGCCCGGGCCTGATCGGGCCAGAGTTTCTGGCCGGTAAACCACGAGGCATGGAAACCGACAGCGACGCGGCCCGGTAATTCGACTCGCGCGACCGGCCCCGCGGTGATGCGCTTGGCGTTGAAGATCCAGGCCTCCGAGCGGTAATCATTGATGTTCGTGGCGATCGTGACGGCGTAGCCGTTGTCCTCGTCGCCGCCACGCGTGCTTTTCGCAAACGCGGTCTCGCTCGGGTACCAGCCCGCCGGGTAGTCGTACACTTCGCGCGACCCGTTCTGGTGGTCGTACTTCACGAGGCCTTCGAACGCCAGGGTCTGCAGGTCGGTCGGGACGAGCTGATGATATGAATAGCGCGTGCGCTGTCCGTACAACTCCGTGTCCGGCAGGCAGAACTCGACGTTCAGGTCGTCGAGTTGCTGCTCGCTTTTCTCGCCCGTCTTCAGGTTCATGCGCCAGCGACGCAGGTGGCCCTTGTAACGCAGGTACGCGAGCATCGACGCAAGCGGACCTTCCTCGGGATCGCGCCGGATCGTCGGATCCGGCTGGAAACAGCCGTCCATCGTGATCCAGTCGCCGTCCTCCCACGCGTTCACCATGTGCAGCACGTAGCCCGGCTCGAATTCGAACCAGCGCACCTGGTCCTGCGTGCCATAGCGCGGAATCACGCCAAAGCGAGTCGGCAGGTCGCGCCGGAACTGCACTACGCGGTGACCGGTGCGACGCAGCACGTCCATGTCGTGATAGAGCGGGAAATCGTGCAGGATCGTGTAGTTCGGCGTGATGGTCGTATCGTGCGGCAGGCGCGGACCCGGCAGGTCGACACGCGTCTTGTGCCGCACCTTGCCGTCGGCCGAGATCACGTAATACGTGAGCCACGGCTGGAAATCGGCGTAACCGTAATTGATGTATTCGCCCGTCTGCGCATCCACTTTGCCGTGGGCGTTCAGCGGAGTGTCGATGCCGCCCGCAAAAGTCTCTTCGGCTTCCGTCTCGAGCGTGAGCGGATCCATGCTGTACACGCGGCCTGCGTTGTACCAGGCCGAAAGCAGCTTGCCGTTATGAAGGTTCAGCGTCGTGTTCGAGGTGTCCTTGCAGTAAAACGCGTTCATGCCGGTGGCTTCCTGGCCGGCGATCCGGGAAATGTCGTACGGGCCCATGATCCCGGACAATTCCACCTTGCCTTGCGCGATCTCGTCGTGCAGCGCACGAGTCTTGACCCATTTGCGGATGTAGCTGGCTCGGCCGTCGCGCAGGTACACGCCGTGCACCATGCCGTCGCCGTCGAACCAGTGATAATCGCCACGCGGCTCGAATATCGGGTTCGGGCCGTTGCGCATGTACGCTCCGTACAGGTCGCCCGGGATCTCGCCTTCGGTTACCTTCAGGTCTACCGCCGTGATTTCGGACACGACGGGCGTATAGGGCCCATGCAGGTACGGGTTCTCGATGCCATCGACCCAGGTCGGCCGGTCCGGACGGATCTTGCGTCGAAATGTCGGTGTACTTGCGCATCATGGCCCGGCTCCTGTTTGGTCCGCCTGTCGGAGTACTATAATGCAAGTTAATGGGAGGTGCGAAGTGTTGTCGAGCCGGATTGCCGCAAACCGGGCGGCACGGAGAGAGAGCCCGACGCAGCGCACGCGGCGGTCATTGCTGGCTGCGCCGTTGCCCCGGGTTTCGGTGCCGTCATGACCGGATTCGATCCCCACCGCCTCGTCGGCGCCTGGCAACTGGCGCGCTGGTACATCACGTATGAAGACGGCACGGTTACCGAGCCGCTCGGGCCGGACGCGGAAGGGTTGCTCGTCTATACGCAGGACGGCTGGATGAGCGCGGCGATCATGGCTGCCGGACGGGCCCGACTTTCGCGCGGCAATCCGCGGGCCGCACCACTGAAGGAGCGGGCCGCCGCGTTCGACAGCTATTTCAGCTACTGCTGCCGCTGGCGTGTCGTCGGGCAGTCGGTGGAGCATCGGGTGACCATCTCGCACAATCCCGCGCTGGTCGGCACCGTGCAGGTGCGCAAGATCCAGATGCAGGGACGCAACCTGACGCTGTCGGCCGACGAGCCTGCGCCTGGCGGGATACGCGTGCATCGCCTGCAATGGCGGCCGGCACAAACGCGACCCGGCCGCGGTCGCACGGCACCACGGAAATCGGAGCGCAAGCAAGCATGAGTACGGCAGAATCGGCCGCGCTGCGGTGGTACGAAAAACATGAAGCTGCGCTACTCGCGGCCGGCCGCGCCTGTCGCGAGCGCTCCTATTTCAGCTTGTTTCCGGAAACGCCCGACCGGCATCGCGGCGGTGCTGCCGCGGCCGAGGCAGCCTCTGCCGCTTTTCGCGCGCAACTGGGGCGGCCTTTCGAACTGGAACAACCAGGCACCGCAGGGCGCCTGGCCGGCGAGGTGTCGCCCTATACCCTCGAGCCGCTCGACATCGACTATCCGCGCGCCGATCCGGACGCGCTGTTCGAGGCGGCGCGAGCGGCAATGCCCCGCTGGGCCGCGCTTTCGGCGCAGGCGCGGCTCGGGGTATGCATGGAGATCGTGGATCGGCTGTATGACAACGTATTCGAGAGCGCGCAGGCGGTGATGCATACAGCCGGGCAGAGTTCGCTGATGAGCTATACGGGCAGCGGCACCAATGCACTGGATCGCGGCGTCGAGGCGCTGGCCTACGCGCGCGCTGCCATGAGCGACATTCCGTCCGCGGCGCTGTGGGAGCGGCGCTTTGGTTCGGCGACCATTCGCCTGCGCAAGCGATACCGGCTCGTGCCACGCGGCGTCGCGGTCTGCTTCGCGTGCGCGACATTCCCAACCTGGAATGCATACCCGGCCATGCTGGCCAGTCTTGCCACCGGCAATGCCGTGATCGTGAAACCGCACCCGACGGCGATCCTGCCGATGGCGCTGGCCGTGCGCACTTGCCGCGAGGTGTTGCTCGAGGCCGGGCTGTCGCCGGATCTCGTTACGCTGTGTCTCGATACCGTCGAAGCGCCGATCGGCAAGACGCTGGTCACGCACCCGCAGACGGCGATCGTCGACTTCACGGGCAGCGCGCGTTTCGGCGCGTGGGTCGAAGAGAACGCACATCCGGCGCTGTGCTTCTCGGAAACCTCCGGCGTGAATACCGTGGTCGTCGAATCGGTCGATTCGCTCGAGCCGGTATTGAAGAGCCTCGCCACGACGATGAGCCTGTTCTCGGCCCAGATGTGCACGTCGCCCCAGAACATCTACGTGCCGCGTGACGGTGTCCGCTGCGGCGACACGAAGGTCAGTCCCGCCGATTTCGGCGAAGCGCTCGCGGCTGCGATTGCAGCCATCGCCGGCGACCCGCGGCGCGCCGCACCGATCATGGCGGCGATACAGTCGCCGGCGACCCCGGCACTGATCGAGCAGGTCGCCGTGGATGCCGGGCGGCGTGGAAAAGTGCTGCACCATTCCACTCCGTACGCGCACCCCGAGTTCCCGGATGCCCGCACGCGTACACCGCTGTTGGTGGCGGTGGACACCGCTGCACATGAGCAGTACGCAGAAGAGCGATTCGGCCCGATCGGTTTCGTGATCACGACGGACGATCGCGATGCGGCGCTCGCGGCAGCGGCGGCCGATGCCCGGTCGGGTGGCGGCATCACGGCATTCGTCTATTCGACCGACCCGGCCTACGTCGATCGCGCCGAGGATGCGTACTCGCAAGCGGGCGCCCAACTCACCTGCAACCTGACGGGTCCGATGCCGCTAAATTTCGCCGCGGCCTACAGTGACTTCCACGTCACCGGCATGAATCCGGCCGGCAATGCAACGCTGACGGACCTCGCGTTCGTGGCCTCGCGATTCCGTGTCACGCAGTCGCGGTCTCCGGCGGCCTGAGGAGATGACGAATGGACACGGCGATATTCCCACTGGACGGCGGCTGCGATTGTGGCCGCATTCGCTACCGGATGCTGACCGAGCCGCTATACGTGCACTGCTGCCACTGTCGCTGGTGCCAGCGTGAAAGTGGTGCCGCGTTTGCGCTGAATGCAATGATCGAAACGGACCGTGTGGCCCGGCTCACCGAAGACCCGGCTTTCATCGACACGCCGTCGGCCAGCGGCAGCGGACAAAAGATTGCGCGTTGCCCAGGCTGCCACATTGCCCTCTGGAGTCACTACTCCGGCGCGGGTCTACGCGTCGCTTTCGTCCGCGTGGGCACACTCGACCAGCCGGATCATTTGCCGCCCGACATGCACATCTTCACGCAGTCCAAGCAGCCGTGGGTGGTCATACCGTCCGGCGCAAACGCCGTTCCGGAATACTACGACCGCGAAAAATACTGGCCCGCGTCGAGCCTCGAGCGCCGCAAGGCAATGCTGGCCGCGGCCGGCAACTGAAGGACGACGGCGTATGGAGTGGCGGCCCAGCCGTGCGTCATCACGGCAGCGCTATGTGGCGAACTACGACGCGACGGAAGCAGAGCGCTACGATCGATTGCGCGGGCTCGGTTTGCTTACGCCGGAAGACCAGGACGCGTATCTCGCGGACTTGCAGCGCGTCTGCAGTTTTCGAGCAGGCATGCGTGTACTCGACGTCGGCGCAGGCACCGGGACGCTCTGCGCGTTGTTGCAACGCTGCGGTGGCCTCGAAATCACTGCGCTCGAACCTGCGCCGGCCATGCTGGCGAAGCTGCGCGGCAACCCGTCGCTTCGGAACGTGACGTGCGTGCAGGGATTTTGCGACAGCGAAGCCGACCGTTCTCATTTCGTCGCGGGTGGCTTCGACGTGGTTGCGTCGCGGCAACTCGTCAACGGCCTGTTCGACCCGATGTCGGCGTTTCGGAACTGGCACTACTGGCTGGCGCCTGGCGGCCGCGTAATCGTAATCGACGGGCTGTACGGCAGGTCGGGTTGGACCGGGCCCTGGCAGGAGGAGATCGACGTGCTGCCCGTGTCCGCCTGCGAGACGATGGCTTTAGTGCCCTATCTGCTCGAAGCCAGCGGTTTCCAGATCGCGGCGGTCGAACCCATGACCGCCACCAACCAGCTGACCTGCACGCGAACTCCGCGGTACCTCGTGGTCGCCATCAAGCCCGGCTGAGGGGCAGGTGACGACGTCGCCCGCGGCTCGCGTCGCTTGCTTTCGGCGCGTTTGTATGTTTTTACGGACAAACGAAAGGGACAAACCGGTAGTGTCCAACTCGCGGTGGCTGAGACCCCTTGTCAGCGCAAACCGCGTTCAGTCTGGGCAGGTTTCAATTCGACGGCCTCCATGTTCGACCGCATGCTCCGTGCATCGCAGGACCAGCAGCCAATAGTGACGAGCATCACCTCCGCATCTTCGAGCACATTCCCTTCAGTGCCGGCTGCGGGACGGCCGCGCGATAAGATGACCATTGCGATGTCATTCGTGCTGGGCCTGGCGATCCTGATTGCCTTGGCCGTGCTGCTGGTGCCGAACTGGCCCGGTCACGCACCGAGCCTGGTCGTGACGCCTGACAACGCCGCGACGACGTCCCCCCGACCGCCCGAGCCGCGCGCATCGGCCCCGGCGTTCCAGCCGCAGGGGGCGCACGCATTGATCCCGGACGGCGTGTACTCGGTTGCCACGGTGGCAGGCCCTCTCGCGATCGTGCCCTCGAAGTCGCAGGACCAGCTGACGCTGGCTGGCAAGCGCCTGGCGCTGCCGGGCCCATACTTCTCGCTGTTGGCCATCCACCGTCACCCGGACCAGGACGTCGTACTGATCGGCATGCGGTGCAACGCGGCCTGCACATATCAGGACCTGGCGTTCGTGCGGATCTTCAAGACGCGGGCGCCACTCGTCGAGATGCGGCCTGACTTCCGGGTGCCCTCGGGCGAGTTCGACTCCCTCGCTCGTCACATCACTTTCACGACTGACGCGACCACGGTGGAGCTCGGGTTGGAGAAAGGATCACGGATCTCGGCGCGCATCGGCGCGTCGCAGCCGCTCGAACTCGTGCGTTCGCCGGCCAAGGCGATTGCCCTCAGCTCCGGGGAGTGCTGGTTGGTGCGCAGCATGGTCAGCGCCTGCGCCGGCTTTAGAACGCCGTGCCGCGACGCGGATTTCAAGACCTTTCCGCAGAACTGCCCGGGAGCGACGACCCAGATGCGCCGCACCGTAATTCGCCTCGCCGACCAGACGACCGGTTTCGACGCACCGGCGTTCGCCAAGGTCTGTGTCAAGGCCAGCCAGCTTGGCATCGCTCCCAGCGACGACTTCATCCGGCGGGAAATCTGCTCGGGTGCGGATCGGCGGCAGTGGCAGGGTAATTAAACGGGCGTCATACCCTGGGCCCTCGCCCGGAAAGAAGCCGCCGAACCACGCACGGGGATACGTGGAACGGCGGCGTGGGTCGAGAGCGCCGGCTCACGCCGGTACTCACAGAGGTGCGGGGGAGGCACCGCTGGTACCGAATCCCAATGCAACCGACATGCCAGCCTGGCACGCGTACCGCCAGCCAATGATTTCAATGACTTACGGTGCCTTTAGCGCGGCATGCCAGCGTGGCCTGGTCAAAGACGGCGCAAAGCCGCAACACGCCGCACGGCTTCTGTGCGCTGCAATGGCATGAACCCATCACGAGGACGAGATCGATGCTTGCCGCCGATGCGAGCTTTGGGAGGCTGCAACGAAGGGCGTACCTGGCGAAGGCAGCCGCAACGCCGCGGTGATGCTGGTTGGCGAGCAGCCGGGTAATGACGAGGATCTCGTCGGGCGGCCATTTATCGGGCCTGCCGGAAAGCTGTTACGCGAGCTGCTGCTCGAAGCCGGCATCACGGCGGCGCATGTCTTCATCACCAATGCGGTCAAGCATTTTTTCTACGAATTGCGTGGCAAGCGCCGTATCCACAAGACTCCGTTGCAACGACACGTAGCGGCCTGTCACGTCTGGCTCGAGCAGGAATTGGCCACCGTGCGGCCGACCGTCATCGTGGCGCTCGGCGCCACTGCGCTGGCCGCGCTGACCGGTCGCAAGCTCTCGATCGCCGCCGCCCGCGGCGCTGACTTGCGCCATGACGCTTCGGGCATACCCATCGTTGCCACGTATCACCCGTCGGCGGTGTTGCGCGTGCCGGATCCCGCGGCTCGCGTAAAACTACGCGCTGCGTTGCTGGAGGATCTCAAGCGAGCCGCACGAATTGTTGCGAAGGATCCGAAGGGTGACCCCGCCGCCGGGTGAGCTAGACGGCCAGTCGGGCTTGGGCACGTGCAAATGGACCGAAGCCAGCAATTGCGACGGCGGATGCGATGATGACCAGGGGCAGGCCAACGATTCCATAGGCTTGCACGAGGCTCGCGCCATCGATCCAGGCAGAATCCTTCGCCACGGCCACGAGCGTCGGGCCGACGCCAACCCCGAACACGTTCACGCAGACACTGCCGGTTGCGACGACACGGCCTCGCAACTGGTTCGGGCAGATGTCCTGGATGGCGGTGTAGAGCATGGTCGCGAGCCCGATGGTCGACAGCATCTCAAGGCAGATGCCAGCCAGCACCATGCGGGGGTCTTGCGCGAAGGCGACGAGCAGCACGGCGACCATCATGGTCGGGCCGGCCAGCAGGAACAGCCGCATGCGCGGCGCGGGCTTGCCGGCCGCGACGTTGCGATCACTCACGTAGCCCATCAGCAATGGCCCGATCGCCCCGCCGATCAGCACGCTCATCCCCATGCTGTACCCGGCATTGGCGCGGCTCATGCCCATCTCGCGGATCAGGATCGTCGGGCCCCATGCCAGAAGTCCGGACGAGACGACCATCATCAGTGCGGTGGCGCCGAACAACGCCGCTATGGCTGCGCCGTTCGATCGCAGGAAACCGAATGACATCCGAAACCGGAGCCGGCGCGGCCGTCACGGCGACGCCCATGCGGCGGGGTTCGCGCACGCTCAGCAGCAGGAGCATCACGGGCAGTCCGGCCAGGCCGACGATGATGAACACGAGACGCCATTCGACGTGTGGCACGAACGCCGGCAGCGACGCGATCGTTGCAGGGTCCAGCGCCCCGATCAGCAGGCCGCTGACCACCATCGACAAGCCGTTGCCCAGGGCCATGCCGACACTCATGACGCCCGCCGCGCGACCGCGCCGGGTGCCGTCGAACAGATCGCCAAGCAACGAATACGAAGCCGGGATCAGGCAGGCCTCGCCGACGGCCACGCCGACGCGCGCGATGAGCAGCTGCCAGTACGTGTCGGCCATGCCGCAGTACGCCGTCATCAGGCTCCAGCAGAAGATGCCGGTGATGATGATGTTGCGCCGGTTGTAGCGGTCGATCAGGCCCCCGATCCAGAGCCCCGCGAACGCGTAGAACAACGAAAAGGTAATGCCCTGCAGCAGGCTGATCTGCGTGTCGCTGATCAGCAGGTCACGGCGAATCGGGTCGACGAGCAGGTTCAGGATCTGCCGGTCGAGGTACGAAACGATCGTTGCCAACGCGAGGATCGCTATGAAATACCAGGCCGTGGCGGCCGCCGGGTATCCCTCGCCGTTGACGCGCGAGGCGGTGCCGATACTGGATGCGGTCAAGCCTGATCCCCCGGGCCTGGGCAGTGCGGGCGTACGGTTGCCGCAGTGCAGCGAAAAAATCAGCTCGCGCCGGCGCCGCTGACTGGTCGTTTGACAAAATATGCGTACTATAGGCACATCTATCGTCCGATCATTCGACCGGAAACGCAACCCGGGGGACCGATGAGCAGCGTCGTCGACAGAATTCCGGATCACGTGCCGCCCGAACTGGTGCGCAACATGGGTATTTTTACGGCCCCGGGCATGGAGCGGACGGTCGATGGCGACCCGCAGGCCGCGCTCAGCGTGCTGCACCAGGGACCGCCGGTCTTCTTCGCGCCCAACAGCACCTATAAGGGCGAGGGTGCCTGGGTGATCGTGCGCGCCGAAGACCAGCGCAAGATCCTGCAGGACGCGATCACGTTCTCGAGCGATCGGGGTCTCGCGACCGAGGCCATGGGGGAGCCCTGGCCCATGGTGCCTCTCGAATACGACCCGCCGCAGCACACCGCCTTTCGCACCCTGCTCAATCCGCTGCTGTCACCGCAACGTGTGGCCCTGATGGAAGGTGGCGCGCGCAAGCGGGCCGTGGACCTGATCGAAGGCTTCCGCGCCAAGGGCAGCTGCGAGGCAATGCAGGATTTTGCGTTCCCGTTCGCGGTCAACATATTCCTGCAATTCCTGGGACTGCCTGATTCCGACCGGCCGAAATTCCTCGCCTGGGCCGACAAGCTGCTGCACGGCACGCTCGAGGAGCGGTACGCGACGATGCGGACCATACGCGGCTTCCTGGAAGACCTTGCAGACCTGCGGCGCCGCGAGCCGGCCGAAGATTTCATGACCTTCGTCGTGAATGCGAAGATCAAGGGCGAGCCGATCACGCAGCAGCAGGTCACCGGCATGGGGTTCCTGCTGTTCGTGGCGGGCCTCGATACCGTGGCCGCCGCCATCGGGTTCGACCTGAACTACCTCGCAAAAAACCCGGACGAACAGGCGCGCCTGCGTGCGCAGCCCGAGCTGATCAAGCCGGCCGTGGAAGAACTGCTGCGCGCGTATCCGACCATCACGCCGGTTCGGCGGGCAACCAAAGACGTCACGTTCGAAGGCATCCTGATCAAGCAGGGCGACGTGATCGTGTGCCCTTCGATGGTGGCGAATCGCGATCCTGCCGAGTTTCCGGAACCCGACCGCATCGACCTCACGCGCGAAATCAACCGCCATGTCGCGTTCGCGTACGGTCCACACCGCTGTCTCGGCTCCCACCTGGCACGGCGCGAACTCGTGATCGGGCTCGAGGAATGGCTGGCGCGCATTGGACCGTTCCGGATCAAGGAAGGCACCGCACCGATTACCTACGGTGGTTACGTCTTCGGCATCGAGAACCTGGTGCTGGCCTGGGCCTGACACGAGCCGACGCCGCCCGCAGCAAGGAGCCGTCATGACGGGAACCCCGACATATGAAACCGCGCGTGTCGAACCAGACCCGACGCTCGTCAGCTACACGCACTGGATGTATGCGCTGCATGCGCTGAGTGCGGTGATCGGCTTCTTTACGGCCGCGTTCATCGCGACGGCGTTCGTGTTCGGCCTGCCGTCGATCATCGCCGTGATCATGAATTACGTGCGCCGTAGCGACGCGCGCGGCACCTATCTCGAATCCCACTTCCGCTGGCAGCTGCGCACCTTCTGGTTTGCGGCGCTGTGGATCGGCGTGATTTTCCTGCTGTCGCTGCCGCTGTTCCTGGTGCTGGTCGGCTTCGTGACATTCCCGCTCGGCGTCATGGTCGTGGGCGTCTGGGTTGTTTACCGTGTCGCGCGCGGCTGGCTCAAGCTCAGGGACGCGCAGCCGATCTGACGCTGCGTTAAGCTTTACGTCACGGGCCCGCTGCGTTTGCGGTGGGCCTGACTGCGTTCAACATCTTCAGCCCTTGCCGGAGTCTCTTATGGTCGTTGCCCAGGACAAAGTCGTGTCGATTCATTACACGCTCACGAACGACACCGGAAAGGTGCTGGACAGCTCGTCCGGCGGCGAACCGCTGGCGTACATCCACGGGCAGGGCAACCTCATTTCGGGGCTCGAAAAAGCATTCGAAGGCAAGCAGGCCGGCGACAAGCTCAATGTCGACATCGCGCCGGCGGATGGCTACGGCGTGCGCGACCCGGCGCTGGTGCAGCGCGTGCCGATGCGAGCGTTCGGCAACGCCAAGAACGTGAAGCCGGGCATGCAGTTCCAGGCACAAAGTTCGGAAGGCAAGCAGCAGGTGGTGACGGTCACCGGGCATCCAGGGCGACATGGTCACGGTCGACGCGAATCACCCGCTGGCCGGGCGAAAACCTGCACTTCGACGTCGAGATCGCCGACATTCGCGAAGCCTCGCAGGAAGAACTGGAGCACGGTCACGTGCACGGCCCGGGCGGTCACCACCACCACGGCTGACGCCCGATGTGCCGGGCGCGACGTCCCTGTGCGCCCCGCGGAGATCGTCGACGGCTTGCAGTCGACGGTCGTCAGGCTCGTGGGTCAGGGTCGCGCCGGCACGCGGAACTCGCTGTTGAGCGCCGCAAGCGTCTGCGGGTCGCGGCCGTACACGTCGTTGCGGAAGATGATCTGCCCGTCCGGTCGCGGCTGCGCCGTCCAGTACAGGATCAGCACGGGCACCGGTTTTTTCAGGTTCACCGTGCGCGTCTGTTTCGACGCGATGACGTCCGCCATGGACTGCTGGTCCACTGCGGATCGTTCAGCACCAGCTCGGCGAGCTCGAACGGTTTCTGCACGCGGATGCAACCCGAGCTGAACGCGCGATCGTCCTGCTCGTACAGCGACTTCGCCGGCGAGTCGTGCAGGTAGACCAGGTACGGGATTTGGGAACATGATCTTCACGAGCCCGAGCGCGTTGTTCGGGCCCGGATCCTGCCGGAACTGGTACGGCGGCAGGCGGCCGTTGCCGTAGCGGTTCCAGTCGATCGAATACGGATCGACTTCGCGGCCGCTGCCGTCGAGCACCCGGATGTTCATGCGCTGCAGGGCGCCGGGATTGCGCCGCAGCTCCGGCAGCTTGTCCTTGACCAGGATGCCGGGCGGGATCGTCCACGTCGGGTTGAACACGACGTACGTGATCATCGAGCGGAAGATCGGTGTCTCGCGTGAATCGCGACCCACCACGACGCGCGAGGTCCAGATCGGCTTGTCGTTGCGGAAGTAGGAGACGTCGAAGCCCGCGACGTCGACCAGCACGAACTCGCCCTTGACCTCGTGCAGCGTCCAGCGCGACGCGTTCCAGGTTCACGCGGATCTGGTCGATGCGGGCCTGCACCGGCACGTTGAGCGCGGCGCGGGTGCCGGGACCGATCGCCCCGTCGGCCGTGAGGCCGTGGCGTTCCTGGAAATGCTGCACGCCTGTCACGAGCGTCGCGTCATAAACGAGCGCCGGATCGAACTCCGTGCCGCCGGTCCTGCCGCGCCTGCAGGTGCGGTCACACCGGTCGCTGCCGGAGCTTTCGCTGCCGTGAGCGTCGGCAGATCCTTCGTGACTCGAGGCGTCTGCGCAGCACCGGTACGCGCGCATCGCTCATGCCTGGTTTCAGCGACGGGCCGTCGGGGAGCGTCCGGCCAGCCGCCCGCCGCCGCGATCGCGCGATATTCCTGCAGCCGTTCGCGGCCGCGCTGGTACCAGACGTGCTGGGGCCGCACTTCGTCGAGCGCTTCGCGGATCTGGCCCGTCGCCAGGATGTCGCTCGAGAAACTGCGTAGGCACGCTCCGCGTTCGATCGGACGCGTCGAATAGTTCCACTGCGAGCTGAGCTTCAGCGGATCCACCTTGCCGCCATACACGTGATACAGCGCAAGCACGAGCGCATCGGTCGCGATCAGCTCGAGGTCGGCGCGGTCCACTGCAGTCAGCGGCGTGCGCATGCGCAGGTCGAGCCGGTACGAGCGCAGCGCCTCGAGGTGGTAATCGGCGGGGTCGAGCCCGTCCGTCGCGACATCCATGATCGTGGCGACCAGCGCATCGAGTCGCGCCGGATCCTGCCAGGCCGGAGCGAACTGGTGCGGTTTCGTAAAACTGCGCGACGAGGTCGCCGAGGATGATCCGGGCGCCGCGAACGTCGTGCTGCTGGTCGTAGCGCAGATGGTCGATGCGTTCGCGGATCGTTTCGGCGCAAGCCGGGACGACAGAACCGGACCGGCGCCTGCCGAGTACGGCAACGGGCGCGACTGCGCGCGACAAGCCGGACGCTGGCCTGCGCCTGCAGAGCGGCGCCTCTGGCTCAGTCTCCATGCCGACCGCGACGCAACACGGCACCGCACGATGGTTCACGGCATTCAGTGTCAGGCGCGAACGACCTTCGCCTGCAGGTCGTAGGCGTCGGCAGCGGTGACCTGCACGTGCGCCCAGTCACCGGGCTTGAGCTTGCCCGGCCGATCGATGCGCACGGTGCCGTCGATTTCGGGCGCGTCCGCACTCGAGCGCGCGATGTGCCCCGTGCTCGTCAACCGTGTCGACGAGCACCTGGATGCGCTGGCCGACTTTCGCCGCGAGCTTCTCCGCGCTGATCGACTGCGACAACTGCCATGAAGCGTTCCCAGCGCTCCTGCTTGACTGCGTCCGGCACCGGGTCGGGCAAAGCGTTCGCCGCCGCGCCTTCCACGGGCGAATACTTGAAGCAGCCGACGCGATCGAGTTGCGCTTCCGCAGCCAGTCGAGCAGCAGCTCGAAGTCGTGCTCGGTCTCGCCCGGGAAGCCCACGATGAACGTGCTGCGCAGCGTGATGTCCGGACAGATCTCACGCCAGGCGCGAATGCGCTGCGAGCGTGTTCTCCGCATGCGCGGGACGCTTCATGAGCTTCAACACACGCGGGCTGCCGTGCTGGAACGGCACGTCGAGATACGGCAGCAGCTTGCCGTCCGCCATCAATGGAATGACCTTGTCGACGTGCGGGTACGGATAGACGTAGTGCATCCGCACCCACACGCCGAGCGAACCAAGGGCGCGGGCGAGGTCTTCGAAGCGGGCCTTGACCGGCTTGCCGCCCCAGAAGCCCGTCGCGTACTTGAGGTCGACCCCGTAGGCACTCGTGTCCTGCGAGATCACGAGCAACTCCTTGACGCCGGCCTTGACCAGGCGCTCGGCTTCGAGCATCACGTCGCCGATCGGACGGCTCGCGAGGTCGCCGCGCATCGAAGGGATGATGCAGAAGCTGCAGCGATGATTGCAGCCTTCGGAAATCTTCAGGTATGCGTAGTGCCGGGGCGTGAGGCGGATGCCCTGCGGTGGCACGAGGTCGACGAACGGATCGTGCAGCGGCGGCAATTGTTCGTGCACGGCGTTCACGACTTCTTCGTAGGCTTGCGGCCCGGTGACCTTGAGCACGCTCGGATGTCGGTCAGTGATGGTCTGCGGCTTTGCCCCGAGGCAACCGGTCACGATCACCTTGCCGTTGCGGGCCAGCGCCTCACCGATCGCATCGAGCGACTCGTGCACCGCCTCGTCGATGAAGCCGCACGTGTTGACCACGACGAGGTTCGCATCCTCGTAGGTGCCGACGACGTCATAACCTTCCGCACGCAGGCGCGTGAGGATGCGTTCCGAATCGACGAGGGCCTTGGGACAGCCGAGGCTGACGAAGCCGACCTTGGGGGGCGCCGACACTAGCGGTCGCAGCCGCGGCCGCCGGGCGGGCAGGTACGAGTGGGTATGGACATGGAAAAATGCGGGTAGCCGGTGAGACGGCCTGCATTTTACCGGCTTTCGTCAGCGCAGGGCGTACAGGTTGCCATCCAGGCTGCCGACGTAAAGCACGCCCTGGTCAATGACCGGCGAACCCATGATCGCGCCCACCGACGTGAACCGGTAGAAATCGATGTACATGTCCTGGAAATCGCCGAATACGGGCGAGAACGCCTCCTGGTTCAGGCTGCCGTCGGCATTCAACAGATGGAAGGGGTCCTTTTTCGAACCCTCGGTCTGGAATTCCCAGGCCTGCTGTCCGGTTTTGGTGTTGACCGCATGGAGCTTGCCGTTGTGGCTGCCGAAGTAGGCCAGCTCACCGGCCAGCGCTGCCGACGAAAACACGTACGACTTGGCGTCGAAGTTGAAGGCCAGCCGGCCGGTGCGCGCGTCCAGCGCCATGAAACGCGAGCTGTCGGACGTGCCGACGTAAACGCGGCCGTCGCGCACGGCGGGTGTGCCGTTGACCCACGATTTGCTGGTCGGGTAATCCCACTTCTTGCGACCCGTGGCCGCGTCGATCGCATACACGTGCGCATCCCGGCAACCAACGTAAACGATCCCATCGACCACGGCCGGCGACGACTGGAAGCCGACCTGGTTGTGCGTCGCATCGTCCTGGCCGCCCGCGAACATCCATTTCTGCTGGCCCGTCGCTGCATCGAGCGCGTACAGGTTGCTGTCGAAGCTGCCGATGAAGACGACGCCGCCGGCGACAGCTGGCGATGCGTGCACGACGTTCCCGGTCGCAAATTTCCATTGCAGCACGCCACTCTTCGCATCGACCGCGTAGACGTTGCCGTCGCCACTGCCAAAGTAAACCTTGCCATCTACGACAGCGGGAGACGACGTGTAGACGTCCCACGCATCGGGCATCGTCTGTGCGGCAGGTGGATAGCCGTGCATGCCCTTCGCCTCGAATTTGCGCTCATGCTCCGCGACGAAAACCCACTTCGGCTGCCCCGTAGCCGCGTCGATCGCCGCGAGCGAGCCCGCCGATGAAACAAAAAACACCGTGCCGTCGGCCACCGCAGGTGACGAGGCGATCGGCATGCGCGACTTGAAGTTCCACTTCTCCTTGCCGGTCTGCTGATCGAGCGCATACAGATGCCCGCTCATGCTGCCGATGTAGACGACGCCGGCATGCACCGCGGGCGACGTCACGATCGCGCCGGCGGACTTGAATGTCCACACCACACTTGGTGCGCTCACCGGGCCCGCGGAGGCATACACGCCGGTGCGGGCGGCATTGCCATGAAAGGTCGGCTCGGCCGTGACGGCGCTGGATAGGCCCGCCAATGTCAACCAGGCGACCGTGGCTTGCGTTGCACGGCGGGTCAGTTTCATCGACGGTCCTTGGGTGCGTTCGGGAGGCCGAACGCTAATCTAGTCGCGTGGCACGACGTTGGCGCACCACGGCGCAACCACTGGGCGCTTCGTTGCAACGGTTTGTCGCAGCACGGCGGCGGCTGTACGCTCGAGCGCAACCTGATTCCTTGAACGAGGTGGCGCGGCGCGTGCGCCTGTTGTTTCACTAGTGCGGAGGTAGCATGGTTCGATCCATCATTGCCGGCTCGTTGATCCTATGGGCGGCGACGGCTGTCGCCGGCGAAATGACCGTGTCCATGAATCTCGTGGATGCCGCGGGCAAAGCGACGCCGGCGGGCACCGTACGAATCGCCGAAACCCCCTATGGTCTCGTGTTCACGCCCAATCTGAAGCTACTGCCGGTCGGCCAGCATGGCTTTCACGTGCACGAAAATCCCTCCTGTGCACCTGCCGTCAAGGACGGGGCGCCTGTAGCAGCCCAAGGCGCCGGCGGGCATTTCGATCCGCAGGGGACCAAGCGTCACGGAGAACCTTGGGGCGATGGGCACCTGGGTGACCTGCCCGCGCTTTACGTTGCGGCGGACGGCACCGCGACGTATGCCGTGCTCGCCCCACGCCTGAAATCGCTGGCCGAAATTCGTGGTCGCGCGTTGATGGTGCATGCCGGCGCCGACAATCATGCGGACCAACCGTTGCCGCTCGGCGGTGGCGGTGCACGGATGGCCTGCGGCGTCATTCCTGCCGGTCCATGAGCGAACCGTTCCCCGTCAACGGGCAACGCGTCGTGTTGCGGCGGCTCGTGGCCGCGGATCTGCCGGCTTTCCAGCAATATCGCAGCGACGATGACTTGGGTCGCTACCAGGGCTGGTCGCCGATGTCCGACGCCGACGCGGCGGAGTTCATCGCCCGGATGGGCGCGGCCGCGGCCTTTCAACCAGGCGAATGGTTACAGATCGCAATTGCCGCGCGATCGACCGGCAGGCTCGTGGGTGACATCGGATTGCACCTCAGCGCCGACGCCGGAGAGGCGGAACTCGGTTTTACGTTACAGCGCTCGGCCCAGGGGCAGGGCATGGCAACCGAGGCCGTACGGCTCGCGATCGACGTCCTGTTCGAACAGACGGCGGCGGCGCGTATCGTCGGTATTACCGACGCCCGGAACGACTCCTCGATGCGCCTTCTCGAACGGGTTGGCATGAGCCGCATACGGACACAACAGGCGATGTTCCGGGGTGAGCCCTGTGTCGAACATACTTACTGTATCGCGCGGCCCACTTGAATCGTGCGGCGCAGCTCAGCCTGGCTCGGTGGTATTCGGCGCTACTCGGGACGCTGCCAGCTGCGCGATGGCCTCGGGTGACACGCTGCGCAGGTGCAGGGCCTGTTGCGGAAACGGTATCTCGATGCCCTCTGCGCGCAACGCGTCGTACACGCGAATCGTGAGTTCGCTGCGGATCGAGACCCAGTCGGCAAAATCGCTGGTCCATGCGCGGATTCCGAAATCGAGCGAACTGACGCCAAAGCGCAGGAAGACCACGCTCGGCGGCGGCTCGGGCGAGATGCCCGGTGTGCTCGTCGCAGTCTCCGCCAGCAGTTCCATGACGCGTCGCGGATTCGAGCCATAGGCCACGCCGACATCCACGTCGAGCCGGCGGTCCATGTCGCTGAGCGTCCAGTTGATCAGCTTTTCGGACAACAGCGTGCCGTTCGGGACGATGACGTCCGCGCCGTCGAATGTGGTCAGCGTCGTCGCCCGCATGCCGATTGCGCGCACGCGGCCCTGCGTGCCCGAGACCTCGACCACGTCTCCCGGTTGGATGGGCCGCTCGAACATCAGGATCAGGCCCGAAACAAAGTTGTTCACGACGTTCTGCAGGCCGAACCCGATACCGACGCCGAGCGCACCGAAGATGATCGTAAACTGGCTGGTCTCGAAGCCCGCCGCGGCGAGCGCGACCAGCAACCCCACCGTGACCAGTGCGTAATAACTGAGCGTCGAAACGGTATTGCTGACGCCGCGAGGCAGGCTCATGTTCGGCAACACGTCGTCCTGCAGCACGGCCCGGATGGAGCGTGCCAACCAGAAGGCGATCCAGACCGAGAGCAGGAACGTCATGATGGCGCCCAGGGTCACGGAGATGTGACCCGCCTCCAGCGGGAAGGTCAGCAGCTTTCGCGCCATACGCACCGCAGGTCGCAGGACACGAAATGCATCGAGCGTGATTGCCGCCCACAGCACGAGCGCGCCGAGTTTCACGAGCCGCCCAAGTGCTTCCAGCAGAGGACCGGAACGCTGGCTGACCACGCGAAACCGCGTGATCGATTTGCGTGCAAGCAGCAGGCGCAGCATCGACGTAAGCACGGCTGCGCCCGCCTGCAACGCAAGCCCCACGTAGAAACTCGCCACGACGCCGCCCGTCAGCACGGTCGCGAGCGAAACATTGCCTATCACGTTGGCTGCGACCGCGACCATCAACACGGCTACTGCCAGGAACCCGAGGCCACGCCACGTACCTGCCGCGAACATCCCGGGCCCCAGCGTTCGTGCGGCTCGACGCCACAGCAGCCAGACCAGCGCGACCAGCGCGATGAGGGACACTGCCAGCAGGTGGATGCGGAAGTAGAGCGCATGCCCGAGCAGCAGGAAGCCCAGACGATAAATGAGATAGAGACCCGTGACGATGAATGGCGCCGCCCCGAGCGCCGTATAAACGTTGGCTGGCAGCAGGCGCAGCACCGGAATCAGCGCGAGCAGCAGGGCCACCTGGTGAAGCAGCAGCGGCGCGTCCGGCAGCAGCAAGGGCACCGAGACGAGCGTGACGACGAGCCACGCGGAAATGGGGCGCCGCAGCACGTGTGCCGACGATTGCAGGCTCGGGATCGTCGGAAACCATTTTCCGACTGCGGACGCTGAGCCAGAGCAGCAATGGCAGCAGGGCGAGCGCCAGCGCCGCGTGGACCAGCAAGACGCTCGCGGTAGGCCGCGACATACTCTGCAAGGAACTCCTCCTCGATGCTGATGCCCATCTCGGCGGCCGAGATCGCGTCGCCTTGTGCATAGTCCGGATCTGAGGCCATGGCCCACAGCGGCGGTACATCAATCGTCATCAGGCGCTTGTCGTAGTCGTTGATCGACGCGCTCACGGCTTTCCTGCCTGCGTCGATACTCGCCTGCAGCGTGTTTGCCTTGCGCCCGAGTTGCAATTGCTGATCGAGCGGTTTCGAGATGGCTCGCTCGGCTACCGCGAGTTGCGCTGCAATCCCGCTGGCACGGGACGCGAGGGCGGGCGCCAGTCCTGTTTTGGCTCGAGTCGCTTCCCAGGCAGCACGCCGTGCCGAGACAGATGCAGCATCTTCCGAGTAACCGGAGGTAACGCGTTGCAGGTCGCGTCGCCACGAATTCAACTGCCGATCGTAGAAATTCCAGTGGCTCTCCAGGCTTTCGAGTCGCACGACCGGCAAGCGCGACACTCCTTCGTCCCGCATGACGGGAGCGAGCTTCAGGACGCCCGTCGTCAGCAACGTTGAGTTTTGGCGCGAGACCCGCGGTCGCGTCTTGCTGGCGCGCGCGCGACATTACGTCCTGGACGAAGCGCTCATCGGCGTCGGCTCGAGTGGGAATCTCCGTCGCCGGGATGATCTCCGCGGCTTCGGATTTGGCCGCGGGCTCGGTGACCGCAGCCCTTGCACCGGCGAGAAGCCCCGCTGCCGCGGCCGGCAGCGACGACAACAGGAGCAGACCGAGAATTGCAATGACTGAGCGACGCGTGCGGCTTCGGCGGAGGGGACATTCGTGCGACTTCCTGCGCCGCCCGTGCGGCCTCCCATTGTCGCATTTGCGGCGGCGGGGTTACTAACGCCTGCAGCGCCTCGCACCTGGTCGCCGTCTGGCAGAATGCGGCATCCCAACGGCGAGCCCGACATGCACGAAATGTTTTCCTCCCTGTTGCAGTGGTACCTGGGCGCGCTCGACCAGGGCGGCTACCTGCTGATCGCGCTGCTCATGGCCATGGAAAGCTCGATCATCCCGCTGCCGAGCGAGTTCGTCATTCCGCCCGCGGCCTACCTTGCACACACGAACGGTACGTTCTCGCTGTCCGGCATCGTCATTGCGGGCACCGTCGGTTCCTGGGTCGGCGCCAGCGTCATGTACTGGGCGTCGTATTTCCTCGGCAGGCCCTTGCTGATGCGCTATGGGCGCTACGTATTGATCACGCCCGAGAAAATCGAAAAAGCCGAGATCTGGGCGGCGCATTACGGCACGGTCGGCGTGTTCATCTCGCGACTGCTGCCGGTCATACGCCACTTGATCGGTATCCCGGCGGGAGTCTGTCGCCTGCATTTCGGCTGGTACTCACTCGCGACGATCGTCGGTTCGGGGCATCTGGTGCACGGTCCTGGTCTGGGTCGGCGTGACCGCCGGTCAGGACGAACAGCTCATGCAGGGCAGCCTGCATCGCATCACGCTCTGGGTCGGCGGCTTGCTCGTGTTCCTTGGCGCTCTCTACTATTTCTTCGTGCATCGCCACATGCGGCGATGACCTGTGCGCATTGAACGACAGGCACACTCCGCCTGACG
Source organism: uncultured Gammaproteobacteria bacterium (assembly GCA_963784225.1). Lineage (GTDB taxonomy): Bacteria > Pseudomonadota > Gammaproteobacteria > Steroidobacterales > Steroidobacteraceae > RPQJ01. The sequence continues at coordinate 75,738 of CAWAQN010000017.1, forward strand.
CCCCGTTGGGGTCTTTGGGGTCCGGCGCTGTCGCGCCGGCCAAGGGCCTCATACCTGCCGGCGCAACGTTTCGATCCGGCAACTGGGCGTGTGCGCGTCGATTACCGCGCGGTCACCGCACTGGCGGCGCCGCTGATGCTGAACAGCAGCCTGCAGGCCGTGATCAGCCTGACCGATACCTGGTACGTCGGGCACATCTCGACGACGGCGATGGCCGGCATGGCCGCCGTCTACTGGGTGATCCTGCTGTTCCTGATGCTGATCGGCGGCGTGGGTCTCGCCGTGCAGACCTTCGTCGCCCAGGCGGAGGGCAGCCGGCGCCTCGCCAGGGCAAGCCATGCGACATGGGTGGCCCTCTGGGCCAGCGTCTTCACGCTGCCGCTGTACGCGTTGCTGGCATGGTCCGGCGACACGCTCTTCGCGCCGTTCGGCCTGGCGCCAGGAGTTCACGACCAGGCCATGGCATTCTGGGAACCGCGCATGCTCGGCGCACCGCTCGGCGTTGCGTTGTGGGCCTTGCTCGGCTTTTTCAACGGTATTTCGCGTCCGCGCATGGCGGTGTTCACCACGGCGCTCGTTGCGATCGTCAACGCGGCGCTCAACTGGCTCTTCATTTTCAAGCTGGACGGCGGCATCGCGGGCTCGGCCTGGGCCACGAACGTAAGCATGGGTTGCGGGGTCGTTTTCGCGCTCGCCGTTTTTCTTGGACCGACGCTGCGCACGAAGTACAAGGCACACCTGACCTGGCGGCCGGACGTCGGCGGCCTGCTGCGACAATACCGGCTGGGTTTGCCGATGGGCGCCATGTACGCCGCCGATCTTTTCGGCATGGCGCTGTTTCAGCTCATGCAGGTGCGGCTGAGCGCAGCCGAAGGTGCGGCGACCCAGATGGTCATGATGCTGACGTCGATGGTGTACATGCCTGGCATCGGCATTGCGCTCGCCGGCACGACACTTGTTGGACATTCGATCGGCGCGGGCGATAGAGAATGGGCACGCCGGCTGGGCAATGCGATCACGTTGCTGACCGTCGGCTTCATGGGAACACTCGGCGTACTGCTCGCACTGGCAGGTCCATGGCTGCTGCCGACGTTCGTCAACGCCGGCGATCCAGATACCGCACAGGTCGTGCGAATCGGTGTCGTGCTGCTCTGGATTGCCGCGGGCTACCAGGTGTTCGACGGCCTGAATCTCGGCAGCGGATTCTCCTTGCGGGGTGCGGGCGACGTGCGCGTGCCGGCGCTGCTGTTCTTCGCGTTGTCGTGGGGCGTCTTCGTGCCCGCTCGCGCATGCGCTCTCGTTCGAGCCTGGCGAGGGCTGGGTCGATTTCCTGCCGCAGTTCGGCTATGGCGCCGTGGGCGGATGGGCCGCCTTGCTCATCTACATCGTGCTGCTCGGTGGAGCGCTGTTCGTGCGGTGGCGATCGAACGCCTGGCAGCGGATCAAGGTCTGAATCCGGCACTGGGCCGAAGGTCCGCGACCTCCGGCCCAGGTATCCGCTGCGACCTCGTTCCTCAAGCGCGCGGCGGTAGACTGGTCAATCCATCGGCTTCATGCCGAGGTCGACGATGGCGCGGCGCAGATGCTCGGCACCCTTGGCGTAGTTACCGGCCTGGCACTCTTTCTCACCCTTCGCACGTTCGTCCTGCGCACTCTTGGCCTTCGCGTCGCTCTTGTGCGTAGTAAGGGCCGAAGCTGCCTGCCTTACGAGTGCATCGCAGGTCTCCCGTGTTGCAGGTGGATGCGTCGAGTTCGTGGCGGCACCCGCCGTGCCAAAGGTAGCCAGGGCCATCGTCGCGCCCACGGCAAGCAGTGTCTTGTTCAGTGTCATAGCGATTACTCCTCATGCGTGAATATGTCAGCCCCGCGAGGCCTGCCGGGCGCCCGGTGCGTTCCGCGCCACCGCCTCGCATGGAACAAAAGCTACGCTTCGATGCATTGCTGCAACGTTGCGCACGCATTACATCCACGTAATGCGGCCCGGCGCTCGTCGCCACGGCGTTATGATCCGCGCCAATGAAATTGCTGCTCATCGAGGACGACCGGCGCGCGGCCGATTACGTAGCAAACGGCCTGCGCGAGAGCGGGCACAGCGTCGATCACGCGGCCGACGGGGCCGAAGGCCTGACGCAGGCACTCGCCGGCAAATATGACGTAATCGTCGCCGATCGGATGTTGCCGTTCATGGATGGCCTGGCGGTCGTGCAGGCGTTGCGAGCGCAAGGTGTCAAGACGCCGATCCTGATCCTGAGCGCGCTTGCGAAAGTCGATGACCGCGTCAAGGGGCTGCGTGCAGGCGGCGACGATTACCTGACCAAACCGTTCGCGTTCTCCGAACTGCTTGCACGGATCGAGGTGCTGCAACGGCGCGTCGCCGTGAGCGAGCCGGTGACGCGCCTGCGCGTCGCGGACCTCGAGATGGACCTGATGTCACGAAAGGTTACGCGCGCCGGACAACTCATCGACCTGACCGCACGAGAGTTTCGCCTGCTGGAATACCTGATGAACCACGCGGGGCAGGTCGTGACCCGAACGATGCTGCTCGAAAATGTCTGGGACCTGCATTTCGATCCACAAACCAACGTGATCGACGTACACGTCAGTCGCTTGCGGCAGGCGCTGGAGCGCGGCTCCCCGCAGCCCTTGATCCACACGGTGCGTGGCAGCGGCTATGTCCTCGAGGAGCGTCCCTGACATGAACACCTCGCGCGGGCTGGTGCCCACGTCGGTGCTGCGACTCTCCATCGCGTACGCAGTCGTGTTCTCGCTGACCACGAGCCTGCTGGTCGGGCTGCTGTATGTCTACGCAGTGCGCGCGCTCGATCGTGGCACGGACGAAATCATCGACGCCGAACTGCTGGGTCTCGCCGAGCAGTATCGCAGCGGCGGTCTCGGCGCGCTCGCCACGGTGATTGCAGAGCGAGTCCAGACGGGAGGCAGCCCGGGCGATGTCTACCTGCTCGCCGATCCGCGCCTGCGACCGATCGCTGGCAACATCGCCGCGTGGCCTGTGCCCCGCGATCGTGGCGCGCACTGGGTCGAATTCGACGTCTCGATCGTGCATGGCACGGGATTCGAATCACGCACCGTCCGCGCAGGGCTGTTTACGCTGCCCGACGGCTATCACCTGCTGGTCGGCGCCGACATCTACGAGCGCGACACGTTCAAGTCGCGCATCGGGTGGACGCTGCTCGCTTCCGTGCTGATCGTGATCGCGCTCGGGGCATCGCTCGGCCTGTGGATGAACCGCCACGTGCTGGGCAAGGTCAACGCCATCTCGGCGGCCGGTCGTGAAATCGTCGAAGGCAACTTCAGTCGACGCCTGCCACGCAGCGGCTCGAACGATGAGTTCGATGCGCTGGCGGCGAACCTCAACGAGATGCTCGACCGCGTCGAGCAGCCTGACGGCGGCCCTGCGCTTCGTGATCGATTCGACCGCTCATGATTTGCGTGGCCCACTGAACCGGGTGCGCGCACGCATCGAGGCGGCGCTGCGAGGCGACCTGTCCGGCGCCGGGTACGCGCTTGAAGACACGCTGAAGGAAGTGGAAGCATTGAGCCGGACACTCGACGGGTTGTTACGCATCGCGCAGGCACAGGGCGGCCCGGGCTCGGTCGAAGTCGTCGAGCTCGATCTAGGGCAGCTGACGGCAGAGGTCGTCGAGCTTTACGAGCCGCTCGCAGCGGAACGCCGGATCAAACTGCGCGTCGACGCCCCTGCATCGGAAATCGTACGTGGCAGCCGGCAACTGCTGGCGCACGCGCTCTCGAACCTCGTTGACAACGCGCTCAAATTCACGCCACCCGGTGGCGCGGTCGAGGTGCGATTGATGCGGGATGCGACCGGCCTGCAACTCATCGTTGCCGACAACGGTCCGGGCATACCGGCACCCGACCGGGCACACGCACTCGAACGGCGAGTTCGTCTGGCCGGTTCTGAACATGCGCCGGGCAGCGGGCTTGGCCTGAGCCTGGTTGACGCGGTTGCCCGCATGCATCATGCCGAACTCGAGCTGGACGACAACCAGCCGGGTCTCAAGGTGGTGCTGCGCTTCGCCTGAGATGGATCAACCACGGAACCGAGATTGACCTGACGTCGTGCAGAAGCGCTATCTTGTTACAATTTGATGACCGTACGTCCCGCGTAGCAAGACAATGACCTCCGCAGATGTAGATGCGAAGCACGGCGAGGTATCCGCGGGAGTAGACCATCGCGAACTGGAATGGCAGTTTACGGTCACCGATCTTGCTGCGGTTCGTCGTTGGCTGGAGGCGCATCCTACCCTCGACGGCTGGAGCATCGAAGCTCGGCCAACGCTGCATCTTCAGGATACGTACTTTGATACCGTCGATTGGCGCATCTTCCGTAGCGGATTTGCCCTGCGCGTCCGTCATGCAGCAGGGGCCGCTGAAGCCACCCTGAAGGAGTTGCGGTCCGCCAGCGCAACGCAGGCGGATCGACGCGAGCTCACCGAACCGGTGAGCGAGGCAGGACAGCGAGGCTTGCTCGAATTGACCGGACCGGTCGGCACGCGGGTGCGTGCCGTCGTGGGAACTCAGGAGTTGCAACCGCTCTTTGACGTGCGCACATCGCGCCAACGGTTTGCGCTGCGACGCAACGACGGTACGGAAGATGTGGGTGAGATCGCACTCGATGAGACAATCATCTCGCGCCCTGATGGCACGCCGCAGGCCAACCTGCAGCGTGTGGAAGTCGAAGCGCTGACCCCCAAAAGCGAGGGTCTCGAAGAGCTGGTAGATCGGCTTCGTCGCGAATGCACGCTGACACCGGCTACGGACAGCAAGTTTGCGGTTGGCTTGAGTTCGGTGGGTTTCGCGCCCCCATCGTCGCCCCAGTTTGGGTTGGACCTTGCCAATGGTGCGATGCGCATCGATGAGGTGGCGCTTGTGTCGCTGAGGCGGCACCTATCGGCCTGGATTGCTCACGAACCTGGCGCAAGGCTGGGAGAGAATCCGGAAGCGCTACATGACCTGCGGGTCGCCGGCCGGCGCCTCGATGCCACGATTGGCCTGTTCGCCGCTTATCTGCCCGCGAGTTGGCAGCGCATGCGACCGCGGTTGAAAATGTTGATGCGGGCTTTCGGCGAGGTACGTGATCTCGATATTGCGCGCGCTGCGCTTGCAAGTTTCGAAAGTGAACTCGCCGAGGCAGAGCGTGGCGCGCTCGAACCGTTCAAACACTACATTCAGAAACAGCATGCGCGAGCCCGCGTGCGGCTGCTGCGTGCGCTGGACACCAGCAGTACACGACGCTGGTTCGAGCGCTTGACTCACGCGCTTGTCCAACCAACCGCCTCCCGGGGCCGCCGTACGCAGCCGCTCGCCATTGATGTATTGGCTGAACTGGTGCGGAAGCTCTACCGCAAGTACCGCAAGGCCGCCGAGCGACTATCCGCCGAGTCCTCTACGGAGGACTATCACGCGCTTCGGAGCAGAGTAAAAAAGCTGCGGTACGCGATAGAAGCCGTTGCCAGCATCTATGGCAAATCAGCCGACCAGTTCTTGCGCGACCTGCGTCCGTTACAGAACCGCCTGGGCGAGCTGCAGGATGCCCATTTGGCGCAGGCACGGCTGCAAACGCTGGTAGGTCAGACGCGTACAGAATTTCCCAAGGAAACTCTCTTCTTGATGGGCCGTATGGCCGAGCGCCAGTTTGCCTTGGCCGCGCATGCGCGGGACAGATTTGATAAGACCTATCGACGATTACATCGGAAGAGCTGGAAGCGCCTGCGCCGCAGGCTCGCCGACGTGAACAGACAGTCAAGCGAGCAAGAGCCGGCCGATCCAGATGCAGAGGTCACTGAGCTACAGCAGACTGCACTCCCTGTTCCATCTGTCTGAACTCGTTGCTGCCGGCGGGCGAATCGCCGCCAATCAGCCGGCGCGGCCTGAGCTGGATCAGCCACTGGTCGCAGAACCGCCGATTGACATGGCGCAAGGCTGCAGCGCCGGCTCAGCGTTCCTGTCCCCAGTGGAATTTGTGCAGCACACGGTGCAGGACAGGGGCGAACAGGAGCCCGGCCGTGACCAGGAACACGAGTCCTGCATACAGGGCGTAGCAACCCGCGAACAACTTGCCGCCGTCAGTCTTAGGCAACGTGACGGGGCCCATGCCACCGAGCAGCATTGCTGAATTCAGGAACGCGTCGAGCCAGCCGAGACGCTCGAACCACGCATAGCCCGCCATGCCGAGCGCGAGTGAGGCCACCACGAGACCGGCTGCCGCCCCAGCGTGCACGAGGACGCGTTGCACGAAGCGGCGCCGCGAGATCGGTGGTATCGCGCGAGGCTCATAGTCGAATCTCATGGCGGCAGTCCCTTCACGACGGCGGCAGCGACCGCGGCGTAGTCTCCATCGAAGTGATGACCACCCGGCAACTTTGTTTTCTCCAGCCCGTCCGCACGGAGTGTAAGGCAGGAGGAGTCCTGCTCGTCGCTGCCATAAATACACTGCACGCGACCCAGGAGTCCACGCTCGATCTCCGGGCGAATCGGGAGGCCACCGGTGGGCTGACCGAGCCAGTGGCGGACCGAAAATTCGAAGAAGGCCTCGGTTCCCATTCCGATCAGCGCGGTGCCGGAGAGCATGCTCCGCGTACTCTGCGCCAGCCGGTTCACGAGAAAGGGCATCACGTCCGCGCCCTGCGAATAGCCGATCAACAGCACCTTCGATTTATGCCACTCGCGCGAATAGTGCCTAATAACGCGGTCGAGATCGCGGGCCGCGCCGTCCGGTGTGCGCGCATTCCAGAAGTAGCGTAGCGAATCCCAGCCGACCAAAGGGACGCCGCGTGCGTTCAGCTGCGCGGCTACGGCCTTGTCGAGCCCGGCCCACCCTCCGTCACCGGACAGCATGATAGCCAGCACATCGTGTTCCGTACGACTCGCGGGCAACTCGATGAGAGGCAAGTCCTTCACGTCGATCGGCAGATCGCGCGTGCCAAGGCCGCTGGAGGCAGCGAGCTTGCGATACGTGTCCGTAAACTGGGGCAGCCACAGACGTTCGACGGAGTATCCATGGCCCACCCTCGGCAGGTCGACCACTTCCGCGCCGCCGACGCGAGCGACGAAGTCGCGGGTACCCTTCGCGGCGCAAACCTCGTCCTGCTCGCCCTGCAGCGCGATCCACGGATCCTGCAGGTGGGCGGCAGGGCGGTAGACGAATCCTTGCGTGGGTGCGGGATCGCGCTCCAACCCTTCGCCGCGGCACAACGGTTTGCGCCATTCCAGATCGGGGCAGAAGCCCAGCGACATCGCGCCTTTGAAGGTGCCAGGTGGCGACTGCGCAAGCGTGGCGTAGGCGAGGGTCGCGCCCGACGAGTAACCGACGAGGATCGGTAGCGCGTAGTGGGACATGCCGTATTTCTGCTGCACGAAATGCGACAGGCCTTCGAAAATTTCCGAAGGGCGCACGCACGTGTCGCGCGCCGCGTCCTGGTGCTTCGCCATTTGCGGGACGTCGACCCCGGCTACGAGTGCGCCTTCATGGACCAGATGATGCGCCATGTCGGCGACGCCCTGGTTCCAGCCGCCGTCGCCCGAAAGGAATATCACGAACTGCGCAGGAGCCCCCACAGGCTGCTCGACCGTGACCGTGCCCAGTCCCGGATATTCGATGGTACTGGTTACCGGTGTCGCTGCGTTTGCCGTGGACGTCAGCACCAGTACGCATACGCAGCAGGCGCGCAGTACGGTTCTCGGCATGTCGATCTCACCCGACCGCAGCAGAATGCGCTTCGATGGCCGCGCGGGCCGGGACGGCGCGCTGATATAGCGTCCCGACCATGCCTCCCGAAATAAGCGAGGTCACATCAAGCAATACGCGGGGTAACGCCAGGCGACCAGGCGCCGCGAGATAACGTGGACGCCATTCGGGCAGGAATTTTTCTTTGAACTGACGCAGTCCTTCGAAATTGTAGAAGTCCTCGCCGTGGCGGAAGATGAACCGGCCGATGCGGTGCCATGCCGGCGCGAGGCGATGTTCTTCGAGGCCCGCCAGCGGCGCCATGCCGAGGTTAAAGCACCGGTATCCCTGTGCCTTGCCCCAGAGCATCAGTTCGGTGAAAAGGAAGTCCATCGTGCCCCTCGGCGCGGAACTGGTCTGCCGCATGAGGTCCACGGAAAGCTCCTCCCGGCTCTGTGTCTCCCACAGGTTTGCAAAAGCAACGCTCGTGCCTGCGTGCTCGACGAGGGCAATCGTGCAGCGCTGCAGATATCCTGTCGAGAACCGGCCAAGGGAAAACCGTTTCTCGGTCGTGGCTTTCGACCTGAGCCAGTCGTCCGAGATGCGTCGTAACTGCGGCAACAGTGTGGCGACGTCCGCCGCGGCGACGATCCTGAAACTGAGTCCCTCACGCCCGGCGCGCCGATGTGCCTGGCGCAAGTCGGCGCGCGCGCTGCCCTCGAGCGAAAACGTGGCGAGGGGCACCCGCGCTTCCTCACCGAGCTTGCTCAGCGCCAACCCCGCATCCACGTAGACCGCCAGTTGGTCGGCCGAGACTTCGTAGAAGACGCACCATGCGCCGGCGCGATCGGCGAGTTCGCGAAAACGCCAGACGAGTTCCTCCCGCTCCTCAGCTGGGCCAACCGGGTCGCCCATGGCTATCCAGCTGTGCTTCGAGACGGCGTACATGAGGAACGCGCGGCCCGATTCACTGAAGAGCAGCGACTTGTCGCCGAGCAGGGCGAGGTGAGCCGAACTTACCGATGAATTGCGGATGATCGGCAACGCCCGCTCGAGATCGGCGGGCTGCGGAGTGGACGTGGGCGCCCGCGCGGGCGCGAGCAGTCGGTGCACTGCGAACGCACCCAGCAACAGAACGGCGAGCAGGCTCGCGCGCAACATGCGTGGAGCCTGCGCATCCAGTGCGAACTGCCACCAGAGTTCGTGCGCGTAGGGCACATGCCGGTAAGCCAGCATGCCTACCCAGATCGAGGCACCAATAGCGATCGCGGCACTGGAGAGCCACGCCGGCGACAACGGCTCAGCGAGCAACGAAGCCTTGCGATGGAATTGCGCCCGTGTCAGCCACAGCGGCAGCACCGTTGCCGCGAGCAGCAGTGCCTCCTGGTAGTCGAGTCCCTTCAGGAGCGACGCGGCAATGCCCGCGATCAGCAGCCACAACGTGACGTGCCAGGCGCCGTCCAGCCGCCGCTGCAATCCGCGGGCGAGAATCAGCAGCAATACGCCGACTGCGGAGCCTGCGAGGTGTGAAAGCTCCAGCGCGGGCAGGGGTAGGAATCGATCGAGCGCGGCGAGGTGCGACGTCACGCCGGGGGTGGCACCCGAGAGCAGCAACAGCGTACCCGCGCCGAAAACCAGCACGGCCATGACTCGTGGCACGACAAGATCGAGCGACTGGCGCGCCCATTTCAACGCACCGGCGAGTCGCCTCCGGTGCCGGCCTGCCTCGAGCGTGGAGAAGAGCAGCAGCGCCAGTCCGAAGGGCAACGCGTAGTAGACCAGCCGGTAGGCGAGCAACGCACCGAGCATCTGCGGGGCAGCCACGTCGTGCAGGAGCAGCACGAGAACGGATTCGAAGACGCCGAGTCCGCCCGGTACCGCGCTGGCCGCGCTGACCGCGAGCGCCACCATGTAGAGCCCGGCGAACGCCGGAAACGACACATGGACGGAGGCGGGCAACAACACGAAGAGGCACGCGCTCGCCATCAACATGTCGAGGCAGGCCAGGGCAATCTGCAGCGCGGCAACGCGCGCCGAGGGTAGCTGCAGATTCCAGCCTCGCCATTCAATGGGCAGGCGCCAGCACGCACAGGCCACGACGTACGCGGCCACCGCCGCAAGCGCCAGGAAACCCATTGTCGTCGACAGCGCAGCCGAAGCATGCAAAAAGCTCTGCGCCTCGCCGGCATACACAACCAGCGAAGCACCAGCCAGCGTCCCGAGGCCGAGCAGAAACGTGAGCGTGCAGAACACGGTGATCTTCGTGATGTCGGCCGCACCCAGGCGCAGCGGTGAATACAGCCGGTAGCGCACCGCACCGCCCGAAATCGCGGTTGCGCCCAGGTTATGGCCGATTGCGCTCGCGATGAAGGCGATGAGCCCATAGCGGGTCCAGGGCATCGACGAGCCCACGTAATGGAGCGCGAGCCTTTCGTAACCTATCAACGCCAGGTAACTGACCGCTGCCAGCGCAATGGCAGTGCAAACGCGCCAGGGTTCGATCGCGGTGAATGCGGCGAGCACATCACGCAGATGGAATTCGCCGCCGAACTGATGCAGCGCAACGAGCGCAGCAGCAAAAATGGCCACCGGCACGAGCGCAGCGGCGAGCTGTCGCATCGAAACACGGTGGCCGCTCATGACTTATCCCAGTTCGATGGGCACGAAGAGCCGGGTCTCGCCTCTTTGCACGAGCAGTGCCAGACCCTTCTTCGCTTTCGACACTGCGGATTGCAACTCGGCGACCGCGCGCAGCCGCTGCCCATTGGCCGCCAGCACGATGTCGCCCGGCCGGATGCCCGCTTCTGCGGCAGCGCCGTCGACGCCTTCGACGAGGAGTCCATCCTCGCCGCCCATTTCGCGGCGCTCCTCGCGGCGACAGCGGGCGAACGACATGCCAAGCCTGACCCGGCCGGCGCTGAGTGCGTCGTTGTCGACAGCCACCGCTTCGTCGCTCATCGCACCGAGCTTCGACTGCAGTGTACTGACGCGCCTGCCATCGCGCCAGATCGTAAGCTCGGCCTTGCTGCCCGGCGTGCGGCGGCGACCGGCGCCGGCAGCTGGCCGCCGAATCGACGTCCTTGCCGTTGAAGCCAGCACCACGTCGCCTTCCTTGACGCCCGCGCTTGGCGGCCGGACTGTCCGGATCGACGCTCGAGACCAGCGCACCTTTCGGCACGTCCAGCCCGAAGGATTCGGCGAGCGCGTGGTCCACGTCCTGGATGCCCACGCCAAGCCGGCCGCGCGTCACGTGGCCCGAGCGTCTGCAATTGCTGGCCGACGTTCATCGCCACGTCGATCGGTATGGCGAACGAAACCCCCTCGTAGCCACCGGAGCGACTGTAGATCTGCGAATTCATGCCGACGACCTCGCCGCGCAGATTGAACAATGGGCCGCCCGAGTTGCCGGGATTCACTGCTACGTCGGTCTGGATGAATGGAACGTACGTGTCGTCGGGCAGGCTGCGGCCCGTGGCGCTCACGATCCCCGCGGTTACGGAGTTCTCGAAGCCGAACGGCGAGCCGATCGCGACGACCCATTCCCCGACTTCCAGCGAAGTCGGATCGCCGAGTTTTACGACCGGCAAATCACGCGCATCGATTTTCAGCATCGCCACGTCGCTCTTCTTGTCGACCCCGACCACGCGCGCTTCGAATTCCCGGTGATCGGTCAGTTTCACGATGACCTTGCGGGCACCGTCGACCACGTGCGCGTTGGTCAGGATCGTGCCTTCGGGCCCCACGATGAATCCCGAGCCCTGCCCCTGCATGGGCACGGTTTGGCCGGGCGCCATCGGCATGCCAAAGAACCGAAAGAACGGATTGTCGTCGCCGAAACCGGGCGGTGCCGAATGGTTGGCGACCGGCTTCATGTCGCCGCTGACACTGATATTGACGACGGCGGAACCGTAGCTTTGCACCAGCGCGCGAAAATCCGGCAGCGCGTTGACCGTTGGCACGGCCTTCGTTGCAGGCCCGACCCCGGCAGACGGCCCAGACGAAACAGGTGCCATCGGCTGCTGCGTCACAAGGGACTGCTCAGCTGCATCTGCAGGCCGCGTCGAGCCGGACATGTACAGCACGCCCACCGGCGTGGCCACGAGCGTGGCACCCATCACAGCTGCAACAACGGGATTGCGCAAGATAGTCTTGACGGTCATTTGGCGGTTACTCACTTGCTATGTTGGTTGCAGCGTAGGAGCACGCTGGTTGCGCCAACCTTGCGGCATCATTAAATCTGCGTAATGCAATCTGTCCGCGCTCACGCAGATGAATGAGCCGTCTATCGACACGGACACGGTGATCGTCGGCGCGGGTGCCGCGGGGCTGGCAGCCGCGTCTGAGCTCGTCGCCAATGGGCATCACTGCATGCTGGTCGAAGCGCGCGCGCGTATCGGCGGCCGCATCTTCACGGAGCGCCACGCCGGCCGCGCGGGCATGCCCGTCGAACTCGGCGCCGAATTCATCCACGGCGAGTCGAAAGCGATCCTCGACAGGCTCGATGCGTCAGGCGGCGTTGCGCTCGACGCGGGGCGCGAACGCTGGGTCGTCCAGGGGAGGCGGCTACGGCGCGCTGAAGGCCAGTTCGATGAATTGCAACGGCGCTTCCGCCGCCTGCCTGCTCCGCAGCCCGACATCTCCTTCGAGGAGTTCTTGCGGCGCCATCGGAGGGCCGTGCCGGAGGCTGTGCGTCAGATTGCCTGCTCGATGGTCGAGGGATTCGACGCGGCGGATACGTCAAGGATCAGTGCGCGTGAGGTTCTCGACGAATGGAGCGGCCCCGCCGCCGCGAACAGCCCCACCTTCCGCCCGGCCGGTGGTTACGACGCCCTGCTGCAATCGATGCGCGACACACTTCGGCCGGACCGTGCGGCGTTGCGCTTCGACACAGTCGTGCGATCGATTGACTGGCGCAAAGGTCATGTCGGACATCGAGGCCCTGGATCGCGGTGATATCCTGCGGATTCGAGCCGCGCGTGCCATCCTCACATCTACCGCTGGGTGTGCTCCAGTTGCCCGCTGCCGCGCCAGGCCATGTTCGATTCACGCCGGAACTGCGCAGCAAGCGCAGCGCGCTGGCCCACCTGGCGACCGGGCCCGTCATCAAGGTCGTCCTGCGCTTCAGCCGGCCGTTCTGGGCCGAGTTGGATTCGTGCCGTTATCGCGATGCGGGATTTTTCTTTACGCCGAAGTCTTCATTTCCGACGTTCTGGACGTCGCTACCCGCCCGCACGGCTATCTCTCGTGGCCTGGAGCGCGGGCCCGAATGCGGCGCGGATGGCGGGCCTGCGTGAAAAAGAGCTTTTCGCCCATATCCAGGCCAGCCTGCGAGCGCTGTTCGGCCAACGCGACTATCGGCTACGGCTGGAAAGCATGCTGTGGCACGACTGGCAGAGCGACCCGTATGCACGCGGCGCGTACAGTTACGTCATGACCGGGGGCGCGCGGGCGCGGCATGCGCTCGCCAAGCCCATCGATGACACGTTGTATTTCGCGGGGGAGGCTTGCGATACGACGGGCGAAGCCGGCACCGTTGGCGGCGCCCTGACCAGCGGCGTCGCCGCGGCGCGGCAGGTTCTGGACTCGCTGAAGCCCTCGAGGCGAGGCGGTGCGCCGGGCCCGAAATTAAACACTCGCTGGAAAATTCCCGGGCGCGTCGTACCGGCGGCCGCGCCCGGGGGTGGTCAGGTGCCCGTTGCGCCGAGCGGCTCGCGCTTCGGAGGTTCGCTGAACGCACGCGCGGTCGCGTCTTCGACCCGTTCGAGCCATACGAACTCGAGTTCCTTGCGCACGCTTTCGGGGATGTCCTCGAGGTCCTTGCGGTTTCGCGCAGGCAGCAGCACGGTGCGGATACCCGCACGATGCGCCGCAATCGTCTTCTCCTTGATGCCACCCACCGGCAGCACGAGGCCGCGCAGGCTGATCTCGCCGGTCATCGCGACATCGTTGCGCACGGTCTGGCCGGTCATCAGCGAGACCAGCGCCGTGTAGAGCGCCACGCCCGCACTCGGTCCGTCCTTGGGAATCGCGCCGGCCGGCACGTGCACGTGGACGTCGGACTTCTCGAACCGGGTCGAATCCACGCTCAGCGACTCGGCCTGCGACTTGACAGGCTCAACGCGGCCTGCGCGCTCTCCTTCATGACGTCGCCGAGCTGGCCGGTCAGGATCAACTTGCCGCTGCCCGGAATGCGCGTCGCCTCGATGAACAGGATGTCGCCGCCCACCGGCGTCCACGCGAGTCCGGTGGCCACGCCCGGCACGCTGACGCGCATCGCCACCTCGTTCTCGAAGCGTGGCGCGCCGAGGATCTCGCGCACGTCGTCGGCATCGATGCGAACCGACGTTGCCTTGCCTTCCGCCACGCGCACCGCCACGTTGCGCAGCACGGCGCCGATCTCGCGCTCGAGGTTGCGGCAGCCCGCCTCGCGCGTGTATTCGCGCGCGATCGCGTGCAGGGCTTCGTCGGTGATCGTGCCTGCTCCGGCTGTGAGTCCGTTGGCCTGCGAGCTGACGGCGCACCAGGTAGCGTCGCGCGATCTCGACCTTCTCGTCCTCGGTGTAGCCCGTGAGCTCGATGATCTCCATGCGGTCGCGCAGCGGGCCGGGGATCGTGTCGAGCTGGTTGGCCGTCGCGATGAACAGCACCTTCGACAGGTCGAACGGCACGCCGAGGTAGTTGTCGCGGAACGTCGAGTTCTGCTCCGGGTCGAGCACCTCGAGCAGCGCCGAGGACGGGTCGCCCTGGATGCCGCGGCCGAGCTTGTCGATCTCGTCGAGCATCAGCACCGGGTTGCGCGTGCCGGCCTTGCGGATCGCACTGGATGATCGTTGCCCGGCAGCGCGCCGATGTAGGTGCGGCGGTGCCCGCGGATCTCGGCCTCGTCGTGCATGCCGCCGAGGCTCGTGCGCTGGAACTTGAGGCCGAGCGCGCGCGCGATCGACTGGCCGAGCGAGGTCTTGCCGACGCCGGGCGGCCCGACGAAGCACAGGATCGGGCTGCGGCCCTCGGGGTTCAGCTTGCGCACCGCGAGGTATTCGAGGATGCGCTTCTTGATCTTCTCGAGGCCGTAATGGTCGGCATCGAGGATGCCGCGCGCACGCTCGATGTCGATCGACTCCGCGTCGAGCTTCGACCACGGCAGCGCGATCAGCGTGTCGAGGTAGGTGCGCGCCATCGAATACTCGCCGCTCGCCTCGTTCATGCGCTCGAGGCGCTTCAGTTCCTTGCGCGCGTGCTCTTCGACGTCGGGCGGCATGCCCGCCTTGGTGATCGCCTCGTCGAGCTCGACCGATCTCCTGCGCCGCCGCTCTCGTCGCCGAGTTCCTTCTGGATCTGCTTCATCTGCTCGCGCAGCACGAACTCGCGCTGGCGGTCGTCGATCGCTTCCTTGGTCTGCTCCTCGATCTGGCGCGAGAGCTTGAGCACCTCGACGCGGCGCGTCAGGTACGTCGAGACGCTGCTCGAGCCGCTCGCGCACGTCGGTGGTCTCGAGGATCTCCTGCTTCTCGGCCGGCTTGACGTCGAGGAAGCTCGCGATCGTGTCGGCCAGCGTCGACGGCGACTCGATCGCCTGGATCGAGTTCGCCGAGTTCCGCCGGCGCCTGCGGCAGCAGCGAGATCGCCTCGACGGCCTTCTGCTTGAGGTACAGCGTGCGCGCCTCGACCTCCGGGTGCGTCAGCGCCGGTGTCGTTCAGGAATTCGACGCGCGCGACCAGGTACGGGAAGCCGCCCACGGCGTCGAGCACGCGGAAGCGCCGCTCGCCCTGGCAGACCAGGTGATGCGTGCCGTCGGGCGCCGTGATGTAGCGCACGATCGAGGCCACCGTGCCGATCCGATGCAGGTCGTCGAGCGCCGGATCCTCGGTCTCGGCGTCCTTCTGCAGCAGGAAGCCGACCTTGCCCTCGGCTCGCACGGCCTCCTGCGCGCCCGCCACGGTTTTCTCGCGCTTGATCGCGACGGGCAGGATCACGCCCGGGAACAGCACGATGTTGCGGACCGGCAGGATGATCAGCATGTCCTCGGGCAGGCCGGGCGGCTGCGCCGGCGTGTCGCGCTCGGCCGGTTGCAGGCCGTCGCCGCGTCCGGTCGGGTCGTTGTGCATCGTTCATGTAGTGCACCTGTGCTTGATTCGTTCAGCGCCGGGCCAGCAGCAGCTGCAGGCAGCCATTGGCACGATTGCGGGCCGACCAGTTCCCAGTGCCCGGCGCCGAGCGCGAGCCGACGCTCGAAGCGGCCGTAGGGAATCTCGAGCCGCTGGATGCTCGAGGCCCTCCGGGCGCCGCGGCAGGCGCCGCTCGCCGCGGATCGACGATTTCGCCGGCCCCGACGGCCAGCTCCATGCGCTCGAGCGGCACGCCCGGCAGCGCGACCTCGACCAGCACCTGGTCCTCGCTCGCATAGACGTCGACGGGCGGCTCCCACTGGGGCTGCTCGCGCGTGCCCGCCGTGGCGAGCCGAAAAAACTGCCGCTGCAGCCGTTCGGCCTGTTCGAGCAGGTCGACCGTCTCTGCCCACATCCATGTCGCGTGTTTCGCGTCGCGCTCATGTGCTCGTACTGCCTGGATGGAATTTCGATGACCAGCACGCCTGTAGTGGGGGCAGCGACCGGTCGGATGCAATCGGTCGCTCGATCGAGGCCGGTGCCGCGCGCGCATAAGCAGCGATCTGATAGAGTTCGAGGCATTTGACCGCGCAATGCACCTGACGCCCGATTCCGGAGTGGCATGATCGGGCCGTGGACCGCGACGTATGCCCGCATGCGCCACCAGACTCCGCCGACACGATTCGACGCCGGCGTTTTATCGTCGGTTCTACGTCGACCCGAAAACCCGGGTCGTGACGCGCGCAGAGATGGCGCGCCGCGCGGACCTGGTCGCGGCCTTCGTGCGTCACGGCGAGTTGCCCGTCCGCTCGATCCTCGACGTGGGGTGCGGACTCGGACTGATGCGCGACGCAGTTGCGGCGCCACTTTCCCGAAGGCCAGGTACACCGGACTCGAGGTCAGCGAGTACCTGTGCCGGAAGCACGGCTGGATCGCAGGGGTCGGCCGCGACGTTCGCCCCGCCGCGGCCGTTCGACCTCGTGATCTGCTACGACGTGATGCAATACCTCGGCACGCGCGAGGCGGCCGCGGCGCTGCGCAACCTCGCCCGGCTCTGCGCACGGCGTGCTGCATTTCGGCGCGCTCACGCAGGAGGACTGGGAGCTGTACTGCGACAAGCGGCGGACGGACCGGAACGTGCAGATCCGACCGGCGCGACTGGTATCGCCGGCGGCTGGCGCGCGTCTTTCATCAATGCGGGCACCGGCATGTTCGTGCGTCGCGGCGCGCCCATGCACCTCTGGGAACTCGACCAGGTCGAGGTCCTGCGCTCGCGCAGATAGTGATCACCCGTCCGCGTCGCTTGCCGAGACCGGCACGGCGTCGCGGCGGGACGCTACAATGCCGCCCCCTTCGCCTGCCGCTCGTTGGTTCTCCGGATGCGCTTTACGTCGCTGCCTGCCTC
The DNA here is from genome assembly GCA_963784225.1 of uncultured Gammaproteobacteria bacterium. Classification (GTDB taxonomy): domain Bacteria; phylum Pseudomonadota; class Gammaproteobacteria; order Steroidobacterales; family Steroidobacteraceae; genus RPQJ01. The sequence continues at coordinate 92,954 of CAWAQN010000017.1, forward strand.
GCTTTTGTCCTGGCTCGCCCTGGCTGTCGCTGCTCGACCGGCTGCGGCACGACCAGCCCCTGCAGACCGGCAACGCCGGACTACCTGACAGCCCAGGACCGGCCGCGGCTGCAGATGCCCGAAGGCGTGGCCGGCAGTGAGAGGCTCGGCGGCGGCATGGTCATTCCGCCGCCTCCCGCCGAGACTGACCAAGCTCGATCCAGCCGCCGAACTGCCTCGACGAGCCGCCGTCGTTTTTCGGCCGACGCAAGCAGCAGTGGCCGCCGATTCGGTCGAGGAGGCGCGTCAATGCCTGGGCGGCCGCGTGGGCCGGCTCGCAATGCCGACCCGGTCGATCGAGTCTCTATTCGCCGCAATTCCAGGCGCCCGAGGCGGCGGGGCTGCGGCCGTACCTCGACAAACGCCGGAGGAGGTCGCGGCTGGCACAGCCGCCCGCGGCGCAGCTCGAGGACGTGAAGGTCACTGGTGGCCGGGACCGACCGCGCGCGTCGTGACCTTCGTGCAGCGCTTCGGCGATGACGCGGTACGCAAGGAGCTCACGCTGCTGCGCGAAACCCGCAGGGATGGCGCATCGTGGCGGAGCGCACGCTCGAAGCGCGCGTGACAAGAAAGCCGGCACGCCGAACGTGCATGCGGCAACGACGCTGGAGCCTGGACCTTGAGAAGCACTGCCCTGCTGAGCGGAATCGTCTTGCAGCCCGGCACGCTGCGGGCCGTCCTGCTCGACCGCTGACGCGCTCGCTCGGCAAGGACCCGCAGACCGCCACGCAGCGCGACATCTACGACGCGCTGTCGCATCGCGGTGCGCGAGGAACTCGCGGCGCGCTGGCTGGCGACGCAGCGCCGCGTCTCGCAGGCGGCGCGTCAAGCGCGTCTGCTACCTCTCGGTCGAGTTCCTGCTCGGACGCTCGCTGGTCAACGGGCTGGCCAGCCTCGACGGCGACACTGGTGCAGGAGGCGCGCGAGGCGCTGGCCGAACTCGGTTACGACCTCGAGCGCGTCGCGCAGGAAGAGATCGATCCCGGTCTTGGCAACGGCGGTCTCGGCCGCCTCGCGGCGTGCTTCCTCGATTCGCTCGCGACGCTGCAGTATCCCGGCAGTCGGCTACGGCATCCGCTACGACTACGGCATCTTCACGCAGGTCATCGACGAGGACGGCCGGCAGCGCGAGATCGCGAGCAGCTGGCTGCGCCAACGCAACCCCTGGGAAATCCCGCGCGACGACGCGACGCTACGTCGTCCGCTACGGCGGCCGCTGCGCGGCCACGCAGGACGCGCAGGGCAGGGCGCACTATCGCTGGGTCGATACGCACAACATCTGGGCCGTCGGCTTCGACCAGCTGATTCCCGGCAACCGCAGCCCGACGGTCAATCACCTGCGGCTCTGGTCGGGCCGCGCGATCGCTCCGTTCAACGTCGAGCAGTTCAACGCCGGGCGGTCACGCGGAGGCGTCGGCCGAGCAGGTCGATGCGAAGAACGTGTCGCGCATCCTGTACCCGGACGACACGACGCCGCAGGGCAAGGAACTGCGCTTCAAGCAGCAGTATTTCTTCGTCAGCGCGAGCCTGCAGGACATCCTTGCACAGCACCTCGCCGAGGGCCGCAGCTTCGAGTCGCTGCCCGACGCGATCGCGATCCAGCTGAACGACACGCACCCGGCGCTCGCGATCACCGAGCTGATGCGCCTGCTGGTCGACGAGCACGAAGTCGACTGGGAGCGGGCCTGGGCCATCACACGCCGCGTGTTCTCCTATACGAACCACACGCTGCTGCCCGAAGCGCTCGAGGTCTGGCCGGTCGCGTTTCTTCGAGCGGCTGCTGCCGCGCCACCTGCAGATCATCTACCTGATCAACCGCGTGCTGCTCGACGAGGTGTCGGCGCGGTATCCCAACGACCACGAACGCCGCCGGCGCCTGTCGCTGATCGACGAGTCGCACGGCCGCATGGTGCGCATGGCGCACCTCGCCGTCGTCGCCAGCCACACGGTCAACGGCGTGGCGAAGCTGCATTCGGAGCTGATGACGCAGACGATCTTCGCGGAGTTCGCCGAGCTCTATCCCGGCCGCTTCACCAACGTCACGAACGGCATCGCCGTGCGGCGCTGGCTGAAGCAGTCGAACCCCGGACTTTCGCAGCTGTTGACGCGCCACCTCGGGCACGCCTGGGAAAACGACCTCGAGGAACTCGAGCGCCTGCGCTGGGCCGCCGACGATGCCGAGTTCCGGCGCGAGTTCCGCGACATCAAGCTCGACAACAAGCGGCGGCTCGCTGCGCGAAGTGCAGCGGCGCGTCGGCGATCGACGATCGACGTGAATTCGCTGTTCGACGTGCAGGTCAAGCGCATCCACGAGTACAAGCGGCAGCTGCTGAACCTGCTGTACGTCGTGACGCGCTACCACCGCTGCGTGCCGAATCCGGACGCGTATCGCGGTGCCGCGCACGGTGTTCTTCGCCGGCAAGGCGGCGCCCGGCTACGTGATGGCGAAGGGCATCATCAAGCTGATCAACAACGTCGCGCAGGTCGTCAACGCGGACCGGAGCATCAAGCGGCAAGCTGCGCGTCGTCTTCCTGCCGGACTACGACGTGTCGCTGGCGCAGCAGATCATGCCGGCGGCGGACCTTTCCCAGCAGATCTCGACGGCGGGCATGGAGGCCTCCGGCACCGGCAACATGAAGCTGTCGCTGAACGGCGCGCTCACGATCGGCACGCTGGACGGTGCGAACATCGAGATCCGCGAGCAGGTGGGCGCCGGAGAACATCTTCATCTTCGGCCTGCAGGCGCACGAAGTGGCCGCGCAACGGGCCCGCGGCTATTCGCCCGACGGAATACGTGCGCGCGAACCCGGACCTGCGAGAAGCACGATCGACATGATCGACTCGGGCTTCTTCACGCCCGCGCAACATCGCCGACGGCAAGCCGATCGTCGAGCGGCTGCTTGAGCGAGGGCGAACCGTACTTCGTGCTGGCCGATTTCGCGGCCTACGCCGAGGCGCAGGCCGCCGTGGACGCGCTTTACCTGCGAGCCCGACGCCTGGAGCCGCAAGGCCGTGCTCAACTCGGTGAACATGGGCACGTTCTCGAGCGACCGCAGCATCCGCGAATACGCCGAGCGGATCTGGCGCATCAAGCCGGTGCTGTAACCACGCCCGTTGCGGGACGGCCAGTCCGATGCGTTAGACTGAGTCCGTGGCCGCGATAACAAAACTCAGCGCAGCCGACATCGACTCGCTGGTCAGTGCTCGTCATCCCGAGCCGCGCTCGCTGCTCGGCTACCACGAATATCCGCGCGCCGGGCGACACCCGGTCTGCATCGTGCGCGTGCTCGAACCCGATGCCGTGCAGGTTCACGTGCACTGGGACGGCGACACCGGCGAGGGATTCGAGCTCGAGCCGCTGCACCCGGCAGGCTTGTTCGAAGGCCGCGTGCCGTATCGCCGCCCGCTGCAACCGTATACATTGCAGGTCAGGTATCGCAACGGCGCCGACGGCCACCAAGCACGACGCGTATTACTTCGCGCCGCAACTCTCCGACTACGATCTCTATCTGTTCGGCGAGGGCAATCACTACTCGCTGTACTACAAGCTCGGCGCGCACCCGGCGACTCGTGGACGGCTTGCCGGGCACCCGCTTTGCGGTCTGGGCGCCGAATGCCGAGCGGGTCAGCGTCGTCGGTTCGTTCAACTTCTGGGACGGTCGCAAGCACGCGATGCAGGCGCGCGGCGGCTCCGGTCATGTGGGAGCTGTTCATCCCGGACGTCGGGCCCGGGCGCTGTATACAAGTACGAGATTCGCACGCGGCAGGGCCACACGCTGCTGAAGTCGGACCCGTTCGGTTTCCAGATGGAGCTGCGGCCGGGCACCTGTTCGATCGTCGCGGAACTCGGCGGACACGAATGGCACGATGCCGAGTGGCTGCAGCGCGCGGCAGGACGCGCGCCCGCACCAGCAGCCGATCAACATCTATGAAGTGCATCCGGGCAGCTGGCGTCGTGACTACGGCCGCACGCCGCCATTCCTGAACTGGCGCGAACTCGCCGACGAACTGGTCCCGTACGTGCGGCAGCAAGGCTACACGCACATCGAACTGATGGGCGTGGCCGAGCATCCGTTCGACGCTTCCTGGGGTTACCAGGTCGTCGGATATTACGCGCCGAGCTCGCGCTTCGGCACGCCGCACGATTTCATGCACTTCGTCGACCGCTGTCACGCAGGCCGGCATCGGCGTGATCATCGACTGGGTGCCTGCGCACTTCCCGCGCGACGACCACGGCCTCGCCAGTTTCGACGGCACGAGCCTCTACGAACACGCCGACCCGCGCCTCGGCGAGCACGCCGACTGGGGCACCAAGATCTTCAATTACGGCCGGCACGAGGTGCGCAATTTCCTCGTCGCGAACGCGCTGTACTGGCTCGACGTGTACCACGTCGACGGGCTTGCGAGTGGATGCAGTCGCCTCGATGCTGTATCTCGATTACAGCCGCAACCCGGGCGAGTGGATTCCGAACCGCTTCGGCGGTCGCGAAAATCTCGAAGCCATCGATTTCCTGCGCCAACTGAACACGGCGGTCGGTCGCTATTACCCGGGTGCCATGACCTTCGCCGAGGAGTCGACGGCGTTTCCGGGCGTGACACAACCGGCGCACCTCGGCGGGCTCGGCTTTCACTTCAAGTGGAACATGGGCTGGATGAACGACACGTTGCGCTACGTCGCGCTCGATCCCGTGCACCGCCGGTTCCACCACTCGCTGATCACCTTCTCGTTCGTGTATGCGTGGACCGAGAAGTTCGTGCTGCCGATCTCGCACGACGAAGTCGTGCACGGCAAGGGTTCGCTGCTCGCGAAGATGCCGGGCGACGAGTGGCAGACAGCGCGCCAACTTCCGCTGGTTCCGTGCGTTCATGACAGCGCATCCCGGCAAGAAGCTGCTGTTCATGGGCACCGAGTTCGGTCAGTGGCAGGAATGGCGCGACGAGCACTCGCTCGACTGGCACCTGCTCGAGCAACCCGCACATCGCGCGTTGCACGATTACGATCGCGAACTCAACCAGCTCTATGCCTCACGCGCCGTGCTGCATGCCAGCGATTGCGATCCGGCGGGGTTCAGCTGGATCGACCTGCACAGCGCGGACCAGAGCGTTTTTGTCGTTCCTGCGGCGCGATCCGCAGGAGCCGACACGACCGCCGCTCATCTGCGTTTTCAATTGCACGCCGGTGCCGCGGGATGGCTACTGGATCGGCGCTGCCGGAAGCGGGTACCTACCGCAAGATTCTCGACAGCGACGCGGTGCGCTTCGGCGGCTCGGGCTACAACAAGCAGGACCGCGTCGTGGCCGAAGCCGTGCCGAGTCACGGCTATCCTTGCCGGCTGCGCATCGACCTGCCGCCGCTCGGCGCCATTTTCTTCGAGCCCGACCGCGAACCCTGAGCATGTTGCGGCGTCCTTTCGGCAGCAGCGGGTTCGAGGTTCCCGCACTCGGATTCGGCGCCATGCAGATCGGCGCGCCGGGTCTCGACGAGGCGCAGGTTGCGCGAGTGCTCAACCACGTGCTCGATGCAGGCCTGACGCTGATCGACACCGCGCGCTCGTACGGCCTTGCGGAGGAGCGCATCGGCCGGCACCTCGCGCGTCGCCGCGACGAATTCGTGCTTTCGACCAAGGTGGGGTATGACATCGCAGGCGTGCCGGACTGGACGTATGAGTGCGTCGTGCAGGGCGTCGATGCGGCGCGCACGCGGCTGCGGACCGACGTGATCGATATCGTGCACTTGCATTCCTGCGGCCTCGAGACACTGCAGGCAGGCGACGTCACGCGAGCACTGAATGCCTGCCGCGCCGCCGGCAAGCTCCGAATCGCGGCTTATTCGGGCGACGATGCCCCGCTTGCGTTCGCGATCGAGTCCGGCGGGTTCCGCGGCGTACAGGCCTCGGTGAACCTCTGCGACCAGCAGGCGCTGCCAGTGTTGCGGCGTGCCCAGGCGAGCGGCATCGGCACGATCGCCAAGCGTTCCCTGGCAGGTCGTCCCTGGACCGGCTCGTTTTATGGCGATTACGCGCACGACGAATACCGCCGGCGTTTCGCGCTGATCCGGCCGGCCATGCAGCCGACTCCACCGGACTGGGACGAATTTGCGTTGCGGTTTGCCGCGTTCGCGCCGGGCGTCGATTGCGTGATCGTCGGCGGCACCGATGTCGCCAATGTGGATCGGAACGTCGCTGCGGTGGCCCGCGGTCCGCTCCCGGCAGGCGACACTACGGCCGCTGAAACAGGTTACGAAGCTCACGGCAGGCAATGGCGGGGCATCGTGTAATGGACACGCCCGACCACGGCCTTGGTGCAATGACTTTCGACGTGAGCCCCGGACCGCCGCGACTGGAGCCCGGCACCCCGCAATTACTGGGCGCGAACTGGACCGGTCGCGGCACCAATTTTGCGGTGTTCTCTGCGCACGCCGAACGCGTCGAGTTGTGCCTGTTCGATGCCGAGGGCCGCGCGGAGATCGCGCGTCTCGAATTGCCGGCGCGCACCGGGGACGTCTGGCACGGTTTCCTGCCCGCCCGCTTCGGCGGACCAGGAATGCTCTACGGCTACCGCGTGCATGGGCCATACGACCCGCAGCACGGACATCGCTTCAATCCGAACAAGCTGCTCGTCGATCCGTGCGCGCTGGCACTGCAAGGCGCGTTCGTATGGGACTACGCGCTGCTCGGCGCCGAGCCGGGCAACGACAATCGCGCAACGCACACCGACAGCGCTGCCTGTCGTGCCCAAGGGCCGCGTCGTCGATGGCAGCGTTCGACTGGGGCAAGGATCGCGCGCCGAGCGTGCCCTGGCGCGACACGATCATTTACGAGGCGCACGTGAAGGGCTTTACGCAGCGCCATCCCGACGTGCCGGAACATCTGCGCGGCAAGTACCTCGGTCTCGCGCACCCGGCCGTGATCGACTACCTGAAGCAACTCGGTGTCACGACGATCGAGTTGATGCCGGTGCAGGCCTCGGTCAGCGAGCAGTTCCTCGTCGACCGCGGGCTGACTAACTACTGGGGTTACAACTCGCTGGCGTGGTTCGCGCCCGAGCCCCGCTATGCGGTCGAGGACGCCGTCACCGAGTTCAAGACGATGGTGCGCACGCTGCACGAAGCCGGCCTCGAAGTCGTGCTCGACGTCGTGTTCAACCATACCGTGGAGGGCAACGAACACGGCCCGACGGTCAGCCTGCGCGGCTTCGACAACCAGTCGTACTACCGGCTGCAGCCCCAGAACCTTGCGCACTACGTGAATTACTCGGGCTGTGGCAACACGGTCAATTTCGACCATCCGGCGACGCGGGCGCTGGTGCTCGACTGCCTGCGCTATTGGACGACGGAGATGCACGTCGACGGGTTTCGCTTCGACCTGGCCCCGATTCTCGGTCGCGAACACGGCGTGTTCAGCAGCAACGCCGCGTTCTTTGCGGAACTGCGTGCCGATCCGTTACTCACGTATTCGAAATTGATCGCCGAGCCGTGGGACGTCGGTCCTGGCGGCTATCAACTCGGCAGCTTTCCGGCCGGCTGGTCGGAATGGAACGATCGTTACCGCGATGCGGTGCGCGCGTACTGGCGCGGCGATCGGCCGCTGGTCGGCACGTTCGCAGAACGGTTCGCAGGCTCGAGCGACTTGTTCCGGCAGGTGGGCCGCAAGCCGACGGCGAGCATCAACTACGTCGCGGCGCACGATGGCTTTACGCTGTACGACACCGTCTCGTACGAAGCGAAGCACAACGAGGCCAATCTCGAATCCAATCGCGACGGCCACTCGCACAACCTGAGCAGCAACTATGGCGTGGAGGGCCCGACCAAGGACCCGCGCGTGCTGCGCTTGCGCGAACGACAGACCCGCAACCTGCTGGCCACGGTGTTCCTGTCGCAGGGAGTGCCGATGCTGCTGGCAGGTGACGAGTTCGGTCGCACCCAACGTGGCAACAACAATGCCTATTGCCAGGACAACGAGCTGACCTGGATCGACTGGACGCCTGCTCGAAAGCAACGCCGGTCTGGCGTCGTTCGTCCGCCAGCTCATCGACCTGCGCAAGTCCCGTCTCTGGTTGAGGCGCGATACCTTCCTGAAGGGCACGCGCCGTGGCGCGATCGCGAAGGACGTGACCTGGCTGCATCCTTCGGGGCGCGAAATGGGCGACGCGGAGTGGAACGACTCGAACCTGCGCTGCATGGCCGTGCTGATGAACGGCGCCGCCTCGCGCAGCACCGGCGATGGCGACCTGCTGTGTGATCTTCAACGCGGACGACGTCGGCTTCGACGTCTCGCTGCCGGCTGCGCCGACGGGCGCGGAGTGGACCGTGATCTTCGACACGGGAGAGCCCGAACACGACGCCGGATTCAGCCGCCCAGCCGTCGGCACGGTGCTGACCGTCGCGCGCGCAAAGCACGGTGCTGCTCGAGTCGAAAATTCCGTAGGCTTCGTGCCGTACTTGCGGACGCCAGTCCGGTAGGGCATCGTCCCGTCCGCCTCGGCCGGACAAACCCAATGATCGATTCACTGCTCGACCAGCTGGCGCGACAGCGCGGCATCGGCGACGCGTATCACAACTATCGCGGCGAACTGCTGTGGATCAGCCGGCAGACGAAGAAGGCGCTGCTCGACGCGATGGGCTATCCGACACAGGACGCCGCCTCGATAGAACAAGTGCTGCGCCAGGGCGACGCAGAACGATTCGCGCTGCTCGAGCGCGTCGCCGTCGTCCACCCCGGCAAAATGTCCGTCGACGATCGCCGTGCCGGCGGATGAACTCGATCAGCGCGTCGAGTGGCGGTCGACGACAGAGGCGGGACCAGCGCTGACGGGTCGCGCTGCGCGCCGCGCGACCTGGACGAGCACGAACGCCGCGAAATCGGCGGTCGCTGGTTCGACTCGGCGCGCGCTGGCGCTGCCTGACGACCTGCCGCCCGGCTATCACGAGTTGCAGGTCAGCGTCGGCAACGGCGCGAATGCTTCGTGCGCGCTGGTTGTCGCACCGCGCAGCTGTTTCGAGCCGCGCGTGCTGCAGGAGGGCGGTCGGCTCTGGGGCGTCGCGGTCCAGCTGTACACGCTGCGTTCGGCGAGCAACTGGGGCATGGGCGATTTCGCCGACCTCGAGGAAGTCGTGCGCTGCGTGCGCGCCGAGCGGCGCCGCATTCGTCGGCCTGAATCCGCTGCATGCGCTGTTTCCCGGCAACCCATGGCATTTCAGTCCGTACAGCGCATCGTCGCGCCATTTCCTGAACGTGCTTTACATCGCGGTCGAGCGCGTTGCGGAGTTTGCGGAGTCCGCCGAGGCACGGGCAATGGTCGCCGCGGCCGACTTCCAGGCGGAACTCGAGCGTCTTCGTGCCACGCCGAACGTGCGACTACCCGGGCGTCGCGCGAGCCAAGCTGTCCGTGCTGCGCGTGCTGTTCGAGCACTTTCGGCGTGAGCACGCGCTCGCGCAGTACACGCGCGGGCGCTGCAGTTCGATGCGTTCAAGCTCGAGCGCGGCGAGCCGTTGCGCCTGCACGCGCTGCACGACGCGATCGACGAACATCTGCGAGCGCTGGACCGGGACCGATACTGGGGCTGGCCGGTGTGGCCCGAGGAGCTGCGCGACCCGGCAGGCGAAGGTGTCCGCAGTTCGTGCGAGCATGCCGAGGCCGTCGAGTTCCACGCCTGGTTGCAGTGGCTGGCCGACGAGCAGCTTGGCGCGGCGCAGAAGCTGGCGCGCGAGACTGGGCATGCCGATCGGGCTGTACGGCGATTATGCCGTCGGCGTGAACCCGAGCGGCTCGGAAACATGGTCGGACCAGGCGCTGTACCGCAAGACCGCAGGCGTCGGCGCGCCGCCGGACGCACTGGCACTCAAAGGGCAGGATTGGGGTATCCCGCCGCAGGATCCGAACGTGCTGCGTGGCCGAGCAGTACCAGCCTTTCCGGGCACCTGCTCGCCGCGAACATGCGTCACTTCGGTGCGCTGCGGCTCGATCACGTCATGGCGCTGTTCCGCCAGTGGTGGGTGCCCGTCGGCATGGGTGCGACGGAGGGCGGATACGTGCACTATCCGCTCGACGACCTCATGTCCGTGCTGGCGCTCGAAAGCGCACGTCACTCGTGCCTGGTCGTCGGCGAAGACCTTGGCACCGTGCCGCCGGAAATGTCGCACGCCGATGAACGAACGCGCCGTCTATTCGTATCGGGTGCTGTTATTCGAAAAGCACGGCGGACGGCCGGTTCCTGGCGCCGGAAGAATATCCGCGCCGGGCCATCGCCACCGTCACGACGCACGACCTGCCGACACTGCGTGGGTACTGGTCGGCCAGCGACATCGAACTGCGCAAGCGACTCGCGCTGTATCCAAGCGACGAACTCAGGTTGCAGGTCGCGCACGAGCGCGAGCGTGACCGCGCCGCGTTGCTGGTCGCGCTCGAGGCGGCAGGGCTCAAGCCCGCCGGACTGTGACGGCTCGGCCGACTCGTACAGCGATGCGATTGCGCATGCGATCCACGTTTACCTGGCCCGCAGCGCTGCAGCGCTGGCCGTCTTGCAGGCCGAAGATCTCGTCGGCATGGCCGACCCGGTGAACGTCCCGGGCACCAGCGACGAGCATGCCAACTGGCAGCGCAAGATGATCGTGCAGCATCGATGAAATTTTCGGCAGCGAAGCGGTGCAGCGACTGCTCCACGACGTGCGACGCTGCCCGCGTCCGGCTGACAGCGTCGCGTAAGATCTGCCCGGAAGCGACGCGCAGCCTGCTGTTGCGTTGTCACAACGTAGGCAATCTCTATGACTATCTGCAATGTATACGTTTTCACGGCATTGCATCTCGGGTTGAACCTTGTCTACGATCCGCCGTTGGGGATGCACTACATTTTTTCTGATCCAGGGGGCACAGTGGTCAAGCACTCGAACTCCGGCGCCACACGGCCCGGTAACCGTCTCGTCTCGTTTTACCCGCGGCACCGCAGCGTCCTCTCGCTGGCCATCGCCACAGCACTCGCATTGCCGGCGTCTGTGCTACGCCCAGGAGCAGACACCGGCCGCGGATACGGCACTCGAAGAAGTCGTCGTCACCGGCATTCGCGCGGGCATCGAAAGCGCGATCGCGGCCAAGCAGGAGTCGATGAGCATCGTCGAGGCGATCTCGGCGGAAGACATCGGCAAGCTGCCGGACACCAGCATCGCTGAATCGATTTCGCGCCTGCCGGGCCTGACGTCGCAGCGTGCCGAAGGCCGCGCCTCTGCGATCAGCCTGCGCGGCACGGATCCCGGCTTCACGACCGCGCTCATGAACGGACGCGAACAGGTCAGCACGGGCGACAACCGCAGCATCGAGTTCGACCAATACCCGTCCGAGCTCATGAGCTCGGTGCTCGTCTACAAGACGCCGGACGCGCAACTCGATGGGCCAGGGCCTGGCCGGCACGATCGACATGCGCACGGTGCGTCCGCTCGACTACGGCAAGCAGGCCGTCGTCTTGAACCTGCGCGGCGAGATGAATTCCAACGACGACCTCGGCGCCGATTCCGACGACCAGGGCTACCGCGCGAGCTTCTCGTACGTCGACCAGTTCATGGACGGCAAGCTCGGTCTCGCGTTCGGCTACGCGCACCTCGACACGCCGATGGCGACGCGTGGCTTCGGCACGTACGAGCCCTGGAATCCGTCGGGCAGCGTGGCGGCGCGATTGCCTGCAACGGCGGCTCGCCGGACCGGCTGCTCGCGAATCCGGGTGTCGCGGCCGGCGAGTATCGTCACCGAACGGCATGAAGGTTCGCGCCGACATGGGTTCGACCGAGCGCGACGGCTTCATGGGCACCCTGCAGTTCGAGCCGAGCGACACGTACAGCACTGCGGTCGATGTCTTCTACTCGACGATGAAGCAGGAAGACAACGCGCGCAGCCTCGAGATCAATCTTACGGGCTACCCGGCGCCCTGCTGCGACGGCACCTTCCCGGACGGACGGTGTTCGGATACTCCGACACCACGGTCAAGAACGACACGGTCGTCGCCGGCACGCTGAACAACGTCGTGCCGCTCGCCCGCAACTTCCTGTTCAAGACCGAGGACGAGATTCTTGCGGCCGGGCTGGCGCAACGAGTTCACGTTGTCCGACGAGTGGTCGCTGGTGGCCGACATCAGCTATTCGAAAGCCACGCGCGAGCAAGATCAGTTCGAAATCAAGGCGCAGTACGCGTCCCCGGTGCGACGGCGCCGACGCACCAGTACGACACCGGCACGTTCCAGCTGCGCGGCAACAGCGACATGCCCTCGCTGTCGTTCGGCCGGGATTATGCGGATCCGGCGTCAGGTCCAGGTGGGCCCGACGATCTACGGCGCGGGCTACACGAAGGCGCCGAAGTCGAAGATGAACTGACCTCGTTCCGCGTCGATGCAACGCGCACCGCGGAGATGTGGTGGTTCCAGAGCGCGTCGTTCGGCGTGAACTACAGCGACCGCACGAAGGACAAGATCTCGCCCGAGGCCGGGCTGGGCACGATCGGCGGCGGCTTGCTTACCAGATCGACGACCAGTACCTGCTCAAGCCGATGAACCTCAATTACGCGGATGCGGGCAAGGCGCTGGCGCTGGAACGTGAACGGGCGTGCTGGGCGACGTACTTCAATCCGATCGTCTACGGCGACCCGGAACCGCTGCGCTTACCTCGCCCCGAAGTACTGGGACGTCGACGAAAAGGTCTGGACAGGCTTATCTGCGTGGCGACCTGAACCACGAGATCTCCGACACCGTCACGATGCGGGGCAACGTCGGCCTGCAGATCATCCATACGGACCAGAGTTCCGGTTCGTTCCTTGCCGCCAATGCCGACACGCCCGCGCAGGAAATCGTGCCGGTCTCGGATGGCACGACGTACACGGATTACCTGCCGCAGATCAACATCGTGCTGCAGCTGCCTGACTCGCAGGCTTTCCGCTTCAGCGTCGCCAAGGAGTTGGCCCGCCCCCGCATGGACCAGCTGAAGGCGACCGAGGAAAGCGGCTACAACTCGGCGACCGGCGAGCCGAGCGGCAGTGGCGGCAACGCGCGAGCTGGACCCCTGGCGCGCCTGGGCGTTCGACGCGTCGTACGAAAAGTACTTTGCCGAGAACAAGGGCTACGTGTCTGCCGCCGCGTTCTACAAGGACCTGACGAGCTACATCTACGACCAGACCACCGATGACTACGACTTTTCGAACCTGCTGCGCGTCGACCCCGCCAGGCTACTTTCCGCCTGGCGTCAACACCGCAGGAAACCGGCACGTTCAAGCGGCCCGTCAATGGCCAGGGCGGCTACCTGTGGGGTCTCGAGGCTTCGTTGTCGTTGCCGTTCGACCTGTTTGCCGATGCGCTCGACGGCTTCGGTGCGATCGTCAGCTACTCGTATACGCAGAGCGACATCGAGATCCAGGGCTCGGTCAGCGCCGTGACCACCGAGAACATCACGCTGCCAGGTCTTTCCGAAGACGTCTGGAACGCCACGCTGTATTACGAAAAGTATGGCTTCGGCGCCCGCATCGCGACGCGGTATCGCTCCGAGTACATCGGCGAGGTCACCAACTTCGCCAACGATCGTGGCCTGCGTTACGTTGACTCCGACATGATCACCGACGCGCAGGTCAGCTACCTGTTCGGCGACGGCATGCTCGAGGGGTTGCCGATCTTGTTCCAGGTCAACAACCTGACGAACGAACCGTACATCGCCTATTCGGAGGACAAGTCGCGCCTCCTGGACTACCAGGAATACGGCACGCAGTACCTCGTGGGTGTGAACTACAGGTTCTGAGCTGACGGTGACTGCAGTCTGAGGTCGTGCCGGTGCTTACTACCGGCGCGATCTCGACCGTCTCAAGACACCTCCGCCGGGGTTGCCCTGCGGAGGTTTTTTTCGGCCCGCATTGGGCCCGCAACGCCTGGTCAATCCGTCGCGGCGACCACCGGCGACACCGCGGCTTTGTCGTACTTGCCGACGCTGCGCCATGCCAGCGCAGACAGCGCCAGGCTCACGGCGCCGATCAGGAAAATGCTGCCCTTGTCGGCCATGCCGGCCACAAACGTGCCGACGCCGAGACTGACGACCAGTTGCGGCAGCACGATCGACAGATTGAACACGCCCATGTAGAGGCCGATCCGCGATTGATCCACGCTCTGCGACATGATCGCGAAGGTCAGGCTGATGATCGCCGCCCAGCCGATGCCCATCAGCGCCATGAGCGCATACAGCGACCATGCCGTCTGCACGAAGAAGTACACGCACGCGAAGCCTGCCGCCATGATGGCGAGGCAAATCGTGTGCACGCGCACGAGGCCGTGCCTGTTCGCGAGCGGCTGCAGCACCAGTGCCGGCAGCAACGCAGCCACGGCGTTCAGTGCCAGGAAACTCATCGAGAGCAATTTGCCGGTCGCTTCGTCGTCGAGTTGCGGGAACCGGGACTGCACGAACGCGATCATGTAGACGAACATGGTCTGCATGCCGATCCAGCTCAGCGAGTTGGCGGCCAGCACCTTGCGAAAATCCACGAGGCTCGTGCGTGCGTGTTCGGCATCGCGCGCACGCGCGGTGAGCGTTCGCCAGAACAGCACGGCGGCCAGCGCGACGCAGCCGAGCTCGAGTATTTTCCCGGGCGGCGTGACGCCGGCGAGCTTGAGCGCCATCGCGACGAGGTCGTAGACCAGGAACGCCCAGAGCGGCTGGATCATCAGCAGTACGCCATGGAGCCCGATCCGGTCCTCGCGTCCGTCCGCATGCGTGGATTCGTGGCTGCCCGGCAGCACGCGAGGCTCCGAGATCAACAGCGCCGGCACGAATGAAAAAAGCACGATCAGCACGGCCGCTACATAGATAAGCGTCAGGTTGCCGAACACTGCGCCGATCGCGTAGGCGAGCACGCCGAACGTTCCCGACACCGTCTGCATCCAGGTGTAGCCGCGCGTGCTCGCGCGCTCCTTCCGGCGTCACGTCCGTAATGAGTGAGCGTGCGGGGTTGAAGCTGACATTGATCGAGAGGTCGAGCGCGAGCGCGACGGCAATGGCCACGCCGAGCACGCCTTCGAAGCCGAGACGATCGGAGATCACGCCGATCGAAGGCAGTGCGAGCACCATCAACGAGGCGAGGACGCCGCCCACGATGATGAACGGTCGCCTGCGCCCGTTCCACAGCCACACCTTGTCGCTGACGATGCCGATCAGTACCTGGCCGATGATCCCGGCGAGCGGACCCGCTGCCCAGACGATGCCGATGTCATGGATATCGAGACCGTATTCCGTCGAGAGAATCCAGCTCAATACCGAGATCTGCACGGACAACGCAAAACCCATGGCGGTGGCGGGCAGCGTCAGCAGTACCAGGAAGGGCGTGGACAGTTTGCGCTGCATGCCGAGCATCGTTATCTCCTGGCGTCCGTCACGCCGGGACCGGTGACATTCGGAGCACCGATGGCGGGCGCGGTCACTTCGAGGACGGTCGCGCTGCGACCCGGCACGGTCACGCCTTGCGCAAGGCGATGCTCCTTGCGCGAAATCACGTCGGTGGCAACCTCCGCGGCGCCGATGGATTCGCGGAAGCGCTTCATGTCGAGCGTACGGCTGTCGTCCGAGTTGTTCAGGACGACCATGACGTTCTGCGCATCGTTGTGCCGGAAGTAGACGTACACGCCATCCTGCGGCACGTACTGCGTCAGCTTGCCGTCGCGCATGGCCGGGGCCGAACGCCTCCAGTTCAGGAGCTTGCGCATGTATGCCTGCGCATCGCGCTCGGCGTCGCTCAGGCCTTGTCCCGTGAATGCGTCTTTCGCATCGCCGGGCCAGCCGCCGGGAAAGTCGCTGCGAATCACGCCGTCAGCCTTGGGGCCGCGGTTGGTCATCAGTATCTCTGTGCCGTAGTAGACCTGTGGAATACCGCGCGTGGTCAGGAAGAATGTGACTGCCATCTGCTGCAGGTCGGCGCGTTCGCCAAGCTGCGTGAACATCCGGCTCATGTCGTGGTTATCCGGAAACACCACGAGGTTGTATGGGTCCGGGTAGAGACCATCGCTGGCCAGGATGCGATAGATCCGGCTCAGCCCGGTAGAGGAGGTTTCCTTCTCCAGCAGGCCGATCGCTGTCGCTTCCTGCAACGGGAAGTCGAACAGGCTCGGCAATGCCGATACATAGCCGTCCGCATGCGCGTGGCCACGCTGCCAGTACGCAACCGTGGCCGGATTGGACCTCCATTCCTCAGCGACTACGTTGAGTCGCGGGTATTCCTGCATCACGCGGTGCGACCATTCCGCCAGGAACTTGCGATCCGCATAGGGATAGGTGTCGACGCGCAGGCCCGAGAGTCCCGCGTATTCGATCCACCAGAGGCTGTTCTGGATCAGGTACGTCGCGAGGTAAGGGTTGCGCTGGTTCAGGTCCGGCATCGTCGGGACGAACCAGCCGTCGACAAACGCACGTCGGTCCGCCTCGGTTCCATGCGGATCCTGCACCGTCTCGTGGACGTGGCTCGTCCCGACGAAGCGCCCGCCATTATTGAACCAGTCGCGCGCAGGCGGATCGCGCATCCACCAGTGCTCCGAACCGCAATGATTCAGCACCACGTCCATGATCAAGCCGATGCCTCGCTGCCGCGCATCGACGCCGAGCTGTCGATAGCTTTCGTTGGAGCCGAAGCGCGCATCGACGCGGTAGAAGTCCGTGATCGCGTAACCATGGTACGTCGTGTCGGGCTGGTTATTCTCCAGCACCGGGTTGAGCCAGAGCTGCGTGAATCCCATGCCGGCGACGTAATCGAGATGATTGGCGATGCCCTGCAGGTCGCCGCCGTGCCGGCCAACATCACTCTTACGCTGCCACGTGTCGGGCATGCCCTTGACCTGGTCGTTGGCCGGACTGCCATTCGCAAAGCGGTCTGGCGTGACCAGGTAAATCGCGTCGGCGGGCCCGAATCCAGCGCGCTCCGCAGAGCCGGCCGCGCGGGCATTCAGTGTGTAGTCGCGACGGGCAACGGTGGCCTGGCCGCGGCGAAAGTCGATGCGGAACTTGCCGGGATTCGTGCCGGCACCGATTCGCAGGTTCAGGACCAGGTAATTCGGACTGTCGAGGCGTTCGACGCCCTCGAGCGAGACACCCGGGTACTGCAGCGCGGGTTCGAGTTCGGCGATGCGGTCGCCGTGCACCATCAGCTGCAATCGGTCGTCCCGCATGCCGACCCACCACGACTCCGGCTCGATCCGGTCGATTCGATCTGCCGCGACAGCGGGCGTTGCATGAACGACGAGACAGAGCAATACGAGCCAATGGTTTCTGGGCATGCCGAAGTCCCCTTCCGTTGCGGCGCAGTGAATCACCCGGACTGCATTCGCCACAAGGCCTTGAATACGTATGCACGACACAGCCGGAACAGGAAACGCCGCAACTCGCGTTCGTTGCTAGACTGCGCCGTCGATCGGGGGATTCTGCATGAGATTCGAACTCCGTCCCGTGTTGGTCCTGCTGGCGTTGCTGCTTCTGGTCGTCTCGGGCGCGCGAGCCGCCGACGTACACTCGCCCGACGGACGCATCAGCATCATCGTGGACGTCGATGAGGGTGGCGCACCGCGGTACTCGATGAGTTACCAGGGCGCGCTCGTGATGCCGGCCGGCTTCCTCGGCATGCGCTTCGAGTCGCAACCTGCCTTCGACGACGGCTTTCGCATCGCGAGCAGCTCGCCGTCGACACATGACGAAACCTGGGAACAACCGTGGGGCGAGCGCCGGTTCGTGCGCGACCGCCACAACGAGCTGCTGGTGCATTTCGAGTCGGCGAGGACCGACGGGCGCAAGTTCGACGTTCGGGTGCGCGTTTTCGACGACGGTTTTGGTTTCCGGTACGAAGTGCCGAGCCAGCCCGGGTACGCCGGCGTCAACATTACGGACGAACTGACGGAGTTCCGGCTCGATCCCGAGCTGGCAACCACGGCCTGGTGGATTCCGGGGCGGCGTTACAACCGCTACGAATACCTCTACCAGACGACATCGCTCGACGCGATCCACATGGCGCACACGCCGATGACGGTGCGCCTGCCGAGCGGACTGCACCTCAGTTTCCACGAGGCCGCCCTCGTCGACTATGCGGCGTACGTGATCGACCAGCGCCGGGACGGCGTCTTCAAGACCAACCTGACGCCGTGGTCCGACGGTGTCCGCGTCAAGACCAGCACGCCGTTCAAGACGCCGTGGCGCACGGTCCAGGTCGCGCCGAACGCCGCGGGCTTGATCAATTCCAGCCTGATCCTGAACCTCAACGAGCCGAACAAGCTCGGCGACGTATCCTGGGTCGAGCCGGGCAAGTACGTCGGCATCTGGTGGGCGATGCACATCAAGCAGGCGACCTGGGGCTCCGGCCCGATGCACGGTGCAACCACGGCCACTACCAGACGCTACATCGACTTTGCCGCGCAGAATCATTTTGCCGGTGTGCTGGTCGAGGGCTGGAATGTCGGCTGGGATGGAGACTGGTTCCATAACGGCAAGCAGTTCCGCTTCACCGAGCCGTATCCGGACTTCGACTTGAAGGGCGTTACGGACTACGCGCGCCGCAAGGGGGTGCGCTTGATCGGCCATCACGAAACGGCTGCCGACCTCGGCAACTACGAACCGCAAATGGCGGCCGCGTTCGACCTGTACGAGTCCGTCGGGGTACGCCAGATCAAGACGGGCTACGTTGCCGATGCGGGAGACATCCGCCGCATCGACGCGAACGGTGTCGAGCTGCACGAATGGCATGACGGCCAGTACACCGTAAACCACCACCTGCGCCTGTTGCAGGAAGCGGCCAAGCGCAAGATCAGCATCAACTCGCACGAACCGGTGAAGGACACCGGCCTGCGCCGCACGTATCCGAACTGGCTGTCGCGCGAAGGTGCTCGCGGCCAGGAGTACAACGCCTGGGGCAGTCCCGTGAACCCGCCCGAACACGCGGCGATGCTGCCGTTCACCCGGATGCTCGCGGGGCCCATGGATTACACGCCTGGCGTGCTGGACCTGACGTTCGAAGGCCTCGACGGCGAGCATCGCGTCAAGCACACGCTCGCCAAGGAACTGTCGCTGTACGTGGTGCTGTACAGCCCCGTGCAGATGGCGGCCGACCTGCCCGAGAACTACGCGAAGCATGCAGACGCTTTTCAGTTCATCAAGGACGTGCCGACGGATTGGGACGAGAGCGATCGCGCTCGCGGGCGAGGTGGGAGACTACGTCGCCATTGCGCGCAAGCAGCGCGGGTCGCCCGGACTGGTTCCTCGGCGCGTTGACGGATGAACATGCGCGGTCGCTGCGGCTCGAGCTGAACTTCCTCGACCCTGCCGCACGCTACGTCGCCGAGATCTATCGCGACGGCCCGCAGGCGAACTGGCAGACGCGCCCGTATGATCTTGTCGTCGAACGCCGGGACGTCACGGCGGCCGACACGCTCGAACTGCAACTCGCGACCAGTGGCGGTGCGGCCATCCGGTTCAAAAGAACCCGCTGAGCGGAGCGACCCGTGAAGACAGCCTTGACGCTCGAGCCTGGTGGCGGCGATGGCCACCTTTGCCGTGCGCGCCGACTGCGCCCGTGAATGCCATGAACGACGAACTCGAACGTTATCGTCCCGCGCCGCTACGTACGCGTGCAGCATCCGGAGTGGACGCAGCACGCCACGCTGTACCAGGTAAACCTGCGGCAGTTCACGCCGGAGGGAACGCTGGCCAGCGCCGAAAAGCCAGCTGCCGCGGCTCAAGGCACTCGGCGCCGAGATCGTCTGGCTGATGCCGATCCATCCGATCGGCGTGAAGAACCGCAAGGGCAGCCTCGGCAGCCCGTATGCCGTCCGCGATTACCTCGCCGTCAACCCGGAGTTCGGCACGCTCGAGGACCTCAAGCATTTCGTCGCGACCGCGCACGGGCTCGGCATGCACGTGATTCTGGACTGGGTGGCAAATCACACCGCGTGGGACAACCCGCTCGTGACGCAGCACCCCGACTGGTATGCGCGCAACTGGCAGCGGCGAATTTCACCCGACGTCGTGGAACGACTGGGCGGACATCATCGAGCTGGACTACGACCAGCCGGGGGTGCGCCGCTACATGACCGAAGCGCTGAAGTTCTGGGTGCGCGAAGCCGGCATCGACGGTTACCGCTGCGACGTCGCCGGATTCGTCCCGCTCGATTTCTGGAACAATGCACGCCGCGAACTCGACGCGATCCGGCCCGTGTTCCTGCTCGCCGAATGGGAGGCGACCGACCTGCACGCAGGACGCGTTCGACGCCACGTATGCGTGGGGCTGGTATACCGCGGCCGCGAAGCCACGACCGGCGGCAAAGGGGTGGGGCCACTGCGCGGGTTACTACTCGACGCAGGACAACTCCTATCCGCGCGAGGCAATGCGCATGACCTTCGTGAGCAACCACGACAAGAATTCGTGGGACGGTACGGAGTTCGAGCAGTTCGGGCCCGGGCTCGAGGCGGCGATCGGTGCTGTCGGTCGTCGGCGTGGGCTGCCGCTCATCTACAACGGCCAGGAAGCGGGCAACTCGAAGCGGCTGGCATTTTTCGACCGTGACCCGATTCGAATGGCGCCGCACCCAACGGCGACCTGTACCGGCGGCTGTTCGCGCTCAGGAAGCGGAACACCGCGCTATGGAGCGCGCAGCTGGGGCGCGCGCATGATCGACGTGCCGAACACCGCGCCGGCAAAAGTGCTGAGCTTCGTGCGGATGAACGAGCGCGACAAGGTGTTCGCGGTGTTCAATTTTTCGAATGCGCCCGTCCAGGTAGCGTTCGTCGATGGCCTGTTCGCGGGCACCTACCAGGACTTCGACTCTGGGGCAGCAGTGCGACTGACCGCGGGCGCGAAAATGGAATTGCCCGCGTGGGGCTACCGCGTACTCACACGGTGATCGTCACCGCACTTTCACCGGGATGAACGACAACATGCGCAAATCGCAGCCCGAACTCAGCTTCTGGCAGATCTGGAACATGTGCTTCGGGTTCCTCGGCATCCAGTTCGGCTTTGCGTTGCAGAACGCGAACGTGAGCCGGATCTTCCAGTCGCTCGGGGCCTCGATCGACGACCTGCCGATCCTCTGGCTCGCGGCCCCGGTCACGGGACTCCTGGTGCAGCCGATCATCGGTTACATGAGCGACCGCACCTGGGGTCGCCTCGGCCGACGCCGGCCTTATTTCCTGGTCGGCGCGCTGCTCGCGACGGCCGCCCTCGTCGTCATGCCGCACAGTCCCGTACCTCTGGGTGGCGGCGGGCATGCTGTGGATCCTCGATGCCTCGATCAACATTTCCATGGAGCCGTTTCGCGCGCTCGTCGCCGACATGCTGCCGGAGCGGCAGCGCTGCCGCGGTTATTCGATGCAGAGCTGGTTCATCGGCATCGGCGCGGTCGTGGCCTCCGCACTGCCCTGGCTGCTCGCCAACGTGCTCGACGTCAGCAACGTCGCCGGCCCCGGCGAGTTGCCCGAATCGGTCAAGCTCGCGTTTTACATCGGCGCGGTCGCGTTCCTCGGCGCCGTGCTCTGGACGGTGTGACGACGCGCGAATATCCGCCGGACGAACTCGCGGCGTTCTCGCGGCGCACGGCACGCACGCGCCGCCGAGGTCATGGCGCGGACGCCGGCGCAGTATCGCGCCGCCTCGCTCGCGCGGGGTGGCTCGGGTCGCGGGACTTCTATTCGCGGCACTGGTCGCGATGTTCGGCTGGGACAAGCAACTCTACGTGCTCGCGGTTCGGGCATCGCCGCATTCGGCCGCTGCAACGGCTCGCCGCGTCACGGCAGCAGCGCGGACAGCACGGACGGAATGCTGCACAACATCGTCAACGACCTCTTCCTGATGCCGCGCGTGATGCGAGCAACTGGCCGTCGTGCAGTTCCTGTCGTGGTTCGCGCTGTTCGCGATGTGGATCTACACGACCGCCGCCGTGACGACGCATCACTACGGTACTACGGATCACTGACTTCTGCCGCTTTCAACGAGGGCGCCAATTGGGTCGGCGTGTTGTTCGCGGCGTACAACGGCTTCGCCGCACTCGCGGCGCTGTTCATTCCGACGCTCGCGGCCAGGCTGGGCCGCCGGCGCGCGCACCTGGTCGGGCTATGGTGCGGAGCGCTTGGACTCGATCTCGATACGCCTCATCGGCGATCCGCAATGGCTGCTCGCTGTCGATGATCGGCGTGGGCATCGCGTGGGCGTCCATCCTGTCACTGCCGTACGCGATGCTGTCCCAGGCCGTGCCGGCGCGGAAGATGGGCATCTACATGGGGATCTTCAATTTTTTCATCGTGATTCCGCAGATCCTCGCGGCGAGCGTGCTCGGCATCTGCGTGCGCGTGCTGTTCGACGGCGAGAGCATCGACGCGCTCGTGCTGGGTGGCGCGCTGCTGTTTCTCGCAGGGCTCGCGACACTGCGTCGTCGACGATCACGACGATGGAGTCGGAGGGTTAGGACCTTCGCCGGCAGGGCGCATCGCGCTGCCGCAGGACGCCCGCACGACGAGCCTTGGCTGGATCAGGACCGACTCGACGCTCTCGCCTGCGATCATGCGCATCAGGTTATCGACCAGCATTTCGGCGGCGCGCTGGGTGTCCTGCTGCACCGTCGTCAGCGGCGGGATGAAGTGCGCTGCGGAAGCGATGTCGTCGAAGCCGACGACGGCCACGTCGCCCGGCACCGCGATACCGTTGTCACGCAATGCGCCGATCACGCCGATGGCGATCGAGGTCGCTCGCCGCGAAGACGGCATCGAATTCGGCGCCGCGGCCGAGCAACGTTACCGTGGCCTCGTGGCCCGCGTCTTCGCTCGACTGCGCTTCGACGAGCAAGCGCGCGTCGGGTTCGATCCCCGGCTTCGCGTTGCGCGCTTTCCCAGCCGCGGTAGCGCAACTGGAATTCGGGCCAATGGTCGGACGCGCTGCCGACGAACGCGATGCGCTTGCGACCCAGGTCGCAGCAGGTGTCGCGTGGCCTGCCGACGCGCCCGCAGCATTATCCGAGCAGACGGAGCGTCCGGGCATCCCATCGACGATCGGACCCCAGATCACGAAACTCGCATCCTCGTCGTGCGAGTCGCTGCAGGCGCGGCATCGACGTCAGGTAATCGCCATATCCCAGCAGGATGATGCCGTCGGCCCGATTGCTCAGTTCGTAGTCGGTGTGCCAGTCCGCGCTCAACTGCTGGAACGAGACCAGCAAGTCCAGTCCGCGCCGCGCAGTAGCCCGCGTGATGTGGCCCAGCATCGACAGGAAGAACGGATTGATCTGCGCGTCGTCCGGCGACTCCTCGAACAGCAGCAGTGCCAGCGTCTGGGACCGGCGCGTGCGCAGTCCAGCCGCGCTGTGATCGGCGCGATAACTCAGTTGCTGGGCGATCGAGTGGATGCGTGCCCGCGTGTCCGGCCGCACCAGGGGGCTGTTGCGCAGCGCTCGCGAAACGGTCGCCTGCGAAACCGCCGCCAGGCGCGCGATGTCGCGTGAAGTCGCACGGATGTTTTTCATCGATTCCCCGCAGCCGGCGCACGCTACCACGCGCCGCGGAGGCGGCAATTTACTGCGTGCATCGATGCTGCGCCGCGCACGCGGCGCGCACCGGCTTAATGCCTTCGAATCGACCGCATCAGCGCTTGCTCATGCGCGCCTCGGGCGCCAGCGACCATACTCCATCGGCGTTCGGGCACGCCACGGTGCGACCTTCGCTCAAGCCGAAGCTGCCGTGCGCAACCAGCTTGAACTGGCGGCAGCTCGCGTCGCGCCCATCCTGAGGCAGCGGCGTCAATTGATACGTCACTCGTGTGTTTGGATTCGTCCATCTCACATCCTGTCCGGCCGCCGTCAGCTCGAGCGCCTGTCCCATGCAGGACCGGTCGGTCTTGTCCATGCGCCGCCCGATCTCCTGCCCGATCGCCGCACCGACGACGGCGCCGACGACGGTAGCCACCGTACGATTGCCTGTCTCCTTGCCGACCTGTGAGCCGATGACCGCGCCGGCCACGCCGCCAAGCACGGCGCCGACTTCGCTGCGACGACACGATCCCGATTGCACGCCGTAGTCGTCATCCCAGGTGCGTCCGCTGTAACCCGCATAGCCAGGATCGTGCTTCTTGCGCCAACCGTGGGCCGGGGCCCAGGCGGGCGGTGCCGCCAGCACTACACAGGGCAGCGCGACCAGGACGCCAAGCGCAGCGCGCCGGGTGCGCGATTTCCAGTTTTTCATGCACGTCTCCTCGACCTTGCGGCCGGTAGGTGCGATTGGAAGGTCAGACACGGACCCGACGCTAGCGCTCCCACCCGGACGTCACAGCCTTCCGCAACGAATGCATGACGGCTGTCACGCCTTGCTGCTGTAATAAGTCACATGTGAACGGCGACCCGTGCGGCGGGTCTGATCTTTTTCAGCAGCGCACCGCTGCCCGGGATATCGCCTTGAGCGGATCGAATTTCGCCACGGTTGGACACATCGCCATTGGCGACCTGCGGGTTCCCCGCCTGGGCTTCGGTGGCATGCGCATCACGGGCGAAGGCATCTGGGGCGATCCCCCGAATCCAGGCGAGGCCCGCCATGTGCTGCAGCGGGCCGTCGAGCTGGGCATTCTTTTCTTCGATACCGCCGACTCTTATGGACCCGGGACCAGCGAAACTCTGATCGCCGAGGCGTTGTATCCGTACCCGGAAGGCATGCTCATCGCGACCAAGGGCGGCATCGTGCGGCCCGACCGGCCAACCTGGGCCCGTGACGGCCGGCCGGAGCATCTGCGAGCGGCATGCGACGCCAGCCTGCGACGCCTGCAGGTCGACTGCATCGA
Source organism: uncultured Gammaproteobacteria bacterium (assembly GCA_963784225.1). Classification (GTDB taxonomy): domain Bacteria; phylum Pseudomonadota; class Gammaproteobacteria; order Steroidobacterales; family Steroidobacteraceae; genus RPQJ01. Next base: position 117,783 of record CAWAQN010000017.1, read on the forward strand.
TCTCTACCAGTTGCATGCCGTTGACCCGAGCGTGCCATTGGAAGATTCGGTCGGCGAACTCGCGCGCTTGCAGGCGGCCGGCAAGATCCGGCACATCGGCGTCTCGAACGTCAGCGTCGACGAATTGGCGCGCGCCCGACGCATGGTCGAAGTAGTGTCGGTGCAGAATCGTTACAACGTGGCAGACCGCTCGTCGGACGACGTGCTGGCCGTGTGCGAGCGCGACGGATTGGCGTTTATTCCATGGTCGCCACTGGTCCAGAGCCCCCAGGACCAGGCGTCGCCACAGCGTGCTTCCCTGCAACAGTGGGCCGAGTCGCGCAAACTTACGCTACACCAGGCGGCCATCGCCTGGTTGCTGGCCAGGTCACCGGCGATGTTGCCCATCCCAGGCACTACGAAAGTCGCTCACCTCGAGTCGAATATTGCAGGCGCACTGGCAACTCCGGTATTTGCAGCGGAGCTCCGGGCGCTGGCGTGAACCAGCAGATATTGCGGCAACCTATCGTGACGACAGGGTGCGTGGTACGTTCACGCCCCACTGCGGCAGCGAATGGAGCGAACGTCATGAGCAAGGGCATGAACCGGAAGAAGGAAACGAAGAAGAAGCCGGCCAAAACGAAGGACGAAAAGAAAGCCGAGAAGCGGGCCAAGAAGAGCTGAGGCGCGCGTCTATCGGCGAGGTTGATTTTTTTTAGTCGCGCTTCTTGCCGTGTGCACGCGGCGGTTGCCGCGGAACGTGCGGCAGGCCGGTGTGCTGCGTGCGAAACGGAGTTGTCTTCCCGGCAGCTACTGCGCTCGGCGCCGTCCTGGGCTTGCGCTTGCCTTCGTGGGCCTGGCCCGTGCCGATCGGTTGATAGGTCGGCACGAGCTGGTTGCGTCCGTTGCCGATCAGGTCGGCACGGCCCATCTGCCGCAGCGCCTCGCGCAACAGCGGCCAGTTGTTCGGATCGTGATAGCGCAGGAAGGCTTTATGCAGACGGCGCACGCGAATCCCCTTCGGGATATGCACCTCCTCGGAATCCGGCGTCACCCTGCGCAACGGATTCTTGCCTGAGTGATACATGGCCGTCGCCGTGGCCATGGGCGACGGCAGGAAAGCCTGCACCTGGTCGGCACGGAAGCCGTTGCGCTTCAGCCAGAGCGCGAGGTCGAGCATGTCCTCGTCGCGCGTGCCTGGATGCGCCGCGATGAAATACGGGATCAGGTACTGCTCCTTGCCCGCTTCCTTCGAATACTTGTCGAAGAGTTCCTTGAACCGGTCGTACGTCCCGACGCCCGGTTTCATCATCTTCGAGAGCGGGCCATCCGAAATGGCTTCCGGCGCGATCTTGAGATAACCGCCCACGTGATGCTGCGCGAGTTCCTTCACATACTCCGGCGACTCGCTCGCGAGGTCGTAGCGCACGCCCGAGGCAATCAGCACTTTCTTGACGCCCGGCAGTGCCCGCGCGCGCCGATACAACTTGATCAGCGGTGAGTGGTCCGTGTTCAGGTTCGGGCAGATGCCCGGAAACACGCAGGACGGCCGGCGGCAGGCCGATTCGATCTCGCGTGACTTGCAGGCAAGGCGATACATGTTGGCCGTTGGGCCGCCGAGGTCCGATACCACGCCCGTGAAGCCCGGCACCGTGTCGCGAATCGTCTCGATCTCGCGAATGACCGAGTCTTCCGAACGGTTCTGGATGATGCGGCCCTCATGCTCGGTGATCGAGCAGAACGTGCATCCGCCGAAGCAGCCGCGCTGGATCGCGATCGAGAACCGGATCATCTCGTAGGCCGGAATCTTCGCGTCGCCATAGAACGGGTGCGGGACCCGCCGGTAAGGCAACTCGTAGATCGCGTCCATTTCCTTCATGGTCAGCGGGATCGGTGGCGGGTTCAGCCAGACATCCACGTCGCCGTGCCGCTGCACGAGCGCACGTGCATTTCCGGGATTCGACTCCTGGTGCAGGATGCGCGACGCGTGCGCGTAAAGGATCGGGTCGGCCGCAACGGCGTCGAACGACGGCATGCGGATTACGCTGCGCGCGCGGTCGACCGTCTTCGGGATGCGGCGGTGAAACTTGAGCACCACGTCCCCGGAAGTCCTTGGCTCCGGCTCGTCGGCCGGCGCAGCCGGGAGCGGCCGGCCGTCGGTGCCATCGCATACGGGTCGACTGGCGGGTTCAGTTGGCCCGGAGTGTCGAGCGTCGTCGAATCGATCTCGATCCAAGGCTCGGGCACGGCTTTGCGCATGAACGCCGTACCGCGCAGATCGTCGATCTGTTCGATCTTCTGGCCGGCCGCGAGGCGGTGCGCGATCTCGCAGATCTGGCGCTCGGCATTGCCGTAGACCAGCAGGTCGGCCTTGGCGTCCATCAGCACCGAGCGGCGCACTTTCTCGGACCAGTAATCAAAGTGCGCGATGCGGCGCAGCGATGCCTCGATGCCGCCGATGACGACGGGGATGTCCTTGTAGGCTTCGCGCGCCCGCTGCGAATACACGATCACGCAACGATCGGGCCGCGCTCCGCCAATGCCTTGCGGCGTATAGGCATCGTCGGTGCGGATGCGACGATCCGAGGTGTAGCGATTCACCATCGAATCCATGTTGCCGCCGGTGATGCCGAAGAACAGGTTCGGGCGGCCGAGCTTCTGGAAGTCGCGCGCGGAGTGCCAGTCGGGCTGCGCAATGATGCCAACGCGGAAGCCCTGCGCTTCGAGCACCCGGCCCACGATCGCCATGCCGAAACTCGGGTGATCTACGTAAGCATCGCCCGTGACGACGACCACGTCGCACGAATCCCAACCGAGCGCGTCCATCTCCTCGCGGGAGGTCGGCAGGAACGGGGCCGGGCCGAAGCGGTGCGCCCAGTACTTGCGATGCGAGAAAAGGTCGCGCGCGGTGTCCATGGGCGACAGTTTAGACCAGGGCTAATCGAGAGTTGCCCGCATCCGGAACCGCAAATGGATCGATGGGCTCCCTGCCGTCGCTTCACACTTCAGGAGTACTTGACTGCAACGTCCTGCGCGGATCGACGTAGGAGCGCATACGCACCTGTTCGCGCAGAACTGATAACCGCCAGCGGCTGCGGAGTGTAAGAACGCCGGCAATGACCCAGCTTCCGGCCGCATTGCATCAGCCGAGCGTGTGGTAGACCTTCTGCACGTCTTCGTCCTGCTCGAGCTTGTCGATCAGTTCCAGCACCTCGGTCGCCTGTCCTTCGGGCAGCTCCGTCGGCGCCGTGCAGATGTACTCGTGCTCGGCCGAGATCGGGACGATGCCGCGGTCTTCGAGGGCCTTCTGCAGCGTGCCGAAGTCCTCGAAAGCGCAGCGCGCGACGATTTGCGGCTCGCCTTTCTCGCCGATGCTCTCGCCCATTTCATCGAGCCCATGGTCGATCAGGTACAGCTCGAGGTCATCCTGGTCGATGCCCTCGGGATGCAGCCGAAACACGCCCATGCGGCGGAACTGGAACGCGACACTGCCGGTCGTCGCGAGGTTGCCGCCATTCTTGTTGAAGGCGTTGCGCACCGAGGCGACCGTGCGGGTCGGGTTATCGGTCGCGCACTCGACCAGCACCGCCACGCCATGGGGCGCGTACCCCTCGTACATCACCTCTTCGAAGTGCGCCGCGTCGCGGCCGGACGCGCGCTTGATCGCCTGCTCGATCTTGTCCTTGGGCATGTTCACGGCGCGGGCGTTCTGGATCGCGCGCCGCAACGCGGGATTCGTGCCGGGATCCGGGCCACCGGATTTGACCGAGATCGTGATGTCCTTGCCGATGCGGCTGAACTGCTTGGCCATGCGGTTCCAGCGCGCGAACATCGTGTGCTTTCGGACTTCGAAGATGCGACCCATGATTGCTCGACTCGGCTTGGCCCTGATCGTCAGGGCGCGGGAGAAGGGCGCGCAATCTACCGCAGTTGGGCCTGCGAGGCACGCCAGCGAGGTGTGCAACTGGCCCTCGCCATCACCGGCCGTCCGTCCGGTAAACACGGCTCCCGTGGCGCCAAAACAACGCGATAAGCCCGGTCATTTAGCCTGCCGTCGTTATTGCGCTGCAGCGTGACGCGGCCCCGAAAAGCACGTAGAACACGGCCCACGCCGCAAGAGGGGGATACCGGGCGGCACAGGTAGCAAACGAACGGCAGGCCCCGAGGGGGACATCGCGGGCCGCCATGGAAGATTGATACCGCGCAAGAGCCGCGCCTTACGAGGCCGCGGCTTTTTCGTTTGGACCATCGGTGCGACAAGACCTGCGACCAGCGCCGCAGTGCAACATGCGCGTGCGCGGGCGCATCCACTAAAATTGCGAGAGATGGCCTGATCAGACTCGCTTTCGCGGCCCGCGAAAGCGGGCTCGAGGAGTGTGGCGATGAACCCGATCGTGAAGGCCATGGCCCTTGCTGCGCTCTGTGGCGTTACCACCGGCTGCGTCATTCATCACGGCGACGGCGATAAATCGGTCTCGCGCATGTTCGGCTCCGATTATTTCGGCGCCGGGGGCATGCTCAATCTCACCGAACCCGTCGATGGCGATGCATTCCTGGCGGCCGGCCAGATCGCGACGGCCGGCGAAGTCGAGGGAGATCTCGTGGCGGCCGGGGGCGAGGTTTCAATCGGCGGCAACGTCGGCGACGACCTGTACGCCGCTGGGGGCGAAGTACAAGTCGATGCCATCGTCTCGGGCAACGCGCGGATTGCCGGCGGTGACGTTGCGCTCGGGCCGGCGACGATGGTAACCGGCGCGCTCTCAATCACCGGGGGACGCGTCGTGTTCGAGGGCGCCACTAAAGGCTACCTGCAGGCCTCTGGCGCGTCGGTCCGAATCAACGGTTCCGTGCACGGCGACGCCGAAGTCCGCGCCGAGAATCTCGAGATCGGCCCCGACACGCGGATCGGGGGCAAGCTGATCGTGCGCGGGCCGAACAAGCCGACGATTCCCGAGGGCGCCCAGGTTCTCGGTGGCGTCGAGTTCCAACAGGCCGATGCCGGGCGTTTTTTCCATGACAAGGATTTTGGCGACGACCTGCGCAGCGCCGCCCACGGCATCGGTAGTTTTCTCTGGATCGTCGGTGTGTTCCTGGCCGGCACGCTCTTCACATGGTTGTTGCCGGGATATTCGGCGCGAGCGGCGGATTTCATTGGGCGTGAGCCGCTGAAGAGCATGGGCCTCGGTTTCGTGGTCCTCGTGTGCGTACCGGTGCTGATCGTCGTGCTGCTGATCACGATCATCGGTATTCCGCTGGCGCTGATACTGCTGCCTTTGTACGTCGCGCTGCTGTTCCTCGGCTGGATCACGGTTGCGCTCTTCCTCGGGCGCAAGGGCCTTGGCCTTGCTCGCCCGGCCGCGACGTCTGCGTCACGCTGGCCGAACCTGCTCGCATTCCTGCTCGCCGTGATTGCTTTGTGGTTGCTCGGGCAGGTTCCATTCATCGGCGGGTGGGTCAAGTTCGTCGCGCTGCTGCTCGGCATGGGTGCACTGGTCTGGCAGGTCGGGAGTGCGCGCCGGTCTGCGACACCGGCCGTGACCTGAAGCGCGCGTCCGGCCAGGCGACGTTGTCGCGGACTGGCGAAAAAGCCGATGCCAGCGCCGTCAGGGCGGCGCCGCTCGCGGTGGAAACTGCTCGATGATCTGGCGCGCCATCTCGTTGATGATGCGAACTCCTTCCTCGCTCGAGCCGATGCGCAGTTCCGCGGTGACGAGACCGCGCCAGACGAGCTTGCCGGTCGCAGGATCGTCCGCGAACACAAGCACCGATGCGTCGCGCAGTTGCATTTCGCGCGGTAACGTCGATGCGGGCGGCGGCTGGACTTCGCTTGGGCTCAGCACAGTTGTAGGCGACGGCGCGCCGACGCGGCGATCGTCGGCCAGCTCGAAGCGACGCTGTCCGGAGATCTGGCAGCCGATCAGCAGTTGCGCGGTCGCCGGATCGCGCAGTTCTTCATAGCCTTTGCGCACGAGTGCGCTGGTAACCGTTTGCCGGATCGCACTGTCGGCCCGAGCCCTGGCGGCTGGGTCCAGGGGCACGGTCGTGGCGACATCGCCGCCGCGCCAATAGAACGTCTGCCTTGTGGCGACCTTGGCATCCGCTGCCTCGAAACGATCGACATCCCATTGGGTGGCGCACCCGGCAAGGGCCACCGTCATGCAGATCATTACCGCGCGCCGCTTCATAAAAGCCTCCCTGGGGAAGGTGGTAATTATTGCGCTCGCAACGCCGCTGGCTGCACACAATCTAGCGTATTGCGCCGTCGGGCCGGGGGGAGCATGTTGGACGGGTCCGCTGGCAAGGAGGCAATCATGGGCAAAATTCGCATCGTCGTTGCAGATCAATCGGAAGCCATTTTCTACGAAAGTCCGACCCTGCGTTCGGTGCCGCGGGAAGTCCTGCGCATCACGAACCCGGCCGGCCATAAACATGAACGCGAGCTCGTGACCGATCGCCCGGGCCGCGGCCATGACCGGTTCGGAACCGGTCGTCACAGCATCGAAGATGGAACGACTGCACGGCGCGAATATGCCGGCCGCTTCGTGCGGCGCATCGCCAGGCGCCTCGATCGGGACCGCCGCAATGCGGATTTCGACGAGCTCATCGTCGTCGCGGGCCCTTCGTTTCTCGGTCTCGTGCGGGAGACCCTTCCGGCGCGGACCCGGGCTCTGGTCGTCCACGAAGTCCGCAAGGACCTCGTGCACAGCCCGGTACAGGCGTTGCGCGCGCACCTGCCCACGCGACGCACCGAGCTGAATGGAGGCCCGCGCTGATCGTTTTGTGACGCGCGTCCATGGCTTGCCGCGCGGTCGTAGTGCAGCGAGCCGGGCCGGGTGCATACTCGCCGCGTCAAAGTGGCGCGCTGCCATGCCGGGCAACCGGCAGGCACATGTCGCCCGGGGCAACAGGCAACGCGCGAGCATGAAAACCGTTTTACTCGCCTACGAGCGCGAACAGGACCTTGCAGCGGTCGAAACGCTGCTGCAGTCGCGCGGGCATCAGATTGTCAGGGCGCGCACGGGTATCGAGGCGCTCGATGCAATCCGTCAAGCGGCTCCCGACGCCGTCGTCTGTGACGTCATGCTGCCGCGGCTCGACGGTTTCGCGCTTGTGCCGCCGCCTGCGCGAAGACCCGACCCTGCTGCACCTTCCGGTCATCCTGCATTCGTTCCGCGTCGAAGGGCCGAAGTACGAAGCCTTTGCTGCCGAGGTAGGCGCACAGCGCTTCCTCCCGCGCGGCTCGAACCTCGAGGACGTCGCCACAACACTGGACGAGGCGACGCCGGGCTCGGGCACCATGCGGATGCCGGCACTCGTGCCTGAACTGCTGGACCGCCGCGAGCAGGACCGTATGCAAGCTGCTCGGGACAGAACGCCATGTCCGCGAGCTCGAGGCCGCCAACCAGCAGCTAGCCATCGGCGAGCGCGTGGCACGTGAACGCGCCGAGCACGAAGCGCGCGCGCGCGCCGAATTCGCCGCCGCCGAGTCCGCACGGATCCGTGATTTACAGACCCGCATCCGCGATCTCGAGAACGTGCAGAAGTCCGTCGCCGACGCCGAGACCCGCGTGCAGGGCGCCGTGCAGGAGACCCGGGCCGAAAGCGCCAAGCTTGCAGCGCTCGGAAGCGCGACTGGTGGAACAGCAATCGGCGCGGGCGCGTGCTACGGCCGTGGCCGTGGATACGGAGCGCGCTTTTGCATCCCAGCCGACGCCTACCTGGGTTGTCGACATGGAGTCCCGGCAACTCCATTTGACCAGCGACTCCGCTGCGGCGATGTTCGGCGTCGAGAGCGGGCTGCTGCGCGGCAAGTCCGAAAGCGAAGTGCTGCCGGAGCTCAAGTTTCCAAACGATTCGGCGCGCGTGGTCGACATGTCGCGTCCGCGTGCGGACGGGTCGCCAGCGCTATACGAAGTGCACCGGCAGGCGTTTTCATACGCGGGTCGTGGGTGCTGGTTGATGACCGCGCGCGACGTCACGCTCGCGCGCGAGGATCGCGCCCGCCTTGCCCAGTATTCGCTGCACAGTGAAACTCTCGAGCGACTGCCGCATCCGTGCGCCGTCGTCGCGGAGAACGGCGCATTCGAGTTTGCCAACCGCGCGTTCCTGGAACTGCTGGGTGTGGACCAGGCAAAGCTGGCAGCGCTCACGTTGCAGGAGCTCGAGGGCGCGACCGGCACCGAAACCACGGTGCGCAACGCCGTGGTCGGCAGCGACGGCCGCGTTCACCACGAAACGCGCTGGCTGCGACCCGACGGCGTCAAGCTGACGGTCGAGATAGCGGCGGCTCCGCTCGAGGGCGCGGAGACACAACGCGTGCTCACCGTACGCGACGTTTCTGCAGAGCGACGTACGCATGAACGCAACGAACGTGAACAACACCGCGTGCAGGGCCTGCTCGAACTTACGCAGCGCGCCCACGCGCTGACCGAGGACGAGATCCTGCAGCAGGCGCTGCAACTCGCCGAGCAGACGACCGCGAGCCGCATCGCGTGCCTGTTCCTGCCGCTCGCGGATCCGACTCAGCTCGAACTGGCGGCCCGCCTCGGCACCGCGTCTGTCGACGAACCGATCACCGTGCGCACCCGGTGGCGTGGCATGCCGCCCGCCGATACGGCGCTGCACGAATGTCTCTCGAGCCAGCGACCCGTCGTGCGTGAAGCCTCTGAAAGCGCGACGGCGCTGCGCGTGGCCGGCATGCCTGCCGTGCTGCTGCGGCAGATCGTCACGCCGGTGCTCGATGGCGGTCGTCTGGCCGCGATACTGCTCGTCGCGGAAAAGGCCGAGCCCTACGACGACGACGATCGGCGTCACTGCGCCTACATCGCCGATGCGGTCTGGAAACTGCTGCGCCGCCGGCGCTCGGATGCAGAAGTCGTCAGCGCCATGGATCACATGGAGCGCGTGATGTTCGGCGCGATCGAAGCGCTGGCGCAGCTGGCCGAAGTGCAGGACGCCTGCAAGACCGGCCGGGCGCGCCGCGTGGCCGACTACGCCGCGGGCATCGGCACGGGCCTCGGATTGCCAGGGCACACCGTGCGCGGCCTGCGCGTCATGGGCCAGCTGATCGACGTCGGCATGCTGCAGATCCCGCGGGAACTGTTGTGGCGCCCGGGCACGCTTGTCGCCGCGCCGAGTTCGAACTGGTCAAGACCCACGCCGACCTCGGTTACGAAGTCCTGCGCCCGATCGAGTTCCCGTGGCCGGTGGCGGAGACCGTGCGCCAGCACCACGAGCGGCTCGACGGCTCAGGCTATCCGCGCGGCAACTCAAGGGCGACGAGATCCTGCTCGAGGCGCGCATCGTCGCCGTGGCGGATGCGGTCGAGGCGATGCTGGCGAAACGGCCGCATCGGCCCGCGCTGAGCCTCGCGGCCTGCATCGAAGAGCTTCAGTCGCAGGCTGGGCGTCGATACGATGCGCAGGTCGTAAAAGCCTGTGTCAAGCTACTGCGTGACGGCCAGGCCGGCACTTCCGCAACGACAGTCAAGGACGGCGAATCGCCCGCGGATGCGCGAATCGCCTGAGGCGATTCGCATGCAACTGCAGTTTTCCATCGTCGCCGTAGGCGCGGCCACCGGCTCAGGCCACAGTCCGCGCAGCGGCGGTCGCGCATGAACCTGCGCACGCGACTGGCCGCCACGATCAATGCCGAACCGCACGAACTGCCCGGGCTGCTCGCGGCATTCGCGACGGTTTTCGCGATGTTCTCGAGCTATTCGATCCTGCGACCCATCCGCGAAACGATGGGTCTGACCTCGGGCGTTGAAACCCTGCCGGCACTGTTCTGGGGCACGTTCATCGCGATGCTTGCCGCGCAGCCGCTCTACGGCTGGCTCACCTCGCGTTTCCGGCGCAGCACGTTCCTGCCCTGGATCTATCTTTTCTTCATCGTGAACATCCTCGGCTTCTATGCGTGGTTCAACGTCGCAGGACGATCACACGTGGATCGCGCGTGTTTATTTCATCTGGGTCAGTGTGTTCAACCTGTTCGTCGTCGCCGTTTTCTGGAGCCTGATGGCGGACGTCTTCACGCGCGAGCAGGCCGGCCGCCTGTTCGGTTTCATCGCGGCGGGGCTGAGTCTCGGCGGCCTGTTCGGGCCGTTCCTCGGCAAGCAGCTCGCGCAGCCGATCGGCACGATCAACCTGCTGCTTGTTTCGGCGGCCCTGCTTGCGCTCGGTCTCGCAAGCATGATGCTGGTGCTGGCCTGGCATCGCGCGCACGGTGAACGGACGTCGGCAACAGGCGATAGCGACGCGCGCCTTGGCGGCAGTGCGCTGGCGGCATTCACGCAGGTGATTCGCTCCCCGTACCTGGCCCTGATCGCGCTGTTCGTGCTGTTGCTGACGTGGGCTTCGACGTTCCTGTATCTCGAGCAGCAGGCCATGGTCGCGCAGGTGTTCACCGATCGCGATGCCCGCACCGAGTTCTTCAACACGATCGATTTCTGGGTGCAGGGCGCGTCGCTGCTCGTGCAGCTGTTCCTGTTCGGCCGGTTGTTTCGCTGGTTCGGTCTGCGCCCGCTGCTCGTGCTGGTGCCGCTGCTGATGATGCTGGGCTATGCGACGCTCGCCCTGAACCCGACGTTCGTCGTGCTGGTCGGCGTCATGATCATCCGGCGCGTCGGTGAGTACTCGATTGCACGGCCTTCGCGCGACACGCTGTATACGGTCGTCTCGCGAGAAGAGAAATACAAGGCCAAGAGCCTGATCGACACGTTCATTTACCGCGGCGGCGACGCGACGTCGGCGTCGTTGCACGCGCTGCTGAAATCGACGTTTGGCCTCGGCCTGACGGGCATTGCCTGGGTGGCGCTGCGATCGCAGCGCTATGGGCAATCGTTGCGTTCAGCCTCGGCAATATGCACGTCAATCGTCGACGGTCGAAGCGAATCGTGAACGACGAGCGCTGCAGGACCGGTTTGCCGTTCACGTAACGCGGCCGGAACCGCCACGACGCCACGGCATCCGTCGCCGCGCGGTCGAACACGCCGAGCGGCTCGGCGTCCAGCACGACTACGTCACGCACCGCGCCCGATTCGGTGATCGTGAATTCGAGTTCGACCCAGCCTCGCGTCTTGTCGCGCAAGGCCTGGCGGGGATAAACCGGCTCACGTGATTCGATGCGATTGAATTCGTCCACGGGTACCGGCTGCGCGGACACTTGCGAAGTACGGACTGGTGCGGGGTCGGCGCGTTCCGTGCGGCTCGATGGCGTCGCAAGGCCGGCGATATCGTGACGCGGCGGTACGGGCCCGCCGTAGGCACGTGGAATGCGCTTGCCTGATTTGATGGCGTTGGACACGACCGGAGGAGAGTTCGTGAAGCGCGGCGCGAGCGGGTCGGGCATCACGCGCAACGGTGGCGACGCTGGCACGACGACGGCTTTCGCGACGATCGGAGTGGCGGCCGCAGCAATCGCTGGCGTCGTCGCTAAACCCGTGCGGGGCGGCGACCCGAGCGGTGCGACCGCGACAGGCGTCGGTTTCGCGCCAGGATCGGCTGTAACCAAGGGGACTTGCGTCGCGACGGGCGTCGGCTTCGCGCTGCCAGGATCAGCTGTAACGACGGGCACTTGCGTCGCGACGGGTGCCGCCACGTCGGCCGAGACACCGAGCGCGACATTGGCCGCGAACTGGGCAGCGATTTCCTGCTCCCGAGCGAGTTGGCTCGACGGCGTTTCCGGCGGATCAATTTCGCGTTGCAGCGTCAGCGCATCCGGGCGCCTCGGGTCGGCGGACAAAACTCGCTGCACGAGCCGACCTGCTTCGTCGTGTCGGCCTGCGGCAAGCTCTCCGCGGGCTCGCCTGAGCACCTGCCGCACGGCTTGCTCGAAACCGGCTTGCGCTTCGACATGATTGGGCTGGTCGAGCAGGACGGCCTTGAACAGGTCTAACGCGTTGCGTCCGGCAGGGGCCTCGAAGCGCCCCGCGGCGAGGGCCGCGCGAGCGCGCGACAGCACCGGGTTCGCGCGCGGGGCCGTCGTGTCGATTTCTGTCGCGCGTCGGCGACGCGCTCTCCGCAGCGTTTCGGGCCGGGCAACAGGTAACCCAGCGACGATCGCGAGCGCCGCGAGTACTGTCGCCGCATACACCCACTTCATGCGACGCCGGAGGCCACGCCAGGTGGCGCAGGGAGGGCAGCAATGCATCGGGTACGTCGAGTCTGTCGCGTCGCTCGACGTGGTGCCGGATCGCCGCCTGCAGGAACATGCCCGCACGCCGGGCCGTAACCGGCTTGTGCATGAAACGGTAGACGAGGCCCTCGCTGATCAGCGGCACGAGCAACGGCTCGTCTTCACGCGCGCCGGCGACGCAGACCACAACGTCGGGAAACTGCTCGACGATCTGGACGATCAGTGAGTCCGCGCACCGCCGAGACTGCCTCGAGGTCGATCGAGCAGCACGCCGCAGCGTGCGGTAAGCAGCAGGTCGGCGGCTTCCTCGGCGGAGCGCGCGCGCCAGACCGGATTGCGCTCGCCGATGGCTTCGCGCGCGGCGTCGAAGAGCGCCATGTCGTGCGACAGGACGACGACGTCGACGAGCATTCCGGAGGCGACGGCGGGGCCGGCCGCGACCGGAATCCGGGGCGGTTTGGGGGTCGATAGACACGATCTCGCATTGCGCGCCAATGCGGCGCGGCGGTCCACGGCCGCGTCCCAAAAACTTGAAGCAATTCAAAGTTTAAGCAATATCGGCGCCGACGCTCGACCGAGCGCGGTCTGACGCACTGCAGCGAATTCTGGCAGGCTTCGCGACTCGACATAATGCGGTCCGCGAGCATCATCGACCGCCCCTCGTGCCGAATACCGTTATCTCGGTCAGGATAGGACTATGGATCGTGAGCGTAGTCTTTGCCTCGCGCGTGCCGCGCGAGAAGCGGCATGCACTCGAGCAGTTGCTGTTCTTCAATGGTTGCCAGGCGCGCTTTGCGCGCGACATCGTCGACGTTATCGACAAGTACGGCCCTCCCGAAATTTATGACGATGGCGAAGGCCTGCGGGTGCGGGTGCCGTCGCTGCCCGACGTCCAGTCGCTTTTTGCGATCGACCCGTCGACCGACCGTCCGCTTGGCCTCGCGGTCTATATGCGCGCGGATCTCGAGCACGTCACCGTGCTGCACCTCGGGCCTGGGCGAGGAATATTGCGCCGGCGGCCCGCAGGAAGGCGTGAACCTGTTGCTGCAGCTGATGCGCGAGGTGCGACGCACGTCCCGCCGCATCAAGGGCGTGCGCCGCCTCGAGGTGCTCTACGGCACGCAGCGGCCGCGCGCTACAGCCTGATAGCCGAGTTAGTCGTCGGTTGCGCTGCGCGGCGGCGCGTCCTCTCCCAGCAGGTCACCCACCATGCGCCGCACGGCGACGATCTGCGGGCCGGCCTGGGTGGCGTACCACTGCCCTTCGTAGCCCCACCAGTCCCAGCATCCGTTCGGGTTGAGCGGCTGGAAGCTCGGTTCGACCTGCGGAAACAGCACGACGATGCTGCCGGCATCCGCGGCTGCGAGATAGCCGGAACGCTGCACAAAGGCGTCCTTCACATACGAAGCACCCTGCTTGCAGCCATGAAAGACGACGTGCAGCCGACAGGCGCCGGCTTTGCCGCCTTCCTTGCACGCCTCCGGCACGTAGAGCCAACCCGTCCCGCCCAGGCCCGCCGAATTCGCGGCCTTGGCGTAGGGGCGCTGGTCGAATTCCCGCAGCTCGCCAGTGCGCGACGCCGCATCGGTCGATGCGGGCAACGCGCCGTAAAGATGCTCGAGCAAGCGCGCGGGCGCCGTCGAAGTCGCACATGCCGACGAACGGCGACTCGGTGCGATCGCAGGGCCCCGCACCTGGATCGCGGGTCGGGAACACATGGGCTGCGCCCGGCCGCTCGATCGCAACGATGTGCTCCGGGTCCACGAGCGCCGCGTAATACGCCTGCAGCGCATCGACCACCGGCTTGCCGACGACCGGGTCCGCACTGCCATGGAAAATCCAGACGCGATCGTCGGCGAGACCGGCGATCGGGTCGATGGTTTCGTCGAGTGCGAGCTGGCTGGTCGCGCCGATCAGTTCGTCGACCGGGATATCCGAATCACCCTTCATGCAGCGACCGAGCGCGTGTCGCATCGAATTCTCGGCGCAGTAATACGGGCCCGCGGCGATCACGCCGGCGCCATGCACCAGCGCGGAATGGGCGACGTGAAACTGCACGGCCATGTAGCCGCCCGCCGAAATCCCGGACACCGTCACCGAGTCGCGTGCGACCGGTAATGCCGCGAGGCGATCGTCGTCCGGCGGCGCCGACTGCGCGTTTCTCTGGCCGCATGCCGTCAGCAGCAGGACAGCCAGCATTGCGCCAGAAAGGGCGCGGACATTCGGGCGACGCGGGCGGGCCGCCTCGATGGCGTGGATCATGTTCGCGCTCCTTTGCGAGCCTGCAGCTTATTGCGCCGCCCAGCCGTCGTCGATGGGTATGCAAGTTGCGGCGCGTTACCACCCGGGGGCAGGTACATAATCCACGCCATGCCTGCGCTGCCGAATTCACGACGCTGGAGCGAATTTGCACTGATAGCGTTGGTGGTGGCGTTTATTGCGGGGTGGTTCGCACCGCTGGGCTGGCCCTTCGAATTGTTCGTGCACTTCCGGTTGCAGTTGCTCGTCGCCGCGGCGGCCCTCGGCATCCTGTTGTTGCTGTTGCGTCGGCCGGTGCTCGCTGTCGTGGCGCTCGGTCTCGCCCTGCCGCTGCTGGTGACTTCCTTGCACACAGGGCCCGTCGCAGTCGCTGCCCCAAGCTGCGGAGCAATGCAGATTCGCGTCATCACAGCGAACCTGCAATTCAGCAATCATGACCATCGGCGTTTCAGCGAGTGGTTATTGGCGCATCCCGCGGATCTGGTCGTTGCGCAGGAAGTTACTGCAGCGTGGGCGCAATCGCTGCGCGCAACCGCTGTCGGCTATCCGCACAGGCGGATCGTCGCGCGCGAGGATCCCTACGGCATGGCGGTGTTCAGCCGCTGGCCGATGCACGTCGAAACCGTGGACCTGGCTGTCGACGGGCTGCCCTCGATGCTGTTGAGCCTTGACGCGCCCGACGGGCCACTGCAAGTGCTCGCGTTGCACACGCGCTGGCCGATAACGCCGCAATTACACCTGTTGCGTAATCGGGCGCTGGACCGCGCCGCATTGCTCGTGCGCCAGGACTCGGCGCGCACGCTGCTTGTGGGCGATTTGAACTTGACGCCTTATGCGCCGCGATTCGCACGGCTCCTGCGGGACTCCGGCCTGCACGATGCGCTGGCCAGCCAAACCTGGCGTGCGACATGGCGGCGAGGATTCTGGCCGCTGGCGTTACCCATCGATCACGTGCTGGTGCCGCCGACCACATGCGTCGACAGGGTCGAGATTGGCCCGGACGTCGGCTCAGACCACCGGCCGCTGATGGCGGTCATGCGTCGGCGATAGGCATCACATGCGATGCCGTGCTTTTTTCAGGCCTCCGTGACATCGGTGTTCCGACGGCCGGGTGCGCGGCGTCGGTCCGGCGAGACCACGTTGCCGGTGTCGCCTCGCTCGTCCGTGCGCCTGGGGCCGGCCCGACGATCAGAAAAATGCTGGAAGCGGCACTCGCACTGCGTTGCGCAACTGCAGCCGATCAGCGGCAAGCGCGGCGCCTCGAGCGAAAGCAGCCGTTGACCCTTGAGGGCGCGCACGAAATCGCAAGCGCGTGGTCCCGGCAGGATTGCAACCGCATGAAAGCGCAGACGCAACGGACGAGACCCGGGGATGCCTGCCATGGCGAGGTGTCCTCATTATTGTTCGACTTGACCTTGTCCACCAACTTACAAAATTTGCGGGCCGCGTGCCAGCAGCGCTTCGCTCACTCGACGGGCAGCGTCTCGCCCGCCGGCGGCGGAAACTCCTTGCAGCATTCGAGCAGCCAGCCGCGAAAGCGCACGACCTTCGGCAGGGAAAAGTTCGCCGGCGGCGCCACGAGGAACCAGGCGTTGCGCTGCTGCACACTCGGCAACATCGGCCGCACCAGCCGGCCCGCGGCGATGTCTGCGGCCACCAGCGACCAGCGGGCGAGCGCTACGCCCTTGCCCTGTTCGACGGCGGCCAGCGCCGCAGCCGTATCTTCCATCAGCGGCGAGATGTCCGACCGGGTCGTGTCCCCACCGACGCGACGCAGCCAGTCCGGCCACGGCTCGGAACGGCTGTGCAGCAACGGATAGCGCGAGAAATCGGCGAGGGTCTCGATCGGTCCGAGCCGCGCCAGCAGCGCGGGACTGCAGACCGGGAACACCCACTCGTCGAGCAGCCGCTCAGTCTTGAGACCCGGCCAGGCGCCCGGGCCGTACAGGATCGCCGCGTGAAAATCGTCGCGGTCGAAATCGAGTGCCACGCGCGACGGGCCGAATCGCACCTCGATCTCGGGATGCTGCCGGGTAAACTCGCCGAGGCGCGGCAACAGCCAGCGCTGCAGGAATTCGTTCGGCACGCTGAGGTTCAACATGCCGCCGACCCGCTCACGCCGAATGCGCTCGACCGCGCGGCGCAATTCGTCGAGTCCGCGACGCACTCCCGGCAGCAGTTCGGAGCCCTCCTGCGTCAGCGCCACGGCGCGCGTGTGGCGACGAAACAGCGGCACGCCAATGTCGGCTTCGAGTGACTTGATCTGGGCACTGACGGCGGCCGTCGTGACGCCGAGCTCCCTCGCAGCTGCCGTGAAACTGAGGTGCGCTGGCGACCGCTTCAAACACCCGCAGGGCGTTCAAGGGAACCCGATCGGTGGGCACCGGCATGGCTGGCCTTGAGTGAAATGATGGTTAACAATACGGCCGAGACGGCTTGTAATCAAGGGCTGTTCCGATTGCTCTGTAGAGGGAAACTGAAGAAAGTGAGGTCGCGATGAACACCCCGCCGGAGGTTGCCAGAAGCCCGTTGCGGATTACGCCGGCAGGCCCGGAGCGACGCAGAGTTGATCGTCGAGCCTGGTGCGCGAACTCGCGGAATTCGAGCGCCTGCTGCACGAGGTCAGGATCCGGCCCGAGGACATGCGTCGCGACCTGTTCGGCCCGCGTCCCTACGCGGAGGCGGCCATCGCCTGGGCTGGCGGCGACGCCGGCCGGGTTTGCGCTCTGGTTCCACAACTACTCGACGTTCGAGGGCCGGCCGGGGCTGTACCTCGAAGACCTGTACGTCCGCCCCGCCTTTCGCGGGCCACGGGTATGGCGAGGCGCTGCTGAAGCACCTGGCGGCGCTCGCGCTCGACACGGGGCTGCGGCCGGTTCGAGTGGTCGGTGCTCGACTGGAACGAAAAAGCGATCGGCTTCTACGAGAGGCTCGGCGCCGTAGCCGATGAACGACTGGACCGTGTACCGGGTGACCGGTCCCGCGCTTACGCCGAGCTTGCGGGGTTCCCAGCATGACCGACCGCAACAACTTTGCTTCTGGCGCGCCGTGGGAGCCACTCGTCGGGTACTCACGGGCCGTGCGGGTCGGGCCCGTTCGTCTGGGTGTCCGGCACGACGGCTACGGACGCCGATGGCAATCTGGTCGGCCACGGCGATGCGGCCCTGCAGACGCGGCAGGCGCTCACCAACATTCGCGCAGCGCTCGAACGTGCAGGCGCGACGCTCGACGACGTGGTGCGCACGCGGATTTACGTACGCCACATGAGCGACTGGGAAGCCATCGGCAGGACGCACGGCGAATTTTTCGGGTCGATCCGCCCGGCCACGGCGATGGTGGAGGTCAGCGCGCTGATCGATCCGCAGATGCTGGTCGAGATCGAGGCCGACGCCTACATCCTCGGCTGAAACCGTGGGCGCAGTGGGCTAGGGCAGAACTGATTTACGCCGTGCCGCGTCGGCTGCGCGCCGAGCGCCTGATCCAGATCCGCGATCAGGTCGTCGACGTGCTCCAGGCCGATCGAGACTCGCAGCAGTCCTGCGGGTGTGCGGCTCTGGGGACCCTCCATCGAGGCACGATGCTCGATCAGGCTTTCGACGCCGCCCAGGCTCGTGGCGCGCGTGAAGAGTTTCGCCCGCGCCGCCACGCCCATGGCGTGCACCTCGCCGCCGTCGACTTCGAACGACAGTACACCACCGAAACCGCCATTCATCTGGCGCAGCGCCACCTCGTGGCCGGGATGGTCGGGCAGTCCGGCGTAATGCACCCGGGCCACACGGGCGTCGGCGCGCAGGTATCGGGCCACTGCGAGCGCCGTCGCGGCCTGCGTGCGCACGCGCAGTGGCAGCGTCGGCAGGCTGCGCAGCAGCAGCCAGCAATCGAACGGCGCGGGCACGCTGCCGGCCGTCGCCTGGTAGTCGCGCAGCGCGTCGAGCGGCGCACCCGCCATCGCGCGTGACGACGATGCCGCCGATCACGTCGCTGTGGCCGCCGAGATATTTCGTCGTGCTGTGCATGACGAAATCGGCGCCGAGTTGCGAGCGGTTGCTGCAGCACGGGGCTGGCGAACGTGTTGTCGCAACCCAGCATCGCGCCATACTCGTGCGCGAGGTCGGCCAGCGCGGCGATGTCCGCGACGCGCAACAACGGGATTCGAAGGGGTCTCGAACCAGAGCAGTGACGTCGGCCGGACCGCAGCGCCTGAGCGACTTCGGTCAGGTCCGTCGCGTCGACGAATTCGACGTCGACACCCCAGCCGGGGACGATCTCGCGCAGCTGCTTCAACGGTGCCGTAATAACAGTCCGAGCCGCAAACGATACGCGGCGGGTTCCTGGCGAGCGCGAACACGGCCAGCGTCGCCGCGACTGCCAGACGCGAACGCCACCGCGCCGGCGCCGTGCTCCAGCGCGGCGATGGCCTGCTCGAGCGAGGCGCGATTGGGATTGCCGCTGCGTGAGTAGTAATAGCCTCGCGGATATCTGCCATCGATGCCGCGCTCGAACGTCGTCGCGAGATGAATCGGCTCACGCACCGCGCCGGTCGCCGGATCGATGCGCCGGCCCGCGTGGGTCGCCAGGGTCTCTAATTTCATGCGGCGCGTGCCTCGTTATTCCTGACTCCCCTCATTCAATCACGCGTCAGCTTGAAGCGGCTGCCGCGGAAATTCAGCACGGCACCGTCGGGCGTGATCTCCTCGATCACCGGGCCTTCCTGCAGCGTGTCGCCCTCCTTGTACTTGCGCGAATTCACGAAGATGAAGCGCTGCTGGGGTCGCGCTCGAATAGACGTGCAGGTCCAGGTGCAGCGGAGGTACGGTGCCGCGCGCGATCAGTTCGTCCGCCCTCGGCATCGCCTGCGGCGCAGGGGCAGTACTCGCTGCAGTACCGGGCGTGTAGGGTGCGTCCGAGTAAGGCGCGTCGTTCGCTTCGGGAACGGTGGCGTAGACCACGGAGCCGCGCTTGGCAGTTGTCCTGCTCGTGACGGCCCGCGGGCCGTCGGGTACGCGTGCAGCACTTTGCGCAAAGCCCGGGTCGATGCCGGGGGAGCCTGCGTCGGCAGAGACCTCGGCCGCGAGCGGGTTGCCTGCGACGTCGGCCGGAGTGGCCGGCCGCGCCGATGCCGGCGTCTGGGTCAGCGCCAGCTGCGGGTCGGCCGGCGAAGCCGGGCCTGCGGTTGTCGTGGCGGGCGACGCCGCTGCGCCTGCGGGCGGCTCCGCGCCAGCGCCCGGGCGGCTCGTCGCGGACTGCTGGTTCGCGGACGGCGCGGTCATTCCGGCAGACTCGGCCGGATTATCGGACCGCTGCGCACGACGCAACATCAACACGCCCACGGCGACCAGGTTCACTACCAGCAACGCGACGGCCGCAGTCGGCCCAAAGGTTGGTCTTCGGCTTCGCGGCAGCGATGGGGACTTCGGCCAGCGCGGGCCCCTTCTGGTGCTGCCGCGCGTGCTCCGATTTGCGCAGCGCGTCGAGGATGAACGACATCGTTCAGCCTTCCGCCCGTTGCGCGTGCGTGCCGTCCAGCGTCGGCGAGCCCGTCGCATTCAGCACCGTGTCGAGCACGATCTGGGTCTGACACGCCGGCGACGCCGTCGACGTTGAGCCGGTGCTGGCGCTGGAATTCCTGCACCAGCCGGGTCAGGTCGTCGTCGTAAACGTCGTTGACCGCCGGCGCCTGCGGCAGGCCCTGCGCGGCGCGCATGCTGTCGCGAAGCCAGCGCACGTCGGCGCCGCGCATGCCGGGGGCGAGCGACTTCGCCAACGCCATGGGTGGCTTCCAGAGCAACAGGAAATCGCCGAACCAGTAGCGCGACAGTCGCGGTGATCGGCACCTCGCGCGATGCGCCGCCGAGCTGGATCGTTGCCGATCTCGTCGGTCAGCCCCGTCAGCACGACCTGGTGGGTGCGGCCGACATCGTCGGTCAGCGTCAGGACGGCCGGGCGATTCAGCGTGCGCAATTGTGCCCACGAGCCTTTCTGGAACAGGCATTCGAGGCCCTGGCTGCCGAGGCCTGGTCGCAACCCTTGCCGCCGTTCGCGCGGTACTGCGAGGTGCCACAGGCCGAAGAGCTTGCCGAGGGCCGCTTCCGTGGTCGTGTCGTTGCCGTGCTGCACGAGCAACTGGTCGAGCGCGGCGTAGCCGGCGGCGTCGCCAGCCGGCGCGGCGCGTCAGAATCGCTGGCGTTGGTCTCCGCCGCCGCCGTCGGCAGACGCGGTCGCGGCGGGTGCCGTGACGGACGCCGTCGCCGTGGGCCCGGTGCGGCTCGACAGCAGCGACCACGCGCCGAACGCCGACCAGCGCCACGGCGGCGGCGATCGAGCCATACGTGGCCCAGCGCAGCCATGGTGCCGGGATCGGTCGGCCGTATACCTCGGAGGCGGCCTGCCGGATATACGCCGCACTCACGCGATGCTCTTCGCGCGTGAAGGCGCCGAGCAGTGCGCGATCGCAGACGACGTTGATCACGCGCGGTATGCCGCCGCTCAGTCGGTAGATTTCTCGCAGCGCGCGCGGCGTGAACGCTTCCGCCCGTCGATCCGGCGACGCGCATGCGGTGCTTCACGTAGCCGGCGGTCTCCTCGCGCGACAGCGGGCCCAGGTGATAGCGGCCGGTAATTCGCTGCGCCAGCTGGCGCAGGTCCGGCTGGTCGAGCAGCGTGCGCAATTCCTCCTGCCCGATCAGGATGATCTGCAGCAGCTTGGTCGTCGCCGTCTCGAGGTTGGTGAGCAGTCGCACCTGCTCGAGCGTCTGCGGGCTGAGGTTCTGCGCCTCGTCGACGATCAGCACGACGCGCCGTGCCGCGAGCGTGCGTCTCGAGCAGGTAGTGCCCGAGCAAGTCCATGAGGGTCTTGGTGCTGCCCTGGCCGGCCTCCGGCACGGTCACGTGCAGTTCTTCGCAGATCGTCAGCAGGAACTCGGCGGGCGTGACGCGCGGGTTGAGGATCAGGGCGACTTCGGCATTGCCCGGCAGTTGCTCGAGCAGGCTGCGGATGATCGTCGTCTTGCCGGTGCCGACTTCACCCGTCAGCTGGATGAACCCTCCCGCCTCGTTGATGCCGTACAACAGATGCGCCAACGCCTCCGCGTGCCGCTCACTGAGGTACAGGTAGCGGGGGTCCGGCGTGATCGCGAACGGTTTTTCCTGGAGCCCGAAAAAGCTTGTGTACATGCCGACTGAGCCCGGCGGACGGGCTGGTTTGCGGGGCTCAATGATGCCTGCCCGGGACCGGCAAGGCTAGGTTGGCTGCGCGGCGAGGCGCGGCAGGCCGAAATGGGCTGTGTTCAGTCCGGCTTGCGCTTGCGCGGCTCGGGATCGCGTACTTCACGCAGCGAACTGGCCGGCCGCAACGCCACGTTGCCGAAGCGCTCGCGCACGCGGTCGACGGCCGAATCGAGCTGCCGGTTGCGCGTCGATTCAGGCGCCGCGAACAGGTCCATCTGCGTGGCGGCGGCGAGATCGCCGACGCCGACGCCAAGCAGGCGCACCGCGGCACGCGGCTGTGCGGCGAGCCAGCTGTCGAGCAGCTCGAGCGCGACGTCCGTGACGACGCGGGTCTCCTGGGTCGGTGGCTCGATATGCCGCTGACGCGTGTAGGTCGTGAAATCGCCCCGCCGGATCTTCACGACGACGCAAGCCGACGGCCAGTTCGCTGCGCGCGCAGCCGCGCGCAGGCCTTGTCGGCCAGGCGCACGATCTCGCGCGCGCAGGCGCAGCGGCTCGGTGATGTCCGTATCGAAGGTTTCCTCGGCGCTGATCTGCTTCTCGTCAACGTCCGCCAGCACCGGCCGGTCGTCGATACCCGCGGCGCGTTGCTGCACGCGCTCGGTGTAGCGGCCGAAAATTGGCCGCAGTCGCGCCGGCGCTGCTCGACTCAACTCGCCGAGCGTGCGGATCCCGACGGCTTCGACCCTCGGCACGGTCTTCGGCCCCAGCCCGAACAGCTTTCGCACCGGCAGCGGGTCGAGCAGTGCGCGCACATCGGCCTGGCCGACGACTACGAGGCCGTCGGGCTTGCGCAGGCCGATGCGATCTTGGCGACCAGCTTGTTCGGCGCCACGCCGACCGATGCCGTCAGTTCGGTCCGCAGCCGGACCAGCCGCTTGATCTCGCGCGCGATGTGCTCCGCGGTGCCGATCGCGCCGATGCTTGCCGTGACATCGAGGAAAGCCTCGTCGAGCGAGAGGCCTTGCACGAGTGGCGTGAACTCGTGGAACACGGCGAAGATCTCCCTGGAAACGACGCTGTAGTGACCGATGCGCGGGCGGCACGCAGATCGCGTGCGGACACCGCCGCAACGCTTCGCGCGTCGGCATCGCCGAGCGCACGCCGAACTCACGAACCTCGTAACTCGCGGCGGCAACGACGCCGCGATTGCCGTCGCCGCCGACGATCACGGGCTTGCCGCGCAGTTCGGGACGATCGCGCTGCTCGATGGACGCATAGAACGCGTCCATGTCGACGTGCAGGATCGAGCGGGTCTTCAAGTGCAGCGACCTTCCCGGCGAGCCGTTACAACGTCAATGCCGTGTAGAACAGCAGGCCAACGGCAGTCAGGGTCATGAAGAAAAGATAGCCGACGCCGAGCAGCGAGAACTTGGCCAGCGTGACCCAGCGGCCCTGCCCGTAGACGCGGCGCATGGCGCGATACAGGTAATACGGCACGTAGAAAATGAGGACCGTGATCAGCACGTTTTCGGCGCCGTCGAACCAGGCCGCGGCTGAGTAGCCTTCGAACAGCGTCGCGAGGCGCGAGAGCACGACGACGGCAAGGCCGCAGACGAAGAAGAATGCGTGGTAGTGCACGAAGAACAGCAGGTGCTCGACGTAGTAGCGGCCCGACCCGAGGTACAGCACGAACATCAATGCCGCTATCAATGGCAGGAAGATGAACATCATCTTCGGGGTGTTCTGGAACACTGCGCGGCCAAACGATTTCGCATCCGCAACGATCTTGCGGCAGGCTTCGCGCAGCCGCGGCTCGTACTTGTCGCCGAGTTTCCCGATGTCGAGCCTGAGATTTCCCTCGCCGCAAGGATCGTCCACGAGCTTGCTGAGGGGCGCCATTTCCTCGGGGGTCATTGTCCCGAACTCCTTCTCGAATTCCGCGCGGGCGTTCTCGCGCTCGGCGGCCGGCAACTTTGCGACGATCCGGTCGATCGTGCGGCGACGTTGTTCGTCGAGCGCGGTGGCGGCGTCTTTCTTCGCGGGAGTTGCGGCGGCATCCTTGCCCGGTACGCCGGGAGCAACCGGCGGCGGAGGTGCGGCCGGTTCCAACTCAAACGGTTTCTCCGAATCGAGGTCGAACCCCGATGACTCCGGCGCAGGCGATGCTGCCGGAGCCTGCTTCGGTTTCGCAGCATCGTCCGTCGAGGTCGTGCCGTTGCCCTTGCCGTCGGAGATCTTCAGGTTCGCGCCGCCGTTTCCGTCGAGCCGAGCTCGATGTCCCCGCCAGGATCCGCACCGATCGAGGCCGCCAGGAAGAATGTCAGGCTCAGGATCAGGTACATGCGGAAGGGCGGTGAATAATACGTCCGGCGCCCGCGCAGGAATTCGACGGTCAACTGCCCTGGCTTGAACGCCAGCGGACGCAGCGTGCGCCAGATGCGCGAATCGAAGTCAGCCAGGTCGCCGAGCAGGTCGCGCATCAGGCTCGTGAACGAAAGCACGCGGACCCTGGCGCGCTGTCCGCAGTGCGAGCAATGCTGGCCGGTCAGCACCTCGCCGCAATTCAGGCAGTTGTCCGTCGAGACCGCGCCGCGGATGAATTCTTCGCGGTGCGCCAGCACGCGCCGCTGCGCCGAGAATTTGTCACCAAATTGCGCCACGCCATGCTCGCGCATGCGGGGCGCCTCGTCGCGGATGTAGCGCTCGAGCGCGGCCTGGTCGCGCAGCCGATACTGGACGATGCGGCGTATCTTGCCGGCGGGCGCATCCGGGTCGTTGAAGATCTCCGCCGACAGAAAACCCTCGAACTGGAGCATGTCGGCGATGTGGTCGCGCAACCACGTGTCGAACGGCGCGACGATGCCGGCATCGGCTTCGAGGTTGACCTCGTAGAGAACGGTTTCGTTATCGTCGTTGGGCCCCACGAGCGTAGGTTAGCGTAAAACATTGCCGGCCAACGCCGCGCTCGGGTCGTCGAGCCCGCGACATCGCCGGTAAACTGTGTGCATGCCGCTCCTCGACTTGCCCGGTGTTGCGCTGAATTACGTCGACGATGGGCCGCGGGGCGCCGCCGCGCTCGTGCTGTCGAACTCGCTCGGCTCGGCACTCGGGATGTGGGCGCCGCAGGTCGCCGCCTTTACACCGCACTTCAGGCTGGTGCGTTACGACACGCGTGGCCACGGCGAGTCTTCCGTGACCGCGGGGCCGTTCGGACTTGCCGATCTAGGCGGTGACGTCCTGCGCTTGCTCGACGCGCTGCAAGTGGAGCGCGCTCATTTCTGCGGCATCTCGATGGGTGGCCTCACCGGCATGTGGCTCGGAGCGAATGCACCGGATCGCATTGCGCGACTGGTGCTCTGCGACACCACGCCATGGCTCGGTCCGCCAGAATTCATGCAGTCGCGCATCGAGACCGTGCAGCGTGAGGGCCTCGGCGAACTTGCGGATGCGACGATGTCGCGCTGGTTCACGCCCGACTTCACCGCGGCGCAGCCGGAAGTGGTTGCCGGCATCCGGGCGACATTCCTCGCGACGCCGGTCGAAGGTTATGCAGGAAGCTGTGCCGCGTTGCGTGACGCCGACGAACGCGCCGACCTCGCGAAAATCCGGGCACCCACACTCGTGATCGGAGGGACGCACGACCCGGCCCCGACACTCGAAGCCTCGCGGGCGCTTGCCGCGGCGATACGCGGCGCCGAATTCACCGAGTTGCCGGCCGCGCACCTGTCCAACCTCGGTGCGGCCGGGCAATTCAACGCGCGGGTGCTGGCTTTCCTGGCGAGTGAATGAAGCGGATTTCCTGACCGTCTTCGCGCCGCGTCGGCGAGAGAGTTTTCGGCCCGGTCAAGCGATGTGACGCAATGTCGTGGCGACGGCCGCGGGCTCGGCCTGCACCGCCGCGCGCAATTCCTCAGTCGTGAAATCATCGACGTTGATGATGTCCATGATTTTTCGATCGTAGTCGCGCAGCAGCTGTGCCTCGCCCGGCGACACGAGTCCCAGCGCGAGCGCCTGTTCGATCTGGCCCGGCAGGTCCAGCGCGGTGATGCGACCGGTTTTTACCCCTTCGACGCGGATTCGCTTCTCGAGAGGCTCGGCGTTCATGGCCGCCACCAGCGCTTCCTGCAGCAGGCCGATCGGGTTGCCCGGCTCGGGTGTCGTGTAAATGCCCGCCGACAACCTGTCCCTCGATTCGCTCGGGACCATCAGCGGTTCGACGATCTGCGGCCGAGCCGGTCGCTCGCCGCGAAGTACGTGCGGCCGCGCGGGAAGATCACGAGCCGCATCACCGCGGCCACCCAGCGGTTCGGAAAATTGCGCAGGAATCCGTGCATCTGCTCCTGCGCCTTGTAGAGCAGTGTGCGCAGGCTCCACTCGACGAGCGGCAGGTCGGCTTCCGGCCGCCCCTGGTTCTCGTAGTGCTTCAGCACCATCGACGCCATGTAGAGCGCCGAAAGCACATCGCCGAGCCGGGCCGAGAGATGCTCCTTCTGCTTCAGGTAACCGCCGAGCGTCAGCATCGCCATGTCCGTCGCGAACGCGAACTGCGCGCTGAACTTGTTGATGTGCTGGTAATAGCGCTGCGTCGTTCCTTCCGGCGCCTTGGAGAAACGCGCGAGCGTCACCGCCATCACGAACGAGCGCGCCGCGTTCGACAGCGTGTAGCCGATGTGGCCGAACAGCGCGCGGTCGAATTCGACGCAGGCTCTTGCGCTTGTCCTTTTCCTTGGCCGCGTTCATCTCCTGCAGCACGTACGGATGGCAGCGGATGGCGCCCTGGCCGAGGATCATCAGGCTGCGCGTCAGGATGTTGGCGCCCTCGACCGTGATGGCCACCGGCACGATCTGGTAGCCGCGACCCAGGTAGTTCTTCGGGCCGAGGCAGATGCCCTTGCCGCCGTGCACGTCCATCGCGTCGTTCGCCACCTGGCGTCCAAGCTCGGTGCAGTGATACTTCAGCATCGCGGACGGCACCGAAGGTTTCTCGCCGCCGTCGATCGCGCCGGCCGTGACCGAACGCGCGGCGTCCATGATGTAGGTGGCGCCGGCCATGCGCGTCAGCGCGGCCTCGACGCCCTCGAACTTCCCGACGGGCTGGTTGAACTGCTTGCGGATGCGGGCGTAGGCGGCCGTGGCGTAGATGCCTGCCTTGGCGCCGCCCGTCGCATTCGACGGCAGCGAGATGCAACGGCCCACCGACAGTTGCTCGACGAGCATGCGCCAGCCCTGGCCGGCCATCTTCGGACCGCCAATGATGAAGTCGACGGGAACGAACACGTCCTTGCCTGCCAGCGGGCCGTTCTGGAACGGTACGTTGAGCGGGAAATGGCGCCGCCCGATCGTGAGTCCGGGCGTGTCGTGCGGAATCAACGCGCAGGTGATGCCGTAGTCGGTCTTCGGGCCGCCGAGCAACCGGTCAGGGTCGAACAGCTTGAAGGCGAGGCCCACGACCGTCGCGACCGGTGCGAGCGTGATGTAGCGCTTCGAGAAATTCAGGCGCACACCGACGACTTCGCGGCCCTGGTACATGCCTTTGCAGACGACGCCCGTGTCGGGAATCGATGCCGCGTCCGAACCGGCGCGCGGCGCGGTAAGTGCAAAGCACGGAATGTCGTCGCCACGCGCGAGACGGGGCAGGTAGTGATTTTTCTGTGCTTCGGTACCGTAGTGCAGCAGCAGCTCTGCGGGGCCAAGCGAGTTGGGCACGGCGACAGTCGATGAGACCGTCGCACTGCGGCTCGCGAGCTTCACCAGCACGCAGGAATGCGCATACGCCGAAAACTCGAGGCCGCCGTACTGCTTGGGGATGATCATCGCGAAGAACCGCTGGGTCTTCAGGAAATCCCAGACATGCGGAGGCAGGTCGGCGCGACGGTGCGTGATGTCCCAGTCGTCGATCATCCGGCAAAGTTCTTCGCAGGGACCGTCGATGAAGGCCTGCTCTTCGGCGGTCAGCTGCGGCGCCTTGGCGGACAGCAACCTGGTCCAGTTCGGCCGGCCCGAGAAAATCTCGCCGTCCCACCACACGGTGCCCGCTTCGAGCGCTTCCCGTTCGGTGTCCGACATCGACGGCAACATCCGGCGGTACGTGCGCAGGAACGGCCGCGTCACGTAGCGCAGGCGGAACGCGTCGAGGTTCAGCAGTGCGAGCGCCGCGAATGCGAGCCATAGCACGACGAGCCATGCCGTGGACGCAGAGCCCCAGACGCTGTACGCCGCGAGCGCCAGACCCAGCGCAACCGTTGTCGTGCGCAACGAGACGCGTTGATACGCGACGTAGACCAGCGCCACCGACCAACAAAAGTGAACCACAGCAGCGACGAGAGCATTACCTGCACCTTCGATTGCGACGCGAGGCAGCGCCCCGCGACACGCCGACTATGCCTCTATTTGCTGCGGTGCCGCAATCCCCAAGTTTCCGATTTTCAACGGGTGACTTGCGCGTGCCGGACCGACGCTCGGCGTCCCGGCGCAACGTCGTGCACTGCAGTATTCAACGAAATCAGTGCTGTACGCTTCGCCACGGTGCGTCGAGCGCCGGGACCGCGCGACGCGCCTCAAGCCGTTGCCGCCGCCTGGCCGAAGGTCGGTTCCCGCAACATCACCGGCAGTATCACCAGCTCCAGGCCGTGCAGGTTGAGCACCCGCTGCATGGCCAGTGGCGTCTCGCTGTGCAGCCACTTGGTCCACCAGTGCTCGTTCTCGAACACCAGTCGATTCGTGAAGAACACGCTGTTCGGAAACTCCTCGCGAACCTCGAGCGTGAGACGTTCCAGTTCCACGAGACGGTCGGCGCCATACGCGTCGTACCACCGCGAGCCCTTGCCATGAAACTGTGCGTAATTGACCAGGCCATCCAGCGTCGCGCGCGTCTCGTACTGCAGCGTGCGCAGCGACTGCTCGCTGCCGAACGATTCGCTGTCCACGGTGCCGACGCTGACGAAACATGAAGTTGCGGAAGTGGCTCGGGAACAGCGCCTCGACGCGCGTCGACCGTGTGGATGCCGAGACCGAGGTTGGCGCTGACGAGGAAGACCGCGGTCGGCTCGCCGGGCGCAAGTGTCGGGCGCCGCGCCCGGGAGATCGTGCAGGCGCCAGCGCATTCCGCGTTCGAGCTGCATCGTCAGCTCGCGCACGCGCGTGTAATGACGACGAATCAGGATGCCGCCGATCACGACGACGGACGTGATCAGCAGCGTCACGATGCCGCCCTGCAGGAAACGCTCGACGACGATCACGCCGAGGATGCACAGCGTGATCAGCAGCGCGAATCCGGCCAGCAAGAACCGCCGCCAGGCATTGTCGATATCGCGGCGCTGCTTCCACCAGTACCTCGTCAAGCCCGAGCAGCGACAGCGCGAACGTGATGAACACGTTGACCGTGTAGAGCACGACCAGCAGGCTCACGTAGCCCTCGGTCCAGACCAGGATGGCCAATGCCGCGATACCCATCAGCACCACGCCGTTGCGGGTCACCAGCCGTGACGACAGCGCGCTGAACTGGTTTGGAACCCAGCGATCGGCGGCCATGTTGGCGAGTACCGCAGGACCACCCAGGAAACCGGTATTCGCGGCCACGAACAGCAGCGCGCCCTCGAGCACCAGCACCAGGGTCAGCAGCGCGTGGCTCGATACGGCATCGAATCCAAGGCTGTCGATGACGTCCCCGAACACGACGGCGTTCAGAGTCTCGCCCGTCGTCGAGGGCACGACATCCCACAGCAGGTACAGCAGGATGATGCCGGCGGCCGTGAGGCTCAGCGACACTGCCATCAGGAACATGGTCCATTTGCCCGTGCGCACGCGCGGCGCCTTGAGCATGTTGACGTTATTCGACACCGCCTCGATGCCGGTATAGGTGCCGCCGCCGAGCGAATAGGCTTTCAGGAACAGCGCGACCACGAAGAACCAGCCCTCGTGCCCGGCGAGGTTGCGCGTTTGCCAGATCGTCGCGCGCACTTCCGGCATCAGTCCGGACCCGTGACTCGCGATGCCGTAGGCGATCAGGGCGAAATGCGTGATCACGAAGCCGATGAAGATCGGCGCGAGCACCACGATCGACTCGCGCATGCCGCGCAGGTTCAGGTAGATCAGCAGCAGCACGACGCCGATCGCCGCTTCGAGCTTCACGACCTGATGCGCGGCCGGCAGCAGGCTGAAGATGCGCGTCAATGCCGCTGGCGGCCGAGATCGCGATCGTCAGCACGTAGTCCACGATCAACGCCGAGCCCGCGACCAGGCCGGCGTACGGGCCCCACTAGCTTGGTCGCGACCTTGTAACCGCCGCCGCCGTTCGGGAAAAAGCTCGATGACCTGGTTGTAGGCCAGCGAGATCACGAACACCGTGAATGCCGTGGCGAACGCGAGGTACAGCGCCAGCTGGCTGTGCGGGCCGAGCGCAATGAAAGCTTCGGCGGGACCATAAGAGGACGACGAGAGTCCGTCGGCGCCGATGCCGATCCAGGCCAGGAATGCGATGAGCGCGATGTGCTGCCGCGTTTCGGGCGCAAGCGGATCGCGGGGCGCGCCGAAGAGCGCGTCGCGCAACCTGCGTTTACCCCGGGGCGTCATGCTGGTGACCGGTGCGTCGCGAACGAATCGTGCCCGCGGACGCAGCCGGCAGACGGTCAGATCAGGTCTTTGACCCCGTCACGTTCCTCGTGCAACTCCTTGAGTGTCGCGTCCATGCGCGCGCGGCTGAACTCGTTGACTGCGAGGCCCTGCACGATCTCGTACTTGCCTGCCTTGCACGTCACGGGATAGCCGTAGATCACGCCTTCTGGAATGCCATAGCTGCCATCGGACGGCACGGCCATCGACACCCAGTCACCTGCCGGCGTGCCGAGCGCCCAGTCGCGCACGTGATCGATCGCGGACGAAGCGGCCGAGGCGGCGGATGAAGCACCGCGCGCCTTGATGATCGCCGCGCCGCGCTGCTGCACGACCGGGATGAAGGTTTCCTTGTACCAGGCGTCGTCGAGCAGCGAGAGCGCAGGCTTGCCGGCCACCGTGGCGTGATGCAGGTCGGGGTACTGCGTCGCCGAGTGATTGCCCCAGATGATGACCCGCTTCAGGTCGTTCACATGCGTGCCCGTTTTTTCCGCGAGCTGCGACAGCGCGCGGTTGTGATCGAGGCGCACCATCGCCGTGAAATTCTTCGGATCGAGGCTCGGCGCATTCTTCATCGCGATCAGCGAGTTCGTATTCGCCGGATTGCCGACCACGAGCACGCGCACCTTGCGGTCGGCGACCGCGTCGAGCGCTTTGCCCTGGGCCGAGAAGATCTGCGCGTTGGCCAGCAGCAGGTCCTTGCGCTCCATGCCGGGGCCGCGCGGTCGCGCACCGACCAGCAATGCAACGTGGCAGTCCTTGAACGCGACCTTCGCGTCGTCGGTGGCGACGACCTTGTTCAGCGTCGGGAATGCGCAATCGTTGAGTCTCCATGACGACGCCCTGCAACGCGCCGAGCGCAGGCGTGATTTCGAGCAGGTGCAGGTTCACCGGCTGGTCGGCGCCGAGCATCTGCCCGGAGGCCACTCGAAATGCCAGCGCGTAGCCAATCTGGCCGGCGGCGCCGGTGATGGCGACGTTGACGGGGGTCTTCATGGAGTGACTCTCTCTGGTTTGTACTGGGCCGCCCTCATGACGCAGCGATGGAGCGGGCCGGTCATTTTAACGCGAGGCAAGAGGATCGGTTGCTACCGAAGGGTCCGGGGCACTTCGAAAATAAGCGCTTGCAAATGAGTTGGTGTTGTAGTTAACTACAACACCATCATTGTACTTGCTCAGGTAAGAGGGACACGCCATGCGCACGTCTGACAGGTTCTGGGCCACCAGCCTTGCTGTCGTCGTCTGGCTGCTCGCAGGGTACGCGGTCGCATCGGGACCGGAGGCGTCGACGGCCATCTCGTCGCCGGCTCTCGGTGCGACCGCTGCTTTGCCCGGACACACAGGCCGCCCGTGAGATGGGCTCGCTTGGTGTTCTGCTAGAGTACAGCAGCGCATCACTAACCCATCCGCCACGAGACCGATTCGATTTCATGGATTCGCACTGGAATGACAGCCAGCCGATTTATCGCCAGTTGCGCGACAAGGTCGTGGCAATGATTCTCGAGGGCACGCTCGGCGAGGGTGACGCGCTGCCGTCCGTCCGCAGCGTGGCGGCAGAACACACGCTGAACCCGTTGACCGTCCTCAAGGGTTACCAGCAACTGGTCGACGAAGGCCTCGTCGAGAAGAAACGCGGCCGCGGCATGTTCGTCACGACCGGTGCTCGCAGCCACCTGATGCGGGACGAGCGGGCAGCGCTTCCTCGACCACGAGTGGCCGCGCGTGCTCTCGACCATCGAGCGCCTCGGGCCTCGATCCGACCGACCTGCTGAAAAAGCTCCGCCAGGCCTGATCAGCCCGGCGCTGGTCAGGCCCGCTCCGCTTCCAGCGACCAGTGTCCAGCAGTGTCTTCTGCTGCACCTCGATGCGCGGCGGCAGCAATTTGTACATCACGGGCGTCACCAGCCGGCCGAGCAGTGTCGACGAGATCAGTCCGCCGATGATCACGATGGCGAGTGGCGAATAAAGTCCCGAGCCCTGTACCGCCAGCGGCAGCAGGCCGCCGATCGCGGTCAGCGACGTCAGCAGGATCGGCAGGAAGCGAATCTCCCCGGCCTGCGTGATCGCCTCGTCGAGCGTCATGCCCTGCGCCCGCAACTGGTTCGTGAAATCCACCAGCAGGATCGAATTCTTGATCTCGATCCCGATCAGCGCGACGAGCCCGATGGTCGCCGTGAAGGAAAGGTTGTAACCCGTCACCAGCAGCGAAACGATGCCGCCCGCGATACCGAGCGGTATGACGCCCGCGACGATGAGCATCGAGCGGAAGCTGCCGAATTCCAGGATCAGCACGGCGAGGATGCCGAAAACGGCGACGAGCACCGCGGTGCCGATGCCACCGAAGCTCTCCTGCTGCGCCTCGAGTTCGCCGCCCGCGCGGATCGAATACCCCGGCGGCAAAGACAGCTTCTGCAGCGCCTTCAGGACGTCCTGCGTGACCTGCGCAACGTCCTGCGGTTTCGTCGTGTACGCGGTGACCGCCACTTCTCGCAACCGGTCATTGCGCTTGATGCTGCTCGGCGCCGTCGAAAATTGCGGCGACGCCAGTTGCCGCAACGGCACGGACTCGCCCGTGGCGGTCGCCACTTCGATGTGATCGAGCGCCTCGAGTGTCTGCCGGCCAGCCATCGGCAGTCGCAGGGTGATGTCGAACTCATCGCCATCCGGCTCGCGGAACTTGCCGACATTCAGACCGGCGACCGCTGCGCGGACAGTGCGATCGATCTCACGCGCGGTCACGCCGAAGATCGCAGCCTTGTCCGTGTCGATGCGCAGGTCGAGGTCGGTCCGCAGGCGACGCGTGGGATTGTCGACGTCGCGCGTGCCGGGTGTCTCGGCGATGATCGTTTCCGCCTGGTTCGCGAGCAGTTGCAACTGGTCGAGGTCCGGTCCCTTGATCGCGAGCTCGATGGGCGCCACGATCGGCGGACCGTTGCGGTAACTCTCGACCTGGATCCGCGCCCCCGGGTATTGCGCCAGTTTTGCGCGCATCTCGGCGAGCACGCCCGGACTGACATCCGGGTCGTATTCGTGGAACTCCGCGAACACCTCGCCGATGTTGGCGTTGGTTTCTTCGGGGAAAATGTTGTAGTACACACGGGGATTGCCGCGGCCGAGGTTCGCGAAGTAGTGCTTCACTTCCTTACGCTGCGCGAGTTCCGCCTCGACGAATCGCAATGCGCGATCGGTGTCCGCGAGGCTCGCGCCGGTGGGCGTTTCGATCGTGACGCGGAATTGCGGGATGTCCGCGTTCGGAAAAAGGCTGAACCCGAGCAGTGGCACCAGTGCGAAACAGCCAATGACGAACACCAGCGCCGCGAGCAGCGTGCGGCGCGGGTGGCCGAGCGCCACGCGCAGCGCCGGCGCGTAAACACCGTGAATGGCCCGCATCAGCACCTGCAACGCGCGGTTGCCCTCGGCCGCGGCACCCGCCGCCGGCAGTAGCCGGCTCGCGAGGAAAGGTATGACGGTCAGCGCCACGAACAGCGAAGCCGCGACCGTGTACAGCACCGCGGCGGGCAGCGACCTTATGAAAAGGCCTGCGCCCTCCGGCAGGAACAGCAGTGGCAGGAACGCGAACAGCAGTGTCGCCGTGCAACCGAGCACCGCAAGTGCAATCTGGTCGGTCGCGGCGATCGCCGCCTCGGCTCGCGAGTAACCCTGCCGCAGGTAGCGCGCTATGTTCTCGACGACCACGATCGAATCGTCGACGAGCAGGCCGAGCGCGAGCACGAACCCGGCGATCGAAAGCTGGTTCAACGAGAACCCCGTGAAATACAGGGCTGCCAGCCCGATCGATAATGACAGCGGTATCGAGATCATCACGACGAGCCCTGCGCGCAAGCCGAGCGGGACCAGCGTGAGGGCGACGAGCGCAATTGCGACGCTGAAATCGAGGCCCAATCGCGTGAGCCGGTGACTCACGTTGCGAGTCTGGTCGAAGCCGCGCTCGAGCACGATGTTCGGCGGCAGCCGGCGCTCGAAGGCGTCGACCTGCGCGTAGATGCCGTTACGCACCTTGAACACGTCCACGCGATCCTTCGCGTTGGCCGTGATCCAGATCGCGCGCTTGCCATTGAAGCGGCCGAGATGCAGTTCCTCGGCGGCTGCCCAGCTCACGCCGGCGACGTCCCGCAGTCGCACGACGCGGCCGTTGCGGCTGGCCACGACCGTCTGTGCAACTTCATCGAGCGAGTCGTAGCTGCCCGAAGTCTTCAGGTTGAACTTGCGCAGGCCGACATCGACGGCGCCACCGGGAATCGTCGCATTCTCGCCTTCGACGGCGGTCTCGATCTGGCCGAGCGTCACTCCCGAGCGACCCATGCGCTCCAGGTCGACCGCAATACGGATTTCCGGTTCCGGGAACGCCCAGATACGGCTGCTGCGCACACCCGGTACTGTCTCGATGCCGTCGCTCAGCGACTCGCCGAGTTCCTTCAGCTCGCGATAGCTCGCATCGGGACTCACCAGCGCGAGCTGCACGATGTTCACGAGACCGGAGCCTGCCTTGCGCACCTCGAGACTTGCGATGTCCGGCGGCAGCGCAGACCGGATGCGGTTCACCTCGCGTACGACTTCGTCGTATTTCTCGTCCGCGTCCTGGTCCCAGTGAAACTCGATCTGGATCACGCCGACGCCATCGAGCGAGCGGCTGTCCATGCGCTTGATGTCGTCCAGCTCGCTGATCGCGTCCTCGATCGGATCGACGATCAGCCGTTCGATGTCGATCGGGTCCGCGCCAGGGTAGGTGACGATCACCGTCGGCACGGGCGCGTGAAATTCCGGGTCCTCGGAACGCGGAATGTTCTGCAGCGTGCTGTAGCCCACCGCAATCAGCAGTGCGAACAGCAGCAGCGTGAACTGCCAGCGCTTTACCGCGAATGCCCAGATGCGCATGCGCTAGCCCCGGTCGGCGCTGACGACACGCACGGCGCGACCATCCGTCAGCCAGGCGGCGCCATCGGTGATGATCTGTTCGCCGGCGACCAGTCCCGTCATGACCACAACCTGCTCGCCGATGATCGGGCCCAGCGCGACCTGCTTGCGCCGCGCTACGTTATTCCGCGGATCCAGCACGTACACGATGGCGAGGGGGCCGTCCGCTTCGACCAACGCCGACACCGGCACGAGCGTGGCCCCGCCAGCGACGGTCGCTGACTCGGCGAGTTCGAGCCCGACTTTTGCCACGAGCCCGCGCGCGAAGCGTGCGCCGGCTGGCTGCACCTCAATCTCCACTTCGAAGGTGCCGGTCTGCCGATCCGCAGAGGCGCCGACCCGCGTGATCCTGCCCGCGAACGTGCGCCCCGGGAACGCGTCGAACAGGACTTCGGCCGCGTCGCCGATCGCGACACGCATCGCGTCACGGTCCGAAAGCCCGGTGCGCACGACCCAGCCGGAATCGGTCGCACCGAGGATCAGCACGGGCTGGCCTGGCTGCACGAGTTCGCCGGCCTCGGCCAGGCGATCGAAGATCACGCCGTCGGCTGGGGCGTCGATTCGCGCGAAGCTCGCATTGAAGCGCACGGCCTCGAGGTTGGACCGGGCAACGTTGTACGCCGTGCCAAGATCCTCGACCTGCTCCTCGGTCGCCACTTCGTCTGCGCGCAGGCGCCGGGCTCGCTCGAGATCGCGGCGCGCTTTCTCCACCGCCTCGGCGGCCTGGGCCACCGAAGCCTCGACTTCGGCCCGCTTCAGCGCGGCCAGCGGCTGGCCGCGTTTAACCACGTCGCCGCTATCGACCAGCATGGTCTCGATGAGGCCGCCGACCTTGAAGGCGAGTTTCAACTCGTTGCGTGGCGCAAGCACGCCGACCGCGCGGGTCTGCTGTGCAGCGCTCGCGTCCATCACCACGGCCGCGCGCACGGCCGCCGGTGGCACGGGTGGAAGTTCAGACGTCGCCGCGTTGCCGCAAGCGACGAGCCACGCGGTGACGGCAACGAGTATCGAAGCCCGGACGAACATCATCGGATCGACTCCTCGTCGAGGCGGCGCGTGCCACCGACGGCAAATTCCAGCTCGGCGAGCCGGCCGAGAAACTCGGCGCGCACTCGGGTCAGGTTCAGCGCCGCGTCGGTGTATGCGCGGCGCGCATCGATGAACTCGGCCTGGTTGATCTGGCCGAGGTCGCGCTTGCGACTCGTGATGCGGAAAGCACCTGACGCTGCTTCCGTGCGCTTGGCCGCGGTTGCGAGCGACGCGTCCGCGACCTCGAGATTCTCCAGCGCCTGCTGTACTTCGAGTCGCACTTGTTGCGAGGCGAGATCACGCGTGGCCCGCAACTCCGCAGTCAGCGCGCGTGCCTCGCGCAGTGCCGCCTGGTCGGCGCCGCCCCGAAAGGCGTTCCAGCGCAGCACCAGCGACGCGAGCACGTACCGCTCCTCGACACCGAATCCGTAGTCAGTGCCCTGGATGCCGGCTTCGGCGCCGAGCGCGAGCGTTGGCTTGAATGCGGCACGCGCGAGGTCCTGCTGCGCCTCGCCGGCCACGATGGCCGCGTCAAGGCTGCGTAACTCCTCGCGCCGATCCGCCGCGAGGTCCTGCAGCATCGGCGCGTCCAGCCGCCGCCCCGCCAGCGTGCTGACGAAACGGGCGCGGTACCGCTCCACGGTCGCGTCGTCCACCACAGCTTCAGGCAAGGCGTCGGTCAACGGGGCATTGCGCAGCAGGTTCACATAACTGCGCGCGATGCGCACACGGCTCGCGGCGGCGAGTCGCGATTGCTCGATCTCCAGCACGTCGGCCTCGGCGCGGTACACGAGGTCACGCGTGACGCGGCCGTTGCGATAGAGGCTTTCGTTCGCGGCGAGGTTGGCGCGCGCCGCGTCGAGCGTCGCGTCGAGCACGGCGACCCCCTGGTTGGCGGCGAGCCAGGTGTAATAGGCTTGTTTTACGTCGCGCACGATACGAGTGCGCAGTCCTGCGAGATCCGCCTCGGCACGGTCGAGTTGCGCGCGGTTCGCGTTGACGGCAGGACCGATACGCGGCTCGTAAATCGGCTGCTCGAGCACGAGCCGCGTTTCCTGCTCGTGTTCGCGCAACAGCGGGATCGTTTCGTTCGATACGCGCGGGAAGCGTGCGGGTTGCCCGCTCGCGAGCAGCATTTCATCGAGCGTTGCATACACGGGGTTCAGCAGGTCACCGACCGGAAAATCGATCGTGCGGCCGCCATCCGCGACGGTGTATCGCGCGGCGAATTCAAGCACGGGCAGATACCGGGCCCGGGCCTGGTCGAGGGCGGCCAGCCGTTGCTCGACGCTGGCCCCTCCGGCACGCAGTTCGAGGTTTGCCTGCAATGCTTCGTCGAGCAGCGGCTGCAGTCCGTCCTCGACCCTGAGCTCCGGGTCGCCGGTCACGGACGGGCCTCCCGCCGCCGTCACGCCGGCAGCGGGCAGGACATCGTTGGACCCTGCTGCGCCGGTCAGCTTCAGCACTGACAGCGCGAACACGGCACCGAGCTGCCGCACGGCACGACGGCGTGAGGGGTGACTAAGCATGGCCTTTCAGGTTCGAACCGACCGCAGCGCGAGGCCGAAGGCGTGATCGATGAAAGACTGGACCGGCGTGCCCTCGTGCTCGATCTGCCCGCCCTTGGTCGATGCGATCTGGATCACGCCGTGGCTGAAGGCCCAGAGCGACAGTGCCGTGACATAGGGATCGCCGAGATCACTGCGCACGGAGCCGTCGGCGATGCCGCGGTTCAACGACGCCACGATGACTTCGTGCACGAGATGTCCGGCGACCATGCACGCCAGTTCATTGGGGTGCGGTTCGGCACAGGCCGAGCGATGCGCCTGGAAGCGGGCGCAGGCATCGAAGTAATGCGGCCTTTCGCGGGAGAACAGCAGATAAGCGCGGCCGATGGCTTCGACTTCATCGATTCCGCGGTCATGTCCGCGCTGCGCCTCGATGAATCGCTCGCGCAGGTTGTCGAGCGAGCGCTCTACGAGGGCGAACAACAGGTCGCCTTTGTCCCGAAAATAGACGTAGACCAGGGCTCGGCTCAGACGCGCGCGCCGGGCCACCTGGTCCATGGTGACCGCCTCCCACCCCGACTCGGCATATAGCGATTCCGCGGCATCGACGATCTCCGTGCGACGGCGGTCTTTTTCTTCCTGACGACGTTCGGCGATGTATGACATGACGGCATATTGGTCTGCCGCTGACACGGTGTCAATCAATTGACTGGTGTCTATTATGATCACCCCGCAGGCGGTCCGGCGCTGCGGTGCCAGTCCCGGGGTTACCCGGGTCAACCCATGAGCAGGCGACCCTCGACGTGCTCTATGTCCTCGGGCGCGCCCCAGAGCACGAGCACATCCCCGGCGCGTAACAGCGTCGTGGGGTCCGGATCGCGGCCGGTGATCCCCTCGCGCCGGATCGCGCTGACGATCACCGGACCATGATCGAGGCCGAGCTCGAGGATTGACCGATCGATGGCCTGGGCGCCGGGCGGCAGCACGACGGTGTGCAATTGCTGCCGGTGACTGTGGGTTTCGTCGATAGCCCGGGCAGCGCGACGCCGAAAGACACTGCGCAGGATCGCGTAGCGTTCGTGGCGAATCTCTTCGGTCGTCGCCATCACTTCCTCGGGCGGCACGCGCAGGTACAGCAGCACGTGCGATACGAGCGACAGGCTCGTCTCGAAAATGGCCGGAACGATCTCCGTTGCGCCCGCGGCCTGCAGCACATCGAGCTGCGTGTCGTCTTCCGTGCGGACCAGCACGGGCACCTCCGTGCGCAGCTGACGCACGGCGCGCACGATGCGCAACGCCGTGTCGGGGTCCGCAAACGAGACCACGACGACGCTCGCCTGGTCGAGTCCGAGGGCGCGCAGTACCTCGGGATGCGTCGCGTCGCCAAAAACCACCGGGTCGCCCGCCAGCCGCGCATCGCGGACGCGGAACGAGTCGAGGTCGAGCGCGATGTACTCGAGGGCGCGCCGCTCCATCACTCGCGCCAGGTTCTGCCCGACGCGGCCGAAACCGCAGATGATCACGTGGTCACGGCGCGCGATCTCGCGCGTGGCGGCCGTCTCGAGCGCGATGCCCGACGGCGTGGTCGTCTCGCGCCGCAGGATGCGGTCGGCGATACGCACGTTGTAACGCACGAGGAGCGGCCCGAGCAGCATGCTGAGCGCCACGGCCGTGAGCAGCGCCTGCACGATCTGCGGGTCGACCGTGTCGCCACGCAACAATAGCGTCAGCAGCGCAAAGCCGAATTCGCCGCCCATGCTCACGGCGATGCCGGTGCGCAGCGACTTGCGCAGGTTGGGCACGAATTGCCGCACGATGGCCGTGACGATCAGCGACCTTCAGTGACGATCAGCACGAGCAGGATCAGCAGCACGAGCGGCAGCTGGCCAAGCAGCTAGTCGCAGGTCGAGCAGCATGCCGACTGAAACGAAGAACAGGCCGAGCAGGATGTCCTGGAACGGCTTGATGACGGCTTCCGTCTGGTGCTTGAACTCGGTTTCGGCGAGCAGCATGCCGGCCAGGAAGCCGCCGAGTGCCATCGACAGGCCGAGTGCGTGCGTCGCCCATGCGCCGCCCAGTGCCACGAACAACACGGTCAGCGTGAACGTCTCGGTGCTGCGGTGGCGCGAGATCTCGCGGAACAACGGCCGCAGCAACCAGCGGCCGACCACGAGCACGACCAGCAGCGCGACGATGGCACGACCCGACCATGCCCAGCAGCCACAGCGGGCCGGGCACGTCGCCCTCGGTGCTCAGCGCCGTCGCCAGCGCCAGCAAGGGCGCAAACGCCAGGTCCTGGAACAACAGGATGCCCACGGCGAGCCGGGCATGGGTCCGCGCAAGTTCGAGCTGGTCGCCAAGCTGCCTCACGACGATCGCGGTAGAGGACATCGCCAGCGCGCCGCCGATCACGATCGCCGCTCCAGTCTGCACGCCGAAGCCGAGCGCAATGCCGGCAAACGCGCCGCCGCAGACCAGCATCTGCAGGCCGCCGATGCCGAGCACCTCGGATTTCATCGCCACCATGCGGCCGAGCGAAAACTCGAGCCCGAGCGTGAAGACCAGGAACACGATGCCGATTTCGGCCAGGAGCCGCACGGTCGCGTCGTTCGGCACCAGGCCGAGGGCGTGCGGCCCGAGCAGCATGCCCACGACGCAGGTAGCCGAGGATGGGTGGCAGGTCGAAACGGCGCACGAGGCTCAGCACCAGCAGCGAGCCGGCGAGCAGGACCAGGATCTGCGCCAGGAAGTCGTTTGCCATCGTGCCTCACGCAGCACTCGAGGCCGATGCTAGCATCCGTGCACTGCAGGAAAGGACCGGAGACGCTTGATGACGGTTGGCGAGCGGCCCTTTGCAGCGGATGCCGAGACCGACCCCGGCTTGCTGCGGATCAAGGGCGATTGCAGCATGTCCGACCTGGAGACGCTCGAGCGCTCGCTTTCGCAATGGCGCGACGCTGGTCCCCGACGCATCGACCTGACCGCTGCCGGCGAGTTCGACATCGGCCCGGCGTGGTCGATCCACAGCGCTCTGCAGGAAGCCGCAGCGCAAGGCATCGGCGTCGTCGTGGAAGGCGACCTGCCGCGGCATGCCGCCTACCTCGCCGAACTCGCCGGGCGCAGACCGCACCGACGACGCGCCGCCGGACGAAGCCGGCAGCGACTCGTGGCTGGTCGCATTCGGGCGCGCCGTCGAGGCGCGCGGACATACCTGGCTCGAAGCGCTCTCGTTCGGCGGGCAGATCATCGCGACGGCCGGGCTCGTCCTGGCGCTCGCTGCACGCGCCTGCGCCTGCCTGCGTTCGTGCGCCACGCCTACGAGACCGGCGTGCCAGGCCGTGCCGGTCGTCGCGGTGATCGCGTTCCTGATCAGCGTGATCTCGGCCTATATCGGC
This sequence comes from uncultured Gammaproteobacteria bacterium, assembly GCA_963784225.1. Lineage (GTDB taxonomy): Bacteria > Pseudomonadota > Gammaproteobacteria > Steroidobacterales > Steroidobacteraceae > RPQJ01. Next base: position 158,803 of record CAWAQN010000017.1, read on the forward strand.
GCGCAGCAGCTGCGGCCCATTCGGCGCAGAGATCTTCACCGTCGACCTCGTCGCGATCGGCGTGCTGCGCGAACTCGGCGTGCTGCTGACGGCGATCATGGTCGCGGGGCGCACGGGCAGCGCGTACGCGGCGGAGATCGGCGTCATGAAACTCAACGACGAGATCGACGCGCTCGAGTCGATGGGCGTCAATCCGTACGAAGTGCTGGTGCTGCCGCGCGTGCTCGGGCTCGTGATCGCGTTGCCGCTGCTCACGTCGTTGCGGATTTCATGGGCCTGCTCGGCGGCGGCCTGCTGTCGCGCTACCTGCTCGACCTGCCGTGGCCGCAGTTTTTCGCAGCGACTCGAGGAAGCGATCGCGCCGACGACGTTCTGGGCGGGCCTCGTCAAGGCGCCGGTGTTCGGCATGCTGATCGCGCTGACCGGCACGTTGCGCGGCCTGCAGGTGCGCGATTCCTCGCGCGAACTCGGCCGGCTGACGACGGTTGCCGTCGTGCAGTCGATCTTCCTGGTGATCTTCGCCGACGCAATGTTCGCGATCTTGTTCCTCGAGATCGATTTTTGAGGCGGCGCGCATGAACGACCCGACGTCGTCATCGCGGTGCGCGACATCGTCAATACGCTTCGGCACGCAGGCGGTGCACGACGGCGTCTGCTTCGACGTGTGCGCCGGGCGAAGTGTTCGGCATCGTCGGCGGCTCGGGCAGCGGCAAGTCCGTGCTGCTGAAGACGATGCTCGGGCTGCGCATACCCGAACGCCGGCGTCGTCGAAGTCGAAGGCCGCGACATCACGCGGATGTCCGGACCGGAGTTGCGCGAGGTCAAGCGCCGGTACGGCGTCACGTTCCAGCACGGCGCGTTGTTCACGTCGCTGACGGTGGCGGAGAACGTGATCCTGCCGGTCGTCGAGGCGCTGCGGCTCGAGGAAGTCGACACTCGCAGAGCTCGTCGAGTTGCGGCTGCGCATGGTCGGGTTGCCGGTCGAAGCGCGGGCGAAGTTTCCGGCGCAGCTCTCCGGCGGCATGATCAAGCGTGCCGCGCTGGCGCGGGCATTGGCACTCGATCCGGTGCTGCTGTTCCTCGACGAGCCGACGGCCGGCCTCGACCCGATCGCGGCGACCGCGTTCGACGAACTCGTGCTTTACCTGCGCAAGCACGCTCGGACTGACGGTCGTGATGGTGACTCACGATCTGGACACCCTCGCGCGGACATGTGATCGTGTCGCGGTGCTGGTCGATCGCAAAGTCATCGTGGATACGCTGGAGGGCATCGTCGCGCAACGAACACCCCTGGATCCGTGAATACTTCCACGGCGCGCGCGGCCGCGCGCTCGACGCTCGATGCAGGGACCAGCCGTGGAGCGTGACGCGAAATACGCCAGCCGTCGCGCTCTTTGCGCTCGCCTGCATCGCTCGCGGCGGTCGCGTTCGTCTGGTGGTACTCGGGCCGCGGCGACCGGCGCGATTACACAGCCGTACGAAATCTATTTCAGGGCACCGTCAGCGGCCTGTCCAAGGGCAGCCCCGTGCGCTACCTCGGCGTCGACGTCGGCCGCGTCACGCAGCTGTCGGTCGACAAGTCCGACCCGGGCCGCGTGCAAGGTCGGTCGCCGAGATCGACGCGACGGCGCCCGATTTCCGGCTGCCACGCCAGGCGAAGCTCGGCCTGCTCGGGCTCACCGGGCCTGCTCTACATCGACCTGCAGCAGAACGTCCGAAGCGGCGCAGCCAACGGGCGATTGCCGCCGGGCGAGCAGTATCCCGGTCATTGCCGGCGCGCAAGGGCAGCATCGAAGCGTCCGCTCGAGCGACTGCCGGAGATCCTGGGCCAGGCCACCGAGATCATGGCGCGGCTCGAGCGGTGCTCGGCGATCGCAACGTCAACGCGGTCGCCACGACGCTGTCGAACATCGGAGAAGGCGTCGGCCGACTTGCCGCGACTCATCGCGACAGGCCAGCGCGCTCGCGGCCGACCTGCATCGCATTTCCGACTCGACGGTCGAACTCACCACGCGCCTCGAACCGGACGCTCGATCGCACGGAGCCCGCACTGAACGACGTGCTTGCCAACGCGCGCGTCGCCTCGGAAAAACTGGCACGCACCGCCGAGGGCCTCGACCGGTTGGTCAATGGCAATAACGGCGCGTTCGGCACGGTCGGCCGGCTCGAGCGTCGGGCGAACTGCAGCAACTGGCGATCGATGCGCGCGCCGCCAGCAACGAGATGCGCGAACTCGCGCGTACGCTGCGCGAGCGTCCGTCGAGCTTGCTGCTCGAGCCGCAATCGTCCGGCGTGGAGATTCCGCGATGAGCATCGACGCCGTCACGCTCGGCGCTGGCGCCTCGCTCCTGGTCGCCGCGTCGCTGCAGAGTCGGCGTGCGACGGCGAACCTGCTGCGATCGGACGACAGATGCCGCCCGATACGTACCGGCTGCGTGTACGCGCTCGCGGCCGAACGGCACAGCCGACGCGACGCGCGACTGCGCGCCTGGCGCTGCACGGTCGCGCGTCCGCGGGCACGGCACGCGCTCGACACCGATCGGATCGCCGTCGCCCCGGGCGGCAACCGTTTCGATTACTACGCCGATGCGCGCTGGGCGGAGACTGCGCCGCAGATGTTGCAGCAGAACCTGGTCGATGCACTCGACGGCCGCCGGTCGCTTCGGGCGGCGTCTGCGCCGCGCCGGCGCGCGTGCCGCCGAGATGCTGCTCGACGTGGAACTGCGGCGCTTCGAAGCCGTGCCGCGGCCGGCGGACGGATCGCGCCCGTCGTCCACGTGCAGATGCAGGCGAGCCTGGTCGATTCGCGGCGCGCTGCGCGCGTCACGAGCTTCGTGAGCGAGGCCAGCGTGCCCGCCAGTGAAAACCGCATGAGCGCCGTCGTCGCCGCGTTCGAGGCGGCCAGCGCAAAAGTGATCGAAGATGTCGTCCAGCGCCTGCGCGACGCGCCCGTGAGCGTCGACTCGCCGCGGCCTGCCAAAGCTGCTGCAACACCCTGAGGGCGGCTCAAGCTCCGAGCAGATCCAGCGCGCTGGCGCGCAGTCCCGGCGAGGCCAGTCAGCGCTCTCGAACGCGAGCCGGATTCAGCCCGTGCACCCGGCGCGCTAGGACCGGGTGCTCGCCGGTGGCCTGCCGCAGCAGCAGTGTCGAGGAATCGCTGCGATGGTGATCGGCGTCGCCGAACAGCCGGCCCTGGCCGAGCTGGCAGCCGCTGTGCAGCAGGAAATGCCGCTGCTCTTCGGTCTCGATGCCTTCGGCGATCACCTGCAGGCCGAGGCTGCGTCCCATCTCGATGATCGTGCGCACGATCGTCGCGTCGTCCGGGTCGGTCGCCGCGTTCGTCACGAACGAGCGGTCGATCTTGAGCGTGCTGATCGGAAACTGCTGCAGGGCGCTCAGGCTGGAATAGCCGGTGCCGAAATCGTCGATCGAGAGGTGCACGCCCATCGCGCGCAGCTCGTCGAGCAAGCGGCAGCGTGCGCTCGGCGTCGAGCATCAGGGTCGTCTCGGTGATCTCGAGCTCGACGCGCGACGCGCGACACGTTGTGCCGCTCGAACACCGAGCGGCAGCGCGGAATGAAACTCGCCTGGCTCAGCTCCTTGAGCGAGAGGTTGATCGCGATGCGGCCCGGGTCGGCGCACGCGCTGCTTCCACGCCGCGTAGTCGGTGCAGACCTGGTTCAGCACCCAGGCGCCGATGTCGAGGATCAGCCGCGATTCCTCGGCCAGCGGGATGAACTGCGACGGCGCGATCTCGCCGTGCCCCGGCAGGCGCCAGCGCAGCAGTGCCTCGGCGCCGACCACCTCGCCGCTCGCGAGATCGACCTTGGGCTGGTAGCGCACGACGAATTCATCGCGCTCGAGGGCGCGCCGCAGCTTGCTCTTCAGCAGCAGCCGCTCGACGGCGGCCGCATTCATTTCCGGCGCGTAGAAGACGTGGCAGTTCCGGCCCTGCGCGCTTGGCGTGATACATCGCGGCGTCGGCGTTGCGGATCAGGTCGATCACGTTGTCGGCGTGCTCGGGGACCAGCGCGATGCCGATGCTCGCCGTCACGTCGATCTCCTGGTCGCCCATGTGCATGGGCTTCGCGATTTCGGTCGAGCACCATGCCGCGCGAGGGCCGCGGCCTGGTCGTGCAGCGCGTCCAGGCTCGCCGTCGACGGCTTCGGCGAAAATCGCGAACTCGTCGCCGGCCAGTCGCCCGACGACGGATTCTTTCGGCAGCACGCGCGCGAGCCGTTCGCTGAGCGTTTCGAGCACGCGGTCGCCGGTCTCGTGCCCGAACGTGTCGTTCACTTCCTTGAAGTTGTCGACGTCGACGTACAGCAGCGCGAGGCCGCTGCCCTGGCGCTGTTGCGCGTGATCGCCTGGTGCAGCAGGTGCTGGAACTGCATGCGGTTCGGCATCTTGGTCAGCGTGTCGAAGCGCGCGAGGTAGCGGATGCGGCGCTCGGCGCGCTTGCGCTCGGTGATGTCGCGCAGCACGAGGATCGTGCCGCGGTTCGACGGCATCGGGGCTTTCGAGCGGCGACATGCTGACCGCACACCGGGATCGTCTGCCCGCGCTGCGTGCGCACGACGGTCTCGCCGACGCCCGCCTCGAGGCCACGCTCGTCGAACGCTTCGCGGTGCTCCGGCGCGATCAGTTCCGAGACGATCGTGCCCGGCAGTTCGGCGGCCGAATAGCCGAACAACTCCGACGCGGCGGCGTTCGCCGAGCGCACGCGGCCATTCGGCGACATCACGAGCACGGCATCGCTCATGCTGTTCAGCACGTCGTCGAGGTAGTCGCGCGAGATCGTCGTGGACGCGAGCGCCTGCCGCATGCTGTTCGAGCGAGCGCTCGATGGCGGCGACTTCGGGCACGCCGCTGACGGGACCGGCTCGGAGCGCACGCCCTGGCCGATCCGCTGCGCATTGGCCATCGGCCGCGGAGAGCGCCCGATCGATGCGCGAGATCAGGCTGCAGCGTGACCAGGCCGGCCACGAGCGTCAGGGCGAAGCCGAGGCCCGACGAATCAGCGATCAGACGCTGGATCAGCGTAGTTGGCCAGCAGCAGCTGCAGCTCGTCCCTGGCCGCGCGCGACGGCCGGCTGAACCGCCAGGGCCCGATCGCCTCGAGGTGTCGTCAATCGCGGCCAGGACGTGCCGGTCTTCCTGGTTCTCGAGCAGGAACGAACATGATCGCGGTCACGCGAGTGTCAGCACCGTACCTACCGCCAGCACGGTAAGTACGTAACGCTGTCTCAATCGCAATGCGACCACTCATCGCCCCTGCAGCCCGGGGTGACCCCGCGCCCCCTGTTTCTTTTTATGTGCGAGGCAACGATGCGCCCGGCATCATATCGTCGCGGTTCCCGGTACGCACATGTTAGAACGACCGCGCCAGGATTCCATGCAAAATTTTCCGACACTTCGCCCCCGAGGGCATTGGCGCATGAATGAGCTCGAGCTGACCGGCCGCGCGCGCACCCACATCATCGACATCGAACAGCCGCGCTGCGCGCTGCACTACGAGGTCGTGGCCTCGTTCCTGTCCATGCGTGACGCGGCGCGTCCAGCGGCATCGACCTGCAGGCCGTCTCGAGCTTTCGGGATTTCGAGCGCCAGGTCGTGCTCTGGAACCGCAAATGGCGCGGCGAACGCACCGCTCTTCGATCGCGACGGCGCCGCGCTCGAACACGGCACGCTGTCCGAGCCGCAACTGGTCGACGCGATCCTCTGGCTGGTCGGCGATCCCGGGGGCAGCCGGCATCACTGGGGCACCGACGTGGACGTGATCGATGCCGCCGCGATGCCGCCCGGGTTACCAGGTGCAGCTGCTGCCGGCGGAATACGCCGCGCGACGGCGTATTTGGGCGGCTGACGGCATGGCTCGACCGGAACATGCATCGGTTCGGTTTTTTCCGTCCGTACGGTTCGGACCGTGGCGGGGCGGGCATCGAGCCCTGGCACCTGAGCTATGCGCCGGTGGCGCACGAGGCCATGGAGGCGCTGTCGCTGGCCGTGCTGCGCCGCGGCCGTCGCGGCCAGCGACATGGACGGGCAAGCAAGCAGTGCTCGACCGGCTGCCCGAGATCTACACGCGGTTCATCCTGGCGATCGACCCGCCCGTTGCAGGTGCGCGTCCCGAAAAGCTCGCATTCGCTTGACGAACCAGCGTGGAAAAACCACATGCCCACTTTGCTGGATAGCGGCGGGACAGTAAGGTAGCGGCAGTCGCTTGTCATGGCCCGCATCGTAGCGGCATGTGCGAACTGGCGAAACGGACAGTTGCGGCCGGCTGCCTCGCGCCCGGAGGGTATCTGCGCAAGGTTCATACCGCCGAGTCGATCCTCGAAATCGCGCACCTGCGCAACGTGCTCGAAGCGGAGGGCATCGCCTGCGTGATCCGCAACGAGCGGCTCGGCGGGTGCACTCGGCGAGATTCCGTTCGTCGAGTGCTGGCCGGAGCTCTGGGTGGTCGAGAACGCTGTACGCTACTGAAGGCGCGCGGAGCTGATCGCGGCCGTGCCAGGGCGCCGGTCCGGCGCGTGGCCAGCGACTGGACCTGCGAACGCTGCGGCGAGTGTCGAGAGGCGCAGTTCGACGCCTGCTGGCGTTGCACGGCCGACGACCTGCGGGAGCTTGCTGCGAAGCACGATGATGCGAACGATGAACAGCGCCACCATCTGACCATCGCGCGCCGTTTCAACGGCCCGCCCGATTCTGGCAACGGCGGCTACTCGTGCGGGGCGTTTGCGGTGGCCACGCGGCGATGACCTGCGCGTGCGCCTGCTCGCGCCGCCGCCGCTCGACGTGCCACTGGCGGTCGAGCGGGCGCAGGCCGATGGCACGTAGCTGGTCTGCGCGACGGGGAGCGCGTCGGTCGCGTCGGCGGTGCCGGCGAAACTGGAACTCGAAGTGCCCGGCGCGCCGCCGTACGTGCAGGCCGTGTGGGCGTCGCAGCACTACGCCGGGTTCAAGGAGCACACGTTTCCCGATTGCTTCGTCTGCGGCCCGCACCGGCGGCGCGGCGACGGCCTGCGGATTTTCCCGGGCGCTGCTCGACTCGGACATCGTCGCGGCGCCGTGGTTGCCCGCGGACGATCTCGACGGCGGCGACGGCAAGGTCGCCGTCGAATTCCATTGGGCCGCGCTCGATTGCCCCGGTTATTTCGCGCTCGGCACGCCGCGCATGATGCTGCTGGGCGAGATGCAGGCGCACGTCGATCGCCGCGTGCACGTCGGGGAATCCTGCACCGTGATCGGCTGGAAGATCGGCTCCGAGCGGCGCAAGCACTTACTCCGGCACGGCAATCTTCGACCAGGACGGCGAGCTCTGCGCGCGGGCCCGCCTGACCTGGGTGGACGTGGGCGGCTAGCGCCGCGCCAGGAGCACGGTCAGCAGCCCGGCACCGATCAGCACCGCGCCGGGCATCCAGTCGGCACGCAGCGCCAGCCAGACGATGCCCGCCGAGCAGCACGGCGGCCCCGACGATCGTCTGGTCGCGACGCCGCGCGCTCGGCGTGCATCTCACGGCGCAGGTCCTCGAACGGCGTCTCGTCGATGCGGATGCGCAGCGTGCCTTCCGACGCCTTCTGCACGAGCTGCTGCAGCACCTGCGGCAGCATGCGGATCGCTTCGTTGAGGTCGGGCAGCTGCCGGCGCAGTTGCTGCGGCGAAGCGTGCGGCCGCTGAGGCGTTCGGCGGCCCACTCGCGCATGATCGGTTGCGCGGTCTTCCACAGGTCGAGCTGCGGGTAGAGCTGCCGGCCCAGCCCCTCGATCTGCAGCAGCGTCTTCTGCAGCAGCAGCAGCTGCGGCTGGACCTTCATGTCGAAGCGGCGCGCCGTCTCGAACAGCCGCATCAGCACCTGCGCGAACGAGATCTCGGCGAGCGGCTTGTTGAAGATCGGCTCGCAGACCGTGCGTACTCGCGGCCTCCAGTTCGTCGACGCGTGTGTCGGCCGGCACCCAGCCCGAATCGACGTGCAGCCGCGCGACGCGGTTGTAGTCGCCTTCGAAGAACGCGATGAAGTTTTCGGCCAGGTAGTGCTGGTCGCGCGCATCGAGCGAGCCGACGATGCCGAAATCGACGGCGGCGTAGCGCGGGCGCTCCGGGTCGTCGACCTGCACGAAGATGTTGCCGGGATGCATGTCGGCATGAAAGAAGTTGTGCCGGAAAACCTGCGTGAAGAAGATCTGCGACGCCGTTTTCGGCCAGCACGCTGGATGTTCGTGCCGCGCGCCACGCAGCTCGTCCATGTCGCTGACGAGCACGCCGTGGATGCGCTCCATGACCATCACGTCCGGCCGGCAGTAGTCCCAGTGGATCTGCGGCACGTACAGCAGGTCGGAGCCCGCGAAATTGCGCCGCAGCTGTGCGGCGTTGGCGGCTTCGCGCATGAGGTCGAGTTCGTCGATGATGGTCTTTTCGTACTCGGCGACAACCTCGGTGGGACGCAAGCGATAGCCTTCCCTGGAGTAATCGTGCGCGAGGCGCGCCAGCACGTGCATGACTTCGAGGTCACGCTCGATCTTCGCGCGCACGCCGGGCCGCACGACCTTGATGACGACTTCCTCGCCACTGCGCAGCTTTGCCGTGTGCACCTGCGCGATGGAGGCGGCCGCGAGCGGTGTCTCGTCGAAGCGTTCGAACACCTCGGTGACACGGCTGGCCGTAGGCAGTCTCGACGATCGCGCGCGCTTCGGCGCCGGGGAAGGGCGGCACGCGATCCTGCAGCTTGGCGAGTTCATCGGCGATGTCGGCGCGGCAGCAGGTCGCGCCGGGTCGACAGCGCCTGGCCGAACTTCACGAAGATCGGGCCAAGTTCTTCCAGCGCCAGCCGGATGCGCTCGCCGCGCGGCCCGCCTTTCTTGCGCTCGAACCACGTCGCCGGCGACAGGTAGAACGCGTATCGCAGCGGCCGGAACAGGTGCGTCGCCAGGATGATTTCGTCGAGCCCATGCCGCACGAGCACGCGCTGGATGTCGAGCAGCCGCGTGGCGACGCGGAGGCGCATCACGGGATGCACCGTGCGGCGGTGAGCGCTCAGCTCGCACGGTCGCCGCGCCTCGAGCCGGCGCGAGTCGCGCTTCGGCACGGTCGGCGGCCTCGCGCAGGTGGTCGACGGCTTCGAGGAATTCCTCGAGCTCGACGCGGCGTCGGCACGTCGCGGCCTTCTTCCTGCAGGTATTCGGCCACGTTGGTCGAGAGCGAGTTCGCCGCCTTGCGACCCCAGTCGAGGAAACCGCGCGCAAAGTTGGCCATCTGGTGCGCGGCAACGTCGCCGAACACGCGCGGCCAGTTCTTCCTCGAAGTCCGGCTGCGCCTGGCGCAGCAGGTCACGGAACCGCTGCGCCACCTCGGCATCGCCCGCGATGCGGATCGCCGAGCCGCGCAACCGGTCTTCGGCGCCAGGGCCTGCAAGCGACAGCAGCGCGAGCGGCGTGCCCGTGAGCGTCGCATCCGCTGCGCGCCGCATGCTCGGTCTCGATGCGGATGCGTCCGTCGCTGACCATGAAGTAGAACGATGGCCGTGCCCTCGAGCGCGCAGCGCGAGCGCGCGGCCTTCGAGCTGCGCGGCAAGCGCCTGCGCCCGGCTCGATTGCGCGATGTTGCGATTCAGCGTGGTCGCGACCCTGGCCGAGCATGCGCCTGCAGACGGGTTCGCGCTCAATATCGAAATCCCTTGTGCAGCGCGACGATGCCGCCGCTGAGGTTGTGATGACGGCAGTCCTCGAAGCCGGCATCGCGCATCATGCCGAGCAGGGTCTCCTGGTCGGGAAAGCGGCGGATCGACTCGGCCAGGTAACGGTAGCTGGCCGGATCGTCGGCGATGCGCGCGCCGAGCCACGGCAGCACGCTGAACGAATACATGTCGTAGACGGGCTTCAGTCCCGGCGCCGTCGGCTTCGAAAACTCGAGGATCAGCAGGCGGCCGCCCGGCTTCAGCACGCGGTGCATCGATGCGAGCGCGGCGGCTTGTCCGTCACGTTGCGCAGGCCGAAAGCGATCGTCACGCAATCGAACGATTCGTCCGCAAACGGCAGGCATTCGGCATCGGCGAGGGCAAAGCGCACGTTGCGCAGCAGGCCGCTGGTCGAGCAGCCGGTCGCGACCGACATCGAGCATCGCCTCGTTGATGTCGGAGAGCACGACGAGCCCGGCTTCCTGCACCTGCCGCGCCATGCCCGCCGCGATGTCGCCCGTGCCCCCGGCGACGTCGAGCGCCCGCTGCCCCGGGCGCAGGCCCGGTCTGCCCGAGCGTGTAACGCTTCCAGAGCCGGTGCACGCCCGCCGACATCAGGTCGTTCATGACGTCGTACTTGTCGGCGACCGAATCGAACACCGCGCGCACGCGGCGCGCCTTTTCGGCCGACGGCACTTCGGTGTAGCCAAAGTCGACCGAGGCGGGCGCCGCGGCCGGCGTGGGCGATTTCGGAGGGGCAGGCTCGCTCATGGGAACGCGCCATTCTACCCGGGTCGGGCGATCGGACGCTGCGCGTTCGGCCCGGCCGCGCATCGGACGCGCGGGCAGCTGGACCGCGTGCCGTCAGGCCTTTTTATGGCGTGATGGCGGTGGGGTAGGCGATGCCGAGTTGGGCGAGGCGGTCGAGATAATGCTGCCACTTTTCGGCCTGCGTGGTGCCGAGTTCGTACAGGTAGGCCCAGGTGTAGAGGCCCGGAATCGTGGCCGTCGTCGAACACCAGCTCGCACCGCGTAGTTGCCGACCGGATCGACCGAACGGATACCCACCGCGTGCTTGCCCAGCTGCAGCGTTTCCTGGCCCGGGGCCGTGACCGCGCACTTCGGCCGACGGTGAATAGACGCGCAGGTATTCGAACGGCAGTTCGAAGCGCTGCCGTCGTCGAACGTGACCTCGAGCAGCCGCGACTGCTTGCGCAGCTTGATCTCGGTGGGTGTGCGCGCGGCGCTGTCGCGTGTGCCCGGCATCACAGGATGTACCTCGCGAGGTCCTCGTCCCGCGCCAGCTCGCCGAGACTCGCGTCGACGTAAGCCTGGTCGATCGTCAGTCGACGTACCCGAGCGATCCGAGGCCTCGAAGCTGATCGTCTCGAGCAGGCGTTCCATCACCGTGTGCAGGCGGCGGGCGCCAATGTTCTCGGTGCGCTGGTTGACGTCGAAGGCGACCTCCGCGATGCGACGCACGCCGCTCGCCTGGAACGAGAGCTGCACGCCCTCGGTCGCCACGAGCGCCGCGTACTGCGTGCAGAGCGACGCGTCGGGCTCGGTCAGGATGCGCACGAAGTCCTCGACCTTGAGTGCCTCGAGCTCGACGCGAATCGGCAGGCGGCCCTGCAACTCGGGGATCAGGTCGGACGGCTTCGACATGTGGAACGCGCCGGACGCGATGAAGAGGATGTGATCCGTCTTGACCATGCCGTACTTGGTGTTGACGGTGCTGCCCTCGACCAGCGGCAGCAGGTCGCGCTGTACGCCCTCGCGCGAGACGTCCGCGCCCTGCACATCCTGGCGGCGCGCGATCTTGTCGATCTCGTCGAGGAACACGATGCCATTCTGCTCGGCATTGCGCAGCGCCTGCACCTTCAGCTCCTCTTCGTTGATGAGCTTCGCCGCTTCCTCCTCGGTCAGCAGCTTGAACGCTTCGCTGACCTTCATGCGGCGCGACGCGTGCGATTGCCGCCAAGGTTCGAAAACATGCCCTGCAGCTGCTGCGTCAGTTCCTCCATGCCGGGCGGCGCCATGATCTCGACGCCGGCCGGCATGGCGCGCACCTCGATTTCGAGTTCACGGTCGTCGAGCTGTCCCTCGCGCAGCATCTTGCGAAAGCGCTGGCGGGTTTCGTTGTCCTTGGCCGCGGGCGGTGTCGACGTCGGCCGGCATGCCGAACCCGATCGAACCAGCTCGCTGCGCCGCGCGGCTGCGGCAGCAACTCGTCGAGCAACCGCTCCTCCGCGGCATCCATCGCACGATGCCGCACCTTCTCCATGGCCTGCTCGCGCGTCATCTTGACGGCGATGTCGACCAGGTCCTTGATGATCGAATCGACCTCGCGCCCGACATAGCCGACTTCCGTGAACTTGGTCGCCTCGACTTTCACGAACGGGGCATTTGCGAGCCGCGCGAGGCGACGTGCGATCTCGGTCTTGCCGACACCCGTCGGCCCGATCATCAGGATGTTCTTCGGCGTGATCTCGGCGCGCAGCGGCTCCTCGACCTGCATGCGGCGCCAGCGATTGCGCAGCGCAATGGCCACGGCGCGCTTGGCGGCGCCCTGGCCGACGATGTGCTTGTCCAGCTCCTGGACGATTTCGCGAGGGGTCATCGAGGACATGTCAGGCATCCTTGCCGGCGGTGGTTGCGCCGAGGGTCTCGATGGTCAGGTTGCGGTTGGTGTAAATGCAGATGTCCGCCGCGATGCCGAGCGCCTTCTCGACGATCGCTCGTGAATCGAGCGTCGAGTTCTGCAGCAGCGCAAGTGCAGCGGCCTGCGCGAACGGGCCGCCGGAACCGACGGCCATCAGTTCGTGCTCCGGCTCGATCACGTCGCCGTTGCCCGAGATCACGAACGAATGCGACACGTCGGCCACACACAGCAGCGCCTCGAGTCTGCGCAGGCTGCGATCGGTGCGCCAGTCCTTGGCGAGCTCGATCGCCGCCCGAGTCAGGTTGCCGAACTGCTGCAGCTTCGACTCGAAGCGTTCGAACAGCGTGAACGCATCGGCAGTGCCGCCGGCAAAACCTGCGATCACGCTGCCGTCGTGCAGGCGGCGCACCTTGCGTGCGTTGCTCTTCATGACGGTTTTGTCGAGCGTCACCTGGCCGTCGCCGCCCATGGTGACGAGTCCGTCGCGGCGCACGCAGAGAATCGTAGTGCCGTGGGGATTGAAAGTGGCGGAAGTCATGCGAGGGGCTCCGGGCAGCGGCAGCGCGGGAGGCCGCGGCCTGCGGTCAGGCGCGCTTGATTCGCGCCCGCGGGTGCGCTGCGTCGTAGATGCGGGCCAGGTGCTGGAAATCAAGATGCGTATACACCTGCGTCGTGCTGATGTTCGCGTGGCCGAGCAGTTCCTGCACGGCCCGCAAGTCCTGTGACGATTCGAGCAGGTGCGATGCGAAGGAGTGCCGGAACATGTGCGGGTGTACGTGCTCGGGCAAGCCCTGCAGCCGAGCCCATTGCGCGATGCGTCGTTGCACGATGCGCGGACCGAGCCTGCGGCCATTGATACCGACGAAAAAAGCGGTTTCGCCGACGGCAGCCAGGACGGCGCGCTCGGCCAGCCATCGCTGCATCGCGTTCAAGGCCTGCTTGCCGACCGGCACGATGCGCGTCTTGCGGCCTTTGCCGAGCACGCGCACCGTACGGTCGCGCTGGTCGACGTCCGCCATATCGAGGCCGATCAATTCGGCGAGGCGCAGGCCCGACGAATAGAACAGTTCCATGATCGCCTTGTCGCGAACTCCCAGTCGAGTGTCGCTGCGAAACGCGAGCAGGCGCGCCATCGTGTCGGCATCGAGCGTGGTCGGCAGCCGTTTGCGCGCCTTGGGCGCCTGCACGTCGGCGGCCGGGTCGCGTTGCATTTCGCCGCTGCTCAACAGGAAGCGGAACAGGCCGCGGCAGGCCGAAAGCCGCCGCTGGATGCTGCGCGGCGCCAGTCCCCGGCGGTGCTCGCGTGCCGCAAACATGCGCAGGTGCTGCGTGTCGAGCTCATTCCAGCCGGCAATACCCTGCGTGCCGCAGTAGTCGACCAGCGACGCGAGATCGCGCGCGTAATTGCTGGCCGTGTGTGGTGAAAGCTGGCGTTCGAAGCGCAGGCTCGCGAGGTATCGACTCACGCCGGGCTGCAACGGCGATTCGTCCTCGCCCGCAGGCCGCGCCGCCGCGCCAGGGCCGCTTTGCAGCGGCACCCGACGGGTCATGCCGGCCGCGCCGTCACCGCCTCGGTCACGAGTTCGCCGATGCGCACCAGGAAGTCGGTGCTCATGGTCGGCAGGAAACGCTCGGTATCGTTGCTCGCGATCGCCAGCAGGCCGAGCGTTGCCTTGTCGCCGAGCGGTATCAGCACCGTCGAACCGACCTGGCTGCCGTCGCCGCCGAACAGGTAGTCACGCTGCGTGTCGCGGATCTGGCCGCTGCGCGGCCGGGCCGACTCGAAGAACGACTCGAATATCCGCAACTCGGCGCTGCCGCGTGGCACGACGCGCACGTGAGCGTTGTGCAGGTCCGCCAGCATCGCAACCGCCGGATCCACGGCCAGCAGCACCCAGCGCGACGCGCCGAAATCTTCCCGCAACGACGTCTCGAGTGCCGCAATGCACCCCGCCGCGTCGCGCGCCCGCAGCAGGCGCCGCGTCAGGCGATGCACGCGGTCGGCGATGGCGTCGTTGGCACGACCGTATTCGATCAGCTCCAGCAGCTTCTTTTCCAGATTGCCGTGTTTTTCGCGAAGCACCAGCACCTGCCGTTCGACGAGTGACACTGCAGCGCTGCCACGTTGATGCGGCAACTGCAGGCGAGCCAGCACGCTGCCGTGCCGCTCGAAGAACTCCGGGTGCGCGACGAGAAATTCGGCGACCTGCTCTTCGGCCGGCAGGGTTGCCTCGACGCCGCGTATGGGTTTGTTCATTTACCTGACTCCGGCGACTCGGCGCCGTCAATGTCCACATGGCCTTCAAATGCTGTTTCCGCCGGCCCGGTCAGCCAGACCTGCTCGCCCGGCCCGGGCCACCGCACGAACATGCGCCCGCCCGGAGCGTCCACCATCACCTCGCCAGCGAGCGTTCTATCCTGCCGGCCCACGGCGACCGCTGCACAAGCCCCCGTGCCACAGGCCAGGGTCTCGCCGACGCCGCGTTCGAAAACCCGCAGCCGCACGTGGTCGGGCGCGACGATCTCGAGGAAGCCGACGTTCACACGGCGCGGAAACGCCGCGTGATTCTCCATGGCGGGTCCTACGGTGTCCACGGGAGCGTCGTCGACACTGCCAACGCGGATTACGGCGTGCGGATTGCCGATCGACACCGCAGCGAATTCGACCGGCCCCGCCCTGGTATCGAGTCGATAGAGTGCTCGCCGGGCCGGCGCCGCGAATGGCAGCGTGGCCGGCTCGAAATCCGGGATGCCCATTGCGACCGAGACGAGTCCGTCGTCACGCAGCAGCGCATTGACGAGGCCACCGGGGCTGTCCATGACCAAGGGCTGGTCGTGTGCTGCGCGCCGGCGTTCGGCGACGAACCGCGCGATGCAGCGCGCGCCGTTGCCACACTGTTCGACCTCCGAGCCATCGGCGTTGAAGATCCGGTAGAAGACGTCGGTGCCGGGACGCCGTGGCGGCTCGAGCACCAGGGCCTGGTCGAAACCGATGCCCTTGCGGCGATCGCCGAGCCGGCGCAAGGCGCCTGGCGACACCATGGCTGCAGGCCCGGCGGACTCGAAGACGATGAAATCGTTACCGAGGCCGTGCATCTTGGTGAAGGCGAGCTGCATCCGCCAAGGATACCCGACTGCGTCGTCAGGCCGGCATTCTCGAGCGGTCGACGTAGATGCATCGATCCATGACGACCGTCATGCCCGCCGCGGCGGCGCGCTCTGCGGCGGTCTCGTTGATCACGCCCAGCTGCAGCCACAGTGCCGGCAGTCCGAGCCTGAGGCAATCATCGACGACCTCGCCGACGCGCGCGGGACGCCGAAACACGTTGACGATGTCGATGCGTTCGCCAGGACCGAGCGCGGCAAAGGCGGCACCGAGGTCGGCGTAGGCTGGCACCCCCCGCCACGTTCGCAACGCCGGATTTATGGGCAGGATCCGGTAACCGAAATCCTGCATCGAGCGCGACACGTCATGACTCGGTCGCGACGGGTCGTCGGACAGGCCGACGACGGCGATCGTCTTCGACTCCGCCAGCAGCCGCTGGATCGCGGCGGTCGAAGGATTCACGAATTTCACGTTGCGACGCCCTCCATGCGCATCTCCGCGAGGCTGGCACGGATGCCGGACTGCACGGTGGGGTAGGTGAGACGCACACCCAGTTCATCGAGCATGCGGCGATTCGATACACGGCGCGATTCGACGAGGAACGCCAGCATGCCGGGCTCGAGCTGCGCCCGCGCGTCTGCCATCGAGACGAGGCGCGGTGCCGGCAGCCCCGCGGCCGCCGCCGTTTCCTGCAGGTACACCGTGGTGCTCGAATGGTCGCCGTCGACGACGTTATAGGGCCCGCGCGCGCCAGGGTGGTCGATCGCTGCAAGTACGGTACTCACGAGATCGACGACGTGGATGCGGTTGCCAGGCCCGGAATCTTCGCTGCGCAGCGCAGGTTCGCCTCGCTGCAATCGCGCCAGCGGCAGGCGATGCGGCCCATAGATGCCGGGGGCGCGCATGATCACGCAACGCACGCCGCGAGCCGCGCACCACGCCGTGGCGGCGCTCTCGGCAGCGACACGCCGTCGCGCGCGATCCGTGGCTGCGGCCAACGGAGCTCGTTCGTCGACGGCGGCTCCCCCCGTATCGCCATAGACGCCGGTCGTGCTGACATAAACGAAAACGCTGGGCATTGTTGAGCCGAGCCGGCGCAGGAACGATTCGAGTCGAGGGTCCGCGGTGCCGCTGCCCGGCGGTGGCACGAGGTAAACGATCGCTGAACACCCGGCTGCCGCGGCTAGCGATTGTTCGCAGAATTGGTTCGCTGGCGGCATCCAGGTCGACGCGCATCGTATTGATGCCCGCTCGCTGCAGGCTCGTTTCGCTCGGACCGGATCGGACCAACGCCAGCGTCGGCCGGCCGCTCGTTCCTGGCCTGAAGCGCCAGCCTTGTGCCCACGTATCCACAGCCGACGATCAGGCATGATGCGGGGGTCGGGGCGCCCGCGGCTGCATCTGCATCCATCAGTACGAGCATACGCGAACCGCAACGAAGCATCGTCAGACAGGTGCCGCGTCCGCCCCCTGGAGCAAGACCGACAATGCCGCAAATCAGCATCGTGCCTACCGGGGAGCAATTTGCCGCCGAGTCGAACGAGCCGGTGTTGTCCGCCGCGTTGCGCGCGGGACTCAACTTGCCGCACAGCTGCAAGGGCGGCCACTGTGCCTCGTGCCGCGCACGCGTGCTGGCAGGGTCGTTCGAATATCCCGACGCACGGCTGCCGGCGGGCATAACGCCGGCCGAGGTTGCGGCTGGGTTCGCGCTGCTGTGCCAGGCACGTCCCCTGACCGATCTGCTCGTCGAAACACGCGAGGTGCGGCCGGCAGCCGAAGTCGAGGTCAAGAGCCTGCCGTGCCGTATCGATCGCATGGAGCGCCTGGCCGACGATGTCATGGCCGTGTTCCTGCGCCTGCCGGTGGTCGAGGAACTGCACTACCTCGCGGGTCAATACCTGGACGTGATTCTCTCGGAAGGCCGCCGCCGTAGCTTTTCGATCGCAAGCGCGCCAGCCGACGGCAAGCTGCTCGAACTGCACGTGCGCAAGGCCTCGTCCAGCGGTTTTACGGGTCAGTTGTTCGACAGCATGCGCGCCGGAACGCTGCTGCGCATCGAGGGGCCGCTCGGCCAATTCTGGTTTCGCGGCGAATCGCCGCGTGCGCCGCTCTTCATCGGCGGCGGCACCGGGTATGCGCCGTTGCGGGCAATGTTGCGGCAGTTGCTGGCGCAAGGCGACCGGCGGCCAGTCACGCTTTACTGGGGTGGCCGCAACGCGGCAGACCTGTACGAGCACGACTGGCTGTTGAACGTGGCGGCGCAGCGGGCGGGCCTGGACTACCGGCCCGTGCTTTCGGACGCGGAAACCGGGACGTGGGACGGGCGCAACGGCCTCGTGCACGAGGCGGTCCTGCATGACATCCCGGCGCTCGCCGCCCACGACGTTTATGCGAGCGGCCCGCCCGGAATGATCGAGGCCATCCGTGAGCAATTCGTCGCGCGGGGGCTGCCACGCGAGCAGTTGTACTTCGACTCGTTCGATTACGCGCCCGACACGCTGGCTGCGATGCGTAAATTACTGTGATCGTGGTCGACGGTGATACACCGCGCCGGCAACCAGGATCGCGGACACCAGGATTCTGTTGTTCAAGATAATTCTCCGGTGATTAACATAATGAGCGTGCGGTGCGTCGTTCACGCGGATCGCGCCCACGGCATCCGGCCAGGGATGTTCGCCAACGAACAGACGCTGGCGTCAGCCTCGTTGACGATGCACGCAACAACACCGTCCAACTCGTTTCGGCATTTCTGCTCGCGACGCCGGACGTACTGGAGAGGCAAGTGGACAAATCGCTGATTATTGGCATCGTGGCAGGTGGACTCGTCGTGACTGCGGCGGGTGCCTTCGCCGGCTACAACGCGCTGGCTGACCGAAACTCGGCCGAAGTGCTCGCGGTCACGGCGGTCAACAAGACGATCAAGACACCGCGCCAGGTGTGCAACGACCAGACCGTGACGCACCAGGGCGCGACCAAGGACCCCAAGCGCGTGACCGGCGCAGTCGTGGGCGCCGTGCTCGGCGGCGTCATCGGCAACCAGGTTGGCGACGGCGGCGGCCAGACGGCGGCAACCGTAGTAGGTGCAGCCGCGGGCGGTTATGCCGGCAGCAAGGTGCAGAAACACGTGCAGGAGAACAACACGTACCAGACGGTCGAGCACAACTGCCGCACGGTTTACGATTCGTCGACGCAGGCCGACGGCTACGACGTGCGTTATCGGCTCGCTGGCACCGAAGGTTCGGTCCGCATGGATCACGACCCGGGCAAGCGCATTCCAGTCGAAAACGGAGTCCTGGTAACCGGCTGACGTGCAACTGTGACGAGGGTCGAGCCTTCGCAGAAAGGTTGACCGGCGAAAAGGCGCCGCGCGGGTACACTGTGCCCGCAGCGCCCCCGCCGGGTCGACGCGAGGCTCGACATGTCCAGCCCACATGCTCCCGAGCAGAATCACCTGCTGCGCGCGTTGTCCGAGTCGGAGCGCACGCGGATCTTCCCGAACCTGCAGCTCGTCCCCATGCCGCTCGGGACGGTCCTGTACGAATCCGGCGATACGCTGCGCCACGTCTACTTCCCGACGGACTGCATCGTCTCGCTGCTCTATGCCACCGAGGACGGCTCCTCGGCCGAGATTGCGGTCGTCGGTAATGAAGGGCTGGTCGGCATTGCCCTGTTCATGGGAGGCGAGACCACCCCTAGCCGAGCGATCGTGAAAAGCGCCGGTCATGCCTATCGCCTGATCGGCCAGCGACTCAAGGATGAGTTCTATCGCAGTGGCGAGATGCAATTGCTGCTGTTGCGCTATACGCAGGCGCTGATCACGCAGATGTCACAGACCGCGGTGTGCAATCGGCACCATTCCGTGGACCAGCAATTGTGCCGTTCGCTGCTGCTGTCCCTCGACCGGCTGGTGATCAACCATCTGACCATGACGCAGGAACTCATTGCCACCACGCTGGGCGTACGCCGCGAAGGCGTTACCGAGGCAGCTGGAAAACTGCAGAAGGCGGGCGTGATCAGTTACAGCCGCGGCGAAATAACGGTACTGGACCGGCCGAGGCTCGAAGCGATGTGCTGCGAATGTTATGCGGTGGTCAGGCGCGAGTCGGATCGACTGCTGCCGGCCATGGCCGCGGACAAGTTGGCGCTGCAGCAAGACTGACCGCTCAATCAGCGCGCCTCATTGCCGGCGCAGACGGATTCGCGCCACGGTCGGTTTGCGCCCCGCAGAACGCGAGACGCTGTCGCGCAATACCTGCAGCGCGCGATCGCCTTCGCCAAGCTGGTCGAGCAGGTCCGCGTACAACAGGCTGCTTTCGGGGCCGGGTCGGCGGGCAAGACTCGCTTCGAGGTAACTGCGCGCCTTGCCAAACAGTTCCGCGCGCAGCGCGAGCTTCGCGCACGCGGCGAGCAGGTCCGGGTTGTCCGGCGCCGCTCGCAGCCAGCCTTCCGCGCGTTCGAGCGGCAGCAGTGCGTCGGGTAACACCAGGTCGCCATATAAACGGATCAGCACGCCGTCCTTCGCGTCGTCGTCTTCGATGATGTCACGCAGGTATTTTTCCGCGGCCGTGTGATCGCCTGCCGCCATCAATGCCCGTACGTAGACCAGGACAGCTTGCGGCAACCGCCGAGTGGCGCGCGGCGCTTCCGACCAGGCCGCGATGACAGCTGCCGCATCTTTGTGCTCGCCGGCCGCGCGAACTTCCTCCAGTTGCACCTGCGCCAGAAGTTCGGTGACCTGTGCCTGAGGCAACTCTTTTGCAGCGCGCAGCCGCGGGCCGAGTGCACGCAGCTGCTCGCCGCGTCCGAGCTTCTGGCAGAGGCGTGCCATGAGCTCGAGACCTCGCGAATTCGAGGTCGCCCGACGCATCGAGCTGCTCGAGGGTTTGCAGCGCGGCCTGGTCCTGCCCGCGGCGCATCTGCATTTCCGCGAGCGTGATCAGCGCAGCCGCGCGTTCCTGCGGCGCAACTTCCTGGGCGCGGGCCAGCCATTCGTCGCGTCGTGTCACTGCGTCCTGCAGGTCGGCGGCGCGGGCTGCAACGACATAATTGGCGGCCGCCGAGTCAGCCTCGGGTGCGGCGCGCGTCAGCAGCTCCTCCGCGCTGCGCCAGCGGCCGGCCGCCAGGTCGAGCAGGCCACGTTGCGTGTCGTCGCGCGCCCGGCGGTGTCTGCGTTCGGCGCGTAGCTGCGCGAGCCGGCGTCGCGCGCCGAGCGAGCCGACGAGCGTTCGTATCAGCAGAAACAGGGCGCCGACCAGCAGCAGGAGCATGGGCACGGTCGTTTCAAGCAACGAGCGGCCGACGTTGATGGCCACGTACCCCGGATTGTCGAGCACGAGATGCGCGAGCATCCCGCCGCCGACGAGCGCCGCGGCAACGACCAGGCTGCCCTTCATGAGCGCGGCGCGCTGGCGCGAATTACGCGCTGGAGCGATTGCGACGCTCCGCCGATTTCCGGGCGCGGGGGATCGATGTCCAGCGCACCGAGCTCGGCAATCTCGGCCCGCGCGGTGACGACCTCCGGTGAACCCGGATCGAAGAATCGCTCGAGCCAGGTATCGATGGCGCGCAGCGATTGCGAGTAGGCGGTCTTGTCCGCCTGCATCGCGGCGATGCGTGCCGCGAAAAACAGCAGCTCGAGATGCTGGCGACGCAGCGATTCCTCTTCACGCGTCACCAGCCGCGCCGTCGACGGGTCGACACGGCGGAACGAGAACATATCGCGCCACGCCTGCGCCAGCCTGCGACCGGCCCGTTCGACCACGCCGGCATGGTGGGATGCGTCTGTGGCGGCGCGCCGTGACTCGGCGATCGGCACGCCCAGCACCGGGAAGCTCGCTGCGCGCGCCTCGAGCGTCGTGAGCCGCGCGATCACCGCCGGCACGTCCGGCACGCTGACCGTGCGCAAGGCCGTCAGTTCGCGGCCGAGCTGCCGGCGCACCTCGTTCACGGCGGAATCGGCGACGGTCGCAAGCCGGGCGTCGGCAGACTCGAGCGCCGCGATCGCCGTCGGCACGTCGTGCTCGAGCTGCAAGCGGCGCGCCCCGAGCTCGAGCAGGTACAGCGCCTCGGCACGTACCCAGGCTCGCTGCGGGGCCTCGGTCCGTGCGCGCAACTCGGCCAGGCTCTGGCCGAGTGCGTCGACCTGCGTCGGCACTTCGCGCAGCGCACGCACCTGGGCGCGCAGTTGATCACCGGACTGGTCGGCCTGTGTCGCCAGCGTTCCGATCTGCGAGCCCAGGCGATCCTGGGCGGTGCGAAGCTCCGCGATCTGTCCGCGCAGGCGATCGATCTTCTCGTCGAACTGGCCGAATCGCCAATGTGCGTAGACCGCCAGCAGCAACGCGAGCCCGCCGACGGCGATCAGCATGGGACTGACGCCGCTGCCGGTGCGGCGCGTGCTGAGATCGGTCGTGAGGGATTCGATTTCGGTGGACATTCAAGCAGCCCGTCCGTGCTGCGGTCGAAATCCTAGCACGCGTCCGGTGGGTGGCCCGCTGCGGCCAGCACGGCTTTCAGCATTGCGGCATCCTCGGCGCTGGTTGCCTGCACCACAGGCCCGGTCCAGCCAGCGTGCGCGGCCGCTGCGGCAACGCGCGCGCCAGGCACGAACAACGGGCGGGCCCGGATCGCGTTGATATCGTCAGGCGGGGTAATCTGCAGCAGGGCCTCGAGAATTTCCGCGCTCGTGACCACGATCGCAAGATTCTCGCCGCTGGCCAGCGCGTCGTGCAATCGCCGCAACGCGGATCGATCCGGCCGCGCCATGCTGCGTCGATACAGTTCGACGGTGTGCACGTTCGCGCCGCGCCTGGCGAGTTCCGTCGCCAGCAGGTCGCGCCCGCCGACGCCTTTGAGGATCAGCACGTGCTGGCCGCGGACTGCGTTGAACACCGGGAGTTGCAACAAACCCTCGGAGTCGACGCGACCAGCGGGCTTTACCGCCACCGTAATCCCGGCCTTCGCGAGCGCGCGCGCGGTGGCGCCACCCACGGCGGCCACCC
This sequence comes from uncultured Gammaproteobacteria bacterium, assembly GCA_963784225.1. Classification (GTDB taxonomy): domain Bacteria; phylum Pseudomonadota; class Gammaproteobacteria; order Steroidobacterales; family Steroidobacteraceae; genus RPQJ01. The sequence continues at coordinate 181,247 of CAWAQN010000017.1, forward strand.
GCGTTGCCTGTACGTGCGCGAGCTGCGCCGCCGCCGCGCTGACCGCATTCGTGCTGGTGTAGATGCACCAATCCCACTGCCGGGCGGACAACTCAGCGCGTTGCGACTCGCCTAGCGGCATCGGTTCGATTTCGAGCGTCGGCAACGCGATGCAGCGTGCACCCGCAGCCTCCGCGCGTGCGATGAAAGGGACGGCTTGCGCGGCCGGTCGAGTGACGACCAGGGTGAGCCCGGCGAGCGCGCCGCTCGTCACGACGCGGCGGCGGCTTCCTGCCGCAGGCGCTCGAGCAGTGGCGCCGCACCCGCCGCCAGCATGCGGCGCGCGAGTGAGCGACCGAGTGCAACGGCGTCCGCGGCCGGCCCGCTGATTCGATCGCGAAACGTCTGGCTGCCGTCGGGCGCACCGATGAAGCCGCGCAGTACGAGCGTGTCGCCGTCGAGCGTGGCGTGTGCGGCGATCGGCGAATGACAACTGCCACCCAGCGTGGCGGCGAACGCGCGCTCGGCCAGCAGGCGGGTATAAGAATCGGCATGGTGCAATGACTGCAGCGCTGCGCGACTGTGTGCATCGTCGGTACGGCACTCGATGCCAATCACGCCCTGGCCAACGGCCGGCAGCGACCGCTCGAGATCGAGTTGCTCGGTGACGTGCTCCGCGAGGCCGAGACGCTCCAGCCCTGCGCACGCGAGCAGGATCGCATCGAGTCGGCCCTCGTCGAGCCGGCGCAGGCGAGTATCGACATTACCGCGCAGCAGCTCGAGCTGCAGGTCCGGCCGTGCATGGCGTAACTGCGCCTGGCGACGCGGGCTGGAGGTGCCGACGCGCCCGCCCTGCGGCAAGTCTGCAAACTTCGCGTAGCGGCGGGAAATGAACGCATCGTGCGGATTGGCGCGCTCCAGCACCGCCGCGATGCAGAACTCCGCCGGCAGTTCGCTCGGCACGTCTTTCATCGAATGCACGGCGATTTCGGCGCGCCGTTCCTGCATCGCCACCTCGAGCTCCTTGACGAAGAGGCCCTTGCCGCCCACTTGCGGCCAGCGCGCGATCCAGCACGCGATCGCCTTGCGTAGTCATCGGCACCAGCTCGACCGGCAACCCCGGATGGGCGTTGCGCAGCAGTGCCGCGACGTGCTCGGCCTGCCACAGCGCCAACTTGCTGCGGCGGGTCGCGATCCGGATTGTCGAATTCGTCAAACGAGGCTCCTCGTGCCGCGCTGCGCCGTTCAGGCGCCGGTACGGGCCGAGGCAACTTCTTCGGTTGCAAATCGGAACAGCGCCACGACCAGCCCCAGCACGATCGGTCCGAGGAACAGGCCGATGAAGCCGAAGGCGGACAAGCCGCCCATGACGCCGATAAAAACGGCAAGGGTCGGCACTTCGACGCGTCCTGAGATCAGGAGTGGACGCAGGAAGTTATCCACGGAACTCACGACCAGGATGCCCCACGCGGCCAGGAACAGCTGCTGCGCCCGGATGGCCTTCGATGGCCAGCCAGATCGCGGCGGGACCCCAGAGGATCGTCGTGCCGATCAGCGGCACCAGCGCAAACAGTATCGCGAGCACGCCGAAAACGAGCGGCGACGGCACGCCGGCAAAAAAGAATCCGACGCCGAGCAGCGCACCTTGCACGATTGCCGTGAGCCCTATTCCGACGAAGACCGCGCGCGTCATTTCGATCAGGTGAATCCAGAGCCGGCTGCGCAGGTGAGGTTCGATCGGCAGCAACCGTATGGCTTTCTGGGCGAACCTGGATCCGTCCCGCAGCACGAAAAACAGTACGAACAGCATCAGGATGAAACTGACCATGGTGCCGAGCGCGCCGAGCATCACGGCTCCGCCCGACGAGGCCACGATCTCCACCAGCCGCTTGGTGCCCGTCACGAACCAGTCCTGCAATTGCTCGAGCGAGATGCCGGCCGTCGCGTCGATCCACCGCAGTGGACGCGCCAGCATCGGTACGCTTGCCAGGTCGATCTCCGTGCCGAGCTGCAACCCTTGTGCGTCGAGTCGTTTCAGCAACTGTGCAGCCTGGGTGGCGACCGCCCCGGCCAATGCGAGCAGTGGCAACAGGAACAGCAACAACACACCGAGCAAGGTCAGGCTGGCCGCGAGCTGCCGCCTGCCACCGAGTCGGTCGCTCAGGCGGACATTCAAGGGCGCAACCAGGGAGCCGATCAGCACGGCCCAGAGCAGCGGCTGCCACAACGGCGCCACGATGCGCCAGACGAGATAGACGAGAGCGGCGCTCAGAATCAGCACGCCCAGCCGGGTGAAGAACAACTTCGACGATGCCGGCCCGGGCGACGGCAGGGTCACGGTCGTCTCCCCGGCGTCTTCATCCCGTTCCATTGTTCAGTGTCCCGTGCGGATCTGCCGCAATGCTTCAGCCTGGTGACGGCGGCTGACGGGCAACGCTTCGTCACAGTCTTTCAGCAGCACCATGAAATGCCCCTCCGGTGCTTTCTCGATCGCACGCACGTGCTGGCGCGCCACCAGCGAGTTGCGGTGGATGCGCACGAAGTCCGGTGCGAATTCGTCAGCCAGTGCCCGCAACGACTCGTCGATCAGCTCCGTGCCGCCGCGGTGCCGCATGGTCACGTATTTCTGGTCTGCCGCAAAGAAGAGGATGTCTTCGACGGGCACGAGCTTGAACTCGCTGCCGCGCCGCGCACAGACCTGCGAACGCCGTTTGCCGAGCTGTGACTGGTCGGCGAGCCGGATCAATTGCGGTGCCGCAACGCGTGCAGCATGCCGTATGGCTCGCGCGAGTTTCTCGCGGCGCACCGGCTTCACCAGGTAACCCACGGCCTGGGTTTCGAACGCCTGCAACGCGTATTCGTCATAGGCCGTCGTGAAAATCACCGCGGGCGGGTCTTCGAGCGCGGCCAGGTGCCGGGCAGCCTCGACACCGTCCATGCCTGGCATGCGCACGTCCAGCAACACCACGTCCGGGTCGAGCAGGGCGCAATGCTCGAGCGCCTCGAGACCCGTGGCCGCCTCGCCGACGACCGCGACCTCGCCCAGTTCCTGCAGCATCCGGCGCAGGCGGGCCCGGGCCGGCGCCTCGTCGTCGACGATCAGCGCGCGCAATTTTTCGGCCGGAGCGTCGGGTGAGTCGTCGTTCATGCGCGGGACCCGATTGTCCCGTGGACCGGTCCGCGTGTCACGAGGCGTCGACATCGGCCGCAGCCGGCGACACGCCTTCGCTTTCGTCGCCCCTGCGCGGGAACCGCAAACGCACCGTGTAACGATTGTCCTGGTCCGCCAATTCGACGCCCGAGCGGCCCGGAAACGCGAGGTCGAGCCGCTGTCGGATGTTGTCGAGGGCCATGCCATTGCCGCGCGTCGACGCCCGGCGTGCTGACGCCGGGAGGGTCGGATTGGTTACTTCGATCACGATCGCGTCGCGCTCGACCCGGCCCCGCACGCCGACCGTGCCGCCGTGCGGCAGCGGCTCGATCCCGTGAACGATGGCGTTCTCGAGCAGCGGTTGCAGCAGCAGGCTGGGCACGATGGCACGGGCCGGCACCGCCGACACGTCCCATTCCACCGTAAGCCGCTCGCCGAGCCGCAATTGCTCGATGCGCTGGTAGGTGCGGGCAATCTCGATTTCCTCGGCCAGCGTGATCTGCGCACGCGCATCGTTGAGGCTCACGCGGAACAGGTCGGCGAGATCTTCGACGGCCGCCTCCGCCAGCGCGGGATCGGACCGCGTCAGTGCCGCGATGGTGTTCATGCTGTTGAACAGGAAATGGGGCCGGATGCGGGCCTGCAGTGCGCGGATCCTGGCGCGCGCCTCGAGCTCGATCGAGCGACGCCATTGATGCGTGACATAGAAGTATCGCAACGCCAGCGCCCCGACGATCGCGGCGATCAACAGCTTCGGCAGCAGGAATCGAGCGTGCGAACCCGGGTAGAAACCAGACGACGTGCCGAGCCGCTCGGACCAGAACAGGCCAACCCAGTACACGGCCTCCGAGACGAGCGCCACCGTGCCGACCATCGTGCCGAGAGCCCAGCCGATGCCGGCGCGCAGCGACATGTGCGCGAACCGCGGCCGCAACCGGCACCACATCGCAGCGCACAGAAGCCCGGTCCAGAGCAGGAACACGGAGGTCTGGGCGAGATCCATCCAGAACTCCCCGGGTACGTTCTGGCGTGCCAGCGCGAGTACCACGCCGAGCAGCCCGGCAATCAGCGCGATCGCGAGGACGGCGTGTGACTCGCAGAAGTCGGGCAGGTAAAAATCCTGCGATTGGCCGCTGTCGCCTCGAGCGACGGGCGGTTTTCTCATCGCGAGGCGGGCGCCGTCCCGGGCTTGCCCGCCGCGGCGAACAGCGCGTCCTTGAGGCGGAACAGCACCGAAATGTCTTCGTCGCCATGCCCCTGCGGCGATCAATTCGCTGGTACTGCGTCGAGCGTCGACTCGACGACCGGCAATGCGACGCCGAGCCGTGCCGCCATGTCGTGGCAGATGCGCAGGTCCTTCTCATGCAGGCGCACGCGGAACCCGGCCGGAAACGCATCGCGCACGATATTCGGCGCCCGGTTCACGAAATACCAGCTCGAGCCCGCTCCTTTGCCCAGCGTTTCGATCAGCTGCGGCAGTGGCAGGCCCTGCGCCTTGGCAAAAGCCATCGCTTCCGCCACGGCCTGGATGACGCCGGCGCACATGATCTGGTTCGTGGCCTTGGCCGCCTGCCCGGCGCCGTTCGGGCCGAAATGCGTGACCGTGCGTCCCATTGCCTGCAGCACCGGCAGCGCGCGGGCGAAAGCCTCCGGGGTGCCGCCGGCCATGACGGCGAGCGTGCCGTCGCGCGCGCCTTCGACGCCGCCGCTGACCGGCGCGTCGAGGAATTCGACGCTGCGCGCCGCCAGCGTCTGCGCGGCCTCGCGCGCGGTGTCCGCACTGACCGTCGAGCAGTCGATCACGAGCGCGCCTGCCTGCAGCCCTGGCCCGAGCGCCGTCGATGACCTGCAGCACATCCTGGTCCGCAGCGACGCAGAGCACGATCACATCGCAGGCTTGAGCGAGGGCCGCAGGACTCGACGCGGCGGCCACGCCGAGTTTCGGCGGCAAGCTCCGCCGACACGTGCCGACGTGCGGTTCCAGACGGCGCGCAGCAGGCCGGCGCCGTGCAGGTTGCGGGCCATGCCGCGGCCCATGGCGCCGAGGCCCGCGAAGCCGACAGCGGGCGCACTCACTGGTCTCAGAGTCCGGCGCAGAACTCGTCCATCGTCTTCTTCGCATTGTCGCGCGCGGCGGTGATCTCGTCATCGTCGAGGTAGCGTCGCTCGCCCTCGCTCTCGCCCGGCTCGTAAAGCCGCTGCGCGTTCATGTAGTGCTCGTAGCGCTGCGCGCGAGTCCTCGCAACGCTTGGCCTTGTCCACGGCCGTCATTTCCCTGGCCTGCTTCGCGTCGGCGGCTTTTTTCGCGTCGTTCGCCGCGGCAGCGTCCGCAGCGGCACGACCTTTCATCTCGGTGTCGTAGCGGTTCTGCCACGTCTACGGTATCCGTCGATTTGGAGGTGACCTTCAGCTTCTCCGCGGGCAGGCTTTCCGGCCGGTCGGTGTAGATCGGCCTGACCTTGCGCGTCCTTGGTCACGAACACTTCGCCGGCGTGGGCGCGTGCCAAGCAGAGCGAGCGCAGCAACGATCGTTACGATGGACTTCATGGCGGTTCCTCCGGGAGCGCGCCAAGTCTAGCAGGATGCCCGATTCTGTCCCCGCCGGCCCCCGAAAACAGGCCCTGGTTCAAGATTCAGCACGCAAAAAAAAGCGGGCGCCGAGGCGCCCGCAAGCGGGTAAGAAGGCGACCGGACCAGGACCGGCCGCCCTCCACAGACCCAGTCAGTTGTACGCGCGCTCGCCGTGCGACACGGTATCGAGGCCCTTCGCGTTCCTGCTCCTCGGTGACCCGCAGGCCGACGACGAGGTCGACGATCTTGAACGAGATCGCCGCGACCACGCCGACCAGACGAGCGCCACGCCGACACCCCAGAACTGGGCCTTGAATTGCGCGCCCATGGAGTACTCGGCGACGGCGTTCGCGACGTAGTCGTAGACGCCGGTGCCACCGAGCGCCGGGTCGCAGAACACGGCCGTCAGCAGAGCGCCGACGATGCCGCCGACGCAGTGCACGCCAAACACATCCAGCGAGTCGTCGTAGCCGAGCTTGTTCTTCAGGCCCGCCACCGCAGCGAGGCAGAGAAGACCCGCAATCAGGCCAATCGCGATCGAACCCATCGGTCCCACCCAGCCGCAGGCGGGAGTGATCGCGACGAGGCCGGCCACCGCACCCGAGGCAGCACCGAGCATCGTCGGCGTTCCGCGGTGGATCCACTCGGCGAATGTCCAGGCCAATGCCGCGGCCGCAGTGGCCAGGATGCGTGTTGGCGAAGACCATGGCCGTGAAGCCGTTGGCTTCGAGACCCGAGCCGACGTTGAAACCGAACCAGCCGACCCACAGCAGCGAGGCGCCGATCATGACCAGCGGGAGGTTGTGCGGCGGCATGGCGGTGGAGCCGTAGCCGATCCGCTTGCCGATCATCAGCGCACCGACGAGGCCGGCGATGCCGGCGTTGATGTGCACGACCGTGCCGCCGGCGAAGTCGAGGGCGCCCTTCTGGAACAGGAAGCCCGCCGTGGCTGTCGCCGCGGCTGCCGCATCGGCATCCGTGTACGCGTCCGGACCCGCCCACCACCAGACCATGTGCGCCATGGGCAGGTACGAGAAGGTGAACCAGAGCACCATGAACAGCAGCACGGCGCTGAACTTCATGCGTTCGGCGAACGCGCCGACGATCAGGCAGGGCGTGATGCAGGCGAACGTGAGCTGGAAGATGAACCAGGCGAACTCGGGGATGTACACGCCCTTGCTGAAGGTCGCGGCCACGGAACTCGTGGTCAGGCCCTGCAGGAAGAGACGGTCGAAGCCGCCGATGAAGTCGTTGCCGTTGGTGAACGCGAGGCTGTAGCCGTAGATGGCCCACAGCAGCGCGATCAGGCAGAACGTCACGAACACCTGCATCAGCAGCGACAGCACGTTCTTCGAACGCGACATGCCGCCGTAGAACAGGGCGAGTCCCGGGATCGTCATCAGGATCACCAGCACGGTCGAGGTCATCATCCAGGCAGTGTCGCCCTTGTCAGGCACGGGGACGTCCTGGGCGAATCCCAAGGCGGGCGCCAGCATGGCGCAGAGTGCTAGCGCGGCAGCCCAGGGGCGGCTTGGCGCGGCGGTCAGCATCTTCACTGGTTGTTCTCCTGTCGGTGGTCTGTGTGTCATGTCATGGATGCGGTCGAAGAAGGGCGTTCAGACTGCCTCGGCGCCGGATTCGCCCGTGCGGATGCGCACGGCCTGCTCGAGTTGCGTGACGAAAATCTTGCCGTCGCCGATCTTGCCGGTACGTGCGACGTTGGTGATGGCCTCGATCACCTGTTCGACGATCGAGTCGTCGACCGCGATCTCGATCTTGGTCTTGGGCAGGAAGTCGACGCGGTATTCGGCGCCGCGATACAGCTCGGTGTGGCCGCGCTGGCGGCCGAAGCCCTGCACCTCGGTGACGGTCACGCCCTGTACGCCAATGTCCGCAATGGCCTGGCGCACTTCATCGAGCTTGAACGGCTTGATGATGGCAGTGATCAGCTTCATCGATGACTCCCTGGCTCGAGACGTGGCGGCAAGGCGCTGCGCGCCGGATGGGTCGGAAACCCCCAATGCAGAATCCATGCCACGGTCCCGCGTCGGCGCGGGGTCCTGCCGAATGGACACATTGACGCCGGTCCGGCTCAGGCGGCGCTTCCCCTGTGCACCATCGTGGAGCGTCGGGGGCGGCATGGTGCACCGATACACGCCGCTGACGGCCGCGGCGTCCCGGGCCGCTACAATGGTCGCCCCGTAGCCCCCCTGCGAAAGCCATGGCATTCGATCCGCGACTCATCGACGACATTGCACGCCGCCTGGCCGGGGCGGTCCCCGAGAATGTCGCGGCCCTCGGTCGCGATCTCGAGCAGAACTTCAAGGGTGTGTTGCAGTCGCAGCTCGCCAAGCTCGATCTCGTCACGCGCGAGGAGTTCGACGTGCAGAGCGCCGTGCTGCGTCGGACGCGGGAACGACTGGCCGTGCTCGAGAAGCGCCTCTCCGCCCTGGAAGAGCCACCGGCTCCCGCGGCAGACGGCTGAGCCAGGGCCAGTCATGACACGGCAGCCCGGGGGCCCGGTCACGATCATCGGCAGTTACGTTTCGCCTTTCGTGCGCAAGGTCCTGGTTTGCCTCGACCTGAAGCAGGTGCCCTACGAGATCGACCCGATCACGCCGTTCTTTGGCGACGATCGCTTCACGAAGCTGAGTCCGCTGCGGCGCGTGCCCGTCCTGATCGACGATCACGTGACTATCGCCGACTCGACGGTGATCGTGCAGTACCTCGACGAACTGTACCCTGAGCGGTATCCACTGTATCCAGTCGGAGCCGCCGCCCGTGCGCGGGCACGATGGCTCGAGGAATACGCCGATACGCGAATGGCCGACGTGATCATCTGGGGCGTATTCAACAAGGCCGTGATCGAACCCGGCGTATGGGGCCGGCCCCGTGACCTCGATGGCATCGCGCGCGCGATGCGGGACGAAGTGCCGGGGGTTCTCGACTACCTGGAGACACAGGTACCTGCAGCGGGATTCCTGTTCGACCTGGAGCGCATCGGCATCGCCGACATTGCACTGGCGAGCCTGTTTCGCAACCTCGGTTTCGCACGGCAACGCATCGATGCCGAGCGCTGGCCACTCACCGCCGTTTACATCGACCGGACCTTGTCGCAACCGGCGTTCACGCGGCTGCAGCGGTTCGAGGAGGCGATGATGCGCACCCCGATCGGCCAGCATCGGAACAAACTCGCCGAACTCGGCGCGCCGTTGACCGGCGTCACCGTCGGCAGCGCGGCACCACGCCGCGGAGCACTTCACTCATAGGCCCGCCAGCGTCATGTCAGCACCACACGTCACGTCTTTCCTGCACGCGCCGACCGGCACCTGGTCACACGTGGTCTCGGACCCCGCGACGCGCGCGGCTGCCATCATCGATCCAGTGCTCGATTACGATTGGCGTTCGGGTCGCACCGGCTCCGGCAGCATCGAGCGCGTCATCGAACACTGCCGTGCGGCCCGGCTGGAGTTGCACTGGATTCTCGAGACGCACGCCCATGCCGATCACCTTTCTGCCGCACAGCACCTGCGACAGGCACTCGGCGGCAGGATTGCGATTGGTCGCGGGATCCTCGGTGTGCAGCGTACGTTCAAGGGTATCTACAATTTCGGCGACGAATTTGTCCCGGACGGCCGCCAGTTCGATCAACTGTTCGATGACGACGATGCGGTACCCCTCGGCGAGCTGACGCTGAAGGTCGTCGCGACGCCGGGACATACCAGCGACAGCGTTACGTATGTCGTCGGCGATGCAATCTTCGTCGGCGACACGCTGTTCATGCCGGACTGCGGGTCGGCACGCTGCGACTTCCCGGGTGGCGACGCGGCCGAACTGTACCGGTCGGTGCAGTGGATGTATTCGTTGCCGCCGCAAACCCGCATGTACCTGTGCCACGACTATCCGCCTGCGGGGCGCGACCCGTGCGCAGAAACAACGGTCGGCGACCAGCGCGAACGCAATATCCACGTCCGCGACGGCGTTACCGAGCAGCAGTACGTGCAGCTGCGCACGACGCGTGACGCAACCCTCGACGTGCCCAACCTGCTCATTCCTGCCGTGCAATTCAACATGCGTGGCGGCCAGTTGCCGCCGCCGGAATCGAACGGCACCAGTTATCTGCGCGTCCCGGTGAATCTCGTCGGCCGGTCGAAGTAGAGGCGATCGTCGCATCGTCGAACACCGGCACGAGGAGCCTTCAACGCGACACCCCGGGCACTTCAGCGCAGCAGGTTTTCTGCCACCTCGGCGAAGGAGGCTCGCAGGGTTTCTACCTGCAGCGCCGTGGTCGCAGGACACACGAGCATCATGTTGTGAAACGGCGTGATCAGGCACCCACGGTTCAAGAGCGAAAGGTGAATCGCCTGTTCCAGTAGCGGAGCATGGGCGCTTTCGGCTTCGGTCCCGTTGCGGAGCGGGCCGGGTGCGCAGACGAACTCCACGCGCGCGCCGACGCGAACCACGTGCCACGGCAGCCGTCGATCGGCGATCGCTGCCTGCAGTCCGCTCGCCAGTTTTCCGGCGAGGTGCTCCATGCCGCGATAGGCATCCTCGGTCATGACGCTTTCGAGCGTTGCCCGCATGGCGGCCAATGACAAGGCGTTCGCCGAGAGCGTCGTGCCCATGCCCGAAAACCCGGCAGCCCGCACGCGATCGAGTCGCTGTGCCACGTCATCGGTGAACCCCCACACGCTCGTGGGAACGCCTCCCGCTATGGGCTTGCCGAGCACGAACAGGTCGGGTTCGAGGCCGTGGGCGCGGGTGTATCCGCCGGGGCCAGTCGAGATCGTATGAGTCTCGTCGATCAGCAGCAGCGTGCCGGCCTGCCGCGTCAGGTGGCGTAACGCCGTGTGGAATCCCGGCTCCGGCAACACCATGCAGGAGTTGGTCAGCACGGGCTCGGTGATCACACAGGCTACGTCGCCCTGGGCCAGCGCTGCCTCGAGCGCGGGCAGGTCGTTGAATTCCACCACCCGCGCGAGCTGCGTCAGGTCCGTGACCTGGCCGAGCAGGCCGGGTCGGTGGACGGTGCGGCCACCGACGAGCCGCACGAACGTTTCATCGACCGTGCCGTGGTAGCAGCCGTTGAAAACGAGAATCTTCGGTCGGCCGGTCACGGCGCGAGCCACACGCAGCGCAAACCGGTTCGCGTCGGTCGCGGTCGTGGCGACCTGCCAGTGCGGCAACCCGAAGCGCTCTGCCAGCAGGCCGCCTACGGCCACGGCGTCCGCCGAGGGCAGCATGTACGTCAGGCCCTTGCCGGCCTGGCGCACGATCGCCTCGACGACGGCCGCAGGGGAATGCCCGAACATCGAGCCGGTATCGCCGAGGCAGAAATCCGCGTATTCGTGACCGTCGATGTCGCGCAACGTGGAGCCGTGCGCGGATTCGACGACGAACGGGAATGGCATCGACCAGTCCCGCATCCAGTGCATGGGCACGCCGTCGTAGTAGCCGCGGATGCCTCGTGCGGTCAGGGCAGCGGAACGGGGACGCGCCGTCGAATATTTTGCCCGCTCGGCGTCGAGCACCGACTCGATGCGTGATCGGAAAACACCGCCAATCGTCGCTGTATCCAAGGTTCCGCTCGTGTTCGCCGGGAACGGTATTGTAGAACCCTGGCACTGTCGCACGGCTTTGCGGGAGGCAGCGGCTCAAGTTGACGCCCCCGGCGTCCTTATGGATACTGCACCGCGAGATGAACGTAACCGCGACAAGCAATCCGAACACCAGCTGGTGGTGGCGCCACTCATAAAGGAGTGGGGCCGGACGCGTTAGTTTCGTTCGCAGGCATTAAGGACCCATCTCCGCGAGCCACCGTGGGATGGGTTTTTTGTTGTCCGTCCACCGGGGTCCTCGCGCCAGAGGAGCCGTGAGTGACGACGACCTTGTTCGACATCGCTGCCGATCTCGATACGCCGGTTTCGGCGTACCTGAAGCTGAAGCCATTCCGGCCGCGCTTTCTGCTGGAAAGCGTCGAGGGTGGCGAGCGGCTGGCGCGCTATTCCTTCATCGGTTTCGGCGACTGCCTCGAATATCGCCTCGATGCGGACGGTCTCGTCGTGGACGGGCAGCGTCGGCCACGCCCCGCCGACCAGGCCGCGCTGCTCGATTCATTCCGGCATGCACTGGCGCAGGCCCCGCGACCCGAAGCCGGACAGGACGGATTTCCGCTGCACGGCGGCCTCGTCGGTGTTTCGAGCTACGACCTGGTCCGCTATTTCGAGCGCCTGCCGTCGCTCGCGAAGGTGATCGACGACGCTCCCGACGCGCATTACCTCGCACCGCAGGTCGCTGCTGGTCTTCGATCACCTGACGCGCCGTGCCGCGTTGCTGCATGCCGGCACGGAGCACGAGCGCACGGCGCTGCGCCGCGAGGTCGATTCGCGCGCTGCGCGGCGGCCTGCCGGGCCCGGCCTGGCAGCCGAAGTTCAGCGCGCCCGAGGCCAGCCTTTCGAGGAAGCGTTCCTGCACAACGTGGCGCGCACCAAGGAGTACATCGCGGCCGGCGACGTGTACCAGCTGGTGCTGTCGGTGCGCTTCTCGGGCCGTTGCGATCTCGACCCGTTCGAGGCTTATCGCGCGCTGCGACTGCTGAATCCGTCGCCCTACATGTATTACTGCGAGCTTGGCGAACGCGTCGTCGTCGGCTCGTCGCCCGAAGCGCTCGTGAAGCTGAACGGCGGTGCTGCGCCGAGATGCGTCCGATTGCCGGCACGCGGCCGCGCGGTGCGGATGCGCTGCAGGATGCCGCGTTCGAAGCGGAACTGCTCGCCGACCCGAAGGAGAACTCCGAGCACGTCATGCTGGTCGACCTGGCGCGCAACGATCTCGGGCGTTGCGCAACGGCGGGCAGCGTGCACGTCGATCCGTACCGTTCGATCGAGCGCTACAGCCACGTCATGCACATCGTCAGTGGCGTCAAAGGGCGAGCTCGCGCCGGGCAAGGACGCGTTCGACCTGTTCGCCGCGGCGTTCCCCGCGGGCACGCTGGTCGGCGCGCCGAAAGTGCGCGCCATGGAAATCATCGACGAACTCGAGCCGGTGCGACGCGGCTTTTACGGCGGCACGGTCGGATATTTCGGCCACGGCGGCGACATGGACCAGGCGATTGCGATCCGCACCATGGTTTTTCACGGCGACACCTACAGCTTCCAGGCCGGCGCCGGCATCGTCGCGGACAGCGTGCCGATCAGCGAATACCAGGAAGTCTTTGCGAAGAGCGCCGTGCTGCGCCGCGCGCTGGAACTGGCGCGGGAAGGTCTGTGATGAGCACCCCTCGCGCGCGCCTGCTGCTGATCGATAATTACGACAGCTTCACCTACAACCTGGTGCAGGCGTTCCTCGTGCTCGGTGCGGAAGTGCTCGTGCATCGCAACGATGCGATCACCGTCGAGGCAGGCGCGTGCGCTTGACCGACGCACCTCTGCATCTCACCCGGGCCCGGTACGCCCCGCGACGCCGGCGTCTCGATGGACATGATTCGTGGTTTCGCGGGCGCGATCCCCGTGCTCGGCGTGTGTCTCGGTCATCAGTCGATCGTCGAGGTGTTCGGCGGTGAAGTCGTGCGCGCCGGTCGCCTGATGCACGGCAAGGTCTCGCCCGTGCGAGCACGACGATCGCGGCGTGTTCGCGGGCGCGCCGCAACCAATGCAGGTCGGCCGCTATCATTCGCTGATCGCGCGACCCGAGACGCCTGCCGGCGATCGCTCGAGGTGACGGCGCGCACGCCGGAAGGCGAAATCATGGGCGTACGCCACCGCGAACTCGCGGTCGAAGGCGTGCAGTTCCATCCCGAGAGCGTGCTGACGCCGGACAGGTCCTGCGCTGATGGGCAATTTCCTGCGTTTCCATTCGCGCCGGCGCTGGCAAGGCGCTGATGCTCGAACTGCGCGACACGCTCGAGCGCCTGCTCGACGGCGGTGACCTCACCGAGGCCGAGGCGGGCGAACTGCTCGGTTGCACTGACCGACGCGGCGATCGCGCCGGCCATGGGCGGCGCGTTGCTCGCGGCGCTGCGATCGAAGGGCGTCACCGCCGATGAAGTGCGCGGGTTCGCCGGCGCGATGCGTCGGCTGGCGCGCCGACCGGTACTGCCGCCGGGTCCGCCCGCGATCGACATCGTCGGCACCGGCGGCGACGCCTCCGGCAGTTTCAACATCTCGACGGGCGCCGCGTTGCTCGTCGCCGCGATGGGCGTGCGCGTGGTCAAGCACGGCAATCGCTCGGTCTCGAGCCGCTCGGGCAGCGCCGACCTGCTCGAGTGCCTGGGACTGCCGCTGCCACTCGACGAGAAAGGCGCGGGCGCCTGCCTCGCTGCAACGGGGTTCACGTTCCTGTTCGCGCCGCACTATCACCCCTCCATGAAGGAGATTGCGCCGGTTCGCCGCGCGCTCGGCGTGCGCACGGTGTTCAACCTGCTGGGGCCGCTGACGAACCCGGCCGAGCCTCCGTTCGGCCTGATGGGCGCCTACAGCGACGACGCGGCGCGACTCATGGCCGAGACGCTCGTCCGGCATGCCGATCGAGCGTGTATTCGTCGTGCACGGCGAACCCGGCTGGGACGAGCCGACGCCCTGCGGCCCGTTCGAGCTCTACGACGTGCGTCCGGGCCGCGTCGAACGCACCGTCCGCGACCCGCCCGACTATGGATTGCCGCGCTGCTCCCCGCAGATCTTGCCGGCAGCGACGCTGCCCACAACGCCGCCGGCATGCGCGCCGTGTTCGCCGGCGAGGATCGCGGTCCCCATCGCGACGCGATCGTGTTGAACGCGGCGCTCGCGCTCGAGATGACCGGGCCGTCAGCGATCCATTGCACCGCCATCCATGCCGCGGCCGCGGCGCTCGATCGCGGCGACGGCGCTGCGACTGCTGCGAGCAAATCGCGGCCTTCGGCGCGACGTTGCGCGCGGCGGCCGAGCTGCGATGGGCCTGCTCACCGACATGACCAGGGCAGCCTCAGCGCGCGTACGCGAGGCCAAGGCTCGTGTGACCGGAAGCCGACCTGCGCGCAGCGGTCGCGACGGCCGCGCCGTTTCCGCAACTGAAGCTGTCGCCGACGGGCTTCGACGTGATCGCGGAGCTCAAGTTGCGTTCGCCATCGCTCGGTGACCTCTCGCGGCGGACGCTGGATCCGGTCGCGCGCCTGCGAGAGTTATGCGCAGGGGGGCGCGGCGGTCTGTTCGATCCTGACGGAGCCGTCGCGGTTCGATGGCGACCTCGCGCACCTGCGACTGGCGGCACGCGACGCTCCTGCCGTTCGCCGTGCCGGCGATGCGCAAGGATTTCCTGGTCGACCGCTACCAGGTGCTCGAGGCGCGCTCGCACGGCGCATGCGGCGTACTGCTGATCGTGCGCATGGTGCCGCTCGCGCAGCTCGTCGCAATGCTCGACTGCGCCGCCGACCTTGGGCTTGTTCGTGCTGCTCGAGGCGTTCGACGCCGCGGACTTGCCGTCGCCCGCCGAGCTGGCCGCAATCGCGCCGCGGCAGCGAACGAACAGGTGCTGATGGGGCTCAACTGCCGCGACCTCGAGACGCTGCAGATCAGATTTCGAACGTTTCGCGTCGCTTGCGCGAACAGATGCCGCTCGGCGTGGCCGAGCGTTGCCGAAAGTGGCGTGACTTCGCCTGAAGACGCCGCGGCCGTGGCCGAGCTCGGCTACCGGCTCGCACTGGTTGGCACGAGCTCTGATGCAGCGTCCGGATCCGGCGGCGGCATTGCGCGAGCTGATCGAGGCCGGGCGCGCGGTCGTCACGTGAGCGCCGTGGAAAAAACATCGACGCTCTGGGTCAAGGTCTGCGGCCTGAGCACCGTCGCAGCCATCGATGCTGCGGTTGCGGCGGGCGTGCAGGCCGTTGGATTTGTTTTCCACGAGCCGTCGCCACGAAATCTGTGCGATCACTGCCGCGATGAACCTGCAGGCCGCGGTGCCGGCCGGAATCGAACGCGTTGCCGTGTTCCTGCATCCGGCGACAGGAACTCATCGATGCGGTGATCGGTGACGTGCGCCCCGATTGCCTGCAGATGGATGTAGCCGACATCGCTGCGTTGCGCCTGCCGCCGGGCCAGCGCGTGCTGCCGGTGGTGCGCAGCGACGCGGCGACCGGCGGGCAAGTACCGGCGATGCAGACGGTTCATGCTCGAAGGCGCTCGCAGCGGAGCAGGCGAGAAGGCCGACTGGTCCGTCGCCGCGCGACTGGCCCAGCACGCAGAGGTGGTACTTGCCGGTGGGCTGTACGCAGCCAACGTCGCGGCCGCGATCGACCGCGTGCGACCGTACGGCGTCGACGTGAGTTCGGGTGTGGAAAGCAGTCGCGGCGTCAAGAGCCCGGTGCTCATCGAGCAATTTGTGCAGGCAGCACGTGCGGCGCACGCGCGGCTCGCCCCTTAGGTCGGCTGCGCGCGCAGCCGAGGAGATCGACATGCGAATCGAAGCCCTGAAGATCGACCGCGAGGCGCTGCTCGCCCAGACGCTGCAAGGCGACTTTCCCGATTCACGCGGACGCTTCGGGCCGTTCGGTGGACGTTACGTGCCCGAGACGCTCGTGCCGGCGCTGGACCGCCTCGAACAGGGCATGCGCGACATCCTGCCGGATCCGAACTTCAAGGCCGAACTCGATGCGCAATTGCGCCACTGGGTCGGACGACCGACCCCGCTCACGCACGCGACGGAACTGTCGCGCCGGTGGAAGGCGCGAGGTCTGGCTGAAGCGCGAGGATCTTGCGCACACCGGCGCGCACAAGATCAACAATGCGATCGGCCAGGCATTGCTGGCCAAGCGCCTCGGTGCGAAACGCATCGTGGCCGAGACCGGCGCCGGTCAGCATGGCGTGGCGTCCGCTGCGGCGTGCGCGCGGCTTGGCATGCCGTGCACGGTCTACATGGGGTCGATCGACATGGAGCGCCAGGCGCCGAACGTCGGCCGCATGCAGTTGCTCGGTGCCGAAGTCGTGCCCGTCACGGGCGGCGACAAGACACTGCGCGCCGCCATCGACGAGGCCCTGCGGGACTGGGTCTCGGATCCCAACGGAACTTACTACCTGCTTGGCTCGGCCGTCGGCCCGCATCCCTACCCGTACCTGGTGCGCGAGTTCCAGCGCGTGATCGGTATCGAGGCACGCGCACAGATGCTCGCGCAGGCGGGCACGTTGCCCGACGTGGTCGTTGCGTGCGTCGGCGGTGGCTCGAACGCGATCGGCCTGTTTCATCCGTTCGTGGCGGACACCGGCGTCAAGCTGCTCGGCTTCGAAGCCGGCGGCACCGGTGCCGGTCTCGGCCAGAATGCGGCGTCGCTCGCCTACGGCACGCCGGGCGTGCTGCAAGGGTGCTACTCGCTGCTGCTGCAGGACGAGCACGGCCAGATCCAGGAGACCCATTCGGTGTCGGCCGGGCTCGACTATCCCGGGGTCGGTCCCGAGCATGCGTTGCTCGCCAGCATCGGCCGGCTCGATCATGCCGCGGCAGAGGACGGTGAATCGCTCGAGGCGCTCGCGGAGTGCTGCCAGTCCGAGGGCATCCTGCCCGCGATCGAGACGGCCCATGCGTTGGCGGGCGCGAGGCGTTACGCACAGAAAAACCCGGGTTGCCGGATCCTGATCGGCCTGTCGGGGCGTGGCGACAAGGACATGCCGACGTTGCAGCGCACCTTGCTGAAGGGGAAGACCCGATGACGCAGCAGCTACACAGCCGCGCGACACGATCAGCGCGGCCATTGCCGCACAGCCGCCGAGGGACGTCCTGCAATCGTCGCGTTCATGACAGCCGCATTCCCGAGCCGGCGCGGATTTCGCCACGCACCTGATGGCGATTGCGGCCGCGGCGGACGTGGTCGAAATCGGGGTTCCGTTCAGTGATCCGATGGCCGACGGCGCCACGATCCAGCGCGCGAGCTTTGCGGCGCTCCAGGATGGATTTACGTTGCCCTGGTTGCTGCAGGAACTCGAACAGATGCAGCCGCGCCCGCGAGCACCGCTGCTGCTGATGAGCTACCTGAACCCGCTGCTGGCTTTTGGCTTCGAACGGCTGCCGGAAGCAGCAGCACGCGCCGGCGTCTCCGGTTTCATCATTCCCGACCTGCCATACGAAGAAAGCAGCGAAACGCGCGCGGCACTCGATCGTGTCGGCATTGCGCTCGTGCAGATGGTCACGCCGGTGACGCCGCAACGGCGGCTCGAAATGCTGTGCAAGGCCAGCCAGGGTTTCGTCTACGCGGTGACGATGACCGGCACCACGGGCAAGTCCGTGGCCGTGCCCGATGCCGTGCTCGATTACATGGACCGCGTGCGCGCCGTTTCACCCGTGCCTGTCTGTGCGGGCTTCGGCATCCGGCAGGCCGAGCAGGTCGAACGAATGCAAGGACACGTCGATGGCGTGGTGGTCGGCTCGGCGTTGGTCGAGGTGCTCGAACGCGGCGAAGATCCTGCTGCGTTCCTGCGCTCATTGCGCCGCGCCTGACGCGCCTCACGGCGGCGCGCGAAAAGCCCACACGAACGTCGGGCTTGTTGCGTGAGTCGCGCGCAACCGCCTTTTCGGCCGTACGCTTCAGCCGGTCGGCGTGACGGCTGTCAGTATCCGGTCGATCACCAGCGCGCGCATCTGCTGCAGCGGGTTGCGTTCCCACGTGAAGATGGGCGGCGAGCGACGCAGCATCGACCAGCGGCCATTCTTCAATACGCGATCGAGATATTCGAGATTGCGCTCGATGGCTTCCATGTACGGATTGCGCCCGCCGTAGAGCGCCTCGAGATATCGATACGCGCCGTTGAACTCGCCGTCGAGCCGCGTGCGCAGCGTTTCGGCAAAAAACTGCGGCGTCTGGCGCAGGATGTCGAGGCCCGAACCGTAATTCACCTTGAGCGCGCCGTTGTCCGAGCGCGCGACCGCGAGACCGCCGAGCACGAACTCCGGGTACAGCCGATCGCGGCATTTTTCGAGGTAACAGCGATCCGACATCTGCGCGAGCATGTCGGCCGTGCCGAGCAGGTGCCCGACTTTGCGATCGCGCGGCTCGTCGAGCCGGATCTGGTCGAACGGCACCTCGTAGCCGGTGAAATGAATGATCTGCATGGCCACCGGAACCCAGTTCGCGAGTCCGATCGACGGCAGGTAGCGCGAGAGGAACTGTGCACCGCGACTGACGTGCGTGCTGGTGAACTCGGCCCCGTTGCGATGCTGCGTGTCGTCGATCTGCCGGATGTAACCGGAGTCGTGGAACATCGTCACGACGATGCCCATCAGGGCGCGGTCGCCGCCGAGTCGCTGGTCCGGAGTGTGCGAAAGATCGTAGCCGGCGAGCAGTCGCGCCATCGTGAGCGTGTCGTCGAGCGAGTGCTGCATGTCGTGATAGACGGTATCGCAGCCGCAATAGCCGGGAAATTGACCGGTGAACAGCCGCTCGAAATCCGTGAAGGCCTTGCCAAGACGCTCCGTGCCGATGCCGGGCCATGTCTGCCTGAAGAGTTCTTCGACCGACTGTCGCACGGACGCGACCGAACTCACCTGCACGGTGTTGGTGACGTCGTAATCACTGCGGCGAAACTGCATGAAGGGGGCCGGGAGAGAACGTGTTGTTCGTTGTTGCGGCCGAGTCTAGTCCAAGCTCCGGGAAACACCAGAGTCAAAAAAACCGACACCTCCAGGCCTGGCTTTTATATGTCAAATGCCGCGATGACCGGGGCATGGTCGGACGGGCGCTCGAGCTTGCGCGGCGCCGTGTCGATGAGACACGCGCCACACTTCTGCGCCAGTGCGCGCGAGGCCAGGATCAAGTCGATACGCAGTCCCGCATTTCGACGAAAAGCCAGCATCCGGTAGTCCCACCACGAATAGGTTTTCTCGGCTTGCTCGAACAACCGGAAACAATCCGCAAGGCCGGTTTCGACGAGAGCCGCCAAGGCAGCCCTTTCCTGCGGGCTGACATGCACCGAGCCTTCCCAGGCCCTGGGGTCGTGCACGTCGCGATCTTCCGGCGCAACGTTGAAATCGCCGAGCACCACGACCTGTTCATGCAGTGCGAGTTCGGCCGCAATGTAGTCGCGCAGTGCAGCAAACCAGCGCAGCTTGTACGCGAACTTGTCGGAGCCGACGGTCTGGCCGTTCGGCACGTAGACGTTGATGATCCGCACGCCTTGCACCGTGCCGGCCAGCACGCGACGCTGCTCGTCCTCGAAGCCGGGAATTCCGGCGACGATGTCGGCAGGCGGCTCGCGAGCGAGGATCGCGACGCCGTTATAGGTGCGCTGCCCGCTGAAGACGCGCGTGCCAGCCGAGCGCCTGCAACTCGACGCCCGGGAAATCCGCGTCCGGCAGCTTCGTCTCCTGCAGCGCCAGCGCATCGATCTGGTTCGCAGCGAGCCAGTCCTGCAGATGCGGCCGCCTTACCCGCAGCGAATTGACGTTCCAGGTGGCTACCCGGAACGTCATGCCGCCAATCCCATCTGGCGCAGGAGCGGTTCGAGCTCGGGCTGGCGGCCGCGGAACTCGACGAAGGCATCCATCGCGTCGCGACTGCCACCGCGCTCGAGGATCGACTGCAGGAAGCGACGCGCCGTCGCGGGGTCGAAGATCCCGGATTCCTCGAACGCACCGAATGCGTCGGCCGACAGCACCTCCGCCCACTTGTAGCTGTAGTAGCCGGCGGCGTAGCCGCCCGAGAAGATGTGCTGGAAACTGTGCGGGAAGCGGTTGAACGCCGGCGGTCGCACGACAGCCACCTCATCGCGGACCTCGGCGAGAATTTCACGAATGCGCCCGCCGCGCTCCGGCGAATACTCCGCATGGATCCGGAAGTCGAACAGCGAGAATTCGAGCTGGCGCACGGTCTGCATGCCCGCCTGGAAGGTGCGCGTCGCCTGCAATTTCCGCAGCATCTCGACCGGCAGTGGCTCGCCGGTATCGACGTGGCTCGAGATCAACGGCAGCACTTCTTCGCGCCAGGCGAAGTTCTCCATGAACTGGCTGGGCAACTCGACGGCATCCCACGGCACGCCATTGATGCCGGCCACGCTCGGGAAATCCACGCGCGTCAGCATGTGATGCAGGCCGTGTCCGAACTCGTGAAACATCGTGAGCACTTCATAGTGCGTCAGCAGCGCCGGACGCGAGGCGCCGGGCGGAGTGAAATTGCAGACCAGGTAGGCGACCGGCAACGCCGTGGCGTCGTGCAGCCGGATGCGGCCCACGCATTCGTCCATCCAGGCCCCGCCACGTTTCCGGGGCCGCGCATACAGGTCGAGGAAAAAGCCGCCGCGGCGCGCACCGTCGGCGTCGAGAATGTCGTAGAACCGAGCGTCGGGGTGATAGACCTCGACGTCTGTCGCGTGGCTCGATACGGATGCCGTAGAGGCGTGTCGCGACGGCAAAGAGTCCTTCGAGCACGCGCGGCAACGGGAAGTAGGGACGCAATTCTTCTTCCGAGACTCGAGCCGCGCGAGCTTGAGTCGCTCCGAGTTGATAGGCGACGTCCCACGCCTCGAGGCGCGTACCGGCAAAGGCTTCCAGTTCGGCAAACTCGCGCTGCGCTGCAGGCTTGGTCACGTGGGCAAGGCGGCGCAGGAAATCGAGCACCTCGGCCGGGTCGCGCGCCATCTTGGTCGCGAGCGAATATTCCGCGAAACTCGCGAAACCCACGAGTTGCGCGATCTGGTGCCGCAAGCCGAGTATTTCTTCCATCAGCGCCGTGTTGTCCCACTGCGGGGCTCCCAGCTCCGATGCGCGCGTGACCCACGCCTCGTAGAAGGCATGACGCAGTTCGCGGTTTTCGGAATGCGCCAGCACCGCCTGGTAATTCGGTGCGTCGAGCGTGAACAGCCAGCCCGTCTTGCCGGCGGCCTGCGCCGCCGCGCTGGCACGGTCGATCACCGACTGCGGCAAGCCTGCGAGTTCGTCGGCCGAATCGACGTCCCGCGACCACGCGTTGGTCGCGTCGAGCACGTTCTCGTCGAACTTGGCCTGGGCCAGTGCGACACGCTCCATCAGCTCGCCGAAGCGTTGCTTCTGGGCCGGCTCCAGCGCGACGCCGGCGAGCCGGAAATCGCGCAGTGCGTTGTCGAGCAGTTTGCGGCCCGCGGGCGGCAGGCTCGCATACTCGGCGTCCGCGACGCGCTGGTAGGCCACATAGAGCCGCTCGTTCTGGGCCAGCTCGGTGTGATAGGCGGTCAGCAAGGGCAGGCAGGCGTTGTACGCCGCGCGCAGCGCGTCGCTGTTGAGCACGCCATTCAAGTGGCCCACGGGTGACCATGCGCGCGCGAGACGATGCTGCATGTGTTCGATCGGTGCGACGATGCCGTCCCAGCCCTGCGCGCCGGAATCCAGCAGCGACGCCAGGAGCTTGCGGTTGGCATCGAGCAGGTCGCGAATGGCCGGCTCGATGTACTCGGGCCGGATGTCGTGGAAGGCGGGCAGTTGAGCCGCGCCGAGCAAGGGATTGTTCATCGGGGCATTTTAGCCATCCGACGCCGCGGGATTTCAGCCGAAGGCGTCCTGCAGCAGCCACCCGAGCGCAAAAACGGCGATTACGAAGCCCGCAAAAGCCAATATCGCGCGCCGCCGGTACCGGCGGGCCAGGTCGCCAGCCGGCAGCGCCGCCAGCAGGAACAACTGGTCCTCGTGCGGGCCGGGCCAGCAGGTGCAGCGACTTCGACTGGCGATGCGGCTCGCCCGGCGATCGTCGACCGCGTGGCGTGCGGCGAGCCGCGCCTGTTCCCATTCCGCCAGGCTGATCCGGCCATCGGCGTCGCTGTCGAAGCGCTGCAGCAAGGCCGGCTGGTCCAGCTTCCATTCCGACAGGAGGGCTGCGGCGGCGGCCTGGCTATCGTTTTCCGGCGCGGCCGAAGTGGAGCGAAAACCGCCGAGCGCATAAACCAGCTCATGCTCGTAGATGCGTTCCTCGATGTACCGATAATCGCGTTCCTCGAAGCGCGACAGCGCTTGCCCCGGGCCTGCCGTCGGCCAGGGCGTATTGCCGTACCAGGTCGTCGATTCCGTGGCGACGACCTCCGCGCCGTCGGGCTTGACGATGCATTGGCCCGTTCCGTCATCGAGCTGGAAGGGCAGCGCCGACGTGCCGGAGGCTACCGTTTGCCAGGATCGCGGGAGCGCTTCGAGCCGCCGCGTTTCGCCTTCCTGGAAATGCGATAGCGCCACCAGATACACGGGCGCTGGGTGAGCGGCGCCAGGTTTTCGGTGCCGGCGAGGGGCCGGCCACGTCCCACCAGCTCGACGTAGCCCTGCGCAGCGGAACGAATTCGCGAAGTCGGGGTGTCCTCGATCAGGCGCGCGATCTTGAGCGACCTGAGGGCCGCCGCGCCGCCGCTGACGACGGCCACGCCCAGCGTCAGCAGCCAGAACCAGAGGTCTTCCTCACTCAAGCAGCGCGCTCACTCGAAGAGCTTGCCGATGTCCACGTCGCGCTTTTGTTCTTCTGCGAATTCGAGCAGTTGCGCAGGTTTGAATTCGAACGATCGCGCGCCACGATCAGGTCGGGGAAGGTCTGCAGCCGGATGTTGTTCAGGTTGACGGCTTCGTTGTACAGCTCGCGGCGGTCCGCAATCGACTCCTCGAGTTCCGTGATGCGCGATTGCAGGTGATGAAAACTCTGGTCGGCCTTCAGGTCAGGGTAGTTCTCAGCGAGCGCAAAAAGGCGTCCCAGCCCCTGCCGCAGCTGGTCCTCCGCGGCGCCGAGGGCGGCCACGTCGCCACGTCCCTGCGCCTTGAACACGGCCGCTCGCGCCTGCATCACTCGCTCGAGCGTCGATTGTTCGTAGGCCATGTAGCGCTTGCAGGTTTCGACCAGCTTCGGCAGTTCATCGTGACGCTGCGTCAGCAACACCTCGATGTTGGACCAGGCCTTGCGCACGTTTTCGCGCAGCGCGACCAATCCGTTGTAGATGCGGATCAAATACACGGCGCCCACGACGAGCAGCGCCAGGAACAGCAGCCCGAGATCAACATTACGACAGCTCCCTGTATCAGGTGCCAAGCGGGGCTCGGCGCCCGCAAGATTGCCGGTTGGGGAGTCGGACCGTCTACACTGTGCTGCCGCAATTTCGCGGTCGCTGCCTTCGACATGACGATCCAGGCCTACAAGGGCACGTTGCCGCGTTCTCGGAAGAACGTCTACGTGGATCGCCACGGCGCTCGTGATCGGCAAGGTCGAACTCGGCGACGACGTCTCGATCTGGCCATTGGCCGTGCTGCGCGGCGACGTCAATTTCATCCGCATCGGTGCGCGCAGCAACGTGCAGGATGGCAGCGTGCTGCACGTTTCCCGTCCTTATCCCGGCAACGACGCGGGCTGGCCCGTGATCCTCGGCGAGGATGTCGTGGTCGGGCACAAGGTCGCGCTGCACGGCTGTCGCATCGGCAACCGCGTGCTGGTAGGCATCGGGGCGATCGTGCTGGACGACGTCGAAGTGGCCGATGACGTAATCATCGGGGCGGGTAGCGTCGTGTCGCCCGGCAAGCGTCTGGAGTCAGGATTTCTATATGTCGGCAACCCGGCGCGACGCAGCCGTGCGCTGCGTCCTGCCGAGATCGCCCGCATTCCGACGATGGCGCTCCACTACGTCGCCCTCAAGCAGGATTACGCGCCATGACCGCCGCACGAGCGCGCAGTGCATCGAACACGGGTGGAGTCGAGGGCCGGACACCCCGCCAGAGATAGAAAGCCTCGGCTGCCTGCTCGATCAGCATGCCCCAGCCCTGTGCGGTCGTGCGGGCTCCGCATCTCTGCGCCCATTTCGTGAACGGCGTTTCACCGATGCCGTAGGCCATGTCGTAGCAGACGGTGGCTGTGCCTACGCTGCCGGGCGCGATCGCGGGCACATCGCCTTTCAGGCTCGCCGAAGTCGCATTGATGATCAGGTCGAACGGACGCTGCGTATCGATTGCGTCGAACGACGTGCCCGTGAGCGGTCCCAGGTCGCGCGAACTCCGCGGCAAGTTCAACCGCGCGCTCCAGGGTGCGGTTCGCGATGACGAGCGCTGCGGGCCGGGCGGCGAGCAAGGGCCCCAGCACGCCCCTCGCGGCGCCGCCGGCACCGAGCAACAGGATGTGCAGGTCCGCCAGCGGCAGTTTCAGGTTCTGGGTCAGGTCTGCAATCAGACCAGCGCCGTCGGTGTTCTCGCCGAGCAAAGTGCCTTGTTGTGCACGATCGTATTCACGGCGTCGGCCAGCTCGGCGCGCGGACTCAACTCATTGACCAGGTCGGCCGCGGCGCGCTTGTGCGGCAGCGTGACGTTGGCAGCCCCGGCCGTCCCTGGCAAAGAACTCGAGCACGTCGTGCCGGAATTTTTCCGGCGGCGTTTCGTACAGACGGTAAGCCATTTCCTGTCCCGTCTGCCGCGCGAACAGGCCCTGTATGAAAGGCGACCAGCTGTGATGCACCGGGTAGCCGAACAGGCCGTAGCTGTCGGGATCGGACGACTTGCTTCCAGGCGTCCCGCAGCCATGACGAAGCACGCTTGGCGAAGTACGTCAGGATGCCGTCCGCCCCGGCGCGCTTGATCGAGGTGAGCGCTTCGAGCGCCGACGGCGCGCTCATCGAGCCAGCCGTTCTGCGCGGCGGCCATCAGCATCGCGTATTCGCCGCTGACCTGGTAGACGAAGGTCGGCGCGCCGAACCGGTCCTTCACACGCCGCACGATATCCAGGTAGGGCAGGCCCGGCTTGATCATGACCATGTCCGCCCCTTCGGCGAGATCGAGCGCGACTTCGCGCAGCGCTTCGTCGGAATTGGCCGGGATCCATCTGGTAGCTGTACTTGTTGCCCTTGCCGAGATTACCCGACGAGCCGACGGCATCGCGGAACGGACCATAGAAGCTCGAGGCGTATTTCGCCGAATACGCCAGGATGCGGGTATGGATATGCCCGGCATGCTCGAGCGCGTCGCGCAGCGCGCCGATGCGCCCGTCCATCATGTCCGAAGGCGCGACGACATCGGCGCCGGCCTCGGCGTGTGACAGCCCTTGCCTGACCAGTGCCGCCACCGTCACGTCGTTCATGACGTAACCGCTGTCGTCGATGATGCCGTCCTGGCCGTGCGTCGTGAACGGATCGAGCGCGACGTCGGTCACGACGCCGAGGTCGGGAATCTCGCCGCTTGATCGCGCGGACGGCCCGCTGCGCAAGGCCGTCGGGATTCCAGGCTTCACTGCCGTCGAGACTCTTGGCCTCGGGTGCCGTTACCGGGAACAGCGCAATGGCGGGCACACCAAGGCGGGCGATCGCGGTGGCTTCCCGGACCAGTTCGTCGACCGTGAGGCGTTCAATGCCCGGCATCGACGGAACCGGCACGCGCTGCTTGACGCCTTCCATCACGAAAACGGGATAGATGAAATCGCTCGGCGTCAGCGTCGTCTCGCGCATCATGCGGCGCGAAAAGTCGTCGCGCCGCATGCGGCGCATGCGGACGCGCGGGAACTGGCCAGCCGTGTAATCGTTTGTCATTTGATGCGAAACTCCGGTCTCGCGGGCTTTTATACCTGACGGGCCGGGTAGCGGAAAGAAACGCGGAAACCGTGTGTTCCGGCTCGCAAAACGCCGGGAGTCTCAGTGCCTACGAAAAAGTTGCCCCAACGCGGCGCGAAGGCAAAGCCGGTGTCGAGGCCGAGCCCGCGACCAAAGCTGAAGCCGAAACCCGCAGCCGCCGCTTTCGTGCCGGATGATCGGCCGCGCTGCGGCTGGTCGTATTCGGGCATGAGCGCCGGATATGTGCGGTACCACGACGAGGAATGGGGTGTGCCGGTTCACGACGACCGCCGCCTGTTCGAGTTCCTGCTCCTGGAGGGCGCACAGGCCGGCCTCAGCTGGTCCACGATCCTGAACAAACGGGCCGGCTACCGGGAGTCATTCGCGAATTTCGACGCCGCGAAAGTCGCTCGTTTCGATGCGCGCAAGGTCGAGCAGTTGCTGCTTTTTCCGGGCATCGTGCGCAATCGGCTCAAGATCGAGTCGTCCATCCAGAACGCGCGCTGTTTCCTGAGGTGCAGGAGGAATTCGGCAGCTTCGCGAGCTACAGCTGGCGGTTCGTCGGCGGCAAGCCACTGGTGAGTCGGCGGCGCGAGATCGAGCGAGATCCCGGCCGCAACGCCCGAGTCGGACGCTTTCAGCCGGACCTGAAGCAGCGTGGCTTCAAGTTCGTCGGCACCACGATCATGTACGCCCACATGCAGGCGACGGGCATGGTCAACGACCACCTCGTCGATGTTTTCGTTACAAGGAATTGACGTCGGGTCAGCGTAGTCGGGCTGCGTCTCATTCGACCGCCCACCACTCGACGCTCGTACCGCCCGTTGCCGTCCGGTACCAGCAGGCGGTGCAGGTCGGGCAGCAACTCACCTAATCGTTCGTCGAGCATCCACGGCGGATTGATGACGACGACGCCCGCTCCCCGCATGCCCACGGCCGCGTCGTCGGGCAGCACACTCAGCGTGGCATCGAGCACCTTGCGAATGCCTGCGCGTTCGAGGTTACGCCGAAACCGCAGCGGCGCGGCACGCTCGGTCAGCGGGTACCAGATGCAGTACATGCCGGTCGGCCAGCGCTCGTAAGCCGAGTTCCAGCGCCGCGAGGATGCGATCGAACTCCTGGTCCGATTCGTACGGCGGATCGATCAGCACGAGACCGCGATTCTCGCGCGGAGGCAGCTGCGCCTTGAGAGCCGCGTAACCATCGCCCTCGACGATCGAAACGAGTCGTGCGCGACCGAAGAGTGTGCGTAAAGCGTGTGCTTCCTTCGCGTGGGTCTCGGCCAGTACGAGACGATCGGCGGGCCGGCGCATGCGGCTGAGGATCAGCGGTGAGCCGGGATATGCCGTGATCGCGCTCTTGCCGGCACCGGCGGATTCGCGGACCAGGTGTACGTAAGCTGCCACCTCCGGCGCCAACGCGGCGCCGGGAATTTCCAGCAATCGGCCGATGCCGGCCTTGTATTCGCCGCTGCGCTGAGCCTCGGCTTCGCTCAAGTCGTACATGCCGCCGCCGGCATGCGTATCGAGATACAGGAAGGGCGCTGGCTTTTTCTTCAGGTGTTCGACGAGCATCATCAGCACCACGTGCTTCAGCACGTCGCCAAAATTGCCGGCGTGGAAGGCGTGGCGATAATTCATGGTCGGACGCGAAGTCGATGACA
The DNA here is from genome assembly GCA_963784225.1 of uncultured Gammaproteobacteria bacterium. Classification (GTDB taxonomy): domain Bacteria; phylum Pseudomonadota; class Gammaproteobacteria; order Steroidobacterales; family Steroidobacteraceae; genus RPQJ01. The sequence continues at coordinate 209,082 of CAWAQN010000017.1, forward strand.
CGGATACGGAGAACGTCACGATGCCGACAAGAGTACTTGTTTCAGCGCCGGCTTACCGCGTCGCGGCCGGTCAGGCACGCCGCATGCTCGTCGCGACGGTGTGCGCATCGCTCGCAGCTTGCATGTCGGCCGGGCAGTCCGCCGAGGCGGTCGCGCCAGCGGTCTCCGCGGCGCCCGTTGCACCCGCTGCTCCGGCTGCCCCTGCGGTTCCGGTCGAACCGGGTACGACCGTGACCGACAGCCTCGAAGCCGTGATCGCTGCCGCCGTCGACGACGCCGTGCACCGCTCCGGCAAGCCCAGGGAGTCGCTGAAAGTCACCGCTGCGGCGCGCGTCACGTGGCCGGACGGCGCACTCGGCTGCCCGGAGCCGGGAATGTTGTATACGCAGGCGCTCGTACCGGGGTATCGCGTCGTCGTGCAGGCCGGCGAGACCGAGTACGCGTATCACGCGGGTGCACGGGGCCAGCCAACATTCTGTCCACCCGAACGAGCAGTGCCACCTGCGCCCGGGCAGGACGCGACGTGAAAAAGACCCGTTCGATTGTCTGCGCATTTAACTGGCACCCTGACCTCGAGCGTTCGCCGGACCGCGTGACCGGTGTGCGACGTGACAGCAATAAAAAAAACGCCCCGGAGATTGCTCTCCGGGGCGTTCACGTTCCGGCGAACCGGAACGCTATCTGCTACGCGTTACGGATCGACGCGCACGATGGTCGGGTTGGGCAGGCCCGCAATGCCGCCATAGGCAACCGAACCCAGGTACTTCTGCCGGGCGTCAGGCCCGAGAAGGTCAGGCTGATCGTGCCGCGTGGTGCCGGTCACGGCGCCGCAGGAGCGCTGACCGCCATGTTGCCCGCCGCCGTGCTGCCGAGCAGCCAGGTGTGGAGCTTGAACGGGCTGGAGCCCGACCACGCCCCAACCCTGCACGACAACCGTATATGCCGCGGCCGCCGGGTTGAGCGAGGTTAACTTCCTCCGCCGATGTGCCCGAACCGCTCGAGCCGACTAATGTCGTGCCGCGGAAGACGCACATGTCGATGTCGGTGCCTGCATTGACGTCAGCATCGAACAGCGCGAAGCGCGCATACGTCGTGCCGGCCGGGATCGCAACTGGGATCAATCTGAGCATTCGGCGAGGTCAGCGAGCACGTGCTGTCGGTCGGATCGTCCGCGACCGTGCCGGCGTCGTGACGGCCGGGACGAGGCCACGAGGCGTTGCGGAGAACGCGCCGTCGTAACCGAAGGTCACGTTGTACGAACGGCGCGCCGGTCGGATACCTGCGCCGGTGCCGCCAAAGCGACCGGCCGCACGACGATCGGACTGCGCACGCTGTCGCTGCCGTCCGACCACGTCAACTGGCCGCCCGTGTAGGCGTTCAGCGTCGCGGTGGTACGCGTGAACGTGACCGTGAACGACTTCGTCTCGCCCGGCTGGCAGCGTCAGCGTCGACGGGCGACACCGACACAGTGAAGCCGGCCGGGCCGGTGACGCTGATGCGTGTAGGTCGCCGGCGCGCCCCGACGTTCGTCACCCGGCGCGTGACCGTCTGCGCCCCGGCCAGGTCGCCGATCGCGATCGACGGCTACGTTCAGGTCGCTCGGATCGATCGAAAGCCAGTCGACAGGCGCAGCACAGACGCGACGCCAGCTGGCACGTGCCGCACAGGAAGGCCAGCCAGTCGTTGAAGCCCGAGTTGAAGACCAGGCCGGGATCGATCGCCTTCGGCGGTCGACGTGACCGGCGCCTTGCCGGAAGATCACCCGGGTTGGTGTTCGGGCGGGCGTGCCACCGTCGAGCACGTCATAGCCGTCGTCATCAGCGCCGACTTGATCATCATCGGCGACCAGTTCGGATGCAGTTCCTTGAACAGCGCCGCGAGACCGGCCACGTGCGGGCTCGACATCGAGGTGCCGCTGTAGAGGTCGAACAGCTTGCCGCTGTTTCCCGGAGGCGCGACGCCCGCGAGGATGTCCTGTGCCCGGAGCGATCACGTCAGGCTTCAGCAGGTCGCCGCCGCCGGCATGCAGCGGGCCACGCGATGAGAACGACGCCGTCAGCGGCGCCGGCACGTTGAAGACGATCGTGGACTGCGCGATGGACGCCGTCGCGCCCGGCGTGGCGGCGTACGCCTCGATCGCGGTGTAGTCCGCGTTACCGCACCGGCCCACGTGCACCGTCGGAACGAAGTGGAGGATCGCGCAGTTCAGGAGTTGTGCGGCGGCGTGTTGAGCAGGACCATGCCCGCGCCGCCAGCTTCAGCACGGCCTGGCTCTTGTTGACGCAGCACGTTGCCGCCGCGCTCGCAGACGACGATCTTGCCGGCGACCTTGGCCGGATCGAGCGTCGGCGGCGCGCCGCCGTTGTCCGTCGGCCGCGAAGCAAAGTGCGAGCCGCCGCTGCGTCGGCGCCCGGCAGGCCCGCGTCCTTCGATCGATCAGTGGCGCGCGCCGACGGCGTTCGCGACACGACGCGCCGGTGATGGTCGCGCCGTTGCCGAGCGTGACCGAGCCTACGCCGTTGCGATTGTGCGTGCCGGCGGCGACCGTCGTCAGCCACGGACCAGGGTGCGCGACCGTGCTGGTCGTCGGGCCGCTGTTGCCGGCCGAAGCCGCGACGAACACGCCCGCATCCGCGGCAAACAGGAACGCGACTTCGACGGGGTCGAGGAAGTTCGTCGTCGAGCCGCTGATCGAGAAGTTCATGACGTCGACGCCGTCGGCCACGGCCTGGTCGATCGCCGCGACGCTGTCCGAGGAGAAGCAGCTGCCGCCGGTCGGCGTCTGCCAGCAGACCTTGTACGCCGCGATGCGTGCACGCGGCGCGATGCCGCTGATCTTGCCGAACGCCGCCGCGAGGCCGGTCGCCTGGACGTTGGCATTGCCGCCAGCCGTCGTCGAGGTGTGCGTGCCATGGCCGCCGTAGTCGCGCGGCGAGTTGAATTCCCAGGGCAACTGCGCGTCGATGCCCGCGTTGCCGCCCCAGCCCGCGTTGTAATAGCGCGCGCCGATCAGCTTCTGGTTGCAATTGGACGCGGTGAATGCTTCGCCCGGCACGCACTTGCCGTTCCAGCCAGGAATCTGCTGGTAGCCGAGCTTGCCGTCTTTGGTCGCGTTGCCGTTGACGCCCGTGCGATCCGAAAAGCTCGGGTGTTCCGGCCAGGCGCCGCCGTCGACGATGCCGATGATGACGTTTTCGCCCTTGGCGCCGGTCGTGGCCCAGACGCCGTCCGCGCCGGTGAGGCCAAGGAAGTCAGGCGTGGTCGACGTGTCGAGTTCCAGCGCGACGTCTTTCTCGACCGCGAGCACGCCGGGCGTCGCTCGCAGCTTGGCGGCCTGCGCGTCGGTCAGGTCCGCTGCGAAGCCGTTGAACACATAGCCGTAGCTGTACAGCTTCTTGCCGCCGCCGACCGCCGCCGAGCACGGCGTCATGTCGCGATTCGAGATAGCGACTTGTAATTGATGACCTGCGGGCTGTACGGGTCGATCTTCTGGCCCTTGCGCAGCTTCGTCGCTGCATAGCCCTTGATGCTGCCGTCATAGGCAGACACCGGCATTTCGGCCAGCCGCACGATGTAAGCGTTGTTGGTGACTTTCTTCGCCTGCGATTTCGACTCGGCGCCAGGCGCCGCGACGAGCGTCGGACACGGGAACTGACAATGCGGCAACGGCGCTGATCGCGGCCGTCGACAGCAATGTCAGGAACTGCTTCTTCGATCATGGATTCCTCCGGCAGGGCATTACGTTTGCTTGACACTTGGCAGTCGGGAGCGGGAACGACGCGCAACGATGCGCTGCATCGACGCGCGGTTCCCTCGACTAAAAAGAACCTGACTCGCTCTGCGCGACGTGCAATGGTGCTTCCCCTCAGGTAACCCAGCCCTCTTGTTCTTGATTCGGATCAAGAGCTGTGATTTTGCGGCCCCGCCTCGCAGCGGGTGTGCCCTTCACGTTTGCCGTGAGGCGAAACTACGCCCGTGGTTTTTGGAAAGCAACTGCGTCACGTTTTGAATCGAGCGGTGTGACATAACGTGGTTGCCCGGGCCATCCGATCGGCAAAAAAAGAGCCCGGCTCGCGGCCGGGCTCCGTAAGATTGCAGAACCGTAGCGCCGTTTACTTCGGCGCGTAGAGTCGCAGCGCCGCGGCCGCGTCGACCAGGCCAAAGCCAGAATCGAAGTCGTAGCCGTTGGGTCCAGTCTCCGTGACCGGGAACGTGATCAATGGCCGGTTCGAGATGAATCGCAGGTGTATCGGACGCGCGGTTTGCTCGAGCACCCGCCGGATATATTGCGGAGTTCCGCTCGCATCCTTGTCCCGCATCAGCGCCGCGACTGCGGCCACATGCGGCGCGGATGCCGACGTTCCGAAGAAGTTCGGGTACTCGTCACCGGGCCGGTCCAGCCTCGGGTGTGATGAAGGTACTGGTGGGACTGTTGAGCCCGTCTCGATCATCATCATCGTAACTCGAGTCGGTGAGGAAGAAAGTCGTATTGCCGCCATCGGGGCCCGTGACGCTCGGGTTGCGACGAATCTCCGGCGCCGCGAGCCTGTCGGCCGAACCGGTCGAGGTAGATCGGTATGCGACCCGCCGACGAGAAATCGTTCAGGCAGGCGGGACGGCAGGGGCTCAGGTCGATCCGCGGACGCAGCGTGTCATTCGGAGGCACATTGCCACTCGTGCTGAACGGCACCGTCGCGTACCAGGAAGCCGCGCCGACCGAAACGTTGACCGGCCGCATTCGCGTGCCCGAAAGCCGTGCCACTGTGGGTATCGAAATGCGAGTGGCTCGAAGGCTCCCGCGAATTCGAACCAGTTGTATTTCACGACGTTGGGATCGGCGCCAGCCGAGACCACGAGACCGACGTACAGGTCTATGCGGTCTGTCGGGGGACCGACATAAACGATTTCGGCGAGATCCACGGCGTCGCGGCCGATGTTGTCATCGCCGGTGAACTGGCACGTGATGACGGCCGGAAACGTCGCCGGACAAGGACGTATCGGCTGGCCGTCGGCGTTGAAAAACACGAGGTCCAGGTCACTGGTCGCGCCCCTGCTGCGGGCGGCGGCTTCGCCGAGGCTCGCGCCGGCCTTCACCCAGGCGTAGGTCGTCGCCGTCCGATGCGGCTGATCCCACTGGAAGGTGAACACGACGTCGCTGAACCCGTTGCTGGGGAAGAGCGCGATCGGCTGCAGGATCCTGTACTCCCGGGCCCGGGTCGAAGTCGTGGAAGCGGCGCGTATTCGCGTTCGGGTTGGTCGCCCTGTTCACACCGCGAAACGCGTTCTGGTAGGAGTCGCGTGCCTGGTTGCCGGCGGAGGAAAAGTACGGCACGCCGCGCTCGGTCACGATGTCGACGGCCTGCGCCACCATGCCGTCCATGAACATCGGCTCGGCGAAATAAATGACGTCATCGACGATCACGTCGGCGCCCGCTTCCTGGAGGTCGATGATGCCTTCCGCAAAATCGAGCTCGCTGTTGAACGCGGTGTGAAACGCGATGTTCGCACCGGGGGCGACGTCATGCACCAGCTGCGCCATGCGCTCGACCTTCGTCGCTGCCGTCGCCGCACGGGCCTTCGGAGAGGATGTGCACTCGCTGGGGCAGTTCATCATTCGAGATGTCCTCGTTCTTGGTCGAGTTCGGCGCGCCCGGCACGAACGCAGGCGGGTGGCAGGCGAAACTGTCCGAGAGCGTGCCGACGGTGATACCGGTACCGTCGACGCCGGCTTCATTGCGCGCGATCTGGGCACGCATGCTGACCACGCCTTGCGACACCGCTCTTGGCGGGCAACGCATTGGTTTTCGCCATGACCGGGCGTGCATACGCGAGAGCCTCGTCGGCCGCGAGGCGGCCCAAGGCACTGACGGGCACGCGCGCCGAGACCAGCGGCCCGACCGCACGCACGTGCGTCGCCCGAGTGCTCGCAGAGAACGGACCAACGCTTCGCCGTCGGTGGCCATTGCATCGACGCCGATCATGCCGTCCTGCGACACGCAGGGCCTTTTTGCTGTCGCGGAATGCCTGCTCGGTGACGCCAGCGCGACGCGACTCGAGATACGCGGCATAAAGATGGTCGAGCCGTGCACCGAGCTTCGCGTTCGGTGACTTCTTGAAGGCTAGCGAGCACCGAATCCGGATTGTCGGGCACCGGCTCCGCAAGAACTGGCCCTGCCGCGACCGCCAGTAGTGCAGCCGAACTCAGCAACAAAAAACGCATGGACCTGGTCATGGGATCTCCTCTCGTACCTGCTGTGATACGACGTTCCGTGGATTATTTTCCTTCCGCTGGCCGATGCGCGCCGCCGCGAAACCATCGGCTACGAGCGACGAAACTCACGGTAGACGGGAACGACTGAGGAGACAATCAGACATGCAGACGCAGACATGCGCTCGTAAAATTTACGCACGACCGCTGACTCGGGTGCGTGTCGCGCGGCTACTGCGCGTGTCAACAGCGCGTCACGCTCCGCGCGTGCCGAGCCAATCCCGCGGCCGCAGAAAGTCCTTGTACAAGCGGTCTTCCGGCGTGCCGGGCTCCGGCTCGTAGTCGTACTCCCATCGCACCAGCGGCGGCAGCGACATCAGGATCGACTCGATGCGGCCGCCGGACTGCAGCCCGAAAATCGTGCCGCGGTCGTAGACCAGGTTGAATTCGACATAGCGGCCGCGGCGGTAAAGCTGGAAGTTGCGCTCGCGTTCGCCGTACGGCGTGTCTTTGCGGCGCTCGACGATCGGCAGATACGCCGACACGTAGTGATCGCCGACGCTGCGCATGAACGCAAACGATCTCTCGAAGCCCCTTCGTTCAGGTCGTCGAAGAACAACCCGCCGACACCGCGAGGCTCGTTGCGATGCTTCAGGTAGAAGTAGCGATCGCACCAGTCCTTGTACTTCGGGTACACGTCCGCGCCGAACGGTGCGCAAGCGGCCTGCGCCGTGCGATGCCAGTGCAGCACGTCCTCATCGAACGGGTAATACGGCGTGAGGTCGAATCCGCCGCCGAACCACCACGCCGCGGGCTCGCCATCTTTCGATCGCGACGAAGAAACGCACGTTGGCGTGCGACGTCGGCACGTAGGGATTGCGCGGGTGGATCACGAGCGACACACCGGTCGCCTCGAAGCTCGCACCGGCCAGTTCGGGCCGTTGCGCCGTGGCGGAAGCAGGCAGCTTGCCGCCGAGCACGTGCGAGAAATTGATGCCGGCCTGCTCGAAAACGGCGCCTTCGCGCATCACGCGCGATTCGCCGCCACCGCCTTCGGGGCGCTGCCACGCGTCGCGCCGGAATTCACCGCTGCCGTCCGCGGCTTCCAGCGCAGCCGTAATGCTGTCATGCAGTCCGCGCAGGTACGTGATGACGGCGGAGACGGACGGCGTGTCGTTGGTCATGTTGCTGCGTGCCTCGGCGCGTAGCGAGCGAGGTTAAATGACGATCAGGGCTCCGGTGAAGACTCGGGCTTCTTCGCAGCCGCGGTTTTCTTCCTGGCCGGTGTCTTTTTCTTCGCAGCTTTTTTCTTTTTCGCAGCCGGCTTCTTCGTGACCACGTTCCCGGGCGCCGACCGCCGTTCGCGGTGCTCTCCGCGACATTCCCGGCAGTTTTCTTTGCAGACTTCTTCGTTGTCTTCGACGTGGCCGCCGGCGTTGCCGGCCGGGCCGCGGTCTTGCGACCCCAGCGTCCAGCGGTGCGTTCCGGCGCTGCCGCTAGCAGCGCCTTGCATTCGTCGATCGTCAGCGACTTCGGATCGCGATCCTTCGGAATCTTGCCGTTCTTCTTGCCGTCGCTGATGTACGGACCATACCGGCCATTCAAGCACCTGGATGCCGGCCTCGGGAAATTCCTTGATGATGCGATTCGCCTCGATCTCCTGTTTTTCGCGGATGACCTGCCGGGCGCGCTCGAGCGTGACCGTGTACGGATCGTCTTCCTTTTTCAGTGACGCATACTTTTTTGCGCCGTACTGCACGTACGGGCCGAAGCGACCGATCGCGACCTTGATCGGATGGCCGTCGTCCCATTCGCCGAGCGTGCGCGGCAACTGGAACAGGTCGAGCGCATCCGCAAGGGTCAGGTCGTCCATGCGCTGGTGCGGGCGCAGGCTCGCGAACTTCGGTTTGTCTTCATCGTCGCGCGTACCGATCTGCGCAAACGCGCCGAAGCGGCCAAAGCGAACACTGACGGGGCGACCGGAGACCGGATCGATGCCGATGTCGCGCGCCATCGCTACGTCGGAGCGCGTGACGTTCTCGGTAACGTCGTCGATCTGTTTCTTGAGCTCGACCCAGAAGCGCTCGAGCACCGGCACCCACTCTTCCTCGCCGCGCGAAATATTGTCGAGCTCGTCTTCCATCGCGGCCGTGAACCCGTAATCGACATAGCGCTCGAAATTGCCGGTCAGGAAGCGGCTCACGATCTTGCCGAGGTCGGTCGGCACGAACCGCCGGTTGATCAGTTCGCAGTACTTCTTGTAGAGCAGCGTCTGGATGATGCTCGCGTACGTCGACGGCCGGCCGATGCCGTGTTCTTCGAGCGCCTTTACCAGGCTCGCTTCCGAATAGCGCGGCGGTGGCTCGGTGAAATGCTGCGCAGTGTCGATGGCGAGCAGCTTGACGCGGTCGCCACTTTCGAGCGGCGGCAACATGCGGTTCTCGTCATCGTCCGCCGCGACGTCGTCCGTGCTTTCGCGATACGCGGCCAGGAACCCGGCGAACAACAGGGTCGAGCCATTCGCGCGGAAGCTGTTTTCTGCACCGGCGGCCAGGTCAACCGCGACCGTATCGTAAACGGCCGCTTCCATCTGGCTCGCAACGGCCCGGCGCCAGATCAGCGTGTAAAGCTTGTGCTCGTCTGCTTCGAGCTTGCCGGCGAGTTGTTCGGGTGCCCGCGCCGCGTCGGTCGGCCGCACGGCTTCGTGCGCTTCCTGGGCATTCTTCGATTTCGTGCTGATAGATTCGCGGTGCGTCGGGCAGCGAAGTGCTGCCGTACACGCGCTCGATCACGCTGCGGATCTCGCGAATCGCATCGACGCCGAGATTGACGGAGTCGGTGCGCATGTAAGTGATGAGGCCGACCGGGCCTTCGCCGAAGTCGACGCCCTCGTACAGGCGCTGAGCGATGCGCATCGTGCGCTGCGCGCCGAAGCCCAGCTTGCGTGCCGCTTCCTGCTGCAGGGTCGAGGTCGTGAACGGCGGCGACGGGTTGCGCTTGCGCTGCTTCTTTTCGACGTTCGTGACGACCAGCGTGCCGCCGGCAGCTTGCTCCAGCGTTCTGCGTGCCGAATCGGCCCCGGCAGCATCCACGACCGTGAACTGCTCGACCTTGCGGCCCGCGAGCTCCGTCAGCTTGGCAGTGAACGGCTGTGCATCTTTCTCGACCTGCGCATCGATCGTCCAGTATTCGCGCGGCTTGAACGCGAGGATCTCCTCCTCGCGCTCGCAGATCATGCGCAGCGCCGGGCTCTGCACGCGCCCGGCCGAGGCGCCGGAAAGCCCGGCCTTCTTCCACAGCAGCGGCGAGAGATTGAAGCCGACCAGGTAATCGAGCGCGCGTCGCGCGAGGTAAGCCTTCACCAGTTCGTCGGCGATCTCGCGCGGATTGTCGACCGCTTCCTGCACGGCGTTCTTCGTGATCTCGTAGAAAACGCTGCGGTGCACGCTCTTGCCGTCGAGCGAGCCGGCATCTTTCAGCAGCTGGTAGAGATGCCACGAGATGGCTTCTCCTTCGCGATCGGGGTCGGTCGAGAGGTACAGCGCGTCGGCCTTCTTCATGGCGCGCGAGATCGCGTCGACGTGCTTCCTGTTCTTGTCGATCAGTTCCCAGCGCATCGCGAAATTGCGCGTGGGGTCGACCGCGCCTTCCTTGGGCACGAGGTCGCGAACGTGGCCATAGGAAGCCATCACTTCGAAGTCCTTGCCCAGGTACTTCTTGATGGTCTTGGCCTTGGCCGGCGATTCAACGATGACGAGATTCTTGGTCATATCCCTCAAAAAAACATGCCGCGGCGGTCCGCGGCATCGGTCAGCGGGCGCGGCACGTGACGATGCCCGCCTCAGTGAATGGCTCCGCTGCGATCCTCGAAAACGAGGTCTTCCATGCGGGAGAACGCCGTCTCCTGTCCGGGCTGGCTGAAGAGCACCATCAGCACGACCCACTTGAGTTTTTCGATGTCGATCTCGTCGCCGTCGAGCGCCATCAGGCGGTCGATCACCAGCTCGCGCTGCGTGGGCGAAAGGATGCCCACCTGTTCCAGGTGGACCAGGTAGCCGCGACAGTCGGTGTCGAGGCGGGCCTGTTCGAGCGCGGCGAAGACGCGGATCGCGCGGCTCGTCGGCGCTGGATGCAGGCGTGACGGGTCAGCCGCGAGTTCCTCGAGCCAGCACAAGCGCACGCTCGACTTCGGCCGTGGGAAATCCCGCGTGTTCGAGTTCCTGCTGCAGCGTTTCGCGGTCAGGTTCGATGCCTTCGTCGGACTCGGCGTCGAAGTAGTTCTCGAACAGGTAGATCAGGATATCGAGGACGCCTTCCTTCATTACACCTTCCCCGGCAGCGTGCGGCTGTAGCGCCCGCCCGGCTGCTGTTGTATCCGCCCGTCGAGCTCGAGAATGAGCAGCATCGAGGCGACTGCAGCGGTTCTCGCCGCGTCCGGACCACGAGCGCGTCGAGGCTGGAGGGTTCGAAAGCCGAGCGCATCTAACAGGATTTCATACTCCTTGTCCAACCGAGAGGCGGTACCGGAATGGCGGGTGTCTGCGACGATTTGCGCCAAGAAGCCGAGCGATTTCGCCGAGGATCGGTCCAAGTTCGTTAAATATATCGTCGACGTTCTCGACCAGCCGGGCGCCCTGCCGCAGCAGGCGATGACAACCGCGGGCCATCGGATTGTGGATCGAGCCCGGGATCGCGAACACTTCGCGACCCTGTTCGCCGGCCAGGCGGGCCGTGATCAGCGAGCCGCTTTGCAGGGCGGCCTCGACGACCAGCGTGCCGACCGCCAGCCCGCTGATGATGCGGTTGCGGCGCGGAAAATTCTGCTTGAGCGGTGGCGTGCCCACGGCAAGGTCGGTGACGAGCGCGCCGTCGCTGGCGACGATCTCGGCTGGCCAGCCCCGCGTTTTCGCGTGGGATAGATCACATCGAGGCCGCAGCCGAGCACGGCAACCGTGCGACCCTCGCCCCGCAAGGCGCCCCGGTGGGCGGCCGCATCGATGCCCAGCGCCAGGCCGCTGGTTATGCCGAGACCCATGCGAACCGAGATGTTCGGCGAATTGTGCGCGGTATCGCGGCCGAGCGCGGTCGGATTGCGGCTGCCGACGATCGCGAGTTGCGGCACGGCCAGCGCCGCCGGATCGCCTTCCACGAACAACACGAGCGGGGCGTCCGGGATCTCGCCGAGCAGGCGGGGATAGTCTCGGCGCCCCAGGCAATCAGTCTGCGGCGGGGACTGCCTGCGAGCCAGGCCGTGCCGACGGCAATCTGCACGGCATCGGGTCGGCGCAGCGCGCGGACGACGGCGCGCGGCAACTCCAGCGCCGCCAATGCGTCGGCGGATTCCTGGAGAAGTGCAGTGGGCGTGCGAGCGCTATCGAGGTACCCGGCCACCATGCCGGCGTGCAAGCCAGGGGCGTGCGCCAGCGTCAGCAGCGAAATCGGGTCGTCCATAAAGCAAAAAGCCTACCGGGAGGGTGCCCGGCAGGCTCTTCGCAAATCTGGCCAATTGGCCCGTTCGGGTCATGCTGGCCGCGGTCAGTGGCGTTTCAGCGCGGCACCCACGCGGTCGCGCCGCCGTCGCGATGCCCGTAGAGCGGGTTCGCCACGAAGTCGCCGCGTCGGATGACCTGCGAAGACTCGACCACCAGCGCATAGCTCATGCGGTCGTAGACCTGGAAAACGAGCACGGTGGCGCTGCGCTCGTCCGGCAGGCGCACCTTGTCGTAATTGGCGGTGAAGCGCGTCCAGTCCAGCCGGTCGTAGCGGTCGTGGACTTCTTCGCCACGATAGAACACGCCGAGCGCATTGCCCGGCGCGAGGCCGTGCTTCTTGCCGCGGTTCAGCGCGACGACCTGGTATTTGCCCGGCGACGTGCACGCCGTCGACGACGGCAACGATCTGGCCGAGCAGCGGCCTCGTTCTGCGGCACCGAGATGACGAAGTCGTTGCCGATGTCGACGTCCGCCGGCAGCAGCTTGTCGCCCTGCAGGATCTCGCGGCCCGTTTCTCCGAGGACCTTGATGTGCGCGAGGTCTTCCTCGCGTTTCATGTCGAAGATCGAGTCCTTGCCGGGCACGACGGCGCCGGTCGCCTGGATGACGACGCCGACGCCGGCGAAGTGCCCGATGTAGCCGAGCAGGTCGCCGTCATCCGGGTCGCGCAGTTCCTCGCCGACGTGGACGATGTTGTAGCGCGAGCCGGTGGCCGGGTTTTCCAGGCCTCGGCCATAGACCTCGTTGGCCGTGGAGCCGACGATGTGCCGGTCGCGCATGCCGACGACGTACGGCGCCTTCTTGATCTGGTCCTTCTCGAGCAGGCGTGGGCCGGCCGACGAAGTCCATCAGCACGTCGTACGGGATGGCGCGGATCGCACCGTCGAGCGGGGTCGAGCGTACCTGCGGCGTCAGCGTCGTCGCGCTCGCGCGTTCGAGCGAAACGCGCGGCTTGCCGTCGACGTAGCTGAAATACAGCACGTCACCCGGATAAATCAGGTGCGGGTTCGCGATGGCCGGGTTCACGTACCAGATCTCTGGCCAGTACCAGGGATCTTTGAGGTACATCGCCGAGATGTCCCAGAGCGTGTCGCCTTTCTTGACGACATAACGCTCGGGCGCGGTCGCGGCGATCGGCACGGACATGGAGCGGTTGGCGTCGGCTTGCGCCAGAACCGGTGCACGGGAGCGAGCAGCCCCAGGGCGATGCCTCCGGCCGGCCACGGCGGTTGCCAGCATCAGCCCTCGCAGCCAGGGCGCGGCTGCCAGTGTTTTGAACGACGACGCAGGGCGCACGTTACGATCCATCCCTCTCTCCATCGGGTATCCGGTGTCGCGACTCCCGCCTTATAATCCGGGCTCGTACGTCGGCGGCTGCCGACCACGTCTCAGTCGCGCCACGCCGCTCGACGGCGACGGGTCCAGGGGCCCGTTTTGTAGGCGGTAAAGTTCAAGCGTGGCTTAACTTTAGCAGCATTTTCAAACCAATGGCGAAGCTCACCATACTGGAGTATCCAGACCCGCGACTGCGCACCAAGGCGGCGCCGGTCGCCGCCGTCGACGCCGCTGATCGCTCGACTCGTCGACGACATGTTCGAGACCATGTACGCGGCCAAGGGCATCGGACTCGCCGCGACGCAGGTCAACGTGCACCAGCGCGTGCTGGTGACGGACGTCTCGGCGGAACGCACCGCAGCCGCTGACGTTCATCAACCCGCAGATCATCGAGCGCGAAGGCACGATCGAGGCCGAGGAAGGGTGCCTCTCGGTGCCGGGGGTCTTCGACATGCTGCGTACGCGATCGGAAGCGGATCGCGTGCGCGCGCTCGACCGCGACGGCAAGGCCTTCGAAATGGACCTCGACGGCCTGCTGGCCGTGTGCGTGCAGCACGAGATCGATCATCTCGAGGGCAAGCTGTTCGTCGACTACCTGTCGGAGCTGAAGCGCAACCGCATCCGCAAGAAGCTCGAGAAGGAGCGGCGCGAACGCGCCGGCCGACAGCGAGAACGAAAACGCGAGTTCCGGCAATTTGACGGTGCCGCTGCGCATCGTCTTCGCCGGCACGCCCGCAGTTCTCGGTGCCGGCGCTCGAGGCGTTGCACGCCGCCGGGTCACTCGATCGTCGCCGTCTATACGCAGCCGGACCGCCCGGCCGGGCGCGGCCGCGGATTGACCGCCAGCGCGGTCAAGCAGCGCGCGCTCGAACTCGGGTTGCCCGTCGAGCAACCGGTCTCGCTCAAGGATCGCTGCCGCACAGGCGCGACTCGCCACGTACGCACCGGATCGTCATGGTCGTGGTCGCTTACGGGTTGTTGCTGCCGCAGGCCGTGCTGGACATTCCGTCGCTCGGTTGCCTGAACATCCACGCCTCGTTGTTGCCACGCTGGCGCGGTGCGGCGCCGATCCAGCGCGCGGTGCTCGCCGGTGATGACGTGTCCGGCGTCACGATCATGAAGATGGATGCGGGTCTCGACACGGGGCCGGACGTTGCTGCGACGCGAAGTCGCGATCGACGCGCGCGAGACGGGGGGCAGCCTGCACGACAAACTGGGTCCGCTCGGTGCGCGCGCCGTCGTCGAAGCCGTCGCCGGTTGGGCGCGCGGCACGCTCGAGCCACACCCGCAGCCGGCGCATGGCGTGACCTACGCCGCCAAGCTGACGCAAGGACGAGGCGCGCATCGACTGGACTCGCTCGGCGCTCGAAATCGATCGCCAGGTTCGCGCTTTCAATCCGTGGCCCGTCGCCGAGACGACGGCTCGGCGAGCGAGCAGGTGCGCATCTGGGAGGCGAAACCCGTCCTGACCGAGGCGTTGGCCACGCATCGGCCGGGCGGACGCTCTCCGGCACGTGCGCGGCGCGGCGGTTGCTGGTCGCTACCGGCGACGGCATGCTCGAATTGCTGAAACTGCAATTGCCCGGCCGTAAGGTCCTGTCTGCCAAAGACCTGTCAAATGCCCGCGACCTGACCGGTGCGCGCTTTGGAGACGCATCGTGACGCGCAATGGTCCTGCCGAAATCCGCGCCGATGCCGCGCGCATCGTCGCCGAAGTCATCGACCGGGGCCGTTCGCTCGACGAGCTGCTGGCCGAGTCCAAACGACGAAGGCTCGGCGCGCGGGCTCAAGCGGTCGCTCTGCTACGGCACGTTGCGTTGGCATTTCCGGCTGTTCGCGATCCTCAAGGCGTTGACGCGATGCGCTCGCCCGATCAGCTGCACCCCCGTTTGCGCGCATTGCTGGAAATCGGCCTGCAGCAGCTGATCGCCGGCGAAACGCCGCCGCACGCGGCCGTGTCCGAGACGGTCAGTGCCGCGCGGGTGCTCGGCTTCGAGAAAGCCGCGGGCTTCGTCAATGCCGTGCTGCGGCGTTTCCAGCGCGAGCAGGCAGGACGTGCTGCACGCGGTCGACCGCGATCTCGCGCTTGCGTACCGCGCATCCGCGCTGGATCGTCGAGGCGCTGCGCAAGGAACGCGGCGGCAATGCACCTTACGAGGTGCTCGAGGCCAACAACGCGCATCCGCCGCTATGGCTGCGGGTCAACCGCATGCGCGCGGACTCGACCGGCCAGCGTCGCTGCGCTCGAGGCGGCCGGGTTCAAGGCCGAGCCCCACCCCTGGGCGCCGGATGCGATTCTGCGTCTCGCCGCCGACCGACGTCCGCAACCTTGCCCGGCTTCCTCGAGGGCAGCCTGTCGGTGCAGGACGCGGCCGCGCAACTGGCCGTCGAACTGCTCGACCCGCAACCAGGCGAGCGGATCCTCGACGCCTGCGCGGCGCCCGGCGGCAAGACCTGCCATGTGCTCGAGCGCACGGCGGGGATGGTCGAGCTGACGGCGCTCGACACGTCGGCGAGCCGGCTGACTCGAGTGCAGGAGAATCTGGACCGGCTCGGGCTGCAGGCCCAGCTGTCAATGGGGACGTCGCCAAAGCCGCGGAATGGTGGGATGGCAACGCCTACGACCGGGTCCTGCTGGACGTGCCTTGCTCGGCGACCGGCGTGATCCGCCGCCATCCGGACATCAAGGTGCTGCGACGGTCCCGGATGTGCCGATGCTCGCCAAGCGCCAGGCGAGAACTGCTGGTGGCAGCGTGGGCACTGGTCAAGCCGGGCGGACGGCTGCTTTACACGAGTTGCTCGTTCCTGGCCGCCGAGAACGAGAAGGTCGATCCGGCATTTCCTGCAGCGCACGCCAGGTGCCAGCGACCTCACTCCGGGGCTGACCAGCACCTGGCCGGCCCGCCCGCCGGACACCGGTCCTGGGTACCAGGTGCTGCCGGGGGAGGCCGGCATGGACGGGTTCTATTATGCTTGCCTGAGTAAGTCGCTATGATCGTTGGAAATGAGCCACACCGCCCTGCCATCGCCGCCTTGAAAAAGCCGCTTTTGCGCCGCTTCGGGCTGTGGCTGGTGCTGTGCTTAATTGCAACGGTCGGTCCGCTGGCGGGTCATGCTGAGGCCGCGCGCCTTCGCCGTCCGCGACGTGCGGGTCGCGCTCGACGAGGGCGTCTACGAACTCGACGCGCACGCTCGATGTTCCGTTGCCGGAGGACGCGCGCAAGGCGGTCGATGCCGGCCTGACGCTGCGGCTGAACTACGAGATCGTGATCGACCGGGTGCGGCGTTACGTGCCCGACGCGGAAGTCGCGGCGCTGCGTGCAGCGCTACGAAGTGGCGCTACCACGCCTTGAGCCAGCGTTATCTCGTGCGCAACCTGAACACTGGCGAGCAACTGGACTTCGGTTCGTTCGCAGGCTGCGCTCGATCGTGTCAGCGAACTGCGCGGCTTGCCGATCCTGGATACCGCCCTCGTCGAAGAAGGTCCAACCTATGAGGGCCGGATCCGCGCCGTGCTCGACCTGAACACCGCGCCC
This sequence comes from uncultured Gammaproteobacteria bacterium, assembly GCA_963784225.1. Classification (GTDB taxonomy): domain Bacteria; phylum Pseudomonadota; class Gammaproteobacteria; order Steroidobacterales; family Steroidobacteraceae; genus RPQJ01. The sequence goes on from CAWAQN010000017.1 coordinate 225,653, forward strand.
GATGCGCTCGGTTGGCTGTTGTTCTGGACCGACGACTGGAGTGAGGAGAGCGACTGGGTAACATGGACGCTCCGTCCCTGAAACGCGCCGCTTCGGCGGTGACCATGGGCATCGGCGGCCTGCTCTGGCTGGCCGCGATCCTGTCCATGGCGCAGACCGCGCAGAACTCCGAGCAGTTCAGCCGCCTGCACCCGTGGATCCTGATGATCAACATCGCGGGCCTCGCGGTGCTGGTCGGCCTGCTCGCCACCAAGCTCGCGCAATTGATCCGCGACTGGCGCGGGCACGTGATCGGCTCGCGTCTCAAGGCGCGCATGGTGTGGATCTTCGGCGTGCTGGCGACGCTGCCGATCCTGCTCGTCTATTTCTTCGCCGTGCAGTTCCTGAACCGCGGCATCGACAGCTGGTTCAACGTCGAAATCCGCAAGAGCCTCGACGATGCGCTGGTGCTGTCGCGGTCGGCGCTCGAGGTGCGCATGCGCGAGCACCTCGCCGACTCCGAACTGATCGGCGATGAAATTGCCGGATCGCGGGCAGCGCGATGCCCGGCATGCTCGAAACGCTGCGCCGCCAGGTCGGCGCGCTCGAAATGACGGTCGCCACGGGATCGGGAACGATCATCTCGGTGAGCAAGGGCATGTCGTCGGACATCGTGCCGGAGGACGTGCCCGGCGAAGTGCTGCTGCAGGTGCGGCAGGGCCAGCCGTTCGTGAGCCTCGAGCCGCAGCAGGAAGGCGGTTACCTGATCCGCACGGCGGTGCCGATCAATCCGCGACAGGCCGGGCAGGAGCGCATGGTGCTGCAGGTCATGTATCCGGTGGCCGAGCGGCTCGGCGCGCTGGCCGACACGGTGCAGGCGGCCTACCAGCAGTTCGGCGAAAAGGACTATCTGCGCAAGCCGCTCAAGGCGAGCTTCATCCTGACGCTCACGGTCGTGCTGCTGCTGTCGCTGCTCGCGGCCTGGTACGGCGCGATCTTCACGGCGCAGCGTCTCGTGCAACCGATCCAGGACCTCGTGCAGGGCACGCGTGCCGTCGCGCAAGGCGACCTCGACACCAAGTTGCCGCTCACGTCGCACGACGAAATGGGTTTCCTGGTCCACTCGTTCAACGACATGACGCGACGGCTGCGGCGCGCGCGCGAGGACCAGCGCCGCGCGCAGCAGGCGGCCGAAACCGAGCGCGCGAACCTCGCGGTAATCCTGGCGCGCCTCTCGACGGGCGTGATCTCGCTGGAGCCGGACTGGCGCGTGCGCACTGCGAATCGCGCCGCCAGCATGATCCTCGGTGAGGACATCGAGGCGCGCGTCGGTGCGCGACTCGACGAACTCGGCGGCGCAGACCCGCAGGCCCTCGTGCAGCAGTTCGCCGACGCCTGCCGCCAGCGACTTTCGGCCGGCGCTCGCCGAATGGCGCGAGCAGTTCGTGTTCCAGGCTGCCCGGGTCGGGTCGCCGGATCCTGATGTGCGCGTGCACGCCGCTTGCCGGCGGAGGGCGAGGAACGCGGTGGCTACGTGCTCGTCTTCGACGACATCACGGTGATGCTGCAGGCACAGCGCGAGGCCGCCTGGGGCGAAGTCGCGCGCCGTCTCGCGCACGAGATCAAGAATCCGCTGACGCCGATCCGGCTGTCGGCCGAACGCATGCGCCATAAGCTGCTGCCCGGAATGACCGACCCGAAGGACGTGCAGATCCTCGAGCGCTCGACCGAGACGATCGTGCAGCAGGTCGAGGCGATGAAGGAAATGGTCAACGCGTTCAGTGAATATGCGCGCGCGCCGCGCCTCGAGATGGCGACGGTCGACCTGAACAAGGTCGCCACCGAAGTCACCGACCTGTATCGTGCGCAGGGCGCGATGCGCGGATTGCGCCTGCGCGTCGATCTCGATCCGACGCTCGAAGTCGTCACGGCGGACCCGGGCCGCGTGCGGCAGTTGCTGCACAACCTCGTGACCAATGCGCTCGAAGCGCTCGAGGGCCATGCCGATGGCATGATCACGATCGCGACCCGCCGCGCTCTGCAGCGACGGCGTCGAGGTGGCGGAGATCACGGTCGAAGACAACGGGCCGGGCTTCCATCGCGAACTGATCGGCCAGGTGTTCGACCCCTACGTGACCACCAAGGCAAAAGGTACCGGACTCGGGCTCGCGATCGTGCGTAAGATCGTCGAAGAACACGGCGGTCACATCGTCGGCCGACAACCGCGCCGAGGGCGGCGCCCGAATTCGCATCGATCTGCCACTCACCGAAACCAAGGCCGACGGCGCGCGTGGGCGCGGAACGTTCGAGCCCAGGAGAGAGCGTGCATGAGCACTGCCCGTATCCTCGTCGTTGACGACGAGAACGATATCCGTGAACTCGTCCGGGACATCCTCTCGGAGGAAGGCTACGCCGTCGAAACGGCAGCGAACGCGGCCGAAGCGCGCGCCGCCTGCGCACGGCAGGCGCCCGACCTGGTCCTGCTCGATATCTGGATGCCGGACACCGACGGCATCAGCCTGCTGCGCGAGTGGCAGCAATCGCAGGCAGCTCACGGCCCCCGTCGTGATGATGTCCGGTCACGGCACGGTCGAGACCGCCGTCGAAGCCACGCGCCTCGGCGCGATCGACTACGTCGAAAAGCCCCTTTCGCTCGCGAAGCTGTTGCGCACGGTGCAGCGCGCGCTGGACGAGGGCAAGCGGCGACGCCGCGCCTCGCGCACGCTCGTGCCGCCGCTGATCGCGCCGGTCGGCCGCAGCCGGCTGATGCGCGACCTGCGCGAACAGGTCAAGCAGATCGCGCCGCACGAGGCGCCGGTGCTGCTGCTCGGCGAAGCAGGCACCGGGCCGCGAGGCATTTGCGCGCTACATCCATGCCACCAGCCCGCGCAGTTCACGGGCCGTTCGTTGCCGTCGTCGCGGGGTCCGTGACGGACGAAAATGCCGAGGAAACGTTCTTCGGCTCGGACCTCAGCGGCAAGACAGGCGTGCTCGAGGAAGCCAACGGCGGCGTGCTGTTCATCAACGGGCTCGAGGACCTGCCTGCGAGTGCGCAGCGACTGCTGCTCGCGGCCCTGGAGACGGCTCGTTCACAGCGCCGCGGCGGGGCGCGCATCGCAGCGATTCGACGTGCGCATCTTGTCCTCGGCACAGCCCGGCTTCGAAACTCGGGGTCTCGAGCCCTTCCGTCTCGACCTGCTTTCGAACCTCAACGTGCTGACGTTGCGCATTCCGCCGCTGCGCGACTACGCCGAGGACGTGCCGGAATTGCTGCGTTATTACGTCGATCGGCTCGTCGATGACGAACGCCTGCCGTTTCGCCGATTCGGCGTGGCCGCGCAGAACCGCCTGCGCAATTATCCGTGGCCCGGCAACATTCGTGAACTGAAGAACCTCGTGCACCGGCTGCTGATCCAGGGCGGGCCGGAGGAAATCCGGCTCGAGGAGATCGAGCGCGAAATATCGTCGCAGACGCCGGTCGACGAGCCGCTGGTCAAGCAGGACCTGCTGGCGCTGCCATTGCGCGAGGCACGCGAGCATTTCGAACGTGCGTACCTGACGCAGCAACTGCAGCTCTGCGGCGGCAAGGTCGGGCCAGCTCGCGAAGCGCGTCGGCATGGAGCGCACGCACCTCTATCGCAAGCTGCGCTCGCTCGGCGTGGATTTCCGCCAGTCGGAAGACTGACGCGCGCTACTGCGGCTGCGCGACCGGGAAGTCGCGCATCGCGGCTGCTACGGCGCTGCGCGATCGCCGCGGCGTCGAGACTGCCCTTGGTGATCCGGTTCGACACGCGACCCTGCCAGACTTCTGCGTTGCGCGCGTTGTCGATCGCGTGCACGACCAGCGTGCCTTCCTTGAAGTTGCGGATGCTCGGGGTTCCGACGTTGACCGAGCCGCCCACATTGCCGCCCCAGCTGCCGACGCCCACGCCAACACGTACCGGATTATTCTCGATCTTGTCGGCGCTGGCCGTTTCGTAAACGATGCGCAGGTCCGGAGTGGTGCCGGCCGGGGCTTCTGCATAACCCTTGCGCGTCAGTTCGTTCTTGATCGCCGTTCGTATGTTCGCGTCGAGCAGTCGCAGCGGCTCGCCTGAGGCGGAATCCAGATTGTCGCCGGGCCAGCCGAACGTCCGGATAGGCGTTGAAGTCCGCCTGCGGGTCACGCATCGATTCGGGCTGCGGCTGAGGCGGCGTTGTCGTGCAGCCGCCGCAGAGCGGCTGAACGCCAGCGTCGCCAGGCGATGCACTGGCGATGAGGGCACGAATCGGCGTACTGGACGGACGGACGCAACATGCCATGTCGCTCCTCCGGAAGTTGCGCCGGTCTACTTTGCCGCGGCAACCATGTGCTCGACCGCATTCATGACTGACTGGTCACTCAGGTCGGTGCGGCCGCCCTTCGGTGGCATGTAGCCGGCCTTGCCCTGGTACCCTTCGATCGCGTGCTTGTGCAGCGTGTCGGCGACCTTGTGCGAGCGCGTGGTCCCCACGCAGCCTTGTCGCCGAGCTTCGGTGCCCCGGCGATGCCAGTGCCATGACAGGCCGCGCACACCTGCTCATAGACCTGGTCGCCCGGCATATCGACCGCTGCAGCCGCCGGTGCCTCGGCTGGCGGGCTCAATGCGGTGTTGTCCTGCCCGGCGACGGCCACGCGCGCGACCGGTTCGATGCGCTGCAGCGTTTCCTTCTGGCGCAGCGGATCTTCCTCGACGAACTTGACCGCCGTCTTGCTCGAGATGATGCCGGCCAGCGACCATCAGGCCGATGGTAATCGCGGCGAGGATGCCGAGCACCAGCATGAACGTGTCGAAGAACTTGCGGTCATGCGCAGCACTCACGGGCGACTCCGGACAGCAGGAGGACGAGAGCCGCGGATTATAGCGTGGTGGCTTTGGTTCTGCGCCAGCCGGCGTGGACGCCGTTTGCCGCCAGGGCTATGATTCCCGGCCTCTTTTTCGGGGGCCCAACCCGCGCCCGTAGCTCAGTTGGATAGAGTACTGCCCTCCGAAGGCAGGGGTCACAGGTTCGAATCCTGTCGGGCGCGCCATTCGCACGTTGTCGGTCAGGCGGCAACGGAGCCGCCGCTGCCACAGGACTGTGCGGCGGCTTTAACATCAACGCGTGAGTGGCGGTCCCGTGAACCGGTGCCTGCTCGCGGCCCGCCCCCGTAGCGCCCCTTGAGCTCGATACCGACGTGGGCGTTGAAGCCAAGTGTTTCGATGTCGGACATACTCGCGGTAGTGGAGTCCCGCCGGAGCGAAGTTTTGCGATCCGCTACTAAGGTCAACGCCTACCAGCAGTCGGTCGGTCGGCCTATCGCCGCTCAAGGTTGCGTCGCACAGGCTTGCGGGAAATCCTCAAGAGATTTGCGAACCATTGTAATGAGAATCCTGGTCACCGCTATCGCGGCTGTCGGGATACTGGGCAGCCCGGCGCTTTACGCAGAGGACGCTCCAAACTCTCCGAGCTACCTCGAGCGCGCGCAGTCCGGAACCATCGGTGACGTCCACGTTTCGGCGGCCGCGCTGTCCGCAGACGAGAGCGGCGCAGTGTACGGTGCGCCATTGGCCGAGAAGATGATCCAGCCCGTCTGGATCGAGATCGAGAACAGGGAGGACGTCCCCTACTGGTTGCTGTTTCCGGGACTCGATCCGAACTTCTTTCCCGCCTCCGAAGCCGCGGAGGCGATGGCTCGGGACGACGCCGGCAAGAGGCTGGACGACCTGGATCGCCGCTTCAGGCAGCTCGCGTTCCGCAACCCGATGCCTCCGGGCGGGAAAGTCGCGGGCTTCGTCCTCACGAACCTGCAGGAGGGCGTCAAGCTCCTGCAGATCGATTTGGTTGCCACCCACCGCAGCCGCAGCTTCTCCTTGCTCGCCAGCGTCCCCGGTCTGCGCGCCGACTACCACGTGAGCAAGGTCTTTCGAAAAAACAAACCCAGTGCGCCCGAAAGCGTCGTCGTCGTCGATTACACGAACGATGCGGAATTCCGGGCGGCGCTGAAAGCCCTGCCTTGCTGCGTGACCAACAAGGACGGCTCCAAAAACGGCGATCCGCTCAACCTGATCGTCATCGGTGGTCTCGACGACGCCTTCCCCGCGTTGATTCGCCGTGGCTGGAGCCCGACGGAAACGACGTGGCGCGGATCGGTGCTGCGGACAATGAAATCCGCCATGGCCCGGGAGCGTTACCCGTACGCGCCGATCAGCAACCTGTACCTCTACGGTCGATCGCAGGACGTTGCGCTACAGAAGGCTCGCGACAACATTCACCAGCGCAACCATCTTCGCCTGTGGCGCAGTCCGATGCGCTACCAGGGCAAGCTGGTCTGGGTGGGGCAGATCAGTCGCGACATCGGCAGCCGCCTGACCATCCATTCCCCCACGTTTACGACACACAAGATCGATCCTGACGTGGACGAGGCCGCTCGAGCCTTGCTTGAGGACCTCGTCTATTCGCAGGGCTTGCGAGCCATCGGCCTGGTCGGCGGAATCGGCGCTGCACCCAAAGAAGCGCCGCGCGAAAACCTTACAACGGACCCCTATTACACCAGCGGGCTGCGCACCGTGCTGCTGTTCGACAAAGAACCGACGTCCCTGGCCGGAATCGAGTTCCTTCGCTGGGAACCCTTCGGGGCGGGATTCGCGAACCAGACGATCGAGGAATCGCCGCCATGAGGATGCTCGCGGCCGATCGTCGTTCCGCCAGGCACCTCGCGTGGCTGGCCTGCGTCCTGGCCGTCCTGAGCGGCTGCGCCACCTGGAACATGCCGGCGGACACGAGCGACACACCCTTCAGAGCCCGAGCCATCACGGAAACAAAGCGGGGTGTGCAACTCAGTGCCACGGTGCTCGATGCGCAAGACAGCCTGCGGCTGTTCGGGACGGACGTCACTGCTGCCGGCATACAGCCGGTGTGGATTGAGGTCCGGAACGACACGGAACAGGTGTTCTGGCTGCTGCGCTCAGGCACCGATCCCGATTATTTCTCGCCGCTGGAAGTGGCGTGGTCGGCGCACGTCAAATTGGGTGGCGAAACCAATGCGCGCATCGACGAGCACTTCGACCGACTCGCTTTTCCCAACCCGATTCCTGCACACGGCGCAAACAGCGGAATCCTGTTCACGAATCCCCAACCGGTCACCAAGTTGCTCAATGTCGACCTGCTGGGCAACAAATCGATGGTGCCCTTTACGCTGTTCCTGCCGGTCCGCGGGGATGTGGCACGGGCCGGCGAGCAGATTCATCGATATGCAGATTCGGAAATCTCTCGCTACGATGACCTCGAGGCGTTGCGCCGGGCGCTCGAAAGCCTGCCTTGTTGTGCCGGCACTGATGCGGGCGCCGCCGCGGGCGACCCACTCAATGTCGTGCTCGTCGGTGACCTCGACGACATCGGCGCAGCGTTCGTCAGGCGAGGCTATCGCCGCAATCCGACAGGGGTGGGCACAGTGCGCAGCGGGTATTCGGGCGGCTGCCGGACCTTTATCTACTCAAGCGCGCGCAAGCCGGTGCTCCAGCGAACTGGGTCCGGGTCTGGAGGGCGCCAATCAACTATCGCGGGCAATTCGTGTTCGTGGCCCAGACAGGGCGGCCGATCGGCGGTCGATACCTTCCTGAGAATGCGCGCGACCTGCGTCTTCATCCCGACGTGGACGAAGTGCGCAACTTCCTGATCTCGGACTTCATGTACTCGGGCGGTCTCGAGAAACTTGCATTCGTCAGCGGAGTTGGTGCCGTTCCCGCCGATCATCCGAGGGCCTTGGCAGGCGGGGACAGCTACTACACCGACGGGCGCCGAGTCGCACTTTTCCTGGGCACGCGGCCGCTGACGATCTCCGACGTCGAAGTCCTGGACTGGGAACCGCTATCGTACGAGCGCGCGGCCGAGGCGGCGCCGCCGAAGGAGCTCGACGATGGGGGCGATTAGTCGGATCTGCTGCAGGGTCAATCGCAGAACGTCCAGCGACAGGCGCAAGAGTGCAGTCGTCACAGTGGATGGCGATGACAGCCGCCGTGTTCGCTCGGCGCCTGTGCCACCACGACCCCTCCGGCGGTCGACAAGTACACCGTGGACATCCCCAAGGACGTGACCGATAAACGCGGACGCTTCAGGGAGATTTATCTGCGCCGTCCTGCAGAAGCATGGGACAGACCTGCCGGATTACCGTCCGTGCGAGACGGCCCTGACTCCCGTCAACGATGAACCGGCGGGCACGGGCGCGCCGGTCGAGCTCGGGATGTCCCGACGGCGCCTGATAGCGGCGGTCGTGCCAGGCATCGGTTACGGTTGCTTCGCGCAGTGGCTCGATCCACCGGGCAGCGCGGCAGCCCACCTGCGTCAGTATGGCTACGACCAGGAGGTCATGGCCGTCGATGCACTGTCCGGCATAGAGACGAACGCCCGCCAGATCCGCGACGCGATCATGGCCCGGCCGGCGGAGCCCGGTCTGCCCCGGCTCGTGCTCGTCGGCTATTCCAAGGGCAGTCCTGACATCCTCGAAGCCGTCGTCCGCTATCCGGAGATCCGGGATCGAGTGGCCGCGGTGGTCAATGCGGCGGGTGCTGTGGGCGGCTCGGCGCTGGCCAACGACGCGGAGCAACAGCAGGCGGAACTGCTTCGACACTGGCCCCGCGCGGAGTGCGACAAGGGAGACGGAGGGGGCGTGGCGAGCCTGCGACCGGACGTCCGCAAAGCCTGGTTGGCGCAGAACCCCCTGGCGCCGGGCGTGCGCTATTACTCGCTCGTAACGCTGCCGACACCGGATCGGGTGTCGCGGGTCATCGAAAAGTCGTACAAGCGTCTCGGCGAGATCGATTGGCGGAATGACAGCCAGGTCATCTACTCGGACCAGATCCTGCACGGCAGCACACTGGTTGGTTTCCTGAACGCCGATCACTGGGCCGTCGCGGTTCCGGTGAGTCGTTCGCACCCCACCATTGCGAAGACATTGGTCGACAAGAACGACTACCCGCGCGAGGCAATGCTGGAAGCCTTGCTGCGATTCGTCGAGGAGGATCTGGCTACCCGCGATCCGGGCGGCTCAAACGGGCTCAGGTGATCACGCAGGCTCGACGATCACGTGCCATGCTGCCTCGTGGCAGCTGGGCCCGGCAAAACGCAATCTAGGAAACTAATTGGTTCACGTCCCGGCAAAGTTTCAAGTCCCGCTACACGCAACCGCCACGCGTCGCACTTGCCGGAACCCGACCATCTCGCCGCGCTCTTCGTCCCACAACTTCAGGCCGGCACACCGCAGGCTGCGCCACACCGTCATCTTTGGCACGGCCTGCAGCGCAGGCGATGCGTCGTAGCACTCCCGCAGCCGGTAGTTCGGCACGCGGCTCGAGAGATGGTGGATGTGGTGGTAGCCGATGTTGCCCGTGAACCAGTGCACAACTCGTGGCAAGTCGTAAAACGAACTGCCCGACATCGCCGCGGACTCCGCGCTCCACTGCCCCTGTCGCGCCCAGTACGTGTTCTCGAACTGGTGCTGCACGTAGAACAGCCAGACACCCGTCGCGCCGGCGACCAGCATGATCGGGATGTGCACGGCCAGCACCGCTTGCCAGCCGAACAGCCAGCACAGCGCGGCGCCACCGACCAGCAGCGCGAGATCGTTCCAGAGTGCGCTGGCCCATTCCTTGCGGAACGACAGCGGCAAGTCGAACGGCACGCGATGCTTGACGATGAACTGGTATAACGGCCCGACGCCGAGCAGCACGGGCATGCTGCGATACAACCGATAGCGCAAGCCGGCCGAATGCGTTCCTCGACCGGTATTCGCGCACGGTCAGCGTGTCGATGTCGCCGAAGCCACGCTTGTCGAGGTTGCCGGACGTGTTGTGATGGATGCCGTGTGTCTTCTTCCAATACGAGAACGGGAAGAACGTCATCAGCCCGAGCACTGCGCCAACCCATTCGTTCGCGCGCGCGCTGGCGAAGAACGAACCGTGCCCGCAGTCGTGCTGGATGATGAAGAGGCGCACGTACAGGCCGGAAAGCGGCAGCACCAGCAGCAATGACCAGCCATCGCTGGCGTCGAGACGTCATGACGGCGAGCGTCCAGAGCGCCACGAACGGTACCAGCGTATTCGCAAGTTGCCACAAGGCCTTGCGAAGGTGGGCATGGCATAGGCCGCGACGGCATGGCGAAGGGCCGCCCTCGCGGCTGGATCGATCGAACGCGTCAATGAATTCTCCGGACGATCGGCGCTGGACTGGCCCGCATCATATCGCGCCGGATGTGCGCCGGACTGTCGCACGGCGCCAGAATGGTGCGTCTTCGCACGTTTCAAGCGCCGTGGCTGGATCAGACGGCCGTGGCGCGGACGATGTAACCGCCTGATTTTTCGTCCTTTTCCAACTCGAGCAGCTTGCGGTCGCGCGCTTCCTCGAGCAGCTGGTTGAAGCTGCGGAAGCCGTGGTAGCTCTCGTTGAAGCCGGGGCGTTGGCGCTTCAGCGCCTGCTTGATCATCGAGCCCCAGACCTTTTCGCTCGTATCGCGTTCGTCGGCGAGCGCCTCGATCGTGGTGAGCACCAGGTCGAATGCTTCCTGCTTCTTCTCGTCGTCGATCTTCGCGCGCGACTGTCCGCGCCGCGTGGCTGCAGGCTTGCCGTCGACGACCGCGGCTTTTGCGAGTGCGACGGTCGGTGCCGTGTCATCGCGGCTGCGCGGAGCGGCCGCCGCGGCCGGTCGCGCCTGGCGTGCGCGACGAGCCTGCGACGCACCGCTGCGCTCGCCGGCCGGCGACGGCCCCGGCGTTGCTCGTCCTTGCGCACCAGGTCGTCGTAGTAGATGAACTCGTCGCAGTTCGCGATCAGCAGGTCGGACGTGGAGCTCTTGACCCCACGCCGATCACGATCTTGTTGTTCTCGCGCAGCTTGCTGACGAGCGGCGAGAAATCCGAATCGCCGCTCACGATCACGAACGTGTCGACGTGCGACTTGGTGTAGCAGAGGTCGAGCGCGTCGACGACCATGCGGATGTCGGCTGAGTTCTTGCCCGACATGCGCACGTGCGGGATCTCGATCAGCTCGAACGACGCCTCGTGCATCGGCGCCTTGAATTCCTTGTACCGTTCCCAGTCGCAGTAGGCCTTCTTGACGACGATGCTGCCCTTCAGCAGCAGTCGTTCGAGCACCTTGTCGATGTCGAAGCGTGAGTAGTGCGCATCGCGCACGCCGAGCGCGACGTTCTCGAAGTCGCAGAACATCGCCATGTTGGTCGTGGTGGGTTTGGCCATGCGGCCATCCTACCACCGCGGTCTCACCGGATCGCACCAGCGCGGCCGCGACCAGCAGCAGCGTGCCGGCAACGCGATGCATCGTGCGCTGCGCTCGCTCGCCGGCCATGAACCTGCGTGCTTGTGCCGCCGCCACGGCATAAGCGGCGTTGATGCCGCCGATGACCACGACGAGCATCGCGTGATCAGCACGAAATCGCGCAGCCGTAAGTGTCGGCGAAGTTCACGAAGCCCGGCAGCAGCGCCGCATAGAACAGCATCGCCTGCGCGTGTCCCAGCATCAGCAGCAGTCCGGCGCCGTAATTGCGCCAGAAGTGCCGTTCGTGCCCGCCGGCTGCGACTGCAGTCGGCGCGCGGGGTGGCGCCGCCAGAACTTCAGGCCTTGCCAGACGAGGTAGGCAGCGCCGGCGTATCTGCAGGACGGTGAAGCCTCGCCTGCCGATCGCGCCAGGGCCGCCATGCCGGCCGCCGCGAGCGCAAAAAAAATCAGGTCGCCCGTCACGACGCCTGCATTGATGGCCATTGCGCGGGCGCAGAGCCATCGGAGACGGCTCGCGCGACGATGGCGGTGACGGCAGGACCCGGCGTCAGCGCAGCTACCGCGACGACCGCGGTCAGCGCGGCAAAAGCGGCGGGCGTCATCCGGTCGCTCGCAGCTACAGCCAGCCCTTGCGGCGGAAATAGATGTAAGGCAGCACGGCCGAGATCACCATCGCGACGCAGCGCGACCGGATAGCCCCAGGGCTTGTCGAGTTCGGGCATGTGGTGGAAGTTCATGCCGTAGATGCTCGCGACCAGCGTCGGCGGCAGGAACATGACCGCGGCCACCGAGAAGATCTTGATGATGTTGTTCTGCTGCAGGTTGATCAGGCCGAGCACGGCATCGAGCAGGAACTGGATCTTGCTGTCAGGAACGAGGCGTGGTCGGTCAGCGATTGCACGTCGCTCAGGATCGACCGGTAGCGGCCGCGCTGTTCCTGCGACAGCGTGAGGTTCGCGCTCTGCGGCAGGTACATCAGCATGCGATGGAAGCTGACCAGGCTTTCGCGCGCCTTCGAGACCAGGTCGCCGTCGGCGCCGATCTGCCGGATCAAGCGCGTGCAGGTTGTCGCTCGTCGGCGGACGTCTGGCCTGCGCGCGGGAAAGATCGCAAACGACACGGTGATCGAGTTCCGTCTGCACGCGCTCGAGCAGGTCGGCGATACGCTCGACGAAGGCTTCGACCAGGCCGGCGAGCAGCGTCGTGGCCGACGTGCAGGCCGCCGGCGAGCGCTCGACGAACTGCATGAAGCGGCGCACGGGCGTCGGGTCGACGTAGCGGTTCGTGATCATGCGGCCGTTGGTCAGGATGAACGTGATCACGCTGCTTTCGGGCCGATCGCTGTCGAGCTTGCTGCCGACCGTCGCGGTCATGTAGATCGCGCCGCCTTCCTCGTAGAGGCGGTTCGACGTCTCGATCTCCTTCATCTCGTCGCGCGTCGGCACGTCGACGGTCAGCAGCGCTTCGACCGCGCGCTCTTCTTCCGTGGTGGGCTCGTAGAGATCGGCCCAGAGGAACTCGTCCGGGAACGGCGCCGGCGGCGAATGCTCGATCCAGGTGTAGCCGGTGCCGGTAGGGATGAGGAGTCGGAGCATGGGGTATCCGAGAACCGCGGGATTGGCCGCCGTTTTAGCACACAGTCCGCGGCAAACCGCAAAAGCCCCGAATCGCGGGACCGGCGCGCTGGCTCGATCCAGGGGATAAAAAAAGCCGCCGCGGCAAACCGGCGCTTGTCGAGCGTCGTCGTCGATCAGCTCGCGGCTTTTCCTTCGCGACGAGGGCATTGATGACCTGGAACAGCTTGTCTTCGCCGCCCGCCATGCTCACGTCCGTGACGTACTTGCCGTTGACGACCACGGTCGGCGTGCTGGTGATCTTGTAGCGACGGTTCAGGTCCTCGGCCTTCATGATCTTGGTGTCGACCGCGAAGCTGGCGAATGCCTTCTGGAAGTCGGCCTTGCTGATGCCACGCGACGTGAAGAATGCCTCGATCGACTGCGGCGTGTCGAGCCGATTGCCCTTCAGGTTGATCTCGCGGAAGATCTCCGAGTGCAGGTTCGGCTTGTTCAGCAGCTCCGCCGTGTAGAACACCCGCGCGTGCGTCTTGAACAGGTGTTCCAGGTGGCCGGCAGCCGGACCAGCTGCGCATTGGCGGGCCGGCCGCTGCGGTCCCAGGCCTCGAGCTTCGGCTCGAGCAGGTAGCAGTGTCCACAGGCATACCAGAACACCTCGACCACCTCGACCTTGCCCGGGCGCCACATTCGTGGGCTGCGCCGGTTGCAGCACCTTGTAGTTGCACGCCTTGCTTGCAGTTCGACCGCGGCGGATGCGACGCCGGCCGCGGCCAACAGCGCGCCGGCGACCAGGACTTGTCGGAAACGGGCGAAACAGGGATTGGGTATTCATATGGTGGCTTCAGACTTGCGGCCGGTCGGAGGTTCAACGCAGGCCCTGGAGGTACGAAGCGACCGCGTCGATTTCCTCTTCGGTGAGCTTGCCCGCGACGGTACGCATCATCTGGTTCGGGTCGGTGGCGCGGGTGCCGCACTTGTAGGCGCGCAACTGCGGCGCGGCATAGCACGCGTGCTGGCCGCCGATCTGCGGCGTAGGCCGCTCCGGGGTTGCCGGCGCCGGCGGGCCCATGACAACCCGCGCAGGCAGGCACGCCCCGGTCGATGGCGCCGGCGCGGTAGACGCGCTCGCCAAGCTCGACCTTGGACGGTTCGGTCTCGCCGGTGGGGCGCAGGGTCTGGGCCGAGTAGTACGCCGCGAGGTCTTCCATGTCCTGGTCGGACAGCGATGGCGGCCATCGGCATCATCAGCGGGTTCTGCCGATCGCCAGCCTTGAAGTGCTTCAGCTGCTTGACGATGTACGACGCGTGCTGGCCGGCGAGGCTCGGCCATTCGGGATTCGCGCTGTTGCCGTCCATGCCGTGGCAGGCCATGCAGACGGCGGATTTCGTCTGGCCCGCTTCCTTGGTGCCCGCGGCAAGCGCCGAGCCGCTCCACCCAGCGATGGCCACCAGTCCGAGGGCGGCGACGAACTTCGCGGTCATGTTGCAACCACTCCGAAAAAAGGCGACGGCCGCGAGGGCGCTGCATGCGCTAAAACCCGGCGTCGGCCTCAATGCTGCCTGCCGGGCCAGCCGCAAATTGTACACTAAGGCCCCCGTCGCGCATGGTCCGCGGCCCTCCCAGGCGAGCAACCATGGCTGCGTATCAAAACGTCCGTTTCCTCACCAGCGCCAACAAGGTCAGCCAGCTGCCGCCGGACGTGGCGTCGAAGTGGCCGTCGCCGGGCGTTCGAACGCCGGCAAGTCGAGCGCGATCAACGCCATCACCCAGCGCAAGGGACTCGCGCGCACGAGCAAGACGCCCGGGCGCGACGCGCCTGATCAATTTTTTCGAGCTGGAGGCGGAGCCGCCGGCTGGTGGACTTGCCGGGATACGGCTATGCCAAGGTTTCTGGCAACATGCGGGCGCACTGGGGCACGCTGCTCGAGAGCTATTTCGCGAAGCGCGAGTCGCTGCAGGGCACGATCATCGTCATGGACGTGCGTCATCCGTTGACCGAGCACGACCAGGAGATGCTCGAACTCGCCACGAGCCGCGGGCATGCCGGTGCACATCCTGCTGACCAAGTCGGACAAGCTCGGTCGGGGCGCCGGCGGCAATGCCTTGCAGGCCGTGCGGCGCAAGTTGCCCGCGGAGCGGCGGTCACGGTGCAGTTGTTTTCGGCGCTGACGCGGCGACGGCGTGCAGGAAGCGCGCGGCATGCTCGAAAAACTGCTCGATGGCAAGATGCCGCGACAAAAGAAACCCCGGCGGGACCAGCGGATCCGGCCGGGGTAAATAAACCCGGTATTGGGGGATGACCGGGCGACGTCGAACCCAGGGAGGTAGGTCGACGCCGAGCGTCATAGACGCTCAGGAAATTAGAGGCAAGGCGTCCGCTGAAAGTTCCAACGCTGATCGACGTTGCGATCAAGTCGCATCCCGTCATGGACAATTCGCGGCCGATCAAATATTTACGTGCCGAGCGTACGCGTCGTAGCAGCTTACAGGAAGGTCCAGGTCACGCCCAGCGAAACCATGTCGACCGTGTCGGCATCGCTGATATCGAAGCGCTCGTATTCGGCCCGCAGGCTGAGGCTCCAGACGCGGAATTGGGCGCCGACGCCATAGGCCAGGTCCGTGCCGTCGTCGCTGGCCCTGACGTCGAGACTCGGTGCGTCGATGTCGGCGTTCCAGTTGATTGCGCCGACGCGAGCGAACAGGTCGACCGGACCGAGCGGCAGGAAGCCGACTGCTGACAACGAAATACCGTCGACGTCTGTTTCGATCTGCTCTCCTGCCACCTGATCATCACCCGAGCCGAGGTCGACGTAATTCCCTTCGACCGCGAGCCAGTCTAAGAAGCGCCATCCGGCAATCGCCTTGAAGCCCGTGGCGTCGGCATCGAAACTCAGGTTCTCGCCTGCGATAGTCTCGTCAAAGCTCACACCGCTCTGGCCGACGCTGGCGCCAAGATAGAAGCCGTTGTCGGCGGCAAGAGCCGGCCCGGTAGACATGCCGAGCACCAGTGCCGACACTGCGATCGCTGTAATGCGCATTCGAAACCCTCCTGGGTAGTAAAAAATTCAGGCGCGAATCATGGCCCGCGCGAATTGCCGGGGTGTCCTGTCCATCCGGACAAGTGACGGCGCGCACGGTTCCGTGTGCAGGCCGGTCACACGCGAGAAAAATGGTGGTGGAGTAGTGAACCGGACCGGAGCGGCGCCGGTCAGTGCGCTTCGTCCCAGTTGTAGCCAACGCCCACCTCGACATTCAGCGGCACGCGCAGCGAAGCGGCGGCGGTCATGTGACCACGCAATTCGGACAACACGCCGTCGGCCAGGTCTTCGCGCACTTCGAGCACGAGTTCGTCGTGCACCTGCATCATCAGACGGGCACGCGGTGTGTCCCTTCAGCCACCGATGCACTTCGATCATCGCGCGCTTGATGATGTCCGCCGCCGTGCCCTGCATCGGGGCGTTGATCGCGCTGCGTTCCGCGTACTGGCGCAGCTGGTGGTTGCGCGAGCGGATCTCGGGCAGGTACAGGCGACGTCCGAACACCGTCTCGACAAGCCCTGCTCGCGAGCCATCGCGCGGGTCTCGTCCATGTACCGTTTCACGCCGGGGTAACGCTGGAAATACAGGTCGACGTAACGCTGCGCCGAGCCGCGGTCGATACCGAGCTGCTTGGCGAGGCCGAAGGCCGACATGCCGTAGATCAGGCCGAAGTTGATCGCCTTGGCGGCGCGGCGCTGGTCGGTTGTCGACCTGGTCCAGCGCAGCGCCGAACACTTCGGCGGCCGTGGCCTGGTGGATGTCGCGGTTCTCGGCGAACGCCTGCAACAGGCCGGCGTCGCCGGAGAGGTGCGCCATGATCCGCAGTTCGATCTGCGAATAGTCCGCCGAGACAGCACGTGGCCCGGCGGCGCGATGAAGGCCTGGCGGATGCGGCGGCCCTCCGCCGTGCGGATCGGGATGTTCTGCAGGTTGGGATCGGTCGACGAGAGACGGCCCGTGGCCGCGACCGCCTGGTGATACGAGGTATGCACGCGCCCTGTGCGCGGCGTTGATCTGCTCGGGCAGCTTGTCGGTGTAGGTCGAGCGCAGCTTGGCGAGGCCGCGGTACTCCATGATGATCCGCGGCAGCTCGAACTCTTCGGCCAGCTCTTCGAGCACGTCTTCAGCCGTCGAAGGCTGACCGGACGGCGTCTTGCGCTTGACGGGCAGGCCGAGCTTGCCGAACAGCACTTCCTGCAGCTGCTTCGGCGATTCGACGTTGAATGGCTGGCCCGCTGCCTCGTGCGCGCGCCGTTCCAGCTCGACCAGTCCCCGCGCCAGCTCGCCGCTCTGCTGGCGCAGCATCTGCGCGTCGATCAGTACACCGCAGTGCTCCATGTCGAGCAGCACCGGCACCAGCGGCTGCTCGATCTCGCCATACAGTCGCGCGAGTGATCGGTTCGGCGGCCAGCCGCGGCCACAACGTGCGGTGCAGCCGCAGCGCGACGTCCGCAGTCTTCGGCCGAATATTCGGTCGCGGCCTCGACCGGGACATCGTTGAACGACAGTTGCTTTGCGCCACGACCCGCGACGGTCTCGTAATGGATGGTCTCGACGCCGAGGTACAGCTGCGCCGCCGAATCGAGGTCGTGCCGCGTCGCCGTGCTGTTGAGCACGTACGATTCGAGCATCGAGTCGAAGCGCATGCCGCGCAGCTCGATGCCGTGGTTGCGCAGCACGTGTGCGTCGTACTTCAGGTGATGGCCGAGCTTCGCCGCGTGTCGTCCTCGAGCAGCGGCTGCAGCAGCCGCAGCACCTCATGGCGGTTCAATTGCTCGGGCGCGCCAGGATACGTGTGCGCAGCGGCACGTACGCGGCGTGGCCGGGCTCGACCGCGAACGAGACGCCGACGATTTCGGCGCGCATGTAGTCGAGCGAGGTCGTCTCGGTGTCGAATGCGAAGATCTCGGAGGCGCGCAGGGCATCGAGCCAGCGATTGAAATGCTCCGGGCGTCAGCACCAGTCTCGTAGTTGCGACCCGGCGCCCAGCCGCTTGCGTTGCCGCTGAGTCGGGACAGAGGCGCTGCCGGCGCCGGACGGCTCGTGAGTGTCGCCGCGCGACAGTCGCTCAGACTGCCTCACCCGACGTGCGCCGGTCGCTTCGGTCGAGGCGGAGCGGAGGGAGCCCATCCAGCCCCTTCAGCAGCGACCGCAATTCGAGCCGCGTGTACAGCTCGCGCAGCTCGCGGTCTCGGGCTCGCGCGGCGCAGTCGTTCGGGCCCGAACGGCAGCTCGACGTCGCAGCGGATCGTTGCCAGCTCGCGCGAGAGCGCGAGGTCCGACATGCGACGCGCGCAGGCTTTCGCCGACCTTGCCTTCGATGCGTCTGCTGGTTCGCGATGCAGGTTGTCGAGCGTTCGGTACTCGTTGAGCCACTTCGCCGCGGTCTTTGGACCCACTTTCGGCACGCCCGGGATGTTGTCCGAGCTGTCGCCGACGAGCGCGAGGTAGTCGACGATCTGTTCCGGATACACGTCGAACTTGACCTTGACGCCGGCGCGGTCGAGCGACGAATTCGTCATCGTGTTGATCAGCGTGATGTGCTCGTTGACGAGTTGCGCCATGTCCTTGTCGCCGGTCGAGATCACGACCACCGCGCATGCCCGCGGCGACGGCGCGTTGCGCGAGCGTGCCGATGACGTCGTCGGCCTCGACGCCGGGGATCCGCAGCAGCGGCAGCCCCAGCGCCTCGACGGCGGCAATCAGCGGCTCGACCTGGCTGCGCAGGTCGTCCGGCATCGGCGCGCGTTGCGCCTTGTACTCGGCGAACAGATCGTCGCGAAACGTCGGCCGGGCGCATCGAACACGACGGCGACCAGCGCGGGTCCTGCTCACGCAACATGCGCAGCAGCATGTTGAGCACGCCGAGCACGGCGCCGGTCGGCTCGCCGCGCGAGTTCGACAGCGGTGGAAGCGCGTGGAAGGCCCGGTAGAGGTACGACGAGCCATCGACCAGGACCAGCGTGCGGGCGTCACTCGCCACGCGACGTCCCCGGGTTGCCGCCGGGCAGCGGCGGCGGCGGCATGCGATCGTCCTTCGGGGCTCGGAAGCCGGCCGTCGTGCCGGCGCGCGTGGTGGGCGCGGTGCCGGCGGGAGTGCTCCGGTGGTGGCGGTCGTCGCCGGGGCCTGTCCCTGCGGCCCGCGGATGATGACACCGTTCCGACTTTTCGGGCAGCTGCGAGCGGCGCCTTGCAGTCCGCAACCCGCCAGACGGCGAGAGCCAGCAGATCGCCGCGGCCAGGATCGAGCCGCCCGATGTCCAGTTTCATGGCGTCGCTGCCTCTGCCCATCGACGCAGGTGGTCGGCCGCCGACCGGGCGCTTCCAGCACGGACATGGTCAGGCGCGAAACGCAGGCTGAGCCGCCCGGCCTCGTCCTCGATACGGATGTCCCAGACCTGCGAGCGGCCACCGAGGTGGATCGGCCGCGCCGTGCCGGTGACGCGGCCCGATCGGGCCGAGCGCAGATGGTTGGCATTGATCTCCTGTCCGACGCAGTAGAACTTCGTCGTGTCGACGCAGATGGTTCGCGGCGACGCTGCCAAGCGTCTCGGCGAGCGCCACGCTGGCGCCGCCGTGCAGCAGGCCGAACGGCTGCCGCGTCCGGTCGTCCACCGGCATGGTCCCGCGCAGGTAATCGGGGCCCGACTTCGCTCAGGCTGAATCTCGAGATGCGCGGCAAGGTCGCGGCTCGACATCGAACGAACTGCTGAGCTGCTCCAGCGTGACGGGTCTGAACCAGATGCTCATCGATACCTCGAGGCGAAGGCGTGAATTGTACCCGCCCGGCGGACCGCGCTCGGGATTGGCACGCGCGGCACGCCGGCAGGCAAAATGGAATGTTGCACAGCACAAAACCGAGTCGCCGGAGAGGAACATGGCGGACTACCGGCCCCCCTGCAGCAGATGCAGTTCACGATCGAGCACCTCGCCGACTTCGACGAGGTCGTGGCGCTGCCGGAGGTTATTCCAGGCGTGGACGCCGACACGGTCCAGGCCGATGCTCGAGGAAGCCGCGCGATTCGCAGCGGCAGTGCTCGTCGCCGACCAACGCGATCGGTGACCGGCAAGGGCGTGCAGGTCGTCGACCAGGCCGTGCAGGTGCCGGCCGAATTCACGGCGGCCTACGCGCAATTCCGCGAGGGCGGCTGGCCGGGCATCGCTTCGAACCCGGAGTTCGGCGGCCAGGGCCTGCCGAAGACCGTCTCGATCGCCTGCGAGGAGATGTGGGCCGCGGCCAACGTCGCCTTCGCGCTGTGCCCGGAGCTTTCGCAGGGCGCGATCCTCGCGCTGGACCGGCACGGCTCGGACGACACTGAAGCAGCGCTACCTGGAAAAACTCGTCTCCGGTCGAGTGGACCGGGCACGATGTGCCTGACCGAACCGCAGGCGGGCTCGGACCTTGCGGCGCTGACGACCCGCGCCGAGCCGCAGGGCGACGGCAGCTACTTGATCACGGGCCGCAAGATCTTCATCACGTGGGGCGACCACCCCATGACGGAGAACATCGCTGCACCTCGTGCTGGCGCGGCTGCCGGGTGCACCGCAGGGCACCAAGGGCATCTCGCTGTTCCTCGTGCCCAAATACAAGGTGGATGACGACGGCACGCTCGGCGCGCGCAACGACGTGTACCCGTCTCGGTCGAGCACAAGCTCGGCATCCACGCGAGCCCGACCTGCGTGCTGGCGTTCGGCGACGACGGCGGCGCGGAGGGCTATCTCGTCGGGCGAGGTCAACGAAGGCCTCGCCGCGATGTTCACGATGATGAATTACATGCGCCTCGGCGTTGGCGCGCAGGGCGTCGGCCTCGCGGACC
Source organism: uncultured Gammaproteobacteria bacterium (assembly GCA_963784225.1). GTDB lineage: Bacteria > Pseudomonadota > Gammaproteobacteria > Steroidobacterales > Steroidobacteraceae > RPQJ01. The sequence continues at coordinate 246,351 of CAWAQN010000017.1, forward strand.
GCTCGTACCAGGCGGCCGCGACAGTACGCGCGCGAGCGCGTGCAGGGCCGCGCGCCGGGCGAAAAAGGCCGCGTCGCGATCATCCGTCACCCGGACATCCGCCGCACGCTGCTGCTGATGCGCTCGCTCACACAGGCCTGCCGCTGCGATCTGCTACTACACCGCTTCGTGCCTCGATCGCGGCAACCACGGCGACGACGCCGAGAGCTGCGGCCGCGTGGGTTGCGCGCGGCGACCTCATGACGCCGATCGCCAAGGCGTTTTCGTCGGAGATCGCCCAGGAAGTCACCGAACTCGGCATCCAGGTGCACGGCGGCATGGGTTACGTCGAGGAGACCGGCGTCGCGCAGTATTATCGCGACGCGCGCATCGCCTCGATCTACGAAGGCACCAACGGCATCCAGGCGATCGATCTCGTGGGTCGCAAGCTGCTGCGCGACGGCGGCACGACCGTCTCCGCATTCGTCTCCGAGATGCGGGGCCAGTGACGCGCCGCTTGCCAATGCCGGAGCCGATTTGCCGCCATGCGACTGTGGCTCGCGAAGGGCCTCGACGAACTCGTGCAGTGCTCGACGCACCTGCTCGACCGGTGAGCGCAAGGATCCGGAGCTGGCGGGCGTCTGCGGCATTCAACTACCTGATGCTGTCGGCACCGTCATCGGCGGCTGGCAACTCGCGCGCGGCGCACTCGTGGCGGCTGCGAAGCTCGAGACGCGACGCTGCGACCGATGCGGCATTCCTGCGCACGCAGATGCTGCTGGCACGTTCTACGCGGAACACGTGATGCCGCGCGTGATTGCTTACGGTGCGGCCGTGCGCGCGGGCAGCGCGCACGATCATGGCACTGACGGCGGAACAGTTCTGAGCCGACACTCGGCGCGCGCGATCCGTGACCGCACGCTGACCCTGGAGTGCCGCTTCGAGCAGGTCGAGCGCGACGTGCCGCCGGCACTGCTGCCGTGGCTGGCCGAGCCGGGCCTGCTGACGGCCCGCGTCCGTGAACTGTGTGGCCCGACGCATGCGCTTTCGCATGCTCGGTCCGTTGCGCCGCGCGGCTGTTGGCGGAAGCGCTGCAGGCGCGGCTCACCGTGTACGGACGACCGAATGCCTGCTGCGCGAGATCGAGTTCCGCTGCGACGGCGAACGCATCATCTTTGCGCAGACGATGTTGCCCGGCGACGACCGTCGCTGCGCTTTCCATGGCTGCGCGAACTCGGGGACTCCCCGATCGGCGAAGTCGCTGCGGCGGGCCGACGCGACCCTCGACGCGCGAGCCGCTCGAATACAGCAGTGCTGCCGCCGGACATGCGCTCGCTGCGCGGCCTCGGTACTGCCGAGCGAGGGCGTCGCCCGCGGCACAGCAGGCGCATCGCCTGTGGGCGCGGCGCGCCGTGTATCGGCTTGCCGGGCATGCCGATACTGGTCCAGGAAGTTTTCCTGCCGGCGCTGCTGGCGGCGCAGCCGCGTGAGGCCGGTCGATGTGGCGACCTGCGGAGTCGCTGGTGGAGGTGACTCGATGAACGTGCATGGCCGTTCACCAGGGGCCGCGCAGCCGCCCGGTCGAGATCAGGGCAGCAGCAGTCGGTTTCCCGTGCACCGGATCTATTGCGTGGCTCGCAATTACGCGGCGCACGCGCGCGAGATGGGTGCGGATCCCGAACGCGAGCCGCCGTGCTTTCTTCATGCAAGCCCGCGGACGCTGTCGTGCCGAACGGCGCCGCGGTGCCCTATCCGCCGCGCACGTCGAACCTGCACCACGAAATCGAACTGGTCGTCGCGATCGGCGAGCGCCGGCCGGCAGATATCGCAGTTGGCCGCCGCACTGGACCATGTTTTCGGTTATGCGGTCGGCAACGACCTCACGCGGCGCGACCTGCAGGCCGCGGCGAAGGCCAAGGGCATGCCGTGGGATGTTGCCAAGGGATTCGATGCGTTCGGCGCCGATCACGTGCGATCCGGCCGGCTGACCGACCGGCGGTCACTCGACGAGCGGGCGCATCTGGCTCGAGGTCGAACGGCCAGCCGCGCCAGGATGCGGACCTTGCCGAGATGATCTGGAGCGTCGCTGGAAGTCGTCGCCGAACTATCGACGCTACTTCGAGTTGCGGGCTGGCGACTTGATATTTACCGGCACGCCCGCGGGCGTCGGTCCGCTGGCTGCGCGGCGACACCATGGTGGGCGGCATCGACGGACTCGAGACGCTGCGCAGACGAGTCGATCGTCTGACGGGAGGCGAGGGGACGGACAATGGCGTCTGCAGCTTTACACTTTCTGGCGCAGCTCTGCCGTCGTATCGCGTGCGGATTGCGCTCAGCCTCAAAGGCCTGGACTACCAGTCCGTGCCGAAGCACCTGCTGCGCGACGGCGGCGAGCAGCGAAGCCGGATTACCTGGCGGTCAACCCGCAGGGCCTCGTTCCCGCGCTGGTCGATGACGGGTTCGTCATCCCGCAGTCGCGTCGCGATCTGCGAATACCTCGAGGAAATCTATCCCGGCGCCGCCGTTGCTTCCCGGCTCGGCACACGATCGTGCGACAGTGCGCGGCATGGCGCTGGCCATCGCGTGCGACATGCATCCGCTCAACAACCTGTCGAGTCCTCGTCTATCTGAAAAGAGAATTCGGCGCGGACGATGCAGGCGGTGCAACGGTGGGTCTCGCATTGGATCGCAGCGCGGTTTTGCGGCGCTCGAGAACTGGGTGCGTTGCCGCGGCGGGCGCGTCGACCCGGCCGAAGGTCCGCCACGTTACTGCTACGGCACGCAGGTGACGCTTGCCGACGTCTGCCTGGTGCCGCAGATGTACAACGCGCGCCGGTTCAAGGTCGACCTTGCCGTGTGTCCAAACCTCGTCGCGATCGCGACACACCTCGAAGGCTTGCCGGAATTTGCGGCCGCCCGGCCGGAGGCCCAGCCCGACGCGGAGTAACGCCTCTCGGCTAAGATGCCTTTGCGCGCTCGCCGGGTGGCCGGCGCGAGACAGTGAGGATTGAAATTCTTACCGGGGCACGACAGGCTGCCGAAAGGATGCCTCATGGTGACCGCAGTCGTGCTGATCAAGGCCGAGACCGACAAGGTGTCCGAGCTGGCGCAGCAGATGGCCGAGCTCGAGGGAGTCAGCGAAGTATTTTCCGTCGCGGGCCAATATGACCTGGTCGCACTCGTCCGCGTGCGCGAGAACGAGGACCTGGCGCGCGTGATCAGCGAAAAAATGCGCAAGCTCCCGGGCATCACGAGCTCGGAGACACTGATATCCTTCAAGGTCTATTCGAAGCAGGACATCGAAGCGGCGTTCGCGCTCGGACTCGACTGATACGGAACCACGGCTGGACGGTTGCGGTCTTAACCCGGCCCGCGTTCCCGAAGATTTCATTGGGCCAGCGTGATGATGCCCGTCGCATAGAGCCGCTGCACCGATATCCAAGCAAAGTGTCGAGGAGTACAGTCCGCCACAAAGATCGGTTCGCAAACCAGCGGGGCAACGTCATGACTTCTCCGTTTCCGGGCCGCCTGTTGGCGGCTGCTATCTGGTTGCTGCTCCCCCTCTCCATGAATGCCGATGAGTCTCAGCCCGGAGACCTCTGGGAAGTGACGTCCAAAATGTCGATGCAAGGCATGCCCTACGACATGCCGGCCAACACCCTGAAGGTCTGCGCTGCAAAAAACGTCGCGGAACCACCCGGCTCCACGAACGATGAACGCGGTTGCGCCAACTCCGAGATCAAGAAGGTCGACAACAAGGTCACCTTCAAGTCGGTGTGCGCCGGGCCGCCCGCAATGACTGGCGAAGGTGAGATCATCTTTGAAGGCACCGATTCATATACGGGGACGATCAAGTACGTCATCGAGGGCGGCAGCATGACGATCAACCTCACGGGCAAGAAGATCGGGGGCTGCGACAACCCAAGTTGAGGAGCGAGGCGCAAACCGTCATGGCAGCCATCCAGGCCAGGGCCAGACCAACGCCGGGACCGCGCTCGAGCGTTCGGCGAGCGCCGGGAGAAGCCTCGCCGAGCTTGGCGAAGGATGGCTGCGGTTCGTAATTCGCTGAATCGTTTGCTCGACTGGTTCGACGCTACCCTTGCCGCGCTCGGCGAGGGTTTCATCAATGCGTGGACCAAAGTCGAGCGCAGTTACCGCCGGCCGTTTGCGCACCTCGCGCTACGGCTCAAGTTCGCCTTTTATCCGCTGCTCGCACTCAGTGCCATTGCCTGGCTGGGCTGGGACGCGAGCCACGACCGTTCGCTGGACTCGGCCGAGAACGCGATTTTTGACAGCGTAGTGCAATGGCGGCCGTTCGAGCCGAAGCCCTCTGGCCGCGTAATCGTCGTAGAGATCGACGATTGCTCGATCGAGTATTTTCGCGCGCGTAACGAAGGTGGTTGGCCGTGGGGCCGGCAACGGCACGCAGACGTGCTCGACCAACTGGATCGCGCCGGCGTGCGCGCCGTTGGCTACGACGTGCTGTTTGCCGATCGATCCCCGGTCGATCCGATTGGCGATAGCACGCTGGACGCCATGGCCAAGGGTGGTGGGGGACGCTTCATATTCAACTCCGCTCGCATGCATCCCGACTACGATGCGGGTTCCCCGATACGGGCCTCGCAGGCCCCGGGGGCATTTGCCCTGGTGCGCCACCCAACGGACGATCCGAAGGTCGCGATGCTGCTGCCATACGGCAAGTCGATGGCCCGTTACAGCGCGATTTCAAACGTCACGCGCCATGAAGACGGCGTGCTTCGCGACATTCCATTGCTGGAAATAGTCGGCGACTGGGCACTGCCATCGCTGCCCTTGCGCGTGGCAAGGACTGTCATGCCGAGGCAGCAATGGCACGAGCACGCCGAGACAGTGCGGCCAGACTGGCGGCGGCACACGCGTTTGCCACACGTCAGCGCGGCCGACGTATTGACCGGCAAGGCCGTTTGCCGCGATCCGAAGACGGCGCCGCCCGCCATGAAAGGACGCCTGGCACTGGTCGGCTTCACTGCGTCCGGCCTGAACGACGCGAAGCCCACGCCCGTGGATCCGGTCATGCCGGGTCTGGAAGTCATGGCGGAAGCCACCGAAGCGCTGGTGGCCGGCAGCCAGATACGCTCGCCGCCCGCGTTGCTGAAATATGTACTTGCCACGTTGCTCGTCGTACTGACCACGTTTGCCTTCTATCGCGGCGAGCCGGCCAACGATATCGACTCCATTTTCATCGCCACCAACCTGCTGCTGCTGGGCGCTGCGTTCGTCGGGCTCACTTTTTTTGGATTCTTCGCTGATATATTTGCAACCGTCGGTTTCGTCAGCCTCGTCTTCGGTCTCTGTCGTATGTATGCCGGGATACAACGCGGTCGCGCAGTGGGTAACAATGATTACCTGCCTGCGTTTGCCCCGGACAAGGATCGCTGGCTGGCGGTCGCGCGCCTGCGCTTCGCACCGGATGTGCAAATCGGCGACAAGGCCACGGCGCGACGACGCCGTGAGTATCAACGCCGGTTGCGCCGTTTCCTGTACGCCGGAAGCGACGCGGTGATGCTGGAAGGCGTGGTCGAACGAAAAAGCTGGCTGCACGATACGCTCAACGACTTGATGGTTCTGGTGTGGCACGGGGAGAGCGAGGCGGCGGCACGGGACGCTGCGATGCGCGACGTCACCCGGCTCGCAACTCAACTGGTTGCCGATGACGACGATGACCGGGCCCAGCGTCAGCAGCAATGTTCGCATCGCCTTTGAGTGCGCCGATCTTGGCGACGATGCAGACGAGGGTGTCGAGTGTGCGGCGCACCAGCGCTGGCGCTTGTATGAGCTGATCGGCGAGGTGCTGGCCTCGCCGACGGAACGGCCGCTGTTAAGCTTCGATGCCATGGCGGACCGTGCGGAGAATTCTCAAGGAGGATCGTGATGCAGCTGTTCGTATCGGTAGTCCTCGCGGCGATGTGCGCATTGATCGCCCCGCAGGCTCGGGCGGCCGAGCTGTCCGCAGTGGTGCAGAAACCCAGCGCCGACGTGCATGCGGAAGCCAAGCTCGATTCGCCCAAGATCGCCACCTTGCAGCGCGACAGCGAAGTGAAGGTATCGGCACAACAAGGCCTCTGGTATCAGCTGCGCATGTCCGCCGAAAAGGTGGGCTATGTGCGCGTCAACGATCTGCGCATCGCGTATGCCGGTGCCGAGAGACCCCGACGCCAACCTGCGTGTGCTGACGCAAGGCAAGGCTGGCTCCGGCCGGGTAACTGAAACCGCCGGCGTTCGCGGTATCGACGAAAGCGACTTGAAATCGGCTGCGCTCGACCAGGCGCAGCTGACAGCGATGACCGGGAACAGGGTCGCCGACCCCGCCGCCGCGGCCTATGCAAAAGAACAAAGCTGGCAAGCGACCAGTGTTGCGTATGACGCGGAAGCCAAACCCGGCAACCTGTCCGCGCAGACAGACGGCGGCAAGGCAAAACCGTCCAAGTCTTCCGTGGCCAATGCCGTCGGCGGGATGCTGGGCTCATTCGGTGTGAATGTCGGGTCGAAGGTCGACACGGCGGCAAAAGCGGTGCCGAAATCCGAAGCCGAATTGGCGGCTGAGGAACTTGCGCTCGGTCCGGAAATTGCCGGTCGGGTTCTCGGCGCGCGTCCGCTCTGGACCGATGCAAGCGCACAACAGCGCGTCAACGTGATCGGACGCTGGGTTGCAACCCAGACCAGTCGTCCCGACTTGCCCTGGACGTTCGGCGTAATCGACACGCCGGAGATCAATGCGTTCGCAAGTCCTGGCGGCTACGTGCTGGTCACGCGCGGGATGTACGAAATACTTGCGTCGGACAGCGAGATCGCTGCAGTCCTCGGCCACGAGATCAGTCACTGCGTGCAGCGCGACCACTACAACGTGATCCGCAAGCAGGAATTGGCGAGCGTCGGCAAGGACGTGGCGTTGAGCGAAGTCAGCGTTCCCGGTCAGAGTCCCGCCGCCGCGTACGCGAAACGCTACGCGGAGCAGCATGGTGCAACCATCCTGCTTACCGCCCTGGATCGCGACGCCGAGTTTCGGGCCGACAAGGCCGCGGAAATTTATCTTGCCCGCTCAGGAATGAATCCCCTGGCGCTGTACTCGGTGCTGCAGAAAATGACAGCCGTCGGCCAGAAATCGGCGAGCCTCGCGGAGTTATACAAGACACATCCGCCGCTTGACGAACGCATGGACCGCATCGACCGGCGCGGCTATGCCGAACTGGCCGCGTTCATCGACCGGGAATAATCGACCCAGCGACGATGGCGCCTCGATGCGCTCGATGTGCGAGTTCAGTCCTCGGTCTCGTCGGTGCTGTCGTCCTGCTGGTCGCAGTCGCCTGACGTTTCCCGACTTGCCGAGTTTCTTGAACTCCGCTTCGTGTTGCCGATAGAAATCGACATTGGCCATCGAGACACCCGGCGACGGCTTGCCGCCCGGCTGGTCGAGCGCCCAGGCGGCCATCCCGTTCTGGAATACGGACCAGGTGAACAAGAGATATTCGCGCGTCGTCATTCCCGCGGACTTGATGGCGGATTTGGCGCCGGGCACCGCATCGAGCCGGGCGACCATCTTGTCCAGCGACGTTGCACTTGCGTCGTCGTCATCGCAGCCGGTTGATGGGTTCGTGCCGAGAGCATCGAGATTGCGTGTGGCCTGGGTGTACTTCGCCAGTCCCGCCTCGGTCAGTTCATAGCCCTGGATTTCGCGCGTGTCGCTATCGGGGAATTCCTGGGCGACGGCCGCCCGCTGCACCGCCAGCGTGGCGGCAATCAGCACCAGAAGGGATATCAGCCGCTGATGACTGTGGATCATTACGATCTCCTGCAAATTCGCAGGTAGTTTGCGCACAGTCTACGCCGCGCTCGGCATTTCCCCCGAGGGCGCACCAAGCTTGTAGATATAGTTAATCTCGCGCCACGGGGCCGAAATTCCGCTGCGCATTCGCTCCTATTTGATCGATCGTGAGATGTATCGGCAGGTCGGGCCCCGCGCCACCACCTCTGAAGCCGGGAGGCACATCCGGCAAACCCTCGTGACCAAAAATCCAGCTCTGCGCGGTGGTGCGCCGGGCAACGAGACGCGGCAGCCATGAGTCAGTGTGCCGCGATGTACGGCGATCGGTTCACGAGTGCCAGTGCGTGAAACCCGCCTCACACGGAGAATTTCTGACGCCGCTCTGTCGATCCCTAGCTAGAAACTGAAGTACACACCGACGATCGGGCCGTCGAAGGTGACGTCCGTTTCCCGTCCGTCCTCTTCGATCTCGATCTCCATGTGGCGCCAGCCAAACAACAGCGCCTTATTGAGATCGCCGCCGAATCTCCAGCCAAACCCTGCGAGCGCATTCCAGCTCAACTCCGTGTCGCCCGCTCCGATGTCCGCTCGCACGTTGAACAGCCAGCGATCGGCGAACAGGTGCGTGTACCGGCCACCGACCATGAAGTCGGTAAAACTCTTGTCGTTGGCGCGGCGGATCGGCTGCGGCAATACGGCCGCCGAGAACTTGAGGTCGAGGCTCAAGTCGACGATGCGTGCGCCTGCAAAAGCCGTGAACGCCCCGGTCTGTCCACCCGGTGTGTAGGTGGCGGCGATTTCATAGAGCCCGGTGTCGAGCTCGCCATCGACGGAGATCGGGCCCTGGGTCGTGTCGTCGCTCATGGTGAGATAGGTCGCATCGACAAACAGGCCCCACGCGCCCTTCTGACCTTCGAGGTGCAGCATCCCACCGAAATCGAGCTTGTCGAGGATGTCGTCGAACTTTACGGTGCCGCCGATTTCCTGGCCGCCGGGAAATCGGACGTCGGTGTCGATATCACTGCCCCACAGGTACGGGGTGATGCTCCAGCGCCACTCATTGCGGCCTTCTGCGATGATGTCCTGTGCGACGGCGATACCGCCACCCGGGACGCCGAGCAGTGCGCTCGCCCCGATCGCGATTGCCATGGCGACGGCCGCACGGACGCGACGTGTCCTTGTCATGGGGCGCTCCTTCATGTGAAGACGACCTCAGCCCGCGGTGCTGCCCTCACGCGCCTGGCGGGCCTTTGGATCGGTGCAGTCGATGTTCTGGGCTTGGGGCAGCTTGGCGTTGTCCAGCCGGCAACGCAGGCGCGAGGCATACTCGTTGACGTGGGCGCGGAATTCCGCCATGTCCATCCGCTGTTCCTGCTGACCTTTCGCCTTGCGTCCGCCGCTTCGGATAACGGCCGCGGCAAGGACGTCCTTGGAGGTACTGTCGGCGAACTCGGCTTCGAGCGACATCTCAATGATGTCGATTTTGTCGAGCGTTTCCTTGAGCGCATCGGTGCCGACCTTGGCGACGGCGCCTACGGGTGTGTACGCGAGAACGCCGCGCTTTTTCTTCCGCAGGTACAGATCGGTGAGGGCGACGCGCACAAACAGCACGTCTTTGCCCGATTGTTCGACGACCTTGTAATTCCCGGCTTCCAGTCTCTCCTTCAAGGCGTCGCGCATGATGGACGCAAGCTCGAACATATCCTCGGGCTTCATGCCGCGGTATTCCGAGTCCGCACTGAAGAGGATTTCGGGCTGATCCACCATGACGGCCGTATACCCCGCGATACGCTCGATTCCGCCCGGCGCGATGTACACGCGATCGGTGGTGCCCGTGGCGCTCGGGGCAGGCGCGAGCTTGCTGTAATCGCTCAGGAACCCCGATTCGGCAAACGTCGTGCCCGCCAGCAACGTGAGTGTCGTTGCTGCGATCAGAACTTTGTAATTCATATGAACCTTTGCCAAGCCGTTGGTGGCGTCGGTCGTTTTCGCCGCGTGAGGTCGGCGCGTGGAATATTACCCCCTCATCGCCGGGCGTGGAAGCGTTCGACGGCAACGGCCACCTGCGGCTGCTGCGCGATCTTCAGGAGCTCGGTCATCAATTCGAAACAATCAATTCGAAACAAAGTCTGACTTCGCGATACTCCTCGTCCCAGTACGCATGGCGCGCGGCACACGGTGAGCCTGATCGTTATGGGCTCGGGAAAGGCGAATTGCGTCTGCATGTAGCGGGCCGGTTGCGATGACCTCTTGTGCGGAGGAGTGCCATACGTTTCGCGGACCCAGTGCACGGCTCGCTCGGCGGTGCGCCATTCGTCGCTGCATCCTTCCGCCCGGATTTCTTCACTCCTCGTACGAAGCGCGCAGCGGATCCGATGCGGGTGCCATCCTTTGCGTTCCGCGGACACAGGCGTCGAACGACGCCTGTGTCCGGAGCGCCATTAGAGGCTGAACTTCACCGCCATGCCGTACGAGCGACCGGGCGCCAGGAATGTCTGATACGCCGGATCGTTCGGGAACAGGTTCGAAACCCCCGACTGATAGACGTAAGTCTCGTTGAGCAGGTTCTCGCTCCACAAGGACAGGTCCCACGAGCCGAAGCGCACGCCGATGCGCGCATCGACGGTGCTGTACGCGTCCTGGATCTGGCGCGGATCGTGGTTCGAGTTCGTGTGGTACTCGTCGCTCCAGGTCCAGTCAGTGCGCGCGTAGAGCGAGCCATACGAGAGCTTGCCTTCGTACTGCAGGGCGGCGTGCGTCTTCAGCTCCGGCGCGTTCGTCAGCGGCTCGCCGCTCAAGTCGCAGCTGCCGAGCGCCGGATTGTCGATGGGCCTGCCCGGGTAGCAGGAGCCGCCCGTGAACGTGTCGAACTCCGCCTGCGACCAGATCGCGTTGACTTCGGCCGTGAGCGACGGGGTGAGTTGCGCGAGCAGGTCGACTTCCGCGCCCTGCACCGTCACTTTCTCCGCATTGGTGACGAGGAACTGCAGGGCGATGAAACCCGCTTCCTGGTAGTTCGTGAAGTCGCTGTAGAACGCGGCCGCATTGATCTGCAGGCGATCGTCCGCGAAGCGCGTCTTCAGCCCCGCCTCGTAGTGGTCCACTTCCTCGTCGTCGAACTCGCGCTGTGTGGGCGTCGCGCTACCCCAGTCGCCGTTGAAACCGCCGGACTTGAAACCGTGCGACGCGGTGAGATAACCCATCGTGTCCGGCGTGAAGAACACCTGCGGCGACACCGACCAGGTCACGGCATCGGTCTCGCGCGAAAGATCAGCGTTCGTGGTTGCGGGCAGTAACGCGATCGTGATGAGCGACGGCGTCGTGTGATTGACGGTGCGGCTCACCTTCGTGTCCTTGCTCTCCGTCTGCCAACGCGCTCCGGCGGTCAGTGCAAATCGATCGCCTGCGTGCCACGTCGTCTGCGCGAACGTACCGACATATTCCGTATCGTTCGTGGACAACAGGCTCCCGGCTTGGCCGGGCTGGCCCACCGGCAGGCCGGGCGCCAGCGGCACGAGCGGCGCCTGGGCTCCGAGGACGAACGTGTCCTTGCCGGGGAAGTTGCCGCGCTCGAAGTTCGCTTCGTAGTAGAACGCGCCGGCGAGCCAGTCCAGCGCTCCGCCCGTAGCCGAGGCGAGACGCAGCTCCTGCTGCAGCGAGTCACCGGCCTGGCGGTCGTTGAAATCAGCGACCGAGATGTTGAGCTGATCGGCATCGAGCACCTTGGTCATCTCGTAGTCGTCCCAGGAGCTCAGCGACGTGAGTGTCGTACCGCCCGCGAACTCGTACGTGGCGATCAATGTCGCTTCGCTCGACTCGAGAGACACCTCGCCGCCGAAGTTGCGGCACACGATGCGATTGGTCGGATCATCGTCCGGGCAGGGTACGCCGAACGCGGCATTCAGCGCGCGGGGCGCATTGCCGTAATAGAAATCGGGCTCACCGCCGCCCTTACTGTCGAGCAACTCGCCATGGCTCGCGATCAGGCGCAGCTTCAACGCGTCGATCGGCTCCGCTACGAGCTGTCCGCGCACGCTATAGCGCGACGCTTCCTCAATGCCTTCGCCCGTGAACGCGTTATCCAGCACAGGCCCCTGGTCGGAATAGGAACCGCTGAGGCCAGCGCGCAGGGTCTGCGAGATCGGCCCGGATACGGACGCCTTTGCCTGCCACAACGTTGCATCGCTGGCGGCCTGCATTGAGCCCGCACGCAACTCGCTGTTGAACTCGAGGGTATCCCCTGGCTCGCGGGTGTAGACGGCGACGACACCCGCCGTCGAGTTCTTGCCGTACAGCGTGCTCTGCGGACCCTTCAGGATCTCGATGCGATCGAGGTCCGACAAGTCGCCGAGTGCGAGGCCACTGCGCGCTCGGAACGCGCCGTCGATGAAGTACGCGACCGCCGGCTCGAAGTTGGGGATGTTGCCGAGATTGCCCACGCCGCGCAGACGAAACTGCGCGTTCATCGGATTGGTGTTCTGCTGCACACTCAGGGACGGCACCTGGGCTGCGACGTCGAACATGTCCTGCACCCCGGCTTGCTCGATTGCTGTGGCGCTCAGCGCCGAGATTGCGATCGGCACATCCTGTAGGGACTCCTCGCGCTTCTGAGCGGTGACGACGACCTCCTCGAGGCCGAACGCCGCGGTCTCGGCCTGATCCTGTGCGCTGACGGCGGCGATCTGCCCAGTCAGCAACGCGCCGGCTACGACGCGGTGATACGTACGCATTCTCAAAGTTCTCCGTGACGTTTTGTAATGGATTTCAGATAGTCGAGCAGAAGCACGTTGACCGTCAGACGCGTCATAGGTATCCGACCTTGCGCGCGCTGTTCGTCATCAGCCGTCGCACGAGACTCAGCGACAGTCGCTTGGCGTGATAGACGGTCTTTGCGTAGGGCCCGGTCAGCAGCAGGTCCCGCCCATCGAGCACCGCGCGTACCATGTCCTCGGCGACGACGTTCGGCGAGCAGCCCTGCGCCTTGTAATAGGCCTGCAGCCGCTCGATCTGATCGGCGCTGACGGTGGGCGCCACGTTGCGGCGGTCCGAGACCATCGGCGTGTCGATCACGCCCGGACATACCGTCGTGACGCCCACCTGCGTGCCGGCCAACTCCATCTTCAGCACCTCGGCGAAGCTCCAGACGGCGCCCTTCGATGCGGCGTAGGCGGCCATGTTGGGCGCCGGGTAATTCCCCGCTGAGGACGACACGATCAACACCTGGCGCGGCCCGCCGGCTTCGAGCATTTTCGGGATGAAGTGATAACACCCGTGCACGACGCCCATCAGGTTAATCTCGAGAATCTTCGGCCAGTGCGCGAGGTCACTCTCCAGGAATCGACCGAGATAGCCGACGCCGGCGTTGTTGATCAGTACGTCGGGTGCGCCGACAACCTCGTACACGGCATCGGCCAGCGCCTTCATGGCGAGTTCGTTGCCGACGTCGACCGCGTAGGTTCGGCACGCGACGCCGAGCGTTTCGACCTCGCACCGAACGGCCTTCAGTGCGGCCTCGTTGATATCGATGGCGATGATGTGCGCGCCCTGACGCGCGAACGCCAATGCAGCCGCACGGCCGATGCCCGAAGCGGCGCCGGTGACGAGAACCTGCTTCTGTTTCAGATTGGCAATGGCCATCAGGGCAGATAATCGAGCAGCAGCGCGTTGACCTTCTGCGGCGCGGAAAGCTGCAGCCAATGGTTGGCGCCCTCGATGCGCTCGTAGCGCCACGGCGCATCAACAAACTTCTGCGTGCCGGTCATCTGCGCTTCGGCGAGGAACCGATCGCCGTCGCTGAAGATTCCCATGACGGGAACCGACACCCTTGGCGCGTTCGACCAGGGCCTGGGCACGATGAGGCCGATATTCGCGCGGTAGAGGTTCAGCCTCGCCGCCAGACGGCCGGGCCGCTGCAGCTGCCGAATCCAATTCGGCATTTCTTCCGGGAAGCCGGAGAGCATTCGCAAGAACCACCAGTCGCCGGCGCGCAGGACCCAGTCCGATAGCCCGCGGATCTGGAAGAACAGCACGTACCAGCCCTTGAGCTTCTGCTCGATCGGCCCGAGCGCATAGGCCGCAGGGTGGCCGTTCGACATGGCGACGTAGCGATCGACGCGGTCGGGATGCTCCGTGCAGAACTGGAAGCCGATCAGCGCGCCATGGTCGTGGCCCACCAGGCGCACTTTCCTGATCTCCAGTGCATCGAGCAGGCAGACAAGGTCGGTGACCAGACGCGACAGCTTGTAGTTCCTCGTCGCAGCCGGAGCGTCCGACAAACCGCTGCCACGCATGTCTGGCGCGATCACGCGGTAGCCAGCTTCGACCAGCGCCGGGATCTGGTGGCGCCAGACGTCGTGGCAATCGGGAAAGCCGTGCACGAGCAGCACGTCCGGCCCGTTGCCTTCGACGATCACGTTGAGCGTCACGCCGTTGACCGCGATGCGGCGGCTGTTGAATGCGGGTTCCATCTTTACTGGGGTTTCCTTGAATCGAATTGCGATCGGGTCACTTCAGGCGACCGTCGTTGAGGTTGCACAAGCTCGCAACGCACGCGCGACGATTGCGTCCGTGAGCGCGTTCCACAGCGGCAACGGCGTCAGTCGGAACAGCCAGTGCACGATGCGGACGCGCAGCGCGGGCACGATCAGGAATCGATCCCGCTCGATGCCGCGGATGAGCGCGCGCGCCGCCGCGTCCGCGCCGATGGTGCCGCCGATGTTTTTGAGCGCACGCGATGCCGGATGCACGATCAGGCGTTCGTCAGCGAGGCCTGGAGTCTCGACTTCACCCGGGCAGAAACAGGCGACGTCGACGCCGCGCGGCTTGAGCTCGTAGCGCAGGCATTGCGCGAAGCCGACCACGGCGAATTTCGAAGTGCCGTACGCCGTGTAGCCGTAGACCGGCAGGTATCCGCCCATCGAGCCCACCAGCACGATCTTGCCGCGCCCTCGATGCAGCATCGCCGGCAGAACGGCTTCGACCAGGTGCCGGCTGCCGTAGAGATTGACGCGTATCACGCGGTCGAATTCCTCGAACTCCATCTCGGAGAACTCACGCGCACTGCCGATGGCGGCGCCGTGGATCAGGACATCGGGCGCGCCGAACTCCGCGTGCGCCCGCGCGATGGTGGAGGCGACGGCGACGCGATCGGCGACATCCACGCAAAGGTGTGAGACGCGCTGATCGGCGGAGACGCACGCGCAGGCGACTTCAGCGAGCGCCTCGGCATCGGGCGCGCGGCTCAGCAACAGCACATGCGCCCCGCGTTCGGCCAGCGCCGTTGCCGCCGCCAGACCGATGCCGCGAGTCCCGCCAGTGACATAAAAGATCTTGCCAGCGATGGTCGTCATGGAAGTCAGGCAGCCGCCTCGCGGCTCAGTGGCCGAATCTCCTCGGCGCCTTCACGTTCGACCAGCGGCTTCAACCGCTCGTGCAGCGCCTTGCGCAGCGCGCTGCCGAGAATCCTGCGCAGCAACGCGCCGGTGCCGGGAAAGCGGGGTCGAAAGCGAATCGTCCAGACCAGCTCGGTCGCCGAGCCCACCGGCTGCAGACGGACTTCGCCCTGGTGACAGACGAAAGGCGAGCCTTGCGTCACGCGATAGCGATAGCCATGGGGCGGATTCCAGGCGAGCACCTCTTCCTGCACCGTGCCCGGGAGGCCTTTCATCTGCCGTACGGCGCCGTAGCCATTGCGATCCGGTGTGCCGGAGCGCGTGACTGTCACGTCATCGAACCCGAGCCAGGACGCCATGCGCTCGTGATCCGCAACGATCGTCCAGGTTCGTTCGACAGACGCCTCGATCCGTACACGCTGTTCGACAGTCTGTGTGTCCGGTGCGGGGCGCCTGGCGATCGGCATGGGCTCGAAGCCCCACATCCGATCCGCGCGTCCGGGTTTGGTCCACAGAAGCTCAAAGGAAAATCCCTGCGCGTCGTTGACGTAAACGACCCCAGCGCCAGCCATGTGTATGGGCTGGCAGTTGGGCCGCGCTCCGGCGGCGACGCAGCGGCGATACACCTCGGTGAAGTCACGCTTGTTGCGCGCGCCGAAGGCGATGTTGAGGATGCCTTGATCCGAGATGCGATAGTCGTCGGCCCGCGGCTGGCTTTGGGGACTGAGGTACTGCACCGCCTCCACCAACACGTCGCCGGCGACGAAGGCTTTGCTCTGCGTGCGTGCGCCAGCGAGCCCCCACAGCGCCTCGTGCTCGGCGCCATGCAGCGACACATTCGCTTCGCGCAATCCCATGCCCTGTTCGATGAAGCTAGCGGTCTGCTTCAGGTCTCGTACGGACAGCGTGATCGAGCGGACGGCCGCGCCGCAGTCTCGGCGCGTCAACGACACCGTGCGAAGCGGGTCGCTCTCCATCAGCTCGACGAAGACACCGTCCGGGCTGCGTACGCTGACGCGTCGTGCGCCGCGCTGGCCGAGGGCGGGTGTCAGCGGGCGCGTTCCGAGCGCCTCCAGCCGCCGCAGCGAGGCATCGAAATCGGCGACCCACACGCCGATGCGCGTGTAGCCGATGTCGCAAGGGCGAAAGTTCGCGGGCATCAACCTCGCCAGCGGCCGCTCGAACTGGAACAGCTCGAGCTGGAACCCCTCGTTGCGATCGACCAGCCACCAGCAGGTCGACGCGGCCTTGGGCAAGCCCTGGATGCGCGAGGCCAGCGTCGTGCGCATCGCCAGGCGGCTGCCGCCGGCGGGTAGAAAACCCAGGCCTACGCGGAACCAGCGTTCGGTCAGGCGCAGATCCGCGACCGATAACGCAATTTGGTTCAGGCGCGGAACAAACGGTGCGGTGGCGCTGCTCATACCGCCACGGTCAGGCGCGGACGCGCGGTAGAAGAAGCCGCGGCGGCGATTGCCGGCCACCAGCCTTTCCTGCGGGCCAGCTCGCAGTGCGGGACCTCTTCGTCCAACCAGAAAGCATCGTCCTCGGTGACGACCAGGATCTCCTCCCATTTCGCACCGGCGGAGTAGTCGGTGGTTGCAATGTGCGGCTCCACGGCCCACAGGCCCGGCGGCGGCGGATGATCCGATTCCGGTCCGTCGTTCCACAGCGGTGACACGATCAGACGCGGGAACGACCTGGCGATCGCCGACCGGCCGAGCATGTAGAAATAGGTCGGCAGGCCGAACCCCATCACGCGGAAGCGCTGCAGGAACCGCTGCACAGGGGAGCGCTCGTAGCGGAACACTCGGTGCGCGAGCACACGGTCTGGATAGATGCGGTGTACGTTGACGAAGCCGTGGCCCGCGATCACGCCATCCAGCTCCCGGTAGATCTGGCGGAAGGACTTGCGTGCGCGCACGGACTGCAGGATGAAGTCGCGACACGTCATCAGCGCCTGCTGCATCGCCTCCACATCCGCATTGCGGCCGAAGCTCGTCGAATAGCCGATGTCGGCGGCGTAGCCGTCGCGGATCGGCGCGATGTCGAGCACCACCGGCATGCCTTTCTCGAGCCTGCGCTCGGAAGGCAGGAAGTCGGTATCGGGGCCGAAGCCGCGGAACGCGGTGCGGTCGCCGAACCAGGCGAATGGCTCGTGGAAGAACTGCGTCACGCCTCTTGCGCGAAGGTCATCCTTCATCAGGGCGCAGGCGTCACGCTCGGTCATGCCCGCATCGAGCTGCGTCTCGACGGTGCGAACGCAGTCGTAGGCGAGCCTTTGCGCGTGGCGGAAGGCCTGCAGCTCTTCCAGGTCGAAGCGAGCGAGTTTCATGGCGACTCCGGCGGTTGGGTCGATCGGATGAGTTGATCATCCCGATCGCGCCGCCGCGCCACATGTCATTTCCTAACGATGTGTTGTCATTACCGGACACTCACATCCAACCCGACCTCGTCGTCCTTTGCCGGGCCTGTTAGCGTCGACCGGCACGCCGGCCATTTCGCGCTGGTACGAAGTTCTGATCTCTACACTTCGGATGCAGCCGCGTTGGCCTGGTCCCAGGTGTGCCGACGCCGATAGTCACTCGGCGTGATACCGAGCTCACGCCGGAAGGCTCGCGAAAAGTTCGCTGAATCCCGGTAGCCCAGCTGGTAGGCAATCTGGGTGACCGGCAAACGTCCATCACGCAGCAGCGCACAGGCCCGTTCGCTGCGCACACGCTTCATCAGGTCCAGAAAGCGCTCACCTTCCTTGTTGAGCTTGCGGTTCAAGGTTCGCGGTGTCAGGTTGAGCACACGCGAAAGGTCCTCGAGAGTTGGCAGACTGCCGTCGGCCTCGCGCAGCATCATCGCCACCCAATCCGCCAGGCCCGTCCGCGTCGCACGTTTGAGGAGCAGCTCGCAGCGCGCTTCTGCCATCTGCAACGCGCTGCGGTCTGACATGGGCATTGGCCGATCCACGAGCGCGAGCGGCAGCCGGAATCGGGCGCCCGCAATGGCCTCGCCGTCGAAGTGCCAGCGCGCCGGGCCCAGTCGCTGGTAGCGACGGTGATGCGTAGGCGCGAGGCCGGATATCGAAATGTCGTGGCCAGACATGCGGTCACCCAGCAGCGCCTTCATCTGCTGGTACAGAGACACAGTGGCCGCCTCGAAGTGAAATCGCAGAGTCTCGGGCTTCATAGAAAGCGCCGGGCGCAGCGTAATCTCCGCATGACCCACGTCGCGCGAATAACGCATCGAAAAAGTCGGCGTGATCAGCCCGTAGTGGCGCGCCGCAAGACGCAGCGCGTAGTCGACCGTCGGGCTGCTGATGATTGCGTAACCCAGGATGTCATGCGAGCTCAACTTGATGAGGCAGCCGACGTCGAAGCCGAGGTCCGGCCGTCCCGTGCGCTCTGTGGCGCCCTCGATCAGTGCGTCGACCTGAGGGAGAGTCAGCAGGCGGTCGGCGCCGTCAAGCGCGCCCGCCGCGATTCGTGCGCTGCGCAACAACGCATCCACATCCACGCCCAGAGAGCGCAGCCAGTCGACAAGGATCGCGTAATAACGGGCTGGTAAAGCTGCAGGCTGCGCCTTGGCCATCGGTATCAGGTGACGAAGTGCCGAAACAAGTCGGATCGGCGAGCGTGCAGTGTACAGCGGATCGCCATTGCATGTCCGAAAATGACTGAAGTATGGCAGCCGGTGCCAAGCCGCTCGTTGCCCGGCTGCCGATAATTTCGCCCTTCGTCCGCTCCCGGCGAACACCGACCGGCGAGCGAACGACCACAAGACAGGGGAAGGGACCGATGTCAGACCGCAGGGGTATTCGTCGCGGGCTCGGCTGGCTGACAGCGTTGGTGCTGGCCGCCGGCAGCGGCACAGTTCATGCCACCAGTGTTCGGGAGATGAGCATCGTCGACCTGCTCGAGCACTCCCAGACCATCGTCGCAGGCAGGGTCGAGAAAGTCTCCGACGGGACCGGCCCGAATGGCGTGCCGTTCACGGAGGTGACGCTTGCAGTGACGGATCCGATCCGCGGGACGGACGGCAAGACCCACACATTTCGGCAATTTGGCCTCGACAAGCCGCGCACGCTCCCGGATGGCCGCGTGTATCTCGGTAGTCGGCCACAGGGTTGGCCGACATGGCGGAAGGGCGAAGTCGCGCTGGTTTTCCTCTACCCGAAGGCGCGGTTGACGGGACTGCAGACGACCGTCGGGCTCGGGTACGGGAAGCTGAGCCTCGGCAACGGGCTGGCGCTCAACGCGCATGAAAACGCGAGCCTGTTCCACAACGTCAAGGTGAACCGTGCGCTCCTCAGCAGCGCCGAACGCGACATGTTCGAAACGAAGAAGGGCCCGGTCAACGCCAGGACGCTGAGCAAGTTCCTTCATCGCGCGGTCGAGGGCAACTGGTTGCAGAAGGGGAGCATTGCTAATGCGAAGCGCTGATCACAACTGGTGCCGCAGTCCGCGTTGGATGATCGCCGCAGCGGTGTGCGCGTGGAGTGCCCCGGTCCTGGCCGGCGGCCCGCTGTACGTCGTGCCGGTCAACGGAATCATGAAGCCCGTGCGCTGGGAAGGCATCGTGGATGTCTACACCGATCGCGGTGGACTCGGTGCCGTCGACCACGCAACCGCCAACAAGCTGGTGACCCGCGCGCTCGCCGAATGGTCGTCCGTGCCGACGTCGAGCTTCCGCGCCCACGTCAAGGGCGAGCTCGCAAACGACATCACGGGCGCCAACGCCGGGCAGATCATCGGCGCCGAAAACGGCGGCGGAATCCAGGTGATTTACGATGATGACGGCAGCGTCATACGCGATTTTCTGGGCGCCGGCGGCGGTGTGCTCGGGGTCGCCACACCGGAATACCTGGCGGCCGAGGGATCGACGCAGATCGTCGAAGGCTGGATGATCATCGGTGGCCAGCCCGACGGGTTCGGTGACAACAGCGGGGCACCAATCTCGGGCGTGGTCACGCACGAGTTCGGACATGCGATCAACCTCGCACACACCCAGACCAATGGATTTTACGCGCGCAACAAACCGATTCCCGAATGGGGCGTGCCGCCCGGACCGGATCAGGCCGGCCCGGACCAGTGTGGGCACGTGGTGGCGGACTATCCGACGGCGGACCAGATCGAGACGATGTATCCCTTCATCGATCCGTTCCCGGACAGCATCGCTTACAACAGCCCGCAGATGGCGACGGTCAACGTGGCTGACGATATCGCGGCGTTGTCCGCCCTTTACCCGGCACCGGGTTACAGGGCCCACACCGGCACGATCAAGGGACGGGTCGTCGCCAAGGACGGAACGAGCGAGCTGACCGGGATCAATATCCTCGCGCGTCGCACCGACGACCCCTTCGACGCAATATCGCGGATCTCCGGCGACCTGACGCAAGGCTGGCTGGGTCCGGATGGCCGCTTCGAGATGACCGGACTGACGCCGGGCGCGAGCTATCTCGTCTACATCGACGAGCTCGGCGGCGGCGGCTTCAGCACGCCGAAGGCGATCCTGCTCGGCCCCGAGGAGTACTGGAACTCGGGGGAGAGCCGCGATGCGACTCAGGACGACGCGTGCGTCTCGACGCCCATCACGCTTGCGGCGGGGGAGGTCCGTGAGATCGAGATCGCCGTCAACGGTATCGATCGTGCGCCAACCTTCACGCACATTCCGTACTCGCTGCCCTCGGACATCTCCGACAACGGCCAGAGGATCGCGGGCGTGTACTCGCCGTTTCAGTCACCGTTCTGGGTCTGGGACAAAAAGCTCGGCATGTCCTTCATCGACGGCCAGGGCTTTGTCGCGGCCATCTCCGGCAACGGCCGCGTGGTCGGCGGTTCAGTCGGCGTGGATGTCGAGACCGAGTTCGGACCCACCGTACAAGAGTACGCGGCCCTGTGGACTCGCGACGGCGGCTGGAAGGTAATCGCGGACAGGAAACTCGCCGGGTGCGGTGAATACCAGACCACGATCTGGGACGTGACGAGCAATGGATCGGGCGCGGTGGGCCTGGCTTTCGCCGATTGCCGCGACGTCTATGCGTTCCAGTGGAGTGCCGCGACCGGCATGCGACGGCTGCACAAGACGAGCGAGGGTGCCGCACGCGCCAACGCTGTTTCCGGCACTGGCCAACTCGTCGGTGGCTGGGAAGAAATCCCCGAGGGCTTCGGATTCCGGGTCGGCACGCTGTGGCAGGGCAGTGAGCAGATGCTGCTGCGCGATCCGACGCCCGGCGGCAACCCGATCGGCGGCTGGGTCGGTGAGATCACGGATATCAACGCTGCAGGGACCGTGGCCGTTGGTATCGAGTCCGGGCCACAGTTGAAGGATGCCTACAAGTGGACGCCGACCGAAGGCGTCACCAGCCTCGGTCGATACAATGCGCAGATCTGTTATTCCGACTGGTTGACCGGCGCTGAGATCTGCGAGGACCTCGAGACCACCGCCACATCCGTTTCGGATGACGGCAAGGTCATCACCGGTGCGTCACGACTCCTGCACGCGGGCGTGGACGACGGGGCCATCTACACGCCCGGGATGGGATGGATGTTGCTCGGCGACTTCCTCGAAAGCCAGGGCGTGCTCGAGGCCTCGCGCTGGTGGATCCTCGGCGCAAAGGTATCCGGATCCGGCAAGACACTCGTCGGCACGGCGCTGCCGCTGGCCGCGGACTACTGGCACGGGTTCCGGCTCGACCTCGACCAGGTGTTCGTCTGCCACGGTACTGGCAGCCACGCGAAGACGCTGCGGGTCGGCTTCCCCGACGCCATGGATCTTCACCTGTCGCACCGCGATTCGGTCGGGTTCTGTCCGGGGCAGGGTCCGCTCTGAGCGGACTCTGTGCAACGGTCAGAACTCCCGCTCAGCAGCAGAAGGCCGCACGCGTCGACCTGAGAACTTGGCCCAGCTGTTGGCCATGGACTCGGCCGGCCCACGACCGTGCATACCTTCAGATCATCGGCCGGGTGTAGAGTCGCCCCACGCTCTGCTCGTTCTTCGAGGGCGAATGTAGGGATGGAAATGCCGGGATATATCTATCCGACTGCGCGCGGGGAGAGGCAAACGTAGCGAGACGACCTCTTTCGGGCGCAAAGGGGAAATCCATGTTGCACGCGTCCACGCAGACGAGACTTGCGGCCGTTATATCGGGGTTATGCGGGTTGCTCGTGCTGCCGCCCAATCTGGCTGCGGCTCCCTCCGACCCGGTTGCCGGCGACCTGCCGGCGCAGCGTCCGCGGATCGGGCTCGTGCTGGCCGGCGGCGGCGCCAAGGGCGGCGCACATGTGGGCGTGCTCAAGGTGCTCGAGGAGCAGCGTGTGCCGATCGATTGCATCGCAGGTACGAGCATGGGTGCGCTGGTCGGGGCTGGTTACGCGTCGGGCCTGCCGGCGGTCGAGCTCGAGGCCTTCATAACCGGAATCGACTGGCAATCTGTCGTTGGCGGCGTGGGCCGCCGGTCGCTGCACCCCATCGAGCAGAAACGCCTCGAGACTGCCGCGAGCGCCGCGGGAGAACTGGGTTTCAAGGAAGGCCAGGTCGTCACACCCGGCGGGCTGACCAACACCAGCGCCATCGACGATGTGCTTCGCACCTACGTGGCCCGCGCGCGCATGGAGCCGGACTTCGACCGGCTACCGATTCCGTATCGGGCCGTTGCAACCGACATGGTCACGGGCGACATGGTCGTCCTGAAGAGCGGTGACCTGGCCACGGCCATGCGCGCGAGCATGGCGATACCCGGGGCGTTCGCGCCGGTCACCCTCGGCAAATACATCCTTGCGGACGGCGGAATGGTCCGCAACATTCCAGTGGACATCGCCCGCGAGACCTGTGCGGACGTGGTGATCGTCGTGAACCTCGTCGAGCCTGCCACTCCGCCGGAGCGGCTGGTCCAGGCCACACAGCTGCTTGCGCGCAGCATGGACGTGATGCTCGTGGCCAACGAACGTATTCAGCTCGCGACGCTGACCGAGCGAGACATCCTCATCGACGTTCCGACCGGCGACATCGGGACCGCCGACTTCACGCGCATATCCGAAACGATCCCCCTCGGTGAATCGGCGGCCCGCCTCGTCACGGATCGCCTGGCGTCCTTCGCCGTACCCGAGCAGGAGTATTCGGCTTGGCGGCGGCGCGTCACCACGGAGCAGGCGGTCGAGACACGGGTTGCAGATGTCAGGATCGAGGGGCTCACGCGGGTGAATGCGCATTACCTCAAGACGTTCACGAAGGTTCGCTCGGGCGACACCGTCGACATCGCGGCGATCAGCGCGGACGCGGGGCGGATGTCGGCTCTCGCCGATATCGAGTCGGTCGCATACCGGTTCGAGGGCGACCTCGACAACCCGGCCCTCGTCTGGATGCCGACGGAGGCCACCATCGGACCCAACGTCCTCCGCCCGAGCCTCGGCATCCATGCGTCCGGCGGAGGAGACCTGAACTTCCTGCTCGGCGTGCAGCATGTGCGTCACTGGCTGAATCCCCGCGGAGGCGAGTGGCGCAATAACCTCCAGCTGGGGTACGAGACACTGCTCACGACCAGCTTTTACCAGCCTTTCGACATGGCCCAGCGGTACTTCGTGGAGCCCGCACTCTTCGGTATCCGAGGCGCCGAGGATGTCTACGTCGACGGTGACCGGATTGCGAGATACAGCTTCGTCGACGTCGGCGGACGTGTCGATTTCGGAGTGAACGTCGGTCGGACGGCCCAGATGCGGCTGGGATATGTGACGACCAAGCGCCGCGCACAGGCGACAACGGGCCCTGCACAACTGCCCGAGGTCGATGCGCGGGACGCCGGGCTCGCCGTTTCGGCGTTTTACGATTCCCGCAATGCAGACACCTTCGCCACAGAGGGGCTCGCGGCGGCCATCGAATACGTGCATGCCGATGACGCGTTGGGCGGAGACCGCGCGTGGGAACGGATCGAGGCCGGTGTGCGCACGTCGATTCCGATTGGCAAAAACTTCATGTGGGTCGGCGTCGCCGGCGGCGCTGACCTTGGAGACGAGCTGCCGGCCGATCGTGCGTTTTCGCTGGGTGGGCAGAGGACACTCCCGGCCTACGAGCTCGATGAGTTGCGGGCGCGCAGCTATGTGCTCGCCGGTATCGATTTCTTCTGGCGGCTCAAGGAGCTTGTCGCAGTCAAGAACCAGGCAATCTATGCCGGCCTTGGCGTACAAGCCGCCGGCGTCTACGACCGGATAGACCGCGTCGACGACGGAGAGGTCGTCGGCCTGTCGGGCTACCTGGGCGGCCCTACGCCCATCGGGTCGCTGGTTCTCGGCGCCGGTGTGGCGTCGGACTCGTGGAGTGTCTGGCTGTCGCTGGGTCGACCGGTGGGTAACGGTTCGATACTGGACAATGGTCTTTTTCGATGAGCGGTCGAGCACGAGGCAACGTGATTCGAAGGAAGCTGCACTCGCATCGAGGCGCGAGCAGCGGTTTCTTCTTTCGTCGGAGCAGGTCGTCAGTCCGCATGAGATTTGTGGCCTCGGTGCTGCCCGGGTAGCCCTTGAGTTCGCACAGGGGCGGTGATACAAGCTTGGCCATCCGCCGCCGGCAAGCAGCATCTGAGGGATGTCGCGTAAGCCGTCGGCGCGTTCGTTCCAAATCATCGGATTCTTTTCGCGGAAAGACCAGTCGTCGTCTTTCCGTCGGTGTCGCCGTTCGAATGACCTTCGGGGTCTGAAAAGGGGACGCAAGTGGAACTCCAGTTCCTGAAAGCATTAGCTGATCGGAATCGTCGTCGCTCCGGGTCGAGATCGTGGCGCAGGGAGGCCCGTTGTCTCGTCCATGCCGCAGCGCTCACCGTGGTCGGTGCCGTCTTGATCAACGTAGCGGTCGCGCAGCAGCCCGCGCCGGCGCCGCCAGCGAATCCGTCACCCCAGGAACGGGCGGCGATGCTGCAGCAGTGGATGAAGGCGAGCCAGGCGCAGCTTCGCAGCTATGAATGGGTGGAGACCACGATCGTCGCCAAGGGCGGCGAGGAAAAATCAAGGAAGCAGAACAGGTGCTACTACGGCGCCGACGGCAAGCTGCAGAAAATCCCTATCGGGGATGCGGCAGGATCGCAGGAATCCGGAGGGCTCGGCAAACGCTTGAAGGAGAAGAAGAAGGAGGAGATGACAGCCTACATGCAGAGCGTCGTGCAGCTCGTGCACTCCTATGTCCCGCCGGATCCGGCGCGGATTCAGAAATCGGTGAATGGCGGCAAGCTCTCCGCCAATGTCCTCGAGCCGGGTCGCCGCGTGCAGCTCGATTTCAAGGATTATCTGAAGGCCGGCGATGTGCTCTCGACGCAGATCGAGATTCCCACGAATCGTCTGCTCGGCATCGGCGTTTCGAGCTATCTCGACTCGCCCGCCGATCCGGTGCGGCTCGATGTCGGCATGGGCGTGCTGCCCGATGGCACGATCTATACCGCAAAGAGCGTACTGGACGCGAAGGCCAAAGAGCTCACTGTGACTGTTGAGAACAGCGGGTACCGCAAGACGGCACAATGATTTTCCGAGGCTGACGACCGGGAAACAGACGGAGATCAGCTCATGAGGTCCAAAACGAGTCGACGGCGCATCGTCACCGTCCTGCTCGTAGCAACGCAGGCGCTCAGTTCTGGCAGCGCCACTGCGAGCGGCGCCGACGAGGCGCAGCACGCCACGATGGAATCCAAAGCCGAACAACAGCACATCGCCGCGGAACTGCTGTCGGGCATGGCGAAATTCCTGGCGGCATTGCCCGGGTTCGAGGTAAGCCTCGTGGGCAGTTACGACGCGGTGCAGGCCTCGGGACAGAAGATTGAATTCAACGAAGTGCACCGGGTCGCCGTCGCGCGACCTGACAGGCTGCGCGTGGAGCAGACCAGAAGTGACGGCGTCCACGACCTGGTCGTGTTCGACGGCAAGACGCTGGCCGTCCTCAACGGCGGCCTCGGCGTTTTCTCCCGAGCGCCCCAGCCGGGTTCGATCGACGACTCCGTCGTCTACTTCGTTCGCGACCTCGGCATGCGTCTGCCACTCGCTATCATGTTGACCAGTCGCCTGCCCGCCGAGCTCGAAACGCGCGTCAAGGCGGTCGACTATGTGGAGTACACCGAAATTCTGCCGGTCCCGGCCCACCACATCGCAGCCAGGACCGGTACAGTCGATTTCCAGGTGTGGATCGCGGATGGCGAAAAACCACTGCCCCTGCGCATCGTGCTGACCTACGTCAATGAACCGGGCCAGCCACAGTTCCGGGCGCAGTTCCTCGACTGGCGGCTGCAGCCTCCGGACGCCGCCGACGTGTTCCGCTTCGATCCGCCGAAGGACGCGCGCCAGATCCCTTTCGCAGTGCAGGTGCTGGAGATCGCGGGCGCATCAACTGCTGCCCCGGTCACTGAATCGACAGGAGTGCGGCCATGAGCGAGCATCGCGTGCGCACGGCTTTGATCGTGGCAGCAACGGTGACGGTATGCTTTTTCCTGCCGACAGGCGAGGCAGATGCACAGCGCTCTCGCAGCGGCGGGGGGAGAGCCGCGGCGTCCGAGGGCGCGGCAGCGGCCGGCGGCTTCTCGCGCCAGAGCGCCGCCGCGAGCGGGAGTCTGTCGCAGATTACAAGCCAGACCTCGGGTGCTGCAGCCAGCAAGGCAGGCAGCTACTCCGGCAGCGCTTCGGCGAACCAGGCGGCCCGGCAACAGTCTGCGGCCTCGATGCAGAGCAGCGCGCAGAGCGCCGCTCCTTCGAGCCAGGCTGCTGCCCGGCAACAGTCAGCGTCGGCAGCCCAGAGTTCAACGGCTGCGAATCAGGCGACTCGACAGCAGGCCGCGACCACGACAACCTCGTCCAACCAGGCCGCCCGGCAGCAATCAGCATCGGCCGCTCAGGGCACGTCCTCGGCCAATCAGGCAAGCCGACAGCAGACGGCCTCGACGACTACGACGACAAATCAGGCGCAACGCCAGGGAACGACTTCGTCCAACCAGACCCAGCGGCAGGCCACCTCGTCTCAGAACGTCGATACCCGCCAGGCGGAGGCCACTGCGCGATCGGAGACTTACTCTGAAGCATATAAATCCGGAGGGGGTGCCTACTATGCTGGCGGCGCGTATTACCCGCCGCCACCGCCGCCTCCGTACGGCGGCTACTACTCCAGTGGCGACTGGGACGACGACGACTCCGACGAAGCGGTGGCTCTCGCAGCAGGGGTCGTCATAGGTGCAGCGGCGGCGTCCGCCGGCAAGCGGAGCCAGACGTCAACCACGACGACCACCACTGCAGCGCCGGCACCGACCACGACGAACGTCACGGCGCCACCCGCGCCTGCACCCGCGCCTCCGCCGGCCGGGGCGGTGTTGCCCTGCAATCCGAACGTGGTCAACAAGAACGGTATGACTTACTACCAGTGCGGCCAGACCTACTACATGCAAGCCTACGGCAGCGGCGGGCCCGTCTACATGCCGGTCCAGCCTCCCACGTAGAACGGAGTCAACCCCGATGGACCGGCAGAGTAATGGCCGCGCGTGCCGCGGGGTGATTCGCGAAATCATCCTCCGGCTGTTGATCCTCGTTCTCGTCGCCGTGGCTCGTCCCGGCAGCGGGCTGTGGGTCGGCGTCTGCAGCTTGCTGCTCGTCGTGACCGGTACCGCGCAGGCCACCAGCGTCACGCTGGCGCAGGTACGAGCGAACGGTGCACTGCGCTGTGGCATTGGCGAGGATCTGCCGGGCTTCGCCGCGAAGGATGCTACTGGTCGCTATCGCGGGTTCAACGTGGATTTCTGCCGGGCCGTGGCGGCCGCAGTCCTGGGCGACCCGGATAAGGTGACGTATACGCCGGTGAACGCTGCCGGACGGTTTCCACTGCTGATGTCCGGGAGGATCGATCTGTTGTCGCACCGAGCGACCTGGACGATCTCGCGCGAGGCCGGCATTGGCGTGCGCTTCGCCGGCGTTTACTTCCATGACGAAGAGGGCGTGATGGTGCCCACCGCGAGCGGCGTCAGCCGGCTCGAGGACTTGAAAGGCGCGGTCATCTGCGTCGAGAAAGGCACCACTGATGTCGCCAACCTCGAGGACACCCTCCGCGCACGCGCTGTACCGTACGTGCCGCTCACCATCGTCGGGCTCAGGCAGACGATGAACGCATTCGTCGCCGGGAGGTGCCAGGCCTTCACCTCCGATCGTTCGGCCTTGTCCGCGCTACGCGCTCGCGTTCCCGGTGGGGCCGGGCGGTATCAGCTGCTGCCGGAGACTCTCTCCCGCGAACCCCTGGCGCCGGTCGTACGGCGCGGTGACGAGGAGTGGGAGTCGATCGTGCGCTGGGTGCTCAATGCGCTGATCGCGGCGGAGGATCACGGCCTCACCGGAGCCGCCATCAGGCGAACGCTTGAGACATCCGCAATGCCGACGCTGAAGCGTCTGGCCGCCGATGGTCCCCAGGTGGCCCGCGCGCTCGGCCTCGAGCCGGACTGGTACATCCGCGCCGTGGAGGCTGGCGGCAACTATGGCGAGATCTTCGAGCGCAACGTGGGCACCTCGAGCCCGCTTGGCCTCGAGCGCGGGCTCAATCGCCTATGGCGCGACGGCGGCCTCATGTACTCGCCGCCGTTCCGGTGACCCGGGTGCGTCGATGACTACCTTTCAGGTTTACGTCACGCTTGCGGTGTTCTCCGCGGTCATCCTCGCGATCTCCTTCGAACTGATGGACATGGTGCTCGCGGCGCTGCTCGGCGTCGCATTGCTGATCGTCGCGGGGGTCTTTTCGTCCCAGAACGTGAACAACATTACCCAAACCGCGGGCGGGCCCATCGCGCTGCTGTTCGGGGGCATGGTGGTAGCGCGCGTGCTGGCACCCACCGGTCTGTTCGACTGGGTCGGCACCCATTACCTGCGCTTCACCCGCGGCAGCGGCAAGCGCTTCCTTCTCGGACTGATCCTGCTGGTCGCGCCGGTCTGCACGGTATTGCCCAACGCAACGACGGTCGTGCTGCTCGCGCCGATCATCATTCGCGTGGCGCGGCAGCTCGAGGTGGACTTCGTCGGGCCGCTGGTGATTACCGCGATCATCAGCAACTCAGCCGGGTTGATAACGCTCGTGGGTGATCCGGCCACGTTTCTGGTTGGCAGCTCCATCGGCATGAACTTCGGCCAGTACCTCCAGAGGGTGAGCCTCGGCGGGCTGCTGTCGGTGCTGGTGCTGGTGCCGCTGCTGCCGGTGCTGCAGCCTGAAGTGTGGCACGTGCGCCGCGATCTTCCGGCCGAGCTGCCGGCGCAACGCATCGAGCGACCACTGTTCGCGAGCGTTGCGATGCTGGTGTTACTGGCGATGGTATTGCTGTTCATGATCGGCGAGTACATTCCGGCGCGCCTCGGGCCTCCGGCCGTGGCAATCGTCGGCGCGGCGCTGGCGCTGTTGGTCGTGCACGGGGCGCGTGTGGAGCCGGTCGGCAGGGTGCTGCAGGACGTCGACTGGAAGACGCTGCTGTTTCTCGTACTGCTCTTCACGCTCGTGGAAGCGTTCAACCGGACCGGGTTGCTGCAGAACCTGTCCGGTATCCTCCACGCCTCGCTTGGCACGCAGCTATTGGCCGTGGCGCTGGTGCTCCTGCTCGGCGTCGCCGTCGCCTCGTCGCTGCTTGCCAACGTCGCGGTCGTCGCCGCGATGGTGCTTCTCGTGAAAGGCTACCTCGTCATCGCCGGTCTGGTTCCCGAGCTCGCGCTCGACCCCACCTACACAGACTGGCCGGCCGAGACGCTGCCGCTATTCGTCGCGCTGATGTTCGGCGGCACACTGGGCGGCAACGCGACCCTGATTGGTGCCTCCGCCAACGTCGTCAGTGTCGGCATTTGCGCCGCTAATGGCCGGCCGGTGACTTTCCTTGGATTCATGCGCTTCGGAGTGCCAGTGGTGCTGGTCCAGCTCGCCGTTGCGGCGCTGTACGTCGTCGGCCTGCACCTGCTTTCGCGCTGAGTGCTCACGGAGAGCTCACGGTTCCAACTGCAGGGTCTGTAAGTCAATGCTGGGTTGTTCAACAACAGCCCGGCCGTAAATTACGGCCCTCTGTCACGTTGGCGATAAATTTGATGGGACCCTATCGCGGCGTGTACCAGATCGGGGACGACCAGGCCCGCTCCTTGACCGTCTTGGGCAGTTCTTTCGGGTATGCCACACCTGCGTGCTTGGCGTCGTACATGCTCCAGCGACAGACCGGGTTCTCAAGAACGCGCGCGTAGTAGAACGCCCGCTCGCCGGGCTTGAAGTCCGGATCGCTCCAGGTGGCAACCAATTCTGAGGCGCCCTTGTCGGTGCTGATAGAACAGTCGTCGAGGTTCACCGTGGCGCCGTTGTCGGGGCAGCGGTGGCTCTTGCTGTCGGGCTTTCCACCGTCGGAGCAGGCCACGTCGTAGGTCATTTCGCGCGTCTGCTTGCCGTCGGTCCAGCCCTTGATGATCTGCAGGCGGGCCAGCGGCGCGCTATCCGGATCGCGCTGCGCCCACGCCACGAAGGTGGGTGCCTTGCCGGCGGGCGCGGCCTTCAGGTCGCCGCCCTGCGGCACGCCGGTGTCGTATCCGACCTTGACCCAGTCCTGGCGACTGCCGAGGTCGGGTGGAAAGTCGAAACCTCCCATCAGCCGGATCCTGGTGCGGGTG
The DNA here is from genome assembly GCA_963784225.1 of uncultured Gammaproteobacteria bacterium. GTDB lineage: Bacteria > Pseudomonadota > Gammaproteobacteria > Steroidobacterales > Steroidobacteraceae > RPQJ01. The sequence goes on from CAWAQN010000017.1 coordinate 277,136, forward strand.
CCGCTGGTGCCGAAGGTTTCCTTGCGCTGCAGCGCATCCCAGATCGCCTCGCGCGTATTGGCGTCGGCCCAGACGCCGGCGATCGCGCCGGGGTTGAAGCGCTTCGTGGGGTCGTCGGCGGCGCTTATGCCCGCGGCTGCGGCGGCGGGATTGAGCTTCAACCCCAGGCGAAGTTCAGGCGTGCCGTCGTTGTTGGCCGCGTGCCCCGCGAAATCGTTCTCTGTGGTGTCGCCGGGCGTGCCGTTGTGGGTGTCGGTCGAACCGATGATGCCGTGCTTGAACGGGTTGACGCCGCGCTCGGCTTCCACCTGCAGGCCTTTCTTGAGGCCGGTGCGCACGAACGCATCCTCATTGTTGCAACCGCCCTGTTGCCCCGGCTTGCATTCCTGAAACACCATCTCGAAGTTGCATTCCTCATCGGTGGTGCCGATGCCGGTCTGGCACTCGGAGTTGCCCTTGATCTGCATGATCTCGACCAGGCGGTCCATGCGCGCGCGTCGCTCCAGTCCTTCCTGCGTCCACTCCGTACCGTCCGAGTTCTTGCCCCAGTACAGGCGCCCCCAGTAGTAGTTCGGGTTGTGCGGAATCGTCAGGACCTTGCAGTCGCCGGTGCAGTTATTCTCGAGGTAAGTGTGCAGCTCCTCTCCGGTGCCATCGAAGGCCGAGAACGGGTGTGGGACCTTGTCGCTCCGGAAGATCACGTTGCGATGCATCATGCCGAACTTGCCTTCCGGCGCATTGGCCGAGAACTCCCAGGCCACGAAGGTGGTGAACTTACCCGGCTTGTAGTACTGCGCGGCCGCCTCCTGCGTCCGCTTCCACGGCGATGCGATGGCGTTCTCGCACACCTTGCCGTCCTCGCCGCAGAGGTCGGCGAGCCGATTGGCCGGTGTCTTCGCGAGACCGGCGAAAACGGCGCCGAACGGCCGCAAGTCACCACCGCGGATGCCGGTGCAGACCGGGGAGTCGTACTGCGCGCTGGAGGCATTGGTGCACAGCTCGTATTCGCCCAGTGCCTCGGCATGGTCGGTGACCGCGGCGAAGTCCAGCGGCTTGCGGATGCGCTTCTTGACGCCGTTGGGCAACGTGACCTCCTCGCCCTGCGCGAAGCGGTACGCAACGAACGGATCGTTCATCGTGGTCCCGAAGATGTAAGCATCCAGCGAGTAGGCGGTGTGCAGATGCAGCTCGCCGAAATACGCCTGCCGTGAGCGGATCAGATCGAATGTCCGTGGCGCTCGTCTGCTGGGCAGCCGCGGCCTTGGGAGGCGCGGCGTCTGTGGCGGGTTCACGCTGGCAGCCGGCTATGGCCAGTACGGCCAGACATCCCGACAAGGCAACCCACAATGCGTTACGCCTCATGATCGTTCTCCAGGTTTGTTGAACTGAAAGCGTTCGCCAATGAGACCCAACAATACGCTAACACCGCGAGTCCTCGCTCCACTTCGACCAGGCCGACTTTCAGTGTTTCGTGGATTGGTGACCGTTCGCCGGTCGCCATCCAGCTGCGCAGTTGCTCCAGGCCGTTCGCGGACATCGCACCCTCGATCGCGAGCTGGCGGCTGGTTGATGTGGGTTTTGTCTTCACTGGGTTTCACTGGAATCAGCGTTTGATGCGATGGATCAGAGATATCCGACCTTGCGCGCGCTGTCGGTCATCAGCCGGCGCATGAGGGTCAGCGACAGGCGCCGCACGTGATAGACGACCTTGCGTTATTGGACGTCGCGGAATCGGTGAGATTTTCAGGTTTCGGGGTCTCAGAGACCCATCGCTGAGCGGGTCAGTCGGTCTGCCGGCGATGGCAAGCTCGCGGCGCAGGCCATCGGTCAGCGCCTCCACCGGTGCTTGGTCGCGCCATGGGCACCGACGAAGGGGAAGACCAGGCCGCCGCTGATCGAGCTGATGCTGATCACCCGCCCCGGTGCGTGCGGACAGTTCTCTCTCGCGCCGAGCAGCGGCAGGAAGGCCTGGGGATCGTGGCTTCTGTCTCAGTTCGCCGCCTGACGGCTCATGGACGGGGGTATCCATTCATTGTTGAGAACTGCCGCATCCGGGTGATACAGCCGCATGATCAGCCAGAATCCGTCCGGCGGTGCCGGCAACCAATTGGATTCCTTGTCCGCGCCAGGTTTCTCGTTTTGCACATAGATATCCAGCGAGCCGTCCTCATTGAATTTGAGGCTGTCGCGGTCGCCGAGTGCGTAGCGCTTCAGCGGATTCTGGTGGTAGAAGAATTCGTCGGTATACAGGGTGACGGACCAGAAAATCTCGACCGGCGGCATGTTGTCCTTGTCGAAGTGCAGCACGTAGCGGTTGGCGCCGTTCAGCTTCTCTCCGTCAGCATCGAACCATGTCATGGGATAGACGGCATCGGCCGGCACGTTTGCGCCATAGCCCATCAGCGTGACGATGGCCCGGAGCGGATAGTCGGTGCCGTAGACGCCGAGATTCAAGCGGAATCCGCCAGCCGTGCTGCACGTTCAACTTCACCTTGTCCGTCAGTTGGGTGAGGCCTTTGACCAATGCGCGTGAGACCGGACCCATTTCCAGTTCGCCCTGCGAACCTGGAATGCGCTCATTGAACAGCGCCTTGACGAACCAGATGGCGTCTTCGAGCCCGCGGCGTTCGGCCTTGCTCAAGGCCTCGAAGTCGAAAGGCTTGCCGGCTTCGATGCCCAGCGAAGCCAGGGTCTCCACCATCGGGGCATCGGCCGGCGCCGGCGGATTGTCTTTCATTAACTGCGCCAGACGGCCGAAGTACTCGGCCGCGCCGAGTGCCGCCACTTGATCGGCCGCAGGCGTCTCGATGTCCAAGGTCGGGTCCGGCGTGCCCACCGGCGGGGGCGCGGCATCGGGCTGGCCGAATTTCGACAGGGGCGCCAGCGAATACTGGTCCTGCACCTTGTGCACGGCCTCGAAGTCCTTCCTGCCCGCGGTGTAGGTGCGGCCGATCAGCCAGGCGGTCTTCGTCGGACTGTCGATGCGCACGACCCCGTCGGGCAGCGTGCCGGTCCATCCGGGACCGACCAGCGCATAGGTTCTTTCGGCGGAGCCGTAGTTGCGCGTCCCCAAGGCCGCGAATGCATTCGACCAGGCATCGAGCACGCCGAACAACACCCAGCGTCCCTGCATGTCGGGCGTATGCAGCAACACCGGTTCACCGGAAAGGTCGAGCCAGGCAACGCTGTACAGGGTATCTGCGTTAGGGATTACCACAGCGGTGAAATTCTTATCAGGGTAGTCCCGCAGGTGCGCAAGCCGATTGACCGGGGCGGCGCCCGGCTTTTGCGCGGCGATCGCAGAGGGCGCCGTCATGAGGCGCTCCGTCATGTCCGCGATGACCAGGGGATAGGCGTACAGATAAGCCCGCACACCTTTTTCAAAGGCCAGCCATTGCGGCCCCTTCCAGACGAACACAGCCGCCGCGATGGCGATCGATACCCAAAGAATGCGGAATTTTCCCAACACCATCTTCCTGTAGACGAGCGACATCGCTCCCTCTTTCACTAGCCGATGATCTTGCTGCGGCAGATCAACCGTATGGCACGCATCATCGGCATCTCCCTGCAGGACAACTTGTCATTTCATGACAAGGCCCTGTCATGCTGCGTCACACCGAGACCGATCCGCGCCCGTGCCGAACCTGGCCAGCTCGACCCGCATCCTCGCGCGCCATGTCGCGCTGCTGGCGGAGTTGCTGAGGGCGCGCGGCGGCGACGCCGACACGCGGCACCTTCATTCGCGCACGGCTGTTTGGCGGCTGGACGTATCCGGCCGAACTCACGGAGTCGAGGGACTGGGTCAAGAAGGCCTACGCGGAGGGCGTACCGATGGGCAGCGATCTGCCGCCGAAGCCCGCGGAGGCCACTTTGCCGACGTTCGTCGTGGCGGCTACGAAGGATCCGCGATCAGGCAGTCTGGATCGCATCCAGATCGTCAAGGGCTGGCTCGATGCCAAGGGCCGGGCGCAGGAAAAGATCTATGACGTCGCCTTGTCCGACGGCCGCAAGGTCGATCCCGCCACCGGCAAGGTAGACCCGGTGGGAAATACGGTGGACGTCAAGGCGGCAAGCTATACCAACGATATCGGCGACCCGCAGCTCATGGCGGTGTGGTCGGATCGTGACTTCAACGCTGCCGTGCCTGCCTTCTACTACGCGCGCGTGAACGAAATCCCAACACCTCGCTGGACCACGTTCGATGCCGTCAAGCTGGGCATTCCCGCGCCGGAGCCGGCGACGCTGCAGGAACGCGCATGGACCTCGCCCATTTGGTACTCGCCCTGAAATCTCAAGGCAGGCGCCGCGGCGTCGAAGCCGACGT
>CAWAQN010000018.1:0-133906 GCA_963784225.1 uncultured Gammaproteobacteria bacterium
GTCGTAACGCTTACATCATGTCAAATTGTGGCGTGACTGCGGTTTTCGTTGAGTCCGGCCTCGCAGACGACTTCCGCGCCGCGTTACAGCGACTGGAGGCATTCCCAGTACTCATCACGCTGATTCCCGGCGTTAGCGGTCAAGGCATGGCACTCGCACTTGACGAAGCTGAACATACAGCTCAAGCGGATGAGAAGCTGCGACGGCGGTCGAGCCGGGTGCCGACGACCTCGCCTACATCCTCTACACGTCGGGCTCGACCGGGCAGCCCAAGGGCGTGATGCTGTCGCAACGGAACGCCGCTGAGCTTCGTCGACTGGTGCTCGCGAGGTGTTCGAGCCCGGCCGGACGATCGCTTTTCGTCGCACGCGCCGTTTCACTTCGACCTGTCGATCCTCGACATCCACGTCTGCCTCAAGCACGGCGCGACGCTGGTGCTGATCGGCGAGGACGATCGGCAAGGATCCGCACGGCTGGCGCCGCTCATCGCCGAACGAGCGGATCTCGATCTGGTATTCGGCGCCGTCGATCCTGAGCCTGCTGGCGCAGTTCGGCAGACTCGAACGCTACGACTACTCCGCGCTGCGCAGGTGCTGTTCGCCGGCGAGGTGTTTCCGGTCAAGCATCTTGCGCGCGCTGTGCGAGCTGCTGGCCCGGCGCCGCGCTACTTCAATCTCTACGGCCCGACGGAAACCAACGTCTGCACGTACTACGAAGTGCCGCTGCCGGTTCCCGCAGGAGCGCACCGTGCCTTACCCGATCGGCAGAGTCTGCTCGCATCTGCGACCCGGGTCGTCGGACGAGCATGGCAGCGATGTCCCCGCGGCGAGCGAAGGCGAGCTGTGCATCGCCGGCCCGGGCGTGATGCAGGGCTACTGGGAGCTGCCCGAGCAGACCGCGAAGGCATTTCTCGTCGACCGCGACGGCGCGCGCTGGTACCGGACCGGCGACATCGTCATCGAGGACGCCGACGGCAACTACATCTACGCGGCCGGCGCGACCGCATGGTCAAGCGGCGCGGCTATCGCGTCGAACTCGGCGAGATCGAGGCGGGCCTGTACCGCCATCCGCGAGTCAAGGAGGCGGCGGTGATCGCGTTGCCGGACGAGGAAGCGGGCGTCCAGCATCGTGGCGTTCCTGAGCTGCCAGCGAGGCGAAGCGGCCCTCGCTGATCGAGATGAAGCGCTTCTGCGCGGAGCACCTGCCGCTGTACATGATTCCCGACCGATTCATCTGGCTCGACGAGCTGCCGAAGACGTCGACCGACAAGATCGACTACCAGCGCCTGAAGGAACTCGCGCTGATGGACTTTCGCTTCATCCGACGAGCAGAAGATGCTGCGCGACAGCATCGTCAAGTTTGCACGCGCGACGCTCAACGACGACGTCGTCGAGCGCGATCGCGACCAGGCTTTTCTCGCGCGAGCTCTGGCGCCAGTGCGCGCGAGCTCGGCCTGCACGGCCTGCCGGTGCCCGAGGAGTACGGCGGCAGCGGCGCTCGACCCGCTGTCCTGCGCGATCGCGCTCGAGGCGCTGGGCTACGGCTGCCGCGACGGCGGGCTGGTGTTTTCGCTCTGCGCGCACCTGCTGGCCTGCGTCGTGCCGCATCTGGAAGCACGGCAGCGACGCAGCAGAAGCCGCGCTACCTGCCGGGCCTGTGCGACGGCACGCTGGTCGGGCGCCCACGCGATCACCGAGCCCGACTCCGGCTCGGACGCGTTCTGCGATGCGCACGCGCGCCGAGCGCGACGGCGGCGGCTGGCGCATGAACGGCACCAAGACGTTCATCTCCAACGGGCCGGTGGCCGACGTCGCGATCGTGTTCGCCGTCACCGATCCGCGAAGGGCTTTCACGGCGGCGTCACCGCGTTCCTCGTCGAACGCGCACGCCCGGCTTCGTCGCCGGCCAGAAATTCGAAAAGATGGGCGCTGCGCACCTCGCCGGTCGGCGAGCTGGTGTTCGAGGACGTCGCATGTCGGCGACGAGGCGCGATGCTGGGCAGCGTGGGCGGCGGCGCCGCGGTGTTCGCGCACGGCGATGGACTGGGAGCGGGTCGCTGCTCGTCGCGGCGCACGTCGGCACGATGGAGCGGCTGCTGGAGACGTCCGTCGAGTACGCGCGCACGCGCACGCAGTTCGGCCAGCCGATCGGCAAGTTCCAGGCGGTGTCGCACAAGATCGCCGACATGAAGGTGCAGCTCGAAGCCGCGCGGCTGCTGGCGTACCGGGCCGCCTGGCGGTTGACGCGACCGCGCAGATGTCTCGCTGGACGCGCGATCGCCAAGCTGTTCGTCAGCGAGTCGCTGGTCCAGGCGGCGCTCGACACCGTGCAGCTTCACGGCGGCTACGGCTACATGACCGAGTACGAGGTCGAGCGCGCGCTGCGCGACGCGATCGGCTCGACGATCTATTCGGGCACGTCGGAAATGCAGCGCAACATCATTGCGCGCTGGCTCGGCGTATAGCTTGGATCAGAAAAGTTCCGTCGGGTTCGAGAACGCAAAAAATTAGTCTCGTAACCAACGTGCTGGCGTCTGATCCCACAGGCTGAACCGCGGTAGCTGGTATCGGTCGGACTTGGCCCCGAGTTGAAAGCGCGCAGTCGAAATCCAGTTCTTCCGGCCCGGCATGCGCTGGAATGAGCCGCCGACTCGCGTGGATGCGGGATCGGATGCAATCGAGATCCAGTCGTTAGCGGAACTGCAGCAGTCGGTGTGTCCGTCAGATCAAGTCTAGTTCAGGACATTTCATCGTGGACTACCAGGTCGCACGAGTCTGCGGGACGCCATAGGCTCGACAAATTGCTCAGTACCTCGGAGAAGCAGCGGAACATCATCTCCCGATGGTTAGGTCGTTGATAGACGCAACCGAACCCTCTTAAGCAATTAATACCAACGCGAGAGGAGCTGCTCGCCCATTCGAGCCGCTGTCAGCATCCTTGTCGATGTCGGCAAATTACCGCGTGGTTTGGTCGCAACTCGGCGTCCGATGACCTCGCTCAGGCATCTAGTGCGGAACCTCCTCGACTCGGTGGCAAGGAAGCCGCATAGCCACTCAAATCGCCTCGCGACGAGCCGCCTTGGCATAATTTCGCGGTCCTCCCAAAGACGTTCCGTACGGCTGAACTCATTGCTGTGCAGAACGATTACGACGGTTTCACGGCGCGCTGCATGGCATTGCTCAAGGACGCGGCGCATCTCGGATGTACTTACCCCCACTAGACTTAGCGGCCGGCCACACTTGGACACGCCGTCATCAAAGCGCGTAACCGGCACCTCTGTGACGGCATCGATCGTAATCGGATCGTGGATTCTGTCGCGATGGGCCAGCGATGGTAGTGCATGTTCAAATGCGGCGTTCAGGCTGCAATCTAGCGAGATGCCCGCACGCTGCAATACCCGCAACGTGCTTAGGTCGCAACCCCAACTCCCGGCCCGAAATGCTGAAATCGATCGCACGCCAGCCTGTTTGATTCGACGCAATGCAATATCGATGAGGGCAGCCTGCTCATCGTCCGGATAAGCGGACAGGAACGGGCCTCGGAACTCGCCTAAGCCTGCGCAACGCGGATCCGTAAGCCATTCGGGATGCAGATGCAGTTCGACCGTCTGTCCACCCGCCTGAATCAGATCGACTACTGCAACCAGCTTGTCCAATCCAAGCGCAAACGAAAACATCGGATCGACGAAGTATGTCGCTTTTAGTCCGTGCCGAGCCAGCACGTTGATCTGGAACGGCAGGCCGCGAGGCCCGATCGAGTTTGCCCAATCATGTAAGCCGAAAATTCGCGGTCGCAACTTTGCGACGCCGATAGAGGACGCCACGGCCACCCGCCGTCATGAACAGGCCAGACCTCGGTGTCGACTGTTAAAAATACATCAACCGTATGGGATGTAATCGCCACAGGAGATACAACCGATGACTCACAACTTTGCACGGGCTTCCCAATCCGAAAAACTCTCCACGCGCCTGAATGCGACGATTCGAGACATTATCATTGTGCATCGAACGTGATGAACACCCTTGAAACCAGCCCGCTGAATTCCTTTTATGGACGATACGTTGTCCGGCTCACAACTGATCGAAATATTCGAATGCCCAGCCTCACTTAGGTCCCGGCATACCCGCTTGAGCATTCGCGGATACAGCCTCTTGCCGCGCCAAGCGGGCTCGGTGAAGCAGTTCGAAATTAGGGGAACGTCTTCCCGTAAACCTAAAACTTTCTTGTACCGTGTTTTGAATAACACGAATGCGTAGGTGATAACCCGGCCGTCGCTGTCGACGCCAGCGAAGAGACAGTCGCCTGCCGAAAGACCTGGACGATACTTCTCGTTATCACCGACAAGTATCTGTTGCTTGATCGATTGAACGGCGTGGCTGTCCACGTTTCGGTGATCGATGACGACAGCTGACAGCATATCGGCATCGTCCGCGTCGATTTTTTGCCGAAACATTTTTCGTTCAAAAACCAGATCAGCCTTACGATGAATAACTCGTGATGCCAGAAATCGAACCAGCCCCTGAGCGCCTCGCAATCGGTACTCGATCTGAAGTCGCCTTAGCACTGCCATCTTGTAACCATTCCAGTCAACTAAGCACTCCTCAGACGACGGACAAGCTTTTTGATTCTTTCTTTTAGTCCACCTCGAGCCAGAAGTCCTATGATCGATGATGAAATGTGGTTGGTCGTTTCATAACTGATAGCGACGAGATTGTTGCGGAGCGTGCGCCGCAAGATGAGCACGTTCAGTTCCAGCCTGCTTAGGTTCCCGAATCGCCCTTTATGTTCGCCAAACCCTGTCGAAAAATCGAAAAAAGCCGGCCTTGGGTGCGTACCCAGCAGGTCCTTCAGAACCTCCAACTGCAAGACAGTTCCAACAGACCACTTTGCGTAGTCCGGATCGTATCCTACATCGTCGTAGTAATAGCATCCCCCATAAAGGTGACCCAGCATGAATGCGCATGGCTGGTCACGGCAGTATAGGATGTAGCTTTGGAACCAACCGCGTTCCGCTGCGAAACGAAAGCCGGATGTCGTCTCCTTGTCGTTTCTGAGGCCCAAGCCAAGTAGGTGCCACTGATAGGTCTTACGCGATACTGCAGACGCGTCCGCTATGAACTTTTCGACCGCTTCCGGACGATCGAACCTCTCGACGCGGACTCGATTTTCCATCTCCCTGTAAAGCCTGCGCTGGCTATATTGCACGCTCTGCCGCGAGCGTGACCCCATCTGTTTGACGTAATCATCAAATGAATCCGGCAGCGCAATGAACTGGTGCCGAAAAGAATCTCCCAGTTGAATAGTGCGAAATCGCTTCGTCGTCTCGCTTCGTCCGGCGAGAACTCTGTGATTGCCCCATCAGAAGGCAGGCCCTCGAAAAAGATCCCTTCCTGCTGCCTAAGATCTGCAAGCAGTGTGTCTATTAGATGCCGTGCTGCCGCAGTTTGTTCGTCCGCGTCCACTCCCTCAGCAAAATGCACGTCACCAATCAGCGATAGACGTGTAAGGCCGGACGGATCCCAACGTGACCTCGCCGAATTGAAACTTTAGTGGTCTGGTTTGTCGCACGAATGGCGCCAAGCCAACCAATCTCTCGCCGTTGCAAAGGCCATACACTCGCAGGGCAGACCAGTCCGGTTGGGCGCCCCTTCCATTCAATATTGAAGAAGCGCGCTCCGAGCCCAGAGGACGGTGCGACGGAACGAGTAGTTTCGAGCGTGACTGCTCGACTCTCGATCGAAGTTAAATCAAGTAGATTCCACTGGTACCGATGGACAGGGTTCATTCCGGAACACCACCATATGCGGCCAGCAGCCTGGCTAACCACTGCGCCGAATTGCGTGCCCAGGGTGTGAATCGAGGTAACTGGTAAGGGTCCGAGGATTTCGTCGCCACCCTGGACACCGTGCTTACCGCGAAGTCGAACCCCATCGTCTCGACTAGGCGACGATCGCGCTGAGTGAAGTCATGGTCCGGTTTCCCATTTGGATATGCAAAGCTTCTAACCGGCTCATTGATGATCGCCTCGAGCGCCCGCCGACCGCCGTCGATCTCGTTTCCCGCCTCCTCCGTGGAAAGGGTTTTCAGTATCGGATGAGACATTGTGTGTGCTCCGATCTCCATCCCCGCTAATGCCAATTGCCGAATCTGCGACGACGTCATCATCAGATTGTCGGTAACTCCACACCAATCCGATCACAGAATGCGTTGACTCGATCGGTGCGCTGCGTCGGCGGCAGATGCTTTACAGCGCGGATAATCTCCTCCGCAACGGCGCCACGAAGAGGCGCGTGTCCCAATTGCCTTGTCGTGAGATCAAACTCGCTTAGATCGAGGTAGCGATCGGGCGCTCGACGTACGGCCTCAATGATTGAGTCGTTCCACATCCTCCGCCATCCAGAAATCCTGAACTAACGAAAAAGGTCGCTCTCAGGCCATGACGCAGCAGCACAGCTGCCGCTGTTTCCGCATTGTCAGCGTAGCCATCGTCGAAGGTCACTGCGACGGCTCTGTCAGGGAGTTTCCCTTCTCGAAGCGCCGTGACTGCCCCCGCGAGATCAGTGGTGTGCAGTACTTCTTTATCGATTGCATTTGCCACTCAAACGATACCGCATCGATTTCGCCTGGAAACATCCCGGATCTCGTTGTGGGCGAACACGATGATAGATGAGTATGATCAACCGGCTTGAACGGGTCGCGGGCAAAAGCCGCCCAGCACCTGCCACTAGGCCTTGACCGAGCCCTCCGAGATAACGTGCCAGCGAGTAATTCACGACTTCGAACTCACTGCATGCTTCATCGCGATGCTTTCCAGTAGCTGCGCCTGATCGGCGATAGGCGTTTCCCATCCGAACCGCCCGGCAAATTCTCGTGTGGCGCCAAAGTTCGGTATCGTGTCAAGAAGCTCGCGAATTGAGCCGGCAAGCGATTGACATGACCGGTCGCGAACTAATAACCCCGCGTCTCGCGCACCTACTATCTCCGCGGTACCGCCTACATCCGTCGCAATCACGCGCGTTCCGCAGGCGAGTTACTCTTAGAAGCACGTTGGGCATACCCTCGCGACTGGATGCAAGAACCGTCGCATCTGCGGCGCAGTAGTATTCCGACAACTCGGGCTGAGACAAATTCGGCACCCATCGGATACGCTCGCCGACGTTCAATTGCTTGGCGAGATCCAGTAGCCGCGGCCCTTCCGGCCCACTACCGATGATCACAAGATCCACATGCTGCAGCAGACCGAGTGACCTGATCACGAGATCGTGTCCTCTCCGGCACAAGATTGCCGACCGACAACAGAGTTCGAGCCATTGAATTCAAGCTGGCGTCGCAATGAAACCCGATCTCCAGGTTTGAAAAGGTCCAGATCTACTCCATTACGCAAGACGCTAATGCGCTCAGAGGCAATCCCAAGATCGACCAGCGATCGCTTCAGCGCACTGGACACCGTAATCATCGCGGCGGCCTGGCGAGCGGCCATCGAATCCAAGCGCGGGGGACCGCGTAGTTTGGAAAGACGTTCACGTCAGTTCCGCGACCGGTAATTACAACCGGTTTTCCGAGCAGCCGCCCGAGGATCGCGCCCGCTATCCCGTCGGGATAGAAGTATGGGCGTCGATGATGTCAAAGTCGCCAGTGGTCTCTGGAGACGCCGAATTGCCGGGATGGCACCTACTGCCATTAATAGCGGATTTGCCCACATTCCTGGAGCCATGGGATCGCCAGGAATCTCGGATGCTCTACGTCTATCCCCTCACGACGCTCCGAAAGAGGAACACCGGCAGCCTGTCCTCGGCTACCAGGAAGCGAGCTCGAAAACGGAAACCAGGGGACTGGAGCCACAACGCGTGAAGATATGCGTCCCGTCCTTACAAGCTTCCTCAATCTTTGCTCGACAAATATGCCGTGCCGAGGTTGCGGATATTAGGGTATAGGCTGGTAAATGTTAGAAGGTGAGTTACGGTCATGCGCGCGCCGAATCTGCGTGGGATGAACCCGGCGTGCAACGCCCGGTCATACACGCCCGCGTAACGTGCTACTGACGCGCGCCAGGATCGTTCGCGCTCAACGAACGACCGAGCTCACGACACATTGCCGCAACGTAGTATCCCGTATTCGAGAGCTTTGACCACGGCGTTTGCTAGCGCGCCCAATCACCGGGTGTGAAGAGATACCCGGTTGCGCCATCTTCGATCAACTCGCGATGACCGCCGACATCCGAGGCGATAAGCAACTTACCCTGCGACATCGCTTCGAGCGGCTTGAGCGGCGTGACCGTTTCGGTAAGGCGAATGGACTTGCGGGGGTAAACCAGCAGGTCGATGAGGCTGTAATACCGCGCCACGTCATCATGCGGAACCCGCCCCGCGAAAATGACTTTGTCGTCGATTCCCAGGCGCCGCGCCTGAGCCCTCAGTCGATCTTCCTCCAGCCCACCGCCGACCAGTAGCACCCGCGCGTTTCGATCGACTGCCAGGATTGCCGGCACGGCATCGAGCAGCGTATCCAGGCCTTCGTATCCGTAGAACGATCCTATGAAACCGAGTACGAAGTCATCGACCGTCAACCCTAGCTGCGCGAGAAGCTCCGGATCCTTGGTACCGATGACCGGGAAATCGACGGGATTTACCGCGTTAGGTATCACGGTGACTCGGGCCGCAGGAATTCCGCGCCCCAGTATGTCCCGACGCAATCCCTCGCAGATCGTTGTAACGGCATTCGCGCGCTTAAGCGTCCAGGTTTCCAAGCGCTCGCGACAGCCGATAGCGCACGCTGCCAGGCGTCGTGGTTCCATGATCCACCGCGGCGTCCTCCCATGAGGCGCGCATTTCGTAGACCACCGGAAGACCGGACTTCCTACCGGCCTGCAGGGCGGCAATACCATTCAGGCATGGGGAGTGCGCATGGATGATATCGGGTCGCGACCTTGCTCGATTACATCGGTGATCCGACGCTCCAGATCGCGAATGACTGCCCATTGGTCGAGAATGGGCGTAGATCGCCAGCCTCCGGTCGGTACGCGTGTTCTATAGAAACGGAAGCCGTCGAAGACTTCTTCGTCTGCCGTGGCGCCATAGTGCTTGCTCGACGTGAGCTGCATCGTCTCCCAGCCGCGTCTGCGCTGCTCTTTCAGGATTGCGAGCGACCTGAAGGTGTAACCGCTATGCAACGGAATCGAATGATCGAGGACGTGAAGGATCCTCAAACTCATCCGGCCTCGCGCAGAGTCTGTTTTTCGCTCCCGTTCATGACATTGCGAAGGAACGATTCGAACATCAACACCGTCCAGAGCGGTGAGCTGTAATCGCGTGAGCCGCTCTGGTGCGCGTCGACGAGGTGTTGCAGCACTTTGCGATCGAAAATTCCGGTTTCGGCAAGCATCGAGCCCAACACACCTTCGCGCACTCGCGACTGCAATGGCCCTTGAACCAGCGTGCAAGCGGAACGGAGAACCCCATCTTGGGCCGATACATGATTTCACGCGGCAGGTGCGGCTCCATGGCTTTCTTGAGCAGTACTTGCCTTCCTGCCCGGCTGATCTTCAGCGAATTGGGCAATGTGGCGAGCCATTCGACCAGCTGATGATCCATGAGCGGCTCGCGCACTTCGAGCGAGTGCGCCATGCTGGCGCGGTCGACCTTGGTGTTGATGTCGCCCACGAGATAGGTTTTCAGATCCAGGTATTGAATCAGTGCAAGGCTGTCATCGGTACCTGCGCGTGCCGCATGGCGCGCGAAGACCTCGTTCGCTCGATATCCTGCGAGCTTGCTTCGAAACGCGGCCGAGAACATCTGGCTGCGCATCGGTTCTCGGATGATCGAAACACTGTGCAGATACGCCTCGACTCGAAGTGCGTCCGAGCGATTCGAAGGTCGTCTTCGCGCGGAACATGCGCGGCGCCCAGTCGGCCTTCGAGGATAAAGCGCCAATGACTGAGAGCAGCGCCGAAGACCGGCTGCCGCACGCCGAGTGGCAGCATCGAGCGCAGTCGCTCTTCCATCAGGTGCATGCGATAGCGTCGGTAACCGCCGAAGCTTTCGTCGCCACCGTCGCCGGAAAGCGCGACCGTCACATGCTTGCGGGCCAGCTGGCATACCCGATAGGTCGGAATCGCCGAGCTGTCGGCATAGGGCTCGTCGTAGATGGACGCAAGCTGATCGACCAGGTCGAAGTCGTCGCTCGCAACGTGGTCCACGAAATGGCGTGTCTTGTAGCGGTCGGCCACCTGTTGCGCAAAGCGGGCCTCGTCGAAAGCCGGATCGTCGAAGGCGATCGAGCAGGTGTTGACGGGCTCGGTCGGAGATGCGCGCCATGGTCGCGACCACGGCGCTCGAATCGACGCCCCCGAGAGGAATGCGCCGAGTGGAACCTCCGAAATCATGCGTAAACGCACGGATTCTTCCAGCCGTCGATTGAGTTCGTGGCAAGCCTCGTCCAGCGAGATCGAATTGGTCAGCGTGAAACGCACGTCCCAATATTCGACAGGTTCCGGGATCGGCTGGCCGCGCCTGATGACGAGGAAATGGGCCGGCGGCAAGCTTCTTTGCGCTGGTGAAAATCGTCCGCGGCTCGGCGACGTATCCGAGCGCGAAATACTCCTCGACCGCGCAGGGGTCGATGTCGCGGCCAAGGTCCGGGATGAACCAGCAAGGACTTTAGCTCGGAGCCGAACAGCAGCGTGCCATCCGGCAGCACGGCGTAGTAAAGCGGCTTCACGCCGAGGCGGTCCCGCGCCATGAACAGCGTTTCGCGATTGCGGTCGTAGAGCGCGAAGGCGAACATGCCACGGAATCGCTCCACGCAGCGCTCGCCCCACGCTTCCCACGCGTGCACGATCACCTCCGTGTCGCTGCGGGTATGGAAGTACGTGCCCGAGCGCCTGCAGCTCCGGGATCAGTTCCTGATAGTTGTAGATCTCGCCGTTGAAGACGACGACAACGGAGCCGTCCTCGTTGTAAAGCGGCTGCTGGCCGGTGGCGACGTCGATGATCGACAAGACGGCGGTGGCCCAGTCCCACCCCCGGCTCGAGGTGCAGGCCCTCGCCGTCCGGGCCACGGTGCGCCTGCGAGTCGTTCATGCGCTGCAGCAGCAGGCGGTCGAAATCGCGGCGGCTGCGCGTGTCGAACATTCCCGTTATGCCACACATCGTTATGGCCCTCGCGCAGGCGCGGCTCGACCTGCCCCGGCGAACCGGAGGAGAACGCGGAACGGATCGCGAATTCATGAGTTCATCGTACAAATTGCCGATAGCGCCGCCACCATGGATTCGAGGCTGAAATTCTTCACGACGCGATCCCGGCCTGCCGCGCCATGGGACTCGCCGTAGCTCAGGTTCGTTTGCATATCGCAGGATCGCATGCTGCCAAGCCCTCCGGATCGTCCGGGTCATACAAGGCTGCCCGTAACGTCCGGAACGACGAGTTCGGGGTTGCCCCCGACGTTGGCAGCCACCACCGGCAACGCCCGTCGCCATGGCCTCCAGAATCGTATTGGAGATGCCTTCGTTGAGCGAGGGCAGCGCGAAAACGTCGAATTCACGCATCAATTCAGGGGTGTCGCTGCGTGCGCCCAGTGAACGTCACCTGCGGAGCGAGATCCAGCCGTGACAGCCAGCGACTGCAATTCGGCGCGCAGCGGCCCGTCGCCGACGATGACCAGCCGGATCTTCGCCGCCAGCCCCGGTTGCTGATTCCGAATGGCGCCCAGCGCGTGCAGCAGCGCCGCCTGGTTCTTGACCGGATCGAGGCGACCGACCGTGCCAATCGTCAAAGACTGCATCGCCCGCAGACGCTCGCGGCTCGTCGTGTCAGACCGGCCGCGGGCCTGAACTTTTCGATGTCCACGCCGCTATAGATCTGACGGATGCGCGCGGAGTCCACGCCCACGTCTCGCTCAAGCCAGCGCGCAATGTCCCGCGACATCGGCACATAGCGGTGTATGACAGGCCGGCAAGCCCTGCGGATTCGAAGGTTTCGAACGGTTGGTTCCGCGTGGATCGGTGGCCTCCCAGCCGTGCTCACCGTGAACCCGACGTCTCACGCCGCACGCGGCAGCGACCCACTGCATGTCGACGGTACCGAGGTTGCGCGTATGGACGATGTCCGGGCGCAGGCGACGCAAAGTTCGCCACATTCGTGCATAAACGGCAACGTCTTTGCCGGGTCGCTTGTCCAGCGACACCACCTCGACGCTCGCCCTTTGCAGACGCTGCCGAAATTCGGCGCCAACGCCGGCGAGGCAGACGATCGCATGACGGTAGCGCTCGGGCGGCATCCTGTTGATGAGGTTGACGAGGCCGTTCTCCAATCCCCCGAAGTCGAGCCGATAGATGACGTGGGCGATCAGTGGCGCGTCACGCCTCAGCGTTGGCACGACTCGCTCCTGAAACCCGTAGCGGCGCACCTGCCGTGCGCCACGAGGAAAGCCTCGAGTCGCTGTGGCGCCGCATCGTCCAAGGGTGTGGAGACTGCGACAAATCGCTCGGAATGCGCACCTCGCGTAACGAAAGCGAGTGCCTCCAGAGCCTTGGCCTGGTACTCGCTGGCGACCGACCGATCGCCGATCACGAACCAGTGCCAGACCACGCGATCGGGATTGCCGGCATCCGCAGCGACGAGCTCGCGGACTACCAACGATGATCCGTCGGGCAACGTGATTCTTCTTCGAGCATCCTTGGAGAGGTTGACGTATTCCTCGACGGAGACGATGTTGTTGTATGAAATCATCTCGGTGCCGGCACTATTGCCGATACCGTAAACGGCGACAAAGACATCCACGGGCTTGTCTTTCAAGTCTCGATACACGGCTTGTCGCTCGACGAGACCACCGTGGTACAGGGGCCGCCAGCGTCCCTTGCCATCGACAGGCCCGGTCCAGCCCGGTGCCGGCTCGGGCAATGACAAGAGTTCAGCATCCGCGGCGAGATTCGTTCGGGCCTGGGTAACGGACGAAGCCAGGTACGCGGGCGCCCCGACGATGAGCAGCCACGCCAACGGCACCGGCCACCACCTCGCCATGCCGCCACTTGCAACTGACGTGTCGCGAGCAGGTACGACTTTCGGCTCGACGGGCTCGTCATGCCAGCGACGGCCGATCCAGAAAAACGCGAGCATCATCACGACGAAGAAGATCAACCCGAACGTCCGGTGTTCAGTGCCCGGTCCGAAACGCATGTCCGTCAGGTGTGAAACCAGGATCGTGAAATAAACCCGCAAGCCGTTGAGCACGATCGGGATGACCACGAACGCCAGCACGCATACGGCGCGCTTCAACCAGCCGCGGTAATTGAGATACCCATACAGGACGCCCAGGACGACGCTCGTCACGAAGTAATTCAGTCCGCTGCATGCCCGGGCTACCTGGAAATATCCGCCGGGAATGTTGATGTACATGTATGACCGCATCACGGGCACGCCCGACCACTGCAGTAAGCCCGTCGCGAATTCCGCGGTCGACTGCATCAACGCAGGCACCAGTCCACGGCCGAACGGCACCATGAAAAACAGGAAGGCCAACGGCACGAGTAGCAAGCCGCGTAGCCCGCCAGCCCAGCGTGGCTAAAACCAGCGAGGGAATCATGGCGACCACGGCGAATTGCTCGATTACGAGCACGCCACTGCCGCGGGCAACCATCCACGCCAGCGTGCACAGCAGCAGACCAAGCAGGCCGAGCGCGCTTGGTTGCAATTCGGTCTGCGCCAGGGCCTCGCGTTTGCGCCAGCCGAGCCAGATACTGATCGGCACTATCAAGAAGCCGTGCGAGAAAGCCGTGTCGGTGAGCCACTTGTCGAGCACGGACATGAAACGTGTCCGAGTAGGCCCAGAAAACCAGCAGGATTCCTGCGATCAGCAGAAATACCAGGGTTGAGCGTTGACCCGCAAACGGCGACGCCGGCCGAGCAACCGTGCTCAAGAATTCGACTCCCGCGATGCGGCCGCTGGTTGGTCCCTTGCCAGCGTAAGTGGGTAACGTCTCACCAGCAGATACCGTGGTACCCGCTGTGCGCACCGCTGGCTCCTCGCAGCCCTACGAGGTCCACGATCACCTGGTCCGGGCGCACACGGTCTTCGATCAATGGCGCAACATCTCGACCGCCCAACCCGACGATGATCACCTCGGCGTGATCGAGCGCCTCCTCCGCGCTCGACACCATCAGGCTGCCGATATGAGGAATGCTTTGCTCGATGTAGCGCTTGTTGGCGCCCAGCAATCGCGAAAGATTCACCTCCGGATCGTAGATCTTGAGGTCATAGCCTTTGCCGATCAGGCGTTCCGCAATTGTCACGAGCGGGCTCTCACGCAGATCATCCGTACCGGCCTTGAAACTCAGGCCGATCATGCCGACCTTCCGCTTGCCGGAATTCATGACGAGATCCAGTGCATGGTCGATGTGAGCCCGATTGCTGCCCATGACATTGCCCAGCATCGGTGTCGTCACGTCGTTCAACTTGCCGACGTACGTAAGCGCCCGCAGGTCCTTGGGCAGGCACGAGCCGCCGAAGGCAAATCCCGGCTTCAGATACGCGGGCGAAATATTCAGGCGCTGATCCTTGCAGACGAGCTCCATGACTTGCCGCGAATCGACGCCGACGGACTGCGCCAGTCGCCCGATCTCGTTGGCAAAGGTGATCTTGACCGCATGGAACGCGTTGCAGGCGTACTTCAGCATCTCGGCCACGCCGATCGACGTCGTCAGGAATTCGCCTGGCAAGTGTCCGAACACCTCTCGCAGCACTGCGGCTGCCCGTTCGTCCTCGGTGCCAATTACGGTGAAGGGCGGGTTGTCGTAATCCTTGATCGACGTGCCTTCACGCAGGAATTCCGGCTGGAAGCACAAGCCGAAATCGCGGTTGGCCTTCTTGCCGCTGGTCGATTCGAGCCCGGCCTTGACGACGAGGTCCATCGCACCAGGCTGGATCGTCGAGCGCATGACGATGACGTGATAGTCGTCCTTGTGCTTCAACGCCGCGCCGATCTGTTCCGCCACGCGCCGCACGGCCGACAGGTCCTGACTGCCGTTCGCGCTCGAGGGTGTACCGACGCAGATGAACGACAGTCTCGTGGCCTGGACGGCTTCAGCCACATCGTCGGTGACGCGCACCCGCCCCGACGCCATGACCTGCGCGGTCAGGTCCTGGATGCCCTCCTCGACGATGGGCGAGCGTCCCTGGCGAATCAGGTCGAGCTTGAGCGGATCGAGGTCGACCCCAACCACCTCGTGGTCATCGCGGGCGAGGCAAGCCATCGACACCGCCCCGACATAACCCAATCCGAATATGCTGATTTTCATGGCTTTTTTGGTCGCTCGAAACGGGCAACGGCCATTTTAAGCCGCTGCTCGGCGCTGGATCTGTGAGGCAATCAACGCATCGAGTCGCTGCATCGAGCTCAGCCAGCTGTGGTTCGTCAAGACACGGGCCCGCCCGGCACGGGCCAGGCGGTCGCGAGTCTCCGGCGACACGAGCAGTTCCAGTGCCGAATCGATGAGCTCCGCAGGTGAGTCGTAAGCCAACAGATGCTCGCCCGGGATCGCATCGACCCCACCGCTGGCCTGCCGGCTGCAGACGACCGGCACGCCCATCGCCATCGATTCCAGGATCTTGTTCTGCGTGCCTCGCGCAATTTCGAGCGGCGCGACGGTCAGGGCGGCGCGCGATACATACGGCCTGACGTCTGGCACCGAGCCGGTGACGACGACACCGGGCAGGTTCGCCAGTTGCCGGATCTCGCGGTGTTGGATCGGCCCCGACGATCTCGAAACGCGTGCCGGGCCGTCGTCGTCGAATTTCCGGTAAGACCTCTGCACAAAACGCGATGACGGCCTGCTGGTTCGGAAAATAGTCCATGCGACCCACGAACGTGATCAGGTCCGGTTCGTAGGCGGCCTCGGTCGGCTGGAAGAAATCGCGCATCGACGCCGTTCGGAAACCAGGCCGTTGGGCCGCTCGCGCCGAGCCCCTGCAACGATTCCATCTCGGCGCGCGTGGTGCACGTGGCGAGGTCAAATTTCGCGGCCAGCAGTCGCTCGGTACGTTCGAGCTTGACAGCCTCCAGCCAGTAACCCGCCGATAACGGGAACGCGCGGTGCTGTGAATACTCTCGCCACTTCTGCGAATCCATGTCGCCGAAATCGATGATCTTGACCGGCGCCCGCGCATCGGCGACGTACGGCGCAACCGACGAGCAATGCACGAAGATCAGGTCGTACGACCCCGAGGCCAGTTCGGCGTCGATGCGTGACTTGAGTCGCGGGGAATAAAAGTACCCGAAGCTCGACGGGCGCGTCGTCGGCAGCCACGCGACCATGCGAGGCCATGCCGCGGTATTGCCGACCACTTCGACGAGGCGCTTGGAGCAGTGCTGCCCGAGACCCTCGGCCTCGTCCGCCTCCTCCTGCGTGCGCGCGAGCGACGCCACGGTGACGTGGTGCCCTTGGGCGTGCAGGTGCCGGATGATGTTGAACGGCCTGATCTTGCCGCCGCGCTTGGGCGGGAACGGCACCCGGTGACAAACGACGAGTACCTTCATGCCGCGAGGGTTTCCCGCAGGCTGTCGGCGACACCGGCTGCGCTCTGTCCGTCCAGGTACAGGCGGCACCAGATCTCGAGATTGATCAGTCCGAGCAGATGATCGGTGCGATCTGCCTTCTGCTGCTCGTGCTCGCTGGATGATGCTGGCGACGGCATCCGGGTCGAGCAGGCCGCGTCTCAGGACGTTGTCCCGCGAAAGCACGTCGTGCAGCACGGGCGCCAGTTCCGCTCGCAGCCACGCGCCCATCGGCGCGCCGAAGCCGCGCTTTTCACGGTGCAGGATGCTGTCGGGCAGCACACCCGCCAGCGCCCGCTTCATGACGTGCTTGAGCTGCCCGCCGCGCATCTTGAGCGAACCCGGCATGCCGGCCGCCAGCTCGACGAGGCGCTGGTCCAGCAGTGGCACACGGCACTCCAGCGACACGGCCATGCTCATCTTGTCCGTGAGCATCAGCAGGTCGTCCGGTAATTGCGTGGCGAAGTCCACGTCCATGAGCTGGCGCAGCGGATCGCTGGTCTGCGCGTCCGCGAATCCGCGCGCGATGCAATCGTCGAAATGGCCACGGCTTCGTCTTCATCATGCACGTTGCGCTCGGCCGCGTCGAACATCTGCATGATACGCGCGGTAGCGCTCGGCAAACGGAGCGCATCCGCCGCGAGGAATGCTTTTGCGAGCCGCAACTGGTTCAGCAGTCGACTGTGGCGGTCGCTCGGCAGCAACCTGGTCGAGCGGCGCGATGACGCCGGAACGCAGTGCACCGGGAATGCGGTGATACAGCGCGCGATAGTGCTCGTCGAGATAGCGTTTGTAGCCGCCGAACAGCTCGTCGCCGCCGACGCCCGACAGGATCACGGTGACGTCCTGCCGCGCGAACTTCGAGACGAGATAGGTCGTGATGAACGCCGCGTCGGCGATGGGTTCATCCATGTGCCAGATGAGTTGCGGCAGCAGGGTCGCAACGTCCGGCTGCACCACGATTTCGTGATGGTCGGTGCCGAATTGCTCCGACACCTGTCGCGCGTAAGGCAGCTCGTTGTACAGCTGCGCGCCGGTCGAGCCGTGGAAACCGATCGAGTAGGTTTTCACGGGATGCGGGCTGTGACGGCTCATGAACGCGACAACCGCGCTCGAATCGATGCCGCCACTCAGGAACGCGCCGATCGGCACGTCCGACACCATCTGGTCACGCACCGAGCGCTCGAGTTCGGCGCGAACGGCCTCGACCCACTGCGACTCGGTCCGCGTGTGATCGATGGCTGCTGGCAGCCGGTAATACCGCGTGCTTGCGTACTTTGCCGTTCTCGACAATCAGCGCGGTGCCGGGCTCCAGCTTCTGCATGCCTTCGAAGATCGAGTTCGGCGCGCAGACATAACCCACGGACAGGTACTGGGCCAGTGCGTTCTGACGTCGAGCCGCGCCGAAATGCCCGGCAGCGCGAGGATCGCCTTGGCTTCGGAAGCAAACACCAGCTCCGACGCATCCTGGCGGTAATAGATCGGCTTGATGCCGATGGCATCGCGGGCCACGATCAAACGGCGTCGACGACGGTCCCAGACGCGCGAGCCCGAACATGCCGTCGAGCCTCTCGAGGAACGCGTCGCCGTATTCCTCGTACGCGTGCACGGCCACTTCGCTGTCGCTGTCCGTGGCGAACCGATGTCCCGCGGCCTGCAATTGCTTGCGCAATTCGCGGAAATTGTAGATCTCGCCATTGCAGACCACGACGATCTGCCCGTCCTCGCTCGCAATGGGTTGGTGACCTCCGGCGACGTCGATGATCGCAAGGCGGCGCATGCCCAGCAGCAACTCGCCATCGGCAAACGAACCGGAGTCGTCGGGCCCGCGATGCAGGATCGCATCGCCCATGCGCTTCAGGACGTCGGGAGAACGACGCGCGCCGCCGGCGAGGCTGATGATTCCGTAGATGCCGCACATGGTCGCGTTACCCGAGATATTTCGGCGATCGGCGGCCCGATCAGTTGCGTGAGCTTGAGCGGCAGCTTGCGCCACAGCTCGATCGCCTTGCCGTACCTCGGGTTGGTCGGACTCAGGTTCGGCATCTCCTTGCGACGGACCAGGAAGTACTCGTAGTAGAGCGGCTGCGGCTCGAAACCCCAATAGGTCTTGAAATCGAAGGCACCCGTGCCGCGCTTGCTGCGCCCGTAATCGAAGAGGCGGCAGCCTTTTTCGCGGGCGCGCTCCATGACCTGCCAGTACATGAAGTCGTTGCCGGCGACGGCCCGCGCTTCGTGAGTGCCACCGCCGTAATACGGCAGCACTTCGTCGCGGAAGTAGAAATTCAGCACGCTCGCGACGGGCCGGTTGCCCTTCAGGATCGTGACGATATCGCACGCGTCACCAAAAACCTCCTTGAGCACGTCGCACGTAGCGGCGCGAGAACACTGGCGTGCCGAGGTTTCGCAGGCTTTCCGTATAGACGTCGTACAGCCGGTCCACGCCGTCGTCGACTTCGGAACGCAGTTCCTCCTTGATGCCCTTTCGCACCATCGCACGCTGCTTGCGCGGGATGGCCAGCATGTTCTTCTCGGAATCCGGGTCAATGGCCTTGCGGAACGTGACGTAGAGATCCTTGCAGACCCAGTCAGGATGCTGCCGGCGCCGGTTGCGCATTTCCAGATAGTCGACGTTCAGCCTGGTGGCGAGTTCGCAGGCGGCGCGCTCGAGTGCCGCGTGGGCGGATCGGTCGAGCGCGACGATGCCACCATAGACGCAGAACGGCGTCGACACCAATGCGTTGCCGAACAGCCGGCTCTTGACCTGGGCGAGAGGCAGCACGCCACGGATCTCGCCCGCCGCCGATTCAGCAAGCAGGTAATGTGCACTGTGGCCGAACGCCGTCTTCAGCACGTATTGCCATTCGGCTAGATGGAAGAAAGTGCCTTCGGGATGCGAGCGCACGAATGCGTTCCACGCAGCGCGATCAGCGAGCCCGAACGGACGCACCGTTACGGTCCGATCCTGTTCAGCGCTATTCACCGCCAGCGACGGCACAGTTCGTGACGACTCAACACCCTGGTCGCCCGGCTCACTGACACGCTGCCTGTTCGACTCCATGTCCTCATCCCGCCAACTGGGGAATATTCGCGCCGCCAGCGACCGCGCGGTCCAGGAAGATCCTGTCCATGCGATCCCACCTGAAATCGGCCAGCAATTGCCCCAACCGCCCATGCATCCGCGTCGAGATTGAGGTAATGCCGGAAACGCGATTTCAACGGCGCTCCCGCCACGCGAGGCTGGTCGGGATCGACTTCCCAGGGATGGAAATAAAACAGCCCTGATTGCTGATCGGACACGTTGACGCGTCGCAGCGCCCACCTGAACAGCGGGTAAGGCAACAGCCTGAAATATCCGCCACCGCCGCACGGAAAATTGCGGTCGCCGATCGAAACGGTGGTTACGGGGATCTCGAGAATGCTGTCGGTCCTGAATCGGAATGGAAAACGAGGCGCCTCCGGCATGCCGTACAGATCGTGCCGGATGGGATAAATACTCGAACTGTAGAGGTGACCCGTTTCCTGCAACACGTCGAGCGCCCAGAGATTGCTGGAGTTGATCGAATAGCTCGGCGCGCGATAACCGCGCACGGCGACGCCGCCGATATTTTCGAGAATCGCCTTGGTTCGAATGACGTCCGCACGGAATTGCTCGGCCGTGAACTGATGCAGACGCGTGTGATCGTAGCCGTGGCTGGCCAGTTCGTGACCGTCGGCGACGATCCGTTTGACGAGTGCCGGATGCTTTTCCGCAATCCAGCCGAGCGTGAAAAAAGTGCCTTTGACGCCACGCGCCGCGAACAGATCGAGCACGCGGCCGGTGTTGAATTCAACACGTGATGCGGCGTCCGCCCAGCTCTTGCGAGGAATCGTGCGTTCGAAGGCGGCGACCTGGAAATACTCCTCGACGTCGACGGTCAACGCATTGGCGATGCGACCATCGTCGAGGCGTCCAATGTCGACGAGCACCGGTAGCACGGCAGCACCCATTCCGTTTTCTTTCGATTCCAGCTGTGAGCGAACAATATTCGGTCAGCGACGTGTGGGCACCCAGCGCGTCCTGAGCCCTACCCACCAACCATCGTATGTGCTGGTTCCTGAGCGATTCAGGTAACCGGCCTCGAGCGACATCTCAGGCGCGGTCCAAATTCACGCTCGCCGCGCAGCGACGAACTGCGTGTCGTAATCGTGCGAGGGCGGCAGCGACAGTGCCTCGATCAATGACGGATCACGCTGGTAGTCGAGGTACGACGCGGTAAATCCAACGTTGAAATTCGAGGCCAGGTCTCGATCGGCACTCAGCGTCACGCCGGTTCCTTCTTCATTGCCGTAGGCGGCTCGCAGGAAATCGCGCTCGGTCTGCGAACGCGTCCAGGTTCAGTGAGGTTCGGGATCCCTTCGCCGCGACGCCGACGCGGGTGTCTTTCGAGACGTAGGGGATCGCCGTAAAAAAGCCAGCGAGCGAGCCAGGATCGATCGACGGCGGCAGCACGCCGGGGTCGAAGCCTCCAAGGCTTATCTGCCGCGTCTCGACCTCAGGCGCTTCTGAATAGGAGGCCGTAAACTCGAACAAGCGCGCCTCTCGGCGAATATCGACAGAGTAGCTCGAACCGAAAAAACGTTCGCCATAGCGCGCCTCCGCGGAGGTGCGATCGTCGGGCTCCCAGCGCAGGCCGACGTTCCAGAAGTCACTGTCGAGCCCGCCTTCGGTCGTGCTCTCGTCCAGGGCGCTTTCTTTCCCTATTTCTCCGACCAGGGAGATCGAGCGTGCGATCAGGTAGCTGCCATCGAAGCCGGCGCGTTCGAACAGGTATGGAAGCGATTCCTCGTATTCCGAATTTTGCCAGTCGTAGAAGATCCGGCCATTCAGCTTGCGACCGTTCCCGGCCGTGCCGAGGCTTACCGTAGCGCTCTGGTCTTCGGAGTCGTTCAGGGTCGAAAATCCGATCGTCGGGACTTCTATCCTGCCCCTTGCCCTCGTCGAGATACCAGACCCGGCCGTACGAATACGAGGCCATGAACTCGAGTTCGACTGAACTGCTTGCGCAGCGTCGGGCTGATCGACGCCGTGGCCTGCTCGGCCAGGTTGCCCTGGTTGAAGATGCCAAGGCCGCCGTAGTTCAAGCCCTGGCTCGGGTCGATGACCGTGTCGCCATAGCTGGCGTCGGCGTCGACATAAAAAAGTTCCGGAATGGCTGTCCAACGTCCGTTGCCGGCAAGCTGGTGCGACACGCCGTCGAAGTCGCCGCTGTCCCATGCCCGCGTTATCAGGGAGTAATCGATCGCCCCCATGAAGCTGTCCGAGCTATACGACGCATAAAATCCGGGCGATAGCTTCCAAGCCGGCGACGTCTTCCTGCTCGGACTCGGTCTCGGCCAGGTTGATGTTGTCGACATACTGGATCGCGCCTTCGATCCGCGGTTCGAATACCAGGCCGCGCGCGAGTTCCTGCTGGCCAAGCCCTGTGCCGACTTCGGAACGGCGCGCGGATTCGTATGGCGAAGTCTGCGCGGCTGCCGATGTGGCGACAGCCACCGCGGCGGCAACGGCCAAGCGCGATGCGACCGAGGTGCGGGCGGAATACGCTCGTTCAGTTGCATCAACAGGCAGGTTCACGCCTTGTCTCCACGCCCGCTTCTGCCGCCATAGCCATAGCGCGATGCGTTCTTCGATCCATACCCATAATAATAGTGGCCGTAGTACTTGCTGAGCATCGAGGTTTCCACCCCGTTTAACACGGCGCTCACGGGAGTGGACTTGTCGATAAGCGCGAGTGCGTCCAGCACGGCCTTCTGCTCGGTGCGATCGGCGCGAACGACCATCAGCACATGGCCGACGTAACGCGTCGCGGCCTGCGCCTCGTTCGTGGCAAGCAGCGGCGGCGAGTCTACGATCACGATGCCGTTGCCTACCCGCCGACCGAGGTCCTGGATGATCTGCGGCATCCGTGAGCCCGCGATGAGTTCCGGAGAGTGTTCATGCCACTTACCGGCCGGCACGAAGAGCAGCCCCTCGACCGTCGTGCGGTACGTCACCTCGTCCACATCCATCGACGGGTTATCGAGCGCGTCGTTGAGCCCGGGCGCGCCTTCGAGATCCAGGGTGGGCGTCAGACCCGGCAATGCCACGTCGCCATCCACGAGGATCACCCGCATTTCGCGATCGCGCACGATGCTGAGCGCCAGGTTCAACGACGTATACGACTTGCCTTCGGAGGGCTCGGCGCTCGTAACGAGGATGACGTTGTTCCGGGCCGGCGCCGCACCCGCACGGCCTGCGAGCGCGCTGAGCAGGGGCCACTTGATCCGTCGCAACTCTTCGTCGGTCTGATGCATGGCATGCACCGGCGGCAACCGGCCTACGTTACGCAGCCGGTCCAGGTCGATCTCGACGATCCGCTTCATGTCCCGCGACGTCAGTGAGGTGACCCCGGCGTCGGCCGCGAACCGAATGCCTGAATCGGCGGAGCGTGACGCCGGTGTCGGCGTGACCGCGGCCGGTGATGCTGGATCACCGGACAACGAAGTCGCCTCTGACGGCGGCGATGCCGACTCGGCGTGCCTCGCGACGGCCCCCGCTTTGAGCTGCTGCTGCTGCGCCTTCAGTAGCGCGCGTTCGATGATGCTCATGGTGCTCTTATCCTTACCCGATGACGTTGTGCAGCGCCGCCCGTAGCGGATCGGTCAGCAGCATGTTGAGCCCATAGGCGACGAGCAGCGCCGCCGCCGCACCGAGGATGAGCGTGGATTCGCGGCGATACCATGGCGTGAACTCCAGGCGCAGGGCTGCGCTGATCGAGCCCAGCACCGGAATCCCGGCTATTTTCTCCAGCACTTCCTTGGTCGCAAATGTCGGGTGCATCTGGGCGAGCAGCACGGCAACACCCAGACCTGCCGCCAACGCCGCAAGCAACACGAGACTGTTGAGCATCTGGCGCTGAGGGCCGCTGGGTCTGACCGGCACGGTCGGCGGTTCGATGATGCGGAACTTGACGTTCTCGGTGTTCTGGTCGGCCGACTGCGAAATCTTCGCGGACTCGAAGCGTTGCAACAGCGTGTCGTACTGCTGCTTGTTCACTTCGTAATCGCGATTCAACCGCGAAAGTTCCGCCTCGATTTCGGGTATCGAATTGACGCGTGACCGCAGCTCGGCGACCAACGCCTGCTGCGCCGACATCTGGCCGCGCAGTTCGGCAACGTCCGCATCGGCCTGGCTCAAGGCCAGCCGGAGGTTCTGGTAGACCGGGTTCATGTCGAGACTACGCACGAGCGCCTGGTCGCCCGACAGTTCGGCGCCCGGCGGCGCCACACTCTGCGAAATTTTTGCTCCGCCCTTCTTCTCGGATTCGAGTTGCGCCAGGGTCTGCCGGATGGCCTGCACCTGCGGGTGCTTCTCGGTGTACTGCAGCAGCAACTGGTCGAGCTGCGCACGATAGCGCGCGATCTGTCCGTCGATCGGGCTGCCTTCGGTAGAGCCCATCAACCCGAACGTCGGTTCCTCGCCCTGCAACTGACGCTGCAGTTCGTTGCGTCGCTGCGTGATCTGGCTCATGCGCTGCTGCATCTGCTGCAGCGTGCCGGTTTCGGATTCGAGCCGCTGGTAATAGTCACCACCGAACCCCGGCAGCAGGCCAACATTCTGCTGCTTGAACGCGGCCAGGCGTTGCTCGGCCTCGGTCAGGCGGGCTTCATAGTCCGTGATCTGTGTGCGCAGAAAACGTTCCGCGACACCGGCATCGGTGCGCTTCATGCCCAGGCTGCCTTCCATGAACGCATCCAGCAGCGAGCGCACCACGCCGTGGGCAACCTTGGGGTCGTTGTTCATGTACGAAACTACGAACGTATTCTGCATGCCCGGGCCGTTTGGCCGACCGAGCTGAATACTCCGCGCCAGATCGTCGATGACGCCTTCAAGCGCGCGCGGATTATCGGCTTTCAGCAGCAAGTCATTTTTCTGCGCGACCTTCTCCAGGTTGGGGCGACTCAGCATCACCGTCTGCATCATGGCGACCTGGCTCATGACGTCGCGATTGACGGCTAAGCCCGAGAGCAGCGGTTTGAGCAGCGACTCCGTGTCGACGTACACCTGCGTGCGCGATTGGTACTGGTCGGGTATGAACTGGACGCCGATCCAGCCCGCGATCGCGACCAGCCACGCTACGGCGACACCGAACCAACGGTAGCGCCAGGCACCCCGCAGCAGTATCAATATTTGTGAAATGACTTCTTGCATGGCAGGGATCCGGTTAACGTTTCAGAAGCGGCTTTCGGGAATGATCAGCACGTCGCCCTGTCGCATGGGTACGTTGGCGCTGATATCGCCATCGTCGAGCAAGTCCTGCAGGCGAACCGGAATCCGCATTTGCTTGTCACCCTCTTGCCGAACGATCACGGCACGATTGCCGGCGGCGAACTCCGCGAGGCCCCCGACGGCGATCATCACGTCGAGCACGGTCATGTTCGCGCGGTAGGACAACGATTGAGGCTTGCCGGCCTGGCCAACCACACGGATCTGGTCGCCATACGACCCGACGAAACCGGTAATCATGACGCTCACTTTCGGATTCCGCACGAACTCGGAGAGTGCCGTTTCGAGGTCGGCAGCAAGTTGCGTTGCCGTCTTGCCTTCGGCCGGAACTCCAGCAATCAATGGCGTCGAGATCATGCCGTCCGGTCGCACCGGTACGGTCACGGTGAGTTCGGGCTGATTCCAGACGAACACCTCGAGCGTATCGCCGGGGCCGATCCGGTATTCCTGTTGTTCGACCGTAGGTGGCGGCGCTTGCGCTTCATTGACTTGCGTCTTGCCGCCGCACCCTGGGAGACATGCGAACAACAGGGCAGCCAGCACCGATGACGAAAATATTCTCATAAATCTTTTCGATTCCCGATCGTTCCTGGGTTATTTCGAAAGGTCTGCGAGCAGTTTCTGGGCATCCACGCGAGCTTCCGGAGGTAGCGAACCGCCCAGGGCCCTTTTTACGCTCGCGAGACCCTCGGCCTTGTTACCTGATTTCGCGAGGGCCGCGGCCAGGTGATATTGCACTTCGGCATTGCCCGGCAAGCCTTTCTCTGCGGTCCGCAACATCTCCAGCGCGGCGGCTGTCTTGCCCGCCTTGAACAATGCCCAACCGTAGGTGTCGGCAATCGCAGGACTGTTCGGCAGCAGTTTGTGAGCTTTTTCGGCGCTGGTCACGGCACGACCATCCCCGGCCTCCAGGTAAAGCATGGCAAGATTATTCAAAAGCACGGCGTGATCGGGCGAGGTTTTCAAAGCTTGCTCGTACATGGCTATGGCGCCATTCCTGTCGCCGTGAGTCGCTTTCCATACCGCCAGAAGCGCGACTACGTCTGCATCACCAGGGTTTCGGGCCAGCCATTCCTCGAGTGGCTTCTGTGGCTCAGGTAAGCCAGCACGCTGCGCGGCGGTAAACCGCTCAACCACGATGCTGCGGTTGTTTGCGGCCGGATCGGCTTTTTCATAAAAGCCAACGGCTTCCTTGTAGCGCTTCTGTACAAACGCGAGGTCGCCTTCGAGCTGGTTGGAGATCGGAGAGTCTGGCGCGGCTTGACGGACACGCTCCACGTAACCTGTGGCCCGCTCCAGCTCACCAGCTTGCAGGCTCGTCGAAACTCCCAGGCTCAGCACGGCCATGTTCGTCGGCTGGTCCCTCAATGCAGCGTCGATCGTTTCGAACGCACCCTTGGTGTTGTTTGCGAATATCTGGGCGCGCGCCAGGTTCAGCTTGTAATCACCGGATGTTGGCTCGAGCCTCACAGCCTCGGTGAAGCTGGCCGTTGCGCCCGGGATGTCTTTCGTGGCCAGCAGGACCAACCCGCGCGCATTCGCGAACGCTCCGTCATCGGGGTTCTTCTTGACCGCTGATTCCATGACCGCTTTTGCCCTTGCGAAGTTCTTCGCCGCAAGGTAGTGCTTTGCGAGCGCCAATTGCGCTTCGGCGGAATCCGGGTGATCAGCGCTGGCCTTGACCAACCACTTCTCGGATCCCGCGAGGTCTTTTCGTGCGCCGGCCGCGGCAGCCATGCCAAGTGTCGCCACGAGGTTCTTGGGATCCTTGTCGAGTACACGCTTGAAGCTTGCTTCGGCTTCCTTGGGCTTGCCCTGCGCCAGGTCCAGTTTACCGAGCCCAATTGCCACTTCCAGATTGTCGGGTGCCAGCTTCTGCGCCGCGACCAATTGCTGGCGGGCAAGATCCGGTTTTCCGGCTGCCGCGTACACGCTCGCCGCAAGAGTGCGCGCCTGCACATTGTCGGGCGACCGCTTCACGTAGTCGCTGACCCGCGTCTGTGCCGCCGCGTTATCCCCTTTCCGCAACAGGCTCAGCACCAACAAGTATTCGCGCTGATATTCGGTTTCGCCGCCTTGGGGCATCGCCTCGAGAATCTCGATTGCGCGATCGAATTCGCCTGCGACGATATAACCATTCGCAATGTTCAGCTGTGTTTGCGGTGCGGTGTCGCTACCCGACTTTGCCGCGGCTTCCGCCAGGTAAGTCAATGCCTGCTCGCGATCGCCGCTCGCCAGGCTGATTCGGCCGGCCGTCGCTAGCATCGTCGGATCGTTGCCGGTCTGCTCCAAGGCAGTTTTCAGGTTCTTCGAGTTTTCCCCGGCGGCGCCTTGCTGCGCGCGCAACTCGGCGAGCAGGCTCTGGGCCCTCGCGTCGTCCGGCTGATTGGCGACGACCAAGGCCAGATGCATCTCGGCCTGGTCGGCGTTGCCTAGCTGCATATTCACGATAGCCAGCAACGTGTGGGCCTGGTAATTGTCCGGTTGATTGCTGACGACCCCCTCGAGCAGCGTGCGGGCCTCTGCATACTTGCCACCCGCCGCGGCAACCTGCGCGCGCAACTGCTGGACCAGCAGATTGTTCGGAGCGGCACCCATCAATTGCCTGGTGGTCGCCTCGGCTGCCTTCACGTTGCCCTGTCGCATCTGTGCTTCCGCCAGCCCGCCCATCGCCACCAGGCGATCATTGCTGTCGGAGGGCTTGTTCGCCTTTTTCAATGCGGACTCGTACGCCTTGACCGCACCGTCGTAGTCATTCTCTTCCATCCTCACGCTTGCGACGGCCAGCCAGTAGCGTGGCTTCTCCTTGACCGCAGCCGTAGCCTTGTCCAGCACGAGCTTTGTCGCAGCAGTACCGTCGATCTGGTGTGTTGCGCTCGCGAGACCGAGCAAGGCGTCGGCGTTGTCCGGCGACATCGCGAGAGCTGCTTCGAATTGCTCCTGTGCTTCCGGCGCGCGCTTCGCAATCAGCAGCGCGGTCCCGTTCACCGTGTGCAGATCGGCCCGCGATGTGGCCGGGCCGGCTTCGGGTTTACAGTCAGACAGCACCTTGTCGATTTCGCCTTTCGAGGCCAGCACTCGGCACGACGGCACGAGCAGCATCTCGCGAGGCGCGCCGGCTTCACGCGCCTTCTCCAACTCGATTTCGGCCCCGGAGAGGTTTCCGTCGGCGAGCATTGCCGTGCCGAGCAGCGCCCTCGCCTTGCCGTTCTTGGGTTCGGATTGGATGAGTGCCTGCAGGTCGATGATTGCGGCGCGTAGATCCCCTTTGCGCAAGGCGGTTTCGGCTCGTGCGTAAAGCGCCTCGCCCTTCGGTGCGCACGCTGCGAGCGACATGATAAACGCCAGCGAAAGAATGCTTGAATTCCTGGTGTGCTTAGCCACGTTCATATCCCTCTGGGGTTCGCTCCGGAACCACGATTGCATTTTTTTCGAGCAGGTCGTAAAGCGTCGGACGCGTGATTCCAAGTAACTCGGCAGTGCGCGAAATGTTGTAATTCGACAATGCCAGCGCCTGGCGTATTGCTTCACTCTCCGCTCGCTGCCTGGCGACGCGAAGATTCAACCAGGAGAGGTCACTGCCGCCATCTCCGGGCAGGCCGAGGTCTTCGATGGTGACGTACTTGCCGTCGGTCATGATGACGGCGCCATTGATGCGGTTTTCCAGTTCGCGAATGTTGCCGGGCCAGGGGTAGCCTTCGACCGCCTTCAACGCTTCGGGCGCGAAGCCCTTGATCTGCCGGCCGTGCTCACGCGAGCGTCGTTCAAGTATGGCCTGTGCAATCACGACCGCGTCGCCCGGACGCTCCCGCAACGGCGGAATGCGGACGGTAACCTCGCTGGTGCGGTAGTAGAGGTCTTCGCGGAACGTGCCGGCCTTGATCATGACCTGCAGGTCTTTGTTGGTAGCGCACACTACCCGCACGTCGACGGGAATACGTTCACGCCCACCGATGCGCTCCACGACCCGGTCCTGCAGGAAGCGCAGCAGCTTCGCCTGCAGGTTGAGCGGCATGTCGCCGATCTCGTCCAGGAACAGCGTGCCGCCGTCCGCGTGCTCGAACTTGCCGGGCGTCTGTTTGACTGCGCCAGTGAACGAACCTTTTTCATAACCGAAAAATTCGCTTTCCAGCAGCGAGTCCGGAATGGCGGCGCAGTTGATGGCGACGAAATTCCCGTTCGCGCGCGGGCTCAGCGTGTGGACGGCACGCGCCAGCAGTTCCTTGCCGGTGCCACTCTCGCCCAGCAACAACACAGTTGCCGACGTCGGCGCGACCTTCTCGATGATGCGGCAGGCTTTCTGCATCGGATCGCTGATGGCGATGACACCGGCGAGGGGCATGACGTGCTGTCTTTGCGTCAGCGCCCGGTTCTGTTGCTCGAGGCTGTGGATCTGGAAAGCACGCTGGACCAGCAGCTTGAGCACGTCCGTGTCCACGGGCTTCTGATAAAAATCGTAAGCGCCGAGACCGACAGCCTTGACGGCGTTCTGCTTGTCGAGCTGGCCGGTCACCACGATCACCTTGGTGGTCGGCGCGATCTTCAAGGTCTCGAGCAAGGTAGACATGCCCTCGGAGACACCCTCAGCATCTGGAGGGAGCCCAAGATCCTGCAGCACGACGGCGGGCTCGTAGCGGCGCACGGCGGCCATGGCGGAGACGCGATCCCCCGCCGTAATGACCTCATATTCGTCGAAGCACCACTTCAGCTGCTTCTGCAGCCCCGGGTCGTCTTCGACGATCAGCAATGTCGGCTTGGCGTCAGCCACAGGCTCTCCTGGGCGCGGCCTGCCGGCCGGCGCCCCAGTCAAAGTTTGTATGTAATTCCGGATGATACAGGGGCAACCTGTAGAAATGGTTCACAACAGGTCGCAACTTCACGAGGTGCCCGTCGGCAGGGCCGACGGCACGAAATCCTGGGGTGCGGCCGCCAAGGGCAGCCGCAAGGTCATACGTGTTCCTTTCTCTGGTTCGCTTCGGACCTCGACGCGGCCGCCCACGGATTGGACATATTCCCGGACCTGGTATGCCCCGATGCCCATGCCCCTGCTTCCCTTCGTCGTGTCGAAGGGTTTGAACAGGCGTTCCTGGACAAATTCCCGGGTCATGCCAGCCCCGGTGTCGGTCACGCTCAGGACCGCGGTAGGTACGCGCAGGCGCGTCGTGTCTGCCTGGTCGCCGTCGGCTGCGCCGCCTTCATAGCCGACGTCCACCCGAACCGAACCGCCTGCCGCCGAGGCTTCCTGCGCGTTCCGTATGACGTGCTCGACGATCATGGTCAGCCGTTCCGGGTCGGCTTCGATCCAGATCTCGTCGGCCGTTACGCCGCACACCGGTGTCGGTTGACGTCCCTCGCAGCGCTGGCAGGCCTGGCGCGCGATCTCGCCCAACTGCACGTGACGCGTAAGACTCTGCATTTCGCGTCGCTGCAACTGCTCGATCAGCCGCTGCATGCGCCCGGTCGAGTTCGCGATCGTACTGATCGCGTCGTCGACGAATTCGGGGTTGCGCTTGTGTTTTTCGGCGTTCGAGACGATCAGGGCCAATTGGGCAGCCAGGTTTTTCAGGTCGTGCATCACGAATGCCGTGAGCCGGTGATAGGCCTCGAACTGGCGGCTTTCGGCAAGGCGCTTGTCCGCCTCGAACTGTGCCAGGTGTACTGCCACGTGGCGCCCGACAGTCTTCAGCAAGTCGCGATCTTCATAGTTGGTGTTGAAGGGCTCTGGCGGGCTGACGAGCAGCGCAAACCCGATCAATTCGTCGACATGCGCCAGCGGCACGATCAGGCGATACCGGTTCGGCCAGCCTTGCAGGAACGGTGGCATGGTCATGTTCTGGTAGGCATCGGGGGTCTGGTGCATCTCACCGAGGTCGATCACCCACTGGAACCGCTCCATGAACGAAACCAGCTCGTCTGCGGGCGTAAGCACTGGATAACGTCGCGACTCGGTGAAATCACCTGCAGGCCACGTGGCGGCGACCTTGAACTCGGCCGCGTCAGTGCCGCGCAGATACAGCACGCCACCCGGGCTGTTGATAATCTGGGCCATGGCGCGGACTGCATTGTCGCGTGTCTCGACGCCTTCCTCCGGCATCGACAGCGTCTGGATGAAGCGCAGCCATTCGACGCGATAGTCGTATTTGTTGCGGTAGAAATGCTTGCTGAGGAAGACCCGCAGGCGACGCCGCATGGCGCCCGATGCAATCAGCGCCAGCAGCATGGCGCCTGCGCCGACGAAGAACACCAATTGTGCTGCTCGACCCCAGGTGCCGCCGTAAAGTTTGATCAGGTAGCCGCCGAACGACATCAGCAGCAGGTAGGCACCGATCGCCATGAACGACGTCGTATAAAAGACGACGTGCCGCGACACGAAGACGTTCAGCGACCATTGCGGGTTGCGGCGCGCCGAGATGGCCAGCAACGGCACCAGCAGCAGATAGATAAAGCCGCGTGCCTCCCAGGATGCGCTTTCGATACCCTTCAGCGAGTTGCGCCTGGGAGTAGATGAACAGGTCATAGGCGAACATCACGCCGACTGCGATCGCGAAAAACTTCAGTGCGAAACGGCCGCCTTCGCGCGCGTTGCGATAGATCTGCTCGAGCAGGATCAGCCCGAGCAACGAGCAGGCAAGCCCGGCGTTGGCCAGCAGCCGCCCGGCTCCGGCAATGGAATGCCAAGTCTGGCGAGAGCTCGGCGCAGCGATCAGCACTAGCGCCGCACCGATCCATACAACGTGCACGCCGCGGGATAGCGGCTTGCGCGATGCCTACGGATTTCGTCAGGCCCGTGAGTACGATGAACCAGGCGCCGTACCGCAGCAGTTCGGCCAGCGCGACCACCGGCGTAGACAACACGACGAACTGCGAGCCCGCGGCGAGCACCGCGGCCCAGGCGGCCGTGACCAGGCACGCCGCGACGAGGCGTATGCCCTGCGCCCTGCCCTCCCAGCTGATGGCCAGCAGCAACGCAAGCAGCAGGAACCCCACGGCGGCGAGCCCATAGGAGATGAAGGCGATGCTGATTACCATTGAGGCACGCTGGTCTCTCCGCTCACCGCGCTCCCTTGCCCCACAGCACGACTTCGACGGTCTGGACCAGGATCGCGAGATCGAACAGCAGGCTGCGATTCTTGATGTAGTACAGGTCGTACTGCAGCTTCTCGACCGTGTCCTTCTCGGTCGAGCCGTACGGATAGCACAGCTGGGCCCAGCCGGTGATGCCGGGCTTTACCGTGTGCCGTTCGCGGTAATAGGGAATCCTCTGCTCGAGGTCGCCGACGAACTCGGGCCGCTCCGGTCGCGGCCCGACGAAACTCATCTCGCCGCGCAGCACGTTCAGCAGCTGCGGTAATTCATCGATGCGCGATTTTCGCATCAGCGCACCCATGCGGGTGACGCGCGGGTCGTTCTCGGTCGCGTACTGGGCGCCGCCTTTTTCGGCGTCGACTTCCATGCTGCGGAACTTCAGGACGTCGAAGCACTTGCCATAGTGTCCGACGCGGCGCTGCCGATACAGCAGCGGCGCGTTCATGCCATCCTCGAACTTGATGCCGATCGTGGCCAGCAGTATGAACGGCAGCGCGAGCGTGAGGATGCCAATGCTCGCGAGTAAGATCGAACCCGCGAACGAGAAGGGTCTGGGTTGGCGACGCCCTGAAACCCTCACCAAAGATGATCCAGCTGGGGTTCAAGCACGTCCAGCCGCACCTTGCCCGTTTCGCGCTCGAGGAAGCTCGGTAATTCGACCATTTCGATGCCGGCGAGCCGGCATTCCAGCAGTTCGTGCATCGGGAAGCCGCGGCGGCGGTCGTCCATCGCCATCACGATCTCGTCGAGATTGTGTGCGATTGCCCATTCAAAGAGATCGGCGGGGCGAGCAATCACGCGTTCCGGTGGCACGATGATGTTGTCACCTTCCGTCGCCATGAACCCGATGATCCGGAAACCGCGCGTGTCCGAACGCCGGCGCAGTTCGAGCAAGCTGCGTGCACGCTTGCCCGCGCCGTAGACCAGCACCCGGCGTCGAAAAAAGTCTTCTTCGACGATGCGCTCGAACAACAGGCGCACGAAGAAACTCGTGACGATGCTGATTGCGGCTGTGGTCAACAGCATGCTGCGGTCCATCCGCAGCGCCGGGACGAAATACGATATCAGTGCAGAAAGCGCTGTCGCGCTGACAATCGCGGCAACGACGCGGACGAGCACGCCCACACGCCCCGAGCGCTGCCGGGTCGAGAAGAGACCCACCGCGCCGAGCGACGCCAGGCTGAACAGCGCGAAAAGTAGCGCGTTCGGTAACAGGTTGCCGGTAGCGGTATCGACCTGGGAGTCGTG
Source organism: uncultured Gammaproteobacteria bacterium (assembly GCA_963784225.1). GTDB lineage: Bacteria > Pseudomonadota > Gammaproteobacteria > Steroidobacterales > Steroidobacteraceae > RPQJ01. Next base: position 33,190 of record CAWAQN010000018.1, read on the forward strand.
GCCTTGCCACAATACCGCAGCCGCAAGGTACGGCGCGAAGACCAGCAGGGATCCTTCCACCAATGCCAGCAGCACCAGTGGAACCTTGAGGTACATCGCGAAAAGTCGAATAGACAACGTCAGGCCTCAGCCTTGAGTCGGCGCGCCGACGCCGATCCGTCCATGGACCCGCAACGATCGGCGCCCCCCGGAGCGGGCGGCATTTTCCCAGTTTTTTGTTTCATCAGCGAGCGGAAGTGGCCGCCAGACCTGAGTTTTTGCGTTGGAATAAGTCTACGGACCGCGCTGTGACGGCTAATGTGACAACTCTCGCAGTTATGTCAAAGCCGCCGCCGTTTGACTTACTCACCGCGGTCTTGGACAATTCGCGGCCCTCGTGGGGCCATAGCTCAGCTGGGAGAGCGCCTGCATGGCATGCAGGAGGTCGACGGTTCGATCCCGTCTGGCTCCACCACGACGTCCCCATCGTCTAGAGGCCTAGGACACGACCCTTTCACGGTCGCGACCGGGGTTCGAATCCCCGTGGGGACGCCACCTCTTTTTCAGCTCGATCCGGATCTTTTTCAGGCTGCTGGAGCACTTTCAGCGGCCTGCATTCATGCGGCAGCACGGGCAGATTATGTTCAGATCCGGGTGCGATTGCACAAAAAATTAATACGCCGAAGACCAGTGTCGTCGCGGGGACCGCCTACTCGTTCCGGCCGACTGCGACGGACGCCGACGGCAACAGCCTCAGGTTCAAAATCGCCAAGAAACCCGCCTGGGCCCTGTTCAACCCAACGACCGGTCGGCTCAGAGGCACCCCGACGGCCGCCAACGTCGGTACGTTCAGTGGCATAACGATCAAGGTTTCGGACGGCACTACCACTGTCGCCCTGCCCGCCTTCTCGATCGTGGTGACTCAAGCCGGCTCGGTGCCGGCGAATTCGGCTCCGACGATCACTGGGCTCGCCGTTACTGCGGCTGAAGTTGGCCGGCCTTATGCATTCCAGCCGACTGCCTCCGACGCCGACGGCGACACCCTGACCTTCAGCATTCAGCAGAAGCCGACCTGGGCGTCGTTCGACACCACAAGCGGCACGCTGTCATGGAACACCGGTGGCGGCGGACGTTGGCACTTATTCAAACGTATCGATCAGCGTAAGCGACGGCATACTCAACGCCACCTTGCCGGTCTTCGCCATCACGGTTGCGCCCTCGTCATCAAAGAGCGTGACCCTGAACTGGACGGCCCCGTCCACGAACACGACGGCACGGCCTTGAGCGACCTGGCCGGCTATACGGTGTTTTACGGAATGGCGTCGCGCGCGTACTCAGCGTCGATCAAGTTGTCGGGTGCAGCAGCGAGTTCCGTCGTGATCGAAGGGCTCGCCGCTGGTACCTGGTACTTCTCGATCAAGTCGACGAATGTCTCAGGTGTCGAGAGCGACTACTCGGGCGAAGTCGTGGCCGTGCTCTAAAGTTAGTTGCGACACGCATTACCTCCGATTCGGCTCTTATTTACCTCCGAAAACGTGACCGAAGCCCACCTTTGTCATTGTCGCCGCATCGCTTTGCAGCGACACTGCGCGTGCGTTGCGGCGAGGTATCGCGACTCGCGCCGCGCTGGATTTCACAACAAAAAACCCTTGCCAACCTTTGGCCAAACTCCTCGCTAACAAAAGGAGGGGCCTCGAAGGTGAAGGACTCAGGGCCCCCACTTGCCTCGGCGGGTGGGGGCTTTTTTTCTGGTCACGGCTGGATGTACCGGATCGCCGCATCAAGCCGCTGCAGCGTGATCTCGCGACCAAGGATTTCCAGCGTACCGTCGATTGGCGGCGACACAGAGCCGCCAGATACGGCGACGCGAATCGGTTGGGCGACCTTGCCGAGCCCTGCACCGTGCTCGTCTGCAACGGCCTGGATGCATTCGTGAATCAGCGGAGCCCGCCAGGTTTCGAGTGCCGCCAGTCGCGCACGCACGGCCGTCAGCAACGGCACGGCCTCGGCCGTCAGGTTCTTCTTCGCCGCCTTGTCGTCATAGGCCGTGACGTCCCGGAAGAAAAACAGGCTGTTCTCTGCCATCTCCTTCAGCGTTTTGGCGCGCTCCTGCTGCGCCTTCGCCACGGCAGCCAGCTTCGCCCAGTCGGACGTCTCGACACCAAGCCGCGCAAGTTGCGGCTGCAGGTATTTCGCAAGCCGCTCCGGCGTCGCGCGCAGGATGTGCTGCTGGTTGGTCCACAGCATCTTGTCGAGGTTCAACGCCGAGGCCGACTTGTTGACGTCCTTGATGTCGAAGTACTGCCGCATCTCCTCGATCGAGAAGATCTCCTGGTCGCCGTGTGACCACCCGAGGCGACCCAGGTAATTCAGCAGCCCTTCCGGCAGGAAACCGTCGTCGCGGTACTGCAATACGCTCACGGCGCCGTGACGCTTCGAGAGTTTCGCTCCGTCCGGCCCCAGGATCATCGGCACGTGTGCGTACACCGGCGGATCGACGCCGAGCGCACGCAGCATGTTGATCTGGCGCGGTGTGTTGTTGATGTGGTCGTCACCGCGGATCACGTGCGTGACCTTCATGTCGTAGTCATCGACGACGACGCAGAAATTGTACGTGGGCGTGCCGTCCGAGCGCGCGATGATCAAGTCGTCGAGTTCGCCGCTGTCGAACGTGATCGGTCCGTGCACGACGTCGTCGACGACCACCTGCCCTTCGTCAGGATTTCGAAAACGAACGACCGGGTTCACGCCGGGCACGGCCGACGTACGCGCGCGGCACCGGCCGTCGTAACGAGGCTTCTCCTTGCGCGCCGTCTGACCGGCACGCATTTCGTCCAGTTCCTCCTTCGAGCAGTAGCAGTGATACGCCTTGCCTTCGCGCAGGAACTGCTGGATTACTTCGCCGTAACGCTCCATGCGCTCGCGTCTGGTAGAACGGGCCCTCGTCATGATCGAGACCCAGCCAGTGCATGCCATCGAGGATCGCCTGCACGGCTTCCGCGGTTGACCGCTCGCGATCGGTATCCTCGACCCGCAGGATGAACGTGCCGCCCAGCCGCCGCGAATAGAGCCAGCAGAAAAGGGCCGTGCGCACGCCGCCAATGTGCAGCATGCCGGTCGGGCTGGGGGCAAAACGGGTGCGGACGGTCATGGCGCAAACACCGGCTCGAGTAAACGGCGAAGTTTACCCGTTGCCCGGCGCCCTCACCTCACCCACTTTTCCGGCCCGCCACGACTGCACGAACTCCACGAGCGCCGGTGCCACGCCAAGGACCCCGGATGTACCGATCACGGCTAGCGTCACGCGCAGATCAAAGGGATGATCCCGCGGCGCCAGGCTCCAGCCTTTAGTCGGCAAGTTGAATGTTGGTAAATTCTCTTGCGGCCCGAGCCAATACAGGAACACGAGCAAGGCCAGCGCGAAGATCGGCAACGTAATCTGGAACGCGTGCGCGAATTGTTCGAGCGGACTGATGTAGCGACGCTTGTCCGAATAAGCGATGTCCCAGTAGGCCATCACCGTGTGCGCGAGCACACATGCGGCGATGATCGACAAAGACAGTGCGTTGATCTCGACGAACAGGACCAGCAGGACCGCCACGCCCATCAGCGCCGTCTGCGCGATATGAAACATGGCTTCGCGAAGGCCCGAGGTCACCGCAATGTGGGTGCGCTGGTGGCTCGCGTAATCGGCGACACCTACGAGCAACCAGACCGGGTAGATGATGTAACCGAGCGTGCTCCACAGTAGCGTTGCCATAGCCTGCAACGTGCCGCTGGATCAGCTTTCGCGCTGTCGGCGAAACGCGACCGAAACCGTGGAGGTGGCTGACACGTGGCCGGCACCCGCCCGAAGGTCACGAATTCGGCGTCTTCCGGCGCTCGCAGGAGATGAAGCGCATCCGCCAGGTCGAGTCCAACATACCGCGCTACCGCTTGGTTGCGCGCCTGTAGTGCTGCGCGACTTTTGCGCGAATTCCCTGGTCCATTTCCTCGAGCGACTTAACCTGGCCACCGTGGGACACGGAACCGAACACCTCGCCAAGTGCTGTCCGCGGGAACGGCGTCTTCGCGCGGAGTCGCACTCCGTCCGGTGTCGACTCGACGACGAACTCCGTGCCTGGCGCCCAGCCGTGTTTTTCTCGCACGGACTTTAGGCAGTACGACCTGACCCTTTGAGGACAGTTTGGTGGTTTCCATAACCGATAGTTAAATGCAGTAAGACGTCGGGCAAAGCGTGAACCTCGTCGTTGCTGGTACAGCGCCCTTAGGCAGCATCGGCCTCGAGCGCCTTGATCACGTGCTTCGGGTCCTTACTGATGGCGTGCAGCAGCGCCTTGGCAGCGCCCGTCGGCTCGCGACGGCCCTGCTCCCAATTGCGCAGAGTTCCAACATCGACACCGATCAGGCGAGCGAACTGCGGCTGGCTAAGTTTGTTCCGGCGGCGCAGCTCCTTGATCATCACTGCGTCGACGTTGAACTCGCGCGAAGGAGCACGCTCGCCACGCACGATCTCATCAGCCTGCTTTACGCTCTCCAGCAGCTCGTCAAAACGTGCCTTTTTCATTTCCATTCCTTTGCGTACTTCGCTAGCTGCTTAACCTGTCGCCTTTGACAGATTGCTCCCTGGCGAGCTTCCACCGGACTTTCTGCAGTCCGCCGCTTTCCTTGATCAGGGCACCGCTGTCCGGATTGGCGGTCAGCCATTGCTGGAACTCTCCGTAGACCTCATCAGTTAACTCGGCCTTCACGAGCTTTGTGAAAACCGGGGTTTCGAGGAAGATCAGGTCGGGGATAGTACGTCAATGACGTACGTGCGTCAATGACGCACTAAGTCCTGTTATTTTTCTGTACGGACGCCTTACGGCCAGCGCATCCTTGTGCTAAGTCATTGATTTTTGGTGGGCGGTGCAGGGATTGAACCTGCGACCCCTGCCGTGTGAAAGCAGTGCTCTACCGCTGAGCTAACCGCCCATTTCGAAGGGCGCGTAGTTTAGGGGCACGCCGCTGGGCGGTCAAACGGGCCTGCCGCTGATTTTTCGCGCGGACCCGTCGCTGACCAGCACCGTCGCTTCAGCCCGGCTCGCCACCCACCAGCGCAAGCAACTCCGCGGTCTTGTCCCGCATCAGCATCTCGTTGCCACGGCTTTCGACGTTCAGCCGGATCAGCGGCTCGGTGTTGGACGAGCGCAGGTTGAAGCGCCACTGGTCGAACTCGACGCTCACGCCGTCGGTGTGATCGATCGTCTTCGGCGAGCGGCTGGTACTTCTCGAGCACCGCGGCGATCGTCGCCTTGGCGTCGGGCACGCGCCGGTTGATCTCGCCACTCGCGGGGAACAGCCGGATGCGCTCGCCGACGAGTTCCGACAGTTTCTTGCCGCTGATCGCACATCAGCTGCGTCACGAGCAGCCACGGGATCATGCCGCTGTCGCAATAGGCGAACTCGCGGAAATAATGGTGCGCGCTCATCTCGCCGCCGTAGACGCCGTCCACTTCGCGCATCTTGGCCTTGATGAACGCGTGTCCCGATTTGGACTGCACGGCCTCGCCGCCGAGACGCTGCGACGATGTCGAGCGTGTTCCAGGTCAGGCGCGGATCGTGGACGATGCGGCTGCCCGGGAAAGCGCTGCAGGAACGCCGCCGCCAGCAGGCCGACGATGTAATAGCCCTCGATGAAACTGCCGTTCTCGTCGAACAGGAAGCAGCGGTCGTAGTCGCCGTCCCACTGAAATCGCGCAGTCGGCGCCGTGCTTGCGCAGCGCTTCGACCGGTGCGCGGTGATTCTCGACCAGCATCGGGTTCGGCACGCCATTCGGAAACGTGCCGTCCGGTTCGTGATGCACCTTGATGAACTTGAACGGCAGGTACTGGCTCGAGCTTGTCGACGATCAGGCCCGCCCCGCCATTGCCGGCATGCACGACGACCTTCAGCGGCTTGAGCTTCGCACGGTCGACGTACGACAGCAGATGCTGGAGGTACTCCGGCATGATGTCGACGGCGAAACGTTCGCCGACGCGCGCCGGCTTCGTGAACCTGCCCTCTTCCGCCAGCTGGCGGATATCCTGCAGGCCCGTGTCGCCGCTGATCGGACGCGAGCCTTCGCGCACGAATTTCATGCCGTTGTAGTCGGGCGGGTTGTGGCTGGCCGTCACCATGATGCCGCCGTCCATTTCCTTGAAGAACGTGGCGAAGTAGACGACCTCGGTGCCGCACAGGCCGATGTCGTAGACGTCGACGCCAGAATCCAGCAGCCCCTGCTCGAGTGCCTTGCCGAGCAGTTCGCTCGACAGCCGAATGTCGCGGCCGACGATGACCTTCTTCGGCTTCACGAATTCCGCGTACGCCCGCCCTACCCGGTACGCGACGTCTTCATTGAGCTCGTCCGGGATGCGTCCGCGCAGGTCGTACGCCTTGAAGCCGGTGATCGAAATGGGTTGCATGTGGAGGTGCCGTTTGAAATAGTTGCGCGCGTTACTTCGTCGTGCCTTCGCGGCCGTAGATGTCCTCGAAGCGGACGATATCGTCCTCGCCGAGATAACTGCCGGATTGCACCTCGATGATGTGCAGTTCCACTTTACCCGGGTTCGCGATGCGGTGCTTCGTGCCCATCGGGATGTAGGTCGATTCGTTCTCGCCGAGCAGGAAAGTCTCCTCGCCGCGCGTAATGCGGGCCGTGCCCGAGACGACGATCCAGTGCTCGGCCCGGTGATGATGCAGCTGCAGCGACATGGTGGCGCCCGGCTTCACGACCAGCCGCTTGACCTGGAAGCGCTCGCCCGTGTCGATGCTGTCGTAACTGCCCCACGGCCGGAACACCTCGCGGTGCAGCGACGCTTTCGTACCGCCGTTGTTCCTTCAACTGCGCGACGAGTTGCTTGACGTCCTGTACTTTGTCGCGTGGTGCGACGAGCACCGCATCCTTGGTTTCGACGACGATGTGGTCTTTCAGCCCCACGGCGCCGATCAGGCGGCTCGTCGAGTGCAGGTAGCAGCCGCTCGAGCCCTCGACGATCACGTCGCCCGCCGTGACGTTGCCGGCGGCATCGCGCGGCAGCGCGTCCTGCAGTGCGGACCACGACCCGACGTCGCTCCAGCCCGCATCGAGCGGCACGACGACGGCGAGCCTGGTCTTCTCCATGACCGCGTAGTCGATCGAGTCGCTGGGGCAGGCTGCGAACTCATCGAGCGGCAGCCGCGTGAAATCGAGGTCGTGCCTCGAGGCGGCGACGGCAGTCTGGCATGCCGCGAGCATCGCCGGCGCATGGATGCGCAGCTCGTCCAGGAACACCTTGCCGCGAAACATGAACATGCCGCTGTTCCAGTAATACTCACCCGAGGCGACATACTCCGCGGCGGTCGCGGCGTCCGGCTTCTCGACGAACTGCTGCACGGCATAACTCGGGCCCGGCGCCGGCGGCACGGCGAATATAGCCATAACCGGTTTCGGGCCTGTCCGGCACCACGCCGAACGTCACGAGCTTGCCCTGCGCAGCGGCGGTCGCGGCCCGTCGTGACGGCGGCCTGGAACGCTGCGACGTCGCGAATCACGTGATCGGCCGGCAGCACCAGCAGCATCGGATCCGGATCCGCATTTCCGCCTGCTTGCTTCGCGCGCTCGAGTGCAACGAGTGCCGCGACGGCCACGGCGGGCGCAGTGTTGCGACCGACCGGCTCGAGAACGATCGCCTGGGCCGGCGTGCCCGACTCGCGCAACTGCTCGGCCACCATGAAGCGATGGCTCTCGTTGCAGACGACGATCGGTGGCGCCACGTCGGCAAGCCCGATCACGCGCTGGACCGTCTCCTGCAACATCGTGCTGTCGCCGACGAGCGGCAGCAGCTGCTTCGGATACAACTCGCGCGAGAGTGGCCAGAGCCGCGTGCCGGAGCCGCCGGACAAGATCAGGGGAATGAGCATTTACCGTTTCTTCTATCGATTCCGCGAACGAACAGGCTTGCTACGGTCTCAGGTGTTACCCCGGCCGATGCCATGGTATTTGAGCCCGAAGCTCTTCACCAATGCAGGTTCGTAGAGGTTGCGTCCGTCGAAGATGACGGGGTGCGTCAGACGATCGCGGATCGTGTCGAAATCCGGGCTGCGAAATTCCTGCCACTCGGTAACGATGACGAGCGCATCGGCGCCGTCGAGCGCGGTCTCGGCGTCACTGGTGAGCTCCAGGTCGTCACGCGTTCCATAAATGCGCGCGGCCTCGCGCATCGCCACGGGGTCGTAGGCGCGAACCTTGGCGCCGGCGCCCCACAGCGCTTCGAGCAGGTCGCGACTCGGGGCTTCGCGCATGTCGTCCGTATTCGGCTTGAAGGAAAGACCCCACACGGCGATCGTCTTGCCGCGCAGCTTGCCGTCGAAGAACGCATGCAGTTTCTTGAACAGCAGCTGCTTCTGGTTCTTGTTGACGGATTCGACAGCGCGCAGCAGCTGCGAATCGAAGTTGTGTTCGCCCGCGCTGTGCACCAGCGCCTTCACGTCCTTCGGAAAGCACGAGCCGCCGTAGCCGGCACCCGGGTAGATGAAGCTGTAGCCGATGCGCGGATCCGAGCCGATCCCGACGCGAACTTTTTCGATGTCGGCGCCCATGCGTTCGGCGAGATTCGCCATTTCGTTCATGAAGCTGATCTTGGTCGCGAGCATCGCATTCGCCGCGTACTTGGTCAGTTCGGCCGAGCGCACGTCCATGACGATCATGCGATCGCGGTTGCGCGTGAAAGGATCGTAAAGCGTCTTGAGCAATTCGGCGGTGCGCGGGTTGTCGGTGCCGACGACCACGCGATCGGGTTTCATGAAATCCGAGATCGCCGCGCCTTCCTTCAGGAATTCCGGGTTCGAGACGACGTCGAACTCGATTTTGGCGCCGCGTTCGCCCAGCGTCTGGTCGATCCGTTCGCGAACCTTGTCGGCCGTACCGACCGGCACGGTCGACTTGTCGACGACGATGCGGTACTCGGTCATGTGGCGGCCGATCGTTTCGGCCACCGCCAGCACGTGCGAGAGATCGGCCGAGCCGTCTTCCTCGGGCGGCGTGCCGACCGCGATGAACTGGAACAGGCCGTGCCGGATGCCCTCTTCCGCGTCCGTCGTGAACTTCAGACGGCCCTTTGCGAAGTTGCGTTTGACCAGCACGTCGAGGCCCGGCTCGTGGATCGGGATCTCGCCCTCCTGCAGGCGGGCGACCTTGCCCGCGTCGATGTCGACGCAGACGACCTGGTTGCCGGCTTCCGCAAAGCACGCGCCCGTGACCAGGCCAACATAACCTGAACCAAATACTGTAACTTTCACGCGTAAGCCTTTGTTACTGAAGGTCATGGTTATCCTGAACCCAGCGCGACGCTTGAACGCCGCCACGCAGCGTTCGGCCGATTTTCCGTCCCAGAGCGCAGGCTTGCGACCCGGTCGGCCAGCGCCCGGCGAGACCTCGGCCACCTGCGCTGGTACAGCTCCGTGGGCCTCACCAGCCGATTCGAGCCTTCGGAGACCGTGATGGGCCGTTCGGTGTTCTCGCGCAGCGTGAGGCACGGGATGCCGAGGTAGGTGCTCTCTTCCTGCACGCCGCCGGAGTCCGTGATCACGGCGCGGGCGCTGCGCACGAGGTTCATGAACTGGATGTAGCCCAGCGGCTCGGTCAGGGTGATCCGCGGCTGCGCCTCGCCGTGCAGTGTCTCGAGCAACCCGAAGTCCTCGCAGTTTCTTGCGCGTCCGCGGGTGCACCGCGAAGACCAGCGGCAAGTCCTGCGACACCGCCACCAGCTGCTGCACCAGCGGCTCGAGGCCTTCGCGGTTATCGACGTTCGAGGGCCGATGCAGCGTCACGACCGCGTAGTCGCCCGGTTCGAGGCCCATCGCCTCGCGCGTGCCGTCCGCCTCGATCGCCGAACGCATCATCTCGAACGAGTCGAGCATGATGTTGCCGACGCGGTCGATCTTCGACTCGGGCACGCCTTCGCGCGCCAGGTGCTCGTCGGCATCGGGCGACGGCGTCCATAGCACGTCGCAGATCGCGTCGGTGACGAGGCGATTGATTTCCTCCGGCATGCGCCGATCGCCGCTGCGCAGGCCGGCCTCGAGATGGACCACGGGAATCCAGAGCTTCGTGCCGACCATGGCGCAGGCGGCCGTCGAATTGACGTCGCCGACCACGACGATCCAGTCGGGCTTTTCCACCATCGCCACCTTTTCGTACGCGATCATCACGCCGCCGGTCTGTTCGGCATGCGTGCCGCTGCCTACCTCGAGGTGAAAGTGCGGGGTCGGCAAGCGCAGGTCGCGGAAGAACGCATCCGACATGTTCGCGTCGTAATGCTGTCCGGTATGCACGATCTGCGGGCTGCACCACGGCTTCGCGGGCCAGCGCGTGATACAGCGGCGCGATCTTCATGAAATTCGGGCGCGCGGCGGCAATCAGATGCACGACGATGGGCTGCGAGGTCATGTCGCTCCAGTGTTATTTTCGACGGCGGCAGCCATGACAATGGCGCCCGCGCGCAGTGTAAGGCGGCGCCGGACGCCGAAAATACAGCGTGTGTCTTATTCAGGGTCTGTTCAGACCGGCACGGTCAACCGGCGCTGCAAGCGGCGGGACCGACGTTGATCGCCTTCGGTGCTCGGCGTTCAGGGCCCGGACGATGGCTCGGCCCGGCGTGCGCCCCGCAGGAGGCGCCGCAATTCGCCGCGCCTGAGGAATCTGCGGCAGATTCGACGCCAGCTGCCGGGCGTTGACCATGGCAGCGAGCCAGATGCCGACAACACCAGGAACGCATAGAACAGCACCGACTCGCTGTACCCCAACGTGCCAAGCAGCAGGCCGGTGGCTGCGGACGCCGACGAGACGCCGAGGTACAGGATAAAAATGGCTGCACCGAAAATCCCGCGTCGAGCAGGCGATGGTGAAAATGGCCGCGGTCGGCCTGCATCGGCGAAAGGCCCGTGCATGAGTCGCCGGAACGTGCTCGTGAACAGCTCCAGAATCGGGATCGGCAGCAGCCAGAGCACCACCACTGGCGGGAGCGCGCGTCGCGTCCGGTTGCACGGCCATCAACGAGAAGCCCGCCAGCGCAAAACCCAGCATCGTGCTGCCGGCATCGCCCATGAACGCGAGCACGGAGCGATTGAAATTGGCCGGCAAATTGAAAATCAGGAATCCCGCTATCGAGCCCACAAGTGCTAACGCGACGACCGCGGCATAGGCCTGCTCGGCCCGATAAAACAGACCGCGAGCCCAGCCAGCGCAACGAGCGCCACGCTTCCCGCGAGGCCGTCCAGGCCGTCCAGCATGTTGAACCCATTGATCAGCGCGATGGCCGCAACGACCGTGAAAATGAAGTTGATCGGCCCGAGATCGATGGCCCCGAGCGCCAAGCAGGTCGCCGAGGCTTGTCGACCGTATAGCCGCTCGCCAGGATCAACGTCACGCCCGCTGCAATGTGCGCGAGAAGCCGGCTGTAAGCGGGCAGGTCGAAGCGATCATCCAGCGCCCCGACCAAGACCGTCAGCGGCTGAAGCCACCAACAGGGCCACCTTCCAGAGCCGCCGACGCCGACCGACGAAACCGCGGCCAGCCCGCCATGAACATGGCGACGCCGCCGATGACGGGCACTTCGCCGGCATGGGTTTTGCGCCCGCCCGGCACGTCGACGAGGCGCAGCGCGAACGCGAGCGGCCGCAAGCACGAGCATCAGTGTTAGCGACCAGGAATGCGATCGCGAAGGCATTGAAAAACGGGTGAGGCATGACCCTTCCTTGGTCCGTGCGCGGCCTGCTTCGCGGGATAAAAGCAATATCCTCTGCGAGCAAAACGACTGAAGAACCGCGAATTTTGCTTGGTTACGTGCTGTGCAACCGGGACGCGATTATAGTCAGATATCGCAGGCAGTGCGATGACCTTGCTTGGCATGCCGTCGGACAATCCGCACAATCCCACCTGACCGAACGCCGACCGAAGGACTTTGAATTGACGATTCTCGTAACGGGTGGCGCCGGATTTATCGGCGCCAATTTCATACTGGACTGGATCGAATTTGTCGGCGAACCGGTCGTAAACCTGGACGCCCTCAGTTATGCCGGAAATCTCGAATCGCTCAGTTCGCTAGCCGGCGATGCGCGGCACATGTTCGTCCGGGGCGACATGGGAGATCGGCAGCTCGTGGACAAATTGCTGGCCGACACACAGCCCGCGGGCAATTGTCCATTTTGCGGCGGAAAGTCACGTAGACCGGAGCATTCGCGGGCCGGCAGCGTTCATCCAGACGAACATTGTAGGTACTTTCACCCTGGTGGAGGCCGCCCGCGCCTATTGGTCGGAACTTGATCCAGATTCAAAGAAACCATTCCGGTTTCTGCATGTCAGCACCGACGAGGTGTACGGCTCGCTGCGGTCCAGACGATCCACCGTTCAGTCGAAAAGAATGCCTACGAGCCAAACAGCCCGTACGCGGCCAGCAAGGCCGCGAGCGACCATCTCGTACGTGCGTGGCACCACACCTACGGCCTGCCGGTCATTACCACGAACTGCAGCAACAACTACGGGCCGTATCACTTTCCGGAAAAGCTGATCCCGCTGATGATCGTGAATGCGCTGGCTGGCAAGCCGCTGCCTGTATACGGCGATGGCCAGCAAGTGCGCGACTGGTTGTACGTGAAGGACCATTGCAGTGCCATCCGCGAAGTGCTCGCACACGGACGCCTTGGTGAAACCTACAACGTCGGCGGCTGGAACGAGAAGCCCAATATCGAGATCGTCAAGACGATATGCGCATTGCTCGACGAACTGCGTCCCGATCCGGGCGGCAGTTACAGCCGTCTGATCACGTACGTGGCCGACCGCCCGGGTCACGATCGCCGCTACGCAATCGACGCCCGCAAACTCGAACGCGAACTTGGCTGGAGACCCGCCGAAACCTTCGAAACGGGCATACGCAAGACCGTGCAGTGGTATCTGGCAAATCCCGAGTGGGTGGCGCACGTGCAAAGCGGCCAGCTACCGTGAATGGCTCGCCATGAATTACGCGGACCGAACTGGCACATGAAAATCCTGCTGCTGGGCAAGAACGGCCAGGTTGGCTGGGAATTACAGCGCGCGCTCGCTCCGCTGGGCGAGGTGGTCGCGCTTGGTCGTGCCGACGCCGGGCTACTTACCGGCGATCTGGCGCGTCTCGAATCTTTGGCCAGCACCGTGCGTTCGGTTGCGCCGGATGTGATCGTCAACGCCGCCGCGTACACAGCGGTGGACAAAGCGGAAAGCGAGCCGGAACTTGCACGCACCGTCAACGGTGTGGCGCCGGGGGTGCTGGCTCGTGAGGCCGCGGCACTGGGAGCGTGGCTCGTTCATTACAGCACCGACTACGTCTTCGACGGGACCGGCAGCCTGCCCTGGGCCGAGGAGAGTCCGACCGGCCCACTGAGCGTCTATGGCCGTACCAAGCTCGACGGCGAACGAGCCATTCTTTCGACGCGGTGCCGACACCTCATTTTTCGCACCAGCTGGGTATATGCCGCACGCGGCAACAATTTCCCCAGGACCATGCTGCGACTGGCCGCGGAACGCGATTCGTTGGGAGTCATTGACGACCAGTTCGGCGCGCCGACCAGCGCGGAGTTGCTTGCCGATGTCACCGCGCATGCGCTGCGGAATGCGCTCGCGAAGCCTGAATTGGCGGGGACGTACCACGTCGCCGCTTCGGGCGAGACGACGTGGCACGGTTATGCGCGCCACGTCATCGAATTTGCACGCGCGGCGGGACGGCCGATCAAGGTTCTGCCGGAAGCGGTTCGGCCGATTCCCACCAGCGCATATCCAACTCCCGCCATGCGCCCGGTCAACTCACGCCTCGACACGAGCAAGTTCACGCGCACTTTCGGCTTGACCCTCCCGAACTGGACCGCAGGCGTCAATCGTATGCTGGCCGAATTGCTCGAACCGTAGAGAAACAGAATGACAAGAAAAGGCATCGTCCTCGCGGGCGGCTCTGGCACGCAGGCTGCACCCCGCCACACTCTGCGTGAGCAAGCAGTTGCTCCCGGTGTACGACAAACCGATGATTTATTACCCGCTGTCGATCCTGATGCTGGCCGGCATTCGCGACGTGCTGGTCATCAGCACGCCGCAGGACACGTCACGCTTTGAATCACTGCTGGGCGATGGCAGCCGCTGGGGCATGAATATCTCCTACTGCGTGCAACCGAGCCCCGACGGACTGGCCCAGGCATTCATCCTTGGCCGGACCTTCGTCGATGGACAGCCGAGTGCGCTCGTGCTGGGCGACAATATTTTTTACGGACATGATTTCGCGCCCTTGCTCAAGCGCGCCAGCAGCCGCACGGTCGGCGCCAGCATATTTGCGTATCACGTGACCGATCCCGAGCGGTATGGTGTGGTCGAGTTCGACGCCGCGCAGCGAGCCATCTCCATCGAGGAAAAGCCGAAGGTGCCGAAGAGCCACTACGCGGTGACTGGCCTCTACTTCTACGACGAGCAGGTCTGTGACATTGCCGCAGGCATCAAGCCAAGTGCGCGGGGCGAACTCGAGATCACGGAAGTGAACGCGCAATATCTGAGACAGCGCCAGCTCGACGTCGAAATCATGGGCCGAGGCTTTGCCTGGCTGGACACCGGCACACACGACAGCCTGCTGGAAGCAGGCCAGTTCATCGCCACGCTGGAGAAGCGCCAGGGATTGAAAGTCGCCTGTCCGGAAGAAATTGCGTACCGCTCCGGCTGGATCGACGCTGCGCAGCTGGAGGCCCTGGCGGAACCGTTGCGGAAAAACGGCTATGGCCAGTACCTCAGGGCGCTGCTGGTAGAGAAGGCGTTATGACGAAGGTAACCGTGACGGAACTGCCGGAGGTCTTGATCCTCGAGCCGAAGGTGTTTGGCGACGAGCGCGGTTTTTTTCTGGAAAGTTACAACCGTCGCGCTTTTAACGAGGCCGTCGGTTACGAAGTGGAATTCGTCCAGGATAACCACTCGAGATCGGCGCGCGGCGTGCTGCGAGGACTGCATTACCAGTTGCCGCCGCATGCGCAGGGAAAATTGGTACGCGTGACAGCCGGCAACGTGTTTGACGTGGCCGTCGACGTGCGACGCAGCAGCCCGCGGTTTGGAAAGTGGGTCGGCACCGAATTGAGCGGCGAGAGCGCAAGACAACTGTGGGTACCGCCCGGCTTTGCCCATGGGTTCCTGGTACTCAGTGCGAGCGCGGATTTTCTCTACAAGACCACGGACTATTACGCTCCTCACGCCGAGGGCTCGGTACGGTGGGACGATCCGCAGATCGCCATTACCTGGCCAGCACACACCGGCCAACCGTTGCTCGCCCCTAAAGACGCGTCAGCTCCTTTGCTGACCGACGCTCGCTGCTTCGAATAGCCTGCAGTTGAGCCAGGCGCCCACCCGTTTCCGTTCGGATGCTTTCTGGAGCTCCGCGGGAATTCTGCTTCCGGTCGTCGCAGCGGCGGCCGCTACCCCGTTTCTGCTGGCAGCGCTCGGCGTTGAGCGTTTCGCGATCTACGCACTTGCATTGGCAATGGTCTCCTTCGCGCCAAGTTTTGACGCGGGGGTATCACGTACCGCTTTCCGGCGGGTCGCCGCTGCGATCGATCGGGATGCCGACGAACGGACAGCACTCACGGCATCGGTCCTGGCACGGTCATGGTGGGTCGGCGTCGTCGCGATGGGCGTGCTTGCCGTTGCGCTGGCGGCGCTATCGGTTTGGGGGTCACTGCGTTCTGCGACGCCGCAGGGGGCGCTGTGGCCATTGCTGATCGCGCTGTCGACCGTCCCCTTCGCCATCGTCACGAACACCCAGCGAGCCGTACTGGAAGGCGCGCGACTGTTTCGAGCGTCCGCCGGCGTGCGTATTGCACTGGGGCTGCTGACCGCACTCGTCCCGCCATTTCTCTGCTTGTTCACGCGCAACGTGAGCGTCCTGTGCCTCTCGCTGTTCTTGCTGCGCGGTGCCACCCTCGTTTACCAGCAGCGGTTGATGCGCCGCGAAGACCTGATCCGTTCCCGGGAGCAGACAGAACGCAGCCGCAAGGCAATACCGGCGCGCCAGGGTGAGCCTACGTTCTGGCAGGAGAGCACGTGGTACGCCGTTTCCGCTCCTGCATCCCTGGTCATGTCAGGTTTCGACCGGTTCGCCATTCTCGCGGTATCCAGTATCTCTCTCGCCGAATTGTCGGCGTTCCTTGCGCCACAGGACGTGGCCTTGCGCGCCATAATCCTGCCGGCCGCGATCATTCCGGCGTTGATGGTTCGCATCGCCTCGACCGCGAACGATATTTCAGGGACGGCCGGCGTGGAGTCCGAACGGTTCCTGATGCGGCGAGTATTCCTTTCCGTTTGCGCAGTCGTCTTCGCGCTTTGCCTGGTCGTCAGCGTATTCGTTCGCCCTTTGACCGATGCGGTTTTCCAAAGCCTGCCAACGTCCGAGGTGACACTCGTCGTGCAGATTCTTGCAGTCGGGATATTCAGCAACGCCGTGGCACAGTTCCCTGCGGCGGCGCTGAACGGACGCGGGTACAGCGTGCTCCCGGCGGCCTTGCAGTTGATCGAGTTGCCGGTGTACTTGCTGGTCTTGCCGGGCCTGCTGCGCGCGTTTGGGCCGACCGGGGCCGCGTTCGCCTGGTCCGGGCGCATAGTAGTCGACACGATCTTGCTGCTGCTTTGCGCGGACCGACGCACGAGGTCGTTCAGCGTCAAGGGGTGGCATCTCGTTCACGTCGCCGGAGCTAGCCTGCTGATATTCCTGATCGGACACACCCTGGCTTGAACGACATCCCCCTCCAGCCGCCAGCCGTCTCGCCACGGCCCGGACGCCAGACACCGGCGCGCCTCCGGTCCGGTGGCCCGCCCCGGCTGCTTGTATTTCCGGTGCTGCTGAACGTCTGGCCACTGCTGCTGCTCATATCCCAGAAGGCCCTCGTTCCATTCGGCTTCCTGCTGCTAGGCGTCGGCTCCCGGGTTACGCGCCGCAACCTCGTGATCGCTGCTTCATTGATTGCGGCTGGTGCTGTCTATCTGCTGTGGGCGCCGCGCAACGAATACGGCGTCACGCATTACCTCGGGTTCGCGCTGTTCGTCGCCTCAATCCCGCTGATCAATGCTGCGGTTCGTGTCTCGCGCGGTCGACTGATCAAGTGGCTATCGATTCTGACCGTGTTGAATTGCGCACTCGCGTTCATCCTGTATTTTTTTGAGATCGACGTTTCAAAGCTTCGCGGCCTTAACCGCATCATCGGCGACGACGCTTCGACCCACCGGGTTTATTTTGAAACGACGAGTCTGCTTGCCATCACCAGCCTGCGCTTCATCCGGCAGCGCTGGTTTCGTTGGGCGTGCGGGATACTGGTGCTGTCATACGCGCTGTTCCTGGCCAAGAGCGTGTTCGTCATCCTGCTTTTCATCCTGAATCGCGTCGCCCATCGGGCCTTGGTGGGATCGATTCAGTCCCGCCTCGCCATCATGTTCGGTATCGGCGTCGTGGCGCTGGGCGCGCCCGTGGCAATTGCAATAGCCCGGCCCGATTTCGCGTTGAGTGTCGGGATGAAGATTATTCAACTGCAGACGGTCCTTGCGGAAGCGCCGTCGTTCCTGCATGGCGCCGGATGGGGCTATGTCATCGATGCGATAATCAGTAGTCCGACTCAGCCGTACCAGGTCGAAATGCAACTGCCGATGCTCGTCATGCAGGTCGGATTACCGATGCTCACGCTGCTGGCGCTCGGCATGCTGCTGCAGTTTCGATCGATAAGCGGAAACTGGCTGGCAACGAGCGTCCGCTGCATGACTTATTTTGTCGTCGGCT
Organism: uncultured Gammaproteobacteria bacterium; assembly: GCA_963784225.1. Taxonomy (GTDB): domain Bacteria; phylum Pseudomonadota; class Gammaproteobacteria; order Steroidobacterales; family Steroidobacteraceae; genus RPQJ01. The sequence continues at coordinate 50,989 of CAWAQN010000018.1, forward strand.
TCGTGAACCCCTGGCTATTCATGCCGTCGTGGTACTTGACGGTCGCGCTGATGTATCCGCAGTTCGATCGAAAGAAGACATGAGTCGTCGCGTTATCCTCTGCAGCCACAACGGAGCGCGCTTCATCGAGGAGCAGATCTCCTCGATCCGGGCACAGACCGTTCCGGTCGATACGATCCATGTATTCGATTTCGCGTCGACCGACGCAACGCGTTCGATACTCCACCGCCTTGCCACCGATGCGGTCCTGCCCAGGGTGTTCGTCAAGGAACACGCCGACGCACCGGGCGCCGCGCTGTCATTCTTCCGGGCGTTCTCTGAAATGGCAGAGGTGGTCTCGGACACGGACTGCATTTTTTTGGCCGACCAGGATGACGTCTGGCTTGGAACGAAGGTCGCACAGGTGACACGACGTTTCGATGACGCAGTCGCGGCAGACCCGACCGGCCTCGTTGCAGTCTTTCATGACGTCCACGTCGTCGACCACGCCCTGTCGCCGCTTCGAAAGTCTTTCTACCACGCGGATTCGCCGTTCGCGTTACCCCGGGATCTCGCACCGGATCGCCTGCTTCTGGCGAATCCGGCAATAGGCCATACGCTCGCGATCTCCGGTGCGCTGCTCCGAGCGGTCAACAAGTCCCTTACCAAGCCCGCTTATCTGATGCACGACTGGGCGGTGGTGCTGGTCGCCAGTCGCGTAGGTTCGGTGGCATTCATCCCCGAAGCGCTCTCTCTATATCGACAGCACGATGCAAATGTCCTGGGAGCGTTCAAACGCCGCCGCCCGAGCGAGATATATCTGCGCACGCTCCGATTCGCGCGTGGACTGCTTCGGCAAAATCGCCAGTTTGGCCGTGACACTGCGCAAATCCACGCCGCCGCTTCTGCGCGCGGCGGGCGTTCGCGCGCGTCGCTCCTGGATCGCTGGTTGCAGGCGACGGCGATCCACGCACCATTTCTGGCTGGCCCCCTGCTGGGTATCCTGGCCTTCGCTCGCGGACCCACATGGCAACGCCGGCTCCTTGGCGGTGCCCTGTGGCTTGCGGCAGTAACCGAGCCTTTTTTTCGCCGGAGCCACCGGTGAGGATCGGCATCATCGGGACCGACGGTGTCCCGGCCCGCTACGGCGGCTTCGAGACATTCGTGGAACAAGTCGCACCTCGACTGATCGAGCTTGGCCACGAAGTTACCGTCGTCGGTTCGAGCATCGGCAGGACCGATGACCACACATCCGAACCCGGCCTGACCGTGATCAACCTTCCATTACTTGCTCACGGATGGCAGTCGGTGCTGTTCGATTTCCTTAGTTTTCTGCGCGTGCGTCGCACCATCGAATCGACCCTCGTGCTGGGCGTGTCCGCCGGACTGTTGATGCCCCTGATGCGCCTGCTGTTCAGAGGCCGACGAATCGTGTTGAACGTGGACGGCCTCGAGACCCAGCGTGCCAAGTGGCGGGGCCTGAAACAAATTTTCTTGAGTTTGTCGGAACGGACCGCTGTCGCTGCCGCGGATGCGATCGTCAGCGATAACCAGGGGATTGCGGAGGTCATAAACGCCAGGTACGCGAGACGCTCTACGACGATTGCCTATGGGCATGATCATGTCGTGCACCTGGCACCGGAGATCACTGCAACCCTGGTGGACCGACACTTCCACCTGGTTCCCGACAGTTACTGTCTTTCCATAGCGCGGATCGAGCCCGAAAATCACATCCGCGAAATGATCGAGGGATTTCTCGGGTCGTCCCGGCCGACGTATGCGGTAGTCGGCAATTTCGACGCCAGCGCCTACGGACGGGCCGTGAAGAATCGATTTTCGGGCAATCCGCGCGTTCGATTGATCGACGCAACCTACGACAAGCAATTGTTGAGCGCGCTGCGCGCGCGCTGCGCCGTGTACCTGCATGGCCACAGCGTCGGCGGCACCAATCCGTCGCTGGTCGAAATGCTGCCCTACTCGCGTCCCATCATAGCGTTCGATTGCACGTTCAACCGGCATACGCTACGCGACGGTTGCGGCTACTTTCGCGAACCGGGCGACTTGACCACCTTACTCGATACCCGTGACGCTTCGGTATTCATCCCTGATCGCGAGCTGGCAATGGCTCCCGATTATCATTGGGCACACATTGCGATCCTCTATTCCCGTCTCATATCGACGCAGTGATTACTGGCATGGCTTTGGAAACAGTCGAGAGTTGCCCGGCGTGCGGCAGTGCGGATGCAGGAATCGCCCATGCAGCGGTGCCGGATTTTGTATTCGCAGCAAGCGACGAGCAATGGACACTCATGGCTTGCCGCGAGTGCCAAAGCCTCTACCTGCGTGAGCGACCGGATCGAGCGAGCATCGGCCAGTACTACCGGACGTACTACACGCACTCGGACGGCAGCCGCAGCGCCAACATCTCGGGAATCAACGTCGGCTCGGCAGTGCTGCGACGGCTGGCAAACAGCTGGAGAAATTTTCGGTACGGCACGCAGCGGGAATCCCTGGGGATGCTGGGCACGTTCCTCATGGTGGTCCTGCAGCCGCTGCGACGATGGATCGATGCGGAGAGCCGGCATCTCCCATCCGCCAAAGCGCGTCGACCGGGGTTTCGAGTACTCGATATCGGGTGTGGCGACGGGCGCTTCGTTCGCTTCGCGGGCGAATGCGGATGCGTATCGGTCGGCATGGAGGTCGATCCCGTGGCGGTCGAAGCTGCGCGAGCGAGCGGCCTCGATGTTCGACTGGGTGACGCGCAGCGTGCACTCGAGATATTTGGCAACGAGTCGTTCGATTACGTCAGCCTGAGCCACGTGATAGAGCACGTCTTCGAACCCCGTGAAACGCTCCACAGCCTGCGACAGCTACTGCGGCCGGGTGGGCGGGCCTGGATCGAAACGCCCAACCCCGATTCGTTCGGCCATGCGCTGTTCGGAGATCGCTGGCGTGACCTGGATCCGCCGCGCCACTTGTGCCTGCTGAGCGAATTCGCGCTGCGTAATGCCGCTGAAAACGCGGGGCTGGAATTAGTCGAAAAGCACCACCGGCCGTTCGTGCCCTTCGAAGTCTTTCCGTGGTCGGCGGCGGCGCGGACGAAAGCCGGTCGCCAGCCGCTATCGGGGTGGAGGCTTCGACTGACCTGCGCCTGGTACGAGGTTCGCGGCCGCCTGTGGCCGAGTGGACAGGAGTGGCTGACGCTCACCTTTCGCCGGCGCGATGCCTCAACCGGCAGTACTCGAACGGATCCTGCTCGGTAATTCGACAGAATTCAGCCCAAAGCTCTCTCACGAGACACGGCGACGCTGTTACGAATCATCAACGCTGCGATCGATAGTCCCAGCCCGAGCGCGAATGACAGGACGAGGATCAGCGAGCGTTTGGGCCAGGCACGCCTCCTGGGTGCGCTGGCTGGATCGATGACCCGGTATGAATACTCTCGGTTTCCCTTCGCGAGCATTGCCTTCTTGAGTTCCATTTCGAGCAGTCGTCCGACCGTATCCTGAAGCGCGACCGCATTGGTCGCTGCGAGCTCCGAGCGAAGGTATGCAATATTCGCATTCGCCTCGCTGAGCGCGCGCTGCCGCATGCGCTGGTTCAATCGCGCGGCCATCTGATTTGCCCACGTTGCGGCGACGTAAGGATTCTTCCACTCAATGGTGAGCCTGACGATGCCGGTCTTGCGGTCCTCCGAGACGCTACGAATCCGCTTCAGGAAAAATTCCACGGCTTCGCGGATATCCACGGCTTCCTTCGAGGGCTCGGCCTTGACCCCCCGGAAGCGCTCACGCTTTGCGGCAAGCACCACATCGACCAGGCCTTCGTCCCGGAGGAAATCCTGTGCGAAGTCCCTGGACGCCAGGACCGCGAGAGGCTCCGCGGTGTCGTCGTCGCCCAGTTTTATACCGGCCAGGCTGGCCAATCCGCCAAACTGCGAAGCCAGGCCCTGCATGGACTCGTCCTTGGCCGGAATGAGCACTACTTCTGCCCGGTACCATTCCGGCGCAACGAATGCGTACACGAGGCCGGCGACACAGGCCAGGAATGTCCCGAGGATGACGAAAAGCCTGCCGCGCCAGATCAAATTCCAGATTTCGATCACGTCGAGATCGTCGCCCCATTCACTGGTGGCGTCACGAGTCGGAAGATAGACGGGCTGCCCCGCTGGAGCGGGCGTTCGATCGCGGCCCAGTTCACCCTCGGTCCTGGTGTCCATCAGAATGAGTTCACGGCCGCAACGGCAACCGCAATGTTGTAGATGATCGTCGAGACCGCCGTCCACAGCGGCAACGGCCGCATGCGCTCGGCGTCCAGGGGGACCACGACCGTGTCGCCGGGCCTGATATCCCCGGTGCTGCCGAACCAGCGGCTATTGCTGCCCGTCTCCACGCTGCCATTTGCACGGACGACATAGATCCGCTTCTTGTCCGCTTTTTTGGTGGTGCCGCCACTCATGCTCAGGTAGTCATCGCGCGCCAGGTCCGGGTCGTACAAGTGCGAGGTCGCATTCTGCACTTCGCCGATCACCGTTACTTCCTGCGCCTGCCGCGGAATTCTCAGTCGATCCCCGGCCTTCAGTATCAGGTCGTTACTGGACTTGGGCTCAGCGGCAAGCACACGGTCCAGGTCGATCACGAGGCGACCTACTGGCTCGGCGTCCTGCAGATCGTCGAGCAGCGATTGCCCGATGGCCAACGTCTCGGCGGCCTGGCTGGCCGCCGCCCCTCCCGTTTGCGTAGCCTGCAACGCCAGCGCCCCGAGGTCCTGTCGCATACGGTCGGTGAGGATCTTAACTTGCTGGCGCTCGCGTTCCTTCAGGGTATCGCGCGTGAACAAGCTGCCTTGGGGAAACGCCAACGGCGTCAAGCCTCCCGCTCGAGCCAGCACCGCGCGAAGCGTTTCGCCGCGTGAGATCGGGTACTCGCCCGGAAACCGGACTTCGCCCTCCAGGCGAACGGTCTCCTGCTGCGACCACTCCGAGATCTCCTTGATGACCAGTGTGTCGAAAGGTTCCAGCACGAGGTCGGCTGACGTGTCGCCGGCCAGTACGCGTAGAAGGTCGACCTTGAGCACGTTCGTCTGGCGCGTTTGCCCGTCACGAATTTCATAACGAGCGAGTTCGGCCTCGCCTCCAAACGCCTGCTCTGCCAGCCCGCCGCCGGCGCGTATGAGGTCGCTGATCGTCATCCCTGGTTCAAGCGGATACTCGCCTTCGGCCCGCACCCGACCGCTCACCCGCACGATTCGCGTGGGTTCGGTGCTGATCGCCTGCAACTTCAGTTCGTCAAGCATCAAGCCGAGGTATTGCTTCCGGCCCGTTTCAAGATCGAATGCGATAACCTGATCGCGCGGCGCAAGTCGTGGATTGGCGTCCGTGCCAGGAGCGCGCCAGGCCTGCTCGAGATCGGCCGATAACGCCGTAATCCGCCCCGTTCCTGCTTGCTCGCGTCGGATCAGCACATAGTGGAGATCGGCATTGGGCTTGAGGTCATCGATCGAGCGCAGCACGTCCGCGAGCCGCAGCCCCGGATAATATTGATAGGTGCTGGGCCGGTAGACGTGTCCCTTCAATTGAATGGCATTCGCGAACGTCGGCCGCGCGCGTGGGATCCGCAGGACATCGCCGGATCGCAATCGGGTGCCGCGGGCCTGGGCACCGCTCAAGTCGACTCCGACCACCACGCGCTCACGTCGCTCGTCGATACGCTCGATGTTCGCCAGCGCCGGATCCGCCTCCGGCGTGAGGCCGCCACCGAGGTAGATGAGGTCGGCCGCGCTGCTTTCGCCTTTCAACTCATAAATCGCCGGGCGGCGTATTTCACCCGTCACCGCCACGGTAGTACCCACCGGCGGAATGAATATCACGTCTCCCGGCATCAGGCGTACGTCGTCGGAAGTGTCGCCGTTGATGAGCAGGTCATAAAGATCGAGTCGCTGCACCAGCGCTCCCTTGCGTTTCACCTGGATATTGCGCAGCGAACCGATTTTCTTGATGCCACCGCTGGCGAACAAGGCGTTGGTGACGGTTGCCAATCCACTGACGGTGTAAGAGCCCGGACGTGCCGCTTCGCCGAGCACGAGCACGCGAATCGTCCTTAACTCGCCCATCGAGATGACGACCTGCGTGCCGATCATCTGGTCGTTGACCCTGGATTCGATCCGGCTCTTTGCTTCCTCGAATCCCAGGCCACTTACTGCAATCGGTCCGAGTTCCGGAAACATCACGCTTCCGTTCCGATTGACGACCAGTGAATAGCGTCCCTTGGTGGTGCCGATCAGCTGCACCTCAAACCGGTCTCCGGGCCCGACCACGTACTGCGATGGCACTGGAACGTCGTTGACGGGTGCGAATGTGGACGGAACTCCCGCGAAGAGGTCGTACCCGAAGGGTTTCAAGGCCTCGACGTCGTATTTCTCCAGCGGCAGCAGTGTCAGGTCGATCCGGAAATCCCTGAACATCGGATCCCGATTCAGGCGCTCGGTTGCCTGCTTCTCGTTCAATCCTGAGAGTGCGATCGGCGGCACGCCCGGAATTCGCAGCATGCCGCTGGCATCCAGCTTGTATGGATTGCCGCGGAGCACCCGCTCGAGCAATTGGTCGAGCCGCTTCTTTTCGTCCACGGGACGGGCGCGTTCCTGGACGGGATCGAGCAGCTTGAACCGTGCATTCAGCAGGATTGAGTCATTGGCGCGGATACGCGGTTCGCGCGGGGCCAAATTCCCCTCTTCCTGCAGTCGCTGTAATTCTCGCAATGTCAGGTCGCCTTCCGTGCGAGTGCTGTCCTCGACATCCCGCCCATCGGTTTCGTCCGTATCTTTTGGTCGCACGGTTTCGGGGGACGTCAAGTCGCGATCGCGACGGACGCCATCGCGGCCCGTCGTCGTGGCGCCGCTGCCACCACCCTGGCTCACCGAGTCGATGATCGCCTGCTGCTGCTCGGGCGTCAGGTTCTGGAACGCCTCGATCTGCTCGGGGGTCGGCGTCTGGGTCTGGGCCCAGGCAGCATTCGGGCCCGGCAGGCAAACCATGATCCACGAGCCCGTAATCGCGAGAACGAGCAACCGAACTTTCGAAAATAAGTGCATTCGTAACCCTGTCAGCGCAGCTGATTGCCGCCATGTTACCCCATGGACAGGCTCGCTATGCGTCACGGCGATGCCTCGAACTGCCGTCCGCGCGGCGGCACCAGCGTGTGCGGCGAGAGCTCATCGAATCTGTTGATGCCATTCACGAATGCTCTCGGCAGCACTGCAGACGTTTCGTTCCACTGCCGGTCTTGATAGTCGCCACCGACCCCGGCTTCCAGCCAGCCGGCGCGCAATGGATAACGGTACGTCACGTCGACGCTCCACCAGTCTTCCGGACCGGGGGCAATCGAATGCCGTGTATCAGGCTCGACGCCGCCTTCGTTGATCATGGAATATCGAACGATTGCCGTCAGCGTGGCGGCGGTATCGTCGACACGAATGTACCGCACCGAATACATCTGGCCGTCGCCGTCCATCGAGTGCCCCATCGGCCTGCCGTAATAACGGTAGCCGTCCGGGTCGAAGATATTGTTGTTATACGCGCAGTCCCAGAGCTTCATTTCGTTCTCGGTTCCGCCGCAGCGCGTCCGCGCCCACTCCGATCCCGGCGCGCCAGGAGCTGCCATCGCTTCTCGAATCACCCCAGGTCTCGATGCCGAACAGGTCCATGCTGCGATAGGGTCGCGGAATCTTGTTGTCGATCGTCTCGCCCGTGTGCTGGTCATAGATCGCATAGTTCCAGTCGCCGATCGGCGACGCCCAGCGGATATCCCAACTCGCCAGTTGGTTGCCGGGCTCGTCTTCGGCGGCCACGTTTTCACCGGCGTTGTCGTTACCCAGGAACAGGTTCCAGAAATCGTCCCACGTGCACGAGCGCCCCTCGCCGCACCATTGCGCCGTGCGCTCGACGCTGATTTCCAGGCCGTCCAATGGCCTCGCCGAGATCCGCATGCCGTACAGCAGCGGGTGGTCGTAGTCCTCGCGGTCGCCTTCCATGCGGCCCATGAACGTCGTCAGCCGCCACGGGCCGATCCAGCTCAGCCATTTTGTTTCGAACGGTTCGGAGACCGCGCGGTCCAGCGCAATTGCCGGCACCGGGCGTGCATTGTTCGAAAGGATCAGGCTTCCTTCCCAGCCCGAACCCCACCAACGATCCTGCGCCCCGAGCGTGACGATCCAGTTGCCGAACTTGCCCGCCACGTAGGAGCCGTCGAGCCGCACGGTTTTCGCCGTCGTCCGGATCGGCGACGCCGGAGACCTCGAGACGCCCGCCGAAACGCGCGCCGACAAAACCCGACGCGTAGCCGGTCAGCTCGCCTTCCTCGCGCGGGGAGTCCATGAAAGTGCGCAAGGTCGTCGGGCGCGCTGCACCCGCGATCTCGTAGCCGAGCGCGGGTTGGCCTTCCGATGGCGATGCGACGCAGGCGCTGCAGGGCCGCGGTTTGACCGGGACTGAGAGCGGCCACGGCCGCACCCGACGCGTTAGTGTTGCCAGCTCCGACCGCTTGGGAAACGGCTGGTGCAGTCGACGGCGTAGCGGATTCGACCTTGTCCAGCGCATTGGCCAGATCCGATACGGCGATCGGCCAGGCCGACATCGGCAGGTTGATGACTCCGCTGTCGACCAGCAGCTGGATGTCGTGGCGCACCTGGACGTCGCCCGGCGCGAGCCACGGCTCGCCGGCCTCGAGCGAGGCGGAGTAATTGAGGAGAAGCAGGCAAAGCGTGGCGAGAAAGCGCCGGAACACGTGCAGTCATCCGGCCATGTTACTTGCGCAGTCAGTCCCCGCGCCACCGCTGCACCTGCGCGAGCAGGTTCTGCATGTGCGCCGGACCATTCGCCCACTGCCCTGACATGACCGGTTCCGTCATCGACGTGGCCAGTTTCTTGCCGAGTTCGACGCCCCACTGGTCGAACGGGTTGATGTCCCAGATGACGCTCTGCACGAACACCTTGTGCTCATACCAGGCGATGAGCCGGCCGAGCGCGCGCGGGTTCAGCCGCGGCAACAGGATCAGGCTGCTCGGCCGATTGCCTGCGTGCACCTTGTGGGGTACCAGGCGTTCGAGTTCTGGCGCAGGCAGGTTTTTCGCCTGCAGGTCGGCCCGAACCTGCAGCGCGGTCTGGCCAAACGCAAACGCCTCGGCCTGGCCGAAGCAATTCGCGAGTGCCAGGTCCTGGTGTGCCGCGAATCGACTGGAGCCATTCACGGGCGCGATGAAATCCATGCGCAACGTGCGCCGTGCCCTGGTGCAGCAGCTGGAAGAACGAATGCTGCGCGTTGTTGCCCGGCTCACCCCAGACCACGGTTCCCGTTGCATGGCCGACCGGCGTCCCGCCGCGCGTGACGCTCTTGCCGTTCGACTCCATCTCGAGTTGCTGCAGGTACGCTGGAAAGCGATGCAGGCGCCGGTCGTACGGCAGTACCGCGAGCGAGTCGAGCCCGAGGAAGTCATTGTTCCAGACGCCGAGCAGGCCCATCAGCACCGGCAGGTTCTGCTCGAGCGGCGCCGAACGGAAATGCTCGTCCATGTCGTGCCCGCCCTGCAGGATCGACTCGAACTGGTCCATGCCCAGCGCCAGCGCAATCGACAGTCCAACGGTCGACCAGAGCGAGTAGCGGCCGCCGACCCAGTCCCACATCGTGAACCGCGCTCCGGCGCAATACCGAATCGGTCCATGGCCGCGTGATTGGTCGACACGGCAACGAAATGCCTGGCGACAGCCTTCTCACCGAGCTCCGTGACCAGCCAGTCGCGCGCCGCGGTCGCGTTCGTGAGCGTCTCGAGCGTCGTGAACGTCTTCGAGCAGATCACGAACAACGTCGTCGCCGGGTTCACCTGCTCCAGCGTATCGGCGAGCTCGACGCCGTCGACGTTGGAGACGCAGTGCAGCCGCACGCCGCGGTTGCGGTAGCGTCCCATCGCCTCGGTCGCCATGACGATGCCGAGATCGGACCCGCCGATGCCGATATTGACGATGTCGGTGAAGCGCGCCGTCTTGAATCCCGTGATGCGGCCTTCGTGTACGCCGGTCACGAAGTCGCGCATCTTCGCGAGCTGCGCGCTGCACCTCCGGCATCACGTCGATGCCGTCGATCAGCATCGGCCCGCCTGACCGGTTGCGCAGCGCCATGTGCAGCGCGGCGCGGCCCTCGGTGTTGTTGACGTGCTCGCCGGCGAACAACGCCGCGATACGCGCTTCGAGGCCGCAGTCGCGCGCGAGGGCGAGCAGCAGGTGACACCGTCTCGGTGGTCACCCGCTGTCGCGTGAAGTCGTAGAACAGGTCGAGCGCCGTGACGCTCAGCTCGCCAAAGCGAGTCGGTCCCGAGTGCTGGAACAGGTCGCGAAGATGGTGCGGGGCGAGGTGCTCGGCGTGGGCCTGCAGCGCTTTCCATGCAGGCAGATCGGTGCGGGTAGTCATGCGCCAAGCTTAGCAGAGCGCCGGGCGTCTCCTGGCCGCGGCCAGCCGTCCGCAGGAAAAAACGGCCGAAAATCAGCCGAGATTGACGACCTTGGGCTGCTCCGGACTACCGCCCTTGTAGTACTCGAGGTACCAGTCGACGAACGCGCGAATTCCGTGCTCGACGGGCGTCGCGGGCGTGTAGCCGACGTCGCGCGTCAGGTCCTCGATGTCGGCCCAGGTGTCGGGCACGTCCCCTGCCTGCAGCGGCAGCATGTTCATCTGCGCCTTGCGGCCGAGACAAGCCTCGAGCACCTTGATGTAATGCAGCAGCTCCACGGGCTTGTTGTTGCCGATATTGTAGAGCCGGTACGGGGCGCGGCTGCTGGCCGGATCCGGCGCATCGCCGTCCCAATCTGCGCGTTCCCGCCGGCACGCGATCGCAGGCGCGCACGACGCCTTCCGCGATATCATCCACATACGTGAAGTCGCGCCGGTGATGACCGTGGTTGAACACGTCGATCGGCATGCCCGCCAGGATGTTGCGCGTGAACAGGAACAGCGCCATGTCGGGCCGCCCCCACGGTCCGTAGACCGTGAAGAAACGCAGGCCCGTCGTCGGCAGCGAATACAGGTGCGCATAGGTGTGCGCCATCAACTCGTTCGCCTTCTTGGTCGCCGCGTAGAACGAGAGCGGATGATCGACGTTCTGGTGCACCGAGAACGGCATTTTGGTGTTCGCGCCGTACACGGAGCTCGTCGAGGCATAGACGAGGTGCTGGACGCCGTTGTGGCGGCAGCCTTCGAGCATGTTGGCCGTGCCGATCACGTTGCTGTCGACGTACGCCAGCGGATTTTCGATCGAATAACGCACGCCTGCCTGCGCGGCCAGGTGGATCACGCGATCGAACTTCTGTTGCCTGAACAGCGCCGGCATGCCGGCGCGGTCGGCTAGATCGAGCTTCACGAAGCGAAACCGCTGGCTGCTGCTCGAGTTGCGCCAGGCGCGCCTGCTTGAGGCGCACGTCGTAGTAGTCGTTCAGGTTGTCGAGGCCGACGACTTCGTCGCCGCGCGCCAGCAACCTGGTCGCGGTGTGAAAACCGATGAAGCCAGCGGCGCCGGTGACGAGGATCTTCATCCCGTCAGAGCCTGCCGTCCACCGCGCTCGTCGGGAACACGTACTTGATGTCGTAGAGCACGTGGTTTTTCTTGCCGAGCGCTCGCACCTTGTCGATGCCCAGCTTGCGGAACTCGTTGTGCGCGACACCGACGATGACCGCGTCGTAGAAACCTGTCTTCAGCTTCTTGACGGGGCGAAGTCCATACTCGTGCTCGGCGGCGTCTGCATCCGCCCACGGATCGTAGACATCGACCTTGGCGCCGAATTTCTGCAGCTCGCGCACGACGTCGACGATCTTCGTGTTGCGCACGTCCGGACAGTTTTCCTTGAACGTGAGGCCCAGCATCAGCACGCGCGCGTCGCGCACCTGGATGCGGCGCTGGATCATCAGCTGTGCAATCTGCTGCGCAACGTAGTTGCCCATGTTGTCGTTGATGCGACGACCGGCCAGGATCATTTCCGGGTGGTAGCCGACCGCCTGCGCCTTGTGCGTCAGGTAGTACGGGTCGACGCCGATGCAATGCCCGCCCACGAGACCCGGTCGGAACGGCAGGAAGTTCCACTTGCTGCCCGCGGCGAGCAGCACTTCTTCGGTGTCGATGCCGAGGCGATTGAAGATCAGCGCGAGTTCGTTGATCAGCGCGATGTTCACGTCGCGCTGCGTGTTCTCGATGACCTTGGCGGCCTCGGCCACCTTGATGCTCGAGGCCTTGTGCGTACCGACGGTGATGATCGAGCGGTACAGCGCGTCGACGTAGTCGGCGACTTCGGGTGTCGATCCCGACGTCACCTTGCGGATCGATCGGCAGCCGATGCTCCTTGTCGCCCGGGTTGATGCGTTCCGGGCTGTAACCCGCGTAGAAATCGACGTTGAACTTGAGACCGGAGACGCGCTCGAGGATCGGCACGCAGATTTCTTCGGTGCAGCCGGGATAGACGGTGGATTCGTACACCACGACGTCGCCCTTCTTCAGCACCTGGCCGACGGACTCGCTCGATTTGACCAGCGGCGTCAGGTCGGGGCGCTTGTACTCGTCGATCGGCGTCGGCACCGTGACGATGAAGACGCGGCAGGACTTGAGGTCCTTCAGTTGAGTCGTGAAGCTGAGCAGGTCGGCTTCGGCGAGTTCCCTGGCATCCGTCTCGAGCGTGCTGTCGTGGCCGTTGCGAAGCTCCTCGATGCGCTCCGGCTTGATGTCGAAACCGACGGTCTGGAAACGCTTGCCGAACTCCACGGCGAGCGGCAGGCCGACATAGCCGAGGCCGATGACGCCAACCTTGAGGTTGCGCAAGTTGAACTTTTTAGACATGAAGACGCTGGCTGTTGTTGCTTTGGTACACGCAAGAATGCCATACAAAACGGGAGGTTATTGAGACGTCGGTCAAAGGCTGGAGGCCGCCAGGGCCACGACTCCGACCGACGGTCATGACCACGAAGTAAGGCACTGCCATCCAGAGCATGCGGACATACCCGAGCCGGATCACCGGCGCGAGCGTCGAGGTCAGCAGGAACAGGAACGCAGCCTGGCCGTTGGGCGTCGCGATGCTCGGAATGTTCGTTCCGGTGTTGATCGCAACCGCCAGCGCCTCGAACTGCTCGCGCTGCAGCGCTCCCCGCAGGAATTCGGCCTTGATTTCGGTGATGTAGATCGAGGCCACGAAGACGTTGTCGCTGATCGCGGACAGCGCGCCCGTCGCCAGGTAGAGCACCACGGTCTGCGCGCGCCCTTCGAACTCGAGCACCCACTGGATCACCGGCTCGAAGAGGTGCTGGTCGTGGATCTGCGCCACCACCACAAAAAACACCACCAGCAATGCCGTGAACGGCAGCGCCGCCTCGAACGCCTTGCCGATCCGGTGTTCTTCGGTGACGCCGGTAAAAGTCGTCGCCAGCACGATCACCATCAGGCCGATCAGCCCCACTTCGGCGACGTGCAAAGCCAGGCCAGCGACGAGCAGGACCGCGACCACGCCCTGCACGATCAGCACCTGCCGGTCGCGCACCGTGGATTTCGCGGCCAGTTCCGCGCTGTAGTCCTGCAGGATCGCAAATGCCACGTCCGGCAACGGCGTGCCGTACCCGAACAACCTGAAGCGCTCGACGACCCAGCAGGTCAGCAGGCCGGCAATGGCCACCGGAATCGTGACGGGCGCCATCGCGATGAAGAATTCGCCGAACGTCCATTCGGCCTGTTTCGCAATCAACAGGTTCTGCGGCTCGCCGACGGTCGTCATCACGCCACCGATCGCCGTGCCGACGGCGCCGTGCATCATCAGCGAGCGCAGGAAACCGCGGAACTGATCGAGGTGTCCGCGATGGAACACCTGCGACGTGTTCGTCGGTTCCGGTTTCGTGCTGCAGCGCCGTGTGCGTCTTGCCCGAGGCGACGCGGTGATACACCTCGTAGAAACTGAGGCCCACCGTCACCGCGACCGCCACGACCGTCAGCGCATCGAGAAACGCCGACAGCAGCGCCGAGGCGCCGCAGAACAGCACCGCGAGTGTTGCGGGCGAGCGCACACGCAGGATCAGACGCGTGAACACGAACAGCAGCAGGTCGCGCAGGAAATAGATGCCCGCGACCATGAAGATCAGCAGCAGGATGACCGGGAACGCCTGCACCACTTCCTCGTAGACGCTTTCGGCGCTCGTCAGCCCGATCACGACCGCTTCGAGCGCCAGCAGGCCGCCCGGTTGCAACGGATAGCAGCGCAACGCCAGCGCCAGCGTAAAGATGAACTCGGCGAGCACAGCCCAGCCCGTCACCAGCGGCCCGAACAGCAGCAGCAGGATCGGGTTGGCGATCAGGAAAGCGATGACGGTCAGCTTGTACCACTGGGGCGCCTGGCCCATGAAGGCACGGCCGAACGCCTGCGACAGCGTGAAAGTCACGCAGGCTCCGCAGCCACGCCGCTCTCTGCCGCCACGGGCTCGAACCTGCGCCAGGCCGTCTTGCCGCGGCTGGCCTTGTCGAGCACGACCAGCAATTGCTCATGGGCCAGCAACTCGTCGGGCGTGGCGCGGCGCACCACCAGCGATCCCGGCGGGACGCACGGCTCGCGACACCGCAAGTGCCGCACTCGCTTGCGCAGCGCGATCGTCGAGCGTCAGCGCGCCCTGCCCGCCCGTCATTGCGAGATACACTTCGAGCAGCAGGTCTGCGTCGAGCAAGGCGCCGTGCAGGTCGCGGTGCGAATTGTCGACCGAATAGCGCTTGCACAGCGCGTCGAGGCTGTTGCGCTGGCCAGGGTGCATCTGCCGCGCGAGCGCGAGCGTATCGAGCACCGAGCAGAAATCGCGCACGCAGACCTTGGGTGCTGCGCTGGCTTCGGCGACGCGCTTGAACTCTTCGTCCAGGAACGCCACGTCGAACGCCGCGTTGTGGATTACCAGCTCCGCGTCGCCGATGAACTCGCGCAACTCGGCCATGACGTCCGCAAAGCGCGGCTGGCCGCTCAGGAACTCGGTCGTGAGGCCATGCACCTGCACCGCCCCATGATCGATGTCACGGTCGGGACACAGGTAGCGATGAAACTGCCGGCCGGTGCGCCGGCGGTTCACGATCTCGATCGCGCCGATCTCGATGATGCGATGGCCAAGTTCTGGCTCGAGGCCCGTCGTCTCGGTGTCGAAAAGAATCTGGCGCAGGATGGCGCGTCCGGTGCTCACCTAGGCCACGGCCTCCGCCGTCACCGCTTCGGCCAGGGCGTCCACGACGGCACGCTGCTGCTCGTCCGTCAGGTAAGGATGCATCGGCAGGCTGATCACGCGGCGGCTCGCGGCCTCCGAATGCGGGAACGTCGCCTTCCTTTTGCCCGAGATGCGCGAAGACCGGCTGCATGTGCAGCGCCAGCGGATAATGCACGGCCGTCGGCACGCCCAGCCCCTTCATGCGCGTCTCGACGATGTCGCGCTGTCGCACTTCGACCGTGTACTGCGCGAACACGCAGGTATTGAACGGCTCGACGTCGTGGCGCGCGCACTCTTGCCTGCGCGCCCTTGCCGAATTATCGCCTCGATCAGCTCGGCATAGCGCGCGCCGAGCCGCGCTGCGCGCCGCGACCTCGTCGTCGAACACTTCGAGCTTGGCCAGCAGCACCGCGGCCTGGATCGAGTCGAGTCGACCCGTGAGTCCGAGCCGCGGATGGTGGTAGCGGCGGTCCTGCCCGTGCACGCGGATCTCGCGCATGAGCTGCGCCAGGCGATCGTCGTTCGTGAACAGCGCGCCGCCGTCGCCATAACAGCCGAGCGGCTTCGACGGAAAGAACGACGTCGCGCCGATCGCGGTCATGCCGCCGGAACGCCGGCCCTTGTAGGTCGCGCCGAAACTCTGCGCGGCGTCCTCGATGACCGGCAAGTCGTGGCTTGCCGGCGATCGCGTTGATCGCGTCGATGTCGGCGCACTGGCCGTACAGCGAGACCGGCATGATCGCCCGGGTGCGCGGCGTGATCGCCGCCTCGAGCAGCGCCGGATCGAGGTTGTAGGTGCGCGGATCGATGTCGACGAAGACAGGCCTGGCGCCGATCAGCGCGATCATCTCCGCCGTCGCGAAGAACGTGAACGGCACCGTGATGACTTCGTCGCCCGGCCCGATGTCGAGCGCCATCAGCGCGATCAGCAGCGCGTCGGTGCCACTCGCGACGCGCGATGCAGTGCTTCGAGCCGACATACTCGGCGAGGCGCTGCTCGAGCTCGGTACATTCCGGCCCCATCACGTACTGTCCGTGCTCGAGCACCTTGGCGATCCGGGCGTCGACCGACGGCTTCAAGCGGCGGTACTGGGTCTTGAGGTCGATGAAGTCCATGGCTTTCTGGCCTGCCGGGTTCGGTATCCGCGTAGTTTACTAGGTTTCCGAGGCCGGCCGATCAGTTCGCCGGCGGCAGTCAACGCACGAGTTCGGTGATCCCGAGGTTCGCGAGCTCGTCGGCGCGTTCGTTGCCGACGTGGCCGGAGTGGCCGCTGCACCCAGTGCCACGTGACCTCGTGGCGCGCGATCTCCTGCTCGAGCCGCACCCAGAGGTCCGCATTCTTGACGGGCTTCTTGTCCGCCGTTTTCCAGCCGCGCTTTTTCCATTGCGGCAACCATTCGCATGATGCCGTTGCGAACGTACTGCGAGTCGGTGTACAGCTGCACGCGACAGCGGCGCTTCAACGCCGCCAGCGCTTCGATCGCCGCGGTCAGTTCCATGCGATTGTTGGTGGTGTGCGGTTCGCCGCCGAAGGATTCCTCGCGGCGATGCGTCCCGCAGATCAGCAGCGCGCCCCAGCCGCCGGGGCCGGGATTGCCCTTGCAGGCACCGTCCGTGTATAGATCACGACTTCCTGCTGGCTCGTCGACTTCGCTCACGCGGCGTTTCTCGATCGTCGGCTCCGGCGCTCCGCCGACGATCACGGGACGGTGCGTCCAGGCGGGGCGGATCGGCGTCAACGCGTGCACGCGCTTGCGCGCCTTGAGCAGGTACGCCCCGGCCAGCGGCGGGGCGATGCTGGGCCCGCGATGCTCGAGCCAGCTGCTCGGGACGAGCCCGAGCATGCGCTGTGTCCAGGGCGGCGCAAACAGGTAACGCCGCGCGGAGACGATTTCGAAACCGAGCAGGCTCAGCCAGTCGCGCGTGCGTTGCTCGCTCATGAGCCGGGTGGCGTGCGGCGGGAACGTGGCCCCGCGCGAAGAAGTGGCGCACGCCCCACGGGCCCCACGGGCTGAACGCGCAGATCACGACGTTGCCCTCGCCCACCAGCACCCGGTCGACCTCGCGCAGCAGTTCGTGTGGTCGCGCCGCGTGTTCGAGCGTGTGCGGCAGCAGCACCGCCTCGACCGAATTGGTTGCAATCGGCAGCGCATCGTAATCGGCGCGGATGGCGCCGTGGCCTTCGGCATCGGGCGCAATCCAGCGCCGATGCTGCGTGCGCGCGCCTTCGCAGAGATGCGCCGGCGTCGCCCCAGCGACCGATCTGCAGCAGTCTCGAAACCGAACACGTCGGCGAGTTCGTCCTGCAGCAGCCGCGTCTCGAGCGCGAGCACGGCTGCGCCCAGGGGCGAGTGCGAGCCAGCGATCTGCGACGTGGGTCACGGTCATGCGCGCAAGGATAGCGGCAAGTGCGCCGTGCCGCGGTGAAAAAACGTGCGCACATCTTATGGAAATTTTTCTGCGCGAACGGCTCTAATACCGCGCGCTCGGACTCATTGGCCCGCTGGATGGCGAGGAATCCCCTAGCGAATGCTGCAAGTGAGCCCGGTGCGGGCGTTCTCGGACAACTACATCTGGCTGATCCGCGCGCCGGCAGACCCGGCGCGCCGCCGTCGTAGTGGATCCGGGTGACGACCGCCCCGTGGAGCAGGCCTTGCAGCAGGCAGGGACTGCAGCCTGGGTGCGATCCTCGTCACGCACCATCACGCCGACCACGTCGGCGGGGTCGCGGGCACTGGCGGCGAGGCACGGGGCCGCAGGTCTACGGACCGGCCCGCGAAAGAATGCCTTGCGACGTGCAGGCGCTGGACGACGGAGGCGACGGCACGGCTTGAGACACCTCGGGCTCGAATTCGCCGTGATGGCGATCCCGGGGCATACGCTCGGGCCACATCGCCTACGTCGGTCACGGCGCCCTGTTCTGCGGCGACACGCTTTTCAGCGCCGGCTGCGGCCGCCTGTTCGAAGGCACGCCCGACGCAGATGCTCGATTCCCTCGATCGCCTGGCAGCGTTGCCCGCCGCCACGCAGCGTTTACTGCGGCCACGAATACACGGCCTCGAACCTCCGGTTCGCCAGCGGCCGTTGAACCCGACAACCTGGACGTCCGCGAGGCGCAGGCCGAGGTCGCGCTCGCTGCGCGAACGCGACGAAGCCACGCTGCCGTCCACGCTTGGGCGCGAGCGTCTCATCAACCCCTTCCTGCGCTGCCGCGAGACCTCGGTGCGCGCCGCGGCCGAACGCCACGCCGGCCGGTCGCTGCCGACGGCCATCGACGTGTTCGCCGACCGTGCGCGCCTGGAAAGACGGATTTCGCTGAGCAGAAATGAACAAACACTGCCGCAACGACGACTGCGCTCGGCCTTGCCTGCCCTGCTCGCCGCCGCTGGCTGCTGGCGGGGTGCGCGACCACCGAACCCGACGTTATTCGAGCCTGCCGCCGTCGCCGCAGCCATCCCCGCGGCCAGCGACCGCGGACCCGACCGGGCCGACGGTTCCCGGCACCACGGTGCCAGTACCGAGACCACTGCCGCAGCTGTCGCCCGAGCAATATGCCGACGTCCTCGACCGGATCCGGACGGGTATGCGCTGCCCGACGTGCAGCATTTCGCCGATCGACCGCGAAATCGAGCTCTACCGCAGCCGGGCCCGATTTCCTCGACCGCACGTTCAAGCGCGGCGCGCGCTACCTCCATTACATCGTCACCGAGATCGAGAAGCGGCAACATGCCGCTCGAGCTCGCGTTGTTGCCGGTCGTCGAAAGCGCGTTCAACCCGGTGGCCTATTCGCGCAGCACGCGCGTCGGGGCTCTGGCAGTTCATGCCCATCCTCCGGGCAAGCATTACGGCCTCGAGCAGAACTGGTGGATCGACGAGCGTCGCGACGTCATCGAGGCGACCGGCGCTGCGCTCACCTACCTGCAGTACCTCAACAACTATTTCGGCGGCGACTGGTTCCTCGCGATCGCGGCCTACAACGGCGGCGAAGGCACCGTCAGCCCGCGGTGCGGCGCAACCGTGCAGCGGGCCTGCCCACGGATCTCTTCAGCCTCGAGCTGCGGCGGAGACACGCGACTACGTGCCGAAGCTGCTGGCGATCAGCCGCATCGTGCGCAGCCCGGAGGCCTACGGCCTGCAGTTCGCGGCGATTCCGAACGTGCCCTATTTCGACATCGTCGAACCCGGGCCGCCAGGTGCACCTGGGCGACGCCGCGGAGTCGCGGGCATCTCGCGTGACGACATGTTCGCGCTGAACCCCGGCTACAACCGCATGACGACTCCGCCCAAGGGCCCGCATCGGCTGCTGCTGCCGATCCCGAACGCGGACCAGTTCCGGCAAGCCATGCTCGAACCAGGCCGTGCTCGACGAGCAGGGCAAGGTGCTCGTCGCCGCGGTCGAGCCGCCGCCCGAGGTCCATCACGCGTGAAACGCGGCGAGACCCTGAGCGCAGATCGCGCGCAAGCTATGGCGTGCCGATGGGCGGCACTGCGCGACGCCAACGACCTCGACGGCTCCATGATCCATCCCGGGCGAGTCGCTGCTGATTCCCAGGTCGGCGAGGGCGGCACGGTCACGCTGGCCTCGCTGGCTGCGCCGCGCGAGGACATCGCCGCGCAACTGCCGGAGCAGCAAGGAGCGCAGGGTCCTCGCCGAGGCCGCGCGTGCACGTCGTCAAGTCCGGCGACACGCTCTGGGGCGTCGCCCGCAGTTATGGCGTGACGGTGCCTGCGCTCGCGTCGGCAAACGGCTTGTCGAGCACGGCGGGGCTCGCGGCGGGCGCGCGCCTCGACATTCCGGGCAGCGGTGGTTCGTCGCGCCGCCGCATCGGCGATGCTCCAGCCGCATGACGTACAAGGTCCGCCGCGGCGACACGCTGTCCGAGATCGCCGGACCAGCTTCAACGTCTCCGTGCGCGAACTGATGACCTGGAACCGGCTGCGACAATCCTCGTTCGCTGCGTGCCGGCCAGCGTCTGGTGCTCTACGTCGATCCGAACCAGGCTGAGCGGAGGCTGATCACGTGGGATTCCTGGCAGGCAAGCGGGCCCTCATCGTAGGGCTCGCCACGGAGCGTTCCATTGCCCATGGCATCGCCACGGCAATGCATCGCGAAGGCGCGGAACTCGCCTTCACGTACCAGGGCGAGCGCCTCAAGGACCGCGTGGTGGAAATGGCGCAGGGGTTCGACTCCGCCATGACGCTGCCGATGGACGTCGCTTCAGCGATGCGGAAATCGACGCTGCGTTCGCCGGGATCCGCGCAGGTGTGGGATTCCCTCGACATCATCGTGCATTCGGTCGCGTTCGCGCCGCGCGAAGAGCTGGCCGGCGGCTTCGTCGATAGCGCGACGCGCGCACGGTTTCCAGGTCGCGCACGACATCTCGAGCTACAGCCTCACGGCGCTGGCAAAGGCCGGACGCCCGCTGATGCAGGGCCGCAACGGCGCGTTGATCACGCTCTCTTACCTCGGCGCCGTGCGCTCGATTCCGAGCTACAACGTCATGGGCCTCGCCAAGGCGAGCCTGGAGGCGAACGTGCGCTTCCTCGCCGCGGATCTCGGCCCGCAGAACATTCGCGTCAATGCGATTTCGGCCGGCCCGATCAAGACACTGGCGGCCGCGGCGTCGGCGGTTTCCGCAAGATGCTCGGGCACGTCGCGGCCGCGACACCGCTGCGCCGCAACGTCACCACCGAGGAAGTCGGCAATGCCGCCGCATTCCTTTGCTCGGACCTCGCGTCGGGGATCACGGGTGAGGTGCTGTACGTCGATGCCGGGTACAGCCACGTGGGCATGTCGTTTCCCGAGTGGAGCCCGTTACTGCGGACGAACACCTTGTCGTCGTTGCGCTTGATCTTCGCGGTGCGCTCGATGTCGCCCAGGTAAGCGCCAAACTCAGCCGCGGCGGCCGAGTGCGCCGCCTGGGCGCGCTCGGGCATGCGCACCATCGCATCCGGCGAGCTCGTGACCGAGCCGCTCTTGACCGCCGTCACCACGAACACCGCCGGGTCGCCGCTGGCCAGCATCGCGGTGCCGGCACTGGCCTTGCCTGCCCGCGGGACGCGGCGCACGGAACACCGGCTTCAGCATTTCCGGTGCGACCGGCGCGGCCGTTCACCCACTGCGCCCCGGCGCGTTACGGACCTGGGGGCCGTCGGCTGTAAACCCGCCGCGGTCGCGGCCGCCGCAAAAGATTCGCCCGCGTTGACGCGCTTCGCAATGGCGCTGCGGCCTGCAGCGGCGGCTGCCTTCTGCGCGCCTTCGTCGCGCAGGCGCGCTTCGATGGCGCCGCGCACGGCCTCGAGCGGCTGCTGCTGCGACGGCTTGTGATCGGTGACGCGCAGCACCACGACGCTTTCGTCGCCGAGCTGGACCGGCGGGCTGTTCTGCCGCTCCTCGAGCACGACTTCGCTGAACACGGCGTCGATGATCTTGCGGTCGTTGCCGAACGGCCCGCCGCCCTGGCGCGTGAAGCCCTCGACCGTCTGCACGGGCAGCCCGAGCTTCTTGCGACACGCTGTCGAGTTCGCTCAGCGCCGCAAACGACTCGTCCGCGAGCTGCTGCGACTTCTCGTAGAACAGGTTCTGCGCCTGCTCGCGCGCGATACTGCGGCTCGAGTTCGGCGCGCACCTCCTCGAAGCTGCGCTGTGCCGGCGGCCTCGATGCCATCGAGCCGGATGACGTGGTAGCCGAACTGCGTCTTGACCGGCCCGCGAATTTCGCCCTCTGCTTGCATGCCGAACAAGGCATCCGCGAACGCCGGCACGTAGGCCTCGCGCGTCGCCCAGCCGAGATCGCCGCCGGCCGCCTTCGAGCCAGGGTCGTCCGAGTTCTCGCGGGCGAGCGTTCGCGAAATCCTCACCGGCCTTGCGCACGCTCGGCGAGCGCCTCGGCCTTTTTCTTCGCGGCAGCGTCGTCGGTGCCGGACTCGACCAGGATGTGGCTGGCGCGACGCCGTTCCGGGGTCGCGTACCTGGCGCGCCGCGTTCTCGTCGTAGTACTTGCGCAGGCGCTTCCTCGGTCACCTGCACGCCGGCCGCGATGCCGGCGAGGTCGAGCTTGCAGGTACTGCAGCGCCACGGTCTCCGGCGTCATGAACTCGCGATTTGTGTTTTTCGTAGTAGGCCGTGACGTCGGCCTGCGGGACGTTGACCTGCGCCTGCCGGAAACGCGGCAGCAGGGATCACGGCATAGGCGATCTCGCGCGTTTCGCCTTCGAGTCGCGACGCGGCGCTGCAGCTCGGCCGGCGTGACGAATGCCGAGACCGCGATGGCGTTGCGCAACTGCGAGCGTCTCGAGGTCGCGCCGGAATTCGCGCTCGAACTCGGCTTCGCTGCGGCCTTGCTGGCGCAGCAGCGCGGCATAGCGGTCGCGCGAGAACTTGCCCGTCGACCTGCAGCGCCGGAATCTGCGTAGAGCGTCTTGGCGAGCTCGCTTGTCGCTGACGCGATAGCCGCAGCTCGTGCGCACGCTGCACCAGCAGCTCGCGGCTGATGAACTCGTCGATCAGCTTCTGCTGCTCGCTCTTGCACGAGTTCTGGCGGCAGTTCGTCGCGGATCTGCTGCTGCAGCTCGTTCTGGCGGTCCTGCCAGGCCTTGACGCACGAGCTCGCGCGGAGATGCCCTCGCCGTTGACCTTGGCGGCCGCGGCGGTCACGGACGACTCGAACTGGATGCCCCAGAAGATGAAGACGACGGCGATGGCGCCGAGGAACAGCGCGGCGAACCAGCCGGAGATCTTGTCGCGAATTTTCTGCAGCATAGGCTTGAGTGATGCGGCTGTTGAAAAACGGTGGATGGTAAGCGTCGGATCCTACGAAGCTCGCGCGTACTTGCTCGCTTACCGCATACGAAAAAGCCCGCTCGCGCGGGCCTTCGAGTCGAACCAGAGCTGGCGGAGTGGACGGGACTCGAACCCGCGACCCCCGGCGTGACAGGCCGGTATTCTAACCAACTGAACTACCACTCCGCGTTGATCTGGTGGGTGCTGAGGGGATCGAACCCCCGACCTACGCCGTGTAAAGGCGTCGCTCTCCCAGCTGAGCTAAGCACCCGCGCCTCACTGGGAGCCGCTTAGCTTACGGCATCCTTAAAGCCTTTTCCAGCCTTGAAGCTCGGGCACCTTGCTGGCCGGAATGTCGATGGGCTCGCCGGTGCGCGGATTGCGGCCGGTGCGTGCAGCGCGCGCCTTGATCACGAATGTGCCGAAGCCGGACAGCGCTCACCGCGTCGCCCTTCTGCAGCGCCTCGGTGATCGAGCCGAGCACCGCTTCCACGGCGCGTGCGGCGTCGGACTTCGCGAGCGACGTGCGCTCGGTCACCGCATCGATCAGGTCATTCTTGTTCATGTCTGTGTCCTCGTCCTCATCCCTCAGTGCGCATGCACTTGCTTGCCTGTAGCGTTTCGCCGGCCGCTTGCCGGCGTCGCTTGCCATCGTCGGCCGCTTCGGCGTTCTCAGCCGCACGGTCAGCGGTTGCGGCATGTTCTTGAGCGCCAGCTGCAGGACCTCGTCGATCCACTTGACCGGCTTGATCTCGAGCTTGCCCTTGATGTTGTCCGGGAATCTCGGCGAGATCCTTCACGTTCTCGTCCGGGATCAGCACCGTGCGTGATGCCGCCGCGGTGCGCCGCGAGCAGTTTCTCCTTCAGGCCGCCGATCGGCAGCACCTCGCCGCGCAGCGTGATTTCGCCGGTCATCGCGACGTCGCTGCGCACGGCGATGCGCGTAAGCGCCGAGACGAGTGCGGTGCACATGCCGATGCCGGCGCTCGGGCCGTCCTTCGGCGTTGCGCCTTCGGGCACGTGAATGTGCACGTCGGCCTTCTGGTAGAACTCGCTGCTCGAGCCCGAGCCCGACGGCGCGGCTGCGCACGACGGTCATCGCGGCCTGGATCGATTCCTGCATCACCTCGCCGAGCTGGCCGGTGTGCGTGAGCTTGCCTTTGCCCGGGCATCACCGCCGCTTCGATCGTCAGCAGCTCGCCGCCGACCTCGGTCCACGCGAGGCCCGTGACCTGCCCGACCTGGTCGTTTTCTTCGGCGCGGCCATAGCGATGGCGCCTCACGCCCAGGTATTTCTGCAGGTTCTTCGGCGTGACGCTGATCGACTTGCGGTCGGTCTCGAGCAGCAGTTCCTTGACCGACTTGCGGCAGATCTTCGACATCTCGCGCTCGAGGCTGCGCACGCCCGCTTCGCGCGTGTAGTGCCGGATCACGTCGAGGATCGCGGGGTCCGAAACCTTCAGCTCGCCTTCCTTGAGCCCGTTCTGCTTCATGCTGCTTCGGCAGCAGGTAGCGACGCGCGATGTTCGACTTCTCGTCTTCGGTGTAGCCGGGCAGCCGGATGACCTCCATGCGGTCGAGCAGCGGCGGCGGGATGTTCAGGCTGTTGGCCGTGCAGACGAACATCACGTCGGAAAGGTCGAAATCGACCTCCAGGTAGTGATCGTTGAACGAAGAGTTCTGCTCGGGGTCGAGCACTTCGAGCAGCGCCGACGACGGGTCGCCGCGGAAGTCCATCGCCATCTTGTCGACTTCGTCGAGCAGGAACAGCGGATTGCGCACGCCGGTGCGGACCATGTTCTGCACGATCTTGCCGGGCATCGAGCCGATGTAGGTACGGCGGTGACCGCGGATCTCGGCCTCGTCGCGCACGCCGCCCAGCGACATGCGCACGAACTTGCGGTTCGTGGCGCGCGCGATGCTCTGGCCGAGCGAGGTCTTGCCGACGCCCGGCGGGCCGACCAGGCACAGGATCGGTCCCTTGAGTGTCTGCACGCGCTGCTGCACGGCGAGATACTCGACGATGCGTTCCTTGACCTTGTCGAGCCCGAAGTGATCTTCGTTCAGCACGCTTCTCGGCGCCCGCCAGGTCGTGCTTGACCTTCGTGCGCTTGCGCCACGGGCACTTCACCAGCCAGTCGATGTAATTGCGCACGACGGTCGCTTCGGCCGACATCGGCGACATCAGCTTGAGCTTCGCGAGCTCGCGACTTCGCCTTCTCGCGCGCCTCCTTCGGCATGCCGGCGCGCTGGATGCGCTTCTCGAGCTCGGCGATCTCGTTCGGCGCGTCGTCGAGCTCACCCAGTTCTTTCTGGATGGCCTTCATCTGCTCGTTGAGGTAGTACTCGCGCTGGCTCTTCTCCATCTGCTGCTTGACGCGGCCGCGGATGCGCTTCTCGATCTGCAGCACGTCCATCTCGCCTTCGATCAGCGCGAGGATGTGCTCGAGCCGCCGGCGCACGTCCTGGATCTCGAGCACTTTCTGCTTCGCGTCGAGCTTCAGCGACATGTGCGCGGCGACAGTGTCGGCGAGGCGGCCCGGCTGCTCGATCCCGGCGAGCGAGGTCAGGATCTCCGGCGGCACCTTGCGGTTGAGCTTTACGTACTGCTCGAACTGCGTGACCGACCGAGCGCACGAGCACGTCCATCTCGCGCTCGTCGTAGCGTTCGCCGTCGGTCGAGCGGCGTTGCGACGGCGGTGAAGTAATCGCCGGGCTCGAGGCTGCGAGACCGAGGCGCGCTCGACGCCTTCGACCAGCACCTTGACGGTGCCGTCGGGCAGCTTCAGCAGCTGCAGCACGTCGCGATCGTGCCGACGTCGTAGAGATCCTTCGCGGCCGGCTCGTCGACGTCTGCCTGCTTCTGCGCGAGCAGCAGGATCTGCTTGTCGACCTTCATCGCCTGCTCGAGCGCGAGGATCGATTTCTCGCGGCCGACGAACAGCGGGATCACCATGTGCGGGATAGACGACGACGTCGCGCAGCGGCAGGACCGGCATGGCCTCGTTGCGCGCGACAGGCGTCGTCGGCGCATTCGGACTCTGGGCTGGTGGTCACGTGTCGGGTTCTCTCCGCGTCATCCTCGGGCGAGGAGTCGACGGTGCTTGACAAAGACTATCGCGCGGCGGCAGGACATACAGGAGAGCATCTTTGAGATGGGCGCGTCCGAGATTCAGTGATCGCACGCTGTTCGACCGAACTGGGTGAGTCGATCGAGTCGCCTGCCGGTCCCCGAAGCATGCGCGGTGCAGCCGCGCGACGCTCGACTCGCGATCGGAGACCGGTCCGGCGACGACTAGTGGTCCGATCCGGTGCGCCGCTCTTCGACCGCGGCGAGCCGCGACTCGTCCTGGCCGTAGACCAGATACGGCTTGCTCTCGCCCTGGATCACGTCCTCGTCGATGACGACCTTCTGCACGTTACGCATGCCGGCAGGTCGTACATGATGTCGAGCAGCACGTTCTCGAGAATCGTGCGCAGGCCGCGAGCGCCCGTCTTGCGCTGCATCGCGCGACGCGCCACCGCGCGCAGCGATTCTTCGCGGAACTCGAGATCGACGCCTTCCATGTCGAAGAGCTTGCGATACTGCTTGGTGAGCGCGTTCTTCGGCTCGGTGAGGATCTGCATCAGCGCAGCCTCGTCGAGCTCGTCGAGCGTCGCGACGACCGGCAGGCGACCGACGAATTCCGGGATCAGGCCGAACTTGATCAGGTCTTCCGGCTCGACGTCGTGGAACAGGTCGCTGCCGTGCTGGCGCGCGTTCGCCTCGCGGACTTCCGCCACGAAACCGATGCCGCCCTTGTGCGTGCGGTTCATGATGATCTTTTCGAGGCCGGCGAACGCGCCGCCGCAGATGAACAGGATGTTGCCGGTGTCGACCTGCAGGAACTCCTGCTGCGGGTGCTTGCGGCCGCCCTGCGGCGGCACCGAGGCGATCGTGCCTTCGATGAGCTTGAGCAGCGCCTGCTGCACGCCCTCGCCCGACACGTCGCGCGTGATCGACGGGTTGTCGGACTTGCGCGAGATCTTGTCGATCTCGTCGATGTAGACGATGCCGGTCTGCGCCTTCTCGACGTCGTAGTCGCACTTCTGCAGCAGCTTCTGGATGATGTTCTCGACGTCCTCGCCGACGTAGCCCGCTTCGGTGAGCGTCGTGGCGTCGGCGATCGTGAACGGCACGTTCAGCAGCCGCGCGAGCGTCTCGGCCAGCAGGGTCTTGCCGGAGCCGGTCGGGCCGATCAGCAGGATGTTGCTCTTGGCGAGCTCGATGTCTTCGCGGGTGTTCTCGCCCGACTTGGTCTGCAGCCGCTTGTAGTGGTTGTAGACCGCGACCGACAGGACCTTCTTGGCCCGCTCCTGGCCGATGACATATTCGTCGAGGACGTTCTTGATCTCGTGCGGCTTCGGCAGCTTTTCGCGGGTCTTCTCGGCTTTTTCCTCGAGTTCCTCGCGAATGATGTCGTTGCAGAGCTCCACGCACTCGTCGCAGACGAACACCGACGGTCCGGCGATCAGCTTGCGCACTTCGTGCTGGCTCTTGCCGCAGAAAGAGCAGTAGAGAAGTTTCCCGTCGTCGTGCTTGGAGCGATCTTCCGCCATGTGCGCCAGAACCCCAGGGTCCCAGAGAGTGCCAAAAACTGGCTCCCATGGCTTATACCATGCGAGCCCCCACTCCGCAAAAATGCCTTCGCGTTACAGAGACTTACATCCCAGTCTCCGACGGCATTACAAACGCGTTGCCGCGCCCGTTTCGCCGCGCTGCTGCAGCACGGCGTCGATCAGGCCATATGCGGTGGCCTGCTCGCCGGTCATGAAATTGTCGCGATCGGTGTCCGTCTTGATCCGGTCGATCGTCTGGCCGGTGTGCTTCGCCAGGATCGTGTTCAGCCGGTGCCGCGCGTCGAGGATCTCCCGGGCGTGGATCTCGATGTCCGTGGCCTGGCCCTGGAAGCCGCCGAGCGGCTGGTGGATCATGACGCGCGAGTGCGGCAGGCAGAATCGCTTGCCCTTCGCCCCGCCTGCCAGCAGCACCGCACCCATGCTGGCCGCCTGCCCGACGCAGATCGTGCTGACGTCGGCCTTGATGAACTGCATCGTGTCGTAGATGGCGAGGCCCGGCGCTCACCGACCCGCCGGGCGAGTTGATATAGATCGCGATGTCCTTCTCCGGGTTCTCCGACTCGAGGAACAGCAGCTGCGCGACCACGAGGTTCGCCATGTAATCCTCGACCGGGCCCACGAGGAAGATCACGCGCTCCTTGAGCAGCCGCGAATAGATGTCGTAGGCACGCTCGCCGCGGGCCGTCTGTTCGACGACCATCGGGACGAGATTCAGGGCGCGCGGATTCGATGAATGACATATGTGCGTCAGGCTCCGAAGTTCATCAGGTCTTTGAACGTGGACAGGCTGGTCCGTGACCGCTCGCCTTCTCCAGCAGATGATCGACTACCTGATCCTCCAACACCATGCTTTCGACACCGCGTAGTGCATCAGGGTTCTGCCTGTAGGCTTGCATGATCGCATCCGGATCGGGGTAGGTCGCGGTCAGATCCGCGAGGCGCGCATCGACACGCGCTCACGGTCGAGCTGCAGGCCTCGCGTCCTGATCAGTTCGCCGATCAGCAGCCCGAGGGCGACGCGCCGGCGCGCAGGTTCGACGAAAGCGTCCGGCGGCGGCACTTGCGATGCATCTTTCGCGCCAATGCGGCGCGCCGTGTCCAGTCTGCATCTCGCGGACCTGGTTCTCGACCAGCGAGCGCGGCACATCGATCGGGTTGGCCTCGAGCAGCCGGTCGAGCAGCTGCTGCTTCACGCGGCCGCGGATGTTCTCGCGCAGCTCGCGGCGCATGTTGTCCGCCACTTCGGTGCAGCAACTGCTCCATGCCGCCTTCGGTCACGCCGTATTCGCGGCAGAACGCGTCGTCGAGCGGCGGCAGTTGCTTTTTCCTCGACCTTCTTCACCTGGACGTCGAACTCGCGGTGTTGCCGGCCAGCGACTTGTTGTGATACTCGTCCGGGTAGCGGACCGAGATGCCCTGCTCGCTCGCCCGCTTTCGCGCCGGTGATGCCCGCGTCGAAGTCCTTGAGCATGCGGCCTGCGCCGAGGATCACGGCGACGTCGTCGCCCTTGCTGCCTTCGAACGCCTCGCCGTCGATCTTGCCCTCGAAATCCATGGTGACGCGGTCGCCTTCGCGGCTCTCGCGCTCGACCTGCGGTGAATGTCGGGCGCTGTTCGCGCAGGTTTTGCAGCATCGCCTCGATGTCGGCCTCGGTGACCTCGGCCACCGGACGCGTGACGGCCAGGCCATCCACTTGCCTTCAGCTGCGATCTCCGGATAGATCTCGAAGATCGCGCGGTATTTCAGGTCTTCGCCCGGCCCGAAGCTGATCGGCTCGATGCGCGGACCGGCGGCCGGCACGAGCTTCTGCTCGCGTGACAGCCTGCGCGAAGCTCGACTGCATGAGGTCGGACAGCACTTCCTGGCGCACCTGGGCGCCGAACTGCTGGCGGATGACCTTGATCGGCGCCTTGCCCGGCCGGAAGCCCTTGAGCTTGGCGGTGCGGCTGACGCGCTTCAGGCGCTCGTCGACGGCCTGCTCGATCTGCTCCTTCGGAACGCTCACTTCCATGCGGCGCTCGAGGGCGCCAGTCGACTCGACGGAAATCTGCATAGTGGTCATCGATCCTCGAAAGTGCCCGCGCGCCTGCCGGCGCGGCCCGGAAAAGCCGCATATTCTGCCACGGATTGCCTGGCCCGCGGGACCGGAAAAGAGGCCGGGAGGAATGGTGCGAAAGGAGGACTCGACCTCGCTGCGTTACCCGGCGGGCGCGCTGTGCGTGCCTCGCAGGAGAAAGCGATCAGCGCGCCCGCACTACCCCTCGATTGGTTACTCCGGCTGCCCCGACTGCACCGGTCCGATCCGGTACGGTCGCATCATCTCGTAGGTCCTCGTGCTCGACGATATGGCAGTGCCAAACGTACTGACCGGCACTGCCAAAGCTCATCTGTACGCGGGTCACTTCGCCGGGGTAAGCGATGACCGTGTCCTTGTATCCGTTCTCTGTAGGCGCCGGGGCTGTCGGCGTCTTCGATGGGCAGCCCGGTCACCTTGTCGAGTCGCTGGCGGTTGATCACCTGGAACAACACCTCGTGAATGTGTATGGGGTGCGGCATCCTCAGTGAAGTTGTAAAGCTCCCACGTTTCCGTAGCGCCCAGAGCCGGGTTCTCCGTGACGGGATCCTCCCACTTCAGGTAGGTGATGCCAGTCGGGGCGCCTGCGTTCGTGTCGAACGTTCCGAGCCGCGCCTCGATCGGGATCTCCGGTTCACCCGAAGGTCCCGCGATCTCGAGCAACGCGAGCTGGCGTGTCATGTCCGGAATGACGGGCGCGGGAATGGTCGGCATCACCAGTTGCGCCGGCGGAGTCGTCGGATCGACGAAGCTCGCTGGGACGCTCTGGTTCACGCGGAATTGCATGACCTGCCCCGTCGTAAGCGGATCGGCGCGACGAAAGCCCCGCCGCCGAAAGGCGCGTCCGGGGCGTAATTGAACAGCGTAACGTCCTTGCCGAACTTGACGCCTGCGAAGTCCACGATGATGTCGGCACGCTCGGCCGGCGACATCAGGATCTCTTTGAGCTGCACGGGTGCGCGCAGGTAGCCGCCCTCACTGCCGATTTGCCAGACGTCAATCAACGGATCGTCGAACTTCAATATCAGGAAGCGCGACTGGCAGCCATTGAGCAAACGAAAGCGATAGCGGCGCGGCGCGACGTCCAGGTAGGGCCACGTGCGCCCGTTGACCACGATGCAATTGCCGAAGAACTCGGGATTCCAGATGGGCGAGACCTCGGTGCTTGGAATGTAGGGTCCGTCGTAGTCATCGAAGAATTCGCGGGTGTCCGGATAAAACAACGAACCGTCGGCATTGAACGAACGGTCCTGGATCGCGATCGGGATCTCGCGGATGTTCAGGTCGAACGGACTTGTGCCTACGCTCGGGACGGGACCGGGTAGTACGGCCTGGAGACCCGTGGACATATCGGTCGGTTCCTCGCCGGCCGGTCCGCGAATGAGGTAAAAGCCGGCGGGCCCGGCATAGACGTTCAGCCGCGTCATGCCCAGCGTATGGTCGTGGTACCAGGCGGTAGAGGCGCGCTGGCGGTTGGGGTATGTGAATTTCGCGGTTCCTGGCGCCCACGCCGCAATCCCGCCGTTGGCCTTCTGGTTGAAGAAGCCATACCAAGTCCCCTCGGTAGCATAGCCGGCGGGGATGTTATTTGCGGCGGGCAGGAACCACGCTTCCGCATAACCGTCGCTCGAGTCGGCGACACTTCCATGCAGTGTATGTGAGTGACGATCGGCACGGCCGGTGTATGGCCCGGTGTCGCCGCGAAAGTAGGACGACTGTCGCGCTCAGTCTGTCCCCCCGGGGGGGTGGCCCAGTGCAGCGTAGGGTCAACAGGCGGAACAGATGCGGGAGAAAGTTGCCACTGGCGTCTACCAACTCATTGCGCGAGGTCACGCTAACAGGCACGCCGCTCGTGTGCTAGAGCGTGAACGCTGGGTAGTTGAACGTGCCGGGACCAGTAGTCGAGCCGTAACTCCACACGGTCGTCGCGGGCAACGGCGACAGCAGGATCTGCTGGATGAATTGCCGTACCGCGACATCATAAGTATTCGGCGCCGAGGTCGGCATGGCGGGCGGTATGATCAGCGGCGAAAGAAATTTCGGAACCGCGCGCGGATTCAGAGTGCCGCCCGGTATCGCTGCGGCCTTCGCGATCGGGATGCCCAAGTCGTTGTAGACGTAGAGTGTGAGGGCCGTACCTGCTGAATATGCGAGAAAACTGCGCCGTGAGACTTTCATCGATGGCCCCTTGTAGGAGAAGGGACGCCGCCGCTTGATGGTGCGAAAGGAGGGACTCGAACCCTCACGGGGGTTACCCACTGGAACCTAAATCCAGCGCGTCTACCAGTTCCGCCACTCTCGCATCAGGTAGTCGTTCGCGGGACCAACTGGCGGACCCCGCTCGCAGCAGCGAGACGGTACCCGGCAAGGTCTTGAGGCGCAAGACTTTCCGCTCGCGACCGGGACAACCGGATCATTGCAGCCAGATGCGCGTCACGTAAAACTCGGTGCCCGTGAGCGGTGCCTGCGCGAAGAGCATCACGTTTGCAATCGCGCCCATGTCCATGGGACGCCTTGCGGGGGCCGACGCGACAGCGACCAGCGACACTTGCAGCGTCGAGCGGCTGAATGGCGGCGCGACGACAGGCATGTTGAACCGGTCTTCGTGGCTCCAGTCATGCTGTGCATCGAGGATCCGCAGCGTGAAGTGCAGCGGCTGCTCGCCAGGATTGACCAGTTCAAGCAGGAGCCTGTCGTAGCCACGCCAGTCGGGCGCCGGCTCCTCGAGTTCCAGTGCCGGTCGTCGCCCGGGCACGAACACGAGCCGGACGGCGTCGTGCTCACCGCCCACGTGCCAAGTGCCCGGAACTGCAGCACGTTCAAGCTTCGCGTCGCGCGCGCGTACGAAGTAGAGGTCCGCGCTGCGCGTGGCTTGCAGCAGCACCGGGAAAGCCCGGCTGCGCTCGGCATAGGCGATCGCGCAACGCAGCGGCTGCCAGGCGAGCAGCACCAGCGCGGCGAGTATCATCGCGGCCAGCAGGCGCCGCGCCTGCGGCTGCTTGAAGTGTGCTGTCGCGACGAGCGCGAGTCCCAACCCGGCGCCCGCGGTGTCGTGAATCACGTCAAACAACGACACGTTGCGACCATTCTGAAAAAACTGCACCAGCTCCGACGCGACTCCGAGACCCGCAGCGATCAGGAAAGCGCGCCAATACATGCGCGGTGATCGGATTCCGTCCTGCGGCTGCTGTAACCACAGCACAATTACCGCGATACCCGCAAAGACCGGACCATGACCGGCGTCCTGCGCCACCCGCTGCCAGGCGGTGGCGTCCGGCAGCGACAGCAGGAACACGGCGGCGAGCAGCAGCGCGATCAGCAGCAAGCCGATCAGACGATGCATGCCGCGGATCATGCCGAAGTCTCAGGCACCACGATCCAGCAGCCGGGCCGGCAACAACGCGGCAAGCAGGCTCAGGACCAGCGCCGCGGTGCCGACATTCACGACCAGCCCGTAGTTGTTCGTGCCAACGACGAGAGCTGCCACGAACGGCCCGGAAGCGAGCCCCATCTTGGAGGCGAATCCGCCAAGCGCGGCCATCTGCCCGGAAGTGTCGAACTCTGCGCACATGGCCAGCAGGTACGGGATACAGAACGCCCAGGTAATGCCGACGAGGCAATTCGCGACGATGTAGACCAGGCTCGACTGGCTGAAATGCAGCGCCCAGGTGCCGGCGGCCGTGACTAGGATCGCTCCCGCGAGCGGCCAGACGCGCCCGAAGCGCGTGGACATCACGATCACGAGGCCCGCGCCGGCAATGCCGATCCAGGCGGCGGCAGCGAGCGTCGGGCTGATGAACTGCATCGTGAGGCCCGCCGATTCCCCGAGACCGATGACATAAGCGTAGACGGCCATGTTGCCGGCCTGGAACAGGAACGTCGCGCAAAGACTCAGCACGAGCGGCACGACCCGCAAGGATCCGGCCGTGGCCACGCGTGGCTTGCGGACGGCATCGACCGGATAGCGGGTCAGAAACGGGACCATCAACAACGTCGAGAGACTGAACAATATCAACGCCCCGAACAGCACACCCGTGCCGAACTGCGGCACCAGTGGTGGCAGCAGCATGAGCCCAAGTCCGCCGAGACCAAACTGCACCAGCAACAGGTAACCGAACGTACGGTCGGGCTGCGTCGTGCGGGCAATGATCGAGAACCCGATGCCGACGAGCATGCCGCCGACGAAGCCGTGCGCGAAACGCATGGCGAGCAGCGGAGCGAATTTCTGCAGCAGCAACGACGACAGGTCGATGCAGATGAGTCCGGCCAGCAGCGCGTACGCCGCCTTGCGCCAGTCGATGCGCTTCACGAAAAACACGGCGACCAGCGCGCCGAGCGCCGCGCCGTACACGTTGCTCGATCCGACGAGCCCCGCCTGGCGATTCGTGAATCCCGCGCCCTGGACCAGGCCGTCCACGAGCGCCGGCATGATGTTGACGTAGAACAATCCCGCGCTGGCGAGGAACGCGAGCAGCACGCGCGCAATTTCGCCGTGCGGCGCCGCCTTGCGCAGGCCGAGAAAAGCGATTTCGGCGGATTCGGCCGGGGCGGCGGCAAGTTCGGTCATTGGAGGTTCGCCTGCGTGTTCGTGTGATTGCGTGGCAGCCCGGGTTGGCAGAACCCGCGGACGCGGCCGGCCTCGTCGATGGCGCGCCGAAAGCGGAACTCGTCGTTGTCGCTGAAATAGTAGTACGTCACGCCGTTGGGCATCAGCACCACGCTGATGCCGCCAAAGCCGGACATGAAGGGCACGTACTGCGGCTCCTTGCAGCCTGGCAACTGTTCGGCCTTAAACGCCCAGAAGCCGTTGTTGTAGCGCAGCGTGCCTGCAGGCCCGGTATATCAGGCCGCGGTCGGTTGGATCGAGTTGCAATGCCGCGCTGCGCATGGTCCGGGTCGAGCAGGTCGTCGCCTTTGCGCGCCGGGTTGAAAAATTCACCGAGCTTCGCGACATCGTCGGGCAACAGCGTGAGGCCGTAGCCCGTGAAAGGTTGCGCGACTTGATCCAGTGTGCGCAGGGAGACTCGCGCGGTCGGGCTCAACGCGAGCGGCGTCATCACTTCGACGACGAGCACGTCGTCGAAAATATCCTGGTTCGCGCCACGCTCTTTTTTGACCGAGCGCGTTCAGTGCGGTGCCGAGGATGTACGTATCGAAGGTTCGGTACACGAAAGTGCGGCCAGGCCTTACACGGCGGTGAGAGGGAATTGCAGGCGTAGTCGATCTTCTGCCGGTGCGTTTCCGGCACGAAGAACTTCTGCACGGCGTCCGCTGAGTTTTCGTCGACGTTTTCAGTCACAGAGCCGTAGACACCGCTCGTCATGTCGAGCAGGTGCTCGAGGGTTGTCCCGGAAATAGGTGCCACTGGCCGCGCATTCTGCAACGAAGCTTGCCGCTGTCAGGCTACGCGTGCCCGGATGCGTTTTCTCGAGACGCATCAACGCAGCACTCGCAAAGACGGATTTGGCGAGCGAATAGGATGGCAGGTCGATGCTGTCGCAGAACGGGTAAGCGCCGGCTCGCGTCTGGCAGCCTCCGACGTAATGCACGCCATCGACGATCACGCCCCAGGTCGTGAGGTGCTCGCGGCTGACTTCGTCCGGGTGCGCGAAATTTGCGGGATCGACGCCAGTGCCACTGCGTCGCCATCGCCGCGATTGGCCTCGTGGGCATTCGCCCTGCGATATCGTGGACGGTACGCCTCGCTGACACCGGTGCGACCGGCAACGCGGCGCGGTGTATACGTTGCGTCGAGCAAGCCCCAGAGATCGGCCTTGAAATAAGCGCAGGTCTCGCTGCTGACCTGGTACGCGACACGCGAGACAGCAGTTGCGCTTGAACGCAAACGTGATCACGCCGTTGTGCGTACAGTTGGCATTGCGTTCCTGCAGGCTGAACGGCAGTGCCGCGCGCGAATAATGCGCCATCGCCCGGTTCACGCCAGACGCGGCCCGGCTCGAGCAGCCACTCCCCCTGCGGGTGTGCGGTCATGACGCAGTCCGCGGCGTACCGGCACCAGCGCCTGCCCTGCCTGTACCAGTTCAAAAGCGAATTCCGGCAGGTGCCGCACTGGCGAATCCGAGTCTCCTGCGAAGCCGTAACGGTCAATGTGCGAGCGGAATGCCCCGCTATGCGCCTCACCATTTAGTTCGAGCAGGCCCTCGAAGGGGTGGGTCGCCGCGCCGGCCGCCGCGGAAGGCGCGTATGCCTCGAACGCCAACGGCTGCGCGTAGTCAAACCCCGCGAGCAATTGCTCCGCCGTCAACCGTGGACTCATCGACCCGGATTGTGCTGCCGCGCCGAACGCAACGGAACCAAGGCCAAATACCGCTGCGACGATGGCGATGGGACGCACTCCGGGTTCACTCCAGCGCGATGCCGGCGCGTTCCAGGATTTGCCGCGCCGGTTGCAGCTGGCGCTCGACCCGGCGCCACTTGCCGACCGAACTGTCGTACAGCGGTTGCCGGACCTGCGTCGCACTCGCCGTGGTCGAGGCCCGGCTATTTTCATGAAAACGCAGGCAGGCATCGTCCCACGGCAAACGGCAATACTGCAGCAGGGACCGGGTCGAACCTTCGATGTCTGCGACCACGTCCTCGTACCGCAGCGTCAGGATCGCGCCCGGCATGACGTCGTTCCAGTGCCGCATCAGCCGGTCGTATGCGACGTAATACTGCGCCAACTCGGTGAGGTCGTACGAGAACGGATAAGCGTCCTTGAACAATTGCTTGTACACGGCGTAACAGGTGTCGAGCGGATGTCGCTGCAGGTTGACGATGCGCGCGCGTGGCAAGGCGAGATGGATCAGCCCTGCGTACAGGAAATTGAAGGGCAGCTTGTCGATGAAGCGCGGGCTGTCATCGCGCAGCGGTCGCACGCTCTGCACGTAGGCGGCACCGAGCTTTGCAAAATCGATGGCCGCCGTCGCGGCGACGAAATCGAGCCGGGTCGAGGCTGTCGAGGGTCGAGCTTCGGCTTCGAGCTTCGAGCTTCGAGCTTCGAGCTTCGAGCTTCGAGCACTCTCCTTGACGAGGCGGATCAACTCGAGCGAGAAATTGTTGAGTTCGCCCGCCGATTGCACCTGCGGATGGCTGTCGAGGATCCGCTCGACCAGCGTCGTGCCCGTACGCGGCATGCCGAGGATGAAGATCGGGTCCTCCGCGTCGCAACCGTCGACATGCCAATCGAACAGCGCGCTCGTGTAGACGCGGCGGATCTTGTCCATGATGCCGAGATCCGTGTCTATGCTGTATTGCATGTGCTTGCGCTTGGTCGTCACGCCGCGCTCGAGACTTGCGAACGCTTGATCGAAATCACCCAGGTCCTCCAGTTCCTTGGCGAGCGCGTCGTAGAGCTGGGTCAGTCCAGGCCGGGTCTCGCGTGCGTGCGATTACGTCGCGCAGCTGGGCAACGTGATTGCGCTCGGCGGTCTGTCGGGACACAGCTGCACCAGGGCCGTGTAGGCCTCGTACTCCGACGGCCGCAACTTGATGACGGCATCGAACCCCTGCTCGGCGCCATCGATGTCGCCAAAGTACCGCTGCAGCGCCGCGCGGTTGAACATAAACTCCGGATTGCGCGTATCGAGCCCTGCGGCGAGCGTGTATTCGGCAAGCGCGCGCTCGTGCCGGCCCAGCTCCGAACAGCAGCGATCCCAGCTCGCTATGAAAACGCGCATCGGCATCCGTGCCGACAACCGCATCGGCAAACGCCGCAGCCTGCGCCGTGTCGCCGGCCTCGAACAGGCACTTGGCCTTGTGCAACAGGTACTTGTCCGCCGGCTCCAGTTGCAGTGCGCGATCGACCGCCAGCAGTGCATCACGCAGATGCCGCGCCCTCTTCATCAGGAAGCTGGCGAGGTACCAGCCATACGCATACGCGGGATACTGCCGGTTCAGTTGCTGGCATAGAGCCAGGCCCTGCTGCAAATCGTTGGCGTCGATGCACCGGGCGATAGAATCGGCAAGTTCGTGGCGTGCGGCGGTATCGCTGTCGACATGGCGGCCTATATTGCGCAGACCGCCAGACCGGGCATCCCCCGGTCTGCGGTACAGTGACGCTCAGAAGCGGTATGTCAGCATCGCCCCGATGGTCAGCGGCAGCGCGAGGTAGTCGCGCGAGTTGTTGCCGAAGTACTGCTGGCTGGCAGACGGGTTCGAGCCGCCCTGCATGAACGTGAAGGTGCCGGTCGTCCCCTCTTCGTTGAAGAGATTCTTCACGTAGACCGACGCGCCCCACACGTCCTTGGAGAAGTTGGCACTCAGGTTCCAGATCTGGAACGCATCGATTTCCGCGTAACTGCGCAGAGAAGATCGACTCCGGTGCATAGAATGTCGACGCGGGATTCGGACTGTCGAGGCAGTTGCCCGACGCCGAGAAGGAGGTCAGGCACTCGTTGTTGCCGATGCTGTTGACCGAGTCGGACTGGTAGTAGCCACTCAACACAATGTCCATGGCAACGCCATTGCCGAACTCCGTGTCGTATGCAAGCGCCACGTTGAACACGTTGTCGGCACTGCCCGGCAGCCGGTCGCCGTCGGCGGCGACGCGATCGAGGAACAGCGGGCCACCGTAGAAGTTGCCCGCGGGCTGGTAAACGTCGGCCGTCAGCTCGCTGTCCGCGTACGTGTAACCGACGCTGTAGGTGAGATGCTCGGCCAACGATCCAGACAGTTCGAACTCGATGCCCCTGCGTGCGGGCCGACTCGCCGTTGATGGCGGCGAAGAAGCCCCAGTTCGACGTCGCGGTGTTCAGCTGCGGATCCTGCCAGTCGGTGTAGTAAGCCGACACCGAGTACGCGAGGTCACCGCGCGTGCCCTTGTAGCCAATCTGGCGTAGGTATCGAGACCGT
This sequence comes from uncultured Gammaproteobacteria bacterium, assembly GCA_963784225.1. Lineage (GTDB taxonomy): Bacteria > Pseudomonadota > Gammaproteobacteria > Steroidobacterales > Steroidobacteraceae > RPQJ01. The sequence continues at coordinate 89,548 of CAWAQN010000018.1, forward strand.
GTCCGCGTCGAACGTGAAGTAGTCCGGGTTCTCGGCATATTTGCCCGTCGTCGGCACGGCGTTCGCGCCTGCATGGCGATAGCCCTGCGAGTACGTTCCGTACAGCATCGAGTCGTCGGAGACATCCCAGGCCAGGTTCGCCTTGAACAGGAAGCCGTCGTCGGTGATCGTTTCGGCAGCCTCGCCGGGCGGCGCGAACACCGCGTAGATCGGCACGTCCACGATCGCGTTCACGTCCACTTCGTTGTCGAAATAGCGGCCACCCAGGGTCAGGTGCACGGCATCGGTGAAATTGATCGTCGCTTCGCCAAAAAGCGCGGTTTCGGTGTATGTCTGGTCGCGACGGAACAGGGAATCGCGTAGTCGATAAGGCGCCAGACCGTACCAGTTGATCGCGTCGAGGTACGGGATGTAGCCGACGAGGTAGCTGTTCTGGCCGAGGTCATAGTCCTGGTCGGTGTAGTACATGCCGGCGGTCCAGTCGATGAACTGCTCGCCCTTCGAGAGACGACGGAGTTCCTGCGCGAACGCAGAGTCGTCGTAGAAGCGCTCGGCCTGTGCGATCGGTCGCGGTGAACTGCCATAGAACGCGAACCAGCCGTTGCGGGCGTACACACCGGAGTTGTCGCTGATGCCCGTGCCGGAGTGGTCGTAATACGAGGTGCTCGAGGTCAGGGTTGCGAAGCCGAGGCCGAGTTCCATTTCGAGGGCCGTGAGACTGAGCTTCCTCGGACGGCTCGACCTGCACTGCGCCGAACTCATACTCCTTGTACTTGCCGCCCGTGACGAGATTGCTGCAGGCCACTTTTGGTGACCTCGCGCCGGCCGCCAACTTCGTCCTCCTGCCACTGGTAGGAAAGCTGGGCCTGGAAGTCTTCGTTAGGCGTGAACAGCCCCGACACGCGCGCGTACTTGATCTCGACGTCGTCGACGTCCTTGACCTTGTGGTACACCGGCGTCGCCGTGGTCACGTCGCCGTTGACGACCGGATCGCCATTTGAATCGAGCTCGTTCACATTCGGGTAATCGACAGATGCCAGTTAATGTCGATCGCATGCCGGTACATGCATGCGGAACGCCAGGGTGTCGCTCGCCGGTATGTTCAGCATCAGGTCCGGGTTCAGGTTGTAGCCGTCGGAGCCGTCGGTCATGCCCAGGTTCAGGCTGGCCGAACCTGCGAATGCCTTGGAGTCCGGCTTGTTCATGATGTAGCGCACGTTGCCCGCGAGCGAGCCCGAGCCATACAGCGTGCCCTGCGGCCCGCGCAGGACTTCGACACGCTCGATGTCCTTCAAGACGAAATTGCCGAACAGCGCGGTGTCGTCGACATACGTGGCGACCGACGGAGGTGCCGCGAGCGGCACATCGCCATTGGTGCCGGCGTCGACGTTCATGCCGCGAATCACGATACCGCTGGCCACGCCGCCGTTACGATAGCCGCGGTCCTGGATCGAAATGCCAGGCATCATGCCGAGTGCCTCGACGGCGTCCGTGATGTTTGCCCGTGCAAGAGTCTCGCCGCTCACGGCCGAAATATTGAACGGAATCTCCTGGATCGACTGCTCGCGCCGCGTGGCGGTCACGATGACCTCCTCGAGATCCGGCTTCGACTGCGCAAGCGCCGTCGACCCCACCGTGGTGAATTGCAGGCCCGCCGCGGCGACCGACATGGCCAGGGCTCCACGCCGCGGATGGCTGGCGCCACGCAGGCATGCCCGCACCGCGATGGCCAGCGCACTCTTGTTCGGTACGCACTGCTTGCTCATGCCTTCACCCCTTTGATAATTGTCATTTTCGGCACCCGGTGCCGACTGAAGCGAAAAATAGTGGAGCGTCGTGCTACTCCATAGGGCCAAGTCCCGGACCACCACTTGGTCCAGATCGGTCAATCGCCGCCCCGCGCCGGCCCTGGAATGCTCATCGGTCCGAGCGCCTGCAGCGACTCGGAGTTGCCGGGTCCGTCGAGATACGGCGAAAACTGCACGGCCGTGTCACGGAAGCTTTTCAGTACCTGGCCGAGGCCCAGCAAGCCGCGGCGACGGCCGCGCCGCACCGTTTCGAGGTCGATCTCGACCGGCATGATCTCGTTGCCGATGCCCGCCTGGTGCAGCACGGTGCCGTCGGGACCGACGATCACCGACCGTCCGAAGCCGAGCCGGCCCGCGCAATTGATGTCGAAGAAATAGCACTGGTTGACCGCCGCATTGGTGCGCGCGATCGAAAGCTCGATGTCGCGATCGATCGTGTTGGTCATCGTGGGGTGCAGTATTACCTCGGCCCCCATCCAGGCGAGCGTTCGTGTCGTTTCCGGAAACCACATGTCGTAACAGATCGAAACGCCGAAGCGGCCGACGTCCGGAACGTCGAATACGACGAATTCCGCGCCGGGAGTCACGCCTGTCTCATACGGCAGGAACGGAAACATCTTGCGGTAACGGGCGACGACTTCGCCGCGTGAGTTGATCACGGGGGTCGTGTTGTAGATACGGTCGCCGTCGCGCTCGTAAATCGAGCCTGGAATGAGCCAGAGCTGGAGGTCACGGGCGATCTGTCCGAGTTCCTCCTCGACCCTGCCGGGCAGCGGCTGGGCATTGTTCTTGTTCGTGCCGAACAGGCACAACTCACCCAGCACGGCCATGTCGACCCACGGGAAACGCTGCTTGAGACGTCGAGTTCGCTGCGCACCAGGTGCAGGTTGTCCTGCTGGGACAACTCGAGCTGCAGGCCCGCAATTGCAAAATGGCTCATCGGACCAACCGCCTCACCATGGGGCGCCAATGCCCCGGAATGGTCAGGCTAGGAGACCCGAGGCGTGCCGCGTAGTGCCAGACCGGCGCGCACGATGGAGCCAGTTGGCTATTCCCCGGACCGTGGAATGAACGTCAGGCTGTCTTCTATATATCCGGACTCGAGGTAAAACTTGATGCGGTCGCCGTCGAGCACGATCGCATACGAAGCCGGCTCGCCATACGACCAGCGTTGCCATTGTCGAATGTAACGGTCGCCCTCGATCCACCAGCGGCCACTGTCATGGTCCTCGCCGTTCAGTCCGGCGCACCCGCTCATGGTGCCGAACGCGTTCCAGCGGATCTCCAGCGGCTCGCCATAAACGCGTTTGGTCCTGATCGCCGCGCCCGGCAACAGCGCACGCAGGTCCGGTCCCAACAGGCGCCGTCCCTCGCAGTGGTCCAGGTGCTCGGTGGCGCCTTCGGTGAATTCGCGCACGACGGCCGCCAGCTTTGCGACACCGGCCCGGATGCGCTCTTCCTTGATGCCGGAAACCCCCATGCGAAAGCAATTCAGGGGCCGGCGTGAAAGCGCATAGAAGTGGTCGACGGGCTCTACCAGCACACCGCGCCTTGCGGCTTCATCCACGAGTCGCGTGACGTCCAGTCCATCGGCGCCCTGCACCCAGATCACGGTGCCGCCGTGACTTGGCGCCAGCGCCACCCAGGGCGGCAGGTAGAAATTCAGTGCGACGCGCAGGGCATCCCAGCGACGCCCGAAAGTCTCGTGCAGCGTGCGTGTCAGGGCGTCGTAGTGGCCCAGGCGGATGAAGTGCGCCATCGCCCGCTGGTTGTTGCGCGGCGGCTGCCCGACCATGAGCCGGCGCAGCTTGCGCGCCTCCGCGATCAACTCCGGGGCCGCGACCATGAAACCGAGCCGCAAGCCTGGCGCCAGCACCTTCGACAGGCACGATACATAGATGACACGGTTCTCCCGGTCCATGCCGCGCAGTGCCGGGTGCGGATAACCCTTGTAGTTGCTCTCGCAGTCGAAATCGTCCTCGATGATCAGCAAGTCTCGCTGCGCGGCCTTCTCGAGCAAGGCGCAGCGCCGGTCCAGTGACATCGTCACGCCGGTGGCGGCCTGGTGACTCGGCGTCACGTACGCGATGCGGCAGCCGTCGAGCGTGCTGTCGACCAGCATGCCCTCCTCGTCGATCGGCTGGTGCACGATGGGTGCGCCGCGGCGATTCATCAGGTGCCGCAGCGCCGGATAGCCGGGCTCTTCGATGGCGACCGAGACGCTCGAGTCGACCAGCAGTTCCGCGAGCAGGTACAGCGCCTGCTGTGCACCGACGGTAATCAGGATTTCTTCTGCGCGCGCATTGATGCCCCGGCGCGGCAGGATCTTGGTCCGCAGTTCCTCGATCAGCATTGGATCGTCGAGCCCGCCGGTCGCGGCCGACCAGACTGCGATGTCACCGCCGCCGAGCGCATAGCGGCTGGCCTCGCGCCATTCGTGCACCGGAAACAGTGACGTATCGAACTGGCCATCGAGGAAACAATAGGGGTAGCTGCGCGCGTCGGCCGGTGCGAGCCGTGCCGTATCCGGGTTCGCCCGCGCCTTGAGCCATTGCTGCCAGCGTCCGGTGATGCCGCCGCGCTCGCGTGGGGCTCGGCAACCCCGAGCGGCCGCGCAACGCGCTGCGCAACGTAAAGCCCGCTGCGAGCCTTGCCCGCCAGCAAGCCTTCGGCGACGAGTTGCTGGCAGGCGATCACGACCGTGTTGCGCGCAACGCCAAGCTGCTGTGCGAGCTTGCGTGAAGACGGCAAGCGGCTGCCGGGCTTCAGCACTTCGAGATCGATCGCCTCGACGAGCTTCTGCCGGATCTGCGCCTGCAGGTTCAGCGTGCTGTCGCGGTCCAGGTAAAGCAGCGACTCGGCCATGGATTACCGCAACCGACAGGAAGAATGGGCCGGTACCTTACATGATCTTCCTGGAACGGCCAGGGCCGCACGCTGCCGTGCGGCCGCAGCCGACCGAATGTGACGAACGCAGCGGCCGCTTACGGCGGGACCGCCACCACCCACGCACTCATCGAGCCATGCGCGCCCATAGGGATACGCCGCAATGACGGGAAGCGCGTCCGTCCAATCGAGCCCGGTCCAGCTCGCGCCCACGCGATGATTCCAGAACAGGTAGGAATTCACGCAGACACCGCTGGTGCGCGGGATGTGGTGGTTGAAGTCCCGAACGTGTCGCGGACCGCGAACTTGAAGATGCAGTCCATGCCGCAGCCCTTGACCCCGTACGATGCATTCTGCGCACTGTTGGAGCGGCAGCCCTTATGCCGGACCAGCACCTCGTAGATGCTCGCGTTCCCTTCGTACAGCTGCTTTTCGTCCGGCAACAAGTCCGGTCCCGACACGCAACCACGATTGCCGGGCACCGCGGCGATCGCGTCGGCGACCTCGGCGAGGTACTGCTGGCCGCCGCGCAGGAAGTTCAGGTAAGTCATGCAACGACTGCGCTGGAACGCCTGACCGCACGCGCCAACGAGTTCGATCAACGCATCGCGCCACGCGGCGGCCGTGTACGTGCCGCCTTCGCCGACGTCCTGCGTGTATTCGCCGTTAAAACCCAATGCCGATTCCTGCAGGATAAAGCCTTCGATGCGGGGATTAGCGTCGTAGCGCGCTGCGGCGGCCTTCATCATCGCGGTATACGCCCTCACCACCGGCGGTTCCCACATGAAGCAGGTTGCAGCCTTGCTGCCATCGGCGTTGAACGCCGAGTATTTCGCCTGCAGGTATACCGGGCACGGGTTGCGCACGGGACTGCTGTTGAAGCTCTTGTACTCGACGAAAATCCACAACTGGCACTCGGGATTGTGCGATCCGGCGATCGTTCGAAGCACCTGGTCGAATGAGCTGAAATCGTAGACACCGGGCCGGGGCTCGACTTCGTTCCACGTCTGGCGCCAGACGACGCCCGACACGCCCGCCTGGTCGCACAGCATTGCCACGTCCGACGGAGTGTCGGCATAACGCGTCGCGAAATAGTGCCCGTAATTGGCCTTGCGCGTAGTTGTCGCGCCAAAGGCAGCGGATGAAATCAGAGCGAGTGCCACGACGAACAGTCGTGCCCAGTTCAATGGTGTGCTGTTAAACAAGAGCTATCTCCCGGACGGTCACGTGGCGGACCGGTCCGGGGCGATGCTTATGCGCTAAGGGTGCCGCGAACGGCTAGCAAATAGCTCCGCTCGTCTCACGAGGTATCTGACGATCCCCGGCAACCCCGCTGTCATAGGCCTCCACGCCCGTAGACCGGTGGCTTTGCGTCCCCGCCTTTCGACGGGTATGCCTTTGTCTGTGGCGCGAAGTATTCCCGCGGGCTGGATTATGGTCAATGCAGCAAGCGCAACGAGCAACGCCTGATGAATCCGGGTTGGATTTATCCGGCGCTGGACACCTTTTTTCGAGGCAGCCAGACCGGCTCGCTACGCTCCCGTGCCCGTCAGCTCACGCGTCCGCGAGACGCACCGAATCAATCGTTGAGAACGACGATCTCGGCCTGGATACCTCGTGCTTCGAATTCGATCGTTGCAAGCGTGATCGGCAGCTTGAACCGGCGCGGTCCGGCACTGCCCGGATTGAGGTACAGCACGCCGGCTTTGCGCTCGATCTTTGCGACGTGCGAATGTCCCGAGATCACGATGTCGATCCCCACAACCTGCGGATCGATCGCGATGTCGCGCAGGTTGTGCAGCACATGCAGTCTCTTGCCGAACGCCGTCATGTCAGCGGTGTCTGGAATTTCACGAGCCCATTCGAGGTCGATATTGCCGCGCACGGCCTCGACGGGTGCAACGGCGCGAAGCTTCTCCAATAGTTCGGCGGTGCCGATGTCCCCGGCATGCACGATCAACCTGCAACCACGCAGCGCCGCGATCGCGCTGGAGCGCAGCAGTCCGTGCGTGTCGGAAATGACGCCTATCCGGGCGATGACGCGAAGCCTCTGCCTGGTTTACGCAGAAGAGGCTACGCCGCGGCGGCTGCCGGCGAGCAACCGTTCGACTTCCTTGTGCACGACCGCATAGCATTCGCAAACGCGGCCTTGCAGGCCCGCGCGCTCGAGCACTTCGATATGGCCACGCCGGTATCGGATGATGCCCGCGCGCTGCAGATTCCCGGCCGCCTCCGTGATGCCCTCGCGACGCACACCGAGCATGCTCGCTACCAGCTCCTGGGTCATGACCAGATCGTGCGACGCCGATCGGTCGAGCGTCAGCAGCAGCCAGCGGCACAGTTGCTGTTCCAGCGAGTGGTGCCGGTTGCAGGCCGCCGTCTGGCCAATCTGCGTGATCAGTGCTTGCGTGTAGCGCAGCAGCACATGCTGCAGCACGCCGGCACGCGCGAACTCCTGCCTGCAGCATGCGCTGGCGATCCGGTAGGCGTGGCCCGCCGTCTGCACGACCGCCGAGCTGGACGTCGTGTTCCCGCCCATGAACAGCGCAATGCCCACGACGCCTTCGTTGCCCACACCGGCCGACTCTGCCGAGGCGCCCGACTCGAGCACGTAATGCAGTGACACGATCGCGGTGGTCGGGAAATAGGCGTGCTGCAACTGTCCGTCCGGCTCGTAGAGCATTTCGCCGAGCCGCAGGGACACCGGCTCCAGATGCGGAGCCAGCCGCGCGAACTCCGGTTCGGGCAGGAGTGCGAGCAGATGGTTCTTGTCGAGGCCAGGCGGTGTGACTGCCATGGCCGCGGCTGAAGCTTTGATGGCTACTGTCACCTGGCCGTGGTTTCGACGCCGATGCCACGATAGCCGATGAAACGGCAGGACTGGTTGAACATCGGCTCGCCGCTCACGCGGTATGCCTGCTACGAGCCGTCGGCCCTGCGGCGCGTGAAGAGCGAAATCGATGAACGGCTGCCGGTTCGCGATCCGCTCCTGCAACGTCGTGCGCTCTTCCTCGTTCCATCCGCCCAGTCCAGCATCGCTGGCGGTGCCGACGAGCGGGTCGACCCGAATGCCCAGCATCTCGAGCACCGGGCCGGAGACCTTCGTGAAATTGCCGGCCTCGTCCTGTTCCCAGTACCAGTCCGAGGCGAGCTCCGTCAGGCTTCGATAGCGAGCTTCGCTTTCGCGCAATTCCGCCGTGCGTTCCCGCACCGCCTGCTCGAGCAGCCCGGCATGCGCTTCGAGTTTGCCGGTACAGCAGGCGCACCTCGAGCATGTTGCGGATGCGGGTCTTGACTTCGACCAGGTCGAACGGCTTGCTGATGAAATCCCTGGCGCCGGCTTGCAGCGCCCGCAGCTTGTGACCCGGCTGGGCCGTAAGCACGATGACGGGCAGGTAGCTATCGGACTCGTTGGTCTCGAGCCCTGCCATGACGGCGAACCCGTCCATGACCGGCATCTGCAGGTCGAGCAGGATCAGGTCGTAGCGGTGCTTGCGATGCAGCGCGCAGACCTCCTGCGGGTTCATCGTCGCGCTGACGCGCGTGTAGCCGATGTCGGCAAGCAGTTGCTGCAGCAGCTGCACGTTGGCCTCCTGGTCGTCGACGATCAGGATGCTGGCGCCGAGAATGTCCGAGCGAACTGTCCATCATGCCTTCCCTGGGGTGGCGGCCGCTGCAGGTCGTCGCACGCTTCATCGCGAGATCCAGCGTGTCCATGAACTCGATGACCTTGATCGGCTTGGTCAGGTAGCGGAAAAACCCGGCCTCGAGCCCTTTCTGGATGTCGCGAGGCATCGCATTTGCGCTGAGTGCGACGACCGGGATGTGCGCAGTCAGCGGATCGGCTGACAGGATGCGCAGCGCCTCGATGCCGTTGATGCCCGGCAGGTTGATGTCCATCAGGATCACGTCCGGCTGCGAGCTGCGCGCGATCTCGACGCCGCGGATTCCGTCCCTGGCGATCAGCAGACGGATGTCTGGACGGCGCGCTATCAGGTCTTCGACCAGCATCAGGTTCGCCGGGTTGTCTTCGACGTACAGCAGTGTCCGCAGCGGCTCGTTGGATGCGCTTTTCTGTTGAGGCGCGAACGTCAAGGTTGATCACGCTACTGGCGGCCGGCGGCGATGTCGTCAGGTTCAGTTCGATCCAGAACACGCTGCCCTTGCCCACTACGCTCTCGACGCCAATCGCGCCGCGCATCAATTCGACCAGGCGCTTGCAGACGACGAGACCGATGCCCGTGCCCTCCTCCGAGGCTGCGCGTCCTGGCCCAGGCGATTGAACGGCTGGAAGAGCTGCGCGATGTTCTCGGGCGACAAGCCGGCGCCGGTGTCCGCGACGCAAATGCGCACGCGTCCAGGTGCGCTCGCCGTGCAGCTCACGAGCACGGTGCCCTCGGCCTTGTTGTACTTGATTGCGTTGGACAGCAGGTTGATGAGCACCTGCTTGAGACGTGTCCGGTCGGCCTTGACGAAGTACGGCAGTTTCGAACTTGCGGAAAGGCCACGCCGATGCCGCGTTGTTGCGCCTGCGGCTCGATCATCGCCTGGCACTCGAGCATGACGTCGCCCAGCGAGACGGGCTCCGGCGAGAGCGACAGCGTGCCCGATTCGATCAGCGCGAGATCGAGCACTTCGTTGATCAGGTCGAGCAGATACCAGCCGGCCTTGAGGATCTGGTCGATGCTGCGCTTTTGCGACGGCGTCGGGTGCGGCGTTCCGGATTCGATGAGCTGCGCGAAGCCGAGGATCGCGCTCAACGGCGTGCGCAACTCGTGGCTCATGCTCGACAGGAAGTCCGATTTCGCCTGGTTGGCCTTCTCGGCGAGCGACATGGCCTTGTGAAGTTCGAGCTCGACTCGCTTGCGCACGGAATTGTCGGTGCCGATCAGCAGGTAGCCGATCAGTTCGTCATAGTCGTCGCGCAGCGGCGTGATCGAAATGATGGCGGGGAACCGGCTGCCATCCTTGCAGATATAGGTGAGTTCGTAGATGTCCTCGATCCCGCGCGAGGCCTTGAATGCCAACGCCTCGAAGCCCGGCGTGATCGGCGTGTCGAGCTCGACACTCAGCGCCTGCGCGCGCGCCATGACTTCCTCGGGGTCGTGCATGTCGCTGGGCCGGATCCGGTTCACGACCTCGGCGGCCTGGTAGCCGAGCATGCGCTCGGCGCCGACGTTGAACAGCTGGATGATCCCTTTCTCGTCGGTCGCGATGATCGAAAAGTTCGCGCTCGTCAGGATCGCGCTCTGCAGCGCGCCCGTCTTCAGCAGGGCTTCCTGGCGCCGCACCTCGAGGCCGGCCGCGCTGCCGGCGTCTTCGCCGGACAAGGCGGTAACAAACTCGGACATGGAGTGGCTCCGTGGTTAGTTGCGGCCCCGTCGTGGCCGATTCATGGGGTGTAGCCCGCGCCTGCCTAGCATCACCGAGGGGCCAAAGTCAAGTCTGTGCGGTAGCGCACCCAGGGCGCCGGGTCGAGCTCGACAGCAGGTTGACACCGAATCGCTGCGGCAAAGTGAACCGCTCGGGGCGTGCGCGGAACTAACGGCTGCCAGTCTTCTTTTATGGGAGAGACAATGACACGCCCGCGCGGCCCTGGTAGCGTGGCCCGTTGGAAGGCAATCCATGGAGACACGCCTGACCTACTTCTGCTTTTGATGGCGTTGCCGACCGCTACGACGTCGAATTTACCGATACGGCGGTCGGCAGGGCGTTGCGCAGCGTGGTCTGGTCAAGACTGGTCACTGTGTTCCGGCCTTCTCAGCGGATCCTGGAACTGGGCTGCGGAACGGGAGAGGACGCTATCCGTCTTGCCATGGCAGGTATGAGTGTCGTGGCGACCGATCCATCGCCGGCGATGATCGCCGTCGCACGACAGAAGGCGCGCCGTTCAGGCTGCCTCGACCGGATCGAGTTCGAGTGCCTGCCGATGGAAGATGTCGGGCGGTCATTCAACGGCCAGCGCTTCGACGGCGTATTCTCAAATTTCGGGGCCATAAATTGTGTGGGTGACCTGTCGTCGCTGGCGACCGATCTCGCCGGCCTGCTGCACCCGAATGGCGCCCTCGTGTGGGTCATCATGGGCAAGCGCGTGCCCTGGGAGTGGTTCTGGTATCTGCTGCGCGCCGACCGTAGTCGCGCTTTTCGCCGATACAGCCCCGATGGCATAGAATGGCGCGGACTGAAGGTCCATTATCCGACGCCCGCAGAAGTCAGCGAACTTCTCAGGTTCCGCTTTACCGTCACGCGCACGTCTCCGTTGGGGATCGCGCTACCGCCAAGCTACGCGGCGGGTTGGTTGAATCGTTCGCCGCGGACCCTGTCGGTATTGACCCGGCTCGAGGCCCTCGCGCATCGGTCGACTGCCCTCGCCGCGTGGTCCGACCATTACATACTCGAAGCCCGGCTATCGCCTGCAGCCGCCTGATTGAACCTTGCCAATGACCCGTACCCTGCAGCAACTCCTGAGTAAATGAGGTGCGAGCCTTGCCGGTGCAAGAGTGTGTGTCGGATCCACTTGTCACGGCGCTGCCGCTGGTTACGCTGCATCTTACCGACAGGTGCAACTCGCGCTGCGTCGCCTGCGATTACTGGCGGAACGGCGGCCGCGACGTCTCCACGGATTCCATTTCACGGCTGCTGCCCAGTCTCGTCGAACTCGGCACCGGGACGATATTGATATCCGGTGGGGAGCCGCTGCTGCATCGCCAGTGGGTCGAGATCGCATCGATGCTGCGGGAAAGCGGCATGCGACTGTGGCTGCTGACCTCTGGACTGTCGTTGGCCAAGCACGCCACCCGCGTGGCGCAACTGTTCGATGCAATCACCGTGTCGCTGGATGGCACGGGCCGAGAGATGTACGCGTCCGTCCGGGGACTGGATGCGTTCGATGTAGTCTGCGAAGGCATTCGCGCTGTGGCCGGGGCTGGTGTCGCGCCGAGCGTGCGTGTCACCGTCCAGCGGGCCAATTACGCGGCCCTGTCGGGGTTCGTCACTCTCGCGCGGCAGCTGGGCGCGCGGCAAGTCTCGTTCCTGGCGGCCGATGTCAGCAACCCGAATGCATTCGGCAGGAGTGCCGGCTTCCGGGCCGACGTCGCCCTGGAACCAGCCGACCTGGTCCGTTTCGACACGGCTCTCACGGCGCTGGAACGCGACCACGAGGCCGATTTCAGATCGGGCTTCATCGAGGAGAGTCCCCGGAAGCTCCGCCGATTGTTGGACTACTACACCGCCGTCTGCGGATTGGGCGGTTATCCGCCCGTGCGCTGTAACGCGCCGGAGTTCTCTGCCGTCGTCGGCGCCGACGGTCGCCTGAGCCCATGCTTTTTTATCCCCGGGCCGGCCTCCTCTGTCGCACGTGGCGATCTGCGCGCCGAACTGAACAGCGCAGCGATGGTGGATCTCCGGGGAGCCATTCGAACTGGCCGGCGACCCGAATGCAGAACCTGCGTGTGTTCGCTCTGGCGGGACCCGGCGGATGCCACGGACTTCATTCCCGCGGTGTCGGGTTCGCGGCCTCGGACTGCGCAAGCGTGAACGTCGCAACATCATGGTGTGAGGCGTCGTGAGCGCCACTCACTCACTTGCCACGCTCGAGGCCTACGAACTGTGGGCGGAGACCTATGCCGCCGGGCCGCACAACCCGCTGATGTCGGCGGAGCAGCGAGCCATGGTCGAGCTTTTTCCCGAAATTCGGGGCCGGCGCGTGCTCGACCTCGCCTGCGGCACAGGACGCTACACGCGGCTGATGGCAGCCGCACAAGCTGCAGAGGTAGTCGCCGTCGATATTTCGCCGCGGATGCTGCGGCAGGTTACCGCGGGTGCGCGCATTCTTGCGAACATGACTCAGCTTCCGCTCGTGAAGGAATCGTTTGATGTGGTGATATCGGGACTCGCGCTGGGACATGCGATCGAACTCGACCGCTGGATGAGTGAAGTGTCAAGGGTTCTCAAGCCTGGCGGCACCTTGCTCTATTCGGATTTTCATCCCGAAGCCTCGCGGGCCGGCCTGACCCGATCGTTCAAGGACACCTCCAATCGAAACCACACTGTGCCGCACTGCTGCCATGGCCTGGACGCACAGCGGCACGCGGCGGCGGCGGCGGCCCTGACCATCCAGGTCGTGCGTGAATTGCGTGCCGGCATCGAGTTGAAGGAGGACTTTCCGGGATCCGATGAGTTCTACCGGCGGCGATTCGGCACACCGCTCGTGCTTGTCGTACGGGCGACCAGGTAGGTCCCATGGCGCAGCCGGCTTCACGCGCACTCACGTTCATCAACGCGTCGATCGGTGCGTCGACCATCGATGACGCTGTGTCGTCCGTGCGTGTGGTTGGATCGCGAATCTCGGCCGTGGGTTGCGACCCGCGGCCCGCGGACCTGGTCGTTGATCTGGCGGGCGATCGATTGCTTCCCGGGCTGATCAATGCCCACGACCATCTGCAGCTCAACAGCTTCCCGCACGTCGAGTATCAGCGTCAGTACCGGAATGTTCGGGAATGGATTGCCGATGTCGAGACGCGCGTGCGCTCCGACAGCGCGTTCCGGTCGGTGATCGATGTCGCGCGTGACCGTCGCCTGCTGCACGGGGGCCTGAAGAATCTCCTGAGCGGCGTCACGACCGTGGCCCACCATGATCCGCTGTACGCGCCGTTGTCCGATGCAAGCTATCCGATCCGCGTCGTCGCTCATTACGGCTGGTCGCACTCACTGGACATTGACGGCGAAACGCAGGTACGGCGCTCCTACGAAAGTACACCCCGGCATTGGCCATGGATCATTCACGCGGCGGAGGGTGTGGATGCCGAGGCCGAGGCCGAACTGGCCTGCCTCGAATCACTCGGCTGCATCGCCGAAAACACGTTGATAGTCCACGGTGTCGCGCTGGACCACGCGGGACGCCGACGACTGGCTGAGGCAAACGCGGGACTCATCTGGTGCCCCGCCTCCAACCGGCGACTGTTTGGCAAGTCGGCGGACGTCTCCGACCTCGTGATGCGCGGCCGGGTTGCGCTCGGGAGCGATTCCAGGTTGAGCGGTGCGCGTGACCTGCTGTGCGAATTGCGGGTCGCACACGAGCTCAGTGGACTGGACGAGGCAACGTTGCAGTCGCTCGTTACCGGGTCCAGCGCGCGCCTGCTGCGCATCCCGGATCGCGGGGCCATCGAGGTCGGCGCACTCGCAGATTTCCTGATCCTGCCGCGTTCACTGGCGCTGTCGCAGGCGGATCGTGCCGATGTCGGCATGGTCATGGTCGACGGCTGCATGCGGTATGGCGATCGCGAATTACGCGCGCGCGATTTCCGCGACCGCGCCGTGGCTGGAAGTGACTGTCGACGGGCGGCGCAAGGTGCTCGATCGCGGGCTCGCAGAGCTGCTGTTGCGCATGGACATACAGGAGCCCGGGCTCGAATTTCACAGCAATCTGCCTGGAGGGCGGCGTGATGACGGCCGGGGCGCGGCTGAAAGTCGTTCTCTACAACCCGAAGGCGGTCTTCTTCACGATGCCGCTCGCGTTGCTGGCGATTGGTTCGGAACTCGATCCCGAAAAATACGAGGTCGTGATCGTCGACGGCCGCCTCGACGCAGACCCCGTGGCCGCCCTCCGCCCTCACCTCGATGACGCCTTGTGCCTGGGCGTCACGGTGCTCACGGGCGCGCCGATATCGGATGCGCTCATGGTTTCGCGCGCGGCCAAGCAGCTTCGACCCGAATTGCCGGTCATCTGGGGTGGATGGCATCCGTCGATGTTTGCTCGAGACTGCCTGGTCGAGCCAGCGGTCGACGTCAGCGTGCAGGGACAGGGTGAGGAAACGTTCGCCGAAATCGTCGACCGTCTGGCCAATGGCCGTGGGCTGGAAGACTGCGCCGGATGCACCGTGCGTCTTGCGGACGGCCGGATTCATCAGAACGCGCGCTCGCCCGCTCCGGTCGGTCGACAGGTTCCGTGCGCACGACTACCGGCTGATCCCCGTCGAGCGATACTTCGAGCTGAAGGGACGCCGTCAGCTCGACTTCATCACCTCGCAGGGCTGCAATTTTCGCTGCGCCTTCTGTTCGGATCCCTTCGTCTATGGGCGCAAGTGGGTCGGTCTCGACCCCGCGTCCATCGGGATGCGCCTCGAGGAACTGTGGCAGCGTTACCGCTTCGACGACGTCAATTTCCAGGACGAGACATTTTTTACCCGTCGCGATCGAGTCGAAGCCATGGCGGACCGGATCATCGAGTCCGGCTTGAAGTTCACCTGGGCGGCGACCATGCGCGCCGACCAGGGCGTGCGTTTGCCGGCGGAGGCCTGGGCGCGCTGCAGGCAGTCTGGATTGCGCAGACTGCTGGTCGGTGTCGAATCCGGATCGAACGAAATGCTGCTGCGCATCCGCAAGGACACGACCATCGACGAGGTCATGCAGACCGCGCAAACCATGGCCCGTCTCGGTATCGGTGGAATTTTCCCGTTCATCGTCGGATTTCCCGACGAAAGCGACGACAGCGTCGCGGCTTCGCTCGACGTCGCCAAGCAGTTGCGGTCGATGAGTCCGCGGTTCGAAACGCCGTTCTTCTATTTCAAGCCCTACCCGGGCAGTGAGATCGTGACCGAAGCGGTCGCACGCGGCTTCACGCTGCCGACGACGCTCGAGTCGTGGTCGAAGTTCGACTACGTGGCCGGCCTGCCAGGGCCATGGGTTACGCGCGAGAAATACCGGCTGATCGAGCGGTTCAAGTTCTTCCAGAATCTTGCCTGGAGGCCGGCGCAGGCGGCGCCTTGGCCTGCTGCAACGAATGGCGCGTTATCGACTGAGCCGCGATGAATACCGTTGGCCGCTGGAGATGCGCCTGCTACGCCAGCGGGGACCGAGGTTGTCCTGAAGATGGCGAACATCCTTCTAATCAACCCGCGGATCATCTCGGACAGCAAGGCGCGCTTTCCACTGTCGTTGCTGACGCTCGCTGCGTCCTTCGAGGGACGGCACTCCGTGCGCATCGTCGACGGCAACAAGGAGCCGGATGGAGTCGGCGCGGTGCTGCGCGCGCTCGGCGAGCAACGATTCGACGCCGTGGGCGTCACCGTGATGGGCGGCCCGCAGGTGCGCACGGCGATTGCCGTTTCGCAGGCGGTTCGAACCGCGTCGCCACGAACCCCGATCATCTGGGGCGGCTATTTTCCGACGCTGTATCGTGATGCGGCGCTGAATGCGCCGTACGTCGATTACCTGGTCCGCGGTCAGGGCGAGACGCCGCTCTCGAATCTCCTCGAGCAACTATCAGACCCAGCGCACCGATTTCGGCGAGATCGCCGGACTGTCCTGGAAGCATGCAGGGGAGGCGTCGTTCACAACGTCGACTCGCCGTTCGTGCGGGCCTTCACCGCGCACCGGCTGCCTTACGAGCTGGTGGGCGACCCGCGCCGCTACCTCGGGCGCACCTGCATCGGCAGCCGAACCGTGTTGCACCAGGCGGCCCTGGGCTGTCGCTTCCGATGCACGTTCTGCGGGGTGGCGGCGATGTTTCGCGGCGCGACCGCGCTGCCGCCGGTCGAGCGACTGGAGCACGATCTGCTGTTTCTCCGCGATCAGGTCGGCGCAGACGCCGTGCAGTTCTGCGACCACAATTTTTTCGATCGCGAGGACGACATGATTCCGCTGCTCGAGGTTCTCGCGCGCGTGCAGCTCAACTGGTGGTGCTTTGCGCGCGCCGATGCGATGCTGAACCTGTCCGATCGCGCGTGGTCGCTGGTGCGAAAAAGCAGGTTGCGCATGGCATACATCGGTGCGGAGTCGCCCAACGACAGCCTGCTGCGCGACCTGCGCAAGGGCACACGATCGCACCAGACGCTCGAGGTCGTCGAACTCTGCAGGCGCCACGGGGTCATTCCGGAGCTGTCTTTCATGGTGGCTCCGCCACAAGACCCGGAAACCGAAACCGAGCGGACGTTCGAATTCATCCGCGAGATCAAGCGCGCGAATCCGGCGACCGAAATCATCGTGTACGTCTACACGCCCCTGCCCGCCAGCAGCCTGCCCGCAAATGCGCGCGCTCGCGAGAGTGCCCTTCCTCTCCTCGACGTCGAAGGCAAGCCGGTCATCTTTCCGCGAACACCGGACGAATGGACCGAGCGCCGCTGGGTCGATTACTCCTGCCACGCGGATGCGCCCTGGGTTTCGCCTCGTTTACGCCGGCGTATCCGCGATTTCGTCACGGTGCTTGGCTGCCGGTTTCCAACCGTGCAGGACGTGCGTTATCCCGGCTGGACCAAAACGTCGCTGAGCGCACTGGCCGCATGGCGCTATCGCTATCGTCGCTATGACCGGCCCTGGGAACTCATGTTATCCCGACGCTTGATTCGCCTGGCAGACCCGCGCGCAACGAGCCTTTGAGCAGCCCCATGCTGCGCGTGACGCAAATCAGCTTTTTCGTCGACCCCGAGGGGCGGCCGCCCGAACAGCTCCTGCACGACTGGTATTCGCTGGTGGACATCGCCGCCGCTCCCACATCTGGCGGCGCTCGCGTAACCGTAATCCAGGCATGCGGGCATGCGCGCACGATCGAGCGGGACGGGGTGACTTATCACTTCGTGAAGCCGGGACCCTCCGGACTGGTGCCACGCGATGCGTTCGCCCACGTACTGCGCGATGCGCAGCCCGACGTGCTCCATGTGCATGGCCTCGGCTTTCCGGATGACGTGAGTGCCCTGGCCGAGCATGCACCGTCGATTCCGATCCTGCTCCAGGATCATGCCGACCGTGCACCGCGCTTCTGGCAGCGTCGCAAGTGGCGCCGCGCGCTTGCCGCCGCATCGGCCGTGACATTCTGTGCCCGGGACCAGGCTTTGCCGTTCGAACGGGCGGGACTCCTGCACCCGCGAACGCGCGTCCTGGCCATCCCGGAATCCACGACGCGTTTCACGCCGGGGGACCAGCGAGCGGCGCAGGCCCTGACTGGAATCCACGGAGACCCCTGTGCGCTCTGGGTCGGCCATCTCAACGAGAACAAGTCGCCGCTGACGGTCCTGCGCGGGCTCACGACCATCGCTGCGGATCTACCGACGCTGCACCTGTGGCTCTGCTTCGGGGCGGCGCCGCAGCTGGCCGAGGTCCACCGTTACCTGCGCAGGCACCCCCACATACGCGATCGCGTGCACCTGCTGGGTCGAGTGCCCCACGACCATGTCGAGCACCTGATGCGCGCAGCCGACCTCTTCGTGCTCGGCAGCCATCGCGAAGGCAGCGGCTATTCGCTGATCGAGGCGCTGGCCTGCGGCGTCACGCCGGTGGTGACCGATATTCCTTCATTTCGGGCCCTGACTGGCAACGGCCGCATCGGCCGCCTGTGGCCTTGTGGCGATGCGCTGGGATTTGCCGCGGCCCTGAAGATGGCAGCCGCAAACACCACGCAAGCACGCGCAGGCATCCGGGAGCATTTCGACGCAACGCTCTCGATGCAGGCGCTCGGTCGACTGTGGATGAACGCCTACCAGGCAACTTGCGAGCGCGCCGCATGATCAGGCTGCAGCGATGACGACACTGCGGCGGATCTGGCGGTTACTGGACCGTCGACAACGTCTCGAGGTCGTCTCGGTCCAACTGCTTGCGCTGGTGATGGCAGTCACCACCGTTGGCGGCATCGCCGCCGTCGCACCCTTCTTTGCCGTCCTCGCCGACCCGTCGATCGCCGAATGGCAACCCTGGCTCCGCTGGCTGGTCGACCGGTTCGATCTGGAGAGTTCAGGGAGCGCGCTCGCAACGATTCTCGGAGCCGGCTTCGTGGTCGCCGTGCTGGTCAGCAATCTGGTCAACCTGTTCGGGTCATACATCAGCGCGCGCATCGCTCTGGGCATCGGCAGCACGTTACAGGCGCGGCTGTTCGTGGAGTACCTGCACCGTCCATACGTTTTCCATGCGTCCGCAAACAGCGCGCATCTTTTCAATACGGTCGTCTACGAGGCCAGCCGGCTCGGCAAGGGCGTCCTGCAGCACGCGTTTTTGCTCGGCAGCAGCCTGGCCACGGTGGGGCTGATAGTCGTGGCGATGGCAGCGCTGAATCCCGCTCTCGCGTTGACGATCACGGGGTTACTGCTGGCGGCCTACATCGGGTTCTATCGCTTGACGCAGCGCCAGCTACGCCAGGCGAGCCACGAGCAGGTAAAACTCGCGAACCTCCAGGCACAGACGGTGACCGAAGGTTTTGCCGCCATCCGGGAAGTCATCGTCTCCAGCTTGCAGGGGTATTTCGAACAACGGTTCGCACGGCTCAACCAGGGGTTCGTCAATAGCGTCGCGCGGACACAGCTCGTGGCGCAATGCCCCCGGCACATCATGGAATCAGTCGCGGCCGCAGCCATTGTCGTGTCGATCATCGTCATCGGCCATGCCCAGGACGGTCGAGGAGTATTGGTCGCGCAGGTCGCGTTCCTCGGGCTCGCGACCTACCGGCTCCTTCCGGCGCTGCAGGGTGCCTATGCGGCCATCGTCCGGATTCGCATGGACGGAGCCGCACTGCAGGAGGTCGTCGACGTTCTTTCGTCAGCACGGCCCGCTCCCGCTCCCATCGATACGGCTTCTGCAGTGACCACCTGGCATGGACGACCCAGGCACTCGATAGAGCTCAAGCGAGTTGCCTTTCGCTATCCAGGCGGTCGTGGCGAAGTACTCACCGGCCTCTCCGTGGTGATCCCTGCGCACCAGGTCACCGGCCTGAGTGGCCCGAATGGCTCGGGCAAGACGACGCTCGTCGACCTCGTCGCCGGCCTGCTGGCTCCCGAGACAGGTCACGTCGCCGTCGACGGCGTGTCTGTGGACCAGTCGAATCTGCGTGCCTGGCAGGCCGTGCTCGCGTACGTGCCGCAGGACGCTTTTCTGCTCGACGCGTCCATCGCGGAGAACATTGCCATGGGGGCCGCTGCAGACCAGATCGACTGGGCTCGGCTGCGCGATGCGGCGTCGCGGGCCCAGCTGGACGCCTGGGTGTCATCGTTACCGCACGGTTACGACGAGCAGATCGGAGATGGTGGGGTTCGCGCAAGCGGCGGCCAACGGCAACGCATCGCGCTCGCCCGATGTCTGTACAGGAACGCGTCTGTCATCATCCTCGACGAGGCCACCAGCTCACTCGATTCGGCGGCCGAGCGGGACGTCATGCAGGCCCTGGCCGCCTTGCGCGAACGCTGCACGATCATCGTCGTCAGCCACCGGCGCAGCACGCTCGAGCACTGCGATAGCGTCATCGAACTCGTTGCGGGGCACCGCCAGTTCCCGCGTGAGGGTCGCACTGGTAGTGCCAGGCGGAGTCGATCGTTCCGGCGAATTTCGGGTCATTCCAGCCCTGGTTGCGCTGGTGAAGGAACTGGCCTCGCGCGGCGAAGTGCACGTGTTTGCACTCCACCAGGAAGCAGCGCCGGGCGAATGGCTGCTGCACGGCGCGCACGTGCACAATATTGGCGAGGGCTTCACGCGGCCGCGTTGCGTGCAGAAGCGATCGTGCGCGCACACAAGCGCGAAGCCATTTGACGTCGTGCACGCGGTGTTCAGCGGCAGTTGCGGCCTCGTTGCGGTCGTGGCGGCCTGGATTGCGGGTACGCCAAGCGTGGTGCACGTGGCCGGAGTCGAACTGGTCGCGCTGCGCGACATCGATTACGGAGGTGGGCAGCGCCTGTCGAGTCGATTGCGCGAACGCTGGGTGCTGCGCAAGGCGACCGTCGTCACGGCCGCCAGTGCCCCGATGCTCGCACAGATCCAGGCGTTTGGTGTCTCAGCACTCCGGGTGCCATTAGGCGTGGACCTGACTGCCTGGCCGTGCCGCGTCCCTGCGCCCCGCGACCCGCGTGAGCCCGCGCGATTGATACACGTGGCGAGCCTCAACCGGGTAAAGGACCAGCCCACGTTGTTGCGTGCGATGGCCGTCCTCGTGGCAAGCGGTGTCGATTTTCACCTCGATGTCGTCGGCGAGGACACGCTCGGCGGTGCCATCCAGTCGCTGGCCCGGGAGCTTGGTCTGGTGCCGAGAATCACGTTTCATGGCTTCCTGAACCAACGCCGGGTGCATGCGCTGATGACGCGCGCGCACATCAACCTGGTGAGTTCGCGTCACGAGGCAGGCCCGGTAGTTGCGCTCGAAGCCGCCGCGGCCGGCGTACCGACCGTGGGTACGGCAGTCGGGCACATCGTCGAGTGGGCGCCCGATGCCGCCGTGGCGGTGCCCGTGGGCGACTCGACACAACTTGCCACAGGCGTCATGCAGCTTCTGTCGGACGACGAACGGCGACTTCGACTCGCAAACGAGGCGTACCGGCGCGCCATCGCACAAAACGCGAAATATACGGCCGATCTTTTTGGCCGGCTCTACGTGTCCGACAAGGCCGCCCGAACCGAGTAGAGGGTCTCCACTCTGGGTGGTCGTGACACCAGCCAGCGCACGATGCGCGTGGGACGCGAATAGCCATACCACGGGGTTTGCTGTGCCCAGGATTGCGTGGCCACGACGTGGCGGACGTAAGCAAACACCTCGGGCGCTGGCCAGATGCGTTGCATGGCGGAACTCATGGCTTCCGCGCAGCCTGCCGACCATTCAATCCCGGGAAAGGCCCGGATCCGTATCTGCGACCACGATACGTCGGTCAGCTCGTGTCGCAGCGTCGCGCGCCTCAACAGGCGCGGACATCGTCTTTGCGTTGCGGCCAGCACATTCGCCGGAATGACACCCGGGATAGTAGCGGGCGGTCAATGAGAGTGGCGGGAAGGCCCACCACAGTCCGCGGTCGTCCGCTGCTGCAGCCAGCAAGGCGTCCCAGTCGCCGGTGTCGAAGCGCCGTGCCAGCTGGGCGATGTCATGAAGCTGGATCTGGCGCAGCGCGCGGCGGCAGATGCTCCCGGCTGCGTGCAACGCGAGGTGCAGCATCAAGGCGGAGGGCGATGGGTAATCGTTCATGCCAGCATGCGGCCGTCGAGGAAAAACGAAACGCGAGATATCCGTCTCGGTGACTGGCAAAGATTCTGCAATGCGTGTGTGCAACTCGATCTTGATGGGGTTCGCTACGTTCTCGCCGAAACCTACATGCCCGCCGGCGTTGCACGGCTCGAACTCGACATGACGGCGGCATTGGAAGGTCTCGACATAGCCCTGGGCCACCAGCATCCGACTCGCAGCCATCATGTCGCCCGGGGACACGAGCAGATCGATGTCGCCCATGGGCCGCTCGCCGTCCCGATATACGCCAGCGTTGTAAAGTGCCGCCCCTTTCAAGGCGACGAAAGGAATGCCCGCGTCGCGCGCACCTGCATCCAGCATCGCCAGCCGCTCGCGAATGCCTCGATGCCGCAGCAGAGTATGGCGCCGCTGCTCGAGCAGGAATGCTTCCCAGTGATCCGGGCCCTTCCAACGCCGCGCGGCCGCAACCTGGACCGTCATTCCCTGCATGGCGAGCACCGCCTTGGCGATGCGCCACTCTGCGTCATTCCAGTCCGGTGGCGTGTCGCCAAAAGCTGCCAGGTGCATGGCGAGATATTCCGTGGTCCGGCGCAACGCCGCTTCGATGACGCGGAACGACGGACTGCACTCAGGCTGCGGCACCGGACGTTCCCATCGGGAGTGCGAGCATCTGCTCGTGCGCGAGCCGGGCCTGTCGCGACAGCACCGCTGCTTGCGCCGGATCGGTGACCGAAACCCTGTGCGCCGCGACTTCGTTGCGCAGCCACTGGTCCGCCAGCCGGTAGAAGTCACGACTCCTGCGACCGTGAATCACGTAGTCGCGGTCCGTTGCGTCCCGCCATGCCTGGGGCAGCGTAACCTTGTCGCTCACGCTCTCGAAGTACGGGGTGCCCTTGATCGGGTACGACACGGTCGTGAAGAAAATGTCGGGATCCGTAAGCTTTACGTGCTCCACCGTTGCGGCGATGTCTTCCATCTCCTCGCCTTCGAATCCCCACATCAGGAACATGCCGACGTGGATCCCGTGCAGCTTCAGCAGTGCCGTCGCCCGCCGCACCTGCTCGACGGTGACCCCTCGCTGCATGGCGTCGAGAATGCGCTGGCTACCGCTTTCCGAGCCGATCCAGATGCGATAGCAGCCCAGTGCCTTGAGCGCGAGCACGGCGTCCTCGCTCTGCAGGCGATCGGCGCGCGTGATGGTTTCGAACGGGCGAAGTATGCCTCGCGCCTTCAGCTCGGCGGTGTAGGCCTTCAGCCACGGGTGGCTGATGGTGAAGACGTCGTCGGCATACCAGACTTGATCGGGATCATAGCGTTCGACGATTGCCGCCATTTCGTCCGCGACATTCGCCGGACTGCGGCGCCGGTGCGAGAAACCATAGACCGCGTGCGAGCACCACGTGCAGCGATACGGGCAGCCGCGCGCGGTGATCAGATTGATGCTGCTTGCACCGTGATGTTTCTTCCAGACATCGAGGTATGACTGATGGTCGATGGCCTCCCGGTCCGGGAACGGAAGCGCATCGAGGTCAGCGATCTTCGGGCGCTCCGGGGTGCGCACGACCGTGCCCGTTTCATCCGTAAAGACGATGCCGCGCACGCCGGACAGGCGATGCGGCCCCACGGTCGCAAGCGCTGGCAGCAGTTCCTCGAGTGCCGCTTCGCCCTCGCCGATCACGATCACGTCGGCGCCCGACGCGAGATATTCGACCGGATAGTTGGCGCTCTCAGGCCCGCCAAGAACTACCGTCCAGCCCTGCTGCTTCGCTGCCGCCACGATGTCGAGCACCGGTCGGCGCGTCATCAGGTTGGTATAGATGCCCAGGACCCCGCCCGATGCTGCGTGCAGGCGCGCCGTCAATTCCGGCTTGCTGCCGAAGGTGCTGTCGTACACATCCACCGCGAACCCGCGCGATTTGAGATAAGCCGACAACGAGAGCAGCCCGAGCGGCGGATACGGCTTCATGATCTGCTGCTCCTTCTCGTCATCACACAAGAAGTAGCCGTGGGTAAGCAGGATGTCGGCCATGGGACCTAGGCGCGGGCCTCGAGTGGGACATTGCGGTGCAGGTGTTCATTGGCCAGCAGCACTTCCCATTGCTGGCCCAGGCGCAGCCGCGCATCACGATGCTCGGCGCTGCCGAGGCGGGATATCGCGACCTGCTCGTGCAGCAGGTCACGAACCGCACGATAGAAGTCGGAGGTGTACGTGCCCTCGAACATCATTTCCAGATCGTTGCTCTGCTGCCAGTGTGACTTGCTCTGCAACTGCGCCTTGACGATCTCGAAAAACTTCGTGCCCGGGAGGGGGTAGGACACGCTGACGCCGATGTCGTCCGGTTGCGTGTTCTCGATCAGGGCACGCGTGGCCAGCAGGTCGTCCAGCTGCTCACCGAGATACCCCAACTGGATGAAGAATCCGACGCGGATGTTCGCTGCGGCCAGCCGGCTGCGGGCCATCGCGAGGTCCTCCACACTGGTGCCTTTGTTCATCGCGTCGAGGATGCGCTGACTGCCGCTTTCGGCGCCGATCCAGGCTTCCGTGCACTGCGCATCCCTGAGCGAGCTTGCCATCGTTTCGCTGACGAGGTCCGCGCGCGTCTGGATCATGAACGGCACCGATCCGCCGGACGCGGACGTCGCCCGCGCGAAGTCGTTCACCCAGTCGACTCGAAAGCCGAAGATGTCGTCGGCGAACCAGACGTGGTCGACGTCGAAAGTCCGCTTCAGATACGTCATCTCCGCCGCAACCTCTTCCGCGTCGCGTTGCAGGTAGCGATTGCCCCAGATCGGCTTGCTGCACCAGTTGCAGCGGAAAGAACAGCCGCGCGAAGCGGCCATGTTGATGCTGAAATACCCGTGTGCGTCGCGCCACACCCGGCGATAACGTTCGACGTCGATCAGGTCCCAGGCCGCGAGGGGCGGTGGGAGCGGATCCGGCGCGGGAATCCCGAACTTGGCACGCACGACCTGGCGCTTTGCGGTCGAGACCACGTCCGGCAGCCCGTCGATCCATTCTCCCGTCGCAACACCCGGGTTCTGATCGAGTCGATCGACCAGCACTCGCAGCGATTTGAGTCCTTCACCGATCAATACCAGTTCGGCACCCGCGGCGAGGTACGCGCCGGGCGCATCGGACGCATCGGACCCGGCCACGATCACGCGCGCGCCCGATCGTCGCGCGGCAGTGATCATCGCGCACGCGGCTGCACGCATGGCGCCCAGGCACATCTTGCTCAGGAAGTTGTAGTTGTCTTCGTAGAAAAGGGCGAGCTGCGGTTGCGCGCGCCGCAACGCCTGCTCGTAGTCGTGAACGCCCTCCGCGAGCATCGCGTCGAACAGGGCTACGGCATGGCCCTTCTGGCGCAGGCCGGCCGCGACTTGCAGCGTTGCCAGTGGCGGATACGGTTTCGCGCGCTCGCTCTGCTTGCTGTCGAAGGTCAGGAAGTAGCTATGCCCCGCGAGAATTGACAGCATACAATTCCGATGAGTGACCAGGACTATCGAGCCGAAATGTCGGCCGTGAGGGTTCGCGATCGATCAGTCCATTGCTCGCGCCTCATCCGTTAGTTCCCTTATCGCGTCTCGCGGTTCACTGGCAACCGGGATTTTTCTTCGATTGCTCCGTACGAGAGTCGATGCCAGCAGGGTGAGGCACGTTTATCAATGATCGGGAAGAATTGCAAGCTGGACCCCGTCGCCGACCCCTTCGGTGAGCGTGTGTCCGAGACGTACAGCGAACGCCACAGCGTGCTGGGCGGCCATTTCGATTTTGTGACCAGCCGGCAGCGCCTGTTGCGCCTTGCACGCAGCGCATTCGGAGGGCTGTCGACTCGCAGGTTTCCCGCGTCCACGCCCATCCTGCAAGTGAATCTCAGGTTGACGCCCGAGTCGCCGGGATCATGGCGCGACGGGCCGCCGCCAATGCAATATTTCGCTGGGGCCGGACTGCTGGGGGGAGCAATGGATGCTTCCAACCTGGCGCTTATCCAGCCTTCCATTCGTCACGCACTGGTGTGCATGAGTCCGCGGTTGTTGCGCTCGCATTACCACGCACGTTCCGAGCTGCTGGAGTTCGCCGTCTACACATTGGCCGCGCAGGCCGGTCACCTGGCGCCGCTGCACGCGGCTTGTATTGGCTATGGGCGACGCGGCGTGCTGATCGTGGGTAACAGCGGGACAGGCAAGTCGACGCTTGCCTGGCAGTGTGCAATGCTCGGCCTCGATTTCCTCAGCGAGGACTCCACGTTCGTCGATCCTCGTACGCTACGGGCCACCGGTCTCGCGAGCTACGTGCATCTGCACGAGGATTCGCTGCAATTCGTGGATCGCGCCGCGCTGCGCAGGAGGATCCGGCAGGCCCCCGTTATTCGACGCCGCAGCGGCGCTCCGAAATACGAGGTCGACTTGAGAAAATTTGGAATTCGGCTCGCATCGGCGCCATTGGACCTTTGCGGTCTGGTGTTTCTCTCGCCGCGTGCGGCGCGGACCGCTTCGCTCCTGCGGCCTGTGGCTCACGAGCAGGCCATCACTCGATTGAAGCGCGCCCAGCTCTATGCGGCGCAGCAGCCGGGCTGGAATATTCTTGCCCAAAGCCTGCGTCGTATACCCGCGTTTGAGTTGCGCAGGGGTGGGCACCCTCGCGAGGCCGCGTCCGCAGTGCGTGCGCTGTTGGGCGGTTGAGCGCTGCTGGTCGAATGACTCGCGCTCAGCATTCCCCGCTCGCTCCGTAAATCCGCGTCTGATTGGAGAAAACCCGGCTTCGACTGAACCGCGAGGCACGATCTCGGGACAAACGACTGACACTCGTTGCTCGTTGGAGAGCCAATGACACGCACGCGCAGGCCCTGGTACGCGCACTGCACGCTCGCGCTTTTGTATGTTGTCATCAGCTGCATCGGAATGCTGCTTGCGGCACCGGCTTGCGCCGAGCCTTATCTCGCCGTGCAACAGGGATTCAAGTGCGCGTCATGCCACGTGAGCCCGACGGGCGGCGGCATGCGTAACGCGGCCGGAAACGTCTTTGCGCAGAACGTCCTTCCCGCACGCACGCTCGACACCGGCGGCGATCCATGGACCGGTTCGGTGAATCGCTTCATCCAGCTCGGCGGCAACGTGCGGGCGACGTGGAGCGCCAGCGACATTCCGAACCAGCCGCAAACCAACGAGTTCGACCTGTGGGAGGCGCGCGCCTACCTGAACATCGAAGCGATCCCCGGCCGGTTGTCGCTGTATGTCGATCAGCTATTGGGTCCCGGCGATGCGACCAACCTCGAGGCGTATGCGCGCTATTGGTCCGCGGACCGCTCCTGGTTCATCCGGGCGGGTCGGATGTACCTGCCGTTCGGACTGCGTCTCGAGGACGACGGGGCCTTCGTCCGCACCGTGACGGGCATCAACATGTTCACCCCGGACACGGGCGTCGAAGTCGGGTGGGAGGCATCAACCTGGTCCGCACAGCTTGCCGTGAGCAATGGCAGCGCGGACGAGTCTGAGAGCGGCAAACAGGTAACCGGCCAGGTCGCCTATATCGATCCGCGCTGGCGCCTCGGATTCGCATCGAGCTTCAACGACGCGGATGCCGGTGACCGATCGGCGTACGGGGTGTTCGGCGGGTTGCGCACCGGACCCGTCGCCTGGCTCGCGGAGGTCGATCTGGTCGAGGACGATAGTTTCGCTGAAGGCACGCGCGACCTGGTGACTGCCCTGCTCGAGGCCAACTGGGCAGTCCGGCGCGGACACAACCTCAAGCTGACCGCCGAATGGTTCGAGCCCGATAGCGGTGTCGACGACGACGAACAGACGCGCTGGAGCGCCGTGTACGAATATTCACCGGTGCAATTCCTGCAGGTGCGCGGCGGCGCGCGCGTCTACGATGGCATTCCGCAGAACGACATAGAGAACCGGAAGTTCTACTTCCTCGAACTGCATGGGTTCTTTTGAGCGGCGTCAGACCGACATCGACCGCGTGTTCAGCGATCCGCGTCACCATCGTTGGCAACACTTGCCGTCGCGCGACCGGACGCCTTGCCCGCTTCGGGACATCCACCGGAAGTCAGCAAGGCCGAAAGCGCCGTACACGCATTGATCGAGGCGACGGCTGGCCCGGCAAGATACTGCGTCGATCGGGCCAGCAGCAGATGTGCCGTCGCACCGGTCATTTGCCGCTGGCGCGCACGCATCAACGCGACGATCCCGGAGACGTTCGCCGCCGCGAGAGAACTGCCGGTCGCGAAATCATAGTGTCCCTCGGGCGCCAGCGTCAGTACGTCCGCGACCCGGGGCTCGCAAGGCCTGCTTCGCCGGAGCGGCCTGCTCCGTCATGTCCACCGCGATGACTCCCGGGACACCCGCAGGGAACCCATCCATTCGACCCGTGGCGGGCACCGCGCCCACGACGATCGCACCTTGCTCGATTGCCGCTTGTGTCAGCGCCGCAAGCAGTGGATCGGCCGGCCCGACCAGGCTCAGGTTGATCACGTCGGCGTTCGCGTTGATCGCCGCGCCGAGGGCCTGCGCGAGCGTAAAGGTGTTACAGACAGCACCGGAGCCGCCCGCAGTGCCTTGCCAGCAGGCTTTGAGCGCGAGCAGGTGGACCCGCGGAGCGACGCCAACGATTCCCTGGCCGTTGTTGCCCACCGCGGCAATCACGCCAGCGACCTCGGTGCCGTGCCGATCGCGTTCGAACTGTGCGTCGTCGTGATCCACGAAGTTACGGGTCGCCTGAATGCGTCCCTTCAGGTCCGGGTGAGATGCAGCAACACCCGTGTCGATGATTGCGACGCTCGCCCCATCACCGCGCGACCAGCGATGTGCGGCGACGACCGACATTTCCCACAGCCCACGCTGCAGCCCCACGTACGGGTCGTTATAACGCGCGTCGACAGCGGCAGCGGCCGACGTGGCAAAGCTTTGCAGGGGTTGTGCCAGTTTGACGCGCGGATCCGCGGAGAGGCGCGCGAGCATGTGTTCCCGGGAGTCTGCTGTCGGGATGCGGTACAGGATGCAGTGGACCCGCAGCGCGGTGATCGGCCAGGCCGTCACCTCCTGCAGTTGATAATCCGCGGCGATGGCATGAGCGAGCGAACGCGCCGACCTGGTGACGGAATAGGAAGCCGCGCCGTCGTAGCCGCGCAGCGTCGATCCTGCGCGGCTGGGCAGCGGCGCAGGTTCATTGACGACGGTGACAAGCAAATATTGCTCAGGTGCACTGCGCACGGCTTCCGGCAGCGGCGGCATGTCGGGCGCGCCCGTGGTACTCGCGCACCCGGCCGCGTACATCGCGGCGATCATCGACAGGGCAGCCAGCCTCCGCCTCATGGCGGACCGCGCGGTGCCACTACGGGCTCGGCGAACCGGACGCGCGGATCGCTGCGCAAACGAACGAGTGCCTCGCCTGCGGTCATGTCCCGCCCCGCCGGCACCGCAAGCGTATACACGCCAGCATCGCTGGGACCGTTGACGATCGTCAGCCTGGTCTCGCTGACGATGCGCGTCAATTCGTCGACGGTTACGTTCGGTGCGAACACGGCGCGTATTTCTCCGTCACGGCCGGACGGTTGCTGCGGCGCCGAAGCGGTCCGGTAATCAGTTCGTAACCAGGATGACGCGAGCAGCATTCCCGCGCCGATTACAAGCAACGTCACTGCCGCTGCAGCCATCCAGCGTCGGCGCGGCGGTGCCGCAGGAGGGCTCGTGAACGACCGCTCGCCGCGAACGGCGCTACGATCATCAGGCTCGCCGGGCTCGTCCCGCGATGCCTGCTCGATGCGCGACCACAGCTTGTGGAAGGACGCATGCGGCGCGTACTCGATGTTGGATTCCTCGCGCCTTATCGCCTGTCGCAATCGCCTCTGCAACGCAATCTCGGCACGGCACTCGTCGCACCCGACCAGATGGCTGTTCAGCCATTCCAGTTCGCTTTGCGGCAGCTTGCCGTTGACGAGCCACGGAATCAGCTCGAAGGCTTCGGCATGAGAGCGCGACGATGCATGCGTTGTTTTCATCATTTGTTTTCCTCCCCGTATCCCGCCTCGGCCGGCAATGCATTGCGCAGCTTCCTGCGGGCATGGAACATCCGCGTCTTAACCGTATTGACCGGGCAATCCATGATCGCTGCAATCTCCTGGCACGAAAGATCCATGTAGTAGGCCAATTCAATCACCATGCGCTGATCGGGGGACAATTCGCCGAGCGCCTGCCCGATCCACTCACGCAGTTCGTACGATCGTTGCGCTGGGTCGGGTGCCGCGCCGTAGGTGTCGCCCGGCATGAGCGGCACCTTCGCTGCCACCGACTCTCGCTTCAACGCTTTCATGGCACGGCGATACGCAATCCCCATGATCCACGTCGAGACCCGCGACTGGCCGCGAAATTCCCCTGCTTTGCACCAGACCACATACATGGTGTCGTTGATGATCTCCTCGGCAATCGGATAACCGTGGGTCAATCGCGTCAGGAACCGTGCGAGTCGCCGGTGGTAACCGTTGTAGAGTTCCTGGAATGCCTCACGATCTCCTTCTGCTACGCGACCCAGCAGTCGCAACTCGGCGACGTCAGGGCTCGTCGCCCCCGCTCCGCCCGACTGTTCTTCGTTACGCACGCTTCCATGCCTCGCTGCGCCAATGCGGAGCTTTCCTGCCGGTGAGTACCCGCCAGAATCCTACAAGTTCAATCGTCCTGTCTGATCGTCAAAACCACCAGGCCACGGTCAGGGACCACCGGTCGCCCGCCACGTCGGTGCCGAACAGGTCCTCGGCTTCCTGGCTGTTGACAAAATACGCCAGGTCGACCCGGAATCTGCGAAACGCACCGGCGAGACCCACGCTACCGTAGGTATACCCCGTGCCGAAAAGCTGGGACAGGTCGTAGTAGCCCAATCCGCCAGTCACGGACACCGGGCCCCGCAACGGCCATTGGCCGACAAACTCGTACGTGAACGTGGCCTGGTCGCGGGCGGCGCCATAATCGTTGTACGAGGAATACCTTGAAGTGTTCGGCGACCAGGACACCGACACTCCAAGCCGGTCGTCGTACCAGGCGGATGCGACGAGCTCGAAATAGTCATAGCTCAGGACATCGCCGTCGCTTGGGTAGAGGTACTGAACGCCCGTGAGCTTCGCGCTCCAGGGGCCGCCCAGCAACCAGTTGCGACCCGCATAGGCGTTCAACTCCAGCGTCGCACCAGCGCCGGGGTTCAGGTCGACCGTCGATGCCCACGCGCCCACGAACCAGCCCGTTGGCGTCTGATAGTGCAGGTCGGCCTGCAGCGCAGGCTTGCCACGGGTTTGTGACAGTCCGCGAAAAACGTAATCGGTAGTGCCGTCGACATGGCCGCCGACCTCACCCGCTGCGACGCAACCGATGTGCATGGCAGCCGCTGCGAGGCAACCATGCATGCAGCAGGCAAGAATGCGGTAGATGCAGCGACCCGGACGCATCGCACCTCACTGTGCTATGCCAACTGCGACTGGCGCAGCGAGCCGGCACCCCGCGGTGCCGGCCCAGCGCGGACGGTAAGAGTATCGCGCCCGCGGTCAGGTCGACGCCATGTTTTCAGTTGAAGGTCGGATTGGCCTCAATCGTGGGCAGCGCGTCGTACCAGTTGTACGAATCGGCGAAGTCGGCGTTTGGGACCCACGAATGGACGCGCGCGACACGCGACTGTGCCGGCATGTGTCCTACGGTTGCGCTTCAGCGGTGTTCTGGAAGATCCGGAAGATCACGAACTCAGCCGGGCGCACGGGCGCGATGCCGATCTCACAGATGAGCCGGCCGTTCAGGATGTCGTCCTGGGTCATCGTAGTCAGGTCGCATGCGATGAAGAACGCCTCCTCTGCGGTCTGACCCATCAACGCGCCGAGCCGCCACTGCGTGGTCAGGAACTGGCGAATCGTGTCCTTGACGCGCTCCCATAGCCGCTCGTCATTGGGCTCGAACACGACCCATTGAGTGCCTTCGTAGATCGACCGTTCGAGGAATATGAACAGCCGGCGCACCGATACGTACTTCCACAAATTGTTTGAGCTCAGCGTACGCGCGCCCCAGACAAGGATGCCCCGTCCCGCAAAACTTCGAATGACGTTGACGCCACGCGGGTTCAGGATCGCCTGCCGCGCGTCGTCGATATCGAATTCCAGGTCGAGCGCGCCTGACACGACCTCATTGGCGGGTGCCTTGAATACACCGCGCTCGATGTCCGTCCGCGCATAGACGCCGAGTGCATAGCCACCGGGCGGCACCCGCACGATTGATCCGGACAGCGGATCGGACACGTCGAGCCACGGGTAATACATGGCCGCGTAAGAGGTGTCCTGGACGTTCGTGCGGGGATCGAGATCCGGGCTCGCGACATCGCTCACGGCGCGTTCGCAGTCCAGCACGGCGAAGCGATACTTCAGCGACTCGCAGTGTGCGATCACGGCTTGCGCGACCTCGAGCCGCTGCGTAGCCGGATACGGCGCGTGCACGAGCGCGACTTCCCGGAACGGGTCCAGGATCAGCGCAGCGAGTCCCTGCGCCTCGCCGCGATTGCCCGACGGTTCGCCCACGTAATCGTCCAGGCCGACCAGGTTCGGGTCGTCGAAGCCGTTTTCGAGCAGGCCTTCGCCTTCTGCCGGTGCGGATGCGGGTGTCCCGGCGGTGCGTTCGATTCCGGCGAGCGCGCAGCTGT
Organism: uncultured Gammaproteobacteria bacterium; assembly: GCA_963784225.1. Classification (GTDB taxonomy): domain Bacteria; phylum Pseudomonadota; class Gammaproteobacteria; order Steroidobacterales; family Steroidobacteraceae; genus RPQJ01. Next base: position 121,835 of record CAWAQN010000018.1, read on the forward strand.
CGCGCAGCCGCTGTTCATAGAAGTCGGATGAATTCGGGTCGATGGTCAGGTCGTCGAAATCCTCGGCAATCGACGGTCGTGGCAGCTGGGTCAGGTCGACGAACGAATCGAACGGCACGAAATCCTGCGGAAAGGTCGACCAGTAAGCGATCTTCAGGCGAAACCCCACCGGCCGCTTCGTGTCGGGCGCCTCGGGGTACGGGCTCTTCGGTCGAACTCGGGGATATCTTCACCCAGACCCGGTTGCCCCATGCGCCGGCACCGACGGCACGAACCGTGAAGTCGCCAAACACGCGCGTTGCCGTAACGGCGCCCTCGCCGACGATTCGGCATACGAACGCGCGTTTGCCGCCGTTCTCGAAAAACCCGTTGATCGCGTGCGGCATGTATCGATCGTTACGGCGGTATCGCCGAACGACCGTCGATATTCGATATAGCTCGTAACCAGTTGCGGCCAGGCGCTGCCGCGCTCGGTCTCACCGATGAACGCGGCAGTGCTGGTCGGCACGCCTTCGATCGGGCGCGGACCGAGTTCGATCTCCTCGATATAGACACCAGGTGCGAGATATTCGGGCATGACGGTGCTCCGCTCTCATTTCATGGCGCTTGAGTGAAGGCCACGTGGTGCCGGTGTCGGTGCCTTCGTGCGGGCGGGATTGTAGCTCCGAGCGCCAGCCGGGAATTCTCCGACGCGACGCCAAGCGTTCGCTTGCCCAGGGTTCAATTACGCGGTATCAGCGCGGGTCAGGTCGTGCGCGACCAGGCGGGCGCCGGACCCGCTTCGCGTGGGCGCTTCGGTGATGAAGCGGCTGTTTGTCGTGCTATGCTTTATCTACCACACTCGGGGGAGTCAGAGATGAGAAACGTCAGCAAATCAATGGCTAAGTTGCCCGTGTTAACTGTTGCTTCCAGCCTACTGGTGACGCCGCTGGCCGGCCTGGCGCAGCAGGCAGAGCTCGAAGAGATCGTCGTGACGGGTACCCGCAAGGCCGGGCAGTCGCCCACCGAAACACTTTCACCGGTGGACTTGATCGGCGGCGCCATGCTCACCGAGCAAGCCGCGTTCGACCTGACCGATGGGTTGCCCAAGCTGAGCCCGTCGCTCAATACGCAACGCTTTCCGATCGCGGACGGTACGGCATTCATCCGTCCGGTCACGCTGCGGAACCTCTCGCCCGATCAGACCCTGGTGCTGATGAATGGCGCGCGCCGGCATCGCTCGGCCCTCGTCAACCTGCAACTGGCTCCGCTGGGCACGGTCAATCAGGGATCGCAGGGCGTCGACTTCGCAGCCTTTCCCGCCGCCGCCATCGAGCGGGTCGAGATTCTGCGCGACGGCGCTGCCGCGCAGTACGGTTCGGATGCGATCGCGGGAGTGATCAACATCATCCTGAAGGATGCGAGCGAAGGAGGCTCGGTTTCCGCGCAATACGGCGAGTACTACGAAGGCGACGGAGACCGCCTGTCGGTCAGTGGGGACGTCGGCCTGCCACTCGGTGCCGACGGGTTTGTCAATCTGGCCGGCGAGTATTCGACGTCCGAAATTACCTCGCGCGGTAATGCGCGGCCCGACGCTGCGGCGGTCGCCGACATAGTCGGCAAAGACCTCGTACCCATCGGCGGACTAGGTCAACGCTGGGGTGACCCCGACGTCGAGGCGCTGAAGTTTTCCGTCAACGCCGGCCTCGACCTGAGCGACAGCCTCGAGCTGTACGGCTTCGCGACGTACATGGATAACACGACGAAGTCGGATTTCTTCTATCGAGGGCCGGTGCTCGCCGACCCCGCGCAGCAGATCGCTCTGTCGGCGCGCCCCACTCTGCAGGTCGACAACGTCAACAACGCGACGTTAGTGGCTGGCGCCGACGGGCTGCCCGACCCGGCCCCGCAGTCGTTCATCGACGGCCTGCTAGGTCAGGGACTCGATCCGAACGACTACCTGGTGCCAGATGGCTCGAGCGCGAGCGGATACTCGTTGCGAAATCCGATCTACACCGAGTTTCCCGGCGGCTACAACCCCAACTTCGGCGCGAAATTGACCGACCTGTCCATCGTGCTCGGCGCGCGTGGGGACTGGACCGATACCTTGACCTGGGACGTCAAAGGACGGTTCGCCGAGAACGAGGTCGAATACACCCTTTCTGAAAGCATCAATCCGAGCCTGGGTCGTCTGACGCCGCTGTCGTTCACGCCGGGCACGCTGATCCAGGAAGAGAGCGGCCTCAACGTCGACTTCGTCAAGTCCTTCAAGGACTCGCCAGTCAACATCGCCTTCGGCGGTGAACTGCGCAACGAGACGTACACGATCGAAGCCGGCGACCCTGAGTCCATCGTGGCCGGTCCGACGGCGGCGATATTCGGCGTCGGTTCGGACGGTTTCCAGGGCTTCCCGGTTGAATCCGCCGGCGACTTCGAAAGTGATAGCTGGGCCGGCTACATCGACGTCGAAACCGACCTGACCGAGCGCCTGTCGGGCGCGATCGCACTTCGCTACGAGGACTTCGACGAGTTTGGTGACACTACCGACTGGAAGGTATCCGGTCGTTACCAGTTCACGGACGCGTTCGCGATTCGGGCCACTGCGAACACGGGCTTCCGGGCACCGACGCCCGGGCAGGTCCACACGCTCAACGTCACGACCACCGCCAACTCTGCCGGCGAACTCATTCCGAGCGGCACCTACCCGGTCGATAGTCCGGTTGCACTCGCACTCGGCGCGATACCGCTGGAACCCGAGGAGTCGGAAAGCTACACGGTCGGGCTGGTCTGGGATGCCGCGCCTAGTTTGAGCTTCACCCTGGATTACTACCACATCGAGATCGACAACCGACTCGCGCTGCTCAGCGATACGGTCGACCAGGCTGCCGTGGATACCCTGATCGCAGCCGGCATACCCAATGCGGGTCTCCTGCTCGACACCAACGCGAACTACTTCGTGAACGGGTACGATTCTACGATCGACGGCATCGACGTCGCGATAACGAGCGCGTTCGACCTGGGCGGCGGCGCCCTCCTGGTCGATTTCCGCCACAACTACAACAAGCAAGAGGTGTCGGACGTGGCGCTGGGCACGATCAACGATGCGCGGATCTACGACCTTGAAAACCAGATTCCCGCGAATCGCTCGGTGTTGTCGTTCAGTTGGGCGTCCGGCGGCATGTTCGATGCCCTGCTGCGCCTGAATTACTACGACAGCTGGTCGACGACCGGCGGCTTGTTCAACGAAAGCGATCCGCCGGACAAGTTTGACTATGGCTCGACGTTACTGGTCGACGCCGAGGTCAGCTGGAACATCAACGAGATGTTCACGGTCTCGCTCGGTGGCGAAAACCTCTTCGACGAGTACCCAGACGACGAACAGGACGGAACACTGCGTTTCCTCGGCGTCGAGGACGCCCTGACCTCACCCTATGGTTTCAACGGCGGGTTCTACTACCTGCGTCTGTCGATGGACTTCTAGCGCTTTGTCGACTGCGAGATCCAAGATGGGCCGGCCCGACCGGCCCATTTTTTTGCTCGCGCGCAACGAGTCCGAATGTCGCACCGAGGTGCTGCGTGGGCACGCACCTCGCCTCGCACATTGCCCTCTTGCCAGACGCAAAACACCGAACTACCATGCATCGCAAATGTATCGCACTTTGAGGCCGAGCCATGAAGACCAGCACTTTGCCGCCGCTGCGCGTCTCCCGAACTGCGCGCCGAAGCCGAAGCCGTGCTCGCGCCCGGCGAATCGCTCTCCTCGTTCGTTCACGATGCCGTGACTCGCACGATCGAGTATCGCAAGGCGCAGCAGGAATTCGTCGAGCGGGGTCTCGCAACGCAGCGAAAGCGCGGCGTACGGTCGCTACATGTCGAGTAGTGCCGCGTTGAAGGCGCTCAGACGCGGGTACGAGGGCTTTCGTCAAAGATCTGAACCGTACCGCTTCGCAGGCGTCACCAGCGCGAGGAGGACTATCATGAGTCCGGTGGTCGAGCCGACCGACCGCTCTCGGAGCTTGTCATCTCGTTTGGCGACGCGGGACGTGGCGTTGTTCGAGATCGAAGATCCCCGCAGTCTCGATCCTCGCAGTGCGTCACCAGCGCGAGGAGGACTATCACTGAGTCCGGTGGTAGACCAGACCATTCGTATGTAAAGACGTCACTCCTTACGACGGCTTGCGCGACCAGGGCGTGCGGGTCCCCGGCCCCACCGATGTGAGTGCACTCTGACGGTCGCCGAACGTGACGCCTTATGGATGCCGTCGCATGCCAGCGGTCAACATCACCACGTTCCCCTCCGCACCCGAGGATGCTCGCCATGGTTCAGTTCGGCTACAAGCTCATGACCGAGACGACCGATCCGAAGTCCCTGGTGCGCAATGCACGCCGGGCCGAGGATGCCGGCTTCGACTTCGTTTCGATTTCCGACCACTTCCACCCCTGGCTCGAGTCGCACGGGCATTCGCCCTTCGCGTGGAGTGTGCTGGGCGCAATTGCAGCGACGACCAACCGCATCGGACTTTCGACCGGGTTGACGTGCCCGACCATGCGCTATCACCCGACGATCGTGGCGCAAGCCGCGGCGACGATCGGGGTAATGAGCGACGGTCGATTTACGCTCGCGCTCGGCGCCGGGTGAACGCCTGAACGAACACGTCGTCGGACAGGGCTGGCCTGCCGTGCACCAGCGGCACGCCATGCTGCGCGAGGCCGTCGCAATCATTCGACTGCTATGGCGAGGCGAGACGTGTTCGCACCAGGGCCAGTTCTATCACATGGACAGTGCGCGAATTTACGACCTGCCCCGCGAAGCTATTCCCATCGTGATCGGCGTGAGCGGAGAAAAGTCCACTCGGCTCGCCGGCGAGGTCGCCGATGGCATCATGTCGGTCGAGCCGAAGCGTGAGTTGATCGAGCAATGGCAGAAGGCCGGCGGTGCTGGCGGGCCACGCTATGGCGAGCTAGCCCTGGGCTATGCGAACAGCAAGCGGGCCGGTCTGGAACTCGTGCACAAATACATGCGGTTCGGGGCGCTCGACTGGAGCGTGCTGTCCGAGTTACCGAACGTTGGCGCATTCGAGTCCGCCACAAAGTTCGTGCGGCCCGAGGACTTGCGCGACGAAGTGCCACACGGCCCCGACGTGGAGACGTATGTCGAGGCCGTTCGGAAGTTCGTCGACGCCGGGTTCGACCACATCGTGCTGCTCGCAATCGGCGATGACCAGGAAGCATTCATCCGGTTTTTCGAGACAAAACTCGCGGATCGACTGCGCAAGCTCAAGCCGTCTCGCCGGAGCACGAAAAAAGACAAAGCTCGTCGGCGATCAGCGGCATCGGGGTGAGGCACTAGCGCAGAACACGGTCGAAGAAATCGAGCGTCACGCGCAGCGCTTCAGCGTTCGCTGCGGCGGTCTGCGCCGGCGTTTTGCCGATGAGCCCGTGATCGACGTCGGGAATGAACAAGGTTTCCACAGGTACGTGCGCGGCTTGCAGGGCATCCCGAAATTCCTCCGTCTGGGAAACGGCGACGAGCTTGTCGCCAGTACCGTGGATCAGCAGCATCGGCGGATCCTTCGCATCGACATAAGTGACCGGACTTGCGAACTGCAGTACCGAGCGGGGGCAAGGCTTCGTAGTGCATCCGAGAAAGGGCCCGGGACCCGTCTGTTTTGGCGGTGTCGGCAGCAAACACTTCACTGGCACAATTCGGTTCCTGCGTGCAGCCCATGCTAAGGTGGGATATTGTTCGAACCGCGCCTGTATTGCAGCAAGTTGGCGGAGGAATGAAGCATGGCTAAGCGTGCCAAGCGCGCTACTCGGCTCCCGGCGGATGAAGATCCTATTGCACGCAACGCGGAGCGGCTCGGCGCGGGTCAAGAAATCCGGCAGCTCGGCCTTGCAGAAATCGAGCTGGGAGCCGGAGCCGAACGCAGATCCGTGTCGGCCCAGGACGCGGCTGCGGTGGCTGCCGCGGCGTTGCGTCTTTCCAGGGAATGGGCGGGCATCGCGCTCGGCCGCTCCACTCGCGTGGTTCCCGCGAAAGACCCGCGTTTCAGCGATCCGGCCTGGCGCGACAACCCGCTGTATCGTCGGGTAGGTCAGGCTTACCTCGCCTTCTGCGACGCCGTCGATGCGCCTCGCAGGGGACGACGAGGACTGGAAAAAACGTGAGCGGACAAAGTTCCTCTCCTCGATATTGACCAGCTCTCTCGCGCCGACCAATACATTGCTCGGCAATCCAGCGGCCCTGAAGCGTGCGTTCGAAACCGGGCGGCCAGAGTCTGTTGGCCGGCTTGCGGAACATGGCCGGCGATCTGGTTTCGAATCGTGGCATGCCGAGCCAGGTCGACAAGTCGGCCTTCACGGTCGGGCGGAACCTGGCCGTTACTCCCGGCGCCGTGGTGTTCCGCAACGAGATGGTCGAGTTGCTGCAGTACCAGCCGACGACGCCGCAAGTGTGCGAACGTCCGACGCTGATGGTCGTGCCGACGATCGGCAAGTATTACTTCATGGATCTGGCTCCTGGACGCAGCTTCATCGAGCATGCGGTGGCGCAAGGCGTGCCGATGTTCGTGACCAGCTGGCGCAATCCGGGACCGGAACATGCGGCCTGGAGTCTCGACGATTACGTGCAGACCTGTATCGACCTGGTGGACGTCGTTTGCGAGATCACCGGCAGCGACAAGGTCAATCTGCTCGCGCTCTGCGCCGGCGGAATCATCTCGACGTTGATGTTGTGCGTCATGGCCGCGCGCAAGGACACCAGGATCGATGCCGCTGCGTTTGGCGTCATGCTGCTCGACTTCGAGACCGACGCTCCGATCGGCGCCTTGAATGCCAAACCCGCGCTGTCCCTGGCAAGGCGCAGGTCGAAATCCAAGGGTATCCTTCCGGCCGCCGACCTCAACACCGTGTTCGCGTGGATGCGGCCCAATGACCTGGTCTGGAACTACTGGATCAACAATTACCTGATGGGCAAGGCGCCGCCGGCGTTCGACATCCTCGCCTGGAGCGTGGACGGAACCAACTTGCCCGCGCGCCTGCATGAGCAATTCCTGGACATTTTCGAGAACAACCTGATCGCCAACCCTAAAACGCTATCCGTGCTCGGAGTTCCCATCGATCCCGGCACCGTGCGAGTCGACAAGTTGATCACCGGTGCCTTGACCGATCACCTCACGCCGTGGAAGGGTTGTTATCGGACCACGCAGTTGCTCGGCGGCTCGAGCACCTTCGTGCTCAGCAACGCGGGGCACGTCGCGAGCCTGGTCAATCCGCCGGGAAACCCGAAGGCGAACTACTGGCTCGGTCCGAAGCCCGGGCCGGACCCCGATGCCTGGTTGAAGGCCGCCAAGCAACACACCGGTACGTGGTGGCAAGTCTGGGTGGAGTGGAACGCGAAGCGCAGCGGCGGTAAGCGAGCTGCGCCCACGACATTGGGAAGCGAGCGCTATCCCGTGCTCGGAGAGGCTCCGGGGACCTACGTGATGCGAAGGTCCTGAAAACCTGAATCAGCACAACTTTCGAGGGATCGAAAATGAATAACCTTAAGCCCGCAATTCACGCGGGCAGATTCAGATCAGCTGGCCACAAAGGTCGAAGATGTCACAAACCGAAACAACAACAATCAACATCGATGGTCGACGTCTCAGGGTTGGAATCCGCCGCGGTGGCGGTGTACCACTACTGATCTTCAACGGGATTGGCGCAAACCTGGAGATGCTGGAACCGCTGACGAGCGCTTTGGATGGCATTGAAACGATCGTTTTCGACGTTCCCGGTATCGGCGGCTCGGCGGTCAGCGCCCTGCCGTACGGCCTGAGGGGGTTGGCCAGGCTGGCCGACAAGGTGCTCAAGAAACTGGGGTATCACTCCGAGGTGGACGTACTCGGCGTGTCCTGGGGCGGTGCGCCTGCCCAGCAGTTCGCGCGCATGTATCCGCGTCGCTGCCGGCGCCTCGTGCTCGCCGCGACTACTGCCGGAGTGTTGATGGTCATCAGCTCGCCGTTGCAGCTGGCGAAAATGCTCGCACCTCGCCGGCACATGGATCCCGAGTACCTGCTGAGAGTCGCTGCCGAGCTTTACGGCGGGGAAGTCCGCCGCAATCCCGAAATCATGCAGGCCTATACCTCGAAAGTGAAGGCTCCGCATTGGCTCGGCTACCTGCACCAGCAGATCGCTCTCTGTGGCTGGACGAGCCTGTTCTGGCTGCCATTGCTGCGTCAGCGGACTTTGGTCCTGGCCGGGCGTGACGACCCACTTGCGCCGGTCATCAACTCGCGCATCCTGGCCTCGCTGATCCCCCGGGCGAAACTGCATATCGTGAACGACGGGCACCTGTTCCTGATGACGGGGGCCCACAACGCCGCGCCGGTGATCCGAACGTTCCTGATGGCGCAGTGACCCTGCGTAGAGGTTCATCCACCATGAACGGTCCGCTCGGGTAAGCCAGGCCGAACCGTCGCGCCGACTTGGTAGACTACGCCGATGAGATTTTCAAGAATCCTCGGCACCGGCACGTATTTGCCGGCAAAGAAACTGACCAACCAGGAAATCGAGCAGCGCATCGATACCAGCGACGAGTGGATTTTCTCGCGCACCGGTATTCGCAGTCGTTTCGTCGCGGCTGACGACGAAAAGGCGTCGGACCTGGCCTTGCATGCGTCGCGTCGTGCGATGGAGGCCGCTGGCGTTACTGCCGACGACATCGACTTGATCGTGCTCGCCACGAGCACACCCGACGTGATCTTTCCCTCGACGGCCTGCCTGTTGCAACGGAAACTGGGTGTGGCGCGCGGCGCGGCCTTCGACATACAGGCTGCATGCACCGGTTTCCTTTACGCGGTTTCCATCGCCGACAAATTCGTGGCCAGCGGTCAGTGCGAGTGTGCGCTCGTGGTGGGAACCGAGGTCTTCTCGCGCTTGCTCGACTGGAGCGACCGCCGCACTTGCGTGCTGTTCGGCGACGGCGCAGGCGCGGTGATCCTCAAGGCTTCGGAAAAACCCGGCATCCTGTCCAGCCATCTGCACGCCGACGGCCGGCAGAGCCACATCCTCGAGGCTACTGGTTACGTTCAGGACGGCGTCCTCCACGACCACGCTTTCCTGCACATGGACGGACAAGCGGTGTTCAGGTTCGCGGTGCGGGCGCTGGAGGATGTCTGCAACGAAGCGCTGGCCGCCAATGGGCTGGTGGGTGCCGACCTCGACTGGCTGGTCCCACACCAGGCCAACCTCCGCATCATCCAGTCGACCGCTGGCAAGCTCGGCATGTCGACGGACAAGATCGTCACGACGCTGGAGACGCAGGGCAACACCTCCGCTGCATCCGTGCCGCTGGCTCTCGACGCCGCAGTCCGTGACGGGCGCATCCAGCCCGGTCACCTTGTGATGCTGGAAGCTGTCGGGGGCGGGATGACGTGGGGTGCCATGCTGCTGCGATGGTAATTCCAGGCGAGACGGCTTCGAAATCTAGTCTCCCCGGATGCAGGTGAGCACAGTCCTCGAGTGCAAAGCGCGCCGTTCCGTATGTGGTCAGCATCGCCGTTGCCTTGACCCAGCGGGGGTGCCCGCGTAGCGTGTATCGCGTCACAGCACTTCCTGACCCAGCATGACCTGCTTTACCGCTTCGACAGTCCCGCGAGCGTGCAAGTCATCACGGACGACGTCGCTGATTTCATTTCCGAACACGTCGCGCTCAGGGCGGGTCGGGAATTTCCGCTCCGCGTGATCGTGGTCACAAGCAATGAGCCCGATCGAGGAAATTCAGGGTACCGCCATTCAGGCCGCGCTGGATCGTTCCTATCTTTTCGTTCCCGCCACGCGACCCGACCGAATTGGCAAAGCATTTGCCGCCGGCCCCGATGCGGTCATTGTCGACCTCGAGGACGCCGTTGGTCCGGCAGACAAGGATCGGGCGAGGGCAACGCTGGTCGCGGCGCTCGATCCATTGCATCCCGTGATCGTGCGCATCAATGGCTTCGGCTCCCCGTGGTTCGAACGTGATCTCGACTTGTGCTGTCGCGCCGGAATAAGTGCGGTCATGGTGCCCAAGGCGGAAGCGCCAGAGCATCTACAGGCAGTTCACGCGCGGTGCGGTCGTGCCGTGCTGGCATTGATAGAAACGGCGCGAGGACTCTGGAATGCGCTGGCCATCGCGCGGACACTGGGCGTGCAGCGCATCGCGTTCGGTGCATTGGATTTCCGGCTCGATCTCGGCTTGCCCGATGCGGGCTACGGACAACTCGCCAGCTACCGTTCGCAGCTCGTATTGGCATCGCGCGTGGCAGGCATTGCGCCGCCCGTCGATTCGCCGACGCCCGCACTGGACGACGAGACGAGGGTCCGCGCAGATTCGCTGCAGGCGCGCAATCTCGGTTTCGGCGGCAAGCTCTGCATTCACCCGAACCAGGTTCCGCTGGTCAATGCCGCCTTTGTACCCACCTTGCAGGAGATCGAGTGGGCAACGCGCGTCGTCGCAACAGCACGTGCCTCCAATGGCGCTGCACTTGCGCTGGATGGCAAGATGATCGACCGCCCTGTCATCGACCTGGCGGAACGAATCCTGGCGGAGAACGCCCGCCGGCCGTCCCGGGTCTGACATCGAGAGAGGCTTCATGACCGACGGCCGGCATATCCCTCGCAATTCGACATCGCCCGCAGCGACCGCCGCATTGCGCTTGCTGGTCGGCGACCGCAGAGCCAAATCCGTCGATTGGCCGGCTGGCGTATCTGTCGCTGGATCGCGATCGGCCAGCCCACCGTCCGCAATCATCCAGGCGAATGCTGGCAAGCTTGGCGTGCCGACGGAGCGAAGATGGCGGCACGACTGGTACATTTTAGGCGTACCCACCATGTCATGCGAGCGCAAGGAAATTTCGGGTCGCGATGGCTTGAACGTCAGCATTCACTAGCCGCGTCAAATTTTTTCGAACTCAGCGAAATTGCCGGAAGCAGTTACGCAGTTCGCGCACGAAAATTGCCGGCTGTTCGAGCGCCGCAAAGTGTCCGCCCCGCTCCGCCTCGTTCCAGTAGACGATGTTCGTGAACGGCTTTGCCGCCCAATTACGCGGCGACAGGAACAGTTCCTTCGGGAAAATACTAAAGCCCGCAGGCAAGTCGGTCTGCACGGGCGGCGCCTGGAAAAAACTCTCCCAGTACAGGCGTGCCGAGGACGTCGCTGAATTCGTCAACCAGTAAAGCATGATGTTGTCCAGCATCTCGTCCCGGGTCAGTACATTTTCCGGTTCGCCATCGCAGTCCGTCCAGCACTGGAATTTCTCGTATATCCACATCGCCTGGCCCGCGGGCGAATCGGCGAGCCCGTAACCGAGCGTCTGTGGCTTCGTCGCCTGTACCATGGCGTAACCGTTCTCACGTCGCTGGTAGCGTTCGATCGCCGCGATGGCCCTGCGCTCTTCGAGCGTCGCTTCTTCTCGTGGAAGATTTTTAGGTCTCGCAGAAACGATGTTCATGTGCACGCCGGCGAGCCCCGCAGGTTTCAGCATCGCCAGCGCAGTCGTCACTGCGGCGCCCCAGTCGCCGCCCTGTGCCACGTATCGCTCGTAACCCAGGCGTGCCATCAGGACGCTCCAGGCCGAGGCGATCTTTCCGATCGTCCAGCCCGGCGCGACCGGCTTGTCGGAAAACCCATAGCCTGGTAGCGAAGGCACCACGACGTGAAACGCGTCCGCGGCGCTGCCGCCAAACTTCTCGGGTTCGGTGAGGGGACCAATGACCTTGTGAAATTCGATCACCGAGCCCGGCCAGCCGTGGGTCATGATCAGTGGCAGCGCGCCGGCATGCGGGGAGCGAACGTGCAGGAAGTGAATACCCACGCCCTCGACGGTCGTGCGGTATTGCCCGAAGCGATTCAGCATCGCCTCGCAGCGTCGCCAGTCGTATTCGCGGCGCCAGTAATGCACGAGCGCCTTCGCACGGTCGAGCGGCACGCCCTGTGCCCACGCCTCGCCGTATTCCGCGTCGGGCCAGCGCGTCAGGTCGAGCTTCGCTCGCAGCTGCTCGAGTTCGGACTCGGGTACATCGAGATCGAACGGCGTGATCTGTCGCTGGTCATGCACGCTCCACGTTACC